>DASZRV010000073.1:0-18887 GCA_035549095.1 Lacunisphaera sp. | reverse complement strand
AACGCCGACGACGCCGCGCGGTGGAACCGCCTGCTGTACCAGCCGGTGGATTACACGACGCTCGTGGAGAAGACCGACGAGACCGCGCTCAAGGACGTCGTGGCCTGCGCCGGCGGCGCCTGCGAGCTGGCGTAGGAGGGCGAGCAGCCGGCAGGTGGAACGCGCGGACCCCAGCGCGTTGTGACTTGTCCGGAATCTCGGAAGGCGCCTTGGGGTCAAGGCGCTGCACCTCATTGCGCCGCCGCGCCCCCTGAACGCACGCAAAATACGCCCAAGCTTCTCCAAGTAATGCGCAGCGGTCCCGCCGCCGCCGCGCCATACTAGAGGGTGATGCAACAGGCCATCGTCGAGACGCTCCAGGAGCGCCGGTCCCAGATCCGTGCGCGCTGGGAGACTTTTTTGCGCATCGAGAAGGTCAATTCGCCTTTGGCCAACCCGGATACGCTGGTCTACCTGTTCGACCAGACGCTCGACGAGGTCTTCAACTCCCTGCAGGAGCCGGTTCCACCCAAACACCCGGCGCCGGCGGCCCAGGCCGGGCAGGACAACCCGCTGTGCGCGTATTTCCTGGCCGGCGAACAGGCGCTCCTCGAGGCCCTCATCCTCGCCCAGGCCAGCCAGCGGGAGCTCGATCCCAAGGAACGCGACGCCGAGGTCGCGCAGCTCCGCCACGTCATGCACAAGATCGCCCGGCGCGACATCGGGTCGCTCGAGGGCGTGTTCCGTTCCCGCCGCCAGGCGGGGGTCAACGGCGACAACATCTGAGGCTGGCCGGCGCGCGAACCTGGCGGAGCCAGCGTTCCAAGCGGGCTGAATCTGCACGCAATGGAGGGCCGGTCTCCCGGCCGGCCGGTTGGGTCAATGCGGTCGGCCAGGAGACCGACCCTCCAGCTTTGCTTCGCTCAGGCTGGCACGAAGCACGCATTCCCTGCCGATTCCGTCATCCTGAGCGCAGGGAAAGATCCAGTGGGAACTGCCGTTCGCCGGGCGACACCCTTGCGTCACAGTCGGCACTTCGGCCCGGCGTCTAGCTCCCGGTCGCCTGCGTCAACAGCATCGTCAGGTCCTCGACGGCGCGCACCGCATGGGGCAGGCGCGGGGGCAGGTGCAGCAAATCGCCGGCCTTGAGCTGGTGCGTGCGGCCGTGAAAGGTGAAATCGCCGCGGCCGGCCAGCACCTGGACCAGCGCCCGCGCCGTGCTGGTGTGCTCCGAGAGTTCCTGCCCGGCGGCGAAGCGCATCAGCGTCACCCGCAGGCCCGGCGCGGAGAGCACCGCCTGGCTGACGATCCCGTGGGCGACTTCCTGCGTCGGGGCCAGCAGCGGGCACACGCCGGCGGTGGCGGGCGGCAGGACGGCGCTCATGGCGTCTCCTCCCGCCAGAAGTTCACCGCCCAGGCGCCGTCGTGGCGGCGCTCGACCGTCGAGGCGAAGCCCTCGCTCTTGAGCAGCTCGATCAGCGGGGCGGGCATGAAGGGCGCGACAATCGTGACGCCCTCGCCGGCCTTGAGTGCGTCGACGCGCGCGCGGATCAGCGGGAACGGCTCCTCGTTGCGCGCGAGGTGCGGCCGGACGTCGAAGACCTTGAACCGCGGTGCGCTCATGGGGCCGCGAGCGTGACCTTGGCCAGGGCGGCGGCGGCTTCGTCGAGCCCGCCTTGCAGGCCGACGCGCTGGTGGACAACCTCGCCCGCGGCATTGAGGATGGTCAGCAGGTTGGAGTGGGAGAAGGAGCCGTCGGCGTCGCGCTTGTATTTCACGCCGAGGAGCGCGGCGAGTTCGCGGACGGAATCGTCGTCGCCGCGCAACAGGACCCACTGGCCGTCGAGGCCGCGCTGTTCGCGGTATTTCGCCAGGGCGGCGGCCGTGTCGCGCCCGGGATCGAACGAGACGAGCACGAACCTGGCCTGGCCGCGCAGCGCGGCCGGCAGCCGGCCCTGGATGGCCAGCATGTCGGTCACGGTCAGCGGGCAGGCGTAGCCGCATGAGGCGAAGAACATGTCGAGCACGACCGGCCGGCCGCGCAGTTCGCCGAGGGCGAACGGCCGCCCTTGGTCGTCGGTGAACCGGCCGTCGAGCTGGTAGATCGACTCCCGGCTGAAAGGCGTGGCCGTCGCGGCTTCGGTCGGGGCGGCGCAGCAGGCGTCGGCTTTCTTGGCGGCGGCCGCGGTGCAGTGCGGGCAGGCCGGTTCCGCGGCCTGGTTGGCCGGGGTTTCGGCGCCGAGGGCGGCGGAAGAAATGCCCAAGGCGAAGAGGGCCGCGATAAGGTAGGGGCCGTTGCCCCCAACGGCCCGGCGGGTGAACGAGGGCGCTTGAGGGCAAGCGCCCCTACCATTGATGCTGGCGTTGGTGATGTTCATGGTAAGGCGGCGACGGGTTTCGACAGGTCGCGCGCGCAGCGGAAGCCGAGCGACGCGGTGGTGTTGTTGGCGCGGAGCGAGGACCGGAGCGCCTGGCGCATGAAGGCGGCGTAATCGCCGGTGTCCTTCACGTTGGCGGCGCCCGCGCCGCAGAAGAGGTTGCGCTCGAGGCCGGAATCGGCGCGGGACTCGCCGGTGACCATGGCGGTGTTGAAGTCCTCGACCCACTCCCAGACGAGGCCGAAGAGTCCGCGGGCGCCGTAGGCGTTGGCCTTGCCGGTCGCCACGGCCGGGAGCACCGCGGGCGTGGGACGCGCCAGCCAGGCGTAGATGTCGCGGTTCAACTGTTCGTCATGCCGGCCGTCGGGGCCGGCATAGCCCGCGGCGGCGGCATATTCCCACTCGGTCGCGGTCGGCAGCCGCTTGCCGGCCCAGCGGGCGTAGGCGCGGGCGGCGAACCACGACACGTTGACCACGGGCGCGTCGGCCGGCGCGGCCGGGCCGGGCTCGAGGTCGCCGGCCCAGTGGCCAAGGTAGGTCTTGTCCGCGAAGAGCGGGCTCACCTGCGAGCGCCGCCACTTCGGGTTGGCGCGCACGAAGGCGAGGAACTCCGCGTTGGTGACGGCGTCGCGGTCGAGCTGGAACGCCGGCACGCGCACCTCGGCGGCATCGGTCGGCGCCTTGGCGAAGGGCACGTACACGCCGGCCGGGACGACGATCATGGACGCGTCCGGCCTGGAGCCGGAAGCGGGGAGCTCCGAGCCCGCCAGCCCGCCCGCCAGCGCGCCCGCGGCCAGGAGGCCGAGGGCGAGGAGCAGCGTCGAGAGCTTTGGTTTCCGAATCACGTCGTTTTTCCTCTTTCTCGTTCTCTTTCTCCTGATCGTTCTCCCGGGATTGCCAAAGAATGAGAGGGCGAGAATGAGTGCGAGAAAGAGAACGATTTCCGATCAGTGGATCTCGTTGCGGATGGCCTTCACCTTGTCGGCGTGGAAGGCGTCGCCCTTGTTGCCCCACGAGTTGAACACGTAGGTGAGCACGTCGGCGATCTGCTGGTCGGTGAGGACAGCTTCCTGCGGCGGCATGGCGCTGTTGAAGGTGGTGCCATTGACGGTGACGGGACCGCTCAGGCCCTTGAGGACGATGCGGATCGCGCGGTCGCGGTCGGCCTGCATGAAGTCGGAACCGGCCAGCGGCGGAAACGCGCCCGGCAGGCCCTTGCCGTCGGGCTGGTGGCAGGCGAAGCAGAGGCCCATGTAGACCTGCTTGCCCTTCTCGACCTGCATTTCCTTCGTGAGGCCCGCGATGGCCGGGTTCGATTTGATCTCGGCGGCGATCTTCGCCTTCAGCTCGGCCTCGCGCTTGGCGGCCGCGGAGCCGGCCTCGGCCTGCGCGCCGAGGTAGACGGCGTCGATTTCCTTGCCCGAATAGATCGTGCGGTCCTGGGGACCGTCGACCTTGAGCATGCCCAGCGCGCCCTTGTTGAACGCCCGCGTGAGCGAGTGGTCGACCAGGATGAAGGTGCCCGGAACATTCACTTGGAATTCCACGACGGTGGCGCCGCCCGACGGGACGAGCGTCGTCTGCACGTTGTGGTTGGGCAGGCTCAGGCCGGCCTCAGGATAAACCTTGTCGAAAATCTCGCCGATGATGTGGAAGGAGGAGGTGAGGTTCGGCCCGCCGACGCCGAAGTAGATGCGGACGTGTTCGCCGACCTTGGCGGTGATGGCCTGGTCGCCGACGAGCGAGCCGACGGCGCCGTTGAACACGACGTAAGGCGGGCGTTCGTCGATGGCCTTGGCCATGTCGAAGGACTGCAGGCCCTCCTCGGCGTAGCGGCCGGTGGTGTAGAACTCGCCCTGCATGACATAGTATTCCTTGTCGACGGGCGGCAGGCCCTCCTTCGGCTCGACGAGGATCAGGCCGTACATGCCGTTGCCAATGTGCATCGGCACGGGCGCGGTGGCGCAATGGTAGACGAAGAGCCCGGGGTTGAGCGCGCGGAACGTGAATTGCGAACTGTGGCCCGGCGCCGTGAAGGCGGAAGCCGCGCCGCCGCCGGGGCCGGTGACGGCATGGAGGTCGATGTTGTGCGGCAGCTTCGACGAGGGGTGATTGTTGAGGTGGAATTCGACCTCGTCGCCTTCGCGGATGCGGATGAACGAACCGGGCACGGTGCCACCGAAGGTCCAGAAAGTGTATTCGACGCCGTCGGCCAGCCGACCCACGAGTTCGCGGACCTCGAGGTTGACGATCACGCGCGCCGGATACTTGCGCTGGATCGGCGGCGGCACGTGCGGCGGTGCGGTCAGGATGGCCTGCTCGACGGGCAGGGCGGCGAGTTCGGGGGTCATGACGATGGGCCCCTGGGCGTCGGATTTGCCCTCGTCGGCGTCGGCGACGCTGACGGTGAGAAACGCGGCGGCCAAAGCGGAAGCGGCCACCGCCAGAGCGGTGAGGATGCGTGGATTTTTCATGGCGGACGGTTGCATGATACGAAATCCGCCCGGCTCCGATCCACGCAGAATTTGGTGAGAAGTGTGCATTTGCTGGGTTTGTTGCCAGCCCACACCCTACCGCAACTCGCGGGCGGCGGCCTTGATCCGCATCAAGGGCCCGCGAGAAATCCGGCCGCATGACACGCGGCGCCCACGGCGACGACATAGGCGAGCCCGATGATCGCTTCGATGATCCCGACGCGGCGCGCCGGCCAGCGCGGGCCGAAAGGAGCAAGGAATGCGAGGCTGCGCAACAGCAGCACCAGCGCGAGTGCGGGAGCCATGCCCGGGAGCAGCCCGCGGCCGGCGAGCCAGACCGTCCCGGCGACGGCGACCACCCCGGCCGCGACCGGAAGCAGCGGCGACACCGACTGGCCCTTGGCGCGTCGGAGATAATGACGGACCGTGAGCACGGTCGGCAGGCTGCGGGCGCCCATGGCCGCCGCCAGCGCCAGCGCGAATGCCGGGTGCCAGCCCGCGAGCGAGGCGAACGCCGCCGGGAGGAGCGCGAAGGCCGTGGTGCCGGCCATTTCGGCGGCGGCCGCGCGCGAGTCGTTTTGCGCGTCGAAATACACGAACAGCGCGGCCCCGGGCGCCACGAGCAGCAGCGGCCACAGCGGGGCGAGGCCGCCCAGTACGATCGCCTCGAAAAATCCGGCGACGGCCAGCGCGGAAAGCAGCACCACCAGTTCACGCGCGGCGCCGCGACGGGCGGAAGGCGCGGCCGCCAGCGCCAGTTTCAACGGACGACGCGCGAAGAACCCGGCGACCGCGGCCAGGGCCAGGGCCCCGCCGGCACGCGACGGCGCGGCGAGCAGGCCGAGCGCAATCGGTTCCAGCGCCAGCGACCACGAACCGTGTTCCTTCGGCAGGAAACCGACGCCCAAAGACTGGGGCGGCATGGGTGCGGTGCGAGGCGCGGGAGGTTCCATCATGAGCATGCCCGCAGTATCGTTCCACCAACCTGTGGGCGCCTTGACCTGGGTCAAGAGCTGGCGACTCAGCCTTGGGGCGCCGGGTGATCGAGCCGTGCGGCCTCGTCGAGCAGCGGTTGCAGGAACCCGGCTTTGACCGGGGCCAGTTGCTTGTGCGGCCAGGTGCCGGGCGCGACGTCAAAGGGCTTCAGGTAGTCGAGGGCGCGACGCAGGCTGCCGCCGCGGGGAGACTCGTAATGCCACAAGTCGACGCCCAGCGGGGCGGCGAGTCGCGCGAGCTTCAGCTGCGCCTCGAGATTGAAGCGGCTGTAGCTGAGGCCGTCGGTGCGCGAGATCTCGAGCGGTTGCCGGCCATCCGGCTCGATCTGCCAGTCGATGCGGCCAAAGTCCTCGCGGGCCAGGATCCGGGCCTGCTCATCGTGGCCCAGATAGCGGGCGAGGGCCACGGCCTGCACGAGATACCAGGAGCCGTGGTTGTTGCGGGCCGCCTGCTCCTTGCGGCCGTTCGGGCTGGTGGTGAGCCAATCGAGGTAGGCGGCCACCCAATCCCGCACCGAGGCGGCGAGCGCGGCATCCATCCCTGGCGCGTCCTCGAGCAGGCACAGCGTGTCGACCAACCCCGCGAAACCCCGGGTGTCGATGAGGCCGCTGGCGGTGCCGCGATTGTGGTCCCGGCCGGGACGGATCTGGGCGTAAGCGAACGAGGGCGTGATCCGCGTGGCCGGCGTGGCGAACCAGGTGCGCAACCATTCCGCCGCGCGACGGGCGCAGTCCTCACGGTGCTCCACGGTCCAGCCCGCCGCGAGGATCGCGGTGTTTTTCAGCATGGCGCCGAGCAATCGCTCGTCGCCCTGGGCGATCTGCGCCGCGTTCGGGTGACCGTCCCGCTGAATGTAAGGGAGCCCGTCGGGTTCTGCCGGATCCGGCCACCAGTAGCGGCCGTAGCTGATATAGTCATGGGGATCGCCACTGGGCGAGGGCTGCGCCTGCTGGGTGATGTTCACGATGGGCGCAGCCAGCGCCGAACGGATCGTTCGCTCGGGCGCTGCGCCCAGCAAGGCGGCGGGATCCACGAGGAAGGGTTTGGCCGCCTCCGCGGCCGTCGGCAGGAACAACAACAGGCACGCGAGCAGCGCGAGCGATTTCATCGGGTACAGGAGACGCGGGGCCACCCGGCGAGTTTCAGCGGGTCGCGGATGCGCCGCAACAGGGAAGGCCGCCGACACCGGCGGCCTTCCCCTTGGGTTCGTGTGTGTGACATCAGCGCCCGTTGGCGCGGTAGTTCCTGGCAAAAGTCAGAGCAGCCGGTGATCGCGGGCCCAGCGGCTGAATTCCGCCTCGAGTTGGTCGAACGACTCGATGACGAAGAGCGTGTCCTGGAAATGCCAGATGTCGTAGGGCTGCGCGGCGAGCGTCTCCGGGCGACAGGGCACCTTCTTCACCGCGTCGGTGAGGCTGTGGAGCGTTTCGCCGGAGGAGGAGATGATGCCGTTGCCGTAGATGCGCGGACCCGCGGCGCTTTTGATGAGGCCGAACTCGACGGTGAACCAATAGATGCGGGTCAGGCCTTCCTCGACGGCGGGGTCCTGGCACGCGAGCGCCGCCTGGCCGATCTTCTGGTAGAAGTTGGCGAAGCGCGGATGCATGATCATCGGCGTGTGGCCGAAGATGTCGTGGAAGCAATCCGGCGCGGGCGTGTAGTCGAGTTCGCTCCGGGCCCGGATGTAGTCGGTGCAGGGGAAAATCCGGCGCGCGAGGTAGGAAAAGAAATCGTGCGCGTCGAGCAGGCCGGGCGTGCGCGCCACCTGCCAGTTCGTCGCGCGCGCGAGTTTGCGGGAAACATCGGCGAGCGCGGGAATGCGGTCCTTGCCCAGGTCGAGGGCGAGCAGGCCGGTGAGGAATTCGTCGGCGGCGCGCGCCGGCAGCAGCGCTTCCATGCGGTCGTAGAGCGTGCGCCAGACGTCATGGTCGTCGGCAGTGTAGGCGGGGTAGGGGCACTCGTCGCCGACCGGCAGTGGTGCGGTGAGCTTGTGGGGTACGCAGCGGGGATCGTCGGCCCCGGTCGGGGTTCCAGTCGGAGCGTGATCTCCTCCGGGGGGTTTTCGCGCAGGCGGCCGATCGTCGGCGCCGGTCGGGGTTGCA
Source organism: Lacunisphaera sp. (assembly GCA_035549095.1). Classification (GTDB taxonomy): domain Bacteria; phylum Verrucomicrobiota; class Verrucomicrobiia; order Opitutales; family Opitutaceae; genus Lacunisphaera. The sequence continues at coordinate 10,958 of DASZRV010000073.1, read as the reverse complement.
GTCGGAGCGTGGGTGTTCTGCATGCGGGCAATGTGCCCGAAACCATCGCCAAAGGAAACCCGAACGGCGCAAATTACGCCGAAGGGATTACGCGCCGCCGATGGGCGGGATCGTCTCGCCGGGTTTCGGCGCCGGGCCGCGGGGCTTGCGGCGCTCGATGCCGTCCCATTTCGCCGGCGGGGGCGCCTGTTTGACGAGGGTCTCGGCGAGGTGCAACGGGAGTTGGGCGAGGACGTAGAGCAGCGGGAGACAGGCGAAAAGCATGAGCGCGGACGTGTTGGCCGTCATGCCGCCGAACAGTGCGGAGGAGACCGCCATGAGCAGGATGGCGGCCCAGATGAGCGTGCTGGCGAGCGTCGGCCAGGCGAGCAACTTGAGCCACGTGCGGGCCGGCCGGCGTGAGCGCCAGAGCGGCAGCGCGGTCAACGCCAGCACAGCGCCGAACAGGACGACGCCCGCCGGGCCGCTTCCCAGGATGGTGCCGATGGTGTGGAAGAGGGCGTCGGGGAGGCCGAAAATCTTGGTGACAAAGAGACCGAGCTTCACGTTTGCGTTGGGCGGCGTGAACATGTCGTCGCGGTCGTAGAGGCTCTTGAACCGGCCTGCCTCGATGGACTCGTATCGCTGCTGATAGTCGGAGAGACGCTGGGTGTAGCGGGCGGGGTTGGCGCGTTTGAGCGCGGCGGCCCGCGGCACCTGCGGCACGCCGCCGACCACGGCCGAGACTTCCGGGTAATCGTGCCGGAGCGCGGCGCGCGCCGCGCTGACATTGAAGGGCGCCGTCGCACTGAGCGGCGTCCAGCCGTATTCGCTGTCGCGCAGCCGGGCGCCGAAGATGCGCGCCAGGGCCAGCGGATGCTGATCGAGGGCGACGGCGGAAAGCTGGTAATTGAAATTGGTCCAGCCCTCCGTGAATCGCGGCGAGGCGGCGGTGAGGCCCCACACCAGCACGGTGCCGGCGACGAGCAGGATGGCGCCGAGCCGGACGGCGCGCCCCAGCTCGCGTTTCAGCCACGGCTTGAACTTTTCTTCGGAGATGCCGGTGGATTTCAGCGAAGCCATCGAAGGGGGAGCCAAACAGGCCCGCGGTCGCTTGTCACGCCTGACGGCGGCCAAGGAGGAGCCCGCAGTCCGTGCAGGCTGAACACTGTTTGTTGGAGGCGGGACGCCCTCGTCCCGCGGGTTGCCATTCGCGCTTGCGCCTCGCGGGGTGAGGGCACCCCGCCTCCACGGCCTTCACGATCCTCCGCTCATCGGTTGAGCAGCGCTGCCACGCGCGTGCGGCCGTGCACCCCGAGCTTGGCGAAGACGGCGGCAAGCTGGGTTTTGATGGTCAGCGGGCTGCGGCGCAGCTCGGTGGCGATCTCCGCCGTGCGCAACCCCTCGCGGACGCGCATGGCGACCTCGCGTTCGCGCTCGGTGAGCCGCGCGAGCAGCGCGACGGCGCCCGGGGAAAGCGGTCGCTCGCGGTCGCCGCGCGGCCGGCGGTAATCGAGCTGGATATGGAAGGCCGGCACCTGGCCCCCGGCGGGCACGTGGAGCTTGATGCGCGCATGGAGTCCGCGCGAATGGTCGCTCACCACCTGCGGATGCGCGGCGTGGTCGCCGACGGGCCAGCTGCCGCGCAGGGCCGAGCAGGCCTCCGCCAGCGGCGCCGGCAGCTTGAAGGCGCTGCGCGCCCGCAGCGCGGCGGCCCGGCGCTCGCCGTGGTTCCACACGGCGCAGGCGCGCGCCGCCTCGGCGTTGAACCACACGGGCTGCAGGTCCCAGTCGAGCAGGAGGAGCCCAACGGGCACCTCCTCCATCATCGCGGCGTAGTGGACCAGCAGGGCGGCGCGGTCGGTCGGGGGCATGACGGCCACCATGGACCGTCGGCCAGCCGGGCTCAAGCGGCGATTACTCCCTTTGGCCTATGGACCCGTCCGGGGGCGGCCGGTACAGTGGCGCGAACCCCTCCACGCATGAGCACGACCTATTTCGAAACGGCCGCGGACAAGAAGACCGCCGGCAATCCCCTCGGCGTCAAGGGCGTCGACCACATCGAGTTCATCGTCGATTCCGCCGACCAGTGGCGCGACTTCTTCGTGCAGAAGTACGGCATGACCGTGCGGGCTTACGGCGACACCGCCACCGGCTTGAAGGGCCGGCGGGCCTTCGTGGTCGGGCAAGGGCGGGTCAACTTCCTCGTGGCGGAACCGGCGGGCAGCGGCGCCGAGGCGGACTTCATGCGCTGGCACCTCGAGCGCCACGGCTGCGGCGTCCGTGACGTCGCCTTCAAGGTGCGCGACGCGAAGAGCGCGGTCGCCGAGGCGGTGCGGCGCGGAGCGGAGCCGGTGCGAAACTTGTTTGAGAACGCGGACATCGCCCACGGGGCGATCGCGGCCTATGGCGACACCATCCACAGCTTCGTCGAACGCCGGAAGAGCGGCGAGTTTGCCCCCGGTTACGTCAACCAGCCCGGCGGCATCGAGGATCGCGACATCAACTTCGCGATGATCGACCACGTCGTCGCCAACGTGGAGCACATGGAGCCGTGGGTGAAATATTACCAGGAGATCTTTGGCTTCGACCTGTTCATGCACTTCGACATCAACACCGGCCGCTCCGCCCTGATGTCGAAGGTCGTCAGCTCGACCGACGGCTGGGTCAAGATGCCGATCAACGAACCCTCCTCGGCCAACTCGCAGATCCAGGAGTTCCTCGACCAGTACCGCGGGCCCGGCGTCCAGCACATCGCCCTGCTCACGCCGGACATCGTCGCCACCGTCGGCGAGATGCGCCGCATGGGCCAGGAGTTCCTCGAGGTGCCCGACACTTATTACGACGCCTCGTTCGACGAGCGTGTCGGTGCCATCACCGAGGACAAGGAGGTGCTGAAGTCGCTCAAGATCCTCGCCGATCGCGACCACGGGGACGACGGTTACCTGCTGCAGCTCTTCACCAAGTGCGTGTTCACGCGGCCCACGCTGTTCTTCGAGGTCATCCAGCGGCGCGGTCGCGCCCGCGGCTTCGGTGAGGGCAACTTCCGCGCGCTCTTCGAGGCGATCGAGCGCGAGCAGGCCCGCCGCGGCACGCTCTGACTTTGCGAGGGCGGCGGGAGTCCGCGCCGGCTTCCCCACGGTAACACACGCCCGCCGCCCTCGCCAAAAATCCCCCCGCCATGCCGCATTACCACCGCCTCGGTTCGCTCCCCCGCAAACATCACGTGCGCTTCCCGCGCGACGCGGCCGCCAGCTACAAGGGCGAGGGCCTGCACTACGAGCACGTGTTCACAACGGAAGGCTTCGACCGCGCCTATTCGATCGTCTACCACCTGAAGCCGCCGACGCGGGTGAAAAGCGTGGAGCTCTTCCGCGAATTCGCCCTCAAGCCGGCCGCATCCACGCCGCTGCGCCACCACCACCTGCGCTCCGCGGGGATGGCCCGGGCCGGCGATCCCTACACCGGGCGCGTGCCGCTGTTGTTCAATGCCGACATCGGTTGCTATCGCTGCCGGCCCGCCACGGCCATGGCGGCGGAGTATGATTTCTACCGCAACGGCCGGAGCGACGATGTGATCTTTGTCTGGCAGGGCGGCGGCTGGCTCGAATCGCAGTACGGCCGGCTGCGCTATCGCCAGGACGACTACATCGTCATTCCCCGCGGCACCATCTATCGGCTCGTGCCCGATGACATCGGCAAGGAAGACTACCTCATCCTGGAGTCGGCGCACCCCGTGCGCATCCCGGCGCGCTACCTGCACCCCGAAGGGCAGATCCGGATGGGCGCGCCGTACAGCGAGCGCGACTTTCACGGGCCGACCGAGATCCTTACGCGCGACGAGGAGGGCGACTTCGCAGTGCTGACGAAGGATAGGAATCGCTACACGCGCAATGTCCTCGCGGGGCACCCCCACGACGTCGTCGGCTGGGACGGTTACCTGTACCCATTCACTTTCAACGCGAACGACTTCGAGCCGATCACCGGCACGTTGCACCTGCCGCCGCCCATCCACCAGACTTTCGAGATCAATGGCTTTGTCATCTGCACGTTTGCGCCGCGCTGGCTCGATCATCATCCCGAGGCCATCAAGGTGCCGTGGTCGCACGACAACACCGAGGCCGACGAAGTGCTGTTCTATGTGCGCGGCAACTTCGGCTCGCGCAAGGGCATCGAGCCCGGCTCGTTCACGCTGCACCCGCAGGGCATCCCGCACGGGCCGCACCCCGGCACGACGCTCGCGAGCATGAACGCCACGCGGACGGAAGAGCTGGCCGTGATGTTCGACACCCAGTTCCCGCTCGAGCTCACCGAGCAGGCGCTGGCGCTCGACGATCCGAACTACCCGCTCTCATGGCTGGGATGATTTGTTAGACAGGATTGACAGAATGGGCAGAGTTATCCGCCAAGGCCCTTCCCGGCTTTTTTGAATTCGGTTAATTCTGTCCCAACCATGATTGTCGATTTCCAAAAGCTCTCGCCGCGCGAATCCTACCCGTGGCTCATCAATGCGGTGAACCCGCGACCGATCGCGTGGGTCTCGACCATCTCGGCCGACGGCCGCACCAACCTCGCGCCGTTCTCCTTTTTCCAAGGCGTGTGCGCCAGCCCGCCGACGCTGCTCTTCACCGGCGCCAACGACCGCACGGGCCGGAAGAAGGACACCGTCCTCAACGTCGAGCAGGTGCCGGAGTTCGTCGTCAACATCGTGCCCTACGCCCTGCGCGACGTCATGAACCAGACCTCGGCCTCGCTGCCGCACGGCGAGAGCGAATTCGAAAAGTTTGGCATCGCCGCGGCGGGCTCGACGCTCGTGAAGCCGCCGCGCGTCGCCGACGCACCGGTGGCCTTTGAGTGCAAACTCGACCGCATCGTTCGCGTGGGCGAGGGCCCGCTCGCGGGGAATGTGGTGTTCGGCACGATCCTGCTGGCGCACGTCAGCGACGCGGTGATCACCGGCGGCGCGATCGACCCGCGGAAGCTCGACACGATCGGCCGCATGGGCGGCGACTACTACACGCGCTCCGCGACCGACCTGTTCACGATCAAGCGGCCGGGCTGAGCGGAAAATCTCTAACGCCAAAACTCCAAACCCCAGACAAACATTCTGAAATTCCAATCAGGTATTGGCCGTGGTTTGGCCTTTGGCGTTTTGGACTTTTGAACTCTCGATGAAAGAAATCCTCATTCTCTCCGCCACCCGTACGCCGCTCGGCGCGTTCCAGGGCGCGCTTTCCAACGTGCCGGCGCCGCGACTCGGCGCCGCCGCCATCCGCGGAGCGGTGGCGCAGGCGGGGCTGGCGCCAGCCGACGTTACCGATTGCCTGATGGGCAACGTGCTGCAGGCGGGCCAGGGCCAGGCGCCGGCGCGCCAGGCCGCCCTCTACGCGGGCCTGCCGCCTTCGGTGCGCTGCACCACGGTGCACAAGGTCTGCGGCTCGGGCCTGCAGACGGTCATCGGCGTGGCGCATTTCCTCTCCGGTGGCATGGCCGGGATCGCCGTCGCCGGCGGGATGGAGAACATGTCGCTCGCGCCCTACCTGCTGCCGAAAGCGCGCGAGGGCTTCCGCCTCGGGCACCAGCAGGTCGTCGACTCGATGATCTTCGACGGCCTGTGGGATCCATACAACAACGTGCACATGGGCAACTGCGCCGAGCAATGCGCGGCCAAATACAAATTCAGCCGCGAGCAGCAGGACGCCTACGCCGCCGAATCATTCCGTCGGGCCAACGCCGCCCAGACGGACGGCCGCTTCGCGCAGGAGATAACGCCGGTCGAGATCACCGAGGGGAAGGGCAACGTCACCAAGGTCGAGCGCGACGAAGGCCCGGCCAAAGTCAAGTACGACAAGATCCCGACGCTGAAACCTTCGTTCCAGAAGGATGGCACCATCACGCCGGCCAATGCCTCCTCGATCAACGACGGCGCAGCCGCGCTCGTGCTCGCCACGGCCGCCACGGCGCAGGCGCGCGGATTCAAGGGCATCGCGCGCATCGCCGGCTTTGGCGCGCACGCGCAGGAGCCCATGTGGTTCACGACGGCTCCGGTCGCGGCCGCGCAGAACGCCCTGAAGGCGGCCGGCTGGTCGGTGAAGGACGTCGACCTGTGGGAAGTGAACGAGGCCTTCGCGGTCGTGCCGCTGGCCTTTATGCAGGAGCTGGGCGTGCCGCATGAGAAGATGAACGTCCGCGGCGGCGCGATCTCGCTCGGTCATCCCATCGGGTGTTCCGGCGCGCGCATTCTCGTGACCCTGCTCGCGGCGCTCCGCGAACGCGGGCTCAAGCGCGGTGTCGCGGCCATCTGCATCGGCGGCGGCGAAGGCCTCGCCGCCTGCGTGGAGCTGATTTGAGCAGCGAAAACATTTTTGACCATGGATTCCACGCATGGCCACGGATGAAGTCCCCTGCACTCGACACGTGTCATTCTGAGCGCAGCGAAGAATCCAGTAGGGCCCAATGTCGCGACCATTTCCTGGATCCTTCGCTGCGCTCAGGATGACATCAGCCATGGGTTTGTTTCGATCCGTGCCCATCCGTGAAATCCGTGGTCAATTAATTTCCCATCCCAACACGCCATGACCGATTTCATCTGGCGGCCGGAAGAGCACCCCTGGACGCGCGACTCGCACGTGGCGCGGTTCATGGCGCAGTACGGCTTCAAAGCATTTGCGGAGCTGCACGCCGCGTCCGTCAAGGACACGGCCTGGTTTTGGGAGGCCGCGATGCGCGACATGGGGGTGGAGTGGTACACGCCTTACACGCAGGTCCGCGACGACTCCCGCGGGTTTCCCTGGACGAAGTGGTTCATCGGCGGCCAGGTGAACATCACGCACAATTGCGTCGACCGCCACGTGCGCGACGGTCACGGCGCCGAAACGGCGATCTACTATGAACCCGATTCCGGCCGGCCGGAAGACCGGCGGACGATGACCTTTGCCGACCTAAAAGCCCAGGTCGACCACTGCGCGGCTGCGCTGCGGGCGATGGGCGTCGGCCGGGGCGACTGCGTCGGGCTCTACGCCCCGATGCGACCCGAGACCGTCGTCGTGATGTTTGCGACGTTCAAGATCGGCGCGCGATTCGTCCCGATCTTCTGCGGCTTCGGCGAACAGGCGGTGGTCGACCGGCTGGAATCCTGCGGGGCGAAAATTCTCTTTGCGCTGGAGCATTTGCACCGCCGCGGCAAGGCCGTGCCGGTCGGCGCGACGGCGCTGGCCGCCGCCAAACGCGTGCCGTCGATCGTGCGCACGGTGTTTTTCGATACCGGGGAGTGGGGGGAGTTTTGTAGGTCGGGGTTTACCCCCGACATGTCGGGCATAAAGCCCGACCTGCAATTTGCCCGCACCTCGGCGGAGGATCCCTGCCTCATTATCTACACCAGCGGCACGACCGGAAAACCGAAAGGCACCGTGCACACGCACGGCGGCTGCCTCGCGCAAATGGGCAAGGAGTTGCGCTATGCGTTCGATGTGCGGCCCGGGGATCCATTTTTCTGGGTCACGGACATCGGCTGGATGATGGGGCCGTGGGAGTTGATCGGCTGCCTGCTGTATCGCACGCCCGTCGTCGTGCTTGACGGCGCACCGGACTACCCGGACGGCGATCGCCTCTGGGAAATCGTCGCACGCCTGAAGGTGGTGACCTTCGCGGTGTCGCCCACGGCTGTGCGGTTGTTGATGCGCCTGACCGGCGTGAAGGGTCCCGGCGCGTTCGACCTCTCGCGGCTGCGTATCCTGGGCTCGACCGGCGAGCCATGGGACGAGACGAGCTATGCCTGGTTTTTCGAACACATCGGCCGCCGGCGCTGCCCGGTGATGAACATTTCCGGCGGCACGGAGATCGTCGGCTGCCACCTCTCGCCGACCCCGTTGACTCCGTTGAAGCCGATCTCGCTCGGCGCGGCCGGACTCGGGATGGATGTGGATGTTTTCGATGAAGAAGGACGCCCGGCGCCGCGTGGCACCGTCGGCCACCTGGTCTGCAAGCAGCCGGCGCCGTCGATGACGCGCAGCTTCCTGGGCGACGACGCGCGTTACCTCGAAACTTATTTCAGCCGGTTCCCCGGCGTGTGGTACCACGGCGACTGGGCGATGCAGGACGCCGACGGGCAATGGTTCCTGTTCGGCCGGAGCGACGACACCATCAAGGTCGCCGGCAAGCGCGTGGGCCCGGCCGAGGTCGAGGGCGTGTTGACCTCGCACCCGGCGGTGAGCGAAGCCGCCACGATCGGCGTCCCCGACGACCTCAAGGGCCAGGCGTTGGTGTGCTTTGTGGTCCTGAAAGGTGGCGCGGCTTGTCACCAAGGCGCTGACGACGCCCGGGATGGCGTCGTCCATCTTGAGAAGGAACTCATTGCCCACGTGGCCGCCCAGCTCGGCAAGCCGCTGGCGCCGAAGACCGTGGTGCCGGTGGCGGCGTTGCCGAAGACTCGCTCGGGCAAAGTCGTGCGCGGCAGCATCCGCAAGGCCTGGCTCGGCGAGCCGTCCGGTGATCTCTCGACCGTCGATAACCCCACGGCGTTGGATGCGATTCGCGCGGCAGGCGGAGGGAAAGGTGGAGCGCCTTGACCCCAGGGCGCTATCGGTGAACTGGTGTGCGATCCAACGTGCTGAGGTCAGCGCGTTCCACCCCCCCCATGCTCCGGGATGACACTCGTCGCGGCAATCCGGCCGCTCGTCACAGCCCTATTGCCAGCGGCCCGGCCGCCACCCAAGCTGCCGGCCCCCTATGAAACTACATCCCCTGTACCTCGCGGGCGGTCTGCTGGCGCTCTCATTGTCGCCGCTCCGCGCGGCCGAAGAAATGCTCCCGTTGGGCTTCTCCGTCGACCTCATGGATCGCACCGCGGACCCGCGGACCGATTTTTCGAAATACGCCTGGGGCACCTGGGCGAAGAACACCGAGATCCCGGCTGATAAGTCGCGCTGGGGCGTCGGCGAAGGCCTCGCCGAAAACAACTGGCGGCGCATCCACGGGCTCCTCGAGGACGCCGCCGCGCATCCCGGTGCACCCGGCAGCATCAGCCAGAAGGTCGGCGATTTCTACGCCGCGGCGATGAACACCGCCGCGATCGAGGCCGCCGGCCTCAAGCCGCTCGAACCGGAGCTGAAGGAGATCGACGCCATCGCCAACCTGGAGGACCTCGCGAAGTACGTCGCCGACGCGCAGCTCCACGTCGGTTCGCCGATTTTTGGCACGTTCATCTACGCTGACCAGAAGAATAATGACACCGTCGCCTTCTACCTTGGCCAGGGTGGCCTCAGCCTCCCGACGCGCGACTATTACCTGGACGACAAATACGCCAAGTTCCGCACCGGGCTCGTCACGCACATCGCCAACATGCTCAAGCTGGCCGGCGCCGACGACGACGCCGCGCAGCAGGACGCCGCATCGATCCTCGCGCTCGAGACGGCGCTCGCCAAGGTGTCGAAGAGCATCGCCGAGCTGCGTGATCCGCTGGCGAATTATCACAAGATGACGGTCGACGAGGCCGCGAAGCTCACGGGCGTGTTCCCGCTCAAGACCTACCTCACCGCCGCGCAGATCCCGGCGTCGGAACAGGAGATCGTCGTGCAGCAGCCGGACTTCTTCACCGGGGTGTCGAAACTGCTCGAGTCGGAGCCGCTCGCCACCTGGAAGGCCTATCTCCGCTGGCAGGCGATCAACGCGTCCGCCGCGTACCTGTCGACGCCGTTCGAGCAGGAGAACTTCCGTTTCTTTGGCACCGAGCTCAATGGCACGCCGCAGCAGGAGCCGCGCTGGCAGCGCGTCGCCCGCGGCCTGGATGGCCAGATCGGTTTCGCCGTCGGCGAACTTTACGTCGCGAAGTATTTCCCGCCGGAGGTGAAGGCCCGGCTCGAGGGCATGATCAACAACATCCTGGCGATCCTGCACGACCGCATCGAGCACCTCGACTGGATGACGGACGCGACAAAGCAGAAGGCGCTGGCCAAGCTCGCGACCTTTCACGTCATCGTCGGCTACCCGGAGAAATGGCGCGATTACTCGGCGCTGACCGTCGATCGCGGCGCCGGTTACTACGAAAACATCCGCCGGGCCGCCAGCTTCGAGGCGCACCGGCAGCTCGCCAAGTTCGGCAAGCCCTTCGACAAGACCGAGTGGCTGCGCACGCCGCAGCAGGTAAACGCCTACAACCAGCCCTCGGCGAACCAACTCGTGTTCCTCGCCGGCATCCTCCAGCCGCCGTACTTCGACCCAACGATGGACGACGCCGTGAACTACGGCGCCATCTGCGCGGTGATCGGCCACGAGATCACGCACGGCTTCGACGACAAGGGCCGGCTCTTCGACGCCCGCGGCAACCTCGCCGACTGGTGGACGCCCGCGGACGCCGAGGCTTTCAAGGCCCGCGCCCAGAAGCTCATCGCACAGTACGACGCCTACGAAGTGCTGCCCGGACTGCACGTGAAGGGTGACCAGACGCTCGGCGAAAACATTGCCGACCTCGGCGGCATCTCGATGGCCTATGAGGCGCTCGAGCGCTCGCTGCAGGGCAAGGAGCGCAAGATGATCGACGGCCTCACGCCCGAGCAGCGCCTGTTCATCTCCTGGGCGCAGGTCTGGCGGAACAAGATCCGCGAAGACGCCCTGAAGCGCCAGGTGACAAGCGACGTGCACTCGCCCGGCCAGGTCCGCGCCTACGGCCCGCTGGTCAACCTGCCGGAATTCTTCGACGCCTTCGGCATCAAGGAAGGCGACCCGATGTGGCGGAAGCCCGCGGACCGCGCGAAGATCTGGTGAGCGGGATTGTCGAGTTGGTCGGGCGGGGACTCCGATCCCCGCCGCGGGCGCAATCAAGCTGCGCCCCTGCCGTGTTCTTGTAGATCCAATCTTTGTTCAGGCTTTCTGGATGGACCAATTCGGGTCGAAGTCCGCATGGGAGCGTAAGAGGCCGATGAGGATGCGGAGCATCTTGTGGGAGATGGCGCCGAGGATGGCGGGCGTTGACTTGCCGTTCT
>DASZRV010000072.1:0-118751 GCA_035549095.1 Lacunisphaera sp. | reverse complement strand
AGCAGATCGACATGGAGCAGAAGGCGCTGACCTACTTGCTCGAGATGCCGGCGGAGAGCTACTCGGAGGCGACGACGTATTTCCCGCATTACGAGGAATACCAGCTCACGCCCGACCACTACCTGCGCCAGATCCAGCAGTTGAAGTCGGCGCTGACCATCCCGGTCATCGCGTCGCTCAACGGCTATCGTCCCGGCGGCTGGACCGATTACGCGCGCCGCTTCGAGGGCGCGGGGGCCGACGCGATCGAGCTCAACCTCTATCACCTCGTCACCGACCCGACGCTCGGGGCGGCGGAGGTGGAGGAGGACATGATCGAGACGGTACGCAACGTCGTGACGTCGGTGAAGATTCCCGTGGCGGTGAAGCTGTCGGCATTCCACTCGGCGCCCGCGCAGTTCGCGCTCGCGCTCGAACAGGCTGGTGCCGCCGGGGTGGTCGTGTTCAACCGGTTCTACCAGCCCGACCTCAACACCGAGGAGCTGGAGGTCATGCCGCAGCTGAAGCTCTCCGACCCGTCGGAGCTGCTCATGCGCCTGCGCTGGCTGGCGATCATGTCGCCGCACCTGAAGGGCACGCTCGCCTGCTCCGGCGGCGCACACAGCGCGGAGGACGTCATCAAGTCCATCCTCGCCGGCGCGCATGCGGTGCAGCTCGTGTCGGTGCTGCTCAAAAACGGGCCGCGCTACCTTTCGACGATCCTCCAGGGCCTGAAGGGCTGGATGGAGGAGCATGGCTACGAGACGGTCGAGGAATTCCGCGGCGCGATGAACCTCAAGCGCTGCCCGGACGCCTCCGCCTTCGAGCGCGCCAACTACCAGCGTATCCTCCAAAGCTGGAAGATCTGAGGCGGCGGCACGCCGCCGCCAGTCCGCGCCGCCGTTCAGCTCCCCTCTACCAAGAGGGGTGGCCTAAGGCCGGGGTGTGTTTCTTTAACCACGGATCACACGGATCGACCCGGATTGTAGGGCGGGATCGCTGATCCCGCCGTGATGGTCGGGATCGGCTAGCTGACCTGCCGCGGTGATTTCGGTTTGAGTACGCCGAATCGCCCAACATGCTCGCTGTGCCTGCCAGGACCCGGGCCAACCGGGCGGGATTGACCCACGCGATGAGAGCAGCCGTTTCAAAATTGCGCTTTGCTCGTCGCGGCCTGCTCGCCGCGACACTGGTCCTGCCAGCCGTGCTTTCGGCCCGCGTGGAGGCCAAGCCCAAAGCCCCCGCGCCGACGACCGACTATCGGATGATCGTGGCGGCCGCGGAGCCCGTCACTTTCGTCGTGATCACGTATTTCAATGGCGCCAAGGCGATCACGGCTGACGAAAAAGTAATCGCGGAGTTCAAGCGGCTGATCGCGACGGCCGACGGTCGTCCGGCCAGTTATTGCTTTTGCCTGAACTATCCCGAGGTGACGTTCCTGACCAAGGACGGGCCCTTGTTCACCGTGGAAGTACCCCACGGCAAGAAGCTCCGCTTTTACGGCAGCGGGATCTCTGGCGACTTCGAAGTCGACCCGAATCTGGCCCGGGCGTTCGTCAAACTGGCGATGACCCAGCAGGCTGATGCCATCAAGGGGCGGAAGGAACTGCCGGCGCTGGACCTGCCGAAGCCGCCACCGCCCGTCATCGAAAAGTAGCGAGCGGCCGAGCGTGCCTCACAAAACGGTTGTTCTCGCCCTGAATCGATTGGCCACGAAAAACACGACGGGTGTTTCTGGTTCGTTCGATCATCACCCGCGCGCCTACAGGCGCCTCGGGAGCTGCGATTGCCCACGGATTCTTTGCGTTCTTTGTGGCCAATGCCGTGGCACGCTTGTCGGGCCTGAGGCCAAGGCGTGTTTCTTTGACCACGGATCACACGGATCCCACGGATCGATCCGGGTTGGAATTGTAGGACGGAATCGCCAAACGCCGCCGGCGTTGCCTCTCTATCCGTGACCATCCGTGCAATCCGTGGTCAAAAAAACCACGTCTTACCGCCCGCGCTCAGAACAAATCCAGCACGTCCGACGGGCACAGGCCGAGGTAGACGATCAGCGCGGCGGCGGCGAGGAGCGCGAGGGCGGCGGCGAGCGGGACGCGGACGCGGCCGGAGTTCTCCGGCTTCGGCGCGGCGACCAGCGCCTGCTTCAAGACGATGAGATAGTAGTAGAGCGCCACGGCGCTGAGGGCGATGGCCAGCAGCGCCAGCCAGCCAGCCGGGCTGGCCACGCCGCCGATGCGCAACGCGGCGGCAAAGACGGCGAACTTGCCGAAGAAGCCCGCGAGCGGCGGAATGCCCGCGAGCGAGAGGATGAACACGGCCAGCGTGCCCGCGAGCAGCGGCGAGCGGCGGCTCAGGCCGGCGAGGTCGGTGATCCTGTCGCACCCGCCATTCGCCTCGAGGACCGCGACGACGCCGAAGGCGCCGACCGTGGCGAGGCCGTAGGTCGCCATGTAATAGAAGACCGGACCGAGCCCGGCCGTTTGCCAGGCGAGGACGCCGAGCAGCATCGCGCCGCTGTGGGAGATAGCCGAATAAGCGAGCAGCCGGCGGATGTTCGTTTGGGCAAGCGCCACGAAATTCCCGAGGAGCATCGAGGCGCCGGCAAGCAGCGCCACGAGTGTCTGCCATCCGCCGGTGTTGCCCATCGTTGAGATGTCCCCGGCCAGCGGTCCGAGCCCGGGCCAGAGCAGGCGGAGGAACAACGTGAAGCCCGCGACCTTCGAGGCCGAGGCGATCAGCGCGGCCGACGGCGTCGGCGCGCCTTCGTAGGCATCGGGCGCCCAGAGATGGAAGGGCGCAGCGGCCGCCTTGAAGCCGAAGGCGACGAGGACCATGACGAGCGCCAGCGCCAGCAGCGGGGTCAGCTCGCCGTGGGCGACGCTGAAGGCGATGCGGCTGAGGTCGAGCTCGCCCGTGACCCCGTAGATCAGGCTGAAGCCGAAGAGCAGGAATGCCGCCGCCATGCCGCCGAACAGGAAATACTTGAGCGCCGCCTCGGCGGACTCGCGCCGGTCCTTGGCGAAGCCGGCCAGCACGTAGAGCGAGAGGCTGGCGAGTTCGAGCGAGACGAACGCCACCAGCAGCTGGTGCGCGGCGCACATGAGCGTGAAGCCAACGGTGGCGAAGAGCAGGATCGCGACGTACTCGGCCGGATGGCGCATCAGCCGGGCGCCGGCGCTCACGCCGAGGGTCAGGAGCGTCAGCCCGAGCACGGCGGTGCGTGTGGGCACGGCGAGGCTGTCGAGCACGAGCGTGAAACCGTAGACCGGTCCCAACTGGCCGACGAAAACCGAGTCGACGAGCGCGGCCAGCACGGCGGTGGCGCCGATCCACAAGGCGGCCGAGCGGCGTTCCTCCGGCGTGTGCACCTTTGCGCGCAGGAGGTCGTAGCCCAGCACGATCAGCGCGCCGAGGATCAGCGTCATTTCGGGCAGCAACGCCCGGGCGAGAACCCAGTAGGAGTAGGTCATCGGACCCCTCCCTGCCACACGGCTTGGAAGAGCGGCGAATGCAGGCTCGGCACGATCCAGTGGAGCAGCAGGTCGGGCTTGAGGCCGATGAGCACCGTCGCGGCCAGGAGCAGAAGCGAGCCGGCGCGCTCGGCCCAGGTGACCGGGGCCATCAGGTGCGCGTGGCTGGTCAGGTCGGACTCCTCATCGGTCTGCCCAAAGAACGCGACCTGGATGGCGCGCAGCGTGAAGGCCGCGGCGACGAGCACGCCGACGGCGGCAACGACGGCCCAGAGTTTCGAGGCCTGCCACGCGCCCATGAGGATGGTCAGCTCGGCGGGGAAGCCGCTGAAGCCCGGCATGCCCATCGAGGCCAGGCCGGCGACGACGAACACGACGGCGGTGAACGGCATCAGCCGGTGCAGCGGCATCCGGCGCAGGGCGGCGAGCTGCCGCGTGTGCGTTCGTTCGTAGACCATGCGGCCGACGACGGCGAACAGCAGCCCGGCGATGACGCCATGCGAGAACATCTGCAGCACCGCGCCCGCGGCCGCGGTGGCGTTGGCGGCGGCGAGGCCGAGCAGCACGAAGCCCATGTGGCTCACGCTCGAGTAGCCGATGACGAACTTGAAATCCTCCTGCACGAGCGCCACGAGCCCGGCGTAGATGATGCCGGCGATGGCCAGCCAGGCGATGACCGGCGCCCAGAATTCCAGCGCCATAGGCACGAGCGGCATCGCGACGCGCAGGCAGCCGTACGCGCCAAGCTTCATCACGACGCCCGCCAGCAGCATGGAGGCGGCGGTCGGCGCGGCCACGTGGCCGGTGGGCGCCCAAGTGTGGAAGGGGAACATGCCGGCAAGGATGGCGAAGCCGGTGAAGATAAGGGCGAACACTGCCAGTTGCGCCGGCCGGGCGAGCGTGACGGCCGCGGCCGCGAGCTGGCTGAGGCTGAAACCGTCGGCATGGCCGGAGGCGTAGATCCAGAGCAGGCCCGCCAGCACCAGCGCGCTGCCAGCGAAGGAGTACAGCGCCAGCTTCATGGCGCCGTACTCGCGGTTGGTGGAGCCCCAGTTGGCGATGAGGAAATACTTCGGGACGATCGCGACCTCGTAGAAGACGAAGAACAGAAACGCGTCGGCGCTCAGGAACACGCCGTACACGCCGCCGATCAGCGCGAGGTAGAACGCGAAGAACTCGCCCGTGCGCTCCTCGATGTTCCACGAGAACAGCACGCCGGCCGTCGCGGCCAGCCCGGTCAGGACGACGAGCGTCAGGCTGATGCCGTCGGCGGCCAGATGATAGCGGATGCCGAGCTGCGGGATCCAGGGCGCGTCGACCAGCGGGAGCATCTCGTTGGACGGGGTGAAGCCCGTCGCGGCCAGCAAGCCCACGCCCCAGCCGAACAATGCCGTCATCAACGCCACCCCGCGCGCCATCGCGGCCGAGCGCCTCCCGGCCAGCAGCGCGAGCACGGCGCCGGCGAAGGACAGGTAGATGGTGGCGGGGAGGAGGTGCATTTAGGGAGCTGTAAGCAATGAGCTGTAAGCTTTAAGCCGTGAGCAGGGAGCAGGCGGCTGTAGGGCTGCACCTTGGTGCAGCTGCGGCTCGGATGCGCCGTCGTTCCGCCAAGCGGCTGGACCAAGGTCCAGCCCTACAGGCTTAAAGCTTAAAGCTTTTAACTTATCGCGTCTCACGGCAGATGCGTCACCCAGGCGGTGACAAGCGGGTTGATGAGCCCCATCAGGAGCTGCGGATAGACACCGAGGATGAACATCAGCGCGACCGACGGCACGAAGGTCGCGAGTTCGAGGCCGTTGAGGTCACGGAAGCTGGCGACGCCCGGGCCCTGCGGGCCATGGAAGACGCGCTGCCAGAACGTCAGCAGGAAATACGCGGTGGCGAAGAGCGCGACAACACCGACGGCGGCCGCCCACGGCACGAGGCCGAACACGCCGCGGAAGACGAGGAACTCGCCGACAAAGCCGTTGAGCCCCGGCAGGCCGAGCGAGGAGAACATCGCAATCCCGGCCATGCCGGCGAAGAGCGGCGTGGCCGTGCGGACGCCGCCGAAGTCGTTCAGGCCGCGTTTGCCGTTCGCGCGGGTCTCGAGGATGCCGACGGCAAAGAACAGCGCGGATGCCGACAGGCCGTGGTTGAACACCTGGAGCAGTGCGCCGTTCAGAGCGGAAATCGAGGCATCGCGAGCGAGTCCGCTTCCGGCGGCGCTGACCGCGAAGAGCGCGAGAAGGCAGTAGCTGACGTGGTTGATGGACGAGTAGGCGACCATCCGCTTGAGGTCCGACTGCGCCATCGCGGAGAAGGCGCCGAGCACGACACCGCCGAGCGCGAGCACGAGGAGGGCGGGCGCGGCGTGCTGCAGTTCGGCCGGGAAGATCGGCCAGAGGATCCGCAGGAAACCGTACACGCCCATCTTCGACATGATGCCGGTCAGGAACATCGACGCGCCGGTCGGCGCCTCGGCATACGCCGACGGCAGCCAGGTGTGGAACGGGAAGAGCGGCACCTTGACGCCCAACCCGAGCAACACGCCGAGGAAGATCGCGGTGGCGGCGCGATGGCTGACCTTGGCGGCCAGCCCGCCGTTGTGCGCGGCGGCCGCGAGCACCGTGAAGTCGAACGTGCGCGTGGCCGCAAAGAGCGCGGCGAAGGCCAGCAGCATGAACGCGCTGCCGCCGATGGTGTAGATCACAAACTGGTAGGCTGCGCGGGTGGCGCCGGGCCCGCCCCACAGCTTGATGAGGAAGAAAGCCGGCACGAGGCTCAGCTCCCAGCAGATGAACCACGGGAAGAAGTCGAGCGAGAGGAACACGCCGAGCGCCGCGCCCTGCAGGAAGAGGAAGAGCAGGTTGAACAACCGTGGGTCGCGCTCGATCCGCCACGAGGCAAGCAGGCACGCCGGGGACACGAATCCGACGAGGAGCACGAGCAGCAGGCTCATGCCGTCGAGACCGAGGTGGTAGTGGACATTGAGCACGCCGATCCACGGATGGTTCTCGACGAACTGGTAGCCGGCGGCGGCGGAGTCGAAGTTCGCCCAGGCGACGAGGCCGAGCAGGAGCGTCGAGAGGCTGTAGATCAGTCCGAACACGCGAATCACTTTCGGACTCGTGCGCGGCAACGAGGCGAGCATCAAAGCGCCGAGCCACGGGACCAGAATAATGAGCGTGAGAAGCGGGAAGGTCATGCGGACAGGCCCTCCATGGAAACACACACCCCGCCCTGTCGGGCACCCCTCTTGCTAGAGGGGACTTCGGCCGCGCAGGATTGGGTCCCCTCTAGCACGTTGGTAGGGCCGCACCTTGGTGCGTGCCGTGACTGGCTGGACCGAGGTCCAGCCCTACGAAGGGCGGACGGGACGGGAAAAGAAACGCGCGCCTTCACCGCACACCTCCCATGACGAGCACGAGGGCGAGGACGATGAACGCCACGGCGATCACCCGCAGGTAGCCGTGCGCCTCGCCGGTCTGGGCGCGCGAGTAGACGCGGCCTGTGTCGCGGATGCTTTCGCTCACGCGGTCGAAGCCGCCGTTGAGCGTATCCTCATCGACCGAACGATTCACCATGCCGGTGAAGACGCCGAACTGGCCGAGAAATTCAACCGCTCCGCCGATGATCCAGCGATCCAGCCCATTCGCGAACGCCGCAATGCCGTCGTTCAGCCGGCCGACTGTGGCGGCATAGAGCTCGTCGAAGCCCAGGCGGTTGGCGAGGGCGCTCATGACCCCCGGCCACTTGACCACCAACGGATCGGGCGCGGCCGCGCTGGAGCGGAGCTTGCGGCCGTAGAGCGTCCAGCCGAGTCCGAGGCCGGCACCGACCAGCACGATGGAAAGGAGCATCAGGCTGCCGCCGGCGAAAAGGTGGCCCATCGAGCTGTGCAGCGCTTCGCCGCTGAGGCGCGCCTGCAGCCACGGGCAGGCCGGCGTGCCGAAGAAGCCGAGCACGACCGCGCCGACCGCGAGCAGCATGAGCGGTACGGTCATCACCGCCGGGCTCTCGTGCGCGTGCTCGGCGGCAGGCGAGCGCGGCGTCCCGAGGAAAGTCTCGGCGACGAGCCGCGTCATGTAGAAGGCGGTCAGCACGACGGCCGCGAGCGCGGCGTAGAGCGGCAGCGAGGAAACCTCCCACTCGTGCGCGGCGTGGAGGATGGCTTCCTTCGACCAGAAGCCGGAGAAGAGGAATGGCACGCCGGCCAGCGCCATCATGCCGATCGCGAAGGTGGCGAAGGTGACCTTCATCTTCGGGCGCAGGCCGCCGAGGAAGCGGATGTCCTGCTCGTGGTGCGCGGCGTGGATGACCGAACCGGCGCCGAGGAAGAGCAGGGCCTTGAAGAAGGCGTGCGTCAGCAGGTGGAAAATGGCGGCCGTCCACGAGCCGACGCCGAGGGCCAGCATCATGTAGCCGAGCTGCGAGACGGTGGAGTAGGCGAGAACGCGCTTGATGTCATTTTGCCCGACGGCGATCAGGGCGCCGACGAGGGCGGTGATCGCGCCGACGAAGGCCACGACCGTCAGGGCGTGCAGCGGGACGTTTTCCAGGTGCTGGTCGGCCGACATCAGCGGGAAGACCCGCGCGATGAGGAACACGCCGGCCGCGACCATGGTCGCGGCGTGGATCAACGCCGAGACGGGAGTCGGGCCCTCCATCGCATCGGGCAGCCAGACGTGCAGCGGGACCTGACCGGACTTGCCGCAGGCGCCGCAGAAGATGAGCAGGCCGATGGCGGTCGAGACGGCGAGGCCGCAGGAGAGCGTCTGGCCGGCGAGGGAGGTCAGGGCCGTCGCCTCGAGGATGCCGTGGCCGCCGTCGAAAAAGAGCGAGGTGCCGGTCGAATCGTAGAGCCAGAGCAGGCCGAGCAGCAGGCCGAGGTCGCCGATGCGCGTCGTGATGAAGGCCTTCTTCGCGGCGGCGGCAGCGGACGGCATGTGGAACCAGAACCCGATGAGCAGGTACGAAGCGAGGCCGACGAGTTCCCACGAGATGAAGAGCAGCAGGAGGCTGTTGGCGACGACGAGCCCGAGCATCGCCGCGGCGAACAGGCTGAGGAACGTGAAGAACTGCTTGGCGTTCGGATCCTCGTGCATGTAGCCGAGGCTGAAGATGAAGATCAGCAGGCCGACGAAGCTGACCATCACGGCCATGAACGCCGTCAGCGGGTCGTTGAGGAAGCCGAGCCGGAGCGTGGTCGTGCCCAGGTCGAACCACGAGAAATTGGCCGCCTGGTGCGCGGCCGGGTCGGCCAGCGCGCCGCCGAGCGCGAGGCAGGCGAGGACGAAGGACGCGGCCAGGGCAGCGATCGCGGCGCCCGCGGCGAGCGCCCGGCCCGACTTTGGCGTCAAGGCACCGATCCCCGCCGCGACGAGCGGCAAGGTGGGAATCAACCAGAGATGCTCCGCACCGAGCGTCATGCGAGGACTCCTTGGGTTCTGCGGTCGCGGCAAAACTCCAAACGCCAAATCCCAAACGCCAAACAGCTAGAAAAGGCCAAAAGCCAATCGCCAAATCCCAAAGAAACGGCAACCGAGCCGAGGTAGGATCCTTGGTTATTCGAGGATTGAGGTTTTTTTGGCACTTGGGTTTTGGCGTTTGGGATTTTCACCCCTTCAGGGTGTTCGCTTCCTGCAGCCGGATGCTCTTTTGGTGGCGGTAGATCGCGATGATGAGCGCGATGCCGACGGCGGCCTCGGCCGCGGCGACCGCAATCGAGAAGAGGACGAAGATCACGCCGTCGACCGGCGCGCGCCCGGGATGGAAGCGCCAGAACGCGATGAAGTTCAGGTTGGCCGCATTCAGCATCAGCTCGATGCCGAGGAGCACGAGGATCGTATTGCTGCGCGCCAAGGCGCCGGCCAGCCCGATGCAGAAGAGGCCGGACGAAATCAGGAGGCAGATCTGCAGCGGCGTCATGAGGCACCTCCCGGCCGCACGCCAATCTTTCTCTTCGATCTTTCTCTTACTCTTTCTCCCTGGATCGATCTGAAATCGTCAGCTAGTCCAAACGAGAGAAAGAGAACGATTAAGAGAAAGAGGGACGAGTGGTTCATGGCTGGTCCTCCCGGGTATCCGGCGCGGACGGAGTCCGCGCCCTCCCTTCCGAATCCGTGGCGGCCAGGATCGTCGCGCCGAGCAGCGCGACGGTCAGGATGACACCGATGATGAGCAGCGCGCCGCCGTGCTGACGCATGAGGGTCAGGCCGAGGGTTTTCACGCTGACGCTCGGGGCGGTCTCGGCCGCCTCGGGCAGGTCGGAGGAGAACACGGCGGCCGACAAGACCGCGAACAGGCAGGTACCGACGATGATGCCGCTGATGCCGCGCGAACGCGAGGCGGGTTCAACGAGGAAGCCGGTCACACGATCCTGGCGCGTGAGCAGAACCGCGAAGAGCACCACCATGGAAATGGCGCCGACATAGACCAGGACCTGGGCAAAGGCGACGAACTCGGCGCCGGCCCACAGGTAGAATGCCGCCACGCCCGCCCAGCTTGCGACCAACAGCAGCGCGGAGTGGATCAAGTTGCGCCGCAGCAGGGCCGCGACGGCGGAGCCGAGCAGCACGAGGCCGATGAGGATGAGGGCGGCGGTCATCGGGCGAAGGACCTTTCGTGTAGGGCGGCACGCTGTAGGGCTGCACCTTGGTGCAGCCGCGTGCCGCGAAGAGGGTACGATTGCGATCGGCGGCTGGACCAAGGTCCAGCCCTACCGGGCGTCGTAGGGCCGCACCTTGGTGCGTGCCGCAGCCGGCTGGACCAAGGTCCAGCCCTACGGGAAGATGGGGAAAAAAATACCTTCATGGCGCGTAGCGGTAGGTGCGCGGCGCAAGCCCGGTGGAAAGGGTGCGGCCCATCAGGAGGAACGGCCCGGCGATGACGGCGAACGAGACGACCCAGCGCACGAGCTGCAGCGGACCGGCCCAGTGCGCGGTGAGCGCCCAGAACATGGCGTTGCCGAGGTTGATCAGCGCCAGCGGCACGAGGAATTTCCAGGAGAGGCGCGTGAGCTGGTCGATGCGCAGGCGGAGCAGCGTGCCGCGGACCCAGATGAAGAACAGGATCATCGCGATCAGCTTGCCCATGAACCAGAGCCAGGACGGGATGAACTGCAGGAACGCACACGGCGCCTGCCAGCCGCCGAGGAAGACCGTGACGCCGAGGCCGCTGAGGGCCGTCAGCCCGAGGTACTCGGCCATGAAGAAGAGCGCGTACTTGAAGCCGGAGTATTCGGTCAGGTGGCCGGCGATGATCTCGCTCTCGGCCTCGGGCAGGTCGAAGGGCGAACGGTTGGACTCGGCCAGGGAGGCGACGAGAAAGATCAGGAACGACGCCGCGCCCCACGGCGTGAAGACGAACCAGTGCGGCAGCACGCCGAAGGTCCAGAAGCCCTGCACCTCGGCGATCCGCACGGTCGAGAGCGTGCCGGCGACGAGCACCACGGGCACGACCGAGAGGATCAACGGCAGCTCGTAGCTGATGAGCTGGGCCAGCGCGCGCATGGCGGCGAGCAGCGAGTACTTGTTGTGGCTCGACCAACCGGCCATGAAGATCGCCAGCTCGGTGGCGGCGCCGGCGGCGAAGAAGTAGAGGATGGCGGCGTCGAGCTCGACCGGGATGATCTGGCGGCCGAAGGGCAGCACGGCGAAGCCCATGAGCGAGAAACCAGTGACGATGACGGGCGCGAGATAGTGCAGCACCTTGTCGGCCGCGGTCGGGACGACGTCCTCCTTCGTGATGGCCTTGACCGCATCGGCGAACGGCTGCGTCAGCCCCCAGAGGCGCGGGCCGCCCTTCCACCACGGCAGGCCGGCGCGATTGGGTCCGAGTCGGTTCTGCAGGCGCGCGAGCAGCTTGCGCTCGGCGATGGTGGTGAAGGCGAAAAACGTGCCGAAGACGGCGAGGACGGCGATGACCGTGATCAGGTGGTGCGCCAGCCATTGCAGCGGGCCGGCCGGCAGGAAGTGCACCAGCCAGTCGCGCAGCTCCAGCGGGGCGCGTTCGAGGAAGGGAGCGGACCCGACGCTCATGCAGTTGGCTGGGCGGGCCCGCCTTCGCCCGGAGGGCTACGGCGGGGTTCGTCCTGCGGTTTCACCGCAGGCGAAGCGGGCTTTGGCGCGGCAGCGCTGTCAGCGGGTTTGGGTGCCACATTCGCGGCCGGAGCGGTGGCGGGTTTCGGCGCCGCCGCCTTGGCGGCAGCGGCGGCTGCAGCAGCCGCGGCGGCGGCCCTGGCCTTTTCCTCCGCGGCCTTGCGGTCGGCGGCGAGCCGGGCATCAACCTCGGCGGCCTCGACCGGGTGGATCTGGTGGTAATACGTATTCGGCTTCGCGAGCTCCTCGCGATTCAGGAAGAGGCCGTTGAAGCGGTCGCCGACGGCGATCTCGAAGTGCTTGTCCATCTTGATCGCGTCGAAGGGGCAGACCTCGACGCAGATCTGGCAGCTCATGCAGACGGAGGTGTCGATGCCGAAGACCGCCGGATAGAACTGCTGCTTGCCGGCCGCGTCGGGCTTCTTGTCCTTGCTCTTCTCGATGATGATGCACTGCGGCGGGCACTCCTTTTCGCAGATCTGGCACGCGACGCAGCGCAGCGTGCCCATCGGGTCGTCGGCGCTCTCGGTGACGAGGAACGGGAAATTGCGGTAGTTCTCCGGGATGGCGGAGGGCTGCTCCGGGTACTCGACGGTCACCATCCGCGCAGGGTCGTGGTAGCTCCCCACGAAGTTTTTCGCGGTGACGACGAGGCCTTTGATTATTCCTGAACCAAGCATGTTATTTAACCACGGATTTCACGGATCCGAATGGATGGATGCAGGGCGGGGTCGCTGACCCCGCCGCGGATTGAGGCGGGATCAGCGATCCCGCCCTACAGTGAAATTCAAACGGAATTCTATCCGTGTACCTCCGTGTGATCCGTGGTTGAAAAAAGTTCATCGGTCGACCTCCCCGAGGACGATGTCGATGCTGCCGAGGATGACGACGGCGTCGGCCACGGTGTGACCGAGGCACATCTCCTCGAGCAGCGTGAGATTGATGAGCGACGGCGGCCGCACGCGGTAGCGGTACGGATTCGGGCTGCCGTCGGAGATGAGGTAGAAGCCGAGTTCGCCCTTCGGGCCCTCGATGCGGCCGTAGGCCTCGCCGGGCTTCGGGCGAAAGCCGCGGACCTTCGCCTTCGGGTCCATGATCGGGCCGGCGGGGAGGTCCTTGAACGCCTGCTGGAGGATCTTCACGGACTCGCGCATTTCGAGGATGCGCATCATGTACCGGTCGTAGGTGTCGCCGTGCGCGCCGAGCGGGACGCGGAATTCGAAGCGCGGGTAGAAGCCGTAGGCGTCGACCTTGCGGACGTCGTAATCGACGCCGCAGGCGCGGAGGACCGGGCCGGTGATGCCGGCGTTGACGGCGTGCGCCGGATCGAGGCGGCCGACGCCCTGCGTGCGAGCGAGCATGATCTCATTGCCCGTGAGCAGGCGCTCGTACTCGTCGAGGAACCGCGGGAAGTTGTCGACCAGCGCCTTGGCCTGGGCGAGCCATTCGGGCGTGGGGTCCACGCGGCAGCCGCCGAAGCGCTGGTAATTGCACATCATGCGCGAGCCGCTGAGGGCTTCGAAGAGATCGAGGATCTTCTCGCGCTCGCGGAAGGCGTAGAGCAGCGGGGTGAACGACGTGCCGAGGTCGTTGAACAGGAAGCCGACGAGGCACGAGTGGTTCACGAGGCGCGTGAGCTCGGCCAGGATGATGCGCAGGTATTGGGCGCGGTCGGGCACGGGCTGGCCGGCGAGCTTCTCGACCGCGAGCGCGTAGGCCCAGTTGGTCGACATCGAGCACAGGTAGTCGAGCCGGTCGGTGTACGGCATCGACGCCAGGTAGCTCGTGTTCTCGGCGATCTTCTCGTGGTTGCGGTGCAGGTAGCCGAAGACGGGCTTCAGCTTCACGATCTGCTCGCCGTCGAGCGTCACGATCATGCGGAACACGCCATGGGTCGACGGATGCTGCGGTCCCATCGAGATCTCGAGCAGGTCGCCGTGGAACTGGTCGTGCACGGCGCGGACGGACGGGCCGCCCTGTTGCCCGAAGGCGAGGAGTTCCGCATCAAGGCCGGTCTGGTCGGAGCAGCTCATGGCGCCCCCTCCTTCGCTGAAGCAACAGAGGATCCGTCCGCCGGCTTCGCCGCCGGCGGAGCCAGGTGCGTCTTGTACTTGTCGAGGACGGCGCCGTGGGCGGTGGGCTCCCATTCGTAATCGTCGGGCTCGACGTAATCCTTGCGCATCGGGTGGTCCCTGAAGCCGTCCCACATCAGCAGGCGGCGGAGATCCGGGTGGCGCGTGAAGATGATCCCGTAGAGATCGAAGATCTCGCGCTCCTGGAAATCGCACGAGCGCCAGATCGGCGTCAGCGACGGCAGCTCGACCTGGTCGGTGCGGTTGGCCGTGCGCAGCCGGATGACAACCGGGCCGTGCTTCAAGGCGATCGAATAGAGATGGTAGACCGCCTCGAGGCAGCCCGGCTGGAGGCGCTTGGTCTTTTGCTCGATGATTTTCGGCTGGCCGCTGGCGGGGTCGGGCACGGTGGTCTTGGTGACATCGACGACCTCCTTGTCGGGCCAGTCGACGCCGGTGACGTTCGAGCAATAGTCGAGGCGCAGGGTGGAATCATCGCGGAGGAAGAGGGCGATGTCGTGCGCGTGGGCGGCATCGAGCAGCAGCGAATGCTCGGCGGCCGGGCCGGGGTTCGTGACGACCTCGACGCGCGCCGCGGGGAAGCGGGCGATGAGGCGGTCGCGGAGCTGTTCAACTGTGTCCATCTAGGAAATCACAAACGCCAAATTCCAAAGGCCAAGGAAATGGCGGCAGAAAACTCCCAAGGCCAATTCCCCAACGCCAAAGAAATCCCCGGCCGCGGTGGCGCGACTTTGGATCTTTGTTTTTTGGAAATTGTTTGGAGTTTTGAGCATTGGAGTTTTGAGATTTGTCCGCGGCCTCGCCACGGTCACGCGTGCGGCGGTTGCGCCGGCGGTTCCCAGACGCCGGTGTTCTTCGGCGGGACGAGGTCGTGCGCGCCATACTCGGGCACGGGGAATTCGCTCTCGTGCTCGGGCCGCGTGTGGCGCGCCGTGGCCGGGCCGGCGAGCCGCTCGGCCTTGATCTGCTCCTGAAGTTTCATCAGCCCGTGCAGGAGCGCCTCGGGCCGCGGCGGGCAGCCGGGGATGTAGATGTCGACGGGGATGTAGCGGTCGATGCCCTTGAGGACGTTGTAGCCCTGCTTGAACGGGCCGCCGGAGATCGCGCAGGCGCCCATGGCGATGCAATACTTCGGCTCGGGCATCTGGTTCCAGAGGCGGACGACCTGCGGGGCCATCTTCTTGGTGACGGTGCCGGAGACGATCATGAGGTCGGCCTGGCGCGGGGACGGGCGGAAGATCTCGGCGCCGAAGCGGGCGATATCGAAGCGCGCCGTCGCGGCGGCGATCATCTCAATGGCGCAGCAGGCGAGGCCGAATTGGAGCGGCCAAATGGAGTTGGAGCGGCCCCAGTTGTAGAGTTCCTCAAGACTGGTCAGGAGGATGCCGTGGCGGCGAAGCTCCTCGCGCTCCGCGTCGCTGATATTGCCGGCCGCCGGAAACGGCACCGGTGTCGCGGAGGGTGTGGGCGTCGCGTCGCTCATTTCCACTCGAGGTAACCGCGGTGCCAGGCCCAGACGAGGCCCTCGGCGAGCAGGAGGATGAACACCAGCATGGCGGCGAGCGCGCCGGTGGAGAGGCCGGTGAAGGCGACGGCGAAAGGCAGGAGGAAGAGGATCTCGACGTCGAAGATCAGGAAGAGGATCGCGTACAGGTAATAGTGGGCCTTGAACTGGATCCACGAGTCGCCGGACGGGGCGAGGCCGCACTCATAGGTGGCGTTTTTGCGCGGGCCGGGCTTGGGCGCCTGGTAAAACTTCACCCATAGCGCGGCGACGCCCAGCATGATGAGGGGGAACGCGATCGCCACGGCGAGGAAGAGGGCCAGGAACGCGTAGGGGTGACTTTGCATGCGTGGAGACGACTCGGATTTTCACGCTACCGGTCGGGGCTTTTCACACAATCGCGAACCCGGTGAGTTTTTTGGCAGAAGCTGCGCATCCCTTGCCATCTGATGCGAAAGACTTATCGCGGGGAGCGTCTGCGGCAGCGCCGGTCGGGGCATGCAAAATCATCAGTCGGCGCCGGCCGGAAAGGCAAGTCTCTGCCCGCGAGCGACTCGGAAATTTTTCGTCTTCTGATCGCGCCCAGGACCGGCGGCGCTCGAAAAAACAAAAAGCCGCCTTTCGGCGGCCTTTTGTGGGTTGGCGTCCCCACGGGGATTCGAACCCCGGTTCTCACCGTGAAAGGGTGGTGTCCTAACCGGGCTAGACGATGGGGACCCAGCACGGAGTGGGGGAAGCTACGGCCTGAGGGGGGTCGCGCAAGGCTTTTTCAATCGGGGCCGTATTGGGCTATTCATACAGCAGCGGCGTATGACCGTCGGCTCGGAACTTACACACCCCGCCCTGTTGGGCACCCCTCTTTCAAGAGGGGACCCGGAAGAGACCTGACGGGACGCCAGGATTGGCCGCGCGATCTTGAGCTCCCCTCTATGAAGAGGGGTAGCGCTTGCTCCGGGGTGTGTGGGATGACGCAACCCGGCGCTAGATGGAGCGCCTTGACTTCAAGGCGCTGGCTGTAGGAGCGGCTTCACGCCGCGATTCAGCCAGGCCCATCCGTGTTCATCTGTGCTCATCTGTGGTCAAGCCGCTTGGGTCCGGAAATGGAGGGCTGGTCTTCTGCCCAGCCGCGGTCGGCCGGGAGGCCGTCCTTCCACCAATCTGCGTCCCCCCGACCGATGCTACTGTTTGACGTCGATCGCCATTGCCCCAACCAAACAGATTCAACACGAAGGTCGCGAAGTACACGAAAAGGAACGACCGAGCTCTGGGCTCTTTGCTTCCTTGGTGTGACCCTACAAGCTGACTGCTACCACGCCTGACTGAGGCCAACGAATTCTTACCACACTCGATGCTACCCCGACTCAAACTGCCTCTCCTCCTGGCGCTGGTCTCCGGCGCGACTTTGTCCGCCGCCGATGTGGCCGTGCAGGTGAATGACAAGAACTACCTCGATGCCCAGGGCTTCAGCGTGTTCCTGTACGACAGCACGTACCACCCGGTCTTCGTTGACCAGAAGAACACCGCGATGGAGATGATCCTCCACGGCCAGCGCATCGCCACGAACGGGGACGTCCGCCTGATGCCCACCCCCGAGCAGTGGGACCTCGTCGCCACCCTCAAGGGCCGCCACGCCGACAAGGCCGACAACCGGCTCACTGCCGACCTCGCGTTTCCATCCTTCAATCTTAGCTACACCCTCGAAGTCGCGGCCGAGCCCGGCGGCGTGCGGGTCAGCATCAACCTCGACCAGCCGCTGCCGGAGAAACTCGCGGGCCGGGCGGGCTTCAATCTCGAATTCCTGCCCTCGATCTACATGGGCAAGGCCTACCTCGTCGACGGCACCAAGGCCGGCATCTTCCCGCGCTTTCCGGAGGAGCCGATGACCAAGGTCCTGCCGCTGGCCGACGAACCGAAGAAGGCGTACTACCTCGAGGATTGGGACAAGGCCAAGGGCTACACCCAGCCCCTGCCGTTCGCCACGGGCAAGACCATCACGCTCGGCGTCGACGATCCGCTCGCCCGGGTGAGCGTCACGTCGGACACCGCCGACCTCATGCTGTTCGACGGCCGCGCCCGCGCGCAGAACGGCTGGTTCGTCCTGCGCTCGCTGATCCCGACCGGCAAGACCACGGGTGCCATCGTATGGCACATCCGGCCCGACGTGATCCCGAACTGGATCCGGCCGCCGATGATCGCACACAGCCAGGTCGGCTACGCGCCGGATTTCTCGAAGGTCGCGGTGATCGAGCTCGACGCGAAGTACCACGGCCCGCCAACGGCCAAAGTGCTCCGCCTGATGGCCGATGGTTCCTACCAGCCCGTGTTCGAGGGACCGCTGACACCGGCCACGCCCTGGCTCCGCTACGTGTACTCGAAATTCGATTTCACGGCGGTCAAGGATCCCGGCCTTTACGTGATCGAATACGCCGGGCAGCGCACGGCCGCGTTCCCGATCTCGCCGGACGCCTACGCCAACATCTGGCAACCGAGCCTCGATCATCACCTCGCCGTGCAGATGGACCACGTGGCCGTGCGCGAAGCCTACCGCGTGTGGCACGGCGCATCGCACCTCGACGATGCCCGGCTCGCGCCAGTCGTGGGCGAGCAGTTCGACGGCTGGAACCAGGCCACCGCCACGGACGGCAAGTGGAAGGGCGGCGACCACATTCCCGGCATGAACGTCGGCGGCTGGTACGACGCCGGCGATTTTGACCTCGAGGAGCCCGCGCAGTTGAACGTGATTCAAAGCCTGGCACTCGCCTACCGCGAGTTCGACCTCAAGTACGACGAGCTCACCGTGGACGAGGCCGCGCGCTCGGTGGAGATGCACCGGCCCGACGGCGTGCCCGACGCGGTGCAGCAGGTGAAGCACGGCGCGCGGTACGTCCTCGCGCAGTTCCGCCAGTTCGGTCACGCGATCCGCGGCACGCACGAGCCCGACCTCCGCCAGTACACGCACCTCGGCGATGGCGCGGCGAAGACCGACGGCCGCATCTACGACCCGGCTCTCGGGCTGAACGAAGTGAAGGGCGACTACTCCGGCCGGCCGGACGACCGCTGGATTTTCTCGACCAACAATCCATTCTTCCAATGGAACGCCGTCGCGGCGCTGGCGGCGTCGGCCGACACGTTGAAAGGCTGGGACGATGCCATGGCGAAGGACTGCCTCGATACGGCAATCAAGGCCTGGAACGACGAGAAGGCCCACCCGACGCCTATGCCCGCGCGCTGGGGTTTCGGCGGCGAGCCCGAGGGGGCGCCCGCCAATGGCGTGCTGGCGGCATCCCAAGGTACGGTTGCTGGTGCCGCGGGTGCGAATCACGCGCCGGCCGCGTCAGCCGCACCCGCTCCGTCGACTACTTCCACTACGCCACCGGCGCCGGCCCGATTCAACTTCCGCGCCCTGGGCGCGGTCATGGACTGGCCCGCGGCGCTGGAGCTGACGATCGCCACGCATGGCGCCGAACCCTACAAATCGCGGCTGAAGGAACTTTTCCCGAAGATGATCAACCCGCAGCTGATGGACTTCGTCGGCTGGACGGCAGTCCGGGCGCTGCCGTATCTCGACGCGAGCGAGAAGGAGCAGCTGCGCGAGGCGGTGAAGACCTACATGGCGGGGCTGGACCAGCGACTGGATGCGACCCCGTTTGGCGTGCCGCCCAGCCTGCGCGCCTGGGGCGGGTCCGGCGAAGTGGTCAGCATGGCGATCCGAATGTATTTCCTGCACAAGGCTTATCCGGACCTGGTGAGCCCCGAGTACACGCTGCGCGCCGTGAACTACATTCTTGGCACGCATCCGGTCTCGAGCACGTCGTATGTCGCCGGCGTCGGCACGGTCTCGAAGACCCAGACCTACAGCAACAATCGCGCGGACCATGCCTACATTCCCGGCGCCGTGATTCCCGGCTACGTCATCATCAAGCCTGATTTCCCGGAATGCATCGACGACTTCGGCTTCCTTTGGTTCGAGCACGAGGCCGTCGTCGCCGGGTCGGCCAGCTGGGTCGTCGCCGGCAAAGCCGCCGACGCGCTCACCAGGGAGGCTTCGCCCAAATAGGCCGAACTTCCGCCGAAGTTCGCTGTGTCGCGGCGGTCTGTGACCGTCGCCCCCAAAAACGGCGCTCATAGAGCGCCGCTACAGCCCGCCGCTATTTCGTCTCCGGCTTCTTGAACGGCTCGAGCTGGTCGAGGAGGCCGGCAACGAGCGAGCGCAGGGCGGCGGGATCGGGCGGACCCACGCGCAGGAGCGCGACCCGACGCGAGGGCAGGTCGCGCATGGGCACGAGTTCGTTGGCCTCGAGAATGTTCGCGGCGATCTCAGCGACGCGCAGGCCTTCGGCGTACGGGGCATTGGCGTCGGCCAGCCAGGTGCGGCCTTGGGCCAGCGTACGAGTGACCCAGCCCTCCCGATCGGGATTCTCCGGCACGGCGTCAGGCCGGCGGTTGCGATAGAGCCCGAGCAGCGCCGCGGGGATCGCCGGGTCGCGAATCGTGCCGTCGGGATAGAAGACGCCGTGCACGTCGCCCCAGTATTTCGTGATCATCAGCTCCCAGATGTAGAAACCCATGTGCGCGCGGGAAAACTCCTCGATGGCGACGTCGTAGGGATTCGCGCGGCCGGTGCAGCCGATTTCCGTGTTGATGACCGGCTTGTTGACGCGCGCGGCGCAGGCGAAGGCGGCGGCGATCTGGTCGCGGATCTGCTGGCGCGTCGGGCTGTAGTCGTGGAAGGACAGCACGTCCACGACGTCGGCATTTTCCTCCATCGGCTTTTCAAAGGCATAACCGATTGTCACAGGCGTGCGCGGCTGGTGCGGATCGAGCTCGCGGAAGATCTGCGCGATGGTGCGCGCGTACGCCATGACCTCGGCGCGCTGCGGATTCTTGGGCGGGTAATCGGGCTCGTTGAAGACATCCCAGCACGCCAGCGCCGGCTCGCCGCCGATCGTGTCGATCAGGTCCTGGGCCCAGGCGCGCGTGAGCGGGTAGGGCGCAGCCTCGTGGATCATCTCCGCCTTGTAGGCGACGACCGGCAACAGGCCGATGCCGCGTGCGGCGCAAGCGCGGGCGAGGTGCTGCAGGTTGCGGCGGAAGGTTTCCTTGTTCTCGAGGTAGACGGAGTAGCTCAGGAAAACGCGAACCTGGTTGAGGCCGATCTTCCGCGCGTAGTCCAGGTCGCGTTCGTTTTCCTGCGGGTTGTAGTTGCGCCAGTGCTCGACGTGGTGCCCGCCCGCGGGGCAGTAGTTCGCGCCGCGGATGCCGGCGGCATCCAGCGCACGAACGCCGCTGGCGCCGGCGTGCAGGGCGATCCAACCGGTGAGAACGAAAGCCAGGGCGAGGCAGCGGCGCATTGCAGGCATGGGCTGAGGGGTTGCCCCATGATGGGTCGCGGGGGGCGCGACACCAATCCGAACCTCCCATTCCCGTAACGTGGCTGCCCGCTCCGGTCGGCCTCGCGGCCGATCGCCCGGCCGCCCAAGAGACCGGCCGTTTCCCCGAAACCTTTCCCTCCGATGTCCGTTCTGGGCCGCGTCGTTCGTTGAACCCTTGTGAACCACCCAACCCCATGCCCAACCACTCCTTCACCAATCTTCTGATCTCGGCCGGACTGATTGCCCTGGTCCCGACGCTGACCCGGGCGGATGCGCCCGCCCGGGACGCTTACCCGACGATGGCGCCGCTCGAGCAGTACCTGATGCCACGCGACGCGGAAATCGCGCTGGCCCGCAGTGCCGGGCCGGTTGCGATCACCAAGGACGCCGAAGTTCTGGTCCTCACCAAGCACGGCTACGAGACCGCCGTGCCGGGGCACAACGGCTACGTCTGCGTCGTGGAGCGATTGTGGACGGCCTCCAGCGACGATCCGGAATTCTGGAATCCCCGCGGCCGCGGACCCATTTGCTTTAACCCCGCTGGAGCGGCGTATTGCCTGCCGCTGCTCAAGCAGCGGACGGCGTTGTTCCTGGCCGGAAAATCCAAGGAGGAGATGGTCGCCGCGATGAAGGCATCGTATCAAGCGGGCGAGTTTCCCCGCCTGAGCCAGGGAGCCATGTGTTTCATGCTCTCCAAGGACGGTCACCTCAACGACGCCGCCGGCCATTGGCATCCGCATCTCATGTTTTACCAGCCGGTCGAAGCGGCCGCGGACTGGGGCGCCAACCTGCCGGGTTCTCCGGTGGTGGGGGGCGTCAACGACATCGATCACGTGACCATCTTCATGGTGCCCGTCCGGCACTGGTCCGACGGCTCGGCCGACATTCTGGCGAGTGAGGTCTGCGCTCCGACGCCGGGCTCCGGTCCGCCCGCACCCACGAAGAAATAACCTGCGAGAAGCGGCTCGCCGCCTTCGTTCCTACAAGTGGATGCTCGGGGCGCTGGCTGGAGCCATGCGCTCTTCGCCGATCAAGGTGGCCGTTGCCGTAACCATGACCGCCAGGTTGACCGCTCCCGCCAGCGCGGCGGTGATCGCCGCCGGCAGCAGGATTGGCGCGCGGCCCACGACCGTGGCGATCCCGATGAGCGCGAAGCCGAAGAAGAAAGCCGCCAGCGTGGCGGTGGCCAGGAGGCCGCGCCGCAGCCGGCGCCCCGGTTCCTTGCCGCGGGAGTACACTTGCCGGAAGCAGGCCATGATGCCCGCATCCACGAAGGCGACAAACAGGAAGAACCCGGTATTCGGGTTGGCGGTCGGACCCGCCCGCCGCGCGAGGTAAAGCAGCAGCGCGACAGTCGTAGCCACGAGGGCGGTCGCCGCCGCCGACAGCCAGAATGTCGTGCGCCACGGACGCGGCGCCGTCCCGGTGGCCCCGGGCCGCGCCGTCAGCCGCCGCTTCACCGCCACTCCCAGCCAGCCGCCCAGCAGGGAAATCGGGGCGATGAGGCCGATGACCCCCGCCGCCAGCGCCGGCTGCTTTTCCAATATGCCGGCTACAAGCCCGAGAAATACCAGCGGCGCGAGCATTCCCGCATACACAAAGCGAGGATCCGGCCCGGGATGAATCAACCAGACACTCGCCAGCGCGAGATACGCCGCGCCGAAGCCGCAGGCCATGACCAGCTCCCAGGGATTCTCCCGGCCCGGCGTGTCGACGGCGGCGCCGGCGACAAAACAAACCAAAGGCAATAGCATCCCCGCTGCGACGCCTTGCGCGCAGCCTTCCCAGTCACGGCCCGTTGAGTGCACGTTCGCATCCTAACACGAGGCCCCGTCAACCCGCTACGCACGGATTGTCGGCAACATTCAGAGCTGAGCGCTGAAAGCTGAGAGCTGAGCGTCACACCCTTGTGGAGGGTCGGACTCCCGGTCGACCGCGGAGAGTGGACGGTGGACGTGGGCCGGAATCGTTCTCTTTCTCGTTCTCTTAATCCTTCTCTCGTTTTATGGAGGCGAAGAAGCGAGAACGAGAACGAGCAGGAGAACGAGAACGATCGTCGGGCCCGGCTCACACCCCCGACGGGTACGTCTCCGGAACCTCCGTGGTGTCGCGCACGAGCTGACCCGGCAACGGATCCACCGCGCCGGTCTCGTCGAGATGGATGATCGCGTCGAACTGCTCCGCCACGCGCGCATTGAAGCAATGGCTCAAGCGCTCCGTGTCGGGTCGGTAAACGACGCCGATGGCACGCTCGAGCCGCGGCTCGGCGAGCACCCGGTACGCGGGACTGCCATGTCGCAACGGCAGGAAAAATCGCGGCACGCCGGTTTGGTGAAACAGCGCCTCGACGCTGTCCGGCAGCGCGGGACGCACCTGCTTGAGCTCCGGCTCGCCGCCCCAATCCGATGCAGCGATGACGGTGCCCGCGTGCGTGGTGAAGCCAATCAAGCGGGCTTCCGGCGTGATCCGCTCGCGCACGAGCTGCCCGAGGTTGAGCTCACCCTCGCGTCCCATGTCGGTGGCGCGCGCGTCGCCGACATGCGAGTTGTGCGCCCAGACGATCACCTTTGGCGCCTGGCCGCGTCGGCGGAGGTGCGCCATCAGCTCCTGCAGCGTTTCCACCATGTGCTCATCGCGCAGGTTCCACGACGCGACCCGGCCGCGGAACATGCTCCGGTAGTATTGCTCGGCGTTGCGGGCGACGCGTGCGTTCTGCTCCGCGAAAAAGAATTCGTCGTCCGCATGGACGCCATCGCCGCGGACGAGGGCAGTGCGGCGCTCATGGAGCGCGACGAGCTCGCGCGCGACCGCCTCCTCGCAGGTGGCATGCCCCAGGCGGGTCGTGGCCCAGCCGTAGGTGTCGGCTTCGGGACCATATTGGTCAAAGCACGCGTAACTGTGCCGCGCGGCCGCGGCGGCGGCGGGATCACGCTCCTCGAGATAGGCGACGACCGCGCGCATCGACGCGTGCAGGCTGTACAGGTCGAGCCCGTAGAAGCCGACGCGCTGGCCCGGTGCGCGGACGGCAGCGTTGTGCGCGCGCAGCCAGCCGATGAAATCGGCGACGGCGGTGTTGCGCCACATCCAGGTGGGAAACCGGGCGAATCCATTCAGGGCCGGGACGGCATGGGTGTCGGGTCCCGTGTGCTGGACGAAGCGATTGACGCGCCATGCATCGGGCCAATCGCCTTCGATCGCGACGGCGGTGAAGCCGTGGCGTTCGATCAGCGCGCGGGTGACTTGGGCGCGCAGCGCATAGAAATCATGCGTGCCATGCGTGGCCTCGCCGAGCAGCACCAGCGGCGCGTCGCCGATCGCGCTGGCGATCGGTTCATGCGCGCGGTGGTCGGCCAGCGGGATGGCGGCGTCGCGTAGGGCGGCGACGGCCTCGGGATGTTCCTTGTGGAGGCGGGCCATGGTCTCGCAACCATACCCGCGCCATACCCGGCGCGCCACGGGTGGAACCACCACGCGACGTCACCGGATTGACCGATTGACGGATGGGGCCGGAGGAGGGGAGCGGGAGCGGTGTGCCGTTAGCAGAGAGCAGGGAGCGGTGAGCCATTGGACCCTCGCGATCAAGGTCGCTCTCCCGGGATGAGAATGAAAGTTGACGCCCGGCGTCGAAGCGGGCCGGAGTTCATGAAACGAGGCGCAGGTGGAGGGCCGGTCTCCGGACCGGCCGGATTGGCGCGATACGGTCGGCCGGGAGACCGACCTCCAGCCACCGTGCATCAACGGTGGGGGCGGGCCTGGTACACGCCCAAGAGCCGGTCACGGATTGGCCGGAGCGCGCGATTCGACGGCGGGGATGCCCAGCAGGGTGACTTCCGCGGGAGCGAGGCCGTCGGCGCGCGCGGTCAGGCGAATTTTTCCCGGCGTGCGGGAGACCTGCACGATGACCTGGGCATAGCCGTTGAACAGGCTGCGCTCGTGGCCCTGGTCGGCTTCATGGCAGGACGGATCGCCGTTGCCGACGCCGATGATCCGGCCGCCGGTGACATCGAACGAAGCGAGATTGTTCGCGGTCGGCACAGGGCGGCCCTGGGTATCGACGGTCGAAACCGCGATCACCGCGACGTCGGCGCCATCGGCCTGGAGCGTGGTCCGGTCAGGCGTGAGCACGAGCTTCGCGGGCGCACCGGTGGTCTCGAGGCGCGTTGTCTGGACGACTTGGTCGCCGCGATAACCGCGCGCCTCGAGCACGCCGGGTTGGTAGACGACCTTCCATTCGAGGCGCCCGTTGCGCGGCATGACTTTCTTTCCGAGGGAAGCGCCGTTGAGGAAAAGTTCGACGGCGTCGTGATTGCTGTAGCAGCCGACCTTCAGGGTCTGGCCGATCTTGTCGGGCCAGTTCCAGTGCGGGAAAACGTGCAGCACTGGTTCGTCGGTCCACCACGATTTGAGGAAGTAGAATTGGTCCTTCGGGAAGCCGCAGGTATCGAGGATGCCGTACTGCGAGCTGATCGCCGGGTAGCCGAACGGGTTGGACTCGCCGCGGTAATCGAAGCCGGTCCAGTAGAAGAGCCCAGCCAGGTACGGCCGCGCGACGAAATGCTGCCAGCCGATGAGCACGTTGCCGCCGGAGTCGCCCTTCTCGGGCGGGACCTGGTGCGCGTGCTCCTTGTCGTCGAAATAGACGCCGCGGGTGCTTTGGTCGGTCGTCTCCTCGGTGCCGACGCCGGGCTGTTGGGGGAACTTCGCGTGCTGCGCGTCGGTGCTGCCATGCGTGAAATAGTTGAAGCCCATGACGTCGGCGGTGGTGGACGAGCCCTGGCCCCAGCCACCGCTGATCGCGACGGTCGTGCGGCGCGATGGATCGAGGCGGTGCGCGAACGCCTGCATCGTCGCGGTGAGCCGGGCGCCCTTGACGTTGCCCTCGATCGCCCATTCCTCGTTGCCGACGGACCAGAGGATCACGCTCGGGTGGTTGCGATCGCGGCGGATCATCGCCTCGAGCGTCCCGAGCTGCATGCGGTTGGCGCCCATGAGGCGGTTCTCGTCGATCACCAACACGCCGAGGCGGTCGCAGGCGTCGAGCAGCTCCGGCGCCGGCGGGTGGTGCGAGCAGCGATAGGCATTGCAGCCGAAATCCTTCAGGCGGCGAAGGCGGAAATCCCACAGCGCATCGGGCACCGCCACGCCGACGCCGGCATGGTCCTGGTGGTTGTTGGTACCCTTGAGGAGGACGTGTCGCCCGTTCAGGAAAAAGCCTTGGTCGGGGTCCCACCGAATCGTGCGGATGCCAAAAGTCGTCTCATGGCGGTCGACGACCGTGCCGTCGGCGGCTCGCACCACGGTGACCAGCGTGTGCAACGCCGGTTTTTCCAACGACCAGAGTTGCGGTTGGGCAACCGGCAGCGTCGTGGAAAACTCCGCGGTCTCGCCCGGCGGGACGCCCAGGTCGGGCAGGGACTGGCTCGCGAGTTTCGCGCCATCCGGACCCAACACGATCTGCTCGAGTTGGAAATGCGCAGGCGAGCTGCCGTCATTCGTGACCTCGGTGCGCGCCGTGACCTCGGCCGACGCGAAGTCATCGCGCACGCCGGTCGTGACGAACGTGCCCCACGGCGCGACATGCAGCGGCGCGGTCTTCGTCAGCCATACGTGGCGATAGATGCCGGCGCCTTCGTAATACCAGCCTTCCTCCATCGTGACGTCCACGCGCACGGCGACGACGTTCTCGCCGCCGTAGTTGAGATAATCGGTGATGTCGTAGTGGAAGCTGGTCGAGCCGCTGGGCTCGCGACCGAGGAAGAAGCCGTTGACCCAGACCTGGGAATCACGGTGGACGCCGTCGAATTCGAGGCTGATGCGCCGGCCGAGGTCGGAGGCGGGAATCGCGAAGCTCTTCCGATACCAGCCGACGCTGCGCTCCGGGAAATTCCGGCCGATCGCCTTGTAGCCATGGCTGTGGCTGGCGTTGGCGGCGAACGGCGCCTCGACGGCCCAGTCGTGCGGCAGGTCGAGCTGGCGCCAGTGGGAGGCATCGAACTTGGGGTCGGCCGGGCCGTCACCGTAACCGGCCTTGGCGAAATACGAGAAGTAGCCCGTGCCGTGGTTGAAGTCCTTCGCCGGGTCGGACGGATGGCCGAACGCGAAGCGCCAGTCGGCGTCGAAGTTGGCGCGTTCGCGCGGGGCGGCCTCGGCGCCTTGCGCGGGCAACCGCAGGCCGACGGCGCACGCCAACAGCAGGGCGACGGAAAGGAGACGGAATGGACGCAACCGGGCGGCGGGGGATGAGGCATTCATGGTTTCGCGGCGAGGGGGATTTCGGGACGCGTGGGGGACGAGCAGTAAAACGGAATGGCCGGCCGGACGCCAGCGATTCATGAATAGGCATAGAATATCGTCAGCCCCGAGGACGCCCGGCCGAAGCGCACAAGCACCCGCTGCGCCGGCGGCTGAACTCAAAACATCCCGTGCTCGTTCGGGTTGTTTTCGGGTTCGGGCTGGCCGACATCCCAGATCTCGGCGATCCGGCCCTGCTCGAAACGGAAGAGATGCACCACGGCGACGCGGGGCGCTTGCGGATTCTGGCGAACGCAGGAATGGACCGCGACGAGGTCGCCGTCCTGCAGCGCGCGCTGCACCGCGAAGATCTTGTCGGGATTTTTCACGGCATTCTGCTGCATCGCTTGTTTCAGCGACTCCGCATCGCCGGGGAAAAACGGATTGTGGTGCCGGAACCCCGGTGCGACGTGCAGGGCCCAGGCCTCGTCGACCCGACCCGCCGCCGCCATCCGCAAGAAACCGATCGCGATGGCTTTCAAATCCTGGGTGCTGGTCATCGTGGTCATGGGCGAAAGGTAGCGTCAAATTCGGAAACGCCAAATTTCAAAACGCCCCGCGGCGCAAAACGCGAAGCCTTCCCCGCGCGGGTTCCCACTCCCCAATCGCAAAAACGCCTCGCGCGGGGCCGGCCTTCGGGAATGCTGTGGGTACCGTGAATCCTTTCAGCAGCCTTGCCGAAGGCGCCGCCGCCGACCAAGCCACCGTGCTGGCCCGACTGGAGAGCACGCCGGGCGGCGTGTCCTGGACTGAGGCGGCCCGGCGGCTGGGTGAATTCGGGCCGAACGAGCTCTCGAGCCAGAAACCGCCGCCCTGGCCGGCGGTCCTCTGGGCCGCATGCAGACATCCGTTCAACGGGGTGCTGCTGGCGCTCGGCGTCGTGTCCTACGCGACGGGCGACCTGAAGGCGGCCATCGTCATGGCCTCGATGATCGTGCTCAGCGTCGGGCTTCGCTTTTGGCAGGAGATGAAGTCACTCGTGCAGGCGGAATCGTTGCGCCAGCTGGTGCGGAACGAAACGACGGTTGTCCGCTCGGGCGCCGCGCCGCTCAACGCGAAGCGGAACGCGCTCGATATCCGGGCGGTCGACATTCCCACGAGCGAGCTGGTGCCCGGCGACGTGGTGCTCTTCTCGGCCGGGGACATGATCCCCGCCGACCTGCGCGTGCTCGAATCGCGGGATCTCTTCGTCACGCAGGCGGCGCTCACCGGCGAGGCCATGCCGGTCGAGAAATTCGACCCGGAACGCGCGGCGGCGGCGGGGCGCGGCGATGCCGAGCGGCCCGCGGCCGACGTGCTCGACTCGCCGCACCTGCTGTTCATGGGCACCAGCATCGTCAGCGGCACCGCCCGCGCCGTGGTCCTGGCCACCGGCAATCGCACCTACTTTGGCGCCATGGCCGCGAAATTGACCGGGGCCCGCCCGATGACGGCCTTCGATCGCGGGGTGCGCAGCGTGAGCTGGCTGTTGATCCGCTTCATGCTCGTGATGGCCCCGACGGTTTTTCTGCTCAACGGCCTGATGAAGCACGACTGGCTGGATGCGCTGCTGTTCGCGGTGGCGATCGCCGTCGGCCTGACGCCGGAAATGCTGCCGATGATCGTCAACGCCAACCTCGCGCGCGGCGCGATCGCCCTCGCGCGCCAGAAGACGATCGTGAAGCGGCTGCACGCCATCCAGAACTTCGGGGCGATGGATGTGTTGTGCACGGACAAGACCGGCACGCTCACCCAAGACAAGGTGGTGCTGATCCGCCACGTCGACTTGCACGGGAGCGACAGCCAGCGCGTGCTGGAGCACGCGTTTCTCAACAGCCTGTTCCAGACCGGCCTGAAAAACCTGCTCGACCGGGCGGTGGTCGACCGCGCGCAGGAGCTCGGGCTGCGGGAACAGGCCAAGCTCTGGCACAAGCTCGACGAGCTGCCGTTCGACTTCGTGCGCCGACGCATGTCGGTGGTGCTGTTTCGCACCCGCGACGAACCCATCCTGTTCTGCAAAGGCGCCGTGGAGGAGATGCTCGACATCTGCACCCAGGTGGAGGAGGGCGGGCAAACCCGGCCGCTGACGCCCGAGGCGCGGCAACAGCTCAAGACCGTCCGCGACCAGTTGAACGAGGATGGCTTGCGCGTGATTGCCGTCGGCTACCGTTCCCTGCCGCCGCGCACCCGGGTGACGGTGCGCGAGGAAACGGACCTGGTGTTCTCCGGGTTCGTGGCCTTTCTCGACCCGCCGAAGGAATCGACCGCGGAGGCGCTGCGCCTCCTCGCCGCGCACGGGATCACCGTCAAGATCCTCACCGGCGACAATG
This sequence comes from Lacunisphaera sp., assembly GCA_035549095.1. Taxonomy (GTDB): domain Bacteria; phylum Verrucomicrobiota; class Verrucomicrobiia; order Opitutales; family Opitutaceae; genus Lacunisphaera. Next base: position 89,646 of record DASZRV010000072.1, on the reverse strand, counting down.
CCATCGTCGCGCGCAAGATCTGCCGCACCGTCGGCCTGGCCGTGGAGCACATCGCCACCGGCGCCGAGGTCGAGGCGCTCGACGACGCCGCGCTCGGTGCGCTGGCGGCGCGCACGACGATCTTCGCCAAGCTTTCGCCGCTGCAGAAGGCGCGCGTCGTGCGCGTCCTGAAGGCTGCCGGGCATACGGTCGGCTTCATGGGGGACGGCATCAACGACGCCTCGGCGCTGCGCGAGGCGGACGTCGGCATCTCGGTCGACACCGCGGTGGACGTCGCGAAGGAGGCCGCCGACATCATCCTGCTGGAGAAGAGCCTGCTCGTGCTCGAGCGCGGCGTGCTCGAGGGCCGGCGCACGTTCGGCAACGTCATCAAATACGTCAAGATGACCGCGAGCTCGAACTTCGGGAACGTGTTCAGCGTCCTGGTCGCGAGCGCGTTCCTGCCGTTCCTCCCGATGCTGGCCGTGCAGCTGCTGGTGCAGAACCTCCTCTACGACCTCTCGCAGATTGCCATTCCCTGGGACCGGATGGATGACGACTTCCTCCGCGTGCCGCGCCAGTGGGAGGCGTCGTCGATCGCGACGTTCATGGTCTGGATTGGCCCGATCAGCTCGCTCTTCGACATCCTCACATTTGCGGTGATGTGGCACGTCTTCGGGGCGAACACGGTGGCGCAGCAATCGCTGTTTCAATCCGGTTGGTTCATCGTCGGGCTGCTGACGCAGACGCTGATCGTGCACATGATTCGCACAGAGAAAGTGCCGTTCCTCCAGAGCACGGCGGCACCGGTGGTCCTGATCACGACGGCGATCGTGATGTTGCTTGGCGTCGTCCTGCCGTTCTCGCCGCTGGCCTCGTCGATCCACCTGCAGCCGCCGCCGGCCGGGTATTTCATCTACCTGCCGCTCGTCCTGCTCGCCTACTGCCTGCTGACCCAGGTGGTGAAGACCATCTACATCCGCCGCTACCGATCGTGGCTGTGAGCGGCGGACATTCCGCCCGGCTCCCGGGCGCCAGGCCAAGGCGAGCGGAGACCTGGCAAGCGATCGTTCCGCGGTCTGCGGGACCTCCGCGCCCGACCCGGCATGCTGCGGTGCGCGGCGCACCGCGAAAGCTTCGCGGCCGGCCACTCCTCCGCAACGTTTGCAGTGGGGCAGGATGGCGGGGCAGGGGCGGCCTGCTAGCAACGGGGCCATCCAGCGCCGGCTTGTCACCAGCCCCCCAGCCCAGGCCGGCGCCCTCACCCCCATGAAATCGAGCAACCCGTTCCGGCTTACCCTGCGTAAGTCCGCCGTGCCGTCGAGCTCCCGCCCGGGACCGCGGCACCTTTTCGTTTCCGCCGCCCTGGTCGCCGCGACGCTCGCCGCCGCGCCGGCCCGCGCCCAGACCGCCCCCGCCGACCCGGCGCTCACGCCGCCGAAGGACGAGATCATCACCCTCACGCCCTTTGAGGTCACCGCGAGCAACCAGGAGAGCTACACCGCGGCCACGACGCTCGCTGGCAACCGCCTCAACACCGAGCTGCGCGACGTCGGCAGTGCCGTCACGGTCATCACCAAGGAATTCCTGAAGGACGTCGGCGCGACCAACAACAATTCCCTGCTCCAATACACCACCGGCACCGAGGTCGGCGGCGTCTACGGCAACTTCGCCGGCACCGGCGACGCGGCCGCGCTCTCGGAGCCGGATCGCCCGAGCCAGAACACGCGCGTGCGCGGCCTCGCCGTCGCGGACAACACCCGCGACTTCTTCCGCTCCCAGATTCCGTGGGACAGCTACAACATCGACCGCATCGACCTGCAGCGCGGCCCGAACGCCATCCTCTTCGGCGAGGGCAGCCCCGCCGGCATCATCAACGCCGGCACGAAGGGAGCCTTGTTCAAGGACTCGGGCGAAATCGAGCTCCGCGCCGGCAGCTTTGGCTCCACCCGCGAGTCGCTCGGCTTCAACCAGGTGATCATCCCGAAACAGGTCGCGATCCGGCTGGACGCGCTGAATGACCGGGAAGAATTCGAGCAGAAGCCGGCCTATTCGCACGACAAGCGCGTGTCCGGCGCCATCCGCCTCGAGCCGGAGGCGCTCAACCGGCACGGCTACCGCTTCGTCGCGAAGGCGAGCTTCGAGACCGGCCGGATCGACAGCAACAACCCGCGCGAGCTGCCGCCGCAGGACCAGCTCACGCCGTTCTTCGGCACCGGGGCCGCCGGCACGAACCAGGCCACGTACAACGGCTGGCAGCTCTGGGACAACCAGTCCGGTCGCATCGGCAGCGGCGTCGCCCGCCCGACCCCGTACGCGAACGCCGGCACCATGGCGATCCCGTATGCCTCGCCGTGGATCGAGAATTCCAGCTTTGGCAACATCACGCCGAACAACCCCGTGGCTTTCTTCGGCAGCGGCGGCGGCGGGCAGACCGCCTATTGGGTTACGTCCGCGACTCAGCAGTACCAGGGCAACAACGCCATCGGCTACGTCACGGCGCCGGGCTCCTGGGCCAGCATCGCGAGCACATCGGTGTGGGCGGCCAACGCCGGACTGCCCTACGCCAACGCCGGCATCTTCAAGAACAACGTCCTCACCGACCCGTCGGTGTTCAACTTCTACCGGCAGCTCATCGACGGCGACACCAAGCACGAGGCGCAGCGCTTCCACCGCGCCACCTTCAATGTCACGGAGACCGCGCTCGACGACCAGGTCGGCATTGCCTTCGACTATAACACCGAGCGGTACCAGTACACGCACACCGCGCTCCTCGGCGGGAACGTCAGCCTCTTCATCGACCCGATGGCCGTGTACAACAACGGCACGCCGGACGCCGGCCTGACCGGCCGCCCCTACTCCGACGGCACGCCGAACCCGAACGTGGGGCGCCCGTTCGTGTCCGCCACCGGCGGCACCAATTACTCCGACGACACCACGAGCGAGGACCGGCGGGTGACCGCCTACGTCATGCACGACTTCCGGAAGGACCGCAGCGACTGGGTCGGCCGTCTCATCGGCAAGCACACGGCCACGGGCCTCTGGGCGGACTCGAGCCAGACGACCGACCACCGCAACTGGGCCAGCTACGGCTACCTCGATCCGAACGCCTACAAGCTCCAGGATCCCGACATCGACCCGGCGACTGTGAACTTCACCTACGTCCAGCCGGCGATGGTCATGTACCTCGGGCCGACCCTGCTGGGCAAGGCGGCGACCGGCGCGAACATCCCGTCGATCGCCGGGATCCCGCGGATCGCGAACGGCGCGGTCACGTACTTCGACGACACGTGGAAGGCCACGGGCGTGGATCCCGCGGCGCCCTGGACGAACAACGCCTACACCACCGACCCGTCAAAACTGGCTCCGGGTTACCCCGTCGGGAACAACCCGCTGCCCGGCAGCTTCACGCAGGCGAACAACCCGGCCAACTACGTCGGCTGGACCACGACCCCGCTCACCATCACGCAGGCGGCCGATGCGGCGGCCAACCGCGACCGCCTGACGACCAACGCCGCCTTGAATCAAGCCGACACGATTTCGAAGGCGCTCGTCTGGCAGGGCAAGATGGTCGATGACAGCCTCGTCGCGACCTTCGGCTGGCGCCGGGACACGGCGAAGGCCTACGGCCTCTCGCGCAACATCGGCGATGCCGCGGACAAACAGCAGATCGACCTCGGTTCGTACGCCATTCCCGGCGGGCCGAACGCCGTCATCAACGTCAGCTCGCGCTCCGAAAGCTTCGTGGCGCATCTCATGGACCTGCCGGGTCTCAAGTCGCTGACGAGGAACTGGCCCTTCGAGGTGAGCTTGGCGTACAACCAGTCGACAAACTTCCAGCCGCTCGCCGGCCGCGTCGATGTGCTGGGCGAGCAGATCGCGCCGCCGTCCGGCAAGACGATCGACCGCAGCGTCGTGGTCGCGACCCGCGACGGCAAGTATTCGCTCCGGGTCACGCGCTACGTCACGTCCGAGCAGAACATCAGCACGGCCGCCGGCGGCTTCGCGAACGACTTCAACTGGTTCATGTACGGCCTGGTGGGCTTCACGAACATGTTCGACCCCGCAATCCAGGGTGGCCCGATCTGGGGACCGCTCAAGAGCGGCAACAACATCGAGCAGTACTCCTTCAGCGACGACACCGTGGTCCAGTCGGCCCAGAATCTGGCCGACCAGACGGCCGCCATCAAGGGCGTGCGCGCGTTCGAGAACGCCGTCGATCCGCGATTCTGGAAGGCGTGGGGCTTCGTCTCGGCCGCGACGGTGCAGTCCAACAGCACCGCGCTGCCGAATCCCTACGTGGTGCCCAACGGCATCCCGAACGGCTTCACGATCACGGAGGACGGCGTCTCGAAGGGCTACGAAATCGAGTTCAACGCCAACCCGATCCCGAACTGGCGCCTCACGTTCAACGCCAGCAAGCAGGCCGCGGTCCGCAGCAACATCGGCGGCACCGCCCTCAATGCCTTCATGAACGAGCTGGTCACGATGGTGCAGGGCCCCGGCGGCTTGATGCACTTCTGGTGGGGCACGTCCGACGTCCCGCGCGCCAAGGGCATCTTCTACACCGGCGTCGGCGCGCCCGGCGCCCTCGGGGCCGACTGGGCCAACCTCAAGCTGGTCGAGGGCGCGGCCGCCCCGGAAATCCGCACCTGGCGCTACAACCTCATCACGAACTACGACTTCACCCGCTCGATGCTCAAGGGCTTCAACCTCGGCGGCGCCGTGCGCTACCAGAGCGGCGTCACGATCGGCTACCCGCCGGTGGGCGACCCGACGAACCCGGCGACGCTCGGCTTCGATCTCGCGAACCCCTACCAGGGGCCCGCGGAAACGAATTACGACATGTGGGTCGGCTACAGCCGGAAGCTCCACCGGAACATCGACTGGCACCTCCAGCTCAACGTCACGAACCTGTTCAAGCACGACTACCTGATTCCGATCACCGCGCAGGGACCGGTCGCGGGCCAGGCGGCGGGAGCCGCGGCGGGCTATCGCATCGGGCCGACCCAGGTGCTTTCGCTGACCAGCCGGTTCTCGTTCTGATCGCCGGGCCGCGCCGGGCGTCAGGGTGCCCGGCGCGGTGTTCCCCCTGCACCCTGGCGCGGTGCGACGCCGCCATCCGGGAATGATCGCCGGGCCGGCCGGGGGCCGGCCGCGCCGACCTCGGGAGACAGGAGGCCAAGGCCAATGACCAAAGCAGCACAATCACGCGACACCAGCCCGGGGAAGGAATCGCCGCGCCCCGCCGGCCCGACGGAAGCCGGCGCCGCGAGCGGGTGCGACCGGTCCGGGGCGCAGGCTTCGCGGCCAGCCCGGGCGCGCGGAGAAAACGGCGAGGCCCGCGCCTTCGACGCCGCGATCTTCGACCTGGATGGCGTCGTGACCGAAACCGCCGCCGTGCACGCGGAAGCGTGGAAGCGGATGTTCGATGAATTCCTGCGGCACCGGGCCCGCCGGCGGGGCGAGCCCTTCCGCGAATTCACGCAGGGCGGCGACTACCGTGCCTACGTCGATGGCCGGCCGCGTTACCGGGGCGTCGAGTCCTTCCTCGCCTCCCGCGGCCTCGCCCTGCCGCCCGGCACGCCGGCGGATGAACCGCAGGCCGAGACGGTCTGCGGCCTCGGCAACCGGAAGGACGAGCTTTTTCGCGAGATCCTCGCCGCGGGCGGCGTGAAGGTCTTCCCTGGGACGCTCGCCCTGATCGGCGAGCTGCGTGCCGCCGGGATCCGGGTCGGCCTGGCGACCTCGAGCCGGAACTCGGCGCTGGTCCTCGCGGGGACCCCCGCGGCCGGGCTGTTCGCGACGATCGTGGACGGCATGGTGTTGGCCCGCCTGGGCCTGCGGGGCAAGCCGGAGCCGGACATCTTCGCGCTGGCCGCGGCCAATCTCGGCGTGCGGCGCGATCGCGCCATCGTGATCGAGGATGCCGTCGCGGGCGTACAGGCGGGCGCCGCCGGCGGTTTCGCGCTCGTCGTTGGCGTGGCGCGCGAGGGCAACGCGGAGGAATTGCGCAAAAACGGCGCGGACGTGGTTGTCGGCGATTTGGCGGAGGTCAACATGGAGGAACTCAACCGGCTGGTTCGCCGCCTACGGCGGGCCGGATGAAACGAACCCACCTCCTCCCATGACCGCTACGCGCAAACCCCGCCTGAGTTTCTGGCAGCTCTGGAACATGAGCTTCGGCTACGTCGGCATCCAGTTCGGCTTCGCGCTGCAGAACGCCAACGTCAGCCGCATCTTCGAGACGCTCGGCGCGAACGTGGGCGACATCCCGATTCTCTGGATCGCGGGTCCCGTGACCGGGCTCGCGGTGCAGCCCGTGATCGGCTACCTGAGCGACAAGACGTGGAACCGCCTCGGGCGGCGGAAGCCATATTTCCTCGCCGGGGCGCTGAGCGCCTCGCTCGCGCTGCTGGTCATGCCCAACTCGCCCGCGCTGTGGTTCGCGGCCGGCATGCTCTGGATCATGGATGCATCCATCAACGTCACCATGGAGCCGATGCGCGCGTTCGTGGGCGACATGCTCCCGGACGAGCAGCGCACGACGGGTTTCGCCGTGCAGACCTTCTTCATCGGCGCAAGCTCGGTCATCGGCTCGCTGCTGCCGTGGCTGCTGACGAATGTCTTCCACGTCGCCAACACGGCACCGGCGGGACAGCTGACCGACTCGGTCAAGTGGTCGTTCTATCTCGGCGGCGCGGTCTACCTGGGCGCCGTGCTCTGGACGATTGTCTCGACGCGGGAATATTCGCCGGAGCAGCAGCAGGCGTTTCACGGCGAGGCGCCGGGCCGGGAGCCGGGCGTGGCCGACCGCGCGCCGCTCGTGCTCGATGCCGGGCGTTATGCCACCGGGGGCACGGCGCTGGTGGCCGCCGGGCTGGTGGCCAGCGGGATCATCTGGCGCCTCGGCTGGGACCGGGGCCTCTATATCCTGTCGTTCGGCGCGTGCGGCTACGGGGCGCTGCAGGTCCTCGCCGCCGTGTGGTACCGCGCCGGACGCACGCGCGGGCTGGTCGAGCTCATGCACGACCTCAACAACATGCCCGCGGCGATGCGGCAGCTCGCCCTGGCGCAGCTGTTCACCTGGTTCGCGCTGTTTGCCTTCTTCATCTATGCCACCTCGGCGGTCGCGAGTCACCACTTCGGGAGCTCCGACCCGGGCTCCGCGCGTTACAACGAGGGGGCCAACTGGGTCGGCGTGCTCATGTCCGTCTACAACGGCGTCGCCGCGCTGATGGCCTTCGGGCTGCCGGCCGTGGCCCGCCGGCTCGGGCGCGTCGGCACGCACGCCGTCTGCCTTGTCGTGGGCGGCTGCGGGCTGGGCTCGATGTACTTCATCGCGGCGCCGCACTGGCTGGTCGCCTCGATGGCCGGCCTCGGCATCGGGTGGGCGAGCCTGCTGACCATGCCCTACGCGATCCTCAGCAGCGTCGTGCCCTACCGGAAGATGGGCGTCTACATGGGCATGTTTAATTTCTTCATCGTCATTCCCCAGATCCTCGCCGCCGCGATCCTCGGCCTGCTCGTCCGCACCGTCTTCGCAGGCCACGCGATCGACGCGCTCCTGCTCGGCGGGGTCTCCATGGTCGTCGCCGCGGCCCTGATGCTGCGGGTGAAGGACGACCGGGGGGCCGTTCACTTGCAATGAATCAACTTTGGGAAATCAGCACCACCGACCATGGCGGCTCCCGGGAAAGCATCATGCGCCGCGGCAACGTCTACCAGATTGCCAATGGCTACATGGGTTATCGCGGCACCTTGGACGAGTCCGACGCGGAAGACGCGGTCGGGGTCACCCTGGCGGGCATCTTCGACCAGGTGGGGGACGCGTGGCGCGAGCCGGTCAACGCGCCCAACGCCGGCTACACCCGGGTCACGCTCGCCGGCGCGGAGTTCGGCGCGCCGGTGGGGCATCGGCAAGTGCTGCATTTCCGGAATGCGTCGTTCGTGCGCGAGACGACGTACGCGACGACCGGGGGAAAGCTGACGCTCCACTCGACGCGCTTTCTCAGCGCGGCCGACCCCCACCTGGGCGTGGTGCGTTTCACCGTGGCCTGCGACCGCGACGCCGAGGTCACGATCCACACGGGCATCGACGGGCACATCTGGGACCTGAACGGGCCGCACCTGCCCGAGCTCGCGGGCCGGCGCGAAGGCGAGGTCCTTTGTGTGGCGGGCCGGACGCACGAGGCGGGAAAACAGGTGGCGGTCGCCGAGGTGGTCGCCGCGGACTTCGGCGCCGACCTCGCCGCCGTCGAGGGGCGGCGGCATCTGCGCGTGTACGCGGTTCGGCTCGCCGCCGGGCAGCCCCGCACCTTCGTGAAATTCTTCGCGGTGTTCACGGACAACGACGCCGCCGGCGGCCCGCCGGCGGCGGCGGCGATCGCCGCGGTGCAAGGGGCGCGACAGCAGGGCTACGCCGCCTGCCTCGAGCGCCACAACGCGGAATGGGCCCGGCGCTGGGAACGCGCCGACGTCGTCATCGAAGGCGACGACGAGGCGCAGCTTGCGCTCCGCTACAGCATCCTGCAGCTGCTGATGGTCGCGCCGGTGGCGGGCAGCGCCAACTCGATCCCGGCGCGCGCCTTGTCGGGCCAGGTCTACAAGGGCGCCGTGTTCTGGGACACCGAGATGTTCATGTTCCCGTTCTTCCTGCACTGCTTCCCCGAGAAGGCGGCCGAGCTGCTGCGGTACCGGATCCGCACCCTCGATGGCGCGCGGCGCAAGGCGGCGACCGAGGGGCCGGGCTACCGGGGGGCCTTCTACGCGTGGGAAAGCCAGGACACCGGCGACGACGCCTGCACGTATTTCAACATCGGCGACCCGATCACCGGCCGCGAGCTGCGCACGCATTTCCGCGACAAGCAGATCCACATCAGCGGCGACGTCGCCATCGCGCTCTGGCACTATTTCAGGATCACCGGCGACGACGCCCTGCTCGTGCAGGGTGGCGCCGAGGTGATCCTGGAGTGCGCGCGATTCTACTATTCGTACGCGCACTTCAAGACCGATCGCGGCCGCTACGAGATCCTCGATGTCATCGGGCCCGACGAATACCACGAGCGCGTCAACAACAACGCCTTCACGAACATGGTCGTGCGCGAGACCTTCGTGATCGCCAACGCCGTGGTCGAGCACCTCGGCCGGACGCACCCCGAGGTGCTGGCGGCGTTGCTGCGCCGGCTCGCCATCGAGCCCGAGCTGGCGGGCTTCGCCGATGCCGCCGCGCGCCTGCACGTGCCGGGGCCCGACCCCGTCACGGGCGTCATCGAGCAGTTCGAGGGCTATTTCAAGTTGCGCGAGGCCTCGGTGGCCGAGCTCAAGGCCCGCATGGTGCACCCGAACGAATATTTCGGCGCCGGCCAGGGACTCGCCGTGCCGACGAAGGTGATCAAGCAGGCCGACGTCGTGATGATGCTCGAGCATTTCCCGTCGCGCTTCCCGGCGTCGATCAAGCAGGCCAACTGGGAGTACTACGAGCCGCGCACGGAGCACGGCTCGAGCCTGAGCGCCTGCGCCTATGCGCTCGTCGCGGCCGAGTTCGGCAACCTGGACTTCGCGTATCGGTATTTTCTCCAGACGGCGCAGATCGACCTGCTGGCGAAGTACAAGACGCACGTCGGCACGATCTTCATCGGCGGTTCGCACCCGGCGGCCAATGGCGGCGCCTGGATGACCGCCGTCTTCGGCTTCGGCGGCGTGCGCGCCGACGAGCGCCAGGTCGTCATCAACCCGCGGCTTTACCGGCGGTGGCGCCGGCTGGAGTTCGGCCTTGAATACCAGGGTGACCGCTTCCGGGTTGAACTGACGCCGGACCGGGTCACGGTCACGCCGCATGCCACCAACCGCTCGGCCCGCACCTTCTTCATCGCGGGCGAAACCATGAGCTGCGCGCCCGGCCAGCCGCTCGTCGCGCCCCTCCGCCGCGGCCCCGCGGCGATTACCCCATGAAAGCGCCGCGGCCGGTCATCGGTGGCCTCCGCACGGGGCGCGGGCACCGCGCTTTTCTTGCGCTGCTGCTGTTCGCGGCGGCGCATCCCGCCTCCGCCCACGTCGGCGCTGACATCCCGTGGACGACAATCGAAGCCGAGTCGATTCGGACAACAGGCACCGCGCTCGGGCCGGCGTATGCTCCTCATCGCGTCGAAACTGAATCCTCGGGCCAGCGCTGCGTGCGGCTCGCCCGCGCGGGTGAGTCCGTGGAGTTCACCGCGGACGCCGCCTACGATGCGCTGGTCATCCGCTACAACCTGCCGGACGCGATGGGCGGCGGCGGCTTGCCGTCGGCGCTCGACCTCATGGTCAACGGTCATCCGGTCCGCCACCTGCCGCTCAGCTCCAGCCAGGCCTGGCTTTACGGTGACTATCCGTTCTCAAATGACCCGATGAAGGGCAACCCGCGGAACTTCTACGACGAACTCCGCGTTAAGGGTGTGCCGATCGCGAAGGGGGATGTCGTGCGCCTCGTGAAGACGAGCGACGACAACGTCCCGTGCATCCTCGACCTCGTCGACCTCGAACTCATGCCGGCGCCGCGCGCGCGCCCGCCCGGGTCGCTGTCGGTGATGGATTTCGGCGCCGGCGGCCGCGGCGAGACCGACGACACGGCCGCGCTCCGGGCTTGCCTCACCGCGGCCCGGGCGCAGGGCCGGATCGCTTGGGTCCCGGCCGGCGATTACCGGCTCACCGGCGACATTCTCGTGCCACCGGGCGTCACCCTCCAGGGCGCCGGGATGTGGCACACGACGTTTGTCGGCGACGAGGCGCTGTACGCGAAGGCCGACCGGCGGGTGCGGTTCAAGTTGTCCGGCACCGGCGGGCACATCGCCGATTTCGCGATCCTCGGCCGGCTGAATTACCGCAATGACGACGAGCCCAATGACGGCGTAGTGATCGCCGGTGCGACGGACGCCGTGGTTGCGCGCATCTGGGTGGAGCACACCAAGGCGGGGGTCTGGGTCTACAACGGCACCAACCTGGTCATCGACAGCTGCCGTTTCCGCGACCTGCTCGCCGATGGCGTCAACTTCTGCGTCGGGACAAACCATTCGGTCGTGCAAAACTGCACGGCGCGCGGGACCGGTGACGATTGCTTCGCCATTTGGCCGGTGCCGTCCGACCAGGGCCACGACGAACTGGCGACGAAACCGGGGTACAACGTCTTCCGGCACTCGAACGGCCAGCTGCCGTTCCTCGCCAACGGCGGATCGATCTACGGCGGCGCGAACAACCGGATCGAGGACTGCCTGTTCACCGACATCACCGCCGGCTGCGGCATCCTCATCAGCTCGACCTTCCCGACGACCGACGAGGCGCGGAAGATCGACAACAATTTCAGCGGCACGACGGTCGTGCAGGGCTGCCGGCTCATTCGCTGCGGCGGTTACGATCACCAGTGGGCCTGGCGCGGCGCCCTCCAGGTGTGTCTCGATCGCCGCAGCATCGCCGGGCTGAACGTGAGCGGGGTTGAGATTCGCGACAGTCTTTCGGATGCGATCGCGATCATCGCTCCCGGTGCCGCCCAGGGCCACGGGAGGTTGGAAGACACGGTCCTGAAAAACGTGGCGGTCGACGTCGTCGGACTCGGCGTCGACGGTCGCCATGGCCTTTGGATCCGGAATGACGTATCCGGCGGCCTGGTTCTGGCGGGGACGCACGTGGCGGATGTGAAGAACGAATCGGACCGATTCAGGATCGACGTGCGACCGGAATGATCGGCTGGGTCCGTCCGGCCCGAAGGCCCCAAGCACCCCGCCGGGCGCAAAGCCTCATTTTCAAGGCGAAAGCCGGCCATAATTACTTCTGCAAACGTTGCGGCACCGGGTTCCTGCGCTTGACCACCCTGAGGGGCCGGAGCACTAGAAGGTCATGCTTTCGGTCACCCCCGCCGGGAAAGTCACCCTGCAGGATGTCGCCGCCAAGGCCGGGGTCTCGATCTCGACCGCGTCGCGGAGCCTGACCCGCACGAACATTGTGGCCAAGGCCACCAGTTCGCGCGTCCGGGCGATCGCGGAGGCGCTCGGATATCAACACAATCCCCTGCTGGGGGAGGTCATGCGGGCGACGCGCCGCGGCGACGCCAACCATCATCTGGGCACGCTGGCCTACCTCACACCCTACGACGACGTGCAGGAATGGCGCGCCACGCCGACACTTTGCCGGCACTGGTCGGCCGCGCGGGAACAGGCCGGACGCTTTGGCTTCAACGTCACCGAATTTGCGCTGACGTCCCGCGGCATGACGGGCCGCCGGCTGGGCGAAATCCTGCGCGCCCGCGGAATCACCGGGATCCTGCTGGCGGCTTTTCCGAAGGATCCGTTCGAGCTGGTCCTGCCCTGGGAGCATTTTGCGACGGTGCCGGTGGGACACATGGTCCAGAATCCGCAACTCGACTGTGTGGTCAGCGATCACACGCAGGCCGTGCTGCTGGCCGGCCGGGTGCTGGCGGCGCGCGGCTACCGCCGGATCGGCCTCGCGATCGAGGGCTACCAGAATTCAATCACCAACCACGGCTGGGCGAACGGTTTCGCGGCGCTGCCGGCGGAGAGCCCGGCGGTGGCGGCCATCCCGCCGCACCTGCCGGACCGTATCGCCGCGGAGGGTTTTCTCGATTGGGTCCGGCGCCATCGGGTCGATTGCGTGCTCACACTCTCGACTTTCCGCAATGTGCCGAACCCGATGCGCGAATGGCTCGCCGCGGCCGGACTCCATTGTCCGCGCGATATCGGTCTGGTGTCGCTCGACGTCACAACCGCCACCGCTTCCTGGGCCGGCATCGACCAGAACTCCGACGAGATCGGGCGCGCGGCGGTCGACCTGGTCGTATCAAAAATCCGCGCCGGCGAGCGCGGTATTCCGAAGGTTCGCCGCAGCCTGCTGGTCCATTGCCATTGGCACGATGGCACCACGGTTCGCGCGGAGAGCGCAGCGATGAAGGGAGCGGCGTGCGCGGGCTGAGCCGCGCGAAGTGAGCCGCCGCCGACGCGCCGCCAGTGGCGCGCGGCGGCTGGAAGCGAGATGCGGAAAGCGGAAGGTGGGGTGATACCCGACCGCGGACCGGACGAATTTCTGCGAACCGAATCGGGCATCAGCGGTCGGGAGGGGTGAGGCGCCCAGGGCGGGTGCCAAAAAAGAAAAGGAGAATTTATGAACACCAGCTCCGTCCGTGACCTCACCATCGGCCTGACCCTGGCCGCCGTTCTTACTTTCGCGAATGCCTGCTCGCGACAGGACCGCGATGCCGCCGCCACCCAGGCGAAGGATGGCCTGGACAAGTCCATCGCCGCGCTCGACAACACCTGGAACAAGGTCAAAGGCTACACCTACGAGAAACGCGACCAGTTCATGAGCGAATGGAAATCCGCCAACGCGCAGGCCGAGGCGAAAATCCACGACTTGGAGGCCAGCTACGCCGACGCCCAGGCGAGTGCCAGCCACCGGCAGGCGATGGAGGAATTGAAGCGTGACGACGCCGACTATCAGGCCGCCCTCAAATCCTTGGGCAGCGCGAGCGCGAACGAATGGGACGCCGCCAAGGAGAAGACCATCGCGGCGTGGCACAAGCTTCAGGCGGCGTACGATCGGGCGCGGGCGGATTGACGGCAGTGCGAAAAATGTAGGTCGGGCTTTACGCCCGACGTTGATGTTCTTTGGGCGCACACTCCGTGCAGAAGCTGTGCGTTCCTCTCGTCGGGCATAAAGCCCGACCTACAAGGAGCGGGAACAGGAAGTCCCCCGGTACTGCCAGCATGGCCCAGCCCGATGCGTGCGGGGGCGCGGCCGGCTAGATTCCCAGTTAACGCATGGCAGGGCCCAATGGCATCGGACGATCGCTCTGGCCGGCCATCCTGCTGGCATGGATCGCTGGCACCATCGACGCGCTCGGTTATCTCCAGCTGGCGCATGTGTTCACTGCGCACATGAGCGGCAACGCCGCGGCCTTTGGCGCGCAGCTCGGACAGGCGCAATGGCACGAAGTCCTGCTGCGGATCCTGCCCGTGCCGGCCTTTCTCGGTGGCATCACCGTCGGTGCGATTGCCGTGCGGCTCCTGCGCGAGGGCCAGCGCGGCCGGCTCGTCCCGGCCTTCGCGCTCGAATTCGCCCTCGTGGTCATCTTCGTCCTCAGCTGCCCGCCCGCAGCTGCCATTGCGCCGGGCTCGCTGCGCTATGCCGGTCTCGTCTGGCTGCTGGCGGCGGCGATGGGTGTGCAATCGGCAACGCTGCACCGCGCGGGCGGGTCGCGCATCCAGACGACCTTCGTCAGCGGCATGATCGCCCGCGTCGCCACGGAATTCGGCGGCTGGATCGTCGAGCACCTCATTCCGGCGCGGCGCGAGGGGCGCCATCACGGTCGCATCGCCCTGGTTTCCGGGGTGATCTTCGGCTCGTTCCTGGCCGGCGCCATCACCGGGGGCGTCCTGCAGGCGCGTTTCGAGGCCCGCGGGCTCGTCGTGCCGGCATTCGGGCTCCTGATCGTGATCGTCGACGACCTCATTCGTCCCGCTCCGCCGGCCGCGCCGGCGTCGGAACATGGGTTTGAATAAACGGTAAGCAATACGCGATAAACCGCGAACCGCGAACCGCGAACGATTACGGCTGCGCCTGCCAGAGCCGGGCGAACTCCGCCAGCTCGGGCGCGGCCAGGTCCGACACGGCCACGCACTCCTGGCCGGCTTGCGTCCACCCCACGAGATTGAAGCCATCGCGGGTGGCTACAATGGGCCGCGCCTCGCCACCGGCCGGCCGGACATAGAGATCGATCACGTGTTTCCGCCGGTGATACACGAGCACCGCGGTCGCATGCCCTTCGACCCGATCGAGACGGCCGCCCGTCAGCGGGTAGCCCTCGGCCGCCAGATCGCGAACCACGGGAGAGAACTCCAGCTTGCCGATGAACCACGGCTTCACGGTGTGCTGGTCGGTCGAAACTACGTCCATGACATGCCCGGTGGTCGCGGCCCGCACGTAGGTCGAGACAAAGTCGTCGAGCCGGGCTTCGCGGCGGGTCGCGCTTGAGCCGAGTTGGTAGCCGAGGCTGGCCGCAACGACGAGTCCGGCGGCAATGGGCAGGACTTGGTAAACAGCCCGCTGCAGCCAAACGCGGGCCGGCGGCCGGGACTTCGCGCGTACGCTCGCCGTCACGCTGGCGCGCAGGTCGGCGGGCGCGGCATAGCGCGTGAGCCGCTCCTGGATGAGGCCGCGGCGCGCCGCATGGGCCAGCGCCGCATCAGCGCAGGCGGGGCAGCCATTGAGATGGGCGACCACCTCGGCGTCGCGCACGACATCGAGTTCGCCGTCGAGGTGCGCGGCGAGGAGCCGGCGGGTTTCGTCGCAGTTCATGGGTGTGGCTCCTCCCCTTGGGTGTGGCGGCTCAGCATTTCCTGCTGCAGGCGCAGGCGGGCGCGCGCGAGGCGCGACATGACCGTGCCGAGCGGGATGCCGACGACCGTGGCGATCTCCTTGTACGAAAGCCGCTCGAGGTCGTGCAGCACGATGATCTCGCGCATCGCCTCCGGCAGCTCCGCCATCGTCTGGTGGAGGAGCGCGACATCGGCCTCGCGCCGCAGGCGCTCGGCGCGTTCCGACAGCTCGTCGATCGCGCCGTGAAGCGTCTCATCGAAGGCATCCGCCGGCCCGACGGTACGGGCCTTGCGCAGTTTCGAGTAACAGACATTGCGCACGATCGTGAGCAGCCACGGCTTGCCGTCCCCACCGCGAAACCGCTCGAAAGCCTGGAAGGCGCGCAGGTAGGCGTCCTGCACGCAATCGCGCGCATCGTGCTCGTTGCCCATGAGCCAGCGCGCCAGGTTATAGGCGGCATCGAGGTGCGGCAGCATCGTGTGTTCGAACGTGGAGGACACGGTGGATCGGACGGGTCGTGGTAGATAAGATACGCGCGATCCGCGATTTTATTCCCTGCGGCCGCAATTTCGCGGGGCGACGGAATATCCGGCCGCCGGGCGGGTAGAGGTAGTCGAACCCCAATCCACGTTTCCACCATGGGCGATACCATCCTCCACGATCACCACCACGACGGCATTGACCGCCGTGGGTTTCTCCAATGCATGGCCTGGGCCGGCACCGGCGTGCTCTGGTCCGTCGCCGGCGGCGTGCTGAGCTCGCGCGTGCTGGCGCAGGCCACCGCGCCCGGGCTGCCCGGGGCGATGGCGGCGCCGGCGGGCACGCTGGAGTTCGTCCAAATCAGCGACAGCCACATCGGGTTCAAGAAACCCGCCAACCAGGACGTGGTCGGAACCCTGCGCGAGACGATCAACCGGATTAACGCGCTGCCGAACCGGCCGGAGTTCATCCTGCACACCGGCGATTTAACGCACCTGTCGGAGGCGGGCGAGTTCGACACGCTCGAACAGATGCTGCGCGACTGCCGCACGAAGCAGGTCTTCTACGTGCCGGGCGAGCACGACATCCTCAGCGACAACGGCGCGCAGTATCGCGAGCGTTTCGGCCGGGGCACGCTCGGCGCCGGCTGGCACAGCTTCGATCAGAAGGGCGTGCATTTCGTCGGGCTGGTCAATGTCGCGGGCCTGGCCGAGGGCGGCCTCGGCGTCCTCGGCGTCCTCGGCGCCGAGCAGCTCGACTGGCTGGCGCGCGACCTCGCGCCGCTGTCCGCCGACACGCCGATTGTGGTCTACGCCCACATCCCGCTGTGGTCGGTTTACCCGAAGTGGGGCTGGGGCACGAGCGACGCCGAGAAGGCGCTGGCGCTGCTGCGGCGCTTCGGCTCCGTGACGGTTTTGAACGGCCACATCCACCAGGCGATGCAAAAGGTCGAGGGCAACATCACCTTTCACACGGCCCGTTCGACGGCTTTTCCGCTGCCGGAGCCCGGCAAGGCAGAGAAGCCCGGCCCGATGCTGGTCGAGCCGGGACGCTTGCGTTCCGTGCTTGGGCTGACGCGCGTCTGCTATGTGGAAACGCACACGCCGCTCGCGATCGTGGACTCAACCCTCGCCGACCCGGCATGAACTTCGGACCGATTCCCTGGGCCCGGGTGCACGGAGCCAGCACGCATTTTCCCGTGGTGCTGGGCCTCGCGGCGCTGGCCTGCGACCTGGCGGCGGTATGGCGCTGGGAAAAGCCGGAGGCGCCCGGCCTGCGCTGGGCCGGTCTCGGTGCGATCACGCTCGCGGCGGCGGGCGCGATGGCCGCGGCCGTATCGGGGCTTTTTCTGACGCACGGTGAACTCTGGGGCGCCGGCGAGCTCGGCCGGCATCACCGTTACGCCTGGCCGGCCTTGGCCATGATGGTTGGCGCCGCCGTGTGGCGCTGGCTGGCGCGCACGCGGCTGACCCGCGCGCAACTGGCGCGCTATGCCGCCGGCGTGTGGGCGGGCTCAATGCTCGTGCTGGCGGCGGCGATCTTCGGCGGTGAACTGCTGCAATCGGCCCAGTGAAGCAGGAGTGGCAGCCACTCGGTGCGGCGGCGCTTGCCGCCGCGATGGTGCTGGCGGGTGCCGCCGCCTTGGGGCATGCGCTGCAAACCCGGGCCTTGCGGAACTCGCATGCGCTGCCGGCCGCCGGGCGGACATTGCTCGAGCCCCGGCAGATCACGCCCGCACTCATCAAGGAGGGAGCAGCGCTCTACCTGAACAGCTGCGCGCACTGCCATGGCGCAGACGCCCGGGGCGACGAGGGACCGGACCTGCACGGCCTTCAGGTCAGCGACCGCCGCATCGCCACGGTCGTGACGCATGGCATCGAGGGCGAGATGCCGTCCTTCGCGAAGAAACACGGAAAGGACGACATCCTCGCGCTCATCGCCTACCTGCGGACGCTGCGGTGAGCGGATCGAGTGAGCGCTGAGCAGTCGACGGTGGACGGCTGCCGGCGGGCGGTAGACCGTGGACGGTGAAGCGGCGCTCCATGCGCGCCGCGAGCGAACGACGGTCAGAGACCTGCGCGGCAATTCGGGCCTCAAGCCGCCTTCAGTGCCGCGATGACGGCGTGGCGGCGGCGGACATGTCGCGGCAGGACTCGGCGCACGCCCGGCAGGCCTCCGCGCATTCGCGGCAGTGGTCCTTGTCGTGCTTGGCGCATTCCTCGCCGCAAGTCTCGCACACCTGCGCACAGACGCGGCAGACCTGCTCGGCAAAGGGCGAGTTGCGGGCCATTTCGCGCGCGGCGAACGAGCAGTGTTCGGCGCAGATGCGGTCGAGCTCGATGCAGCGCGCCATCATGGGAATGTTGTCTTCGTGCAGGCAGGCGGTGGCGCAATGCTCGCAGGCAACAACGCATTCCTGGCAGGCTTCGATGCAATCAAGGTATTCCTCGGGGGGACGGGTTTTTTGTTTCATGGGATTTGGTTTCCGGACGGAGATTGGGCCAGCATAGCCCTGCGCCGCGGCCGCGCCATCCGCCCGGTCACTGGCGGGCCACCCGGGTTCCACCCGGGTCCGCGGCCGGCGAGCTGAATCGCCCGCGCCATGGTATTTCGAGGAGATCGGTTGTAGAATAGCATCGCCATGAATGACCCGGCGGTATTTTCGCCATCGGCTTGGAACGGCGAGGTGCGCATCGCCGCCGCCGGCGTGCAGCTGGAGGGAACGCTGGACGTGCCGGCGAACGCGACCGGCCTGGTGCTGTTCGCCCACGGCAGTGGCAGCAGCCGCCACAGCCCGCGGAACCGCCACGTCGCGACCCTGCTCGGGCGGGCCGGTCTCGCCACGCTGTTGTTCGACCTCCTCACGGCGGAGGAGGAACATCTGGAGTCGCGCACGGCGCACCTCCGTTTCGACATTCCGTTTCTCGCCTCGCGTCTCGAAATCGCCACCCAGTGGGTCCGGAACGAGCCGCACGCGGGCGCCCTGGCCATCGGCTATTTTGGCGCCAGCACGGGGGCCGCGGCCGCCTTGATCGCGGCGACGACGCCCGGGCTGGAAATCAGGGCGGTCGTGTCGCGCGGCGGCCGGCCGGATCTCGCCGGCCGGGCGCTGGAAGCGGTGCACGCGCCGACGCTGCTCATTGTCGGCGGGGCCGACACGGCGGTGCTGCCGTTAAACGAGCTGGCCTACCAACGTCTCCAATGCCCGAAGCGGCTCGAGATCATTTCCGGAGCCACGCACCTTTTTGAGGAGCCCGGCACCCTCGACGCGGCCGCCGACCTGGCGGCGCGCTGGTTCGGGGAACACCTGGCGGAACGCGGGATGAGGTAGGTCGGGCTTTACGCCCGACGTGTCGGGGATAAACCCCGACCTACATTTCGAGTGCAAGTCTCCGCTCACATGGAGCGCGCTCCACCCTCAGGGCAGCGTCAGCACGGACTTGCCCATGGTGTGCTCGTGCTCGAGCTCCTCGTGGACCTGCCGGACATTGTCGAGCTGGCGCGTGTGGTGGACCACGACGCGGACCTTGCCGTCGTCGATGAGCTCGCCGATCTCGACGAGCTCATCGTGCCGTGGCTCGGCCATGAAGACCTCGGCCCGGGCGCCGTGGGCGCGGGCTTTTTGCTCGGAGGGTTGCTGCAGCGTCGAAATCATCGTGCCGCCGTACTTCAGCACCTTCCACGAGCGTTCCTGGGTGTCGCCGGCGATCAGGTCGACCACGAGATCCACGTTGGCGGCGCGCCGGTCGAAATTGTCTCTGTGGTAATCGATCACCTCGTCGGCGCCGAGATTGCAGACCAGGTCGACGTCCTGCGGCCCGCAGGTGGCGACGACATTGGCGCCCTTCGCCTTCGCGAACTGCACGGCGAAATGCCCGACGCCGCCGGCCGCGCCATGGATCAGGACCCGTTGTCCGGGCTCGAGATGGCCGTGGTCGAACAACGCCTGCCACGCCGTGGTCGCCGCCAGGGGAACGGCCGCGGCGTGGACGAAATCGAGCGAGGCCGGCTTGGCGGCGATCTCCGATTCACGGGCCACGGCGTACTCGGCATAGCCGCCGCTGTGTGAACCGAGGAAGGCGAAAACCTCGTCGCCCGGCCGGAACCCGGTGACGTTCGGGCCGACCGCTGCGACGGTGCCGGCCACGTCGCGCCCGAGCACGGCCGGCAGCTTGACGTCGGACTTCGCGAAATGCCCGGAGCGAATCTTGTAATCGACCGGGTTCACGCCGGCGGCGCGGACGCGGATCAGGACCTCGCCGTCGCGGACTTCGGGGCGCGGCACCTCGGCGGGTTCGAGCACTTCAGGGCCGCCGAACGAACGAATGACAATGGCATGCATGAGGGAATGGATGCGGTGGTTAAACGGAGGGTGGAAATCGCAGCCTAGCCGGTCGGGGCCCCGGCGCCTATGGGGCTGCGTTCCGGCCCGATGGTCGGGAATCGCCCCAGCCGAAAGCAGCGCAACGAAAGGGCGGCGCGGCGGTCTTGTGGCTGGTGAAACGCCCTGAACTCAAGACCGAGCTCCGCGTCTTTGCGTCCGAGGTCGTGGTCTACGGCGTGTTCGTGTTCGGTTACCTCTGGGCGGTGCACCGGTATCTCGGCGCCTGGTTGGACCACCTGTTCGAGGGCCGGCGCATCGTGTACGCCGTCGTGGCGCTATTCCTCGTGATGGCGCAAGGCATCCTCCTCGAGCAGCTCACGCACGTCCTGGTGCAATGGATCATGCCGAAGCGGCTGCGCCGGCAGAACCGCCACACGTGAACTTCCCGATCTCCCATTCGCACCTCGCGCCGCCGGTCCTGGTCGCCCTGGGTTTTGTCGTCGGCGCGCTGGGCGGTTTTTTCGGCGTGGGCGGCAGCTTCCTCGCCGGGCCGGCGCTGTTTGGATTGGGCTTGCCAATGAATTTCGTCATCGGCACCGACCTCGCGCATATCGTGGGCAAGTCGATCGTCGCCGCCCGCAAGCACCATTTTCTCGGCAACCTCGACCGGCGGCTGGCGCTGTTGATGGTGCTCGGCACGGTGCCGGGCGTGGAAGCGGGCGCGCGGACGGTCGAGATGCTGAAGCGCGCGGCGGACATCGACCTCGTGATCGGCGTTGCCTTCATCTTCATTCTGGTGGCGGTGTCCGGATTCATGGCCTGGGAGGGATGGGCCACTTTGAAAAAGGGCCCGCCGCGCGCGGCGGCGAAGAAGGGCGACCATTCCGCCTTCAGCTTCGTGGCCAAGCGCGTGCAACGGCTCCGGCTGCCGCCTTACGTGAGCCTGCCGGTGTCGGGCATCCCCCGCGTCTCGATCTGGGCCATCATCGGCGTGTCGGTGGCCGGCGGATATCTCAGCGGGCTGCTCGGTGGCGGCGCCGGCTACATCCGCATGCCTTCGATGATCTACCTCCTCGGGGTGCCCACGCACATTGCCGTGGGCACGGACCTCTTCGAAGTCATCATCTCGGCGGGGGTGGGGACGTTCACCCACGCGCTCAAGGGCAATGTCGACATCCTGATCGCGCTGGTGATGCACGCCGGGGCCGCATTGGGCGCGCAGCTCGGCGCCTACCTGACGCAGTACATTTCCGGCCCGCGCATTCGCCTTGCCTTCGTGCCGCTCCCGCTGATCGGCGCGGCGATCGTCGCGCACGCGTTGCTGACGGGCCAGCACGCCCCCTGAGCGGCTGGCAGGCGGTGAAAATCCCGGGGCGTTTTCCGGGACAGAGCCGGCAGCTCGCGGCGGAACCCGGCCGCGGCGGGCGGCGTCGGTGAAGTGATGAACCTGTCGTCCACCAGCCGGCGGCACGCCCCGCACGTTCACCTGCCGCGGTCCGGCGCGACCTGGCATTTGCCCACCCTGCGGACCGGCGCCCGGGTCTTGTTGTGGACGGCCGTCATCGTCGTGGCGTTCCTGCTGCTGGTGCGCTTTGGCTTCACGCCGCTCGCCACCCGGTTTGTGAATCACCGCATGGCGGCCATGGAGCATTACGCGGGGCATGTCGACGCGGTGAAGCTCGCCCTGTGGCGCGGCACGATCCTGGGCGAGAACCTGCGTTTGTCCGACCGCCAGCACCCGGAGGACGGGGACGTCGTGATCGTGCCCCACGCCGACTGGTCGCTGGCCTTGGCCCCGTTGTTCCGCGGCCGGCTCGGCGGGCAGATCATCATCGACCGGGCCCAGGTCGTGATGGTGAAGCGGGCGGAAACCAAGAAGGACGAGGCGGAGAAGGCGAAGAAGTTGACGAAGCCGGTGACACGGGCGTGGGAGAGTATGCTCGCGAAGCAGTTTCCCATCGAATACAGCAAGATCGAGGTCAAGGACTCCGCCGTGCGCTTCGAGGATCGGACCGATCCGCAGGTGGTGAGCGTGAGCCTGGACCGGATTCACCTGGTCATCGAGGGCTTCAGCAACCGGGAAAAGAAAAGCCCGGACGCGCTGCCGGCCAGCATCAGCCTCGAAGGCCGGCTGGGCGCCAGCGGCCAGGTCAATGTCGAGGCGCGCGTGAACCCGGCCGAGCGGCAGCCGACGTTCAACGCGGAGCTGGAGATCAAGGGACTGTCGCTGCCGAAAATGCACGACTTCCTGGTGCATTACGCGCTGGCGGACGTTTCGTCCGGCGAGTTCGACCTCTACACCGAAATCAAGGCGCAGCACGGCGCCTACGACGGCTATACCAAGCCGTTCTTCAAGAACCTGAAGTTCAAGTCCGTGCCGGATCCGGAGAAGAGCCTCATGCAGCGCGCCGCCACAAAGGTCGCATCGGCCGTGGAAAACCTGCTCAAGAACCAGCGCGGGCAGGTGGCCACCAAGGCGCCGTTCCACGGGAACTTCGAGGACAACAAGGTCGAGGTCTGGACGACGATCGAGAACCTGCTGCGCAACGCCTTTGTGCAGGCCTTGCGCGAGGGCCTCGAGGGCTCCGTGCCCGGCGGCAAACACTGATTTTCCCGCGGCAGCGCGGGCGCATCCCCAACCTCAACCAAAGGACAAACTCCCATGCCACGCGGCAGCAAGCGCAGCTACACCGGCAAGCAGAAACGCCAGGCCAGCCACATCGAGAAGGGCTACGAGAAACGCGGCACCGGCAAGAAGACGGCCAAGGCGCGGGCCTGGGCCACGGTCAACAAGCAGACCGGCGGCGGAAAGAAGAAGAAGAAATAAGGCAGGCGGAGCCGGCCTCGTTGTTTGTGTAGGGTCGGGCCTTGGCCCGACCGCGAGCGAATGCTGATTCTGCGAAGCCAGGTCGTCGCAAGCGACGACCCTACAGCTCATGGTCTCCACCGGGCGTGCCGTGTCACGGTGACTCGACTTCGATCACTGCCACCGTGTACGGCGGGAGGTCGAACGCGAGGTCACGGGCGAACGGGCGGCTGGTCTCGGCCGGGTGGACGCGGTTCGGTTCGGCGAGCGAATTTTCCGCGTCGAGCGGGGCGGTGATGGAGAAGAATTTCACGGTCGCGCCGGCCTGCGGCGCGTGCGCGCCCTGGAACCGCGTGAGGAGCGTGTGGGGTGCCGCGTCGTAGTTCACCGCTTTGACGACAATGCGGCGGCCATCGTCACTGCCGGTGGCGATCGCGTCGATCGTCCCGGGCGTCCAGTCCTCGGGCTTCATCTGCGAGATGTCGTCGAAGAAGGCGGCGCGATTCGGGAGGTCCTTGAACGTGCCCGAGGTGAAGGCATAGCGTTGCGGCGCGAAATGCTCGCGAAAGAGTTTTTCCACGATGTAGCCACCGCCGCCGAACCAGGACACGTGGTCGTGATAGATCCAGGCGCGCCATTCCGGGTCGTCGGTCGTGTTGCGCATGAGCAGGGCGGGGCAGGTCAGCGCCAGCTCCGGGCTGAGCTTCTCGTAGCTCATCAACAAGCCGGCGGTGTGCAGGCCGGCGCGCCAGTCGTAGGTGCGGCACGAACCCCATTCGAGCACGGCGAGCTTGATGCCCGGGTGGGCGGAGCGGCGGACGTAGTCCGAGAGTTTCTCGAGGTAGTCCTCAATGCGGCGCACGCCGGTCGCGAAGTTTTCCGGCTCGTATTCGTAATTGTGGCAGCCGAGAAGGTCGAAGTTGTCGCCGGCGACATCGATGAGCGTCTGGCTCCATTGCATGTCGTTTGATCGCTTCTGCCCGCAGGCGACGATCTTCACCTGCGGGGCGATCGCGCGGAGCCGCCGGCCGTAGAGGTTGACGATCTCGGCGTAACCGGCGGCCGAGAGGCCATGGTTCATCGGCTCATTGTCGATCTGGATGTAGGGCACGCGATACGGCTCGGCGTGGCCGTTCGTCGCGCGAAGCCGGCCCCATTCGGTTGTGGGCGGATCGAGCAGGTAGTGCACCCAGTCCATGGCGTACTCGAGCGCGGCGGGGTCGGTGTTCACGGCACTCAACACCACGAGCGGCTCGGAACCAAGCTGGCGGCAGAGCTCCATGAATTCATCGGTGCCGAAGCCGTAGTAATCAGAGTAACCGCCCCAGATCTCGTTCGGGATGTATTTGCGTGCCACGGCCGGACCGATGCCGTCGCGCCAGTGGTACACCGACGCGTACGAACCTCCCGGCCAGCGGATGAACGGCGGCCGCAGCGCCTTGAGCGCAGCGAGCAGGTCCGGGCGGAGCTTGCCGTGGGCGCGGGCGTCGGCGCGCATGAGGGAGATGAAGTCGACCAGCACCGTGCCGCGGCCGCTTGCGACGATTTCCAATGAGGCCTGCGGGTCGGTGGTGGAAACGGTAAAGCGAAACGGCGTTTCCTGCCATTGCGCGCCGGCGGTTGGCAGGTCGACGTGGGCCAGTTCAGCGCCCGAGGCGCTCACGACGCGCAGGCTTAGGGAGGCGTTGCCATCCTCCGGCTTGAGCCACACCGAACCATCGTAGGCCTGGCCGGCTTCGACAAAAAGCCGGTCCTGGTGGATGCCGGCGGTGCCGCCGTGGACCGCGAGCCGCACGCTGCGTTCGCCTCGCTGGAATTTCTCCGCCACCAAAGTCGCGCCACCATCCTCGCCGATCGGCTTCCAGTAGGTCGCGAAGTCTTTTCCTTCGAAGCCCTGGCCGCGCACCTGTTCGGCATAGAGGCCGTCGACGACCGAATGGTTGATGTGTTCGAGGAAGTGGCCGTAAATGTGTTCGTCGACGGTGGCCGGCACGTGGTCGGTGTCGACCAGCAGCACGGCGACGCCCGGGTCGGCGGCGGCCGCGGTGAGGCGAAGAAAGGCGCCCACAAAGAGAATTGGGAGGAGAGGGCGGTGCATGGCGTGGGGTTCAGCGTTGGACCTTCACGATCACGTAGGGCGATTCGCGGCGGAAATCGGGCCACATGGTGCCGTTGCCGGCGCCGTCGATCGCTTCGATAAAGTACATCAGGTCCCATTCGGTCGTGATGAAATCGCCGGGGATGGTCGCAGCGAATTCGCCGGGCTGGCCGGTGGGCTGCATGTCGAGCGTCGGGTAATCCTCGTACTGGGTCACGTGGCGATAGCGCAGCTTCACGGAGCGGACGCCGGAGGGGTCGGCGACGTGGGCGATGACCCGCAGCGGCTGTCCGGCCGGCGCGATTGCGAGCCGATCGGCTGTCACCTCTGGCGGCGAACGATCGCCGGATGTGGCCGGAACCCAGGCCGGAGCGGAAGTGGAAACAGCGGGGAGGCCCTTTGCCTCGGATTCGAGCGTGGTGAGACCGGCCTCGAGTTTCGCCAGTTCGTCGCGCCAGTGTCCACAGAGGGCGTAATTGCGCGCGCCCATCGCGAGGTCGAACGCGTAGCGATCGCCGGCGGCCGCGACCAGCTCGCGCCAGGCGGCGACGGCGGCGCGTTCGCCCGCGGTGGCGACGGCGAGTTCCGCGGGATTATGATCGCGCAGGAACAGATTGTAGTGAACGGCCGCGAGACTGCGCCGGGCATGGAAGCGCGCGAGCTGCGCCAGGATCCGCAGGTCCGTCATTGTTGAATCGAATTCGTTTCCCCGCTTGGCGCCGATGGCGGCCTCGGCGGCTTGCACCCGCGCAAGGATGTCGTCGGCTGTGGCGTCGAACCATCGGCTGGTTTGCTCCGGGGTCACCTTCGCGGTCGCGCTGCCCGTGGCGATGCGCGCAGCCGCCTGGGCGAAATTCTCGAAGAGTTCCGTGTCGGTGCCTTCATTTTTCGCGTACGCCGCGAGCGTGTTGCCGAGCGCCTGCCGCTCGGCCCAGCCGCGCGTCGTGGGGAACAGCGAATACGGGTAGACGGACGCCACGATCATCGGGAGGACTTGCGAGGCTCGATGGAGGCCGGCTTCCACGTCGGGGCCGGCGGAGCCGAAGCGGCGGCGGAATTCGCGGTCCCAAATGTCGGCGGGCGTGGCGGGGTTATAGCCGAGCCGGCCCCAGACCTGATAGAAATGCCAGTAGCGCTCGAACTCGTAGTCGTAGTACCGATATTTCGCCGGCATCAGGTCAAAGGTCGGCATGTCCGGCTTCTGCGCCTCCATCTTGGTGGCGAGCGGTTCCTGGACATCCCAGTACGGGCTGGCATAGAGCGAGGTGGTGGCGTCGTACCGGCGTACGTAGTCGGGATCGCCCCAGAGCAGGATGCGCGCGGTACCGCCGTTCCACAGCCGCCAATCCATCTGGTAACGCTGCGGATAGCGCAGGAAATCGGCATAGCCATGCCGGCGATTGCGCTGGTCGGGCGGATTGACGTGGATTGGATGGAACGGCAGGCCCATCTGCTCCATCCAGTACTTGGTCTCGATGCGGAAGTTCAGGCCGGTGTCCACGGCGGTGTCGATCACGGCGTCGGGCGTGCCCTTGCCGCGCAATTCGACCAGCAGGCCGGGACGCGTCTGCTGGACGTCGCGGAACACGACGCGCCAGAAACCTTCCATTTCCTCGCGCTTGAGTCCGGACTCCTCGTGGATGCGGAACTGCAGGCCGTCGACGGCCGGCACGCGCGCGAGGAGCTCGCGCAGCGAGGCCAGCGTGTAGGCGTTCAGGTTATCGGTGGTCACGCCTTCGACCGTGTCGGGCACCGGTTTCCCTTTGTAATCGCGGATCCACTCGGCTCCGCCGGTCTGCACGCCGGCGCGATAGATGTGGTCCCAGATGCCCAGCGAGACGTCGATCCCACGCTCATGCGCCAGCTCGATCAGCCGGTTGAGCGCGGCCAGGTTGCGGTGTTGCTGTTCCGCGGTGACGCCGACCATGTGGACGCCGGCGAACCCCGGCGTATCGAAGAAGTACGGGTAGGGTGGCGCGAGGAAGCCGCCATTTTCGTAGCCAAAGATGATGAGGAAGCGGTTGAAGCGGTCGGCCGCGAGCAGGTCGAAGTACCGCCGCCAATACGCCTCGTCGTAGAGCCGGCTTTCCCAGTGGGCGCGGTTCATCGTGTAGACCGAAAGTTCGCGACCGAGCACGGCGGGCTGTTCGGTGGTGTCCTTGATCTCGCTGAACAGGTGCGCGGCGTCGGGCGCCGCGGCGATGTCGTCGGCGCAGGCCAGCAGCGCGTACATGAGTCCGCGGTCGTCATGGCCGGCGACGAGCAACCTCGGTTTCCCGCCAGACTTGTCCTGCCGGATGGCGAGTGCCTCCGCGGCCGCCGGCACAGGCGGCAAATCGACGCCGGGGATCCTGGCGCCGGCGAGCCCGGCTGCCACGATCTCGTCGCCGGTCGCGGCGGCGACAGAATCAACCCGCTGGACGTCCCAGCCCCGCGCCCGTGCGGCGGTCTCGAGTTTCTCTAAACCATGGCGGGCGGGCGGCCCGAGTTGGGGTTCGGCGACGAGGCTCAAGGTGCGGCCGGAGGCGCTGGCGAGCCCGAAGGCTGCGACTGCAGCCAGAAAAGCAGGCAGGCGGAAAGAGTTCATGGGCAGTGGGCGGGAGCGGTGACCCGTGGGGTGGCGGAAGCATGAATGAATTCACGTCGCTGCGGCCATCGCTTTTACGTGTGACGGTCACAGTCGGCATGCGCTGTCCGGAGGAAGACCCAAAAATTCCTGCATCCTTCCGCGAGGTCGTGCGTCTGCCTTGGGTAGAAAACTACCAACATGAGCACTCCCAATGTCGAAGAAGTGAAGGAATTCGTTCGCGACCGGTATGGCGCCATCGCCAAGGAAGCCGGCGACGAAAGCTGCGGCTGTGTGGCCACCGGCTGCTGCGGCGGGGCGACCGAGTCCTACAGCGAGCAACTCGGCTACAGCGCTGCGGATCTGGCGAGCGTGCCCGACGGGGCCGACCTCGGCCTCGGTTGCGGCAACCCGCTGGCGATCGCGAGCATCAGGCCGGGTGAAACCGTCATGGACCTCGGCAGCGGCGGCGGCTTCGACGCGTTCCTCGCCGCGCGCCAGCTGGCCGGCACGGGCCGTGTCATCGGCGTCGACATGACCCCGGCCATGGTCAGCAAGGCCCGGCGTAATGCCGCCAAATCGTCGTGGCGCAACGTCGAGTTCCGGCTCGGCGAGATCGAGGCGCTGCCGGTGGCCGATGCCAGCGTCGACCTCATCATCTCCAATTGCGTGGTGAACCTCTCGCCGGAGAAGCCGCGGGTGTTCGCCGAGGCGTTTCGGGTCCTGAAATCCGGCGGGCGGCTGGCGATCTCGGATGTGGTGGCGACCAAGCCGCTGCCGCCCGAGATTCGGGAACAGCTGCCGTTGATCGGCGCCTGTATCGGCGGAGCCTCGTTGGTGGACGAGCTGAAGGCGATGCTCGCCGCCGCGGGCTTCACGCGCGTGACCATCGACCTGAAGGGCGCCTCGAAAAAATTCATCGCCCAGTGGGGAAAGGACCCGAGGGTTGCGGACTACCTGGTGTCCGCCATCATCACGGCATGGAAACCCTGAATCCCGGCCAGCTGCCATGACCGCCCGGAGCTTCGATGCCGGCGTGCTGGCGTTCGCGCCGCAGCTGCGGGCGTTCATCCGCCGGCGCGTGCGCGACGGCGCGGCGGCGGACGACCTGGCGCAGGAGACGCTGCTCAAGGTCTACCGGTCGCGGGCGACCCTGCGCGACGACACGAAGCTCGAGGCCTGGCTCTACCAGATCGCGCGCGGCACGATCATCGACCATTACCGCCGGCAGAAACCGCAGGTGGAGCTGCCGGCGGCGGTCGCGGGCGAAAGCCCCGACGACGTGGCGGCATTGCGCGCGCGGGTGTTGGAATCGCTGCGCAGATTTCTGGAGGAGCTGCCGCCGGCCTACCGCGAGCCGGTCCGGCTCGCGGAGATCGAAGGCCTGCCGCTCGCGCGGATCGCGTTGCGCCTGGACCTGTCACTCGCCGCGGTGAAATCGCGGGTGCGCCGCGGCCGGGCCATGCTGAAGAAGAAGCTGCAGGACTGCTGCCGCTTCGAGTTCGACCGCATGGGACAGGTGATCGGTTTCGAACGCCGGCACCGGGCGCCCCCGGGATCGTGCGACTGCGCGTGATTTATGAGCCAGCCACCTCCTTTCAAGGTTCTCATTCTCTGCACGGGCAACTCGGCCCGGAGCATCCTCGGCGAATACCTGCTCCGGGCGAAAGGCCGCGGCCGCTTCGAGGTCCACAGCGCCGGCGCCAAGCCGACCGGGCGCGTCAACCCGCTGGCCGTGCGCGTGCTCTCCGAGCGCTACGGCCTGGACGCTTCCGGCGCACGCTCGAAGTCCTGGGACGAGTTCAAGGACGTGAAGTTCGATTTCGTCATCACCGTCTGCGACCATGCCCGCGAATCGTGTCCGGTCTGGCCCGGCCAACCGGTCATCGGGCACTGGGGCTCACCCGATCCCGCGGCGGTGGAAGGGACGGAAGAGCAGAAATACCGCGCATTCGTCACGGTAGCCTCGCAGATCGCACGCCGGGTTGATTTGCTCTGCGCCCTGCCGGACGAGCGGCTGGCGGGCTTCCGGCGCGAGGACTTGGAGCGGATCGCGGCCGGCACGCCCCTGGCGGGCGGCAACCCCGTGCAGCGATGAATGGCGAAACGGGCGGGGCGAAGAAGCGGCTGGCGTTCTTTGAGCGCTACCTGACTGCGTGGGTTTTCCTGTGCATGGCCGCCGGCATCCTGCTCGGCCGGCTGGCACCCGGGTTCACGGCGTCGCTCAGTGGCTGGGAATTTGGCCGCGGCTCGCAGGTGAACGTGCCGATTGCCGTGCTCATCTGGCTCATGATCTACCCGATGATGTTGAAGGTGGATTTCACGGCAATCGGTGGCATCGCGCGCCGACCGAAGGGGCTGTTCGTCACGCTGGCGGTCAACTGGCTGGTCAAGCCGTTCAGCATGGCGTTCCTCGCCTGGCTGTTCATGCAGCACGTCTTCGCCGGATGGATCGATCCCGCATCGGCCCGCAGCTACACGGCGGGGCTGATCATCCTCGCCGCGGCCCCGTGCACCGCGATGGTGTTCGTCTGGAGCTACCTGACGGACGGCGATCCCGCCTACACGCTGGTGCAGGTGGCGGTGAACGACCTCATCATGCTCGTGGCGTTCGCCCCCATCGTGATGTTCCTCTGCGGCGTGGCCAACGTCGTCGTGCCGCCGCGGGTGTTGGTCACGTCCGTGACGGTCTTCATCGTGATCCCGCTCGCCGCCGGCTGGCTCACGCGCACGCTGCTGTTGCGGGCGCGAGGCGCGGCCTGGTTCGAACAAGCGTTCCTGCCGCGGTTCCATCCGCTCACCGTGACGGCGCTGCTGCTGACGCTGGTACTGATCTTCGCCTTCCAGGCCGCCAACCTTGTCGATCGCTGGTTCGCGGTGCTGCTGCTCGCCGTGCCGATCATTGTCCAGGTGTATTTCAACTCCTCGCTCGCCTACCTGCTCATGCGTTGGTTCCGGGTGCCGCACAATATTGCGAGTCCGGGCGCGCTCATCGGCGCGAGCAATTTCTTCGAGCTCGCGGTGGCGGTGGCGATCACGCTGTTCGGGCCGGGTTCGGGCGCGGCTCTCGCGACAGTGGTCGGCGTCCTCGTCGAAGTGCCGGTGATGCTCTCCGTCTGCCGCGTCTGCAACCAGTCGCGCGGCTGGTATCAGCGATCAACGGCAGCGGGGTCGTAGCGAAAGCGCGGCGTGTCCACCCCGCTTCTTTTTGGCGTACCTGACTTTTGGCCGACTATCCCTAAACGTGCTGGGGGAAATCCACCGGTTTTCTTATTAGGTATTCTATTGAGCTCACTGCAGAGCGCGACGGTCGGCGCGCACGGGCCGCAGCGCCTTTTTTGGTTCAAATCTCACTAGGCCAGCGGGTCTGAAGGGATGGGCTTGGAGCGCGCCAATGTCCCGGATGGCAGCTTTGCTGGGCGGCCTCGGTCTCGCATTACCGAGGAGAAATCCGCGACCTTGGTGTGACGTCGCCTAGGATGCGGGCCGGGAGAGGAGATGAAACGCCGGAAGGTGGTGCTCCTCGTCGGACTGTTTCGCCCGGCCCGGCTCGCCGGCGGGCCCGCGCAGAAGAAATGCTAACGGCCGCGCTGCATCGGCGCATGTGCCTTGGGGTTAGTCTATTGCAATGAGGTTGCTGGCATGACGCGTTTTGGTTGTCTCCGGCCGTCCCGCATCGGCAGTTCCCGGTCATCTTCACCCCACACCATGAACTATCGCATTTGGTCCCTCGTAGCCGCGGCATGCCTGCTCCCTGCTGCAATATTCGCTCAGTCGACATGGGTCGGCGGTTTCAACGGCAATGTTTTCAATGTCGGCGCCAACTGGGGGGGCAGCGTGCCGGGAACAAATGCCGATCTGATTTTCAGTACGACGACAAACACCGGCGTTGGGTTCAACAACCTACCGTACACCGCGAACAGCATCACGTTTGGCAACGCCTCGCCGACGACGATGTTTTTTATCAATGGCACCGGCACGCTCACTCTCGCTGCCGCTTCTGGCACGGGCATCACCACGGCCTCGGGCAGCGGCGGAGCAACCTTTAACTCCGGTATAACGATTGATTCCGCGGTGAACCAGGTTTGGTCCACGGGGGCCAACCTGACGGTCAACGGCATGGTCTCCGGCGGCTTTTTGCTCACCAAATCAGGCGCGGCCTACCTGGCGCTTAGCGGCAGTAACACCTATTCGGGCGGCACCGCGATCTCGGCTGGCACGCTTTACCTCGGACAGAACACCTCCGCCGGCACGGGCGCGATCTCCGTGGGTGGCAGCGGAACGCTTGGGGCGTGGTTCGGCGATATTACACTCACCAATACGATCAATGTCGCCACCGGCGCCACCATTGGCGTCGCCGCCAACGGCGGGAGCGGTTCCATCGAACTGGCCGGTACGGTGAATGTCGCGGCCGGTACGACGACGCTCAACATCTCTCCCAAAGCGGACGTCAATTTTGGCGGGAGTCTGGCCGCGGGGTCCGCCACGGACCTGACGATCCACAGCGACGGCACCGGCATAGCCATTCTTAGCGGCAGCCAGACCTCCATGAACAGCATGACCGCTGACAACTCGGCGATCGCCTTCAGCAATCCCGCGGCATTGCCGACGAGCATTCATGCAATCAACGGCGGTTACGTCAGCGTCGTCAACCCCACCGGCTCCGGCCCGACGGACACGGCGGTGCTGGATAAGATCACCAGCCGCAATTCGTTCAGCGGCGTGATCGGTTTCGATACCGGGGAAAGCGCTGCGCACCCGCACAATTTTTCGAGCGCGATCGACCTTTCTGCTGCGGGCAGCGACACGTCACATTTCGTCGACGGCCAGGTCCGGCTGGGCTCCGCCACCTCCGCGGTCTTGAGCGGCACGATCACGCCGGTGGGCCTGAGTTATGATTTTGGCGGCTATGGCGGCCAGGGAGGAATCCTGGTGGTGCAAAGCAATCTGGTCGATCACGGCGGAACAACGGGCGTCACCGTCGTATCTCCCAGCAATTCCGGGGGTGTTGCCCAGAATGGCATGATTCTCGGACTCCAGGGTGCGAATACATTCTCCGGTGACATCGCGGTGACGAATTCGGGCGTGATCCTCGATTCCGCCACTGCCGCGCCCACCACGGCCCACTTCAATCTCGGGACCAGTTCCTACATCGGCTACACGGAGAATGCGTACGCGAATTTTTCCAGCTTCGCCTCCCACATGGGGACCTATACAAACACGTCGATCCTAGGCATCGATTCGAAGGATGCCATTGACAAATTTGTCAACGGCGGTACCGGCACCGCCGTCCATGACCTGAACGACGCGACCGTCAACCTGAGTGGCTTCACGAACATTTTCCTCGGCTCGCTCACCGGGGCCACGATTTCCAGCCCGACGCTCGTCGCGCCAAGCAGCGGCGCCCTCGGGCTCGTCAACATGGGTGAGGATACTCCGCTCACCGTCAGCTCCAATCTGGTCCAGGCCAACAATGTCCGTTCGCTCATCGTCGGCATGACCGGTTCGAATGGCGCGGTGGTGCTCACCGGCACCAACGACTACAACATCGGCACCACGCTCCAGGGCGGCTCGCTGCTGGTCAACAGCGGTGCCGCCCTCGGCTCCGGCGCCATCACCGCCACGGTTGCAAACGGCGACACCGTCGCGCTGGCGGGAACGACCAACGTCACCATTTCCAATAACCTCGCGGTCACGGGCACCCTGAACATTGGCGCGGGTGGACTCGACGAAACCGGCACCACCTTCACCGCGGATACCCATGCCATCACTCTCAGCGGAAATATCTCCGGGACTGGCCGGCTTATCCTCACGACGCCAACCACGCTCGGCGGCAGCAACAGCTACAGCGGTGGGACCTATGTCGAGGCCGACACGACCGTCGCCAGCAACTCCGGCCTGGGAACCGGATTCGTCAACCCCGGGTATGGGGCCACGCTGACCTTCGGCGGCTCCGCCACGGCGGTGAGCATCGGTACGCTGTCCGACGCCAAGAATTTTTTGGGCACCAACGCCGGCACCGGCAACATCAACCTTGGCACCCTCACCAGCCTCACGATCGGCCAGACCGGCAATCTGTCCTATTCGGGCGTGATCACCGGCTCGGCTTCGATCGTCAAAAATGGAACCACTCAGCTTACCCTGCTGGGTGCCAATGCCGGCACCTACACCGGCTCGTTGACGATTGCCCAGGGTAGCATCGCCATCGGCGATGGCCAGACGGCCGGAGCGACGTTTTCCAGCAACGTAGCCATAAACGCGACGAGTGGAGGTGACGGATTATACTTCCGACCGAACAGCAGCCAGACGATGACATATAGCGGGACCATCAGTGGGGCTGGTGCCGTGACCCTCAACGGCGCGGGCAACGGGACCCTCGATGTCACGGGCGGCTCGAGCGGTTTTACCGGCGCGACGAATATCAACTCCGGGACGCTGAAGATCAGCGCCGACAACGTCTGGTCCGGCGTATCTGCGACAAACCTCAGCAGCGCCGCGACAGTCGCGCTGCAGGTCAACGGCAGCCAGACCTTCAAGAATCTCAACGGCAGCGGCAAAATCGACATCGCCTCGGGCAAGACGCTGACGGTGAACTCTGCTTCCGGCACGACGTTGTCCGGTATCATTTCCGGCAGTGGCAATCTGGCCAAGACGGGCACAGGAAACCTGACCCTGTCGGGAGCGAACACCTATCTCGGGAGCACCACCATCAGCGGCGGCACGCTCGTCCTCGGCTCGGGTTCGGCCCTCACCGCCCAAAGCCAGATCATCCTCAACGGTGGCACGCTGTCCCTCGGCACCTTCAGCCCGGCGGCCTTTACCAACGGCTTGGCCGTGTCAGCCAATTCCTTCATCGATTTCGGCGGCGGCAACGACACGCTCGCGTTCGCCGACAGCAGCGCGGCCACCTGGCTCGGTACTGTTACGCTGATGAACTTCACGGTGGGTTCGGACTTCCTGCGCTTCGGCTCCTCGGCTTCCGGACTCAGCGGCGCAGAGCTCTCGCAGATCTCGTTGGCCGGTTACACGGTCACGGGGCTCGATGGCAGCGGCTACGTTTTGTTCAATCCCACCGCCGTCCCCGAGCCGGCGACATACGCCGCCATCCTCGGACTCGCTGGGCTCGCGCTGGCGGCCTGGCGGCGCCGGCGGGTCGCCTGAGCAGCGCGGGCTAAAGATGCGCCCGGAGGTGGAGCCCGCACTCCGTGCGGGCTGGAGGCGGGGCGCTTTCACCCCGCGAGGCGCAAACGCGAACGGCAACCCGCGGGACGAGGGCGTCCCGCCTCCAATCTACCGGCCTCACAGCTCCCGCAGGGCGGTGGCGATGGGCAGGCGGGCGGCGCGGATGGCGGGTAGCAGACCGCCGATGAAACCGATGACCGTCGCCCAGATGATGCCGTGCACGAGCAGTTGCGGGGTGACGGCGAACGAGAAGGTCACCTGGCTGAAGCTTTGCCAGTTCATCGTGGCGGCATGGAAGTTGTTGAAGGCGACATAAGCCAGGCTGCCGCCGATCGCCCCGCCCACCAGCGCGAGCAGCAGCGACTCGAGCATGAGGGCGAAAATGACGGCGCCGGTGCCAAAGCCGAGGGCGCGCAACGTGGCGATCTCGCGCGTGCGCACGGCCACGGCGCTGTACATGGTGTTGAGCGCGCCGAACACGGCGCCAATCGCCATGAGGAAGCCGACGAGGTAGCCAAGCGTCGTGATCAGCTTCGTCATCATCGTGGATTGCTCGGCGTAATGCTCCGATTGCCGCAGCACCTTGACGCTGACCTGCGGGTTGGCCGTGAGCGAATCCTTGAACTCCGAGAACGCGCCGGCGGAGTTGAGCTTCACGTACACCGACTGGAAGGAATCGCCGCGGTGATAGGCTGCCTGGAGGACTTTGGCATCGGTCCAGATCTCGGATTCCGCGACGCCGCCGTTCGCCTCGAACTCGCCGACCACGGGCCACGCTTCGCGCCCGACCTTGACCGTCCCGCCGATCTCGAGCCCGGCGAACGCCCGCGCGGCGCCGGCGCCGACGATGACCTCGTTTTTGCCCCATTCGAACATGCGGCCGCGCGTGATCCGGAGATGGTCGCGCACGTGCAACGCCGCGGCCTCGACCCCGCGCAGCGGCACGTTGGCATCCGTGCCGGTCGAACGCTTCGGGAGGTTAATGATCACGAACAACTCGGCCGAGGCGAGGGGGCCGTGTTCGTCATGGGCGATGCCGGGGGCATCGGCGATCACGCGCGTGTCGGGCCGGCTGAAGCCACTGACCATTTCGGTGTCGGCACCGCTGCGCAGGACGATGGCGGCATCGTCGGAGCCGGAGTTCGTCATGGCGCGCCGGAAACCGGCCGCAATTGAAAGGACGCCGACGAACACCAGGACCACTCCGGCCACGCCAATGACGGTGGCCGTCACCGCCCCCCGGCGCTGGGGAATGCTCATGATCCCGAAGCGGGTGATGGAGAAAATCTGGAGGAGCCAATTCACGGGAAAAGTCCAAATGCCAAATCACAAAGGGCAAACCGGCGCTGAAAAACGCCAAACGCCAAATTCCAAACGCCAAACAAGGAGCCAGACGCCAACGACGGAAATTTCGGAATTCGGGCTTTCAAAGGTTTGTTTGGAGTTTGGTGCTTTTGAGATTTGGAATTTCCGGCGGCTTAGCCGCCGGCTACATTCTCCGCAGGGCCTCCGAGACGCGCAGGCGCATGGCCTGTTGCGCGGGCAGGATGCCGGTGACGATCCCGAGAAGCACGGCGAGGCTGAGACCGATGAGCAGGTCGCGCACGGGGAAGAAGAACATGGGCAACATGCCGCCGGTCGGGTCGCCCTGGGCGGTCAGCACCCACGCGAAGCCCAGCCCGAGTCCGCCGCCGAGCCCGGTCAGCAGGCAGGATTCGGCGAGGACGAGGCCGAGGACCTGCCCGTTGGTGAAGCCAATCGCCTTGAGCACGCCCAGCTCGCCGATGCGCTCGCGCACGGCCTGCGACATGGTGCTGCCCGTGACGAGCAGGATGGTGAAGAAAACGGCGCCGAGGATGCCGGCGACAATGAGGGTGATGTTGCCGACCTGGTTGGCAAAGCCCTGGGCGAAGGCGCCCTCGGGCTCGGTCTTGGTCTCGGCTGGGGAGTTGGCGAATTCGTCATCGATGCGCTGGGCGACGACCGCGGCCTGCGCCGGGTCCTTGACCTTGATGGTATACCAGCCGACCTGGCCGGTGCCCCAGTTCTGGGCTTTCCGCGCCTCGTCGAAATAGTCGTAGCGGAAGAACATCGAGGTGGTGTCGGTGCCCTTCTGCGCGCCATCGAAAATGCCGACGATGTCGAACTCCCAGGTCTTGCGCAGCCAGATGGGCGACAGGATCGGCACCTTGTCGCCGATCTTCCAATGGAAGCGTTCGGCGGTCTTGCGGCCGACGATGGCGCCGGTGCGGGTGGCCAGCCAGGCCTTCATCTGTTCGGGCGGCAAGATGAACTCCGGGAACATCGCCATGAACTGCTCCGGCACCACCGGGCACTGCATGAAGAAGTTCTTCGGATCCTGGTAGATGCCGCCGAACCAGGTCTGGTGGGCGACCGCGGCGACGCCCGGGATCTTCTCCATGCGCGCCTGGTAGGTCTCGGGCAGGAGCTGGATGATCGAGACCTTGTGCCGCACGATCAGCCGGTCGGCGCCGGCGAGGGCCACGCCGCCGACGAGCGCCTGCTTGATCGCACAGAGAAACCCGAACAGGACGAACGCCACGAGGATCGACAGCAGGGTGAGCGACGTCCGCAGCTTGTGGCGCTTCAGGTTGCTCCAGACGAGATGGAAGAATTTCATCGGGAACGCGGGGCTGTAGGGCGGGATCGCCGTTCCCCGCCGGAAATGATCGTCGGCGGGATGCGGCGATCCCGCCCTACAAATGAAGGATCATCGCCGCCGCTCATTTGGCGTCGCCATTGCCCAGCTGGCCCTTGTCGAGATGCACCGTGCGGGCCGCGCGGGCCGACGCGTGCGGGTCGTGCGTGACCATCACGATGGTCTTGCCGTGTTCGCGGTTGAGGGCCTGCAGCAGGTTGAGGACTTCATCGCCGGCCTTGCGATCAAGGTCGCCGGTCGGCTCGTCGCAAAGCAGGAGGGTGGGATCGGTCACGATGCCGCGGGCGATGCCGACGCGCTGTTGTTCGCCACCGGACAAGGTGCGCGGATAATGCGTGGCGCGATGGGAGAGGCCCACCATGGCGAGGGCGGTCGCGACGTGCTGGCGGCGCTCGGCCTTGGTGAGCGGCGTCAGCAGGAGCGGGAGCTCCACGTTGCGCTCGGCCGTCAACACGGGCATGAGGTTGTAGAGCTGGAAGACGAAGCCGATGTGGCGTGCGCGCCAGGCCGCGAGTTGCCGGTCGGAAAGCTGGTCGAGCCGGTCGCCCGCGACGGTGACGGTGCCGCGCGTCGGGCGGTCGAGGCCGCCGATGAGGTTGAGGAGCGTGCTCTTGCCCGAACCCGACGGCCCCATGAGCGCAAGGAATTCGCCGACGGGCACGCGGAGGTTGAGGTTGGAGAGAACATGGATCTCCTCGGAACCGCGATGAAAGACCTTGTCCACGTTGTCGACGTGGACCAGCGGCTCGCCCGGCGATGATGTTTGGCTCATAGATTGGACTCCTTGACGGCGGCACCGTCGGCCAGGCCGGGCGGCGCCTCGATCGCAACCTTTTCGCCACCGCTCACGCCGGCGCTCAAGGTGGCTTCGTCGCCTTGCACGCTGGCCACGGTGACGGCCCGGCGCTCGGCCCGGCCTCGGGCGATGACGAAAACGACATCATGGCCATCGCGGCTCAGCACGGCGGCCTTCGGCACGACCACGAGGCGGGCGGAACCGGTGGACGCCGCCGTGCCCGTGTCGCGGAACGCCACCTTCACCGCCATCTCGGGCAGGATGCGCGGCTCGAGTTGGTCAAAGCCCACGCGCACACGAACGGTCGACTTCTGGCGGTCGGCGGTGGGGATGATGGCGATGACCTTGCAGGGAATCTTCCACTCCGGGTACGCGTCAAGGGTGGCCTCGACCTCCTGGCCCGGCGCGACGCGGTTGATATAGCTCTCGTTGACGTCGATCTCGATCTCGCGCGAGTCCATGTCGACGATCGTGCAGATGCCCGTGCGGGTGAAACCGCCGCCGGCCGACATGGGGGAGATCATCTCGCCGGGCTGGGCGTTTTTCGAGGTGACGATCCCCCCGAACGGCGCGCGGATGATGGTGTCGTCCTCCTGCTGCTGCCAGATCGCGACAGTGCGGTCGGCGACGGTGACGGCGGTCTCCTGCTGGGCGAGCCGGGCCTTGTAGGCGAGCGCCGCGGCCTCGGCATGATCATAATCGGCCTGGGTGGAAACGTTGCGTCCAAGCAGCGCCTTCTGGCGCTCGAGTTCCTGCTCGGCCTCCTTTAGCCGGACGCGCGTTTCATCGAGTGAAGTTTTCGCGGCGCCAAGCTGGGCCTGCGCGAGCTGCAGGTTGCCGAGGACGTTCGAGTCGTCGAGGCGCGCCAGCACCTGGTTCGCGGCGACCTTGTCGCCCTCCTCGATGAGGATTTCGGTGACCTTGCCGGTGACCTTCGAAGAGACGGTGGCTTCGCGCCGCGCGGTGACATAGCCAGAGGCATTGAGCACCGTGCGGCCGGTGTCGCCGCCGGCCGCCAGTTCGCGCGCCGTGGCGGTGCGGACCTCGACCGGCTTGGCGCGCAAGGCCCACCAGGCCGCAAACCCGGCGCCGAGAACCACGATCAGGCCGAAAACGAGTGGCAACGGACTGCGCGGGGTGGGGCGCTCGGGGCGTTTGATCCGCAGGTCGTCCAGGCTGGGCGTAGGCGGGCTCATGCTCGCGCCATCTAAGCGGGCCCGGGGTTCGGGGGTCAACCGCGTTGCAGGCGTCGGGGCCGCTTCCGCGGCGGATCGATGATCTGGCATGGGACGACTGGCTAGGTGGCGTAGGGGAAAGAGTAGAGTGCGAAGACAAGCTACCTTGTCAAGACAAGGTAGTGGTCGGACCTGCGACTCACGTCAAGCGGGGAAATGGCGCCGGCTTGAAACGCCGGCCGGAATCCATATCTGTGGCCCTTCCTTGTGAACGCTGCCCAGCCCCCGGACATCGCCCGAGAATTCCACGAGGCCTTCGGTCGCGCACCCGCGGTCACCGCCCGGGCTCCGGGCCGGGTTGAGTTCATCGGCAACCACACCGATTACAACGGCGGGGCCGTGCTCGGCGCGGCCATCGATCGCTATGTCTGGGTGGCCGCCGCGCCGAACCCTGACGGCCGGCTGCGATTCCAGAGTTTCACGAGCGGTGCGCGCATCGAACTGCCCGGCGATCCGGGCACGCGGCTGGCGGGCGCGGACGCCTGGGGGAACTACCCGCTGGGTGTGTGGCGCAGCCTGCGCGACTTCCGCCTGCCGCGGCCGGTGGGCTTCGATCTCATCGTCGATTCCGACCTCCCCGCGGGCGCCGGGCTGAGCAGCAGCGCGGCGTTCGAACTGGCCACGGCCCTGGCCCTGCTCGATCTCGAGGGCGCGTCAATCCTCCCGGCCCAACTCGCCGCGCTCGGTCGTCACGCCGAGAACCAGTATGTCGGCGTGCCTTGCGGCATCCTCGACCAGGGCACGAGCGCCTTCGGCCGCGCCGGCCGGCTCGTGCACATCGATTGCCGCGGCCCGGCATTCTCGACCGTTCCCTTCCCGGAATCGGCGCACCTGTGGATTTTCAACACCCGCGAGAAACACGCGCTGATCGACGGGCTTTATGCCACGCGGCACCGCGAATGCATGGAGGCGGCGGCGACACTCGGCGTGCCCTTGCTGGCCGACGTGAGCCCGGCGGACCTCCGCGCGGCGCTCAGCCAGCTCCCGGAGGTGCCGGGGCGGCGGGCGCAGCACGTGGTTGAGGAGCACGCGCGGGTGCACGCGGCCGTGGCGGCGCTGCAGGACGGCGACCTCGTTGCCACCGGGCGGCTGCTCACGGCCTCGCACCGCAGCTCACAGTTCCTGTTCGAGAACAGCACCCCGGCGCTGAACCTGCTCGTCGACCTGCTGACGGGGCACCCGGCAGTTTACGGCGCGCGGCTGACCGGCGGGGGCTTCGGCGGCGCGGTGATGGCGCTGACCAGCGAATCATTGAACGAGATCGAGGCCCGGGAGATCGTCCGGCCGTACCTGGAGGCGCACAGCGGCGAACCGGAGATCCTGCACCTGCAAAGCGCCGATGGCGCACGCGTGACGAGTGGCAGCGGGAAGGCCGGGGCGTAGCCGGGACCAGGCGATGTGGTGGAATCCGCACTCCATGCGGATTCAGCCCGCGCGGAGTGCGGGCTCCACCATGGTGCCAGCCACGAGCGGGTCCGCTCACTCCTCCGGCAACGGCTGGTCCTTGGTCTCCGGCAGGAGCGGCAGCGCGAGCAGGCCGAGCAGCAGCACGAGGCTGACCCAAAGGCCGGCCGTGCGGAAGGCCTCGAGATTGCCGCCCAGCCGGTCGGTGAGCTTGCCGAGCGTGAAGGGCGCCGTGGCCGCGGCCAGCCGGCCGACGTTGTAGCAGAAGCTCGTGCCGGTGCTGCGCAGGCTGGTGGGGAAAAGCTCCGGCAGGTAGATGGCGTACACGGCGAAGACCGAGAGCGTGCCGAAGCCCATCAGCGGCACCATCCAGAAAATCTGGCTGAACTCGCGCAGGCCCCAGAACAACAGCACGGTCGTGGCGAAAGAGACGAGAAGCGACAGGACCATCGCGGACCGGCGGCCGTGCCTTTGCGCCACCCACGCCAGCGTCATCATGCCGATGAAGCCGCCGACGTTCTGGAGGAGGAGCGCGCCGGAGCGCCAGAAGGCCTGTTTGCTCGCGAGCTCGCTTGGCGAAAGGTGCAGCGAGGCGAAGTGGGCCGTGACAATCGAACCGACAATCTTCGGATGGAAGTTGCCCAGACCCCAGAGGCCCACGACTCCGGCACAGCAGAACACGAGCCCGCCCCAGGCATGGCGCCGCCAGCGCGGATGGCCGAGGAGGTGGGCATACGAGCCGAACCGGACGCCGACGGTCCGACCGTGTTCGCGGGCGCGGCGCCATTTTTCGGGCTCCTGCAGGCTGCGGATGATCGGCACGCAGAGCAGGGCAGGCAGCGCCCCGACCAGGAACATCGCCTGCCAGGGCTGGAGCCCGAACGGCAGGATCGCAACCGCACCGATGCCCATGCCGATCAGGCCGGCGACCATGTTGCCCACGGTGGAGAGCGATTGCAGGAGCCCCAGCGCCGGCGCCCGCGACGCATCGGGCACAGTGTCGGCCACGAGCGCGACCGCCAGGCCGAAGACGCTGCCGACGCCCAATCCGGTGCAAAAGCGGTACAGGCAGAAGTCAAAGAAGCTGGTCGCAAAGGCGCCGAGGCCCGTGAAGACCGAGTAGAGGAGGACACACACGCTGAGCATCCGGGCGCGTCCAAAACGGTCGCCGAGCGCGCCGAAGATCAGTCCGCCGACCGCCCAGCCCACCAGGAAGACGGACATCGAATACGGTGAGGCCACGGTGGCGCGGGCCTTGCCGACGAGGGCTTCCATCGCCGGATCCCGCGCCAGGTTGAAGAACTGCTGGTCCAGGCAGTCGAAGAACCAGGCGAAGGTGCAGACGAGAAAGACGAACCACTGTTCGCGGGTGAAGGAACGCCACCAGGGTTGGGTTACAGGGGCAGCGGGGGTCATGGCCGGCCTCCGGCGGGTTGCCTCTGAGGGGAAACGCCAAACGCCAAATCCCAAACGCCATAGAAAGGGGGGAATTTCGAAATTTGGATCTTCAAAAGTTTGTTTGGCGTTTGGAGTTTTGGGATTTCTAAAGTGTCACCGGTTTGCCTCCGGCCGCCGCCGATTCATAGATTGCGCGCACGAGCGCGACCGCCTTCCGGCCTTCGCGGCCGTCGAGCGCATGCGGGCGGTTCGCGCGGATGGAGTCGACAAGGTCCTGGAGCTGGCGCCGGTGTCCCTCGGCACTGATGGCGCTCGGGCTGCTCGCGCCTGAGCCGAGATTGTTGGCCTGGCCCGCGGCGCGGATGGCGTCGTCCTCCGGACGCGACTCGCGAAATTGCCAGCTCACGATACGGTCATCCTCGAGGATGATGGAGCCCTGCTCGCCGCAGAGCTCGTGGCGGCGCGACCAGCCGGGCCAGAGCGCGGTGCTGGCCTCGAAGGCGCCCAGCGCGCCGCCGGGGAACTTCAGGGCGGCGACGGCGGTGTCCTCCACCTCGATGCCGGTGTGAACGCGACGCGTGGACCACGCCGCCACCTCGGACGGGAGGCCGACGAACCAGAGCAGCAGGTCGAGCCCGTGGATCGCCTGGTTGATGACGGCGCCGCCGCCATCGTTGGCCAGCACGCCGCGCGGCGGGGTGTAGTACTGCGCGGTACGGTGCCATTTCACGTAATTGCTGGCGAGCACCAGCCGACCGAGCCGGCCGGCATCGAGGGCGGCCTTGACCGTGCGGGCCCCGTCGCCAAAGCGTCCTTGGAAGATGGGCGCGACCCGGACGCCGGCAACCTCGGCCGCGCGGAGGATCCCGTCGGACCGCGGCAGGTCGACCTCGAGCGGTTTTTCCACCACGATGTGCTTGCCGGCGCGAATGGCGGCGAGGGCCGGTTCGAGATGCGCGGCGCTTGGCGTCGTGATGCAGACGATGTCGAGCCCGGGTTGTGCGAGCAGCGCCGCCAGGTCGGTGGTGTGGAAGGGCACGCCATGCTTCGCCGCGAACGCGGCGGCCTTGGCGGGATTGCGTGTGGCAACGCCGACGAGGCGCGCGCCCGCCAGCTGGGCGATGGCCTGGGCGTGGAAGTCGGCGACCATGCCGAGGCCGACGAGGCCAAAACCAAGCGGGCCCGGCGTCTGGGTGGGGTTCGAGGAGGCCACGATGCGCGGGATGCTTTAGGCCGGCGCGCGCGATGTCGAGAGCGGGTTGAGTCACGGCGGGTGCAGCGACCCGTCCTCCAGTCTCGACACTGCGCC
The DNA here is from genome assembly GCA_035549095.1 of Lacunisphaera sp. GTDB lineage: Bacteria > Verrucomicrobiota > Verrucomicrobiia > Opitutales > Opitutaceae > Lacunisphaera. The sequence continues at coordinate 46,026 of DASZRV010000072.1, read as the reverse complement.
GAGCCGGTGGCACCCAGTTCGCATGGCGCAGAAATCCGACGGCATGAATTACGCCCCGCAGGGCAAGGTGCAGCCGGTCGTGCAACCTGGCGAGTTCGCGATCGCCGCCGCCTACCTCAACCACGGCCACATTTACGGGCAGTGCAACGGGCTGACCGAGGCCGGCGCGGAACTGAAATGGGTCTACGATCCCGATCCGCAGAAGGTGGCGGCCTTCCGCGAGAAATTTCCCGCGGTGCGCGTCGCGCGAAGCTTCGACGAGGTTCTCGCCGACCCGGCGGTGAAGCTCGTGGCGGCGGCGGCCATCCCGAATGAACGTGGCGCGATCGGTTGTCGCGTGATGCAGGCGGGCAAGGATTACTTCACCGACAAGACGCCGTTCACGACCTTCGACCAACTCGCCGAGGCACGGCGGGTGACCGCGGCCACCGGCCGGAAGTACATGGTGTATTTCAGCGAACGCCTCCACGTGGAGTGCGCGATGCATGCTGGCGACCTCGTGCACGGCGGCGCGATCGGCAAGGTCATCCAGGTCCTCGGCCTCGGTCCGCACCGGCTCGGCACGGGCCGGCCGGACTGGTTCTTCAAGCGCCACCAGTACGGCGGCATCCTCTGCGACATCGGCAGCCACCAGTTCGAACAGTTCCTGTATTTCAGCGGCGCGACAGACGCGACGGTGAACCACGCCGCGGTCGGCAATTTCGGTCATCCCGAGCGCCCCGAATTCGAGGATTTTGGCGAGGCGTCGCTGACCGGGAACAACGGCGCGAGCAACTATGTGCGCGTCGACTGGTTCACGCCGAAGGGTCTCGGCACCTGGGGCGATGGCCGCATGGTCATCCTCGGCACGAAGGGTTACATCGAGCTCCGCAAGTACATCGACGTGGCCCGTGACACCGCCGGCGACCAGCTGTACCTCGTCGATGACCAGGGGGAACGACACCTCAATGTGGCGGGCCAAGTCGGGTTCCGGTTCTTCGGTGAATTGATCCTCGACTGCCTCAATCGCACGGAGAAGGCGATGACGCAGGCGCATGCCTTCAAGGCGGCCGAGCTATGCCTGCAGGCGCAGGCGGCGGCGAAGCGGATTGGGTAAAAGACGAATGAAGGTCGGGCTTTACGCCCGACGCGTCGGGCGTAAAGCCCGACCTACAACCGATCCTCGGAACCGATTTGACTGCCGCGGCTGATGGCTATGCTGGTTCAGACCCCATGAAATCCACGCCCTGGCTGCGCGTTGTCATCTGGACCCTCGTGGTTGTGCTCGGGGCGGTGGCGTTCGGGGTGCTGGCATGGTCGCGCGGCGAACACGTGAGCGCCCTCTGGATGGTCGTGGCGACGTTGTGCGTGTTCGCGATTTCCTGGCGCTTCCACTCGGCGTGGCTGATGGCGAAGGTGCTGACGCTGGACGAGCAGCGGGCAACGCCGGCCGAGGTGCATGCTGACGGCAAGGATTTCGTGCGGACGAACAAATGGGTCGTCTTCGGGCACCATTTCGCCGCGATCGCGGGCCCCGGGCCGCTGGTCGGGCCGGTGCTGGCGGCGCAGTTCGGTTTTCTGCCGGGAATGCTGTGGATCCTCATCGGCGCGACACTCGGCGGCGCGGTACACGACAGCGTGGTGATGTTCTGCTCGGTGCGCCGGCGCGGCAAATCGCTTGGCCAGATGGTGCATGAGGAGGTCGGCCCGTTCGCCGGGTTCGTCGCTCTCGTCAGCATCATCGCCATCATGACGATCCTCCTCGCGGTGCTCGCGCTCGTCGTGGTCAACGCACTGGCGGAAAGCCCGTGGGGCTTGTTCACCATTGCGGCGACCGTGCCGATCGCCGTGGTCATGGGCCTGATGATGCGGGCGGGCGGCCAGGGCGGCCGGCTGGTCGCCGTGAGCGTGTTTGGCGTGGTGGCGCTGCTCGCGGCGGTCTGGGGCGGCAGCCTGCTCACCGGCACGCGGCTCGAGGGCTGGCTGACATTGTCGCGCACAACTCTCGCTTGGTGGATTATCGGTTACGGCGTGGTGGCGTCGGTCCTGCCGGTGTGGCTTCTGCTCGCGCCGCGCGACTATCTGAGCACGTTCATGAAGCTCGGCACGGTGGTGCTGCTTGCCGGCGCGATCATCTGGCTGGCGCCGGCGCTGCAGATGCCGGCCCTGACCAAATTCGTCCACGGCGGCGGCCCGATCCTGCCGGGCGGCGTTTTCCCGTTCTGCTTCATCACGATCGCGTGCGCGGCGGTATCGGGGTTCCATTCGTTGATCTCGTCCGGCACCACGCCGAAGCTGCTGACGCGCGAAAGCCACATTCGCACGGTCGGCTACGGCGCGATGATCACGGAGATGGGTGTCGGCATCATGGCGCTGATCGCCGCCGCGGCGATGCCGCCCGGCGAGTACTTTGCCATCAACCAGGCGGGGCCGCCCGCGGCGGTGACCGCGAGCGTGACCGCGCTCGGGTTCCCGGTGACCGAGCCGCAGATGGCGGCACTGGCGGCGAGCGTGGGCGAGAAGACCATGATCGGCCGCGCCGGCGGCGCGCCGACGTTCGCCGTGGGCATGGCGCAGATGTTTGCCGGTGTGCTCGGCGGCCGGACGGCGACGGCGCTCTGGTATCACTTCGCCATCATGTTCGAGGCGCTGTTCATCCTCACGACAATCGACGCCGGCACCCGCGTGGGACGTTTCCTCGTGCAGGATCTCCTCGGTCATGCCTGGCAGCCGCTCGGTGACACCCGCGAGGCGTTGGGCAACATCGTGGCCACGGTTCTCGTGGTCGGCGCCTGGGGCTGGTTCCTGTACCAGGGCGTCATCGACCCGTTGGGCGGCATTCGCTCGCTCTGGCCGATCTTCGGCGTCTCCAACCAGCTGCTGGCGGTCATCGCGCTGGCGCTCGGCACCACCGTGCTGCTCAAGATGGGCCGCGCCCGCTACCTCTGGGTCACGCTGGTGCCGCTGGCCTGGCTGCTGACGGTGACGATGAGCGCCGGGCTGCTGCTGATCTTCAGCCCGAATCCCCGCATCGGTTTTCTGGCGCAGGCCGACGGCTTGGCGACGGCGCTCGCGTCGGCCACACCCGAGGCGGCTGGCGCGCTGGGCCGGCAGATATTCAACGCGCACATGAACGCCGCGGTCACGGGCGCCTTTCTCGTGCTGGTCGTGCTGGTCGTGGTCGCCTGCGCGCGGGTCTGGTACCAGCTGCTGGCCGGCCGCCGTGCGGCCGACCTGCGGGAGGAGCCTTACGTGGCGCTGGCGGGAGCGGCGGCCAAGTGACCCGCATCGCCGTCATCGCGGACACGCACGACCGCTATCCGCCGGGGCTGCCCGCGCGCCTGCGCGACGCCGACGAGATCTGGCATTTGGGCGACGTGTGCGAGCCGGCGACGCTGGCCGAGTTCAAGCGGCTCGGCAAACCGCTGCACGTCGTGATCGGCAACAACGAGGGTCACGACCTCTGGCCGCTCGAGCTGCGGCTGGAACGCGCCGGCACACGGTGCCTGCTGGTGCACATCCCCCCGCGCCGCGCGCCGCCCGGCGTGCACCTGGTATTGCACGGGCATACCCACACGCCGCGGGACGAGACCGATGAGCGTGGCGTGCGGTGGCTCAATCCCGGTTGCATCACCCGGCCGAACCGCCACGCGCCGCCGAGCTTTGCCTGGTTGACCCTGGCCGACGGCAGGGCGCCCGAGTGGAAGTTGGAGAAGGTGTAGGCGGGCTTGCGCGGCCTCCCCTGGATTCTTCGCTTCGCTCAGAATGACACCAATGGGGAACCGGGCTTCGATACTGTCATCCTGAGCGAAGCGAAGGATCCAGGCGATGGTCCCTTCCGGCCCCGCGGTTCCACCTTAACCGCTGAGCTCAGTTGACGAGCTTGCGCCAGCGGCCGTTCGCGCGCCCGACGTTGACGGCGTCCGGCGGGATCTCGGCGATCACGCCGATCGAAGGTACGATCACGGCGGCGAGGCTGCCCTTGCGGGCCGCGCGGGCCTGCTCCTGGAGGCGGGGCGTGGAAGGCTTGCCGTCCTTGCCGATGACCCCGAGGGCGACGCGGCCATCGGCGCTGATGACGATGATGCTTTCACCCGGCTTCTTGCCGGTGGCATAGCTGCCGGCCACGGTCGAAAAAACGGCGGCGCGTTCGGCGTCCGTCGTGACCTCGATGATGCCGGCGGGCAGGTCGCTGAGCCGCTTGTGCGGCAGGCCGAACCAGAAGCCGACCAGGATGAGGCCGACGCCGATGACGAACAGGCCGACAACCTCGCCCATGGCGCGCAGCCCGGCGAAGCGGCTCGTTTCGCCGACCTTGACGCGACGGGAGACCTGCGGGGCAGGCGCCTCGACCTGGAACGGCGGGAGGTCCGCCAAGCCCTTGGCATGGTCGACCGACCAATACTCATCGAAAGTCGACGTGCTCTTGTGCATGCACAGGCGGCCGCGATGGACGGCGATGCGCCAACCACGCTCGCCGCGATAGACGAGAATGCCCGGCTCGGCCTTCGTGTCCGAGACGCTGGCGACCAGCTGCAGGTTGCCCGCGAGGCGGCAGATTTCCTCGACCGGCAGGTTGCCCAGCTCGATCTTCTCGCCGGCGGGCGCCAGGCCCAGGGCGTTGGCCTTGAGCTGCACGAGCGTGACTTTGTACAGCGCGCTCATTTCTCGAGGATATAGACCAGCGAGCCGGTCGAACCAACCTGCACATTCCCGCTGTCGAGGTTGCCATCGTCGAGCTGGCGATCGATGAGGAGGCGAAGCTCCTCGTCATCGCTCACCGGGTTGTCGGCATCGCCGACGATGACGATCGCCGCCTTGGCATCCACGCCGTCGGCCGACACGTCATAGTTCCACTTGTAATAGCCGCCGATCGGCGACTTGAGCGTGAAGTTGTTCGTCAGGGCATTGCCGAGCTCGGCGGGGATTTCCCGCGGGTCGCCGTTGGCCGGCCAGTGGCCGTTCTGGAGGTTGAAGGTGATGAACGCCGTCGAAAACGTGCGCAGGTCGTTCTGCACCGCGCTCGCTTGCGAGCGCATCTTGACCCGGCGCAACGCCGGCAGGCCCATCGCGGCCAGCAGGCCAATAATCACTACCACCACCATGATTTCCACCAAGGTGAAGGCGCCGGCGCGATTTGGGTATGGAAGGCGTGAACGGGACCGCATTTGCGAGTTCGGTCGGTGCAGACTACGTAAGACTGTTCTAGGTGCAAGCCCTCAGGCGAAAAAGGGGGGCACAACCTGTCGTTTGATGAAAACTTGATAGCGGGAATTAACGGCCGGGCGGCGCGCCAGGAAGTATTTCCGACGCCAAATCTTGGGGCCCCAGCGACATGGGCCGAATGGAAGGGCGGCGCGTGGCATTTGTCTCGCGGCTCGCTTTTGTGGCGGGTGTTCATTAGCGAAACGTCCCGTGAGCGAGAATCCGCAGCCATTGATCGCGCCGTCGACGCCCGTCGCCGGGCTCGACTTGGTTTTCGTGCGCAGTCTGCGGGCACGACACTATCGCCTGACGCTGCGCAAGGACGGAGTTGCGGTCGTCACGATTCCCGCGCGCGGTTCCGAAGCGGAGGCCCGCCGCTTTGCCGCCGAGCATGCCGGCTGGCTGGCGCGGGCTCGGGCGCGGCACGACCGCCGGCCGCGCGCGCCGCAGCAGTGGACGATTGGCACCCGGGTGCTTTGGCGCGGCGAAATGGTCGACATCCGGCTCGCCCGCGAAGGCCCGCACCCGGCCGTCAGCGTCGCGGCGGACGTCTTTGATCTTTCGACGCTGGACGGCGACCTGCGGCCCGCGCTCGAGGCGCAATGGGCCCGGCGCGCGAAGATCGAGCTGCCGGCGCGCCTGTGGGAGCTCGCCGCCGAAACCGGAGTGGACCTGAAACAGGTGACCGTCCGGAACCAGCGCTCGCGCTGGGGCTCGTGCTCGCCGCATGGCACCATCTCGCTCAACTGGCGGCTCGTGCAAACGCCCGAAGCCGTCCGCGATTATATCTGCTACCACGAGCTCGTGCACCTGCGCGAAATGAACCATTCCCCGCGATTCTGGGCCCGCGTGGCGGACGTCTGCCCCGGGTGGCGCGAGGCGGAACACTGGCTCAAGCGCAACGGCAGCCTCGCGGGACTGTGAGGCGCCCGCGACCCGGCCCTCGGACCGAATCGCGCCTTTCTTCTGGCACGGCCCGGCGGTATCATCCCGACGGTTCTGCCCATCAGCCACTGTCGCGATGAAGACGCCTGCACCCAAGCACGGCCGGCCCTGGCTCCGGTTCCTCATCGGCGCCAGCCTCGGTGCCGGCGGACCCGCCGTGGCGGCCGAGGCCGTCGCGGTGATGGCGCAGACGCTGAACGATTACACGCGGGTGCGCCTGGCGGACCAATCCTTCAAACCGGAGAGATTCGTCTTCGGCGAGGGCGGCTGCTGGACGCGCGGCATCAACGATCCGGCGCTGGACCGGATGGAGTTCCTGGACGTGGCGCGCACGGTGTCCGGTCCGCTGCGGCGCCTGAATTACCTCCCGGCGCTTAACGCCGGCGAGGCCGAACTCCTCATCCTCGTCTTCTGGGGATCGACGCAGGGCAGCCACGGCTATGACCCGAACCTCACGCTCGATCACGCGGCCAGGGCGTTGGCGGCTTACAACGCCGTCAAGCCCCGCGAACCGGGCGGAGCGGAATCGCCGGAGGCGGCGGCCGCGGGCGCCGCGAGGGACAGCGCGCTCTGGGAGCTCAGCCTGGCGAACCGCGACCGCGATCGGCTCGATGACCGCAACGCGCGCATCCTGGGATATGGGGAGGCGCTCGACCGGGCCCGCTTCGCCGCCCACATGTCGTTTGCCCAGGACACCATGGCGGAGGTGGCGGACAACCGCTACTTCGTCGTGCTGCAGGCCTACGATTTCAAGACGGTGGCGCGGGAAAAGAAACTGAAGCCGATGTGGATCGCGCGGGTCAGCGTCAGCGAACACGGCCGTTATGACCAGGCGCTGGCGCAGATGGTCCGGCATGCGGCGCATTATTTCGGCCAGGACAGCCACGGCCTGCACCGCGACGTGACCCGCGACGGCAAGGTGGACCTTGGCCCGCTCGAGGTGGTTGGTGTCGAGCCGGAGAAGTGAGCGCCGCGCTCCCGGGCTGGGCGCGCCGTCGGCCGTGGCCGGCGACTCGGCCCGCACGGAATGCGGGCTCCGCCGGTTCAACCCGGCCGGATGTCGAGCAACTCGACCTCGAAGCGCAGCGTGGCGCGCGGCGGGATCTTCCCGGCGCCGCGTTCCCCGTAGGCAAGCCACCACGGGATGATGAGGGTGCGGATCTCGCCTTTTTTCATGGTCGCGAGCGCCTCGTCCCAACCCTTGATGACCTCGCCGGTGCCGACATGGAAGGAGTACGGCCGACCCCGGTCGCGCGAGCTGTCGAACTTCGTCCCGTCGAGCAGATAGCCGTCGTAGTGAACGGTCACGAGCGCGCCGGTCGCCGGCGGTTCGCCGCTGCCGGGCCGGCGCTCGACATAACGCAGGCCCGAGGGGTTGACGTGCGCGTGGTCAAAATGTTCCCGGATCCAAGTGGCGTCGGCCTCGCTCAGTGTCGGGCCCTGCATGATTTCCCGCATGTATTTGTTGGCGGGCTCGCCGGGGTTCTTGCGGCGAAAAATGCCCGTGCGCGCCTGGAAGGCGATGAAGGCGAGCACGAGCCCGAGGACCAGGAGGATCGCATACTGACGCATGGCGCCAACGTTCACTTTTTGGCCAGCAAGTCCAGCGCGATGGCGGTCATGGCCGTGACGCCGGTCTTGATCGTCGGCTCGGGCACGGGCGCAAACTTGCTCGAATGCAGCGTCGGCAGCGGTACGCCCGTGCGGGCGCTCTCGGCGATCTTCTCCGGGGCGACGGCGCCGATGCGCACGAGGCAAAGCGGAATCTTCTCGGCGGTGCGGCCGAATTGGCTGAAGTCCTCGCCGCCCATCTCGGGCTCGATCGTGGTGACCTTGTCGGCGCCGAGCCAGGCGGTGAGCGCGCCGTGGATGCGGCGGGTGAGTGTTGGGTCGTTGTAGGTCGAGGGCGTGGCCTCGTCCTCGATGACGGTGACCACCGGCAGGCGGTCCTCGGGCATGCCGGCGGCGATGGCCTCGCCGCGGCAGACGCGCCGGACCGCCTCGATCGTGTGCGCCCGCACCGCGTCGGAATAAGAGCGGAGCGTAAGCCGCAGCTTCACCTCGTCGGGGATGACATTGGGTTTGGTGCCGCCATGGATGGACCCGACGGTAACGACCGCGGGATTGAGCGGGCTCGTCTCGCGGCTGACGATGGTTTGCAGGGCGAGGACGATGCGCGCGGCGAGCACGACCGGGTCCTTGGTGTTCTGCGGATAGGCCCCGTGGCCACCGACGCCGCGCACGGTGATGTCGACCCAATCGACATTGGCCATCGCATAACCCTCGATCGTGCCGACGGTGCCCGCCGGCAGGGTGGCACTGTCGTGCTCGGCGACGGCGAAGTCGGGCTTCGGGAAGCGCGAGTAAAGACCGTCCGCCAGCATCGCGGTGGCGCCGAGCCCGCGTTCCTCGGCCGGTTGGACGACCAGCAACAGGGTGCCCGACCACCGCTCGCGCAGCGACGCCAGCACCTGCGCCGTGCCAACGAGGACGGTGGCATGGATATCGTGCCCGCAGGCATGCATCACGGGCACATCGGCACCGGCGAGGTCGGTCACGCGCACCTTGCTGGCGTAGGGCAGGCCGGTTTCCTCGGCGACGGGCAGCGCATCGATGTCGGCGCGCATCAGCAGCACGGGCCCGGCGCCATTCTTCAGCACCGCCACCGCCCCATGGCCGCCGACGTGCTCCGTGACTTCAAAACCGGTGGCGCGCAGCTCGCGCGCGACGGCAGCGGCGGTACGCACCTCCATCAGCGAAAGTTCGGGATGGGCGTGCAGGTCCTTGTAGAAGGTGTCGAGCGCGGGGTAAGCGGCGTCGAGTTTATCTGCGACGAGCGCGGGCACCTCATCGGCGGCGAGGAGCGGCGCGGAGAGCAGAAGCGCGAATGAAATGACGGTGGAGGTTCTCATATCGGCGGCATGTCATTCTGAGCGTAGCGAAGAATCCAGCGCTGAGAACATGCCTGGCAATCAAGGCGGGATCCTTTGCTGCGCTCAGGATGGCGGGATCGTGAGTTATTTGGTTTTTGGTTCGAGCTTGAGGATGAGATGATCGAGCAGGGCGTCGACTTGGAGCTTGAGCTGCTGGGCCGGCGGGGGCGGCCGATCGGGAGGCGACTCCTTTTGCGTGTGCGCATAGGCCGCATCGCCCTCGGCGACCGCCGCGTCAATGAAGGCGGTTTTCAATTTGTGCAGCGGGCCCTCGGTCGCGAGATCGGCGGGCGTGGCAGGATGGCCGAGAAAAGTGTCGGCGGCCTCGTCGCTCAACCAGATGCGCCAGTCCTTTTCGTCGGCGAAGTACGCCACGAGGGCGCCGCGGCGATCGACGCCGAGTTTCGCCGCCAGCGCATGCATGTAGGCACCCGGGACGGCGTCTTCGGCCGCCGGCGGCGAATGCGGAAAGAGCCGGCCGATGATTCGCACGCCGGTCGCCTGGGCGAAGTTGGCCAGCTTGAAGTTGAAATACCGGGCCCGGGGCGGGTCGCGGGGAATGAGCCCGGCGGGATCATCGAAAAAAGCATTCGGTCCGGGCTCCGCCGGGCCATGGTAGTGCCGCGCCTTGGCCAGCAGCGCCTGAAAGGCTTCGGGGTTCGCCCGAAAGGCGCGTGCCTCGGCGCCGACGCGCAGGATCTTGATCGTGAAGGGCTCGTCGGGCTTGATCTGCGGCAGGATCTCGCGCCCTCGCACCGTTTCCCCGAAGACCGTGTAAAGGTAGTTGAGGCGGGTGTCGTCTGCGAGCGTCAGGAAGAATTCGCAGCCGTTGGTGTCGGGGCCGGCGTTGGCCATCGACAGCGTGCCGATCTCCGCATGGCGCAGCCCCGGCACAAACTCGTCGGGGAAGGAGTAGGGTATCGGCACGTCGCCCGTGTCTTTGAGCCCGGGATTGCCACTCTGGATGACGAAGCCCGGCACGACCCGGTACCACGTGAGGCCGGTGTAGAAGGGATGTCCGTCGCGCGGGGCCAGCGTGCCCTCGGCCAGACCGACGAAGCTCGTGACCGTCAACGGTACCTGCCGGTAATGGAGCCGGACAATGACCGGCCCGTGCGGCGTGGTGAACTCGGCATAGAGTCCGTCGGGCAGGGGCGCATCGGGCTCGGCCGCAATCAAGCGGGCGACGGAAGCAGCGAGGAGGAGGGCGGCGAGGAGGCAGCTGCGACGCATGGGGGAAGGAGACGGAAGGTGGAGCGACTTGGACTCAGGGCGCGATCAAGCCCGGCGCGCGCAAGCCAACGCGCTGAGGTCAGCGCGTTCCACCTCAAAATGCGCCCGCGGCTCAGAGAAACGAGCAGATGTACTCGCAGAGACCGGACTTCACTTCGATCGTGAAGCCGCTCTTGCCGGGCACATCGAAATGCGTGCCCGTCGGATAGTCCGCGGCCGCAGCCGAACCGTCGAGCGTCACCCGGCACGCGCCGGCGACGATCTCCATGCGCTCCGGCGCGCCCGTGCCGAAGTGATAGCTGCCGGGATAGATGAGCCCGAGGGTCTTTTTCGCGCCGTCGGGCAGCAGGACGGTATGGCTGACCACGCGGCCATCGAAATACACATTGGCCTTGGTGTGGACGGTGACGCCGGCAAACGAGGAGGGGAGGGACATGGTGCGGCCATTCGGAGCGGCGCGCAGGCGCGAGTCAACCCGTCGGCGGCCACATGACAGGAAGAAGTCATGGCGTGCGGTCGGACGGTCAAACGAGTTAACCAAGTTAAGGCTTCGCCCGGCGGAACGGCGCCGCTAACTTCGCCGGATCATGCGCTACCCCGTACCGACGCTGCTCACCGCCCTGCTCGCCACCGCGCTCGCCCTGGCCGCCCAGACCCCAGCCCGCGTCTTCGACGTGCGCACGTTCGGCGCCAAGGGCGATGGCAACGCGCTCGACACGACCGCGATCAACGCTGCGATCGACGCGGCGGCCCAGGCTGGCGGCGGCACGGTCTGGTTCGGTGCCGGCGATTACCTGAGCTATTCCATCCACCTGAAGAGCCACGTCGCGCTGTACCTGGATATGGGCGCGACGATTGTCGCGGCGGAACCGTCGCCCGATCTCACCGTTGGCTACGATGCCCCGGAGCCCACGACGGGCACCGTGCCCAACGTCGAATACTACGAGGACTTCGGCCACTCGCATTGGCACAACAGCCTGATCTGGGGCGAGGACCTGACGGACATTGCGATCACCGGCCCCGGCCGCATCTTCGGCAAGGGGCTCAGCCGGGGATCCAACCGGCGCGACTTGCTGCCGGAGGAACGCGCGCAGCACGCTTTCAAGACCACGGATGTGGGCGGACAGGAAAGGACGGCGCCGGACCTCGCCATTCCGCCCGCCGTGCGCGCGGCGATCCTGGCGCAGAAATCCGGGCCCTTCGGCTATCCCGGGCGCGACACGCTGCCGGCCGGCGTGGGCAACAAGTCGATCGCCTTGAAGAATTGCCGCAACGTCATCTTCCGCGACTTCACCATCTACCACGGCGGGCATTTCGCGATCCTCGCCACCGGCGTCGACAACTGGACCTGCGACGGCCTCAAGATCGACACGAATCGCGACGGGATCGACTTCGACTGCTGCCAAAACGTTCGCGTGGCCAATTGCACCATCAACTCCCCCTACGATGACGGCATCTGCCCGAAGGCATCATTTGGCCTCGGTCACCTGCGCCCGACGGAGAATATCACGATCACCAACTGCCAGGTCAGCGGCTACGACGAGGGCACGCTCCTCGACGGCACGCGCCAGCGCAAGGTCATGACGCGCCCGGGCACCGGCCGGATCAAGCTGGGCACGGAGGCCAACGGCGGCTTTCACAACGTCACGATCTCGAACTGCGTATTCGAATACTGCCGCGGCCTCGCGCTGGAGGAAGTCGATGGCGGCCTGATGGAGGACATCGCGATCTCGAACCTGACGATGCGCGACATTGGCAATGCCCCGATCTATGTGCGGCTCGGTGCGCGATTGCGCGGCCCGGGCGAGCTGACGGTCGGTGCGGCGCGACGCATCAAGATCGACAACATCGTGGCCCACAACGTGGCCGCCGAGAGCGGCATCCTGTTGGTGGGCGAGCCGGGCCACCCGATCGAGGATCTCTCGCTGACGAACATCTTCATTGATTTCGCCGGCGGCGGGACGAAGGAGCAGGCGGCGGCCGAGGTGCCGGCCTTCGAACGCAACCATTATCCCGAGCCGGGCCTGCTCGGCACGATGCCCTCGTGGGGCCTGTTCGCCCGGCACGTGAAGAACCTCGATCTCGGGCGCGTCGAGCTGCGCGTGGCGCAGGCGGACGCCCGGCCGGTGGTCCAACTCGACCACGTCTCCGGCGTGAGCTTCGACGCCTTCCGGACCGCCCCAGCCGCGGGCACGCCGACCTTCGTGTTGAAGAACGTCGAGGGATTCGCCGTGCACAACAGCCCGGGAATTCCCGAGACGAATCGCCGCGACGCGATCGCCGACGAGAAGCTGTAGGCGCGTTTACATGAGGGCGGCCCTGACCATGATGCGGCGGCGCGGGAGAATCATCCCTTGGCTGCCGCTGATCGCGGCGTGGGCGACATTGGCCTGCATGGCATCGGCGACACCGGAACCGGTGCTGCCCTGGGGCGACCAGGGCGACGGCACCTACCGCAATCCGATCCTGCCGGCGGATTATTCGGATCCCGACGTGATCCGCGTGGGCAAAGATTTCTATCTCGTCGCCTCCGAGTTTCACTTCATGGGCATCCAGGTGCTGCACTCGCGCGACCTGGTAAACTGGCGGATCGTCGGTCGGGTGTTCGACCACCTCGACCTGGACCCGAAATACGACGAGATGCGCGCCTACGCGCAGGGCACTTGGGCGCCATCGCTGCGCTATCACGATGGCGTCTTCCATCTCTACGTCTGCACGCCGCACGATGGCCTGTTGCATTACACGGCGCGCGATCCCGCTGGGCCGTGGGCCGGTGCGGTGATGGAGCGGGTGGACCAATGGGAGGACCCCTGTCCATTCTGGGACGATGATGGCTCAGCCTGGCTCGTCCACGGGCGGCTCGGCGCGGGCCCGTTGTATCTGCACCGGATGAGCACGGATGGATCGCAGTTGCTCGACGAGGGCGTGGAGATCTATCGCGGGCCGGTAGCGGAGGGACCCAAGCTCTTCAAGCGGCACGGCTGGTATTACATCTCGCTGCCCGAAGGTGGAGTCGAGCGCGGCGGCCAGACGATCCTTCGTTCGCGCTCGCTGCGCGGGCCGTATGAGCGTTGCGTGGTCCTGCCCGATGGCGGTCCGCACCAAGGTGGCCTCGTTGAGCTCGACGACGGGACCGCGTGGTTCATCGGCTTTAAGTCCGCCGGTGCCCTCGGCCGTGTGCCGTGCCTGGAGCCCGTCGGGTGGGGCGAGGACGACTGGCCGGTGTTCGGCGACCACGGCCGGCCGTTAACGGGTGGTCGGAACCCCGTGATCGGCTTGGACGCGCCCATCGAACATCCGCAGACGAGCGACGATTTCGACAAGACCGAGCTCCAGCCGCAATGGCAGTGGAATCACAATCCCGTGCCAGCGGCGTGGTCGCTGGCGGCGCGGCCGGGCTGGTTGCGCTTGTCCGGGCTGCCGGCGGCCGACCTGGCCACCGCGCGCAACACGCTGACGCAAAAGCTCTGGGGCGCCGGCGGCTCGTTCGAGGTGAAGCTCGACACGAGCCGGCTGGCCGACGGCCAGCGGGCGGGCGTGGCGTTCATGAGCGGCAAGCTCTTCAGCTTCGCCGGCGTGAAGCGGGCGGGCGGCGTGACGCGGATCGTTTCGAATGCCGGTCCCGGTCCGGAACTCACCGACCCGGTGGTGTGGCTCCGCGGCGAATACCGCGGCGACACCGCCCGGCTGGGCTTCAGTGTCGACGGCACGAACTTCGCCGCGATCGGCGGCGACAACCGGCTGCAATTCAGCCAGTGGAAAGGGGCGCGGATGGCGCTGTACAGCTACGGCGGTGCGGGAGCGGCCGATTTCGACTACTTCCATTTTCAGCACGGCACCGCGGCCGTGCCGCTGGCGCTGCCCGACGCCACGCCCATCGATCGCGAGGCCCTGGTTTCACGGCACGACGTCGTGGTTCATCGTGTCGATCCCGACTCGCCGCTTACGGTCGGCAACGGCGGCTTCGCGTTCACGGTCGACGTCACCGGCCTCCAAACCTTTGCCGACTACTATTACCGCAACGGCATCCCACTCGAGACGTTGGCGCGCTGGTGCTGGACGACGGAGGACAATCCGCGCGGCTACAAGCTGGCCGACGCCAACGAGACCTACATCCAAGCCGATGGCACGACGATCGCCTTGCCCAGCAAGGCCGGCACCCCGGCTGGCGAGTGGCTGCGCCGCAACCCGCAGCTGCACCCGCTCGGGCAGATCTCGCTCGAGTGGAGCGACGGCACGCCGTTGAAACCTGACGACATCCAGGAGCCGGAGCAGAAGCTCGATCTTTGGCGCGGCATCATCACGAGCCACTACAAGCTGCGCGGCAAGCCGGTGACGGTGACCACCGCGTGCGCCCCCGACTCCGATACCGTCGGCGTCCAAATTGAATCAGACTTGATCGAGCGCGGAGAATTGCGCGTCCGGCTGGCGTTTCCCCGCGGACACGACCTGGCGATCAAGAACACGCCGCCGCTCGACTGGAGCCATGATGAACAACACCGCTCGCGACTCATTGTTCCCGAGCCGCCGCTCACCGTTTCGACCAAATGGAAAGATAGAACCTCGCCGCCGATAAACGCAGAGATCATTCGGGAGGTCGGCCACACCCGCTATTCTGTGGCCCTGCGGTGGTCCGTTGGCGCGACGGTCGAAAGGCTGGCGGCACATGCCTTCACGATCCGGCCGGAATCGCCGGCCAGCGGGAAGCTGGACGTCTCGGTCCGGTTCTCATCCGAATCCCGCGCCGTGTTGCCGAATTCGGCCGAGGAGGTTGCCGCAGCGAGTGCAATCGCATGGCCACAATTTTGGCGAGCCGGCGCCGCGGTGGATTTCACCGGCAGCACCAACCCGCTCGCACCAAAGGTCGAGGAGCGAATCATCCTGTCGCGGTACCTGACCGCCGCGCAGTGCGCGGGCGACGTGCCGCCGCAGGAAAGCGGCCTCACGTGTGACACGTGGTACGGCAAGCACCATACCGAGATGATCTGGTGGAGCACGGCGCACTTCATCCTCTGGGGCGAAACGGACCTGGCGAAACGCAACCTCGAATGGTTCCGGCAACATTTGCCTGAAGCCCGCGCGCTCGCAGCCGAGCGCGGGCTGCGCGGCGCGCGCTGGGCGAAGATGGTCGGGCCGGACGATCGCGAGAGCCCCGGGGGCAACCCGCTCCTCGTCTGGAACCAACCGCACCTGATCTACCTCTGCGACCTTCTGCTTCGGCAATCGCCCTCGCAGGAGAATATCGAGCACTACCGCGAGCTCGTCTTCGAAACCGCCGACTGCATGGCCTCGATGCTGAAGCTCGACCCGAAGCGCGATCGCTACGTGCTCGGACCGCCCTTGTGGATTGCGCAGGAGATTCACGACCCGGCCACGAGCCAGAACCCGGCCTACGAGCTGGCCTACTGGCGGTGGGGCCTCGAGACGGCACAGCGCTGGCGGCTGCGGTCCGGCTTGCCGCGCAACGCGGACTGGGATGCCAGGCTCGCGAAGCTGTCGCCGCTACCGGTGGTCGACGGCAAATACACGGCGCTGGAATCGCATCCCGACACCTGGACGGACGTCGCCGCGCGACACGACCATCCCGAGATGCTGATGGCCCTCGGTTTCCTGCCCGGCGGGCCCGACGTCGACCGCGCGACGATGGACCGGACGTTGACGGGCGTTTTGCAGCAGTGGGACTGGGCCGCAAAGATCTGGGGCTGGGACTACCCGATGGTGGCGATGACCGCCACGCGGCTCGGCCGGCCGGCAGATGCAATCGAGGTGCTGATGCGTGACGGCCCGAACAACCATTACCTGCCCAACGGACACGCCCCGGTCGGGAGCGACCGGGCGCACAACCAGAACGGCCGGCGCGAAATCGCGGTTTATCTCCCCGGCAATGGCTCATTCCTGTCGGCCGTCGCGCTGATGATTGGCGGGTGGGAAGGGTGCGCGGAGAAGTTCCCGGGATTTCCGAAGGACGGTACGTGGCACATCCGCGCGGAAGGGCTCACGCAGCTACCGTAGGAAGGGAGGAAACGTCACGCCGCGCAGGTTCAGCCCGCACGGAGTGCGGACTCCACCCGCGGGCTTAGGCCCGCGCCTGATAGAGCCGGAACAACGCCTGCGTGCCGTCGTCCGCCCAGCCGCGCGCCGCCACTTCGTCATAGAGGGCCTTCGCCTGTCTGAGCCCGGGCAGGTCGAGCTGCATCGCCGCGGCGGATTCGAGCGCGATGCGCATGTCCTTCAGGAAGTGCTTCACGTAGAATCCCGGCGCGAAGTCGCCGCGCAGTGCGCGCGGCGCGAGGTTGTTGAGCGACCAGCTCGCGGCGGCGCCGCCGCCGATGCTCTCGATGACACGCGCGGGGTCGAGGCCGGCCTTCTTCGCGTAAGTCAACGCCTCGCACCACGACATCATGATCGACGCGATCGAGATCTGGTTGGCCATCTTGCAGTGCTGCCCCGCGCCGGGACCGCCCTGCAAGACGATGTTCTTCCCCATGAGCTCGAACAACGGTCGCGTCCGCTCAAACGCCGCCGCTTCGCCCCCGACCATGATGACCAGCTTCGCGTCGCGGGCGCCGATGTCGCCGCCGGAAACCGGCGCGTCGAGGGCCGCGAGGCCCTTGGCTGCGGCGGCCTCGGCAATGCGCCGCGCCAGGAGCGGGCTGGAGGTCGTCATGTCGACCAGCGCCGCGCCCGGTCGCGCCCGGGCCAGGACGCCGTCGGGGCCGAAATAGGTCTCTTCCACGTCGGTGGGAAAGCCGACGATGGTGAACACGAACTCGGCCGCGGCCGCCGCCGCGCCGGCATGGTCGTGCCAGTGCGCCCCGGCCTCGAGCAGCGGTTGCGCTTTCGCGCGGGTGCGATTGTGGACGTGCAAGGTGTGCCCGGCGCGAAGCAGGTGTCCCGCCATGCTGCGGCCCATGACGCCCGTGCCGATAAATCCGATGGTTGCCATGGCCGGAGCGCAGCAGTCGCCCGCGCCCGGGGCGAATCAATTCCAGCGGAGGCCGCGGCTCACCGCCGCGTGTGCATCACCGCGGTTCGCCGGATCTGGGGCGCGAGATCGCTGAATCCTGCCAAACGACGGCGGGCTCCCGGCCCCGCCGTCCCTGTTCGCTCACGGGATCCGCAGGACAACGCCGACGCGCAGGGCGCCATTGTCGGCGACGCGATCGCGATTCGCGGCGTAGATGTCCTGCCAGCGATTGGCGGTCCCATAGTAGCGCTGGCTGATCCGCGACAGCGAATCGCCCGCGACCACGGTGTGGGTACGCTGGCCCGGGGTGGCCGGCGGAACGGCGACGGGTGCCGCCGCCTGGGCCGAAGTCGGGGCGCCCACGGCCGGGGCGGGTCCGCCCACCGAACGCGCCAACATCGTCTTCAATTGGTAGTTCTCCTGCGCCAGCACGGTGTTGCTGCCCTGCAACTGCTGCACGAGCGCCCGGGTGGCGGCCAGTTCGTTCGTGCCCTGGTTGCTGTTCCGCTGCAGGGCGGCCACGGCTTGGTTGGCGCGGGTTGCCTCGGCTTGCGCGCTTGCCAGCTGGGCGGCGAGATTCTGGCGTTCCGCGGCGAGCGCGGTGAGCTGCTGCTGCGCGGACGATTGCGCCGTGGCCGCGGACTGGAGGCTCGCGACCTGGCTGGTGAGCGATTCGACGCGAGCCGCCAGCGTGTCGCGCTCGGCTTTGAGGGCATCATCCGCGGGCGCGGGTGCCGTGGCCTTCAGGCGCGCGACTTCGGCGTTCAGGTCGGCGACTTGCTTCGTCAGCGCATCCTTTTCGGCGAGCGCGGCAGTATCGGTTGCGGGCGCGGCCGCCGCCTTCAGGCGGGCGACCTCCGCGTTCAGGTCGGCGACCTGCTTCGTCAACGTGTCCCTCTCGGCCAGCACGGTGGCATCCGGCGCGGCGGCTGGCGCCGTCGCCGCGGGCGCCGGGGAGGCGGACGCCGCATTCTTCAGTTCGTCGCGTTCTTTCTGCAGGACGGCATAACCGCGCAGCGAGATCGCGAGTTTGTCCTCGGTCTCGGCGAGGCGACGCTGCAGGTCGGCGACATCAACCTGCTCCGTCGCGGCGGCCGGCTTCGCCGCGGCTTCCGGCGGTGTCTGCAGGGCGGCCAGCGATTGCTTCGCGGTGGCGGCTTCGGTCGTGGCGGCCGCCAGTTGCTGCTTGGTGGCGGCGAGGGTGGCCTCGAGTTCGCTGACCTTGCCGGAAAGATCGGCCGCTGGCTTCGCGTTGCGCGAAGCGGCGAGCGCGCCTTCGAGTTCCTTCACGCGATCCGACAAATCGGGATAGGCCGGGCTGGCGGGTTTTTCCGCCGCGGTCTTTTCGGCGGCGGCTTTCGCGTCCGTGAGCGAGGCGACCTGGCCTTCCAATTCCTGCACCCGTCCGGACAAGTCCGGATACGAAGGTTTGGCGCTGCGGGCTGCGGTCAACGACTCTTCAAGTTCTTTCACGCGGCCGGACAGGTCCGGGTAGGACGGCTTGGCATTGCGCGCCTCGGCCAGCGCCGCCTCCAACTCCTGGACGCGTCCGGACAGATCCGGGTGAGTGGGCGCGCCGGGCTTGGCCGCAACCTGCGCCTCGAGTTCCTTCACCCGGTCACGCAGATCGGGATATTCGGGGGCGGCCGGCACTTCCTTCGCGGCCCTTTCGGCCTCGTCCCTGGCTTGGGCGAGCGTGGTGACTTGCGCCTCCAGCTCCTTCACACGGTCGCGCAGATCGGGATAGTCGGGCGCGGCGGGCACTTCCTTGGCCGCCCTCTCGGCCTCGGCCTTCGCCTGGGTCAGCGAAGCAACCTGGCCCTCCAATTCGTGGACGCGAGGCGACAGGTCGGGATAGGCGGGCGTGGTGGGAGCAGCCGCCTTCGCGTTCAGCTCGGCGAGCTGTTGTTTGGCGCCGGCGGCTTCGGCCATGGCGGACGTCAGCTGCGCCTGCAAGCCGTCGAGCTTCGCCGCATCGTCGGTCCTCGCCTTGGTCAGGGCGGCGAACTGCTCGCGGGCTTGGGCGGTTTCGGCCTGGGCGCCGGAAGCCGCGGCCTGTTGCGCGGCCAGCTGGGTCTCGAGTTCCTTCACGCGGCTCGTGGCACCCGACGCATCGCGCAATTGCCGGCCGGCATCCGCCAGCATCTTCTGCATCCGCTCGCGGTCGCCGCGCAGTTGCGCAACCTCACCGGCGAGACTGGTGAGACGGCCGGAAAGCTCGTCGCGTTCACGGCGGAGTTGGTCGGCCTCGCCGCCCTTCTCCTTGGCCGAATTCTGCAGGGCGGTCGTGACGCCATCGAGCTGGTGCTTCAGGTCAGCCTGCGCCGCGTTGGCGGCGACGAGCTGGCGGGTGGCGTCGCCCAGCGCCGTCTGCAGCTCGTTGACTTTGTCGGAAAGATCCGGGTAGGCCGGCGTCGCGGTCTTCGCCGCCGCGGCCTTTTCGGCGGCTTCCTTCGCCGCCGTCAGGGTGGCAACCTGGTTGCGGAGATCGCCGACCTGCGAAGTAAGGTCCGGGTAGGCGGGCGCCGCGTTCTTCGCCGCTGCGAGTTGGGCCTCGAGTTCCTGCACTCGACCCGAAAGGTCCGGATACGCCGGCGCGGCCGGTTTGGCGGCGGCGAGCTGGGTCGCGGCATCGCGAGCCTTCTCGACCTCCGCCAGTCGGTCGCGGACCTCTTGCGTCTCGGCCTTGGCGGCGGCGACGGCGGCCACGTCGGCCGCGACCTGGGTCTCCAATTCCTTGACGCGACCGGACAGGTCGGGGCGCCCGGGCGCGTTTTTCAAGCTGGACACCTGCGCCCGCAGTTTTTCCGCGTCAACCGACGCGGTCTCGAGCTGACGGCGGAGCGACGCCTTGTCGGACTCGAGCATCCTCAGCTGGGCCTGCTGGTTCGCCGCATCGCGCTGGCTGGCGATTGTGGTGCTCTTGTAATCGTCGAATTGCTTGGCGACTTCACCGCGCGCCTGCTCGGCCGCCGACAAGCGCCGGGTCAGGGTCGTGACCGTACCTTCCAGCTCTTTCACGCGGCCCGAAAGATCGGGATAGGCCGGCTTGGCCTGGGCCGCCTGTTCGGCATCGGCCTTGGCCTGCGTGAGCGAAGCAACCTGGCCTTCGAGTTCGGCGACCCGGCCGGAAAGATCGGGATACGCGGGCTTGGCGCTGCGGGCCGCGGACAGGGCCGTCTCCAGTTCCTGCACGCGATCGGTGAGGTCGGGGTAAGCGGGTTTGGCGTTTTGCGCGGCAGCGAGCGAGCCTTCGAGCTCCTTGACGCGTCCCGACAAATCCGGGTAGGCGGGGGCCGCGTTCTTCGCCGCGGCGAGCTGTCCCTGCAGGCCGGCCAGTTCCGTCGTGGTGCGGGCGGCCGTGGCTCGCTGCTCCTGGAGTTGCGCTTGGAGTTCGGCAACCTGACCGGACAGATCCGGGTACGCCGGTTTCGCGTTACGCGCTTCGGCGAGCGATTCCTCCAATTCCTTCACGCGTCCGGACAAATCGGGATACGAAGGTTTGGCGCTGCGGGCGGCGCTCAGCGACTCTTCCAGCTCCTGAACGCGGCCGGAGAGGTCCGGGTAGGCGGGCTTCGCGTTTTGGGCGGTGGCGAGCGACGCCTCGAGTTCCTTGACGCGGTCCCTCAAATCGGGAAACGCGGGCTTCGCCGCGATTTTGTTGCGCGCGTCCGCCAGCTCCGCCGTGGAGGCGGCCACCGTCGCCTGGAGCGCGGTGTTCTGGCTCTCGAGCTCACGCACCTTGTCGGAGAGGTCCGGATAGGCGGGTTTGGCGCTGTGCGCTGCAGCAAGCGATTGTTCCAGTTCACTGACGCGGCCGGCCAGATCCGGATAAGCGGGCTTGGCGTTGCGCGCGGACGCGAGCGCGGTTTCGAGTTCCTGCACGCGGCCGGACAAGTCCGGGTAGGCGGGAGCGGCATTGCGCGCTTCCTGGAGCTGCGCGCCCAGGGCGGCCTTGTCCTGCTCCAGCTTCGCGACCGTCGCCTTGAGTTCCGCCTGGCCGGCGCGGGCCGACTCGGCCGCGGCGGCCTGGCTCTTGATCTGGGCCTCCAGGTCCTTGGTCCGGCTCGCCGCATTCGAGGCATCGCGCAGCTGCCGGCCGGCATCGGCCAGCATCTTCTGCATCCGTTCGCGATCGGACTGCAAGGTCGAGACATTCGCGGTGGCTTCGGCGAGTTTCCCGCTCAGGGCATCGCGCTCCTGCCGGAGTCCGGCGGCCTGTTTCTCGGCCGCGGTCAGTTTATCGTTTACCTGCGCGAGTTCCGCGGTGTGTTGCTCGCTCGTGTTCCTGGCGGTGGTGAGCTGCTCCTTCTCCTGCTGCGCCTGCGCGAGAGCGGCGCCGAGCTGGTTCTGGGCCACGCGCGCGGCTTCCGCTTCCGTGGTAAGGCCCGCAATCTTCGCCTGGGCGCTGGCCTTGTCCTTGATGAGGGTCGCGACTTGCGACTCGAGCTGGGCGACCTGCCGCGACAGATCCGGGTAGGCCGGTTTCGTGCTCTGGGCTGCAGCGAGCGATCTTTCCAATTCACTTACCCGGCCGGACAGATCCGGGTACGCCGGCTTCGCATTACGCGCCTCGGCCAGCGCCTGCTCGAGTTGTTGCACGCGGCCGGACAAGTCGGGGTACGCGGGCTTGGCGCTCCGCGCCGCAGCGAGGGCCGCCTCCAATTCCTGCACGCGACCGGAAAGGTCGGGATAGCTCGGCGCGGCCGGACGCTGGCGCAACTGCACCAGTTCGGCCTGCAGGTTTTGCGCGGAAGCCTGGGCCTGTTGCGCGGTGTCCTCGGCGGCGGCGAGCTTTTGCGCCGCGGCGCTTGCTTCGGTTTGCGCCACGCGCAGCTGTTTGTCGCGCTCCGCCAGAGCGGCCTTCAGCGCGTCATCGGACTGAACAATGCGATCGGACGATTCCTGCAGGGTGGCGACCCGCGCCTGGAGTTCCTGCACGCGGCCGGACAGGTCCGGATAGCGCGGCGCCGCGGATTTGGCGGCCGCGAGGCTCGACTCCAACTCCTGCACGCGATCACGCAGATCCGGGTAGGTCGGTTTCGCGTTTTGCGCCGCAGCGAGCGATTTTTCCAGTTCACTTACACGGCCGGACAGATCCGGGTAGGCCGGTTTCGCGCTGCGGGCTGCGGCCAACGACTGCTCGAGTTCTTGCACGCGACCGGATAGATCGGGGTAAGACGGTTTCGCGCTGCGCGCTTGGGCGAGCGCTGTCTCCAATTCCGCCACGCGACCGGAGAGGTCCGGGTAAGAAGGTTTGGCATTGCGCGCCTCGGTCAGTTGACGCTGCGCCTCGTCCCGCGCCTGTTCGGCGGCGGCGAGATTCTGTTTGAGCGCGGCCAGCGCCGAAGCATTGCCGGCGCCCGCGGCGGCTTCCTGGCGCAATTTTTCGGCTTCGCCCGTGAGGGTTGCGACCTGCTGCTGGAGTTCACCGAGCTGGCGGGCGCTCGCGGCGGCGTTGGCGGCGGCTTCGGCCTTCGCCTGGGACAAGGCGGCGACCTGCGTCTCGAGCGCGGACTTCTGGTCGCTCACTTTGTTGAGGGTGGTCTCGACCTCGCGCCCAAACGTCCGGGCGGACTCCAGGTCGGCCAGGGCGGCCTGCAGCTCTTTTGTCTTCTGGTCGAGCGCGGCAGTATCGGGGGCGGGCTTCGGCGCACGTTGCAGCGCCTCGAAGGCCTGCCGGGTCTGGCTCAGCTCGGCCTTCAGCGCATCGGTATCGCGCGTGAGACTGGCGATCTGGGCTTGGGCGGCACGGGCCTGCGCTTCGAGCGCGCCGGAGTTGTCGCGGGCGGCCTGGGCGGCGCGCGCCAAGTCGGCGGCCTGGCCGCTGGCACGGTCGCGTTCGGCTCGCGCGGCGGCGAGCTCGGCGGAAAGGGAGTCGACGCGCGCGGCCAGAGCATCGCGTTCGCTGACGGCGCGGTTGAGCGCCGCATCGTCACGCTGGACAGGCGCGGGCACGAGGCGCTCGCTGCCCGGAGGTCCAGGCGGAGCGGCGGGTCCGCGCAAGGCGGGTGCTTCCGCCGGCTCGGCGGCCACGGCGGGCGCCGGTTCGACGCGGGCGGGAGCGGCGGGCGCGGCAACCCGCACGAGCCCGGGATATTCCTTCTTCCGGGCGGCGAGGCGTTCCACGGCGGCGTCATAGGTCGCCTTGTCGAAGGAAGCGGCCAGCGCATCGAGCGTGCGGCCGCGCGAGCCGTTTTCGTTGGCAAGGGAGAGCCAGACAAAAGCCTCGATGGGATCGGCCGCGATGCCGCGGCCCTGGGCGTAGGCGAGGCCGAGATTGTATTGGGCGATGCCATTGCCTTTCTCGGCCTTGGCCCGCAGCGAAGCCACCTCACTGCTTTCCTGAGCCAGGGAGACCTGGGCGGCAACGGACGCAACCAGAAGCGCAAGTAACGGGCGTAAGTTTTTCATGCGGCCGAAGGCGGAGGGATACACTTGCCCGCCTGCGGCCCCGGCTGCAAGCCCGCCTCGTCCGTCGCGTGTAAAAAAAGACTCGACTCTGCGCCCGCGGAGTTGCGTGGCGCTCAGCGCGCCGCTTTCGCCGCCGCGAGCACTTCCTCGCCCGAAAGGCGCACCTTGAAGTCGGGATTGGTGTGGGCGAAGCGTACGACGCCGGCGGGGTCGATGATGAACACCGACGGCACGGGCAGCCAGCGCGCGTCGGGCTCGCCCGGGACGGGCGTAAGCTCGATCCCGTAGCCGTGGTACGAGGCGACTCCCGCCGCATCGACGCGGAAGGCGACGCCGAAAGCCGACGCCGCGGCCATGGCATGATCCGAGAGCAGGCGATAGGTGAGATGGTTCTTGGCGGCCATGGCCTGCAACCCGGCGGTCTCATCCGGGCTGATCGCGACGATCTGGTAGCCAAGCTCGCGCAGCTGCGGCTCGATTTCGGCAAGCGCGGCGAGGTGCCGGTTGCAGTACGGGCACCAGCTGCCGCGGTAGAAAATCAGCACGGTAGGTTTTCCGGCGAGGACCGAAGCGAGTTCGACGGCCAACCCATCAACGGTGTGCACCGCAGCCGATGGGGCTTTGGCGCCGGTTTTCACTGGCGTGATGGCCGTGGCGGCGGGGGCCAGCGCCGCGCGGAGTGCAAGCGGCAGGGCAAAAAGGGCGAGGAGCAGGCGGAGGGAACGAAGGTGCATGGACCGGTGGGAGGACCGGCGCCGGAAATTATTCCGGCAGTGCGCCAGCCTCCGCCCGGTCAGGCCCGTGGCGACCGCAGGTATCGGGTGGGGCGCGCCCGCCGCAACCGGACGCGCCACGACCGCAGTTAGAAATCAGAAGCGCCGCGCCAGCGACAGGCCGCCGCCGAAGTTCGGGCTGGCGTCGGTGAAACCCTTGAGCGCGTACACCACGAACTGCCACGGGGCATCGAGCCCGGTGGTCAGGGTGATCGTCGCATCGCTGGTTGACGGGCCGCCGTCGAGAATCCGCTGGCCCCAGTCGCAGCCGAGGGTGAGCACCGAGCTGGAGGACAATCGCAGGTGCGAGCCCAGGCCGACGTAGGCGCCACTTTTGAGCGGGTAGACGGTGCTGCGGCCCAGCGCACGATAGCCGATGCTCGCGAATGGCGTGTAGTCACCAAAGGTCTCGTAGAGATCAAACTGCCCGTAGAAATCGGTCCGCCCGGTGCCCAGGCCCCGGCTGTCGTCCGCCGTCGGGAGCTTGATGCGACCGGTGAACGCCGCATTGAGGCGATCCGCACCGGTCACGAAGCGATCGGTGGCGCCAACGATCACGTCGCCCAGGCCGGAGGTGGACGCCGTCGTGACCCGCGGGGTACCGCCCCCGCCCACGACCGTGGCCGGGCCGCGCAGCGTCACATAAGGAATGGCGGCGTTCCAGGACCACGAGCCGCGTTCCCACGTCAGGTTCAACGGCACGGACAGATAGTCGGTATCGCTGGAAAATCCATAATCGCCGCGGCTGAAATCGACGCCGACGCCGGCGGTCATCTTGGCGGGCGAGGTCGACTCAACGGGGGCGACATTGTCGGCCGCGAAGACGGCGGCAGGGAGCAGGAGCAAGGTGAGGAGGGTTTTCATGGTGGGATGAAAGGTGGGCCGGAAGCATGGCGCCTCCGGCCCGGGTTTGTGCGTGGAGCGTGGTTGTGGTTAGTCCTTGTCGGCGGACGTATTCACCGCGGCTTCGGCCTGCACGACGGCATCGGCGTACGCGCGGTAATCCTTGGCCAGGTCCGACTGGATGCGGCCCCAGTTGTCACCGCTGGCTTTCGCGGCCGCCTTCAGGTCGGCACGCACGGCCTTTTGCTTCGCCCGCGCCTCGCGACGCGCGGAGGCGAAATCCGACTTGGCCTTGCTCCCGGCCATATCGGCCCGCGCTTCGAGGTCGGCCAGATGGTGTTCGCCGGCATCGATGCGGGTCTGCACTTCACCCGCCACGGTGTCGCGCGTGGCGAAGCTCGCGTCGTGAATGGTCTTCACCACCGACGAGACGTCGAGGTCGGCGGCGGCGCCACCGGACACGACGGTGGCTACAGCGAGACCATGGGCCTGGCCGGTCGCCGAGGCGTGCGTGGTGGCATTGGCATTTACGCCGGTCGTGCCGGGATGGACCGCGACCTGGCCGGCCTGGCTGGCGGCGCCGGCGGCGCCGGCGGCCGCCGCCGCGCCTTGGGCCGCCGCACTGGCGGAGACCGACGGCGGCGGAGGAGGCGGCATGGTGGGGACATGTTGCGCCGCGGGCATGGGCAGCGCGGCATGTCCGGCCGCCGCGCCAGCGATGCCCGCCACGGGGCCCGCGTAAGCGGCGGACGCCAGGGCGAGAAGACAAGGGAGGGTTCGGAGCGTGGACTGATTCATAACGTGGATCTCCTTTGGTTGTGGGTTTGGACTGACAACCGGGGAGACAGAAACCGCGGCGGTGGGTTTAATTTTGCGCGAAAATCGATTTCTAAAATTGATGTAAAATCCGGCGAAATACCGGAACCACGCACTTGCTTGAGATGGTAAGCTAGCTTACCAGTTGCGGCTCGTGTCTTCGCCCCGCCCCAGCCTTGAGCGCAATGTCGGCGTGCTGCTTGCCGACATCAACCGGCTGGCGCGCAAGGAATTTGACCGCCGCGTCCGGGACATCGGGCTGACCCGCGCCCAATGGCTGTTCCTGCTTTACCTGCGGCGCCATCCTGGCTGTACGCAGAGCGACCTGGCCGAACTCCTCCAGGTGGAAAAGATTTCCGTCAGCCGTCAGGCGGACCGCCTGGAGCGGGCGGGCTGGATCCGCCGCACTGATGACGCGGCCGACGCCCGCGCCTATCGCCTGGAGCTGACGCCGCGGGCCGCGCGTGTCATCGCGCAACTTGATGACCGCGCCAATCGTCTTCGGAGCGATTACCTGAGCGGCATCCCCGCCGACCGGCGCGCCGCGCTCGTCGACGACCTCGCCACGATCAAGGCCAATCTCCTGCAACTCGAAGCCCAGTCCGCCTGATTTTCCATGAACTCACGTCCCGTCATCCTGTTTTCCGCGGCCGCCGCCCTGCTGCTGGCCGCCGGTTGCGGCCGCACCCAGTCCGCCCGCGGCGGCCCGCCGGCCGTCCCGGTACAGACGGCCGCCGCCGTCCAGCGCGACGTGCCGCGCCGCGTCGAAGCCATCGGCAAGGTCCAGGCCCTGCGCACCGTCAACGTCAAGTCGCAGGTCGACGGCATCATCGCCGCCGTGCATTTCAAGGAGGGTGATGACGTCAAGGCTGGCGACCTGCTGGTGACGCTCGACCGGCGGCCCTTCGAAAACGCCTTGCAGCAGGCGCAGGCCGCGCTCGCGACGGCGCAGGCGCAGGCGCGCCAGGCGGCGGTCGATGCGGACCGGTACTCGCACCTCGACCAGCAGTCGGCGATCTCGAAGGAGGCGCTGGCGCAGTACCAGACGCGCGCCGAGACGACCAAGGCCGACGTGCTGGCCCGCGAGGCCGCGCTGGCCAACGCCGAGCTGCAGCTCGGTTACACCGAAATCCGCGCGCCGATCGCCGGGCGGACCGGCCAGCTCCTGCTGCACGAGGGCGCGCTGATGAAGGCCAACGACAATAATTTCACCGTGGTCACCATCAACCAGCTCACCCCCATCTCGGTCGCCTATGCCGTGCCGGAGGACAGCCTGCCGGCCATCCGCGCCACGATGGCGGCCGGCAACGTCGAGGTGCTCGTGACCGACAGTGCCACTGGTCTCTCCCGCGGCGACGGCCGCCTCACGTTCGTCGACAACACCGTCGATCCCGCCACTGGCACGATCGTGCTGAAGGCATTGTTTGAAAACGCCGACCACGCGCTCTGGCCCGGCCAGTTCGTGCGCGTGCAGACGCAGACCGGCCTCGACCGCGGCGCCATTGTCGTGCCCAGCGCGGCGGTGCAGACCGGCCAGGACAACGCGCAGGTGTACGTCGTGAAACCCGACCACACGGTCGATCTTCGCCCGGTGACGGTGCTGCGCACGTTCGACGACTCGACGCTGCTCGCCAGCGGGGTCAAGGCCGGCGAAACCGTCGTGACCGACGGCCAGCTGCGCCTTGTGCCCGGCGCCCGCATCGAGGTCAAACCCCTGGCGGCCGCCACCGTCACGGCCGGCGCGGGCGGGAGTGCCGCGCCATGAACCTGCCCGAGCTTTGCATCCGCCGGCCGGTCATGACGACGCTCATGACCGTCGCGCTCTGCGTCTTTGGCCTCATGGCCTACCGGCTGCTGCCGGTCAGCGACCTGCCCAATGTCGACTTTCCCACCATCGTGGTGAGCGCCAGCCTGCCCGGCGCGACGCCGGAGACGATGGCGTCGGCGGTGGCGACGCCGCTCGAGCAGCAGCTCTCGACGATCGCGGGCATCGACTCGATGGTCTCGACGAGCGGCATCGGTTCGACGCAGATCACGATGACGTTTGCGCTCGAGCGCAACATCGACGCCGCGGCGCAGGACGTGGCCGCCGCCATTGCCGCCGTGCAGCGCCGCCTGCCGACGGACATGCCCGCGCCGCCGTCCTACCGGAAGACCAACCCGGCCGACGCCCCGATCATCTACCTCGCGCTCAGTTCGCCGACGCTGCCGCTGTCCGTGGTCGACGAATACGCCGAGACCATCCTGGCCCAGCGCATCTCGACCATCGACGGCGTGGCGCAGGTCCAGGTCTACGGCTCGCAGAAATATGCGCTCCGCGTCCAACTCGACCCGCGGGCCCTGGCCAGCCGCGGCATCGCCCTGAGCGAGGTGAAGGCCGCGCTGGCCGCCCACAACGTCAACCTGCCCACCGGCGTGCTCGACGGGAACCGCCAGACCATGACGGTGGTGGCCACCGGGCAGCTCAACCACAGCGCGGAGTTCCGCGACATCATCGTCGCCTACCGCAACGGCGCCCCGGTGCGCCTCGGCGAGCTGGCGAGCGTGATCGACAGCGTGCAGGCCAACCGCGTGGCGAGCTGGTTCTACACCGGCGGCAAGGGCGCCCGGGCCATCGTCCTTGCGGTGCAGCGCCAGCCGGGCACCAACACGGTCGAGGTCGTCAGCCGCGTCCGCGACGTGCTCCCGGCCTTCCGCGCGCAGCTGCCCGCCTCGGTCAACCTCGACATTCTGTTCGACCGTTCCATCACGGTGAAGGAATCGGTCAACGACGTGCAGTTCACGCTCACGCTCGCGATCAGCCTCGTGGTGCTGGTGATCTTCATGTTCCTGCGGACGCTGCGGGCCACGATCATTCCCGGCCTGGCCATTCCCATGGCGCTGCTCGGCACGTTCATCGTGATGTATTTTGCCGGCTACACCCTGGACAACCTCTCGCTGCTGGCGCTCACGCTTTCGGT
The DNA here is from genome assembly GCA_035549095.1 of Lacunisphaera sp. GTDB lineage: Bacteria > Verrucomicrobiota > Verrucomicrobiia > Opitutales > Opitutaceae > Lacunisphaera. The sequence continues at coordinate 16,958 of DASZRV010000072.1, read as the reverse complement.
CGGCTTCGTGGTCGACGACGCGATCGTCATGCTCGAGAACATCGTCCGGCACATCGAGGGCGGCATGCCCGTGCGCGACGCGGCGTTCCGCGGGTCGCGCGAGATCGGGTTCACCATCCTCTCGATGACGCTCTCGCTCGTGGCCGTGTTCATCCCGGTGCTGTTCATGGGCGGCATCCTCGGGCGGCTGCTGCACGAATTCGCGGTGACGATCACCGCGGCGATCCTCGTCTCGGGCGGCGTGTCGCTCACGCTGACGCCGATGCTCTGCAGCCGCTTCCTGCGCCCGCACCGGCCCGGCACGGCCGAGCAGCACGGGAAGCTCTACCATTTCTTCGAGCGGGTGTTTGACCGGATGAACTCGTTCTACGGCCGGACGCTGCAGCGGGCCATGCGGCACAAGGCGGCAACGGCGGCCGTGGCCGCCCTGATGGTCGTGCTCAGCGTCGTCGTGGCCTGGCGGCTGCCGCAGGGGTTCATCCCCAACGACGACACCGGCCAGATCTTCGCCTTCACCGAGGCGGCGCAGGACATCTCGTTCAACGAGATGGTCCGGCACCAGATCGCCGCGGCGGAGATCGTGGCGAAGAACCCCTACGTCGACTCGTTCATGTCCGCCATCGGCGGCGGGCCGTCGTCGTCGGCCAACAACCAGGGGCGCATCTTCATGCGCCTGAAACCGCTCAACCAGCGCCCGCCCGCCGGCGAGGTGGTCCAGATGCTCCGCCGCGAGCTGTCCGTCGTGCCCGGCCTGAAGTGCTACCCGCAGCTCCTGCCGCCGATCCGCATCGGCGGCTCGCTGACGAAGGCGCTTTACCAGTTCACGCTCTTCGGCAGCGACCTGCAGGAGCTCTATGCGGCGGCACAGAAGATGGAGGCGAAGCTCCGCACCGTGCCCGACCTGCAGGATGTGAACACCGACCTGCAGATCTCGAACCCGCAGCTGCGCGTCGACATCAAGCGCGACCGCGCGGCCACGCTCGGCATCACGCCGGAGCAGATCGAGGACGCGCTCTACAGCGCGTTCGGCTCCCGGCAGGTGTCCACCATCTACACGCCGACGAACCAGTATTACGTCATCATGGAGATGGCGCCGGACTTCCAGAAGACGGCGGAGTCGCTCTCGTTGATCTATCTGACGGGCAAGGACGGCGCCAGCGTCCCGCTCGAGTCGGTGGCCTCGCTTCACCGCGAGGTGGGCCCGCTGACCATCAATCACCTGGGCCAGCTCCCGGCGGTGACCGTCTCGTTCAACACCCGCCCGGGCTTTTCGCTCGGACAGGCGGCGGCGGTCGTGTCGGACATCGCGCGGCGCGAGCTGCCGGCGACGATCAGCTACGGCTTCCAGGGGTCGGCGCAGGCGTTCGCCTCGTCGCTGCAGGGCCTCGGCCTGCTCCTGATCCTCGCGGTCGTGGTGATCTACATCGTGCTCGGCATTCTCTATGAGGACTTCATCCACCCGCTGACGATCCTCTCCGGCCTGCCGGCCGCGGCTTTCGGTGCGCTGTTCACGCTCTGGGCGTTCCGCGAGGAACTCAACATCATGGGCTATGTCGGCATCATCCTGCTCGTCGGCATCGTGAAGAAAAACGCCATCATGATGATCGACTTCGCCATTGCGAAGGAGCGCGAGCAGGGCGGCAACTTCAACGCCGAGCAGGCAATCACGGAGGCGTGCCTGGTGCGCTTCCGGCCGATCATGATGACGACGTTCGCGGCGCTGGCGGGCGCCTTCCCCATCGCGCTCGGGCTCGGCGCTGGCGCCGATTCGCGCCGCCCGCTCGGCCTCGCGGTCGTCGGCGGGCTGGTGGTGTCGCAGATGCTGACGCTCTACATCACGCCGGTGATCTATCTCTACATGGACCGTTTCACCCGCGGCCGCCGCGCCCGCCAGCACAGTCCCGCGCCGATGCTTGGCGAAACTGCGCCGGTCGCAAAATAAGCCAACCCACCCCGTCCTGGGGGGCACCCCTCTTCCTGGAGGCGAACTTCGTGGGCGGGAGTTCGGCCCCCTGGAAAGAGGGTGGCGCGAACCGCCGGAGTGTGTCAGGCTCTGCCCATGCGACGGCCGGCGGACAACGTTATGCGGCGCCAAACCCACCTGCATCCGCGCGAAACATTTCGGCGTATCAGCCGTCACACAAGCATATGAAACACGTCACCTCCCTCCGTTTCCTCCTCGCCGGGCTCGTCGGCCTGGCCGCCTTCGGGCGCGCCGCAGCCGCCAGCCCGGTCCAGTCCCCCAAGAATGTCGACGTGGTGTTCTCCCATCCGGAGAAGTTCACCGACGTCAAGGAAAGCTCGATGGATTACGAGAATGAGCGCGGCGGGGCCAACGTCTTCCCACGCCTCCAGGAGCTGATCGAAAGCCAGGCCGCCGCGCTCCTGCCCGCGGGCCACAAGCTTACCGTCACGTTCACGGACATCGACCTTGCCGGTGATTTCGAACCGTGGCGCGGCCCGCAATTCGACGACATTCGCATCGTCAAGGACATCTACATCCCGCGGCTGACGCTGTCGTTCACGCTTACCGACGCCGACGGCAAAGTCGTCAAGCAGGGCGATCGCCGCCTCGTCGACCTCGCATTCCAGACGCGGATCACTCGCGCCTTCCCGGACGACCCGCTGCGCTACGAGAAGGACATGCTCACCGACTGGATCCGGTCGGAATTCCGCAAGGCGCGGAGCTGAAGGGAAATTCTTGTAGGTCGGGCTTTACGCCCGACGCGTCGGGCGTAAAGCCCGACCTACACGTCCTTGCTGCCGCCGTCCGGCCGATCGTCGCCCGCGGTGAAGATGGCGCCGGATGACACCGGCGCCGTTTGCCAATTGAAGGCGATTGTCACTGAGCGGAACAGGAAGGTCACGCCCATGGCCAGCAGGCCCGCCTGCGTGGCCGTGACCCCGAGGTAGGCGCCGGCGTAGATGAACGTCACCGCGCCGACCAGGGCCGTGAGCAGGTAGAACTGGCCGGGCTTGAAGACCAGCGGCTCCTCGCGCGTGAGCACGTCGCGCAGGAGGCCGCCGCCGACGGCATTGATCACGCCGATCAGGACCGCGGCGGACGGCGGCAGCCCGGCGGTGAGCGCCTTCTGCACGCCGAACACCGCATAGGCCCCGAGCCCCAGTGCGTCGACCCACGCGATCAGCCGGGCGAAGATGTGGACCCGGTGCTGGAAGAAGAAGCTCGCGGTCGTGGCCGCGGTGATCGTGTAGATGTAGGCCGGGGTCGTGAGCAGCGGTGTCAGGCCCGACTGCAGGAAGATGCCGTCGCGGATCAGCCCGCCGCCAATGCCCGACACGAGCGCCAGCGCCAGCACGCCGACGATGTCGTAGTGGCGCTTGATGGCCGCGAGCGCGCCGGTGAGCGCGAACGCGAACGTCGCGCCGAGATCGAACACGATCGGCAGGTCGAAGCTTCCCTTGAGCATGCGGGCGCCGGGGAAAATCCGGCGAACTCCCGTCGCAAGCAAGCGCCAAGCGTGGTCGGCGGCAATGGAGCGGTGGTCACGGGCCCGTGAAATTCATGCCCACCGGGGCGGCTGGCGGTCTCGGGACTCGTCATCGCGCCGCGAAACGTTTTTGCTGGCCGCATGCATCGCATGCTCCTTGTCGTCTCCTGGTTGCTCCTCCCGTTCGCGCTGGCCGTGCCGGCTTCCGCCGCCGCCCCGGCCCGGCACGTCGTGCTCATCGTCTGGGATGGCATGCGGCCGGATTTTGTCTCGCCCGCCACGACGCCGAACCTGTCGCGCCTCGCGGCCGACGGTGTGTTCTTCGCGCACCACCATCCGGTGTACCTCAGCGCGACCGAGGTAAACGGCACCGCCCTCGCGACCGGCGCCTACCCGGAGCGTAGTTACGTCGTCGCCAACACCGATTACCGGCCGCAGATCAACCCGGAGCGCACCGTCGGCATCGAGATTCCCTCGGTCGTGCGGAAGGGTGACGAGGTCAGCGGCGGCCACTACCTCGGCGTCCCGACGGTGGCGGAGATCCTGCACGCGCATGGGCTCGCCACGGTGATTTCCGGCTCGAAGCAGGTGACCTTGCTTCACGACCGGGCCCTCCGCAGGGCCGGGCCGGACGTCTCGCCCGTGCTGTTCCAGGGCGAGACCTTGCCGCCCGCGCTCGAAGCGGGGATCAAGGAAGCTTACGGCGAATATCCCAAACCCGGGCCGCAAGACGACTGGCGCGACCGCGACGCCTGGACCACGCGCGTGCTCCTCGGCAGCCTGTGGAAGGACGGGGTGCCGCCGTACACGCTGCTCTGGCTGGCGCAGCCCGACAAATTCCAGCATACGACCGGGCCGGGTTCGCCGCAGTCGCTCGCCGGCATCAAGAGCAGCGACGAGAAACTCGGCCTCGTGCTGGCCGACCTCGACCGGCGCGGCCTGCGCGACTCCACCGACGTGCTGATCGTCTCCGACCACGGGTTCTCCACCGTCGCGCGCAAAGTCGATGTCGCGGTCGAGCTCGCCCGGGCGGGCTTTGCGGCGAAACGCACCGCTCCCAGCGGGCTGCAGGCTGGCGAGCTGATCATCGCGGGCAACGGCGGCACGTCACTCATCTACATCGGAGGGCACCAGGCCGACACCATTGCGCGGGTCGTGAGTTGGTTGCAGGCACAGGATTGGGTCGGGGTGATCTTTGCCCGCGAGCCGCAACCCGGCACATTCCCGCTGGCCGAGGCGCGGATTGCTTCGCCCGAGGCGCCGGACCTCGTGGTGTCGCTCAAGTGGTGGCCGGACAAGAGCGCCAACGGCACCCCCGGCCTGCACACCTCCGACATGGACCCCGCGGCGGAAAAACCCGGCAACCACGCGAGCCTCAGCGCCTACGACATGCACAACACGCTGGTCGCCGGCGGGCCCGATTTTCGGCGCGGCGTGGTCGACACGCTGCCCTCGGGCAACGTCGACGTTGCGCCCACGATCCTCTGGGTGCTCGGCCTCAAGGACGAGGCGGCGAAACTGGATGGCCGCGTGCTGGGCGAGGCCCTGTCGATCCCGGCGCCGCCGCTGAAGTCCTACGAATTGAAGCGGCTCCACGCCGAGCGCGACACCGCGGACGGCACGTGGACGCAGTACTTGCAGATGAGCGAGGTGAACGGCGTCCGCTACCTCGACGAGGGCAACGGCGCCTTTGCGCGGAAAGCTGCGCCGGGTAAATGACGTTGGGCGCATTTGGAGGCGGGGTGCCCTCACCCCGCGAGGCACGAGCGGGAATGGCAACCAGCGGGACGAGGGCGTCCCGCCTCCACTAGGCGATGTTCAGCCCGCACGGAGTGCGGGCTCCACCTTCAACCCAGCGCCAGCGCGATCACGCCCGAGACCATGCCCGCGGCGGCGAGGAGCCGGCGGCCGGCATCGGCTTCCTTGAGCAGGCGCGCGCCGAACAACGCGCCGAACAGGATGCTGATCTCCCGGGCCGGCGCGATGTAGCTGACCGGCGTGAAGCTCATCGCCGTGAGCACGAGCACGTAGGCGACCGGGCTCAGCAACCCGACGATGGCCGCCTCGCCACGGTGTTCGCGCCAGGCTTCCGCGACCTCGGCCCGACGCCGCCAGGCGAAAGGGGTCACCACGCAAAACAGCACCAGCTGCGTGCAAGCATCGTAGAGCACGGGCGGCAGCTGGAGATGTCCGACGGCGCGCTGGTCCCAGACGGTGTAGCACGCCACGCAGGCGCCGCAGGCGAGACCCGACAGGATGCCCTGGCGCAGGTGCGCGCGGTCCGCATGCCACAGCTTCGTCCCACCGCCGAGGAAGAAGACGCTCGCCACGATGATCGCACCGCCGGCCAGCGCGAGCGGGGTGGGCCGCTCCGCGAAGATCGCGATGGCCGCGAGCGTCGCGAGCAGCGGCGCCGTGCCGCGCGTGAGGGGGTATACGAGCGAGAAATCGCCGTGCCGGTAGGCCCGCTGCAGCAGGAGCGAGTAGGCGGTCTTCAACAAGCCGCTGCCGACCACGATCCACCAGATGCCCGCCGGCAGCACCGGCGCGCGCCACAGCCAGTAGGCCGTTGCCCCGAACGCATAGAGGAGAAGCGCGAACGCGCTGGAGACCCACACGAACGGCAGCCCGCCGCGCGAACGCTTGGCCGCAAAATTCCACGTCGCATGGATCGTGGCGGCGACGAGGATCAAGCCAAGGGCCAGGGCGGACATGCGGCACAGCTACCGTGAAATCCGCCAAAAACACGAAGGGATTTTTCGTGTCTTTGCGCGGTTTCGTGCTGACCTCGCCGGATGCACGCCGTGTGGAAGGAATTGCGCCCGACCCTCGCGCTGGCGCTGCCCATGATCGTGGGGCAGGTGAGCCAGATGCTGATCGGCATCACGGACAGCGCGTTCATCGGCCGCATCGGCACGGTGCCGCTGGCGGCGGCCGCGTTCACGCACAGCGTCTGGGTGATCTTCTACATCGTGGGCATCGGGCTGCTGCTCGGCGTGGGCGTGTTCACGGCCCGCGACCACGGGGCGGGCGACCACGCCCGCTGCACCGGCTGGCTCCGGCACGGCCGCGCCCTCGCGCTGTCCGTCGGCGGCGCCTCGGTCTTGCTGCTGCTGGCGGTGTCGTCGCAACTCGGGCGCTTCGGCCAGCCGGCGGAGGTCGTGGCCATCATGCGGCCCTATTTCGTGCTGCAGTCGCTCTCGCTCGTGCCGGTCTTTTATTTTCAGGTGCAGCGACAATACCTCGACGCGTTTGGCCGGCCCTGGGTCGGCACGAGCGTCATCCTCGTCGACGTCGGCGTGAACGCGCTGCTCAACTGGGTTTTCATCGGCGGACACTTGGGCGCGCCGGCGCTCGGGTTCACCGGCTCGGGTGTGGCCACGCTCACGGCGCGAACGCTGGCGGTGATCGTGATCGCCGGGTGGCTGCGCGGCGAGCGGGCCGGCGCTCCGCGGCTCGAGCGGGCGCGTTTCCGCGAATTGCTGGCGCTCGGCATACCGGCCGCCTGCGCGCTGCTGTTCGAGGGCGGGGCGTTCGCCTCCGCGGCGCTGATGATGGGCTGGCTCGGGGCGACGCCGCTGGCCGCGCACCAGGTGGCGCTGAGTTGTGTCTCGTTCACGTTCATGTTCCCGCTCGGGCTGGCGATGGCCGCGAGCATTCGCGTCAGCAAGGCGCTCGGCGAGGGTCGGCGGGACGCGCTGCGCGCGATCGGCCTCGGGGCGCTCGGGCTGGGCAGCGCCGCCATGGTGGTGTTCGCACTGGTTTTTGCCTGCGCGGGCGGACTGCTGGCACGCGGGTTCACGGCGGACCCGGTGGTCATCGTGCTGGCGGCGCAGCTGCTCGGCGTCGCGGCAATCTTCCAGGTGTTCGATGGCGGCCAGGTGGTGTTCGCCGGTGCGCTGCGCGGGCTCGGCGACGTGCGGGTGCCCACGGCGATCACGTTCGTCGCCTATTGGGTGATCGCGCTGCCGGGCGGCTACCTGCTGGCCTTCAAGGCCGGTGCCGGCCCGCTCGGGATCTGGTCCGCCCTGGCCGCGGGCCTGGGCTGTGCCGCCCTGCTGCTCGGCCGGCGCTTCCTCCGGCTGACGGCCCCGGCCAGTATATGACGTAATACGTTACAAACCGGCGAGCGCCTCGCCGAGGGTCGCGAGGATGTCGTCGACCGGTTCGGTGCCGACGGAGAGCCGGAGCAGGTCGGGCGAGAGGCCGTGGGCCGCCAGCTCGGCGCGGCCGGCGGCCGTGGTGACGAGGTCGTAATGGGCGAGGTAAAGGAACGGCGAAATCAGCGTGGTCGCCATGCCGAAACTCGGGCCCTTCGGCAGGCGCACGCGGTCGTAGAACGTTTCCATGCGGCCGCGCAGGGTGAACGAGATCATCGCGCCAACGGACTGGGGCGTGCGGGCGATCTTGAGGTAATTGTCGCGCGTGGCGGGCTGGAGCGCCCACCAGACGCGCCCGACCGCGGGATGTTTTTCCAAAAACGCGGCGACCAGGAGCGTGCTGCGGTTGATCCGGTCGACCACGGCGCCGGCGCGGCCGATCTGCGCGGCGAGGCGGGCGAGGTCGCGCGCATGCAGCGGCTCGAGCCAGTCGGGCAGCGCGGCCCGGAGCGCGGCGGCGTCGGGCCCGGCGGGATTCACCACCACCGCGCCGGCGATGACATCGCCCTCATGCGCGGTGTACTTGGTGAGGCTTTGGGCGACGAGATCCGCGTGCGGCAGGAGGTCGACGTTGAAACAGGAGGTGATGGCCGGATCGAGGATGAGCCGGGCGCCATGCCGGCGGGCGAGGGCGGCCACGGCGGCGACGTCGGGCGTCTGGATGAGCGGGTTCGTCGGCGCTTCGATGACGAGCCCGGCTATGCGTGAACCGTGTTCGGCAAACAGGCGCTCGAGGCCGGCAAGGTCGGTCACGTCACCGTGCCGCAGATAGTCGCGAGCCGGGTTCGGTGTGAACTTCCGGAGCATCGCGATGGAGTCGAGGTAGAGCCAGCCGAGCTGCACCCACGCGGTGCGGCCGCGGGGCGCCTGGAGGGCGCTGATGGCGCGGAAGGCCGCGTACACCGCGTTCATCCCGCTCGGGGCGAGAAGAATGTCGGCCGCACCCGCACCGGGATAGGCTTGGCCCAGCACGCGCCCGATCTCGGCGTCGGCATCGCCCGCGAACAACGGCTCGGCCGCCGCGGCGGGCAGCGCGCCGAGGCGGACAAGGTGATCCTCCGCGGCGCGCGACGAGAGAAAGCCGCCAATGTGCTGGAGGAAGACCTTCCCACGGGCATTGAGCTCGGGCGTATCGGTGTGCGCGACGCCATCGAGACCATCGATGGAGAACGGCGTCGCCGCCGCCGGGGCGCCGCGACCCAGGTGGTCGGCAAGGGCCGCGGCCATGCGCGGCGAGGTGACGAGCCAAAGCGAGCGGCCGGCGAGTGCGGGGCGACGCAGCAGGAGTTCGCAAAGCTGGCGGGCATGCGAGTGCACCACAAAACGCGGGTAGCCCGACGTGATGTGGCGCGTCGTCTCCGGCTGGCCTTCCTCGTAGCCGATGATGTCGCGCAAGGTCGGCAGGCTGCACGCGACGGAATGCGGGCTGCCGGGGATTCGCTGGCCGAGCGGAATCTGGCGGAAGACAGACATGGGAAAGAAGGAGCGTTGGTCCGAGGTCACGGACTGGCAACTGTGGTTTGTGTCATGGCGGCGTCGCGGCAGCCTATGACCATCGTCGTCCTGTAGAAACGGGTTTATCCCGCGATGAGCGCGCTGATCGCGGCATAAAGCCGCTCCTACATCGAGATCGATGCGGGAAGGTATAGCGACGACCACGCTCCCACGCGGCTACACGGCCCGGTCGAGCCGGGCGCGAACCGCGGCGGCATCGAGGCCTTCGATGCGCACCACCTTGTGCCGGGACTTGTCCCCGCGGACGAGAACGACCGCGCGGCGCGGGACGCCAAGTTTATCGGCGAGGAATGCAAGCAACGCGTCGTTCGCCCGGCCGTCGAGCGCCGGGGCGTGGACCTTTACCTTCAGGGCCTCGCCGAGCCAGCCCGCGATCTCATCGCGCGGGGCGTTCGGAATCGTCTTGAGCTCGAGGGTGCAGGTGGCCACGCGGCCAGTTTGCCGCACCGGGTCCGAGGGCGTCAGGCGCAAAATGGCGGGGCCGGGGCCGGAAACAATTTGCCGCGACGGCGCCAACGTGGCGGACTGGCGGCGCATGAAACTGGTTTCCTGGAACGTCAACGGCATCCGCGCCGTCCTCAACAAGGGCTTTCTCGGCTACATGGCGAAGGTTGGTGCCGACGTCATCTGCCTGCAGGAAACCAAGGCGCATCCCGGCGACGTCCAGCATGTGAAATGGGTCGACGGGTACACGGCGCATTGGAACGCGGCGGTGAAGAAGGGCTACTCGGGCACCGCCACCTTCACGCGCATTGCCCCGCTCAACGTCACGACCGGCATCGGCCTGCCGGCGCACGACGGGGAAGGCCGCGTCCTCACCCTGGAGTTTCCCGACTACTACGTGATGAATGTCTACCAGCCGAACTCGCAGCGCGGGCTTACGCGGCTGAAGTACCGCACGGGGGAATGGGACCCGGCCTTCCTGAAGTACCTCAAGAAACTTGAGAAGAAGAAGCCGGTCGTGTTTTGCGGCGACCTGAACGTTGCCCACACGGAAATCGACCTGACCAACCCGAAGACCAACCGGCGCAACGCCGGCTTCACCGACGAGGAGCGCGGCAACTTCTCCAAATTGCTCGCGAAGGGCTTCGTCGACACCTTCCGTGAGTTCGAAAAAGGGCCCGGGCATTACACATGGTGGAGCCAGATGATGAACTGCCGGGCGCGGAACATCGGGTGGCGCGTCGATTACTTCGTCGTGTCGGCGGCCTTGCGCCCGCGGTTGAAACGCGCGTGGATCTCGCCCGAGGTGATGGGCAGCGACCACTGCCCGGTCGGCCTGGAGCTGAACTGATGAATCCGGAGCACGAATTGAAGCGCCTGCTGCTGCCGCGACCGCGGCTGACCCTCGCCGTGGCGGAGAGCCTGACGGCCGGGCATGTTCAGGCGCGGATTGCCGCCGTGTCGGGTTCGTCGGGCTATTTTGTCGGCGGAATCACCGCCTATTCGCTGGAGCAGAAAGTCCGGCACCTCGGCGTGAACCGGGCCCACGCCCGCCGCGTCGACTGCGTGTCGCAGCGCGTCGCCGTCGAGATGGCGCAAGGTGCGGTGGCGCTGTTCGGCTCCGACCTCGCCGTGGCGACCACGGGTTACGCCGAGCCGAATCGCGCCGCCGGCGCGAAGGCGCCGATGGCTTGGTGGGCGCTCTGCCACCAGCGGGCGGGTGGCGCGGCGGTCATAACCGGCCAGCTCGAAATGCCCGGCGCCGCGCGGCTCGAGGCGCAGGAGCGAGTGACCTTGGAAGTGCTCAACGCACTGGTCGCGTATTTGCGGGAGTTTCGGCGATTGAGCCAGACTCCTACAGCCGGAAAAACAAACCCGCCGTCGCCGGCGGGTTGAGGTGAACAAAGGGGGACGGCTACTGCGTCAGCCGGGTGACGTAATCCATGAGGTACCGCGCTTCCGCCGGCGGCTTGACCCAGTCGCTGAACAGCAGCTCCGGCATCCGATCGTTGCTGTTATAGAAGAGGCGATTGGCCTCGTTGTGCGGCGTCATGTAACCGGTCTTGATCGTCGCGCCGACATACAGGCCCTCGGTGGTGGTGTAGACCAGCACGTTGGCGTCGTTGCGGAGGGAAGCGGACATGCGCTCGCGCTCGGCGGCCCGGATGCCGGCGGTGACCTTGGCGTCGGCGCCAAAGTTCATCTTGTTCTTGAACAGCAGCCGCGCGGCCTCGTCGTCGAGCAGGACATAGACCGCATTGACCGTCTTGCCGCCGATCTGGAGGCCGAAGCTGAATTCGCCGGTGCGAAGGAAGGCCGGCACGGACCAGCGGCCGTTGGGGCGGCGCACCATGGCGACCGCGTAGCCGTCCTTGATGCCGAAGATGAAGCCGCCTTGGAACTGGTTGATGATGACGATGCCCTTGGCGCGGCGCAGCACGTCCGCCGGGATGGCCGTATGGATGTTGCCCTGGATGTCCTGGAGGATCGCCTCGCAGCTGTCGAGGCGCTCGACCAAGTCGTTGCGGCTGAGCGGTGCGGCGCGCGACACGCACAGCAGCGCGGAGACACAGAAAAGGGCGGTGAGAAACTTCTTCATGTTGGTGGTTCGGACAATGGGCCTGCCCGGGGCAAGGGCAAAGCTGTTTTAAGAGCGTATATGCAGATTACCGAGGGGAGTTAAAGCCCTAGTTGGCGGGCACCGGCGCTCCGACCGGCGTTCCGGCAAAGGGTTGCCAACTATTCCAACCCGCGCCGGGCGACCTCATCCTCGTCCCAGCCGAGGTAATGGCCGAGCTCATGCAGGTAGGTGAGACGCACCTCATCCCGGTAGACGGATTCGTCGCCTTCCGCCACGTCCCAGATGTTTTCCAAGAACAGCAGGATCTGCGGCGGCAGCGGGTCGTCAGTGGCGAGCGCGGACCCGTGCTCATGCCCGACAAACAGCCCGAGAATGTCCGCCTCGAAACCCTCATCGAGGATATCCTGGTTGGGCCGGGGCTCGTAGCACACCGGGACGCCGGCCGCGGCCGCGCGCACGTCGGCGGGCAGCCGGCGCTGGGCGGCGGCCACGACCTGTTCGGCGAGTTTGGTCAACCTGGGAAGGGACATGGCGCAGATCAGGCGGTCGGGAGCGGAACGCGCTGACCTCAGCGCGTTTCAAGGCGAGCGAAATCCCTGAAGCGCCTTGAGGTCAAGTCGCTCCACCTTTCCGCTTCAGCTTTCCCGGGACAGGTCGAACCGCTCCAATGCTTCGCCCAGCCCCCATACGGCCGCGGCGGTTTCAAACACCAGCAGCCCGCTCGCGGCCAGCAAGGCCACGGTGATGGCCGCCGCCGGCCCGACCAACGCGTTGGTGATGAACCACGCCAGCCCGCCGGCGGCGGCCGCGGGCAGGAGGCCGAGCAGCAGCGCCAGCACATAGCCGAGCATGAGGATCATGCTCTGGCCGATCGCCTCGATGCCGCCGTGCTGGGCGGGTCCGGGGCGCGACCACGACGGGAAATAAAGCAGGGTCGCGACCGGCAGGCACATCATCAGCGCAATCAGCGGCGGCACCAGCAGCGCGATGCCGGCGGCGGCGCCGACGCCGCCGGCGAGCAGGAATTGCATATTGCCGTGCAGGCGGAGCGATCCACCGGCCAGCACCACGGCGAGCAGGAACAGCCATTCCACAAACGTCATCACCACCGCCGGGGTCAGCAGCTCCCCGACGATGATCTGCCAGCCGGGCAGCGGGTAGGATTTGGTCATCTCCAGCTGGTCCAGGATGACAATCATGTGCCGCCGCAGGAAGAGCGGGCCCAGCACGAGCAGGTAGAGGCCGAAAGCCACCGACAGAACGCTGATGATCTTCAGGTAGGGTGCATAGTCCGGGGTATGGCCGAGCCAGGTCGTGACCGCCACGATCGCCCCGGCAATCGCGAGCCACGTGCGCAACCGGTAGAACGGGCCAAGCCCGATCAGCGATTTCCACAGGAAGGCCACCGGCACCCAGCCTTTGGTGGTGAGCGGAAAAGGCTGGGGCTTTTTCTTTTTCGGCGTGCGGGTGACCGTCAGGCCCCCGCGGCGCATGCGATCGAGAATCTGTGCCGTCTTTGCGGCCTGCTCGACGGACGCTTCCTCAAACGCCACGGCCGAGCGCATGACCCACACATAATGCGCGCCAAGGATGAGCGCCGCCGGGCCGATCACGCGAAAAAAATCCGCCCAGCCGGCTGCGAGATAGGGGCGGACCAGCCAGCCAAAGGGCACCAGCACCCAGCCCAGCGGTGGCAGCTGCAACTGGGCGCTCAGCCAAGAGGTGAGATCGGCCGACGTCTGGCCCGCGACCAGGCCGACCTCCGGCTGGCAGCTCGACACGAACCACCAGGCGCCGGCCAGTGCGGCCAGCACCACCACGAACAGGGCGATCCGCCGCGGCCGGTTGAGTCCCGCCGCGAAGAGTCGCTCGCGCGCGAACGAACTCGCGATGGCGTGGAGGTTGAGCGTGGAGAGGATCAACCACCAGCCGACGGCGTGGATGAGCATGTTGCCGCCGAAGATCGCGCCACGCCGAAAGATGAGCGAGAGCACGAGCGCGCCGAAAAGCACCGCGAGCTGCGAGCGCAGGAGTTTGTAACGAAGCAGCGTCGGCCGCGAGATCGGCGCGGCGAACAGGAACGACGTCTCGGCCTCGGTAAACTGGAGCGCCGCCCGATCACGACCGACGATCCAACCGATCAACACCAGCACCAGCAGGATCCCGGCGCCAAACGGCACGTAGGTCTCCGTCCCGTGCGGCATGAACTCCTCCAAGCCCGTGGCCGTCCGGCGCGCGCCCATCGCGCGGAACATCCCGCCGAAGACGAAGAAATAAAAATAGGCCGCGCCGAACAAGGCCGCGAAGAGGTACTTCGGCTGGCGCAGCCGGCGCAGGCGCGTCCGGAAGCGGTTCACCGCGGAGGTGAAGGTGAGATAAAGCAGGGCGCGAAACACGGGAGTCAGGCGCCCGCGGGCGGCTCGAGCACCGGCGGCTCCTCCGTGGCGCGGAAGAAGACGTCCTCGAGGCTGGCATCCGGCTGGACGGCGTAGCGGGCGCGGATGTCGGGAATCGGGCCGTCGGCGACTTTCTCGCCCGCCTTCAGGATGACAACGTGCGTGCAGACCTCGTCGAGCAGGCTGAGCAGGTGCGAGCTCAGGATGAGCGCCGCGCCCTCACGGGCGAGCCGGCGCATCGTTTCCTTCATCCGGCGGATGCCGCCCGGGTCGAGGCCGGTCAACGGCTCGTCGAAGAAGACGACCTTGGGCGTGTGCAGCAGCCCGCAGGCGATGACGAGTTTTTGCTTCATGCCGCGCGACAGTTCGCCGGGCAGCAGGTTGCGCTTGTCGTCCATTTCCAACTCGGCCAACAGCGGGCCGGCGCGATCGCGCCAGTCCGCGACCCCGTAGACGCGCGCCACGAAATTGAGGTGCTGCTCGACCGTGAGGTGCTCGAAGAGCTTCGGCTCGTCGGGCAGGAACGCCAGGTGTCGCTTCGCCGCCACCGGGTCGGCCGCAAGGTCGACGCCGGCGATGCGCACGGTGCCGCGGGTCGCCGGGATGATGCCGGCGGCGCAGCGCAGGGTGGTTGTCTTGCCCGCGCCGTTGGGTCCCACCAGCCCGGCGACCTCGCCCGGGCGGACCGTGAACGACAGCTCGCGGACGGCGGTGAAGTCTCCGTAACGCTTGGTCAGGCCGCTGACTTCGATCATGGCGGCGCACTGTGGTGGGTTTCGCCCGGTGAGTAAAGCCGGGCTTGGCGGGGACCAGCTTGTCGGGCGGGGTCGCCAAACCCCGCCGCGCGATTCGAGGTCTCGGAGCCAGGAGGTCCGCCGGAAATCCGTCTCCAAGCTGAAACCTGGTGGGGCGCCGGCGCGTCGTAGCGGGGGTAACCCTGAAACCCATTCATGAAGACCCCCTTGAAATCTCTGCTGCTCCTCGCCGGCCTCGCCGTGCTCGCCACACCTGTTCTCCGTGCGGATGACAATCCGCCGCCACCGCCGTCCGATCAACCCGAACACGGTCCCGGCGGCCCCGAAGGCCGCATGCGGCCCGGCCGGCATGAATTCGGCGCCCGCATGGAAGAGCGGATGATCAAGAAACTCGGACTCTCCCCCGACCAGGAGGCGAAATGGAAGGAAATCAGCCAGCAGCAGAAGGCGGCTTTGGACGCGCTGCGCGACGACAAGACACTTTCGCGCGAAGACCGGCGGGCGAAGGCCGGCGAGCTGATGAAGCAATATGCCGACCAGCACCGCGCGATCCTCACGCCAGACCAGCAAAAGCAATTCGACGAGATGCAGGCGAAGATGCGCGAACGCATGGAACATCGCCGCGGTGACGGGGGCGAGGGCGGCCGGTGGCGGCCGAAGGACGACCAGCCCAAGGAGGACCCGCCGAAGGACACCCAGTAATTACTGCCACGTGATGGCAGTGTGCGATAAGCGCCGCGGCGTGGGGCCGCGGCGCTTTTCGTTGTAACTGTCCGGAGCGCGCGCCGTCACCATCCTCAATCCCCTGAAAAATCATGAACGTTAAATCCCCTGTGTTTGTCACTGTGCTCGGGCTCGCGCTTGCGGGCGGCCTGGCCATCGCCGCGACCACGGCGCCGGCGACGCCCGCCGCGCCGACTCCGCCGGCCGCGCCCGCCGTCCCTGGCGACGCCATCAAGGCGCGCCTCGCCGAAAAGCTCGGCCTCACGCCCGAGCAGCAAAAGGCCTTCGAGGACCTGCGCGCGAAACATCGCGCCGAAATGATGGCGCTCCTTACGCCCGAACAGCAGAAGAAGGCCGCCGAAATGCGCGAGATGTTTGGTGAAAAGATGCATCGCATGGCCGCCGAGCACCGGCCCTTTGGCCCGCGCGGCGGCGGCTTTGGTCGCGACAGCTTTGGCCCCGGCGCGATGGAGCATCACGGCCGGCGCGGGCCGGAGTTCCAACCACAACCGCCGGAGAATCCGATGCGCATCATCGCGGAGGCCGACCGGATCAAGGATCGCATCGCCGAGCAGCTGCAGCTCACGGATGAACAGCGCGACCAGCTCGAACACCTCGACCGCGCCTTCCGCGCCCAGCAGCGGGACGCGGCGAAGAAGCACCGGGACGAGATGCGCGCCGTGCTCACGCCGGAGCAACAGAAGAAGGCCGATGAACTGAAGAAGAAGTTCGAGCGCCGGCCGGTCCATCCGCCGCGGATGGGCTTCAATGCGGCCCCGGACCAGGATGACGACGGACCCGGCGCACCGCCGCCCCCCGAAGATTCCTGAACCCGCCGCTGGTATCGCTGACGCGCCGCCGCCCGATGGGGCGACGGCGCTTTTCGTTTTGGACAAGCCGCCGGGCGCCGCGCACCCTGCGGTTCCATGGCGCAACGACGCAATCGCGAGCGAAGGTTCGAGAAACCAAGACTGGCATTCTTCCGCGCACGGGAATTCGCATGAGTCAGCGGCAAATCGCGATTGTCGGCGGCGGGGCGGCGGGATATTTCGCCGCCATCACCGCGGCCGAGGCCGCGCCGGATGCCGGCATCACGATCTACGAGGCCACTGCGCGTCCGCTGGCCAAGGTGAAGGTATCGGGCGGTGGCCGCTGCAATGTCACGCACGCCTGCTTCGACCCACGCGAACTCGCCCGCCATTATCCCCGCGGCGGGCGGGAATTGCTTGGCGCTTTCCACCGCTGGCAGCCGCGGGACACCGTCGCCTGGTTCGAGGGCCGCGGCGTGAAATTGAAAACGGAAGCCGACGGCCGGATGTTCCCGGTGACGGACAACTCGGCCACGATCGTCGATTGCCTGCAGGCCGCGGCGCGCGCGGCCGGCGTGATCGTGCGCACGCAATGTGGCGTGAAGGCAGTGGAGAGCCGGGCTC
>DASZRV010000071.1:0-104386 GCA_035549095.1 Lacunisphaera sp. | reverse complement strand
CCCTACAAATCCGCGCGTTGTCTGTTCGATCCGGCGCGTCGTTCCATGGTCGGACCTCGGTCCGACCCTACAGGAAAAGCCCGCACGGAGTGCGGGCTCCACTCACGACGCCCTCAGATTGAAATCTGCGGCCGCGAAGCTTCCGGCCAGTCGATGTGGAAGAATTTCCCGCGCGGCTGGTCGACGCGCTCGTAGGTGTGTGCGCCGAAGAAATCGCGCTGGCCCTGCAGCAGGTTGGCCGGCAGGCGGGCCGAGCGATAGCCGTCGTAATAGGCGAGGGCCGAGCTGAAGGTCGGCGCCGGCACGCCGCACTCCGCGGCGAGCGCGACGACTTTGCGCCAGTTCTCCTGGGCCTTCTTCACGGTCTTGTTGAAATACGGGTCGAGGAGCAGGTTCGCCAGGTCGGGCTTCCGCGCGTAGGCCTCGGTGATCTTCTGCAGGAACGTCGCGCGGATGATGCAGCCGCCCCGCCAGATCTGCGCGATCTGGCCGAAGTTGAGCTTCCAGTTGTATTCCTTCTGCGCCTCGCGCATGAGTTGGAAACCCTGCGCGTACGAGCAGATCTTCGAGCAATAGAGCGCGTCGTGGATGGCGGCGATGAGCGCCTTCTTCGAGCCGCGGTATTTCTTCGTCGGGCCCTTGAGGATCTTGGAGGCGGCGACGCGCTCTTCCTTCACCGCGGAGAGGCAGCGGGCGAAGACGGACTCGGCGATCGTCGGCGCCGGCACACCCATGTCGAGCGCGTTGACGGAGGTCCACTTGCCGGTGCCCTTCTGGCCGGCGGTGTCGAGCACGACGTCGACGAAGGGCTTCTTTGTGACCGGGTCCTTTTGCTTGAGGATGTCGGCGGTGATCTCGATGAGGAAGCTGCCGAGGATGCCTTGGTTCCACTCGGAGAAGATCGCTCCCATCTCGGTCGGCTTGAGGCCGAGCAGGCCGCGCATCAGCGCGTAGGCCTCGCAGATCATCTGCATATCGCCGTACTCAATCCCGTTGTGGCACATCTTCACGTAATGGCCCGCGCCATTCTCGCCGATGTAGGCCGCGCAGGGCACGCCGCCGCTGATCGGCTGGCCGGGCTTGGCGCCGCCGAGTTGCGCGCCAGTCTTCGCGTCGACCTTGGCCGCGATGGCATTCCAGATGGGTTCGAGTTCGCGGTAGGCCGCGGGATCACCGCCGGGCATCAGTGCCGGGCCGAAGCGCGCGCCTTCCTCACCGCCGGAGACGCCCGAGCCGATGAAGCGGAGGCCTTTTTCGCGCAGCGCCTTCTCGCGCCGAATCGTGTCCGTCCAGAGCGCGTTGCCGCCGTCGATCACGATGTCACCCGATGCGAGCAGCGGCACGAGGCCTTCGATGACCGCATCGGTGGCCTTGCCGGCCTGGACGAGAATGACGATCTTCCGCGGCTGCGCGAGCGACTGCACGAACTCTTGCAGCGTCCTGGTGCCCACCACGCCGCCCGGCGTACCCGGGTTGTCCGCGACGAACTTGTCGGTCTTTTCGGTGGTGCGGTTGAAAACCGAAATCTGGAAGCCGTGGTCGGCGATGTTCAGCGCGAGGTTCTGACCCATCACGGCCAGGCCGATGAGTCCGATATCGGAATGTGATTTGGGCATACTGCCGTAAAGCTACCCCCGGGGGATCAAAGACCAACCCCTTTTTTCCGTTATTACCGTCGTTACTTACGGCTTGGCCGGCGTCTGCTGCTTCGCGTTGTAGGCGCCGGCGCTCGGGAAGAAGGGCGCGATGCGGTTCATCAGCGGCGTCAAAAACTTGGGCTCGTTGCGGTTATACACCCAGGAAAAGAAGACCACCGTGCAGACCACAAACACGATCACGCCGGCGATGACCTTGTTCATCTTCAAGACCTTTCTCATCACGAGCACGGCCACCACGAACCCGCCCAGCACGATGCCAATCTTCAGCCACACGGACGGCGGCAGCGTCTTCATTTGCTCCACGGCGGTAACAGCGAAAAGCAGCATGTTTTCGGGTTATCGGGAATCGACCCGGACACGAGCCCTTTTTGGAGCCCGGCCGGAATTCACCACGCTTTGACCCTGACTTGGGCTGGAGGTTGCGTTGGCGGGCGCCACCGCTCATGGCGCCGGGGGAGCGGAGCGCCCGGCGTGCTTGTTCCTTCGATCCGGCCGGTCAGGAGACCGGCCTCCACCCGGGCGGCGACGACGATTTGCGGCTCAATGATAGCGGCCAGCGATGCCCAGGTAGTCCAGCATCCAGGCTTCCTTCCAGATGCGGAAGCGGCCTTCCGGCGTAATCTTGCCGTACTCCTCCCGCTCTGCGTGGGGCAGCAGGTAGCCCAGCTCGGTGTTGATGATCTCCATGTGCTGCTGCTGCTGGTTGATGTCGTCGATCGGGCTGATCTCCCACGCGACCGGCGTCTCGCCCGATTGTGCGAGCCGCTGCCGGTGGCGCGCGACGATGCGCTCAAGGCGGCGCCGCCAGGGATTGCGGTCGACGAACCAGCTCTCCGGGTAGAACCCGCCGAACGGGATGTAGAGATTGTCGGTCACGTAACGCCGCCCGGCGCCCGTGAGCGTCGCCAGGCTGTAGCACACTGTAATGGCGCCATTCTCCTGCGGCACGAACAGCACATGCAGCCGCTGCGTCCCGCTCGGATCCTGGTAAACGGAGGTGCGCAGCCAGATGCCCCCACCGATCTCCGCCTTCAGGGCCTGCACGTGCACGAAGCGCTGGTCGCGCAACCAGTCGCGGACGCGCAGCAGCCGCTTCTGCGTCGGCCATTCGTCGCCGCCGCTGTTCACGACGTAGCGGGGGAACAGCGGCAGCGGGCTCAGGCTGATGGCGCTGACCTTGAGCCAGTTGAAACCCGACTCGAGCAGGAACCAGAGCACGAACACGCAGAAGGCGACGACCCAGAACGGCCGGTCGATGAGCGCGAACTCATCATTGAGCTGGGCCGCGAACAGGGCGCTGAGGATCCAGCGCAGCCAGCGGATCGGGATCGCCAGGATGGGCGACGCCATGCGGAGGTTCACATAGAACAGCAGGAGCAGCACGGCCACTGCCGGCGCCATGAACAGCGTGAGTGTGTCCGGCATGCGGGAAGGGGCGCGGCGACCGCGCGCGGTTCAGCTCAGGCGGACCGGCATGATCACGCACACGAAGCTCTCGAGGGTCTTGAACACGCCGGGGCTGACCTCGTCCTTCAGCTCGAAGAAGACTTCGTCCTTGGTGAGCGCGCGGAGCGGGTCCATGAGGAATTGCGGGTTGAAGGCGACCTGCAGGTCGGGCCCACTGTACGAGATCGCCATCGACTCGTGCGATTCGCCGAAGTCGGGCGAGGATGCGGTGATCTCAAGCAGGTTGGCCGAGAGCTTGATCTTGACCGAATTCGACTTCTCCGAGGTGACCAGCGCGGCGCGGTGGATGCACTGCAGGAAGAGCTCGCGCTCGAGCTTGATCCGCTGGTGGGTTTCCTTCGGGATCACCTGCTGGTAGTTCGGGTAGTTGCCTTCGACCACCTTGGAGAACAGGTAAATGCTGTCGGTGAGGCCGCTGGTGTCCTTGCCGGTGTCGATTTGGAAGGCGGCGCGGCGCTCGTTGAAGGAGACCTTCACTTTCTCGCCCTTGCCGAGGAGCCGCAGCAGTTCGGCCACGGTCTTGGCCGGAAGGATGATCGCGCCGGCGCTGGCGGCCGGGACGGTCATCTCCTTGCTGACCAGGGCGAGGCGCCGGCCGTCGGTGGCCACGAGCGCGAGTTTGCCGTCCTTGAAGTTGAAATAGACGCCGTTGAGGATGTAGCGGGTCTCGTCGGTTGACTGCGCGTAGGAGACATTGCCCAGCATCGTGGCCAGCTCGGCCTGTTCGAGGGCGTAGTTCTTGTC
The DNA here is from genome assembly GCA_035549095.1 of Lacunisphaera sp. Classification (GTDB taxonomy): domain Bacteria; phylum Verrucomicrobiota; class Verrucomicrobiia; order Opitutales; family Opitutaceae; genus Lacunisphaera. The sequence goes on along the minus strand of DASZRV010000071.1, from coordinate 100,517 downwards.
GTCCGCCGAGTCCGGCAACTTGGGAAACTCCTCGGCGCCGATGCCCATGATGCGGAAATTCGAGCCGCCCGACGCGATCTTCACCTGGTGCGTGGCGGTCGAGTCGAAGGCCACGTCCACATTGGGCAGCTCGCGGACGATGGTGGCCAGGCGCTTCACGGGCAGGGTGACGGAGCCGCCTTCCTTGACGTCAGCCTTGATGCGGCAGCGGATGCCGAGGTCCAGGTTGGTGGTGGTCAGCGATATCTGGTCCTTTTCCGCTTCGATCAGCACGTTGCTCAGGATCGGCATGGCGGCCTTGGACCCGACCACATTGAGGCCCTGGGCCAGGCCGTTGCTGAAGTGGTCACGGTTGATCTTGAATTTCATCGGGCAGGGCTTGGTTGGTGCGTTCAACTAACAAAGGATGACTGCAGAGGGTGTTCAACAAGGAATTAGTCGTATTCTTATGCACGGTGAGTTTCCGAACAACCGGGCGCGTCACGAGGGAAAACGGGCCGGCGACGGGGTGTGAAAACCGGGCCGACGTGCTGCGAATAACCGGCGGTTTGTTCACAGGGGAAAGTTATTCGGAACTTTCCTGCTTCATCTTCACAACTTTTCGGCGCAGCGCCCGCATCTGCGCATGCCGCACGCCGCGCTGGTAATGGGCGAAGAGCCCGTAGCTGATGTAAGCGAGAAAAAGGAAGAACAGCGCCACTTCGCGCAAGCGGATGACGAGGACAATGCCGACGAACACGACCACGAAGGTCCGGAAGCGCGTCTTGGTCTCCCAGTTCACCTGCTTGAAGCTGGGATACCGCACGGTGCTCACCATGAGGAATGAAACCAGGATGAGGATCAGCGGCAGGGTCAGCGTCAGCTGGCGCAGCTCGCGCGCGTTGGCCGAAAGGTTGAGCAGCAACAGCACCAAGGACGCGACCGTGCCGGCCGCCGCGGGGATGGGCAGCCCGACAAAATCCTTGCTCGATTCGAGCTCCGCGCGGTGCAGCAGGGGATTCGTGATCACATTGAAGCGCGCGAGCCGCACCGCCCCACAGAGCAGGTAGACGAAGGCGATGAGCCAGCCGAGTTCGCGGAACCATTGGTAGTCCTCCCGCGGCGCCAGGATGAGGAAAAACACCATGAGCGCCGGCGTGACGCCGAAGGAGACGACATCGGCCAGCGAATCGAACTCGGCGCCGAAGAGCGAGGTCCGCCCGCCCATGCGCGCCAGCCGGCCGTCCAGCGAGTCGAAGATGACCGCGGCGAGGATGAGCCACACCGCCTGCGTGTAGAGCGCCAACGACGATTGGTTGGCGTGCAGCAGCGCGTACTCACCCGAATCGGTGAGCAGCCGCGCCTGGATGCACTTGATCACCGCGCCGAAGCCGCAAAACAGGTTTCCCGCCGTCATCAGGTTCGGCAGGAAGAAAATGCGGCTCGCCTGGGTGACGTTGTAAGGATTGTCCCGCTGCTCGAGATCGGACATGGTGCGCTACTTGGTCAGGGTCTCGAGGTATTTCCAGAATTTCGAATGCTGCTCGACGAGCTGCTGCTCCGAGACGGGCAGCTTCATGCGGAACAGCCAGTCCTCCAGGGACGACTTGTGCAGGATGTAGAGGGTATGGAGCGTGTCGCCCTGCACCTCGAAATAGAAGCGGAAATCCCCGGCGCGGAGCCGGTAGAGATCGCGCCCACCCCGCTTGAATTTGCCCAGCGGTTCACGCGGCTGGGCCAGGTCGGCCGGCCGGATCTTGCTGATCGGCTCGATCGCCTCCAGCTGGCGCAGCTTGTCGAGTTTGTTCAACTCGAGCATGCTCTGCTCGGAGAATGTGACCTGGTACATGGGCGGGTGGACTCCGGGTCACCACGGTGAGCCAAGCGACGGCACTTGTCTAGGCAACATGCACCCCAAACGGACCCGGGTGATGCCCACGGGCGAGGAAGAGCGCGCCGGCCTGCATCTTTGTTGCGCGACCCCACCTCGCAGTTAGAACGGCGGCACCCCAACGCCCCATGCCCGTCAAACTCGCCGACATCCGCGCCGCCCGCACTCGCATCGCCGGCAGCGTGGTCGTCTCGCCCTGCCCGGAATCGATCCCGCTGTCGGAGATCACCGGCGCGCGGATCTATTGCAAACTCGACAATCTCCAGCGCACCGGCTCGTTCAAGGAGCGCGGCGCGCGCAACGCCCTCCTGCAGCTCGGCCCCGACGCGCGGCGACGCGGCGTCGTGGCCGCCTCCGCCGGCAACCACGCCCTCGGCCTGGCGTACCATGGGCGGCTGCTGGGCATTCCGGTGACGGTCGTCATGCCCGACTACGCGCCGCTCATCAAGGTGAGCACGTGCCGCGGACTCGGCGCGAACGTGCTCATCCACGGCCGTGACTTTGTCGAGGCGCGAGCCCGGGCGCACGAACTCGCCGTCGACCAGGGGCTGACCTACATCCACGGTTTCGATGCACCGGAAATCATCGCCGGCCAGGGGACGCTCGGCCTCGAGATCCTTGACCAGGTGCCGGCGGCGGACGCGATCGTCTGCCCGGTCGGCGGCGGTGGCCTGCTGGCCGGCGTCGCGCTGGCGGTGAAGTCCGTCCGCCGGCGGGTGAAGATCATCGGCGTCGAAAGCAAGGCCACCGGCAACCTCACGGCCGCGCTCAAGGCCGGCCGGCCGGTGCGCATGCCGCGGCGCCCCACGCTGGCTGACGGCCTCGCGACGCTCACGGTCGGAGCGAACGCCCTCGCTTTGCTGAAACCTCGGGTCGACCGGGTCGTGCGCGTGGGCGAGGACTGGATCGCGCTCGCGATCCTGCGAATGGGCGAGCTCGAGAAATCCGTCGTCGAGGGCGCGGGCGCGGCGCCGCTCGCGGCGATGATGGCCGGGCTCCTGCCCGGTCTCCGCGGCAAGAAGGTCGTGCTCGTGGTCGGCGGCGGCAACATTGACCCCGGCATCCTCAGCCGGGTGATCGACAAAGGCCTCGTCCGCGACGGCCGCCTGACCCGTTTTACCGTCGTCATCAGCGATCGTCCGGGCGGTCTGGCCGCGCTGTCCCGCGTGATCGCCGAGTCCGGCGCGAGCTTCAAGGACATCGAGCACGATCGGGCCTTCAGCGGGCCCGACATCTCCGCCGTCAACGCCGTGTGCACGGTCGAGACGCGCGACCACGACCACATCCGCGCCTTGCACCGCGCCCTCCGGAAACATGGCTTCCCGCTGGCCGCGCACTGAATTCGCCGCCCGCGGCGGCGCGGTCCTGCTTGGCCTGGTGCTCGCTCTCGCCGGCTGCCGGTCGGTGCCACCCGGCCCGACGGTGATCCCGACGCTCGCGGCCCGCGACGAAATCGTCGTCGCCGGCCGCCGGTTTCACACCGGCACGCGCATCGTCACCTGGCGGGAAGCCGGCGGCTACGACGGCTACGCGAACCCAGGCTCGTTCACGCGGCGCAGCGTCGCCGACAAGAAGGGCGAGCCCGAGCTCGCGGCGCTTCGGGGACTAGTCGATCAGTTCGTGCTGCACTACGACGCCTGTGGCCTGAGCAAGGTCTGCTTCAACGTTCTCCGCCAGCGGCACCTCAGCGTCCATTTCCTGCTCGATGTGGATGGAACCGTCTACCAGACGATCGACCTGCGCGAGAAGGCGGAGCACGCCACGATCGCGAACGATCGCTCCATCGGCATCGAGATCGCCAACATCGGCGCCTATCCGCCGGCCGACCGCGGGCGCCTCGACGAATGGTATCGGCGCGATGGGGAAGGCGTCCGGCTGGTCGTGCCAGCGCGCATTCGCGAGCCCGGCATCCTCACGCGCAACTTCTCCGGCCGGCCGGCGCGGCCGGCGCTGGTCCGGGGCCGGATCCAGAACAGCGAACTCGTGCAGTACGACCTCACGCCGGAACAATACGCAGCCCTCGCGAAACTAACGGCGGCACTCTGCCGGGTGTTTCCCAAGCTGGAGTGCGACTACCCGCATGACGCGGCGGGCCGCTTGAAGACGGGCAAGCTGGCTGACGCCGAACTTGCGCATTACCACGGCGTGCTGGGCCACTATCACCTCCAGGAAAACAAGATCGATCCCGGCCCGGCGGTCCAGTGGCGGCAGCTCATCGACGACGCCCGCCGCGAACTGCGGTAGGCTGGCCATTTCCCTCGCGAATCCAAAACCCCCGGCAATCCGGCGCGCGCGATCGTCATGCCCGGCCCTGGGCCTGGTCATCCTCCGAGTGTCTCGACCCGGCTTTGGCCAGCGGAGCCGTGCCTTTGCACTGCGGATATTGGTTGCAGCCCCAGAACCGGCTGCCCGGGTTCTTGCCGCCCTTGGCGGTGCGCAGCACCATGAGGGCGCCGCATTTGGGGCACGCCGGCGGCGGATCTTTCTCATCCCCGTGATCCCGCCGGGGCACCGCGGTGTTCGTCCGTTGATCCGACCGGCCGGTGATGCGCGGTTCCGGATGGTCGCCAGCCGCGCGGCAGGCCGCCTCTTGCGCCGTGATCTCGCGGTCGAGAAGGAGGTTCGCCTGATGGAGAAGGCAGATGACGGCATTGGCTCGCACCGCGGCGTCGGCATGTTCGAGCCAGCGGGCGTACCGCGCGAAGCGCAGCGGTTCACCCGGGTCGCTTGAATCGTGGGATCTAGTCTGGTCGGGCTGGTCTTCGGTCGCCGCGCGGGCCACGGCCCGCACCGCCGAAGCCTCCGCGCCGTCGGGCGCCCATTGCGGTACCCGTCGATGCCGGAGGAAATCCTCATAATCGAGGAGCAGTTCCTCGAGGCTGGCGCGGGCCAGATTGAGCAAGCGGAGTCCCATCTTGGGCGAGGTGGCCGAAGCGCGGCGGCCCTTGGCGAGGTTCTGCCGACCGGAGCGCGCAGCCTGTACCATGTTGTCCGCCGGCCGCGAACGTGGGTCGAGGAACTTCTCGCAGAACCATACCGTCGCATCATAAATGAGCGTGGTGGTCTGGAAGCTCGCGGTGATGCGATAACCGTCGTTCGGCTCCAATGTCATCAGGGTCGCGGACGGTTCTGGTGGGATCATGGGGCAATGCGCTCGGTGGCGTGGGCCAAACCACGCGAGAGCAGCTCCGCCAGCGAGACGCGAAAATCTCCTTTATTGGGTAGCGCCGGCCCGGGGCAGGCCTGCGCCCGGACCATTTACGGCGTGGTCGATTGCCGGTTCAACGCGGAGGCGAAGTCTTCCGCGCGTAGCCCGGGTCGACCGGAATCCGCGCCGTGGCCCAGAGCGAGGGCAGCGTCGCAAGGCAGACCCAGATGAAGAAGTTGGCGTAACCGAGCTTTTCCTGGAGCCAGCCGGCCCACATGCCGGGCACCATCATGCCGAGCGCCATGAGGCCCGTGCAGATCGCGTAGTGTGCGGTGCGATGTTCGCCCTCCGCGAGCATCATCATGTAGACGACATACGCGGTGAACCCAAAGCCGTAGCCAAACTGTTCCGCCGACACGGCGGCGCAGGCCACCGCGAAATTCTCCGGCCGCCAGACCGCCAACGCCACATAGGCAAGATTCGGCACATGCACCGCAAGAATCATCGGCCAGAGCATGCGCTTGAGGCCGTAACGTGCCACGGCCGGCCCGCCGAAAAGCCCGCCGACCGTCAGCGCGATGATGCCGAAAGTACCGTAGGCGAGCCCCGCCTCCTTGGTCGTGAGCCCGAGGCCGCCCGCCGCGCGGCTGTCGAGCAGGAAGGGCGGCACCAGTTTCAACATCTGCGCCTCGCCCAGCCGGAAAAGCAACAGGTAGGCCAGGGCCGGCCTGATGTCCGGCCGCCGCAGGAACGTCGCAAACGCCTCGCCCCAGTCGATCATCGCATCGGCGCTGCGCGCCGCCGGACCGTCCCGCGCCGGGCGGGGCAGGAAAAACCGGTGGTAGGTCGCGGCGAGGACGAAGACCACCGCGGGCGGCACGAAGACCCAGGCCCACGCGATCGCGATATGCCTGGTCGATTCCTCCAGCACGCCGGCCAGGTAGACTAATCCGCCCTGGCCCGCGATGTTGGCCAGGCGGAAGAACGTGCTGCGCACCCCGACCCAGGCGGCCGCATCCGCCGGCGGGAGCGTGAGCAGGTAGAATCCGTCGGAGACGATGTCGTGCGTCGCCGCGCTGAACGCGATCAGCCAGAACACCGCCAGTGACCAGCGGAAGAAATGCGGCCCGGGAATCGTCAGCGCCACCGCGGCCAGCGCGGCACCGATGAAGAACTGCAGTGCAACGATCCACCCGCGCTTGGTGCCGACACGGTCGACGAAAGGCGCCCACACCGGCTTGATGACCCACGGCAGGTAGAGCCAGCTGGTGTAGAGCGCGATGTCGGTGTTCGAGACGCCCAGCTTCTTGTACAGCGGCACCGACAGGGCGACGACGGCAACATACGGGACGGCCTGGCAGAAATAGAGCGAGGGAATCCAGCTCCAGGGCCGGGTCGTGGGCGTCGGTGATTCCATATTCCGGTCGGCAGGCTGGAGGCGCGGTCCCGCCGGTGCAATCGCGGAGCGGGGGAGCACCCATCCACTCTCCTGTTGACAGCCAACATGAGCTCCTGTTGGGTGCCAACATGAGCGACACCAGCCGCACCGAACTCCTGCAAGGCACCCTCGACCTGCTGGTCCTGAAGACCGTGGCCGGCCTCGGCCCGCTGCACGGGTTCGGGATCGCCCGCCGCATCGAGCAGGTCTCGGGCGACACGGTGCTGCTCAACCAGGGCACGATCTATCCCGCGCTCATGCGCCTGGAGGAAAAGGGCTGGATCGATTCCGAATGGGGGACGAGCGAGAACAACCGCCGGGCGCGCTTCTATGCGATCACCGCCGCGGGCCGGAAGCAGCTGCGCGAGGAGGTCGCCAACTGGCAGCGCGTGGCGGCCCTCGTCAATGCGGTGATCGCCGCGGGTTGAGCCATGCCGGCGCCGTTTCGTCTTTTGCGCAACCTGCTCGGCCGCGGCCGGCGCTTGCGCCGCCTCGAGGAGGAGATGAGCGCCCATGTGGAAATGCTTTACGAGGAACACCTGCGCGCGGGCCTGGCACCCGCGGAAGCCCGCCGCCAGGCGAACCTCGCCTTCGGCAACCTGCTGGTCGCGCGCGAGGAGTCGGTCGACGTGGTGACCGGGTCCCGGCTCGAATCCTGGGGCCGCGACATTGCGATCGCCGCCCGCGGGCTGGCCCGGCGACCCGCGTTCACCGGCAGCCTGGTGGCAATCCTGGCGCTCGGCCTCGGGGCGACGACCGCGATCTTCTCGCTCATCCGCGGGGTGCTCTGGGACGCGCTGCCCGTGCCGGCACCGCAGGAGCTGCAGCTCGCCGTGCAACCCGACGGCCGGCCGTTCCGGCTCAGCGCGCCGACGGTGCAGCGGCTGGAAGCGGACCCGGTGACCCGTGGTCGCGTCATCGCGTTCAGCAGCGCCGAGAAGCTCGCCGCGCGGCTCGACGCGGGGCCGGCGCAACCCTTGGAGGCCCGCTTCGTGCACGGCGGTTTTTTCGAGGCGCTGCAGCTGCGGCCGGCGGCCGGTCGCTGGCTGAGCGCGGCCGACGACGAGGTGGGCCGGCCGCGTCCGGTCGCGGTCGTCGCGCATCGCTGGTGGCGGGATCACTTGGGCGGCGATCCGGCCGCCGTGGGCCGGGTGATCCGGCTCAACGGCGTCGCCGTGACGATCGTCGGGGTTGCGCCGGAAGGGTTCACCGGTGTCGCCCTCGGTGAGTCCGAGAACCTTTGGCTGCCCGCGGGCCTCCATGCGACGCTGAACGTCTGGACCTCGGCCAGCATCTCGTCCCGCGATGAGGACCCCAAACTGGCGGATTGGATCCGTGACGACCACGTGGCGTGGTTTTCGCTGATGCTCCGCATGCCGGCGGGAAGCGCGGCGGTGCAGCGCAGGCTCGAGGCGGCCTGGTGGCCGCAACGCGAGGCGTTCATGTCCACGGTGGACGAGCCGGCCCAGCGCGAAAGGGTGGCGCGGAACGTGCCCCGCCTGGTGCCGAGCCCGCGGGGCTACTCGGAAACACGCCATAATTTCCGGCGGGTTGGCCTCACGCTGTCCCTGCTGGTCGGCGCGGTGGTGCTTGTCACCGTGGCCAACAGCTCGACCATGCTGCTGCTCCGCGTGCTGGCCCGCCGGCGCGAACTGGGCGTTCGCGTCGCACTCGGAGCCGGCCGATGGCGGCTGGTCCGGGGCGCGTTGCTGGAGGGGATGCTGCTCGCGGCCGGCGGGGCGGCGTGCGGCGCATTGTTGGGTTGCTGGCTCACGCCGGTGCTGTCCGGCTGGCTGGTGCCCGCGGCGGCTGGAGAACTGCGCGGTCCTGACTGGTCCCTGTTTGTGTCTCTTGGCGCGCTGGCCCTGGTCCTCGGCCCGGCGCTGGCCGCGGCGCCGGCCTGGTTGTCGGCCCGCGTGGATCCGCAGGCGGTGCTGCAACAGCGGTTCGGGGCCGGACCGGGCGGCATGCGGCTGGGCCGGCTGCTCATTGTCATTCAGCTGGCGCTGTCGGTGCTGTTGTTGGCGTTCGCCGGCTCGCTCGCGCTGGATCTCCGTCGGGTCCTGCAGTCCGACCTGGGCTACGGCCGCCAGGCGGTGGTCACCGCGGCATTCGACCCGGCGTCGGCCGGCCTGCGCGCCACCCAGATGCCCGCGGTGATGGCCCGCATGCGGCAGGCGGCGATGTCCTTTCCCCAAGTGCGCCACACCGGCTTCGCCTTGTTCGGCGCGCTGAGCGGGAGCCGCTGGAATAGCGGTATCTACGTCCGCGGACCGAGCGCCCACCCGCCGGGGAATGCGGTGCAACACGATGCGGTCGACGGGGATTTTTTCGACGCGATGGGCATGACGTTGGTGGCGGGCCGGCGGTTCTCCGACACGGACACGGCCCAAAGCCCCCGCGTGGTCATCGTCAACCAGGCGATGGCGCGCGCGGTGTTTGGCTCGGCCAGTCCGCTGCACCGCCGCTTCGGCTTCGATACCCACGAGGGCCCCGAGGACATGGAGATCGTGGGTGTTGTGGCCGATGCCCGCGTGAACGGCGTGCGTGAAGCCCCCTTGCCAATGTTTTATGCCTCGCTGGGGCAGGGCGATTACCTGCCCGGTTGCATCGCCGTACGGCTGGACGGGGACGCGGCGCTCCTCCTGCCGGCCTTGCAGAAGGCCATCGGGGCCGTCGAGCCGAACCTGATGTTCCCACAATGGCTGACGATGGAACAACGGGTGCGACATTGGGTGCGGAACGACCAGGCGGCGGTGCGGTTGACCGCCGGTTTCGCCCTTCTCGCCACGCTGCTGGCCGGGTTGGGCGTGCTCGGCGCGCTCGGCTATCTCGTGGCCACGCGCGCCCGCGACCTGGCCGTGCGCCTCGCGCTCGGCGCGGAACCCGGGCAGGTGCGCTTCGGCATCGTGCGCGACGCGCTGCAACTCGGCGCCACGGGCTCGGCGCTGGGCCTGCTGCTCGCGATGTTGCTCCCGCGGGTCCTGGATTCGTGGATGATGACGGGCCTGCGCACGGACTGGCGGGCGCTCGCGGGCGCGGCGTTGTTCGGCCTCGCCGCCGCGTTATTGGGCGGACTGCTGCCGGCCTGGCGCGCCGCGAAGGTCGACCCTTTGACACTCCTGCGCGCCGAGTAGCGGCGCGGGGCCCGCCGGCGCGGGAACCGGAAATGCACAGGAAACGCCAAGGAACGCGAGGGAATGTCACTTGCGTAATCCCGGTGCGAGTTGTAGGTCCGGGACTGCTGGGTTTACCCCGACGAAATGAATCGGCCGGCAATGTCACCGTCACCTCGCCGCCGCCGCTGTTTCTGGCTGGCGCTGCTGCTTTTGCTACCCGCCCCCGGCTGGGCCGCGGGGGACGCGCCGCGGCCGGTGATCACTCACCCGGCGCGGCTCTTTGAGCTGCCGGCGGCGGAAAAAAACCGTCCGCAGCCCCTGCACATCGAGGGCCGGATCGATTACTTCGACCCGCGCTTCCGGATGGTCTGGATCGAGCGGCGCAACGTCGCCACCTACCTGCTCCTCGACGCCGACCCGCCGCCGCTGCACATCGGCGATTATGTCGATATCGAGGGTGAGATCGTCCCCAACAAGGGCCTGAGCGCGTCCGAGGTGAAGGTGCGCGTAATCACGCCGAACGCTCCGGTCGCCCCGCTTGACACGCGCGGGCGCATCAACGATCTCGCGGTGTTTCACGGCCGGATCGTGACCATCGAAGGCTACGTGGACAGCCAGCAGCTGATCGATCCGGACCATATCCGGATGATCGTCATCGTGGAAAACCGGCCGGTGATCTGCTGGATCCGGCCGGACAACCCGGCGCAAGTGCCCGAATGGACGGGCCGTTTCGTCCGGGTGACGGGACTTTACTCGCGGCGTTTCGACCCCACGCAGACCGCGAGCACCATCGAGATCTGGGGTGCGAACCAGGCGGTGGTGCAGGTGACGGGCACCATGCAGGACAGCCCCTTGTTCGCGCGATCGCGCACGCGGGTCGACCAGGTGTGGCGCGCGCCGCTTGGAACGGAGGTGCTGATGCGCGGCACATTGGTGTCCCACCGCGTCGGCACGGCCTTGATCCTGCGCGATGCGACGGGCTTGGTGGAGGTCCGTTCGATCCAGCAGCAGCGGTTGCCGGTCGGGACCGAGGTGGAAGCGGTCGGCCAGGTGGCGAACTACAGCGGCCAATGGGTCGTCGACCAGGCCCTTTACCGCCCGGTGGGCGCCAGCGCCAGCACCCCGTACACGCCCGAAGCGACACTCCGCACGATCGCCCAAGTCCGGGAACTCAGTGCGAGCGAAGCCGCGCAGGGCCAGCGGGTGATTTTGCGCGGCGTCGTGATCTGGGCGCTCCCGGATCGCGATTTTCTCTTCCTGCAGGATTACACCGGGAGCGTGCGGGTGCGGTATGATCCGGCTCGGACGGGTGAACTCCGCTACGACAAATTCATCGAAGTGAAGGGCACGACCCGGGCCGAGCCATTCTCCCCGGCGGTCGAACTCGAATCCTTCACCGACCTCGGATCACTCAGCGAACCGACAGCCCGGCCGATCACACTGGACGAAGCCATGACCGGCAAGGAGCAGGGGCAGTGGGTCGAGTTGCGCGGCTTCCTGAAGAAGGTGGAGGCCAAGGACGATTGGCGGTGGCTCCACATCACGACGCCCGCCGGTACGTTCAGCGCGCAGCTGCAGAGCACCGCGAGCTTCATTGCCAACCCAGGCTCGCTGGTGACGGTGCGCGGGGTGTGCGAAAATATTCCGGATGCCGCCGGGCGCGTCGCCGGCGTCATGCTGCGAGTGCCTTACCTCAGCGATATCACGATCGAGGAGGAGGCCCCCGCGGACTTCTTCGACCTGCCGCGCCGGGCCATCCGCGACCTGGGCCAGCTGAGCTCCGGCGGCGGCCTGCGGCGCGTCCGCATCGCGGGCGGCGTGCTCGACGCCGAACCCGACGGTTCGCTCTACGTGCAGGACAGCGACGCGGCGGTGCTCGTGCTGGGCGGCGAGAAACCGGCGCTGGTTCCCGGCGACCAGATCGAGGCGGTCGGCGTACTCGGGCGCGAAGGCCTCCGCACCGTCCTGCGCGAAGCGGCCTGGCGCAAGACCGGCGCCGGCCCGATCCCGGCCCCGTTGGAGCTGGCGGACCCGGCGCAGCCGCCGATGGGCGACGACGGCCGGCTCGTCCGCGTGCGCGGCACCTTGATTGGCTCGCTCGTCCGCCCTGCGGACACTCGCCTCACCCTGCAAAACGGCGACACCACGTTCGAAGCCTTCCTGCCGCGTGGGAACGGCGACGCGCCGACGCGCTACGAGGTGGGGTCGGGACTCGAGCTGACGGGCGTGTGCCGGTTGCGCTTTGACGATTCCCGTCGTCTGCAGGGCGCCGAGATCCGGCTGCGCGGCCCGGGCGACGTCGCGATCTTTCGCGCGCCGCAGTTCTGGACCATCCGGCGTGCGCTGGTGGTCGCCGCCCTGCTTGGCGGCGTGACTGTCCTCGGCATGGCGTGGATCGCCGCGCTGCGCCGGCAGGTCGGGCGGCAGACGGAACAAATCCGGGCGCAGCTTCAGCGCCAGGCGGCCCTGGAGGCGGAGGTGCAGCGCGCGGCGCGCCTCGAGTCGCTCGGGTTGCTCGCGGGCGGCATTGCGCACGATTTCAACAACGCCTTGACCGGCATCATGGGGTACACCTCGATCGCCATGCTCGACCCGACGGCGATGGCCGCGGCCGGCGATTGCCTGAAGGAGATCGACCGCGGCGCCCGGCGGGCGCGGGAGCTGACCCAGCAGCTGTTGACCTTCGCCAAGGGCGGCGACCCGGTCCGGGGTCCAGTCACACTCCCGACGGTGGTGCAGGAGTGTGCCGACGCGGTCCTGCCGCGATCGAAAGTCCGATACGACTGTGTCGCCCCTTCCGACTTGTGGCAGGTGCACGCCGATCGCGCCCAGCTCGCGCAGGTGCTGGCCCACCTCCTCCAGAATGCCGTGCAGGCCATGCCGCGTGGCGGCGACCTGCAGGTCGAGCTGGCGAATGAACACCTGCAGCCCGGGGCCCGGCCCGGCCTCGCGGGCGGCCCGTACGTGCGGATCAACGTGACCGACAACGGCGAGGGCATCAGCGCGGAGAACCTGCCGCGCATCTTTGAGCCCTACTTCACAACCCGCAAGGCCGGCGGCATGGGCCTGGCCACGGTTTATTCCATCGTGAAGAAACACGAGGGTTGCATCGACGTGGATTCGACGACGGGGCACGGCAGCACTTTCCGTGTCTGGCTGCCGGCGGAGGCGCCGAGCATGGCGGCGGCGGCCGCACCGGCCGCGACCTCATCAACGGGGAACGGTCCAGTCCGCGTCTTGCTGATGGACGACGAGGAAACCATCCGCATCCTGGCGGCGCGCGTCCTGCAACAGGTCGGGCTCGAAGTTACGACGGTCGCCGACGGCCAGGCGGCCGTGCAGGAATTCGACCGGGCGGCCGCAGCGGCCCGGCCTTACGGACTGGTCATTCTCGACCTCACGGTCCCCGGGGGAATGGGCGGGAAAGATACGATCGCGGAGCTCCGCCGTCGCGACACCGATTTCCTGGCCATCGTTTCCAGCGGTTATTCCAGCGATCCGGTGATGGCCCACCACCGCGAATACGGGTTCCAGGCGGTTGTGCCGAAGCCCTACAACGTCACGCAGCTCATCGAAACGGTGGAGCGCCTGCTGCCGGGTGCGATGCCGGCGCGGGCCCGGGCCTGAGTCCCGGCCTTAAATCCAATCCAGCCGCGTGACGGTTTTGTCACCGCCGGCGCTGCCGGTGTTCACGGTCGAAGCCGGCTCGAAGAGCAGGAGCGACACCTCCGCCTTCGCCACGGGCCGGTGCTCCACGCCGCGGGGCACAACGATCAACTCGCCCTCGCGCAGCACCGCGGACCTGGCGCGGAACGGAGTGCGGCCGGCGCGGCTGGCCCCGGCGGTCCGTGCGGATTTCCGCGGCGCATCGCGGACCGGCTCCTTCCATTCCAGGCGAAAGGAGCCGCGCACAACCAGGAACAACTCGTCCTCATGCTCGTGGTGATGCCAGGGGAACACGCCACGGGCCTTGACCAGCTTGACATGCTGGCCATTGAGGCCGGCGATGACCTTTGGCGTCCAGTGTTCGCTGAAAAGGGAGAGCTTCGCGGCGAGGTTGATCTTCTCCATGGTGGAGGCAGCCAACGAAAAAGCGGGCGCGGCGCAAGCCGGGCCCGCGGGACCGCCGGTTGAGGTGCGTTACGACCGCAGCAGGGCGTCGACCGAAAACCGGCCGCCGCCGAGCCACAGCAGCGCCACCACGATGCCGAGCGCCAGGAGGTGAAACTCGAAGCCTTCGCCCTTTTGCTGGCCGGTCCAGTTCATGAAGAACCCATTCGTACGGTGCTGCAGCGCGGCGACCACCATCACGCCGCCGAGGCCGAGCGCCGCCACGCGGGTCCCGAAGCCGGCCAGCAACATGACGCCGCCGACCGACTCGGCCAGGATCGCCAGCAGGGCGAAGATCCACGGTGCGCCGACCGCAGGGCCGGTCAGGTAGCCGAGCGAAGCCTTGAACCCGTAGCCGCCGAACCAGCCGACGGTCTTCTGCAGCCCATGGGGAAGAATCATGAGGCCGAGCGCCCACCGCAGGGCGGTGGCCGCGAAAGTGTCGCCGGTGGCGACGAGGAGGGAGGGGAGATGAGTTAGTTGCATACACAACTAGATTCGCCATTTTAGTTGCATATGCAACAAAAATCTTTTTCCTGGCTCCATGAAGACATCGCTGCCCGCGGGGCACCTCGAGGCTTGGCGTGGATTTTACATTTCCTTCTGGCGCATCTATGCGGCAATCGAGGCCGATCTCGCGGCCGCCGGCCTGCCGTCGCTCGCCTGGTATGACGCCCTGTACGAATTGTACCTCGCGCCCGGGCGGCACCTGCGCATGAGCGAGCTGGCCCGGTCGGCGCTCCTGAGTCGGAGCGGGTTGACGCGCCTGGTGGACAAGCTGGAAAAGGAAAAGCTGATCGAGCGGCGGCCCTGTCCGACGGATGGGCGGGTCCAGCACGCGCAATTGACGGAGAAGGGCGTGGAGACGCTGCGACGGATCTGGTCGATCTACCGCGCAGGCATCGCGAAATATTTCGGCGTGCACCTCGCTGACGCGGACGCTGGTCGCCTGCGCGAAGTGTTCGGCCGGATCAGCGCGGCGGCGGAAAAATCCGCGCCGGGCGCCTAGGGCGCTATCTCGGCCCGCAAACCGTCGGCCCAGTCAGTCAGGAGTTTCGCGTCCGCGGCGCTCAGGCGGGCATCGCGGTGGATCCAGGTATAGGAGGGCAGGGGCATGGTGTGCCCCTCGACCTCGTCGATCACCTCATCGAGCTTCTTGGCCGCCCGCTTGTCCGTATAAGCGCCGAACTCCGAGAAGTTCAGGTGCCGCTTGCCTTCAGTGATGTGGTGGTCGAGCCACCACCGCACCGGCTGGACCTCGGCATACCAAGGATAGCGCGTGCGGTTGGAATGGCAGTCGTAACACGCCCGCTGGAGCAACCCCTGCACGGGCGGCGGCACCGCATACTTCGCCGCGATGTCGTTCGGTCCGCCGGGGGGCGAGTCATTGCGCGCCGGACGCCAGAGCTGCGCGAGCAGGAGCACCACGCCGAGGGCGGCGGCAAGGGGGCGGAGAAACCGTTTCATGGCGGGGTCGCCGGGGCGAGCGCCGCCCGCACGAGCGCGGCGATGGCCGCCGGGAGTTGCAGGCCGAGGGCGAATTGCCGGGCCGACGGGCTCATCTTGCGCCACGTCTTGCGCAGGATATCGACGAACTTGGCCTCGGGGTAGTCGGCATGCTGCGCGGCGAAGGCCTCGATTTCATTTTCCAGGAACACGAGGCACGCGGCGTCCTCCAGCACCTGGGTGCCGGCATTGGTGGCCAGGCCCGTCTTGGCCACCCAGGTGGCGACTTCGTCGGCGCCCGCGGCCGGCACACCCGCCTGCAGCAGCAGTTCCCGGGCGCGGGCGGCCTGGCGGACGTAAAGCGATTTGCGCCACTGCAGGTAGCCGGTGCGGCCCTCGGGAAAGGTCGTGCGCGGCACCGTCCACCGCTCGAGATGCTGGCAGCGCGCCGCGAGCGGCAGCAGCAGCGAGCCGGCGATCGGAACGAGGCGGTTCACCCACGCCTCCATCCGGTCCGCATAGACCAGCTCGGCGGGCCGGCCATCGGCCGTGCGCTTGGGGTCAGCCGCATGGGCGGCATCGATCAGCTGGCGCGCGCGGGTGTAAGGATCCACGTTTCCAGTGTGCGCTGGGCGGCGCCGCGGGCGCAAGCCGGCGTTCGATCATGCCGTGCGGCGCGGCGAAAGCATGCGGGTGATGAAACCGGCGAGATGGTGCAAGCCGAAGGCGAGCGCGGTCGCCACCGCGAGCCCCGCGGGCACGCCGAGCGCCACTTGGATTGGGTCGGGCGGATGGCCAAGGTACCGCTGCCAGAAATATTGGTTGTACTCGCGAATCAGAGGCTGGTGCAGCAGGAAGATCTCGTACGAGTAAACCCCGAACCAAGCGAGGCCGCGGCACAGGAAACGACGCCCGGCCGCCGCGGCATTGGCGCGGGCGAACCAATACAGGGCAAACACGGAAAAGCCCGCCGCGGTGTACCCGACCAAGATGCCGCAATAAAACATGCCGTAGAACGTCAGCAGGATGCCGACGCCCAGCCAGGGGGTGAGCGGCAGGCGCGCGACGCCGTCGCGCAGCAGCGCCCCGAGGATCACGCCGGCAAAGAAAATGGGCGGTCGCAGCCCAATGTGGACGAAGAGCGCGGGCATGCCGTAGTAATAAAAGGTCCAGCAGACCAAACCGAAGCTGAGGATCAACCCCAGGCCGACCAGCAGGTCCAGCCGGTGCAAAAGCTGCCGCAGGAATGCAAAGGCAACGTAGAGCGGTACCACCAGGCCCAAGAACCAGAACGAGTCGTTGATACTAAGGAGATACTGGTCGCCCCACCAAGGATGGATGCAGAGATAATGGGCGATCACTTCCACCGGCTTGTGCACCCGGTTCAACAGGTGGACGCCACCGAGCCAGAAGATTGTCAGGGCAATCCAATAGGCGGGCAGGAGTCTCGCCAGGCGCCGCCACAGGAACCGGCCTGCGCCTTCCTCCGGGCGGTTGGTGAGAGTCAACGCGGCGCCGCTCAGCAGGATGAAGAGGTCGACGCCCAGCTCACCATGTTCGTAATTGGGGAAGCCCGTGACGCCGCACGTGTGGTAGGTGACGACCAATAGAATGGCGAGACCGCGCAGTTCGTCGAGCACCGGCACGCGCCCCGGCGCGGCCTTGGGATGGTTGAGGGTAAGCGAATCCAACGTCTCACCACGAAACACAACCCCGGCGCGGCGGCGAACCGAAACTCCCGGCGTCAGCGGCCGGCGCCATCGAGGATGACCTCGAAGGACGCCGCGGCGCCGGCGGCGAAGATCGGCGACAGCTGCTCAAGTTCGATAAAACTTCCGTCGGGTCCACTGAGGTACACCTGGGTGAAAAATCCTTCGTCGGGCGCGCCCGTGGGCGGGCCGCTCATCGCCCCGCGGCGAACCTGGAGCGTGCGTCCCGCCTCGCGGCCGGCAAGGTCCTGGGGGCGGAAGCCAAACTTCATGACCTTGCCCGTGTGATGCAGCTGGATGGAATTGCCTTCGCGGGCGACATGCGGTGGCACGGAGAATTCGGCGGCGAACGGACCCGCCGTCGACGGCAGTTCGACATATCCGGCGGGGAACACGGCCTCGGGATGCGCCCTCGCGGACACGACGTTGCCAGCGGGAACCTGGAATATATGCACGATCTGCACCGCACGTGTGCCGCCGGCGATCTCGGCGCGGCACACGAGCCGCGGCCCATCCCAGGCATAGACTCGCGTCAAGCGCGGCCAGCCATCGCCGGCATCGCCCATGACCAGACGCAGGGTGCCGCCGTCGGCCTGCCACGATTCGGGCTCGTTGTATTCCCACGCGGCGGGCGGCGGCCAGCCGCCGGGCCAGGTTGACTGCGGCCCGAGCCAGAGCCGGTGGCCGCCAAGCATGTTGCGGTTCGCGCGGGTGGGTGGCGCGAGCAGCAGGTTCGCTTCACCGTCAGCCGCACCGAAGGCCATGAGCCGGGCGCGCTCGAGCGAGACGACCGCGCGCCAGCCCTGGGAGGTCGAGGCAAGCGCGCGCTCGCCATTCCAGGTGATCGGGGTCCACGAGGTGGGTGGCGCGGCCCGGGCGCCGGCGATCAGCGCCAGGCCGGCGAGGCCCACTCCGAGTTGACGGATCGGGTGTTTCATGGGTTCAGGAGGTGGTCGGCCGCCAACACGAGGAAGATATAGTCGCTGGTCGGCCGGCCGAGGCAATATTCCGCCTGCTGCCACAGGAACGGCCAGTCCAGCATCTCCGGGAAATCGGGGCGGATCAGCGCCGTGCCTGAGATCACCCCGCCGGGAATGTAAGACCAATCGGCGCGATTCACCCCATAGGCCGTCGTCATCGATTTCGCGCCGACGCCGGAGACGAACGACGCGGTGTTCGAGCCCGGGTGGCAGCCGAGGATGAAATTCAGGGCGTTGAACAAATAGTCCGCAGGGAAGATGTCCGGGGCGCCCGTATGGAGGAAGTATTGCTCCACGCCGAAGCGTTCGATCAGCCAGCCGGCGCCCCAGATGTCGGGCTGGTACGGAATGCCATAGGGCGTCTCGGCTGCGAGTTGGTCGACCTTCGTGCGGTAACGCTGCAGCGCTGCGCGAATCTTTTCCCGATACGAGGCGTCCGGGATGAGCGCGAGCGAGCGGGCCGCCAGCCACGCGCCGCGCACGACGTGGACGGAGCCCCCGCCAGCGTCCTCGGGCGCGATGTGCGCCACAATCTCGTCCGTCAGCGCGAGGATGGCATCGGCGTATTTCTTTTCGCCGGTGGTCTGCAGGAGATCGATCGCCGGCGCGAGCCGGGCGAGCGGGAAGCGCGGCGGGCCGGCATGCGCCCACAGTTCCTCCGCGATCCGGCGACAATCGTCGGCCAGCGGATCATTGTAGCCACGAAGAACGCGCGCGGCGGCCGCGAGGGCCGCGGCCGTGTTCAGTTCCCGGTCGGGATTGTTTTCGGTGAACACCCAGCGGTCGTCCGCCGCACCGGGCGAGCCCACCGGCGGCAGGCCGGCGAGGGCCGGCTCCGTTTGCACGCCATGAATCGCATCGTGCGTGATCACCTTGAACGCCGCGGCCACATCGCCCTTGAAGACGAGATTGTCGGTCATCGTGGCCGCGTCGCCGAGATGCGTGTACTGCCGGAGCGTCGCATCCTGGATGCCGCGGTAGAGCCGGCCCATCGACTGGTAACCGCCGACGATCGAGAGCACGCCATGCGCCACCTGCTGCAGGAGGTCGGGCTTGCCGTCCGGCTGGAACAAGGTGACCACGCGCCGTTCCTGGTCGACCGTCGTGTTGTCGATCGCCGGGTGGAAAAGCTCCCACGCGAGTGCGAGCCCATGCACCGTATCGGCCTGCGATTCGACGCGGAGGTCGTAGTCACCGGCGTCATGCCAGCCGCCGCGGTCCAGCCCGGGCACGTGTTCGCCCGGCTGGAAGCGGGTGAGGGTCGAGGGCCCCTGGGCGTAACCGTCAAAATGGTTGTGGTTCACCGGGGCCATCAGGGCGTCGTCGACATGACACAGCCCGTGCCAGACGCGGTAACGGTCATCCACGCGCATGTGGCACATCTGGACGGGCAGGAAGGTCTCGAGCGTCGGCTGCCAGACGTCGTGCTGGTAGACATGCCCGCTGATCGCGAACGGCGAGGACTGGCTGCCGCCGTACCGGACGACATACATGCCCTCCTGACGGACTTCGCTGAAATCGAACCGGGCATAGCGGTAGCGGAGAAACGCGCCCCACCCCGCCGCGGGCTTGGTGAGCACCGGTGTGTAACCGCCGGCATCGATGCGCAGCAATGAAATGTCGCCGGCGGGCTCGTCGCGGGCATCGAGCTCGACCACGGCGACCTTCGATTGCGCCGGATGGTACCCGACCTGGGAAACCTGGACCACGGGCGCGTAGCGCCAGCCGGGGATCGCATGCGGCGTAACCAGCCATTCGAGGGCATTCTTGGTGGCGCCGCCGGCGACCGCCGCGCGCACGACAAACCAGCCGTTGTTGTGCACCGCCCGGCCATCGAGGAGCGCCAATTCGCCGCCGCGCACCGCGGTGATCGCGAGCCGCTGCGCGTCCGATTCGGGCGCGATGACGAGTTCGCGGCCGCCGCCGGCCAGTGGCGCGAGCTGGTAGGTGTGCGAGACCGGATCCACAGTGCCGGGGCCGATGGCCTCACGGGGAAAGATCCCGCGGGCCTCGCCGAGGCGGAACGTTTTGCCGAACAGGATGCCGGGATAAAGCTCGAGGTTGAAACCAACCCTCCCGACCCAGTCGGTGGGCAGGGGCTGGTCGAGATCGACAATGATGCGGAAGCTGTTTCCTCCGGCCGGGGTGACGCGCACCGTGTACGCCAGGTTGAGGTCGGGATAATCGATGGGGTTGAAGCCGGTGCGGTTTTTCTTCTCGTCGGGGTAGGCAAGGCGGAGGCGGATCTCCTGGGCGGAGGCGTCGACTTCGCGACCCACGACTTTCGGCATCGGCTGCCACTGGCCGGGGGTCGGCTCGAGGCGCAGGTCGCCATTGGTGGCGGTGCGCTCGCCATTCTGGATGATGCCGACGCCGCCTTGATGTCCATCGGGGTAATAGTCGCTGCCGACCATGACATTAAGGCCGGGCAGTTCAAAATAGCCGCCGTCGTTGAGCCGCAGCGCGGGCGTTTCGACGGCGAAGGCGAAGAGGGGGACGAGCGCGGCAAACAGCGTGGTGACGCTGCGGCGGGCGAAGGAAGACGGGGAACGGGGCACGGTGCCTCCAGTGAACGGCCAAGGCGCACGGGTCGCAAATGGAAAGCTCGCGCGCCGGTGGCCGGGTGGGATTCAACCGGTGTAGGTCGGGGTTTGACCCCGACACGTCGGGCGTAAAGCCCGACCTACCGCTCGTTCAGCTTTCCGCCGGGCGGTCGTGGTCGTAGCCGAACTTGTGCGGGAACGGGGCGAACCACGCGCCGAGCAACGACGGCACCGCAGCAAACATCACGATGATGAAGTAGGTCTTGTACCCGAAGTGGTCCGCCAGCGGCCCGCTGATCATCTGCGTCGGCACGAGCGTCAGGTTCATGATCGAGTTGGCGAACGCGTAATGCGTCATGTGATATTTGCCCGGCGAAATCTGTTGCATCATGTAGAGCATGTTCGCCACGAAGCCGAAGCTATAGCCGAACTTCTCGATCGTCACCATCGTGCCCACGGTCCACAGCGACAGCGCGTGTCCCGGCCCGGCCAGCTGGGAGAGAATGACGTAGGTGAGATGCGGCACGTTGAGGCAGAGCGCCATGAAGAAGAGCGTGTTCCGCCGCAGGCCGAACTTCGACATGAACGCGCCGCCGATGAGGCCGGCGAAGAGGCTGACGAACGTGCTGATCGTGCCGTCGATGATGCCCTTTTCCTTCAGCGTCAGCCCGACGCCGCCGACCTCCTTCGCGGCCTGCAGGAACAGCGGGCCTTCCACCAGCAGCAAACCTTCGCCGAGGCGGTAGAGCAGCACGAAGAGCAGCATGCCCCAGATCTTGTCCTTCTTCAGGAAGTCAACCCACGTGTCGATGAAGGTCCGCGCGACGTCGCCGACGCTGTGCGGTCGCGACGCGATCGTGCCGGTCGGCAGCAGGAAAATGTGATAGATGCCGAGCAACCCCAGCGTGGCGGCGCCGAGGCCCATCGACCAGCTCCACGCGGCGGTTGCGCTGAGGCCGTGGTCCTCCTTGAGCGAACCGGCCAGCCAGACGATGGCCGCCGTGGCGAAGATGCGGCCAACGTTCCAGAAGACGCCCTGCACGCCGATGAATTTCGCCTGGCCCTTCGCATCGAGCGTCGTGATGTACACGCCATCCACGCAGATGTCCTGCGTCGATGACGAGAACGCGAGCACCCACAGCACGCCGATGACGATCCGGAAGTAGTTCGGCAGCGGCAGCGACACAGCGATGCCGATGAGGAGCGCCGCCATGAGGAACTCCATCGCGAGGACGAAGAATTTTTTCGTCCGGTACATGTCGAGGAATGCCGCCCAGAACGGCTTGAGCGACCACGCGATGCCGATGCTCGCGGTCGCCAGCGTGATCTGGCCGTCGCTGTGCCCGAGGTCCTTGAACATCGTGCCGGCGACCCAGATGACGAGGGCGAAGGGGATGCCTTCGGCGAAATAGGAACTCGGGACCCACAACCAGGGGTTGCGGACGGGAGCGGCGGGCGAACTCATGGGCGCGGAGAGAGGTTGGGGTGAAGGCGCGCGGCTATCAGAGCGGTGGAGCGCCCAAACGCAAGGCGAAGCCCCGGGCGGGGCAGAGATGACGCAATTCGAAGGTGGAACGCGCGGACCTCAGCGCGTTGTACCAGCGGCAGTCCAGCACCGCCGGACTCCGCAAGAGCGTCTCGAGGTCAAGCGGCTCCACCCGTTCCCCCCGTTATGACAGGAATCGCGTCCGGCCGGAGAAGATGGCCAAAATCTGCTTAGGCAGCCGCGGCCGGCTGTGCTAGCTTGGGCGCCGGGATAATTCCCGCCCGCATGAAAATCACCACGGTATCCGAGCTGCTGCCGATCCTCCAGTCGTCGATCGGTCCCGTGATCCTGATCTCCGGTGTCGGCCTGCTGCTCCTCACGTTGACCAACCGCTTTGGCCGGATGCTGGATCGTGCGCGGCAGCTGAACCAGGAGCTGGCGACCGGGCTGCCGGCCGACAAGGCCGCCGCCGTCCGCGCGCAGATCGCCATCCTGATCCGCCGGGCAAGCATCCTGCGGCTGTCGATCACGCTCGGCTCGCTCACGGTGCTGCTTGCCGCCGTGCTGATGCTGCTGCTCTTCCTCGGCGCCTGGCTGCAGCTCGACCTGGCCGGGCTGATCGCAGTCGTGTTCTGCATCGGACTGCTCAGCCTCATCGGCTCGATGCTGGCTTTCATCTACGACATGAACATCGCGATGAAGGCGGTGAAGCTCGAAGTCGGGCTGTGACTGGCTCGGGGTCGCCTTGTTCGAGGTAGGGGCGCTTGCCCTCAAGCGCCTCTCGCACATGGGCCGTTGAGGGCAACGGCCCCTACCGATGTAGGCCGGCGTCGGATGATGCTAGGACGCGCCCGTCGCCTCCCGACGCCACAGGTCGGCGTGGAGCAACCCCCACTCGCTCGTGCGGCGGCCTGCCAGCGCGAATCCTTCGGCCGCCAGCAGGGCGTCCGGCGCGGTCACCCGGCGGGCTCGCAACCCGGTCGCGACGCGAAAGAAGGCGTACATCAAGGCGTGCACGAAGCGCGCCCGCCACCGCGCGAATCCGCGCGCCGGAATCGTGAAGTCGGCCACGACCCACCGTGCATTGGCGGTCGCGGCGGCGGCCAGCGTGGCCACGACGGTGCGCAGCTCGTCGGGAGAAAAGCAGTCGAGGAAGAAGTTCGTCACGACACCGTCGAATTCGCCGACGGGCGGCCGCCACGCGGGCAAAGCGGCATGGATGAAGGTGAGGCGCGCGGGATCCAGTCCCGCGAGTTCGGCACGTCGGCGAGCGACGGCGAGCATGCCCGCGCTGGCGTCGACGCAGGTCACGTGCGCCTGCGGATTGCGGGCGAGGAGCTCGGGCAGCACCGGGCCGTGGCCGAGACCCGCGACCAGGAGACGACGACAGCCGGCGAGCTCGTCGAGCCAGGCGGTCCGGCAGCGCTGCAACCGGGATCCGGCCAGCAACGTTTCCATCCAGTTGTAGTGCGGCGCGAGGAGGTCGAACCCCGGTCGTGGCGCGAGCGTCCACCAGCACCCGGCGATCACCGCCCCAACCGCATAGGCCAGCACGTCACGCCAGTCGCCCGTCGCCGACCGGAAGACGAAGGGCGCCAGGCCCTCGGCGGCGATCGACCAGGCGCCGAACGCCAGGCCGATTTCACTCCAGGTCGGCCAGCGGTCGTCGGTCCGCAGCCCGAGCCGCCGGTAAGCCCACAGCAGCAGCGGCAGCGCGGCCGGGATCAGCAGGAAATCCGTGCTGTAGCCGTGCCAGAAGAGGCCGGCGAAGCGCGGCCGGACGACCCAGCGTTCCACCGCGTAGGCCGCACACGAAAGCAGGCAGAGGGGATCGAGCGCGTACCGAAATCGCCTCACAACAGCCCCGCGATCAGGAGCCCCGCGCCGAAGGTCAGGGCGAGGCGGACAAGGAAGTTGGTGCGTGGATCGAGGGACGAGAACATGGAGGCTTAGTTAGGCGTTTTTGCCCGAAATGCAAAGCGGGAGAGGGAACATGACGAACTACCTTTTTCGGGGTAGATTCTCCTCAAATTGCGGTTGGCGATGGCGGCAAATGTCAGGAAAGCTCGTGCCATCAACTAGGCGCGAACGATGTGCGGCGAAATGGCATCCCATCCAACCCCCAGGCTGAACGATGGCGTGGCGAATTGACGAAGCGGTCGTCCGCGGCGAAATTGACAACCGGGTTCGCGGTCGGGTCACCGGGCGGATCTGGTTCCACGGGCAGACGCAGCCCGTAGAACTGGAATTGGCGGGCAATTGCTGGCGCGACCTGGCTGGCCGGCGCTTGGAATTTGACAATCCCCAGCCCAAGGCCGGCGACCTTGGGAAGTTCGCGCCAAAACAAAAGGGTTGCGTGGGCGACATGACGGCATCGCGCAAGGTCAAGATACCGGATATTCCCATGGACCAGATTGGGGAGTATTACGCAGCGCGGAAACCTTGGCCCTGGCATTGGGGCAACTCACTCTATCTGGAATGGTTCAGCGAGCGAAACGGCCGGGTGGTGATTGAGTCCGCGGCATTCAACCTGAAGATAGTCGGCGAGCCAGCTTGGGAGATGTCGGCGCAGGATGAAACGGAACAAAGGCGGGCCAACGGAGCGGCGCTGACGGGATTCATGGACCGACTGGTTGAGGCGGCAGCGGCATCCGATCAGCCCGGCGCGAATACGCCGGAGTGGGCTGAAAATCCCCAGGCGGAAGAAGAGGCGGAATTTCAACAAGCCCGGAGCGATCGGTTGGCTGATCGAATTGAGCTTCGATTGCGACGCGAGGGCGAGGACGCTTACGAAAAGATTCTCGCGGAGGAACTCAAGCGGATGCGACACGAATGCGGTGACCCGGAGCCGACACCGGAACAACTCGCGCGCAACGCCGAATGGATCGAGGAAATGAATCGGGCGGCGGACGAGATTTTGGCGAACCCTGATCCTGAGCTGGAAAAGGAGTTGGCCATGGTACATCCGGTGGCGGAGCGCGCGTTCGAGCTCTCAATGCGAATTCGGAGGGAAGCCGAGGACGGAGGCTGGGTGCCCGGGAATGCGACGCAAGAACACCCGGTGGTGGAGCTGGTCGACAGCATCACTTTTGCGGGTGTGAAACTTGCCGGGTCCTTGAACGGGCATGAATGGCCGCCAGAACGCGAAATTTGCGCCAGCATAATTGTTCGCCTGAAACGTGCCCGGGGCCGGCTCGATGACGCCCTGCAGGCGCTGGAATGCTGCCGGGAGCAAAGATTGATCGACGCGGCGCGCCTTAAGGTGATGCGGGGCGAAATAGAAGGCCTTGTGCACGAAACCGACGAACTCATTACGGAACTCCGCGCGCGGCTCGCGCGCGGATGCGACTGAGACGAATTCAAAGGAGGTGAGAGATTTGTATCGCCGACCTGAACGAAGGTCTGGGCTTGACAACTCTAGTTTCTGAAATTACAGAAATTACTATGAAACGCACACCCGCCATGAAGAAGTTCATCCTGCACTGGGGCGAAATGGGCTGGCGATGGGGCATCAACCGGGCGGTGGCGCAGGTGCACGCGCTGTTGATGATCTCGCCCGAGCCGCTGCCGGCGGATGAAATCTGCGCGGCCTTGGGCGTGGCGCGCTCGAATGTCAGCACGAGCCTGAAGGAGCTGCAGGGCTGGGGCCTCGTCCGGGTCGTGCACGTCTTTGGCGATCGCCGCGAGCATTTCGAGACCCTGCGAGACGTCTGGGAGATGTTCCTGATCATCCTGCGCGAGCGGAAGAAGCGGGAACTGGATCCGACGCTCCAGGCGCTCCACGAATGCCTCGACGAGGAGAAGAAGAACAAGGAGGCAGCCGATCACACGGTCCGGCGGTTCAACGACCTCATCGAGTTCATGGAGCTGACCGGCAGCTGGGCCGACCGGGCCCAGGCGCTGTCGCCCGCCGCCGCCAAGCGGCTGTGCCAGGTGGGCGACAAGGTGTTCCGCCTGGCGGGATGATTTTTTGCCCCAGAATTTCTAATTTTTCAGAAAACTAAAAATGAGACTACCATGAACCACACGATAACTGCCTACCTGATTTACCTGCCGGTCTCGATCGCGATGACCGTCTGGGTCGCGCGCACGCTGCACCGCAATGGCCGCGTGTTCCTGATCCAGGCCTTCCATGGCCGCGAGGACATGGCCGATTCGGTCAACCACCTGCTGGTGGTCGGATTCTACCTGATCAATCTCGGCTTCATCGCCTTTGCGCTGCGCTACGGTGAAAAACCGGCGGACTGGCAGGCCACGATCGAGTTCCTGAGCACAAAACTCGGCATCGTGCTGCTGGTGCTTGGCGCGATGCACTTCTTCAATCTCTTCAACTTCGACAAAATGCGGAGCAAGGGCGCGCGCAGCGAAGCGAAGGCTGGCAACGAACCGCCGATCGTGCCGGCGAACTGAAGGACTCCGCGGACCGGGCAATTCCAACCATGAGTCTAACACGTCGCGATCGCATCGCATTGGAGCTGCTGGGTCCGCCATTGCTGGGCGGGGCTGCGGCGGGAATCTGGGCTTGGGCGACGCTTCTCCAACACGCGGTACCGAGGCCCGGGACTTTTTCGGCGTTTGCCGGACATCTCGCGGCCCTGCCGTATTCATGCCTCGTCTATACGTTATTCGCGTTCCCGATGATCGGCATCCAAGCGGGCTGCTATTCGGCGATTCTGGAATGGTGTTTTTCGATGGGACTTTCTCCGCGCAGCTTGCGATCCGTCGCCCTGTCGACCGCCTTGGGATATCTATCTGGCCTGCCTTTGGCGCTTGGCTATGGCTACGACCGAAACGACACGTGGTATTTCTTCAGTGTCGTAGGCCCGGTGGTCGGAGGTGTAATCGGGCTGATTATCCGTCGAGGCACGCCGCGTCCATGAGCGGGCGAAACTTTCAGCGCGGCAGCGGCGGCGAATTTTGGGTGAATGGCCTGACGGGATTCTTCGCTTCGCTCTGAATGACAAGCCTCGGTTCCTCGGTCGGCGGCCCTGCCCATCGCCCCGGCCCGGCGACAAGCGCCGGCCCTGCAGGATCGAAGCAAAACGACGCCCCGCGCGACCCGCTCAATAAACCTGCTCCTCGAGCAGAGCGAAAAGCTCGGCTTCCGTGATCCGCTTCTGCTGCATCGTGTCGCGGTCGCGGAGCGTGAAGGTGTCACCGGGCTTCTCGATGGTGTCGAAATCGATCGTCACGCACCACGGCGTCCCGGCCTCGTCCTGGCGGCGGTAGCGCTTTCCGATGGCGCCGCCGTCGTCGTACTGCACGGCATAGCGGCGCTTGAGCTTGGCATGCAGCGCGCGGGCGCGGTTGGTCAGCACCTCCTTGTTCTTCAACAGCGGGAGCACGGCGACCTTGACGGGCGCGATGCGCGGCGAGAACCGCAGCACGGTGCGCTTCTCCATCTTGCCCTTCTCGTCCGGCGCCTCGTCCTCGGCGTACGCGGCGCAGAGCACGGCGAGGAGGATGCGGTCGACGCCGACCGCCGGTTCGATGACGTGCGGCACGACCTTGGCCTTCGTCGCCTCGTCGAAATACACCTGCGGCACGCCCGAGAATTTCTGGTGCTGCTGCAGGTCGTAGTCGCTGCGCGCCGCGATGCCCCAGAGCTCCTGCACACCGAAGGGGTACTTGAACATGATGTCGACCGTGCGGCGCGAGTAGAACGCGAGCTTCTCCTTCGGATGCTCGTAGAGCGAGAGGTGCGAGGCGGGCAGGCCGATCGACTTGAGCCAGTCCTGGCACCAGGCGAGCCACTCCTCGTGGCACTTCAGCCAGTCGGCGTCGGGATGGATGAAGTACTCCATCTCCATCTGCTCGAACTCGCGCGAGCGGAAGATGAAGTTGCGCGGCGTGATCTCGTTGCGGAACGACTTGCCGATTTGCGCGATGCCGAAGGGCAGCTTCACCCGCGTCGTGTCGATGACATTGCGAAAATCCGCGAACATGCCCTGCGCCGTTTCGGGCCGCAGGTAGGCGACGGACGAGGCATCGGTCAGCGCGCCGACGTTCGTCTGGAACATCATGTTGAACGAGCGCGGCGGCGTCAGGCTGCCGGCCTCGCCGGTGGCGGGCGAGGGGATGAGCTCGATCTCCTCGGGCTTGGCTTCGGTGAAATCCTTCGGCGCGACCGCCGCGAGCGTTCCCTGGATGGCCTTTTTGCGCTTGAAGGCTTCGGCGGCGGTTTGGAGTTCCGCCGCGGTGTTCTCGCTCTCGAGCGCCGAAACGTACCCGACGGTTTTGCCGTCCACGACGACGGCGGCGAAGAACAGCTGGTCGGCGCGGTAGCGCTGCTTGCTGACCTTGCAGTCGACGAGCGGGTCGGTGAAGCCGGCGACGTGGCCCGACGCCTCCCAGACCTTCGGGTGCATGATGATCGACGACTCGAGCCCGACGATATCGTCGCGCCGCCGGACCATGTCGTTCCACCAACAATCGCGGATGTTCTTCTTCAGCTCGGCGCCGAGCGGGCCGTAGTCGAAGAAGCCGTTGAACCCGCCGTAGATCTCGGATGACAAATAGATGAAGCCGCGGCGCTTGGCGAGCGACACGATGGCTTCCATGAGGTTGGCAGGTTCGGCGGGGCTCGGCATGGGAGGGACACCGTTGCCATGGGGCGGGGGTCGGGTCAAGGCCGCGTCACGGCACGAGTGACGGCTGGGAAATCCGACCAGCCACGGAACCTTCCCCCGGGGGACTGGGTCAGAGCCTCCTCTCGCGCAGCGGCCGGATCGGCCGCCGCTGGCCCGTTCATTCTCTGCCTTATGAATACACCGAAGTCCCTGCGCACTATCCTTTGGAGCACGACGCTGGCGGCGACCGTCGCCGCCGGCCTGGCCCTGTGGGCCGCCGACAAACCGCCGGCCCGCCCACCCCTGAAGCTCCAGGTGGAGCACCAAGCGGTCAACCGCAGCGATGCGCTGCGCATCAGCTACGCGGCCGTCGTGAAGAAGGCGTCGCCCAGCGTGGTCTACGTCTTCTCGAGCAAGAAGGTCCGGCACTCGCCCATGGACAATCCGTTCTTCAACGACCCGACATTCCGCCGCTATTTCGGCATCCCGGACCAGGGCCGGCTTCCGCGCGAGTCCGTGCAGCAGAGCCTCGGCTCGGGCGTCATCATCTCGGCGGACGGCTACATCCTGACCAACAACCACGTCGTCGATGGGGCGGACGAGGTGAAGGTGGCCTTCGGCGAACCGCGCAAGGAACACGTCGCCACCATCGTCGGCCGCGACGAGAAGGCCGACGTGGCCGTGCTCAAGATCGAGGCCACCGGCCTTCCCGCCATCACCGTCGGCGACAGCGACCAGCTCGAGGTGGGCGACACCGTCCTCGCCATCGGCAACCCCTTTGGCGTGGGCATGACCGTCACGCACGGCATCGTCAGCGCGCTCGGCCGCGGCGGCCTCGGGATCGAGGATTACGAGGATTTCATCCAGACCGACGCGCCGATCAACCCGGGCAACTCCGGCGGCGCGCTGCTCGACGGCGAAGGCCGGTTGATCGGAATCAACACCGCCATCCTCAGTCGCACCGGCGGTTCGAACGGCATCGGCTTCGCCATTCCCATCAACCTCGCCCGCTCGATCGCGGAACAGCTCATCAGCACCGGCCACGTCGACCGCGGCTTCCTCGGCGTCACGACGCAGGCCCTGACCGAGGAACTCGCGAAGCAGTTCGGGGTGGACCACGGCGCGTTGGTCACGGACATCTCGCCCGGCAGCGGCGCGGAAAAGGCCGGCCTGAAGCGCGGCGACATCATCACGGCCATCAACGAGGCCAAGATCGATGACCCGCGCGCCTTGGCGCTCGCCATCGCACGCCTGACGCCGGACACCGAAATCACGGTCCACTACGTGCGCGACGGAAAAGCGGCCGAGGCGAAGGCGAAGCTGGGCCACCAAAGCTCGCAATCCCTGGCCGGCGGCAACGCCCCGGGCGGCGGCAGCGATGAGGGCGTGCTGAACGGCGTCGGCGTGTCCGACCTCACGGCCGAAACCCGCGCGCAACTCCACGTGCCGCCGGGCCTGGAGGGCGCGCTCGTCACCCAGGTCGATCCCGACAGCGCCTCCGCCCGCGCCGGCCTGCGCGAGGGCGACCTCATCCTCGAGCTCGACCGCAAGAAGACCGCCAACGCGGCCGACGCCGTGAAGCTCAGCACCGACATCAAGGGCCCCAAGGTCCTCGTGCTGCTCTGGCGCGACGGCGTGCGGCGCTACCTCGTGGTCGATGAGTCCAAGTGAATTCCCGCCGCCGGGTAGGGCGCGCAATCCCTTGCGCGCCGATTCGGCGGCGAGCGGAGCCAGCGCCCTACCTTGAAGGGGCGTTCCGCCTTGGGCGTCCCCGATGACGAACAATCCAATTGCTTCGGCCGGCGCAGGCTGTTTCAGCTGTCGGCCCACCCCGCCATGAATCCTCGCCTCCCGTTTGCCGCCCTCGTCCTCCTTGCCGGCGCCAGCCTGCCCGCCCTCCGTGCCGCTGACACCCCGCCCGCACTCGCCGCGCATCGGGCCGGCTACCAGGTCGTGCTCGACATCACGATGAACGAGCAGGGCGCGGCCGAGGACGCCAAGGTGGTCCGCAGCGACGACCCGACGAAGGACGCGCTGCTGGAACGCGTCGCGCTCGCGCTGGCCCACAATTACAAACGCGACCCGCATGTCATCGACGGCAAGGCGGTGAAATACACGGTGCAAGCGCCGTTCGATTTTCCCGTGCCGGGCGACAAGGGTCCGGACGCCAACCACTGGCCCATGCCGCACCCGAAGGACGGGCAGTTCCCCAAATACCCGGAAACACTGGCTGCGCAGGGCGTGGTCGGTGGCGCCATTCTCGAGCTGAAGGTGGACAAGGAGGGCAAGCTGACGGCGGTGAATGTATTGCGCGCCTCCCACCAGGAGTTCGCCGACTCCGCGAAGGCGGCGATCAGCACGTGGACTTTCTCCCCGGCGCTGCAAGACGGCGTGCCGGTGGATTCGACCTGCAACACCGCCATCGCTTATTCGGTCAACGGCAAGGATGTGGACTGGCAATGGCGCGTCGCGCCCCGGCCGAGCATCGGTGGCTCGATCGTGATCCGGCCGCCGGCGAACATGGTGCCGATCACCACCCCGGCGCCGGGCACGCAGGAGCCTGCGCCGGCCGAACCGGCCAAGCCCGCCGAGCCCGGCAAATAGGCGGCCACTTCGCGCTTGCCGGCGGGGCGACGGGGACAACCTTGGGCGGTTATGAAAGTCACGTTCACGCCGAAGGAATTTCGCCAGCTCCTCGAACTCGTGCACCTGGGCATGTGGGCCGTCACCGGCTACCAGGGCGAGGAGACCGCCGCGGCGAAACGCTATTTCACCTTTGACCAGAAACTGCTGGGACTCGCCCGCGAATTCGGCTGCGCCGACCTGGTGGAGGAGCGCGACGACGGCTCCCTGCAGCCGGCGGAGAAGCTTTCGGAGGACGAGCGCGTGCGCGAGATCCAGAACGAATTCCAGAACGATGTCTTCTGGCACGAGCTCGTGGCGCGGCTCGCCGACCGCGAGCTGGCCAGTGACGACACGAAGCGCACGATGGAGACGCCCGGCGTCGAGCCGCCGCCGACCAGCGACGAGCGCCTGAAGAAGATCGAGGATCGCTACTGGAAGGAATTTGAGAAAAACGACCTCGCGCACGTCGTCGTGCTCCGCGGCGGTCGCGGGTGAGGCGGCGACAAGGCCGGCGCCGCCCGACCGGGACGTTACGGATGTGGAGTGGACAACCAGGGCGTTGCCGCCTTGAGTGGAGCCCGCCCGGTCCCGCTCGGGCACCCGGCCGCGCTTCCGCGGTCACAAGCCTTCATCCCTCGACGCCTCCGCCATGAAGTTCCTCCCCCTGCTGACCGTCGCCCTGCTCGGCCCCATGGTCCTCGCGGCCGCCGAGCGGCCCCTCAAAATCGACCGCGCGGCGACTTTCCTCGATGTCGATGTCGATGCGACGATCAATTTTACCGCGCACCTCGACGCCTACGACGCGCGGGTGATGGTCGACGATGCCGGCAAGATCAAAAGCGCGGTCTTCAGCTTCCATTTTGCCGACCTCAAGAGCGACAAGCCCGAGCGCGATGCGGACATGATCAAGTGGCTCGGCGGCGGCGACCCCGAGGGCCGCTTCGAGATGGGCAACCTCGCGCTGACGCCGGACGGCCAGGGCCAGGTGTCAGGCCGGCTGACCTTTCACGGCGCGGCCGAGCGCGTGGAGTTTCCGATCAACGTGACCCGCTCCGGCGACGCTTACACCATTACGGGCGAGACGACCCTCGATTACCGCACCTGGAACCTGAAGGTGATCCGCAAGGCGTTTCTTTTCACCGTCTCGCCGCACGTGAAGGTGCGTTTCAAGCTCACCGGAACGCCGGTGGCCGCCGAACCGGCAAAGTAAGGACCGCGACGGCAATTCCTTCGGCTTCGTAGGGCTGGACCTTGGTCCAGCCGCGTTGGGAAAGGATGCCGCGGGGGAAGAGCGCAGCTGTCGTTGACTGCACCAAGGTGCAGCCCTACCCCCCGGGGCTCAGCGCTACGCGAGGGTGCCATCCTGAGGCGGCAAGCACGAAACATACCTGGTTTTGTGCCTATGCAGGGTTGGACGTCGGTCCAGCCGGCTCCAAACAGTCCGCCATGCGCCAGCAACGCCGAACCGAATATCTGCGACGCGGGCGCATTTCGGCGCCAGGCGAGACCTATTTCATGACCGCCTGCGTCGCAGGTCGCGCCAAACTACTCGCCGAACCCCGACGGGCTGCGATCGCCAAGGCTGAGCTGCTGTCGTCGCCGAGCGCGGGCGATGTCGAATGGCTCGTTGGAACCGTTATGCCGGATCATATTCACGCCCTGTTCGTGCTTGGACACCGGCTGCCTCTGGACCGGCTGTTAGCGAAATTGAAGGGCAACATCACCCGCCGATGCGGGCTGGATGGCATGTGCTGGCAGGAGAACGTCTACGAGCATCGGTTGCGCCGGGCAGAACAGCCGGAGGCCTACGCTTTCTACATCTATATGAATCCCTATCGCGCGGGGATCTGTGCACTGCGGGATTCATGGCCATGGTGGGTCTGCGCCGATCCGCAGCGTTTTGAGTTTTGCGGCAAATGGTGTCCCAACGGCAGTCCCCATAGGGAGTGGTTAACCGAAGTGGAAGAAATAGCCTCAAGAATTCACCATGGCGAATAGCGGCTCAGAGTTGGCCGACGGTGGTAGGGCTGGACCTTAGTTCAGCCGCGTTGACGGCACACGGCGGTCGTACCCTGGTGCGGGCGGATCGGAGCGGCATGCACCAAGGTGCAGCCCTACGGGCGCGATTGTAGGGCTGGACCTTGGTCCAGCCGTGCCAGCCACCCTCACTTCGCCCCGTCGAAGATGCCGACGAAGGCCTTCGGCACGATCGCGTCCGTGCGGCAGTTCGAAGCCGGCAGCACTTTCGCCGCCCAGCGGTTCACTTCGTCCAGTGTCAGCTGGTCCACGAGCCCGTCGCGCAGCGCGACGATGTCCTTGATCCGGTCCGGATGCTCCTGCACGCGCTTGAGCACACTGGAGAGGAAAGTGTTGTCGCGGAAAGAGCGGTGGAGCTGGCGCCGGATGATGCCGCGGGCGCCTTCGAGTTCCTCCGCCGTGGCGCCGCCGGTCGCGAGCTTGTCGGCCGCGGCGGTGACGGCCTTGGCCACCTCGCCCGCGTCGGCGGGAGTGCAGTCGACGTTCGCCTGCAGGAGGGCGAAATCCTCGAAGCCGCCAAACGGCTTGAACGAGGCCGAGGGCGCATAGGACAACCCGAGGCCCTCGCGGACCGACTCGCGCACGCGCAGTTCGACGATCTTGGTCAGCACCTGCAGCGCGGCTTGCGCGCGGGCGTCGAGCTGGCCCTCGACCGGCCAGTTGCCGACCACCATCCCGACGTTGAGTTCGCCTACGAACTCGAAGCGCCGGTAGCCGGCCGGGGCGCTCATCTTCACCGGCTTGGGTGCCTCGGGCAGCACTTTCTCGGCGGCGCGGGTCGGCAACGAGCCCAGGGTGCGGCCCAGGATGGCGATGGCGTCCGCCTCCGAGACATCGCCGACGATCGTGACCTCGAGGTAGCCCTTGGTCAGCGGCTCCTCCATCCAGCGGCGGACATCCGCCACGCCGAGTGAAATGTAGTCGATCGGCGTGCCGGACATGAACCGCGGGTCGCCCCGGAATAAATCATCCATCATTTCGCGCATGCCCTGGCGCATGCCGACCGCCCCGGAGGCGCGGCTCATGTAGGCGCGGGCCCGTTCGTCCTCGTGGGCGTAAGGGTTGAACTTCGGATCGCGCAGGATCTCGGTCGTGAGGCCGAGGAAAGTTCCGAGGTTCGCCGTCCCGACCGTGCCGCGGAAGGTGAAGGCATCGTGGTCGGCCACATCGAAGCTGAAATCCAGGAAGTCCTGGTCGATGATCTGCAGGATCTGGTCCGTCTGGTAATAGATCGTGCCGCTGCCGATCAGGGTGTTCAGGCCGAACTCCTTCAGCGCCGGAGAGCGCCCCGGCATGTTGAGCAGGCCGGACCCGACGCGCACGGTGGCATGCACGATCCCGGGCTCCTGCTGGTTCGGGACGAGGTTCAGGCGGACATTGTTGCCGAACCGAAAAAGCGTGGCGCCGAGCTCCGGCACCGGCGTGCGCGCGACGACCGGCGTCGCGGGGCCTGGATGGCGAAGCTGGAAATCGATGTCCTTCGGCGGCGTGGGCAGCAGGAAAGCCAGCTCGCCGCGCCGGTGCTTCTGGACCGTCTGGAGGATCTTGCGGGCGTCGAGATCAAGCGCGACGTCCCCGCTCTCGTAGAAAGCAAACGCCTCCGGGTTCCACAGGTTGCGGAAGGTCTGGTTCACCTCAGCCACCGTGAGCGACTGCAGCCATTCGCGCATCCAGGCGTACTCGGTTTCCGGCCCGACGAAGACCTGGTGATCGGTGATCGAGTCGACCAGTTCGCTGCACAGGTCGACCGGATCGGTCACGGGCAGCTGCTCCGCCATGTGTGCCACGACGTCGAGATAACGGCGGCGCAACGGTTCGATTTCCCCCGCCTCGAACCCGCGCCGCAGCGTCTCGCGCACCGCGAGGTCGACGCCCAGCAGACCCTTGGACCACTCCCGGCCATCGCCGCGCACCGAGGCAGTGACGGCATCGTAGCCGAGCAGCGACTTGAAATCCGCCTCGTGGTCGCCGACTCCGGGCAGGATGAATTTCAACCGGTCGTTGAAGAGCTCCATGACGAACTTCCGCCGCTGGGTCTCGATCGTCGCGCGGCGCACGTCATTTTGCGGCAATTCGGGCGTGACGCACGCCACCATCGACTCCGCCGAGCCCACCCCCGGGATGCGGAAGACGCCGGCGCGCAGTTCGCGCAGCGCCGGCCGGCCTTCGCGGCGGGCCGGGGTCGGCGTGATCCGCCGCGGGATCTGCCCGAACTGCGCGCGCACGAGCCGCTCCATGGCGGCTGGGTCGATATCGCCCGCGACAACGAACACCATCAGGTCGGGTCGGTAGCCGCGCTGGTAGAAATCAAGGAACTGCGTCCGCTGCAGGGCGCGCAGGGTTTGTGCCGTCCCGATGGGAATGTGATCGGCGAAGGCGGCGCCCTGGAAC
Organism: Lacunisphaera sp.; assembly: GCA_035549095.1. Classification (GTDB taxonomy): domain Bacteria; phylum Verrucomicrobiota; class Verrucomicrobiia; order Opitutales; family Opitutaceae; genus Lacunisphaera. The sequence continues at coordinate 65,046 of DASZRV010000071.1, read as the reverse complement.
ACGACCGGAAACGAAGCCTGCATCTGCTGGTCGGACAATCCTTCGCGGTTGCGCTTCTCGGCAAAGATCACGCGCCGCTCGCGATCGATGTCGGCTTCGTTGAAGGTGACGCCGTCGGCGACACCCTCGAACCAGCGCACGCCCTCGGCCAGCAGTTCCGGGCTCGGGTCGCTGAAATCCAAGCTGTAGGCGGTGTGGTCGAAGGTGGTCACGGCGTTTACATCGCTGCCGTACTCGAGGCCGGCACGCCGGAAGAGCGACAACATCGCGGCCTCGTCCATCACGCGCGTGCCGTGGAAAGACATGTGTTCGATGAAGTGCGCGATGCCCAGCTCGTCCGGGCGCTCGTCCATCGAGCCGGTGAGCACGAGAAGGTTCATCGCGACGCGGCCGGGGGTGCCGTGGTGCGGCAGGAGGGCATAGCGGAAGCCATTGTCGAGCCGACCCCAGATGACGCGCGGGTCGGGCTTCTGGCCGAATTCCTCGTGCGCCCAGCGTCCGCCGCGCGGGCCGGACTCCTTGGAGGCAGCCAGACCGGACAGGGCAGCCAGCAAGCCAGCCAGGGCGAGGAAGGGGCGGAGCGTGGACGTCACGGACGAATTCCGGCCCAAGGTGCTCAAACCCCCTCGGGTTTCAACTCCCGTGTTTTAGGTGTCGAGCCGATTGGAGGCGGGACGCCCACGTCCCGCGGGTTGTCGTGCGCGCTTGTCTGCGCTGGGTGAGGGCACCCCGCCTCCATTTCCGGCGGCGCAGACCGCGCGAACGTACTTATTTCGCGTGCCGCTTCTCGAGCACGGCGATGGCGTCCGCGAGCGAGAGCTTCCGGACGCGCAGCAACACGATGAGATGATAAAGCAGGTCGGCGGCCTCGCCGGCGAACTCGGCCGGGCCGGCATGCAGCGCGGCCAGCGCCGCCTCGACGCCCTCCTCGCCGACCTTTTGGGCAACGCGGGCCACGCCCTCGCGAGCCAGCCGCACCGTATAACTCTGCCGATCACCGCTTTTCAGCCGGGACGCGACCACCTGGTCGAGGTGGGCCAGGAAGCCCGTGCCGCGGGCGCCACCCGTGCCGAAACAGCTCGTCGTGCCGCGGTGGCACGTGGGGCCATCCGGCCGCGCCTGGACCAGCAGCGTGTCCCGGTCGCAATCGACCTCGAGGCTGACGAGGTGGAGGAAATTCTCCGAGGTCTCTCCCTTCACCCAGAGACGACCCTTGCTGCGGCTGAAGAACGTGACCTTCTTCGTGCGCAGCGTCTGGCGCAAGGCGGCGGCGTCCATGTAGCCGAGCATGAGCACCTGCTGCGTGGCGGCATCCTGCACGATGGCGGGCACGAGGCCCTGGTTTTTCTTCCAGTCGATCTTCGGGAGTTTCATGGGAGGCGGGGAGCGTTCTTAACGTCGGATTGCACGAAGGGGCACGGATGAAACCGTAGCGATCGATGGTTTGGATCCGTGATCATCCGTGTCATCCATGGTCAATAATTCAGCTGCGGACGATCACGCCCTCGCGGGCGAGGTAGGATTTGAGTTCGGGAATGGCGATGGTGCCTTTGTGGAAAACCGAGGCCGCCAGGGCGCCATCGACGCCGGCCTCGCGGAAGGCATCGCGAAAATGCTCCGGGGCGCCGGCACCGCCGGACGCGACCAGCGGGATCGTCAGACCGGCGCGGGCGAGCCGCAATTGCGCGAGATCGTAACCCCGGCGCATGCCGTCCTGGTTCATGCAATTGAGCACGACTTCGCCGGCGCCGAGCCGCTGCGCCTCGCGAATCCAGTCGAGCGTGCGCCAGCGGGTCGCCTGCATCTTGTCCGGGTTGCCGGTGTATTGCTTGACGAAGTAGTCGCCGCCCTCCTGGCGGCTGTCCACGCCGACCACCACGCATTGCGAGCCGAACTCCGCGGCGAGTTCACCGATCAGCGCCGGGTTTTCCAACGCCGGCGAGTTGATGGAAATCTTGTCGGCTCCGGAGTGCAGGATCCGCCGCGCATCGTCGAGCCGGCGGATGCCGCCGGCGACGCAGAAGGGGATGTCGAGCACCCGCGCCACGCGCGTGACCCAGTCGGTCGAGACCGTCCGGCCGTCGCTGCTGGCGGTGATGTCGTAGAAGACCAGCTCGTCGGCGCCGCCGTCGCGATAACGTTGGGCGAGCGCGAGGATGTCGCCGACGACCTCATGGTCGCGGAACTGCGTGCCCTTGACGACCTGGCCGTCGCGGACGTCGAGACAGGGAATGATGCGGCGAGCTAACATGGAGAAAAGTTCCAAATCCCAAACGCCAAACGCCAAATAAAACCGAAACTCCCAAGCCAGGCCTTTGAACACTTTCTCCTTTGGAGCTTTTTTGGCCCTTGGAACTTTGGCGTTTGGGATTTCATCAGCATTTCAGCGCCTCGTTCAGCGTGAATTTCTTCTCGTAGAGCGCGCGGCCAACGATCGCGCCGGCAGCGCCGGCCGCCCGCAGGGCCCGGAGGTCGTCGAGCGATGAGACACCGCCCGAGCCTTGCAGCTGCAGGTTGGGGAACTTCGCCACGAGCGCAGCGTAGAGGCCGGTGTTGGGCCCGGTGAGCTTGCCGTCGCGGCTGATGTCGGTGCACAGGATGTGAACCAGACCGGCGTCCACATAGCTGCGCAGAAAGTCATCGAGCGCGAGGCCGGTGGTCTCCTGCCAGCCGGCCGCGGCCACGCGGGGAATGCCGGCGGCATCGAGCCGCACGTCGGGGGCCAGCACGATCCGCTCGCCGCCAAAGCGCGCGAGCCAGCCGCGCACGAGCTCCGGATCCCTGGCCGCGAGGCTGCCGACGATGACGCGTTTCGCGCCGCCGGTGAGGAGTGCCGCGACCTGCGCATCGTCGCGGATGCCGCCGCCCGTCTGCACCCGCAGGCCGCTGTCGCGCGCCAGCTTCACGACCAACTCGGTCTGGCGGTGAGCGGGGTCCTTGGCGCCGTCGAGGTCCACAACGTGCAGCCAGGTCGCGCCCGCCGCGGCGAAGTCGCGCGCGACGGCCAGCGGGTCGTCCCCATAGGACTTTTCCTGGTCGAACCGCCCCTCGGTCAGGCGCACGACGCGTCCGCCGCGCAAGTCGATGGCGGGATAGATGATCATCGTTGGCATCGGGCGGTGGAGCGAGTTGACCTCAACGCGCTAACGAAGGGGGGCGGCAGACCAGCGCTTGAGTTCGACTCGCAAACCGGAAGTCGATTCTCGCCAGTCATCCTGAGCGAAGCGAAGGATCCAGCCGCACGGCCGCCCACACCCATCCCTCTGGATTCCTCGCTTCGCTCAGAATGACAGGCCTGGGGAGTATTGTATTGCATCGCCTTCATGTCCGCCCCTCCACGAAGTTTTGCAGCAGGCGGGCCCCGGCGACGCCGGAACGTTCCGGGTGGAACTGCACGCCGGAGAAATTGCCGCGCTGCACGATGGCGGCGAAAGCGGTGCCGTGCTCGCAACGCGCGAGGGTGAATTCGTTCACCGGCGCGGCGAAGCTGTGCACGAAATAGAAGCGCGCTTCCGGCGCGATGCCGTCGAGCAAGCCGGCGCGGCGGTCCGCCTGGACCGTGTTCCAGCCCATGTGCGGCACCTGGATGCCGGGCGAATCGGGCAGCAGCGCGACCCGGCCCGGGATCAGCCCGAGCGTCGGCGTCGGGCCTTCCTCCGACCCCTCGAACAACAATTGCATCCCGAGGCACACGCCAAGCACGGGTTGGGTGAGCTGACGCACACATTCTACGAGCCCGCGGGCCCGCAGCCGTTTCATGCCTTCGGCCGCGGAGCCGACACCGGGCAGGATCACGCGCTCGGCCGCCCGGATCACCGCGGGATCGGCCGTAAGCTCGCTCTGGATACCGAGCCGCTCGAGCGCAAAGCGCACCGAGGCGATATTCGCGCCACCGCTGTCGACAATGGCTAACATACGGCGGCGGATCCTTTGTTCGTCCGCAGTTGAGCGGTCACGACCGCCGCCGAAAAACTCCAAACTCCAAAACCCAAACGCCAAACAAATTCGAAGGCGGGAGCTTCGCTGTTTGGATTGATTTCGGATATTTGAACTTTGTTTGGCATTTGGACCTTTGGCGGGTGGAGTTTTTCCCGGGTCACAGGACTCCCTTGGTGCTTGGAATTTCCCCGCCGGCGCCGCGCGCGATGGCGGGACGCAAGGCGCGGCCAAAGCCCTTGAAGAGCGCCTCGACCATGTGGTGCGTATTCTCGCCGCGGACGCTCATCTGCAGCGTCGCCGCGAGGGCGTCGCCCAGCGAACGGAAGAAGTGCGGCACGAGTTCGGTCGGCAGTTCGCCGACGGTGTCACGCGGGAACTTGCCGTCGAAGGTGAAGAACGCGCGGCCGCTGAGGTCGATGGCCACCTGCGCCTGGGCCTCGTCCATCGGCAGCACGAATCCATAGCGGCCGACGCCGCGCTTGTCGCCGAGCGCCTGCCGGAGGGCGGAGCCAAGCGCGATGCCGACGTCCTCGACGGTGTGGTGCTCGTCGACCTCGAGGTCGCCGTCGCACGCGATCGCCAGGCCGATGCCGGCGTTCTTCGCGATCTGCTCGAGCATGTGGTCGAAAAAGCCGATCCCGGTATCAAGCTTCGCCGGCGCCGCCTGATCGAGGTCGACCGCCACGGTGATCTTCGTCTCCTTGGTCTGGCGCGTGATCGTCGCGCGGCGCGGGGCATCGACGAGCAGGCGGGCGATTTCGGTCCAGCCCTGGACCTTCCGGTCGTAGCGGATGCCGCGGATGCCGAGGTTGGCTGCGAGCTGCACATCGGTTTCGCGATCGCCGATGACGGCGGATTGGTCGCGCGACCAGTCGGTTGCCTTCAGATAATCGGCGAGCAGGCCGGTCTTGGGTTTGCGGCAGTCGCAACGGTCGGCCGCGGTGTGCGGGCACACGCGCACGGCCTCGAAGGCGATGCCTTGCGAGCCGAGGATGTCGAGCAGCAGCTTCTGGGGCGGACGGAATTCCTGCTCGCGGAAGCTGGGCGTGCCGAGGCCGTCCTGGTTGGTGACCATCACGAAAACAAAGCCTGCGTCGCGCAACCGGAGGAGCGCCGGGATGCAGTCGGGTTCGAGCGCGAATTTGTCGAGGTGATCGACCTGCTGGTCGAACGGCTCGGCGATCAATGTGCCGTCGCGGTCGATGAAGAGGATCTTTTTCATGGCGAAGATGGAGTGGATGCGAACCGGTCAGGCCCGCGCGAGCACCTCCAGGGTGGCGTCGTTTTCCGCGGCGGTGCCGACGGTAATCCGGATGCAGTTCGGCACATCCTTGCTGCGATCGCGCCACACGACGCCCGCCGCGCGGCCCGCCGCCATGGCGCGCGCGGCGTCGGCGACCTCGACGAGCAGGTAATTGGCGTCGCTGGGCCAGACTTGCTTCACGGCCTGAAGCTTGGCCAGCGCGGCGGCGAGCCGCCGACGTTCGGCGACCAGAGTGGCGACCGAATCCCGCGCCGCAGCCAGGGCGTCCGGCGTCAAGGCGGCGAGGGCAGCCTGCAGGACGGGAGCGGGCACCGGGTAGGGCGCGATCACCTTTTGCAGCACGGCGATCACGGCCGGGTCGGCGATCGTGGTGCCGACGCGCGCGCCGGCGAGACCGAAGGCCTTCGACAGCGTGCGCAGGACAACGAGATTGGGATGGGCCGCGACCTCGGCGGCGAGGCTGGGCTGTCCGGAGAAATCGACGTACGCCTCGTCGACCACGACCACCGCGCGCGCTGCGAGCGACCGGACCAGGCCGAGGATGTCGCCGCGCGCGAGCAAGCCGCCTGTCGGATTATTGGGCGAGCAGAGGAACACGAGCTTCACCGCCGGCGTGCACGCGGCGAGGACGGCGGCCGGGTCGAGCGCGAAGTTTTTCCCGCGCACGAGCGGAACTGTCACGGTGCGCGCGCCCTGGATGCCGGCGGCGACGACATACATGCCATAGGTCGGCGGCGTGATCAGGATGGCGTCCTGGCCGGCGCGGCAAAACGTGCGCAGCAGGAGATCGATGCCCTCATCCGAGCCGCGCGTGACGAGGATTTGTCCCGCGGCGACGCCGTAGAGGTTCGCGAGCTTCGCCACGAGATCGGCCGGCTGCGGATCGGGATAGCGGTTGAGGAGCGGCTTGTGCACCGAAGGCGTCTCGGGATTCTCGTTCGCGTCGAGCCACACGCGTCCGCCCTTGGCCTCCTTGCGCGCGGAGCTGTAGGCCGACAGCGCGAGGATGTCGGGCCGGACGAGGGCGAGGACTTGGTCGACGGGGTTCATCGGGCGAGTTTTTGCAGCCGCACGGTCACCGCCCGGCGGTGGGCGATGAGGTTCTCCGCCGTGGCAAGGCGGGCGACGGTCAAGCCGAGTTTGGCGAGGCCCAGCGGCGACGCCTGCTGCACGGTCATGCAGCGCAGGAAGTCGGCGAGGCCGAGCCCGGAGCAGGCGCGGGCCCAGCCATAGGTGGGCAGGACATGGTTGGTCCCGCTGGCATAGTCGCCGAGGGACTCCGGCGTCCACGCGCCGAGGAAGACGGAGCCGGCGGTGGCGATCTTTGACAGCAGCGCGCGCGGCTTCTCCACCTGCAGGACCAGGTGTTCGGGCGCATAAAGGTTGGCGATCTCGACCGCCTCGGTGGCCGACGACGCGAGAACCACCCGGCTTTGCTTGAGCGCCCGGCGTGCAATGTCGCCGCGCGGGAGGAGTCTCAGCTGGCGCTTCATCTCCAGGCCGACGTGCACCACGAACGACGCGGAAAAAGCCACGAGCATAACCTGCGAATCCGGGCCGTGCTCGGCTTGGGAAAGCAAATCGGCAGCGACGAAGGCCGGGTCGGCCATGCGGCCGGCAATGACCATCACTTCCGACGGGCCGGCCGGCAGGTCAATGGCGGCCCCGGCGGCGTCGCGCGAGACCTGGAGCTTGGCCTCGGTCACGAAGGCGTTGCCCGGGCCGAAGAGCTTGTCGCACTTCGGAATGGTCGCGGTGCCGTACGCCATCGCGGCGATGGCCTGCGCCCCGCCAACCTTGAACACATCGGTAATACCGCAGAGCCGGGCAGCGCACAGGATCCACGGGCTGACGCGGCCGTTGCGGCCCGGCGGGGTGCAGAGGACCCGCACGGCGGCGCCGGCAATCTGCGACGGCACGCCGAGCATGAGGGCGGTGGAGAAGAGCGGCGCGCTGCCGCCGGGCACGTAGAGGCCCACGCGCCCGATCGGGCGGGAGACCTTTTCGCAGACGACCCCGCGCATCGGCTCGACGCGGATCGGCTTGGGCTGCTGGGCGAGGTGAAAGGCGCGGAGGTTGCGGTAAGCGCGGCGCAGGGCCGCCCGGTCCGCGGACGACAGGGCCGTTTTCGCGGCGGCGAACTCGGCCGGACTCACCCGCAGAGAGCGCAACGCCACGCCGTCGAACTTCCGGGTGAGCGCGCGCAGGGCCGCGTCACCCTCGCGTTGCACGCGGGCGACGATCCCGCGCACCGCAGCGGCAATCGCCGGCTGGGCGTGCTGCGCCGGGCGGCGCAGGGCGGCGGCGCGTTGCGCGGCGGAGAGATTTTTCCAGGTCAGGGCTTTCACGGCAGGGGGACGAAGGCGGGATCAGCGATCCCTCCCTATAAAAGGGAAAGTCACAGCATCATCTTTTCGATCGGGAGCACGAGGATACTGCTGGCGCCGGCCTTCTTGAGCGACTCCATCGTTTCCCAGAAAACGGATTCAGCGCAAACGGCATGGAGCGCGACCTTGGTGTCGTCGCCGGCCAGTGGCAGGATGGTGGGATTCTCGGATCCGGGCAGGAGTTTCTTGATCTCCGCCAAGGCGGCTTTCGGCGCGTGCAGCATAATGTACTTCGTGCCGGCGGCCTTTTGCACGCCGTCGATGCGACGCAGCAGGATCTCCAGCGCGTGCGCTTTCGCCTGCGGGAGCTCGCGGGCGTGGCGCAGGAGCACGGCGGTGCTTTTGAAGATCGTTTCGACGGCGCGGAGCTTGTTGGCCTCAAGCGTGGAGCCGCTGGCGACGAGGTCGCAGATGGCGTCGGCAATGCCCAGCCGCGGCGCGATCTCGACGGAGCCGCTGAGGTAGACGACGTCGGCGGTGAGCTTCTGCTCGGCGAGGAATCGGCGCGTGAGCTGCGGGTAGGAAGTGGCGATGCGCAGGCCCTGTAGATCGGCGGGGCCGTTGTAGGCTCGTTCCTCCGGCAAGGCCACGCACAGGCGGCAGCCGCCGAAATCGAGGGGGCGTTCGACCTGGTAGCCGCCGGCGTTGCCGTTGAGATGGCGCTCGAGCGCGGCTTCCTCGAGGACGTTGGTGCCGACGATGCCGAGGTCGCACACGCCGTCCATCACGAGCTGCGGGATGTCGTCGTCACGCACAAACAGGATGTCGATGGGGAAATTGTCGGCGTGCAGCAGGAGCCGCTCCTTCGGGGTCTTCACGCGGATGCCGCAGCTGGCCAACAGCTCGAGCGAGTCGGTGGACAGGCGGCCGCTTTTTTGCACGGCGAGGCGCAGGCGGTCTTTGGGGGTTGAGGCGGACATGGGCGGCAATTGGGTTAAAGGAAAAATGCGGGAAGGTCGCGGGAAAAACGGGGCAAAAGAAAACCCCGGCGGGAGGCACCTGCCGGGGTTGGGGGAAATTGTTTTCCATCGACCACGGGCAAGGCGCTTCCGGCCTTCCCGGGGGCGGGAAGGCTAGCTCGCGTGATGATGGTGATGGCGGCGAACCATGGATGAAGGGTCGTGTAGATGGGCCGGCCGCCGGGGTGGTGCAAGATTTTTCTCTAGCAGCTGCAGGCGGGCCGCCGCAAACTGGTGCGTCATAAGCGCCAGCATGCTTCCAAGGGAATACGCGCCGGGCCGGCGTACACTGGGGGCGGCCATCCTGGTCGTCGCAGCGACGTATGCGTATTTCCTCCTCTTCGCGCAGTTTGCCTTCCTGCGGCAGGTGAGCGCCGTCGCCGGCGGATCGCGCGCCGTTGTCGGGCCGATCATGACGGTCATGGGGGTCGCCGGGATCGCGGGCAGCTGGCTGGCCGCGCGGGTGTACCGGATCGAGCGCAGCCGGCGGATTCTCGCCAGCGGGCTCGCGGTGGGCGGCGCCGCGGCGCTGCTGTCGCTCGTGGCGACGGTGCCCGCGGTGCTTTACGTGGTCTCCGCGCTCGTCGGGCTGGGCGCGGGCGTGGCCACGGTGACACTCGCCTGCGTCCTGCGCCCGGCCGTCGGCAGCGAGCGGCTCGGCACCGCCGTGGGTCTCGGCACTGGCCTCGCCTACGGATTCTGCAACCTGCCGATGGTGTTTGCGGCCGGAACATCAGGGCAGGCGCTCATCGCCGCGCTGGTTGCGCTGGGCGGCAGCCTGGCCGTGCGGGAGCTCACCTTGGATGGGCCGCGCGAAGCGCCCCTCGGCTATGACTATTCGCGCGCGGGCCTGGCGGGGTGGACCGCAGTCTTCCTGGTCCTGGTCGCGATGGACTCGATGGCGTTTGCCATCATCCAGCAGACCCCGGCGCTGAAGGAGCGATCCTGGACGGGTTCCGGCCAGCTGGAGATGAACGCCCTGATTCACTTCATCGCGGCGATGCTCGCCGGCTTCGCGCTCGACCATCGGTGGGTGGGTCGGACGACGCTCGCCGGCGCCCTGTTGTTGTTGGGCGCCCTGGCGTTGCCGGCGGAGGGCGAGCCGGCCTTGGCCCCATGGGGGATGTTCTATGCCGCGGGCGTGTCCCTTTATTCGACGGCACTGGTTTTCTATCCGGCGCGCGGCTCCCGTCCGCGCGTCGCCGCGCTGGTTTACAGCGTCGCGGGCTGGGGCGGATCGGCGCTCGGCGTTGTCCTGGCGGCGAATCGCCACGAGTTGCCGGGGCTCCAACTCGCGGTCGCGGCCGGGCTGGTGGCCGTCATCCTCGCGGACCGGAAGCGGCGCAGCCGCCGGGAGATGTCGGCCGAGCGGCCGGATGACGACGCGTCTTGAATTTGCCAGTGTGCTGCCCGACACTGTTTCCACACAGACACACCCTGGCCTTGCGGCCCTCCGCGCATTGAATTCCACACCCAGCCCCCACGTCACGCTGTTCCAACGCCTGCTCGCCCGCCGCCACGGCGGCACGCTCCTGTTCTTCATCGTTTACCTGGGCATCGCCCTGCTGACCCGCGGCGCCCTGCTCGTGAAAGCGGCGCACGACGTCACGTGGACCCTGAGCCTGCTGGCGGCCTTTTTCTGGGGGTTCATCTACGACCTCGGCGCCGCGGCGTACGCGTCGCTGGCTTTGACGCTGGTGCTCACGCTGCTGCCGACGAGCTGGTTCCAGCGCCGGTGGCAGCAGTGGATCGCGCACGCCGGCGGATTTCTCATCATCTATGCACTGCTGTTCGGCCTGGTCGCGGAGTGGACCTTCTGGGACGAGTTCGGCGTTCGCTTCAACTTCATCGCGGTCGACTACCTTGTCTACACGCACGAGGTCGTCGGCAACATCCGCGAGTCCTACAACCTGCCGCTGATCTTCTCCGGCGTCTTCCTCGGCGCGTTGTTGATTCACTGGGTGGTGGCGCGGACTGGCTGGCCCGCGCGCTGGTTCGCGGCGCCGGCCGAGCCGCTGGGCCGCCGGTTGAAAGGCGGCGCGCTCTGGCTCGGCCTGCCGCTCGTGTTCGCGACGCTGCTGACGGGCGAGCACATGCCGGACTTCCGCAACAACTACAACCGGGAGCTCGGCAAGGACGGCCTGTGGGCGCTCTTCGCGGCGTTCTGGAACAACGAGCTGGCTTACGAGAATTTCTATCCCACCGTGCCGATGACGGAGGCCTTTGGCACGGTCCGCGCCGCCCTGGCGCGCGACACCTCGGTGCGCCTCGGCGCGGATCCGGTCGACACCCTGCACGTCGTGCGCAACGACGGCCCGGCGCTGCGGCCAAACGTCATCCAGGTCACGGTCGAGAGCCTGAGCGGCGAATTCCTCGGGAGCCTCAATCCCGCCTCGAAGCTGACGCCGAACCTGGACGAACTCGCGGGGAAGAGCCTCGTCTTCGACAACTTCTACGCCACCGGTACGCGCACCGACCGCGGCATGGAGGCGCTGACGCTCGCCGTGCCCCCGACGCCGGGCCGCTCGCTGGTCAAGCGGCCGCGCAACGAGAACATGTTCACGCTCGGCTCGGTGTTCCGCGCGCAGGGCTACGACACCGCCTTCCTCTACGGCGGCTTCGGCTATTTCGACAACATGAACTACTTTTTCGGCCACAACGGCTATCGCGTGGTCGACCGCAACGCCGTGAAGAAGGACGACATCACCTTTGCCAACGTCTGGGGCGCCTGCGACGAGGACTTGTTCCGCTGGACCCTGCGCGAGGCGGACGCGAGCGTGGCGGCGGGGAAACCGTTCCATTTCTTCGTGATGACGACTTCGAACCACCGGCCCTACACTTATCCCGAGGGAAGGATCGATTTGCCGCCGAAAATTTCGGGTCGGGCCGGCGCCGTGAAGTACACCGACTACGCCATCGGCAAGCTCATCCGGGACGCGTCCGCGAAGCCCTGGTTCAAGGACACGGTATTCGTCATCGTCGCCGATCACTGTGCCTCGAGCGCCGGCCGCACGGAGCTGCCGGTCCAGAACTACCACATTCCGCTGATCATCTACGCTCCGGGCGGCCAGATTGCGCCCGGGCACATTCGCACGCTCACGAGCCAGGTTGACTTCGCGCCGACGCTGCTGGGCCTGCTCCACTGGAGCTACGCGAGCCGCTTCTTTGGGCGCGACATCAACCGGATCGCCCCCGCGGACGGGAACGCGTTCGTCGGCACGTACCAGAAGCTCGGCATGCTGCGCGGCGATGACTTCGCCGTGCTTTCGCCGGTGCGCAAGCAGGCGCAATATCGCTACGACCGGCAGAGCTACGCGCTGGCGCCACAGCCGCTCGATCCTGCATTCCAGGCAGAGGCGATCAGCTATTACGAGGCGGCCAGCCGGATGTTCGAGGAGCAGCGGTATCGCGAGCTCACGGCCGATGAAGCGGCGAAGCTGATGACGGCGGCGGCCAAACCCTGAGCAAGAAGGGTAGGGTGCGCAGTCCCTTGCGCGCCGTGGCGGCGAACGGAGTCGTCGCCCTGCCAGCGTGGAGAATCGCTCGAGCTCACAGCATTTCCATCTGCACCCCGCCCGGCCGGCGGAAGTGGGCGGTCGAGAGCGGGAAGGTGCGCAGCGTGTTCAGCCCCGCGCGGCGAGCCGCGACCGTGAAGAGCTGTTGGAGCTGCTCCGCAAAGATTCCCTGCCCCCGCATGCGCGCGCCGAAGGTGGCATCGTAGAGTTTACCCCCGCGTAGTTCACGGACCCGGGAGAGCACACGCTCCTTGCGGCTCGGGGCGTGCGTTTCCAGCCAGTGGATGAAGACATCCTTCACGGCGAAGGGCAGCCGAAGGGCGACATAGCCGGCATGGCGGGCGCCGGCGGCCGCGGCGGCGGCGAGGATGGCCGGCAGCTCGTGGTCGGTGAGTCCGGGAATTACAGGTGCGACCAGCACGCCGACCGGCACCCCGGCTGCGGCGAGCATCCGGATGGCGCGCAGGCGGAGTTCGGGACGCGCGGCGCGGGGCTCGAGTTTGCCCGCGAGCCCCGGGTCGAGAGTCGTCACGCTGACCGTAACCGAGACGCACTGGTATCGGGCCAGCTCCGTGAGGAGATCGAGGTCGCGCGTCACGAGGAAGTTTTTGGTGATGATGCCGACCGGCTGCCGGAACTCGGCCAGGACCTCGAGGCAGCCACGCGTCAGCTTGAAATGGCGCTCGGCTGGCTGGTAGCAGTCGGTCACGCCGCTCATCATGATCGGTTCCGGCCGCCAGCGCGGCGACGAGAGCTCGGCGCGCAGGATCTCCGGTGCGCGTTGCTTGACGAGGATCCTGGTTTCGAAATCCAGCCCGCTGCTCCAGCCGAGATATTCATGCGTGGGCCGTGCGAAGCAATACGCGCAGCCGTGCTCGCAGCCGCGGTAGCAGTTGATGCTCCAGCCGGCACCGATATCGGGGCTGTCGTGGTGCGTCAGCAGGCTTTCCGTGCCGTCGAAATAGAACTGGGTCCGGGGCGACGGCGGCTCGACGCCCTCGGCGGCGGCGTTCTGCCATTCGGGGTCAGGCTCCAGGGTGACGGGCTCGAAACGATTGGGCGGGAGCAGCGCCGGGCCGCGACCGGGAATTGATGGTGGCGGCGTGGACATGAAATCCACGTGCGCGAAAATTTCCGCGGCGCCAGCGAAAAAGAAGGGGGGAGCGATTTGATCCCAAGGCGCTTGAGAATTGGGGACAACGCGCTGGGGACAGCGCGTTCCACCCCGCCTTGCGGCGGAAAAAAGACAAGGCCGCCCCCCGCGCGAGGCGAAGGGCGGCCTTGGTTATTTGCTGTTAGTTCATCGCGAAACCCATGCCGTTGTCGAACGGGCCGACAATCTTCATGGGCAACACGACCTTGCGGGCGACCGGCTTGCCGTCCGCCATCGCCGGGGCGAAACGCCATTGGGCGACGGCCGACGTGAGCGCGGCCACCAGTTCGGCATCGGCGCCGGGCGCGGCCGGCGCGAAGTGCGTCGGCTGGCCCGTCGGATCGACGACGAACTCGAGTGCCACCTTCCGGCCGGCGAACCGGGCGTCCACCTCGGGCGAAACGACCGAGATGGGCACCGGGATGCCGGTGCGGCCGTGGTAGGACTCGACATAGGCCGACTCCGGGGACTTCGCGAGCAGGGCAAGCGGAGCCAGGAGCAGGCCGAGGCTGAGGGTTAGTTTGGACTTCGTGTTCATGTTTTAATCCCCGCGGTGAAGCGGGGTTGGTTTTCTGTTTGGGCAAGACGCCACCCGCGGCCGGAGGACGGCCGTGGGCCGGCGGCTTGTTTCGCTGCGGACGACCCGGTTGACGGTCCCTCCGCGACGAAAACGTGGTCTTGGGGCGGCCGGCGCGGAACTGATGCGCGGCGTTCCCGACAGAACTGGCACGAGTCCTGGCGCAACCCGGTCGCCTCGCCCCGGGTTCCGCCAAAGTCAAAGAACTGGATTCAGGCTCGGCCTCGAAGCCCAAGGGCTTCACGACCGCGCTAATTTTAGCACAGCGCATGCCACCGGCGGCGTGCCATTTGCGTGACAAAGCGGCGACGGAGGCGAACGCATGCTGCGTCCGCCACACATTAGCGCTTCGATAAATCCTTGAACGATTCGGGGACCGGCGTGTCGTAGCCGCATGCGAACTTGCGCAAATGACGTGTTTCGATGGCTGCTGTTGCTGGCGGCGGTGGCGTGGCTGGCCGCGCCGCTGCCCGGCGAGACGCTCGCCGAGCGCACGTTGAAGGAAATCTATGCGCGCCAGACCGACATCCTGGCGAAGGCCGACAAGGCGGGCGACGAGGTCGACGTGGCCTGGCTGCGCGGTGAGCTGCAGAGCGTCATCAACAGCTACGACGTGCTGATCCAGAAGAACCCAGATTTCGCCGCGGCGTACGTGCCGTACGGCATGCTGCTCGGCAAAGTCGGCATGCGCAAGGAGGGCACCGCCATTCTCCTGAAGGCGAACAAGCTCGATCCGGGAATCCCGGTGGTGAAAAACCAGATCGCGAACTATCTCGTGGACGACGGCCATCCCGTCGACGCCCTGCCCTGGATCATGGCCGCCCTCGACCTCGCGCCCAAGGAGCCGCTCTACCACTACCAGCTCGGCGAATTGCTCTCGACCAGCCGCGACGATTTTCTCCGCGAAGGCAATTTCACCCGCGCCACGCTCGACAAGACCATGATCGAGGCCTTCGCGCACGCGGCGGAATTCGCGCCGGACAACGTCGAATACGCCTATCGTCTCGGCAAGGCCTACTACGAGCTGGAGACGCCGCGCTGGGAGGATGCCCTTGCGGTCTGGACCAAACTGGAGCTGTACCCGGTCAGCGCCCGCATGCGGCAGCTGGTCAAGCTGCAGAAGGCCAACGTGCTCATCAAACTCGACCGCAAACAGGAGGCGAGCGACCTGCTGCAGGGCGTCACCGATCCGAAAATGGCGCCCGAAAAGCAAACTTTGCTCGACCAGCTCGCGCCCAAGCCCGAGAAGTAAGCCCGCATGTCTCTGTTTTCCCGGCTCGAACGAGCGCTCGGCCGTTTCGCCATTCCCGACCTTTCGCTCTACCTGGTGCTCGGCCAGGTGATGGTGCTCGGCTTCGCCCTGCTCGGACACTTCAACGTCGAACGCATCGCGCTGCTGCCCGTGGCGGTGCTGGCCGGCGAGGTCTGGCGGCCGATCACGTTCATCTTCGTGCCGCCGGCGCTGAGCATCAGCATGACGAGCGCCATCTTCCTGGCGTTCGCCTGGTACCTTTTTTACCTGATGGGCAACGCGCTCGAGCAGTACTGGGGCGTGTTTCATTACAACGCCTTTCTCGTGGTTGGCTGGGCGCTGACTGTCGCGGCGTCCTTCGTCACGCCCGCAACCTATGCCAGCAACGCCTACATCGCGGGCACGGTATTCCTGGCCTTCGCCTACCTGAATCCGGACTTCGTGATGTACATTTTTTTCATCCTGCCGGTGCGGATCAAGTGGCTCGCGCTCATCGCATGGATTGGCTACGGGTACGCCTTCCTCGTGGGCGCCTGGTCCGATCGCCTGATGATCCTGGCATCGATCGGCAACTTCCTGCTCTTCTTTGCCGCGGACATCGTCACCTCGATCCGCTCCGGCAAGCGGCGAATGGCGTGGCAGGCGCATTCATTTTCCAGCCAAAACCATGAACGCGAGGCGCGGCACACCTGCCGGATTTGCGGCAAGACCGACGTCTCGCACCCGCAGATGGATTTTCGCTACTGCTCGAAATGCGCCGGCGACGAATGCTATTGCGCCGAGCACATCCACAACCACGAGCACGTCACGGCGCCGCCCGCGGCCCAGTGAGGTGACACATGGCCGCGCTCCGTCATCCCGTCGGCGCCGCGCCCGGTTCGCGGGCTGAGCTGGGCGATTGGTTGCGCTGGGCCGAGCGGCAATACGCGCGGCACCGCGTCGCGCTGGGCCAGGTGGCGACAACCGCGCACGACGAAGCGCTCTATCTCCTGCTGCGGACGCTCGGGCTGCCGCTCGACAGCCCGCCTTCGGTGTTGCGGCGCAAGCCGGCGCCGGCGCAGGCGGAACGCCTGCGCGAAGTGTTTCGCCGCCGGCTGGAGGAGCACGTGCCCGCCGCCTACCTGACGCGCGAGGCGTGGCTGGGACGGCACAAATTCTTCGTCGACGAGCGCGTCATCATCCCGCGCTCCTATTTTGTCGAGCTGCTGCCGGCGATCGCCGACCTGGTCGAATGTAGGGCGGGGTCTCCGCCCCCCGCCGCGAAGGGCAAACCCGACCGCAGAAAGGTGGGATTGGGCGATCCCGCCCTACAGCGCCGGCCGGTGAAGCGTGTCGTCGATGTCTGCACCGGCTCTGGCTGCCTGGCCGTGTTGCTGGCGCATCAATTCCCGGATGCGAAGGTCGACGCCATCGAACTTTCGCCGGAGGCTCTCGCGGTGGCGCGGTTCAATGTGGCGGAACACCACCTCACCCGTCGCCTCCGCCTGTTTCACTCCGACGTGTTCGATGCCGTGCCGCGCGCCGCCTACGATGTCATCCTCAGCAACCCGCCCTACGTGCCGACGCGCGAGCTGCGCGCTTTGCCGGAGGAGTTCCGGCGCGAGCCGGCGCTGGCGCTCGACGGCGGCCGCGACGGCCTCGATATCATTCGCAAGCTCCTGCGCCAGGCGCGTGACCGGCTGCAGCCGCACGGCATTGTCGTGCTCGAGGTCGGCGGCCTGCGCCGGGCGATGGACCGCGCCTTCCCCGAGCTGGACCTGCACTGGCTGCACACGGACGATGGTGAAGATTGCGTGTGCGTGATCCAAGCCGGACGGCTGAGAGCATTTCAGGCGTAGCGCGAGGGCCGGCTACGCCAAAGCTGAACGCTGTAGGTCGGGCTTTATGCCCGACAGTCGGGCGTAAAGCCCGACCTACGCGAACTCGGACCCCAAGAGCGTTGGCACCTACTGCTGTTGGGTCGGGTTTTTTCCAGGCGGCATCCTCGTGGACCGGTAATTCCGGCATTCGCGGCCGACGCGCACGGGAAACCCATGGAACGGCGAGTCGGGATTGGTGCAGAGGCCGTAGTCGGACCAGCCGCCTTCGGCGAGCCGTTGGAAGCAGGCGCAGGCTTCCGAACACGGCTGGATGATCTCCACCGGCGGAGAGGACGGAAATCCGCGCGAAGGGTTCTCGCCGAAGCTGGACGCAAGTTCGCTCATGGCGCGCCCTTCGGCGGGACCACCGGTTGACCGGCCTCCTGCCAGTCCTTGAACCCGCCGGCGTTGGCGACCTTGTGCCCCTGTTTCGCCAAGGCTGCGGCCACGATGCCCGCGCGGTGGCCGGTGCGGCAATAGAGGATCAGCTCCTTGTCGCCGGTTTTCGCCAGGAACTCCTTCCATTGTTTCTGCGGGCCATCGAAATCGCTCTTGGGCAGCAGGACGGCGCCGGCGACCACGCCGGTCGCGGCCCACTCGGACGGCTCGCGGACGTCGATGAGCACGGCGGAGCCACCGGCGACACGCTTGGCGGCGTCAGCCGGGGCCAGCTTGGGCGCCTCGGCCGCGAAGCCGACGCCGGTGATGAGCAGGAAGAGAAGGACGAGTTTTTTCATCGGGCCAATTAAACCTCATTTCTTCCGCGGCGCATCAGAAAACGAGACGCGCAGGACCCCGCGCCACTGGTAACCCGTATAGCCGGTGGCGGCATCATCCGGGTAATGTTGGGCGAGCCACGCGCGGACTTCCGGCGCGAGCGATTCCGCCGGCCCGTGGCATTTCAGGCAGACCGGCATCGTGCTGATCGGCCGGTAAACCCGCCATTCGGGCGGCGCCCCGATTGGCGTCACCAGCTGCATCATCAGCGGCGGCACGTCGTCGCCTTCCTGAAGGGCCTCATTGATCTTGGCGAGGACGGCCCCATCTGCGGGATCGGGCGCGTTGGCGGGATCGCGGATCTGGAGGCTGGTGAGCTTGATGGCGGCAAGTTGCGGCTGGTTGGCCGCCAGCTTCGGTGGCTCGAAATTCTTCAGGTGGGCGATCTCGAGCGCCTTGCCGACACCATCGGTTTGGACGGTACGCTCGACCTCATAGATCAGCGTCGTGCCGAGCCGCTGGATGACCTGCTCGGCGTTGCGCCGGATCGTGGCGGCGGCGGGATCGTCCAATTTTATCCAGATGAAGGGAAGCGAACCGGGGGCGGCGGGTTCCGCTGCCCGGCCGGCCAGCATCCCGACGGCGAGAAGCAGAAGCATCGGCAGCGTCTTCATGCCGCGAGGATACAGCAGGTGGAGCGGAGTTCGCAAGGCTGGGGAGCCCGCCATCAATGCACCCACGACGCCTTGATGGCCGCGAGGCTGGCGCCCCCGATGACCACCCACAGGGCCAGCGCGAGCCAGAGCGGCCGGGCGCCCACGGTGCGCAGGACGGCGCGGCTGAGGCCGGTGCCGATGAGAAACAACGTCAGGGTCAGCATCGACCGCGCGACGAGGCCGACCGCGTGCGCCGCGGGCTGCAGCGCGGGGATGAAGGTGAAGAGCGCGGACATCGCGATGAACCCGGCGATGAACCACGGGATCCGCACGCCGCCGCGGGGGGCGCCGCGACCGAACCACGCCCCGAGCGCCAGGGCGACGGGCACGATCCAAAGCGCCCGGGCCAGCTTGACCGTCGTCGCCACGAGCAGGGCGTCGTGGCCATGCGTGAGTGCCGCACCAGTGACCGAACTGGTGTCATGGATCGCCAGCGCGCACCACAACCCGAACTGGTGTGCGTCGAGCCCGGCCCACGACCCAATGACGGGAAACACCAGCAACGCGACGCCATTGAGCAGGAAGACGACGGCGAGCGCGGCGGAGGTTTCCTCGCTCTTCGCCCCGATGGCCGGGGCGGCGGCGGCGATGGCGCTGCCACCGCAGATGCCGGTGCCGGCGCAGACCAGGGCCGCGACCTTGTCGCCGACTCGAAGCCGTCGCGCCAGCCAGGCGCCGACCGCGAAGGTGGCGACGAGCCCTACGAACGTATAGCCGAGGCCCTGCACGCCGACGCGGCCGACGACGGAGAGGTTCACGCCCGCGCCAAGGCCGATGACCGCCAATTGGAGGAGCCAACGGGCCGAGCGGCTGGCGGCATCGGCACAAGGATTGCCCAGCGTGAGGGCCAGGGTCGCGCCCGCCAGCAGCGCCGCCCAGGGCGGCGTCCACGGCAGCAGCGCCGCCAGCCCGCCGACCGGCATCAGGACGGCGGCCACGCGATGGGCCGGCCGTCCAGGCTCGACGCCACAGAGGGTGCGAAAATCGAAACTCACGACACGAAGCGTGTGGCCGGCGGATGCGAATGCTCGACCCCGACCGTGGTCCGCTGGCCGGCAGGAGGAACTTGGTCGAGCGCCTGCTGCAGATCCCAGATGAGGTCCTGATGATTCTCGATCCCGATGGACAGCCGCACGAGGTCGTCGGTGACTTCCCAGTGCAGCTTGTCCTCCGGCGTCAGCCCGGAGTGGGTCATCGCGGCCGGGTGCTGCGCGAGCGACTCGGTGGAGCCGAGCGACACGGCGAGCTTGAAGACCTTGAGGTGATCGAGAAACGCGAACGCCTCCGCCTCGCCGCCGTGGATGTAGAAGGAGATCAGCGAGCCGGGCCCGCTGTGTTGCCGGCGGTAGATGGCGTATTCGGGATCGGTGGGTGAGAGAAGGCCCAGGTAACGGACCTCACGCACCTTGGAATGCTCGGCGAGAAAGGCCGCGATCTGCTCGGCATTGCGCTGCTGCTGCTCGGAGCGGATCTTGAGCGTCTCGAGCGAACGTGTGAGCAACCAGGCGGTGTACGGGTTGGGCATGCCACCGAGCATCGCGCGGTGCTGGGCAATCGCCTGGAGGAGGGCCGGATCGTTGGCGACGGCGACGCCGCCCACGACATCCGAATGGCCGCCAATGAACTTCGTGGCGGAATACAACACGATGTCGGCCCCCACCCGCGCCGGATGCGCGAAGACCGGGCCAGCCATGGTGTTGTCGACGATCACCAGCACGCGTCCGCCTGGCTGGCCGGCGGCGAGTTCCTTCATGCGGCCGATGTCGGTAAGGCGGTTGCTCGGGTTGGCGGGACTCTCGATGAAGATCGACCGCGTGTGTGGATTGAGCAATTTGGCCGCGGCAGCGGGCGCGTCGACCCCGGCCGGCACAAAGTGCGCCGCGATGCCGAACGCCTTCAGGAAATGGTGCAGCAGCGAGTCCGTGCCGCCGTAGACCGGGGCGCAGACGATCATCTCATCGCCGGGTCGGTGCGTCGCGAGCAGCGTCGTCGCGATGGCGGCCATCCCGCTCGAAAAACTGTACGCGTCCGCCATGCCCTCCCACAACGCGATGCGGTCCTCGAAGATCTCGAGGTTGGGATTGTTGATGCGCGAGTAGATCAGGCCTTGTTCACGGCGCGGCGGCGGCACGCCTTCGCCATGCGCCCAGGAAAAGAATCGTTTGCCATCCGCGGCGCACTTGAAGGCAAAGGTCGAGGTGAGAAAGACGGGCGGTTTGACGGCGCCCTCGCTGAGCCACGGATCAAAGCCATGGCTCAGCGCCATGGTCTCGGGGTGCATCCGGGCGATTTCCGACACGGAGAGTTTGGACATGGGGTAGTTGGGTTGACCCCAACGTATCCCTCCGCCGCCGCGTTGTCCGCACCGCGGCGGCTTCGATCGGCACTAATTACGGCAGCTTTTCGTGTTCATTACGCCGGGAAGCCGGCGGCGTGAGTCATTGCGGTCGACGAGCGACCACCTGGACAACGGCGCCGCGGCCGGTATGGCCGTCGCCTTCGAGAATGTCGCGTTCCAGCTCCTGCCCGTGCAGGAATTCGAGCCCGGCGAGCTCGGTGCGCAGAGCGGCGAGCGTGGGCAGAAGCGCCGGATCGCGCGGGCCGCCGGTGTTGAACGACATCTGCGCCGGCGAGTAGCATTCGAGCACGAACACGCCGCCGGGCTGCAGGCCGGCCGCCGCGCGGGCCAGGACCTTGGCGCGGAGGGCCGGCGGCAGGTGCATGAAGATCGCGGCGATTCCCGCCCAGGCGCGCTCGACGATGGCGAAGTCATTGAGATCGGCGACAGTCGTGGTCAGCGGCACGCCGCGGTTGGCCGCGAGCGCGCGCGCCTTGGCCAACCCGGTCGCGGAGAGATCGACGGAGGTCACCGCATGTCCGAGCGTGGCCAGATGGACGCCGTTGCGGCCTTCGCCATCCGCCAGGCACAACACCGGACCGGGCGGGATGCGGTCGGCGACGGCCGCGAGGAATTCGTTGGGCGCGGTGCCGTAGATGTAGCCATCGCCGGCGGCGCCGTAGCGCTCGTTCCAGAAGTTGGCGTCGTAGGGGGAAGTCATCGGCGGATGTTGAAAGACTGACCGAAGTTGGTCGGCTCGGCAAACACGACAACCGCAAAGCTGACTTCGCGCGGCCCGGGACAAGTCCCAGGGACGGGCGCCGAAAGGTCAGCGTCGCACCCATCGAACATCCGTCCGGAGCCAGGCGTCGATCGACCGGGCCAGGCGAGCACCAGGACGCGGAGTGGTTGGCATTCAGGCGCGTTCGACCGTGGCGCACAGTCGTCCCGCGCAGTCGTAAACCTCCAGCCGCAGCGCCATCCGGCCGAAGGCGTGCGTGGCGCACGACAGGCACGGGTCATAGGCGCGGATCGCCACCTCGATGTGGTTGAGCAAGCCCTCGCTGATCTCGGAGCGGCCCGCCAGATGGTCGCGCGCAACCTTGGCCACGGCGCGGTTCATCGGCTCGTTGTTGTGGGTGGTCGCGACGATGAGATTGCAGAGCGTGACCTCGTCGGTGCGGTTCACGCGATAGTGATGAATGAGGGTACCCCGCGGGGCCTCGATGACGCCCACGGCCTCTTCGCGCCGGGGGCCGCGCACGACCAGCTCGTCGCCCTGGAGGTCAGGATCGTCGAGCAGGTCGCGGATAACCTCGATCGCGTGCAGCAGCTCGATCATGCGCGCCCAGTGGTAGCACATCGTGACGTTGTTCGGCCGGCCGTGCGTGAGGACGAGAAACTCCCGGCGGGCGGCTTCGGCCTCGGGCGTCGGGACCAACGCGCAGGTGTTCAGCCGTGCGAGCGGCCCCACGCGGTACCAACCTTTTTCCGGTCCGAGCGACTTGAGAAACGGAAACTTCATGTAGGACCACGGCCGCACCTCCTCGGCCAGGACGTCAAGGTAGCGCTGGCCGTCCACGTCGTCCAGGAGCCGCCGGCCGTCCTTGTCCACGGCGCGCAGCACGCCGTCGTAGAAGTCGAGCGCACCGTCGTCGCGGCGGACGAGCGCAAGGTGACTGGAATCGAACGAGCCGAAGGGCAGCAGTTCGACGAGGTGCCCGACGGTGAAGTCGCGCGCGATCTGCACGGCGCGGCGGGCCCACTCGAGCATTTGCGGCACGCTTCGCCGCAGGGCGTCGCGTTCGGCCAGCGAGAGGTTCTTGTTCACGCCCCCGGGAATCGCGCCGGTGCCGTGGATCTTCTTGCCGGCGGTGGCCGCGATGACCTCCTGGCCGAATTTGCGCATCATCACGCCCTGCACCGCGAGTTCGGGAAATTTCGCGGCCACGGCCAGGACATTGCGCTGGGCTGCGGGCGCGCCGAAGGCGCTGGTCGCCGTGCCGTCGGTGCCAAAGAGCAGATCGGGACTGGCGAGGTGGAAAAAGTGCAGCGCGTGGCTCTGGAACATCTGGCCGTAGTGCATCAGCCGCCGGATCTTCTCGGCCGTGGGGGTGAGCTGCTCGCCGCCGACGATCCGGTCCATCGCCTTGGCCGCGGCGAGATGGTGGCTCACCGGGCAGATGCCACAGAGCCGCTGCACGATCACCGGCATTTCCCAATACGGCCGGCCGAGCACGAAGCGCTCGAACCCGCGGAACTCGACGATGTGCAGCCGGGCCTCGGCGACCTCGTTGTGCTCGTCCAGCAGGATCGTCACCTTGCCATGGCCCTCGACGCGCGTCACCGGGTCGATGACAATCGTGCGCCGCCGGGGCGTGCCGCCGGCGGGCGGGAGCGAGGGCTGGACGGGAGGCTCAATCATATTTCAGCCGGTCGTAGGCGAGGGTGGCGGGCCGGTCCTCGAGGAGCGCGGCCACCGTGTCCCAGATGGCGTCGGCGCGCGGCGGACAGCCGGGGATGAAGAGATCGATTTTCACGACCTCGTGGCAGGGATAGACGCGGTGCAACAACAGCGGGAGCGCCGGGTCGTTGGGGATCAACCCGCCGGGGTTCCACGCACCGGGCGCCCGGAGGTAGGCGTGTTCGAGCGTTTCGCGCACGGGCAGATGGTTGCGCAGGGCGGGAATGCCGCCGTTGATCGCGCAGTCGCCGAGCCCAACGAGAAGGTCGCAGTGCTTCCGAAATTCCTCGAGGACGTGGACGTTCTCCTCGTTGCAGCAGCCGCCCTCGATGAGGCCGACGGCGCAGCGGCCGGTGAAGTCCTTGCAGTCGTTGATCGGCGAACGGTCGAACTCGACCAGGTCGGCCAGCTGCAGGATCCGCTCGTCGATATCGAGCAGCGACATGTGGCAGCCGAAGCACCCGCAGAGGCTGACGGTGGCTATGCGCGGTTTGGTTTCGTTGGTCATGGTCGCGGGTTGCCCTTCAGGCGTTGGGGTTCAGGCCGAGGTTGCTGCCGATCGGCGCGTGATCGTACGGCCGCCGGCCGACTGGGATCACGTAGCCCACGCGTTTCTTCATCAACGCGCCGACCGGGCACGCCGCCGTCACCTCGTCCGTCACGGCCAGGCTCGTGGCGGCGAGCGCCGCGCCGTTGACCTGGAGCCGTTTCCGGTACCCGCGGCCGACGAACTGGAAGATGTTCTTGTTGTCGAGCTGCTGCGACACGCGCACGCAGCGCCCGCATTGGATGCACCGGTTGTGGTCGAGGTAGACATCGGGGTGCGAGAGGTCGATGGCCCGGTCCGGATTGAGGTACGGGAACTGCGGCGCGGTGATGCCGAAGCGGTAGGCGATGGCCTGCAGTTCGCACAGGCCGCTTTTTTCGCAGAACATGCAGTAGTGGTTCCCCTCGACGAAGAGCATGTCGATGAGGGCGCGGCGGAATTCGCGGAGCTCGGCGGTGTCGTTCTCCACGACCATGCCCTCGGAGATCGTCTGCACGCAGGCGGCCTGGATGCGGCCGTTGACGCGCACCGAACAGACGCGACAGCTGCCGCGCGGAATCAGGTCCTTGTAGGCGCAGAGGCGCGGCACGTAGACGCCGGCGGACTCCGCCGCCTTGAGGATCGTCTGGCCCGGCTGGCCGGTGATTTCCTTTCCGTCGAGGGTGAACGTGATTTTGCCCATCGGGCGGCCTCCGGTTCAGACGTAATGCGACATGCGCCCGGTGCTCAGTTCGGCGTCGACGACCGCCTTCGCGAGATCGAACGTCGAGAGCAGCCCGGACCGGCGTTCGCCCACCATGTCGGCGTAGGCATGGAACGTCTGCAGCGCGCCGAGCACGGGGTTGGGCGCGGCCTGCCCGAGCCCGCAGCGGCTCGTTTGCCCGATGGTGTGCGCGAGGCGCCGCATGTAATCGAGGTCGGCGGGCTCGCCCGCGCCGCTCACGACCTTGTGCACCGCCTGTTTGAGCAGCACGAGCCCGACGCGACACGGCGTGCAGTGCCCGCAGCTCTCCTCGATGAAGAAATCCAGGTAGTGCTCCGCGATCTCCAGTTTGTCGCGGGCGCGGTTGAAGATCAGGATCGCGCCGCCGGTGGCGAGGTCGTCGTAGCAGATCTGGCCGCCGAAGCGCTCGGGACCGATCATCTGGCGGCACGGTCCGCCGATGAGCATCGAGCCGGGATTGTCCGCCTCCGCCAGTTCCAGCAGCTCGCGCGCCGTGATCCCGAACGGCACCTCGTACACGCCGGGCTTGCGGCAGTCGCCGCAGATCGAGAGGAGCTTCGTGCCCGTGGTGCGCTCCGAGCCCATCGCGGCGAACCACTCCGCTCCCCGCTCCATGATGCGCGAGACCGCGCTGAAGGTCTCGACGTTGTTTACGATGGTCGGGCAGCCCAGGTAACCCTTTTGCGCGGGAAACGGCGGCCGGTTCTTCGGATCGCCGCGCAGGCCCTCGCACGAGCTGATCAAGGCGGTTTCCTCGCCGCACACATAGGCGCCGGCGCCGAGCTGGATGCGGATGTCGAACGCAAACCCCGGCCGTCCCAGGATGTTCTGACCCAGCAAACCCCGCTGCCGGCGGTCCGCCAGCACACTCTCCAGGAACGCGCGCAGATATGCATATTCTCCGCGCAGATAGAGGATGCCCGACTCGCTGCCGAGGGCGTAGCCGGCGACCGTCATGCCCTCGAACACCTGGTCCGGGCATTCGGTGAGCAGCACGCGATCCTTGAACGTGCCGGGTTCGCCCTCGTCGGCATTGCAGAGCACGAATTTCCGGTCGCCGGGCGCGTTGCGGGCGAACTCCCACTTCTGTCCCGTGGCGAAGCCCGCGCCGCCGCGTCCGCGCAGCCGCGAGGCGCGGATTTCGGCGATGACGGCCTCCGGCGTCCGTTCGAGGCTGCGGCGCAGCGCGCCGCCGGACTCGAACCCGTTCAAGTGCACCGGGCCGCGGCGGCGGATGTTGTTGCGCACCATCGCCCGCACGAGCGGGTGCGCATTGTTGCCATCGCCCACCAGGCTGATGAGTTGGCGCGGATCGAGGTGGCGCCGCAGGTCGCGCACCATCTGGCGCGCGCGGTCGGGGCAGAGATTGGTGACGACGACGTCGTTCACGAGCGCCGCCGGCGCCTGGTCGCTCATGCCGATGCAGGGTGTGTGCGTCAGCGTGATGGCCCCGTCGGATGTAGTTTCGCCCATCGTCACGCCGAGTTCCTTCGCGACCGCGTCGGCGACGTCCTCGTAGCCCTTCATCCAGTCCACGACGTCCCGGCACAGGCGGATGGTGACGCGGCCCGTGGGCTTGACCGAAAAGAACGAATAGAATGTGACGACGCTCTCCACCTCCACGGGGTGCGAATTCACCGCACGGGCGATGACCTCCATCGCCTCGGCCGAAACACACCCGAACTCCCGCTGCACCGCGATCACGATGTCCATCATCCGCGACCGGTCGCAACCGTAGCGCTCGCAGATTTCCTTCACGGCCACTCCGAGTGGCTGTCTCATGACGGGATTCTATCCCGCGGCCTTCTCAATTAGTAAATCGAATTATGCGCATGTGCAGCATAAGTATCTTGCCCGATCCGACGCACTGGATTGCGTGACCGGGCGCTGCATCGCTCGTTATTGCGAGGTGGATAAACGGTGACGTTCCGGCCGCGCACGGCCGCACCGGGATCGCGGTGGATCACTCCTTCGGCGCAGGCGGAGTGCCGCACGTGTTCACGCCGAACGGCACGTAGGCCGGGCAGAAGCGGATGACGGCGGTGAGCAGCGGCAGGAGGCCGATGAGGCCCCACCAGGATTTGAAGTACCAGCCGGCGCCGAGAAGACCGAGGCCGACGATGACACGGAGGACGCGATCAACGGATCCGATGTTGGGTTTCATGGGAGACGTATTGGGGTTGGGAGAGCGAGGCAGGATCACCGCACCCGCGTGCGTGGCGAGGGCTGGGCGACCGGCCAGCCGGCATCGAGCCATTCGGCCAGCCCGCCGGTGTTGGCGGCGCGAACGCCCTCGGCGACGAGCACCCGCGCGGCCATCCCGGAACGGGCACCCGAGGCGCAGTACAGGAAGATATCGCGATCCTTCGCCTCGGCCAGGAAGGGACGCCAGTGGTGGCGGGCACCCGTGAGATCGCTCAACGGGAGGAGCTGCGCGTGTTGCGCGACGCCGGCCGACCATTCGCCGGGCTCGCGGACGTCGATGAGGACGGCCTCACCGGAGCGGACGCGATGGGCGCAGTCGGCCGGCGACACGCGCGGCGCGGAGGTGAACAGGGATTTGAGGAGTTGCATAGGTCTCATGAAGGGGAAACGCAGGCCTCGTTGCCGGCCGCGCCTGCGGGCGCGGCGTGCCGGACATTGACCATGAAATAGAGCATCGGCACCGCGAACCGGCTGATGAGCAGCGACGCTACCTCTCCCGCCATTAACGAAAGCGCCAGGCCCTGGAAAATAGGATCGGCGAGGATGACCGAGGCGCCGACGATGACCGCGAGCGCCGTCAACAACATCGGGCGAAAGCGCACCGCGCCCGCCTCGACCACGGCCGCGGCGAGGGGCAGCCCTTGTGCGCGGCGCAGCTCAATGAAGTCGACCAGGATGATCGAATTGCGCACGACAATGCCCGCGCCGGCCATGAATCCGATCATCGAGGTGGCGGTGAAGAACGCCCCGAGCAACGCGTGCGCCGGCAGGATTCCGATCAGGGAGAGGGGAATCACGATCATGATGATGAACGGCGTGACGTAGCTTTTGAACCAGCCAACCATGAGCATGTAGATCAGGATGCACACGGCGGCGAACGCCAGGCCGAGATCGCGGAACACCTCGAGGGTCACGTGCCACTCGCCATCCCATTTGAGCGCCGGCTCGAGGTCGCTGTCCGGCTGGTGGAGATGGTACAACGCAATGTCGCGGCGCGTGCCCCCGAAGTCGCGGCCATCGAGGCCCGCGACTTCGCGGTTCATCGCCAACAGCGCGTAGGCGGGGCTCGCGACCGCGCCGGCGACGTCGCCCGTCACATAAACGACGGGATGCAGGTTTTTGCGGTAGAGATTCCGTTCGCCGACGGTGCGTTCGAGCGTGACCAGTTCACCGAGTGGCACCACCGGGCGCTCGCCTGCCCGGATGATATCGTCGTGGTCGGACCGCAGCTGTAGCGCGAGCAGGTCTTCGGGACGCGAGCGCAGCGCCCGTGGGAGTTCGAGCATGAGGTCCACGTCCTCGCGTTCGCGTGGCTGGTGCAGCAGGTCGACCTTGGCGCCGTTGACGGCCGTGCGGATCGTCCGGGCGATGGTCTCCACACTGATGCCGTGGAGCGCCGCCTTCGTGCGGTCGATGCGCAGGTGTACGGTCGGTTGCTGCTCCTCGACATACCAGTCGACGTCCACTACGCCGGCCGTCGTTTCGAAGAGGTGCTTGATCCGGCGGGCCAGCGCAAGCCGTGCCTCCTCGGTGGGACCATAGATCTCGCCGACCAGCGTCTGCAGCACCGGCGGGCCCGGGGGCACCTCGGCAACGGCGAGGGTCGCATCGTATTTGGCCGCGATGGCGGCGAGCCGCGGGCGGACGCGAACCGCGATGTCGTGGCTCTGCGCCGCGCGCTCTTCTTTCGGGCGCAGGTTCACCTGCAGGTCGGCAACGTTGCTGCCATGACGCAGGAAATAGTGGCGCACGAGGCCATTGAAATTAAACGGCGACGCGGTGCCGGCATACACCTGGTAGTCGCGCACCTCGGGCTCGGTGCGGATGGCGGCGGCGAGTTCACGGGCGACGCGGGTCGTGTCCTCCAGCGTGGCGCCCTCCGGCAGGTCGAGAATCACCTGGAACTCGGACTTGTTGTCGAACGGCAGTATCTTGATCTTCACCGCGCCAATCCCGACGAGCGCGACCGCCCCGGCCAGGAGCACAGCCACGAGCCCGAGAAAGCCCCAGCGCCAGCGGGCGTGCGCGATCATCGGGTCCATGATGCGATGGTAGAGGCGGGTGAAGAAGGTGTCCGGCTCCCGGTCATGCAGTTCCGCATCATGCCCGCGGCTGACCGGTGCCAGGTGCCGGCCCAGCACCCGCACCGCCGCCCACGGCGTAACCGTGAACGCGACCACGAGTGAGAACAGCATCGCGGCGCTGGCGCCGATCGGGATTGGGCGCATGTAGGGGCCCATG
The DNA here is from genome assembly GCA_035549095.1 of Lacunisphaera sp. Lineage (GTDB taxonomy): Bacteria > Verrucomicrobiota > Verrucomicrobiia > Opitutales > Opitutaceae > Lacunisphaera. Next base: position 36,189 of record DASZRV010000071.1, on the reverse strand, counting down.
AGACCGCCGACGAAGGCCATGGGCAGGACAGCGGCGATCACCGCCCACGTCGCCAGCACGGTGGGATTGCCGACTTCGTTGACGGCTTCGACCGCGATTTCATGGAGTGGCCGACCGCAGGCCGACGGCAGCCGGCGGTGTCGCACAATGTTTTCCACCACGACGATCGCATCGTCGACCAGGATGCCGATCGAGAAGATCAGCGCGAAGAGCGTGATGCGATTGAGCGTGTAGCCATACAAATAGAAAACGAGCAGCGTGAGCCCGAGGGTCACCGGGATCGCGAGCAGCACGACCAGCGATTCGCGCCAGCCGAGGAAGAAGAGGATGAGCAGGGCCACGCCAAAGACCGCGATGCCCATGTGCAGCAGCAGTTCGTTGGACTTCTCGCTCGCGGTGGCGCCATAGTCGCGGGTGAACGTGACCGCCACCTCGGGCGGCAGGAGGACGCCGCGCAGCCGCCCGACGGTGTCGCGCACGGCGCGGACCACGGCCACGGCATTGGCGCCGGGTCGCTTCGCAACGGTGAGCGTCACGGCGGCTTCCTCTTGGTCGAACGCGGTGACCTCACCGCGTTTCTCGGCCGACGCGTTGGGTTCGGCGTATCCCACGCCGAACAAAACGTAGTCGGCGGGCTCGGCGGGTCCGTCGACGACGGCGGCGACGTCGCGCAGGTAGATGGGGCGCGATTGCCAGACCCCGAGCACGAGGTTGGCGGCATCGGCCGCATCGCGGAGGAATCCGCCGGTCTCGATCAGCACGTCGCGGTTGACGGTGGCCAGCGCGCCATCCTGGCTGCGGGCATTGGCGGCGCGCAAGGCGGCGGCGAGGTCGTCGAGGGTGAGCTGTCGCGACGCGAGCTTCACCGGATCGACCTGCACGCGCAGCTGCCGTCGGACGCCACCGATGAGGGTGGTCTCCGCGACCTCGGGCAGGGCCTTGATCGCGTCATCGAGCTGCGCGGCCAGCCGTCGGAGTTCGAAATGGTCGTAGACCCGGCTGTGCAACGTGAGCGCCGCGACCGGCACGTCGTCGATTGTCCGTGGCTTCACCAGCGGCGCACTCACGCCCGGCGGGATGCGATCGTAGTTGGCCTGCAGCTTCTGGTTGAGTCGAACCAGGCTTTGTTCGAGGTCGGAACCGACCCGGAAGCGCACGATGACCAGCGAACGGCCCGGGCTCGAGGTGGAGTAGAGGTACTCGACGCCAGGAATTTCCCACAGCAGTTTTTCCATCGGGCGGGTGACGCGGTTCTCGACTTCATGCGCGGTCGCGCCGGGCATGGCCACGAGGACGTCGATCATCGGCACCTTGATCTGCGGCTCTTCTTCGCGCGGCAGCATAAGGACGGCGAAGAGGCCGAGCAGCAGCGATGCGACGACCGCCAGCGGCGTCAGGCGCGAGTCGGTGAATGCATCGGCCAGGCGGCCGGCGAATCCCCGGCGAGGACCGTCGGGCACGCCGGTCATGGCAGGATGGAAACCGGCTGGCCATCGCGCAGGGCCGCCGGGGGCGCCAGCACGACCTGTTCGCCGGGATTGAGGCCGGAGAGGATTTCAACCTGCTCGCCACGGGTGCCGCCGGTCTTGACGAGCCGCAGGCCGGCGGACCCGTCGTGCACGACGAAGACGCGTTCCATCTGGCCGAACAGGGTCACGGCGGACGCCGGCACCCACAGCGCCTTGGCGGAGCCGTTGGCGACTTGCAGGCGGGCAAACTGGCCGGAACGCGCGGCGCCGGCGGGCAAGGCGGCCTTCACCAGGACGGAGCGGCTCACAGCGTCCGCCGCAGCGGAAATCTCCTCGATCCGGGCGGCGATGGCAGGAGCGCCGTCCTGCAGGAGAACCTGGACACTGTCACCGGGATGCAGGCCGGCCGCGGCTTTTTCCGGCACAGCGCCCTCGGCGCGGAGCCGCTGGGTAGCCTCGAGCACCAGCAGGGGAACACCGGGCGTGGCGAGGTCGCCGGGCAGCACATTCTTCTCGGTGATGACGCCATCGAACGGCGCCCGCACATTGGCGTACGCCAGCATGGCCTCAGCTTCGGCGACTTGGGCCTGGGCATAGCGGAGCCGGTCCTCCGCCTCTTTCAAGCTGTCGGGCGGATTGACGCCTTTGCCGACCAGTGTCCGGGCGCGGTCGGCGTTGCGCTCCGCCTCGGCGAGCTGGGCCTGGGCCTGCCGCGCCCGCGCGTCCACCTCGGGGACATTGAGAGTGACCAAGACCTCGCCGGCGTGAACCGCGGCGCCTAAGCCAAGGGGAAAGGAGGCGACCGTCCCGGTGAGTTTCGGGGCGAGACTGGCGCGTTCGGCGGGGCGGACCGTGGCCGGTGCCTCGACCAGCAACGGTACGGAACCGGCGGTCACCACCGCGACGCGCACCGGCAACGCCGGCACAGCCTCGCGAACGGTTTCCGATGGTGCGCGGCGGCAGCCGACGGCCGCCAGCAGGACGACCGCGAGGACAAAGAAAGCGGACCGGATGCTCATCAGCGGCCGCCCCAATGAATCGTGCCAGCCTCGTCGAGCCAGCCGAGCTTTCGCAATACGATGGACGGCGGACAGAACCCGGTGAAGGCCGACTGGATCAGGTTCAGCCCGACAAAGCAGGTGAGGAGAAGCCACCACGGGCTGACGAAGTACACCAGGAGGACGCTGAGGAGCACCATGGAGCCGGCGAGGACGCGGATGAAGGAGTCGATTTTCATAAAAGTATATGCGCATATGATTATATACTTGCCATCGTGTCAAGCGGCGTTTTGGTGGCAGGCCATGGCGCGCAGTTTTCCGCTCAACGACCAGGCCCTCGAGATTGTCTCCCGCCGCTTTGCCGTGCTGGCGGAGCCGATGCGCCTGCGGCTCATCCAGGCGCTGTTCGACGGCGAGAGGAATGTGACCGAACTCGTCGCCGCCACCGGCGGCACGCAGGCCAATGTTTCGCGTCACCTCCAAACGCTGATCGGCGTGGACATCCTCGCCCGGCGCAAGGAGGGCCTGCAGGTGTTCTACCGGATCAACGATCCCAACATCCCGAAACTCTGCCAGCTGGTCTGCGGCGGCTTGGAAAAATCCCTCAGCAAGCAGGCCGCGCATTTCGCGCCGGCGGGGTGAGCCCACCCGGTGGAGCCCGCACTCCGTGCGGGCTGAATCCAGGTCGGGCGCGTTATCCCTAACGCGCCGGGGGATGACAGCGGATTACGGATAATCCGCCCTACCAACCTGCACCGAGTGTATGGACCGGAGACATGGGTTACACCTGTTCGGAGACATGGGTAACACTTGGGGATGCCCTGGCACACCCCTGATCTCATGTCACAACGTCTCGAGTTCGTATTGTTGGCCAAGCAGCCGGGAGTTAACTTCCGGCTGCTGTGCGAGCGCCTCACCCCGCGCGGGCGGCTTCGCTGATCGCGTCATCCATCTCCTCGTTGGAGAACACGGCGGAGACGTCGTCGTCTTCCTCGAGCGCCTCCTGCAGCCGCACCAGGCCGCGCGCCAGGTCGACACTGGTGATCGGGATGGTGTTGGTCGGGATGTAGGCGATTTCGGAGCTGTCCGTCTTGATGCCCGCCGACTCGAGCGCATGGGCGACACGGTCGAAGGCGTTGATCACACAGCGCACCTCATAGCCTTGGTCGGTGGTGATGACATCGTCGGCCCCGGCCTCGAGCACGACCTCCATCAGCCGGTCCTCGGTGGTCTTTTCCTTGGCAATGAGGAACTGGCCGGCATGGAGAAACTGGAAGGCCACGGCGCCGGTCTGCGCGAGGTTGCCGCCCCAGCGGGCGAACTTCGAGCGAACCTCCTGGGCCGTGCGCTGCTTGTTGTCGGTGGTGACCTTGACGATGAACGCGACGCCGCCCGGACCATAGCCCTCGTACGTGAGTTCCTCGAAGACGACGCCCGGGAGCTCGCCCGTGCCCTTCTTGATGGCGCGATCGACATTGTCGGCCGGCATGTTGGCTTCGCGGGCCTTGAGCAGGAGCGTGCGTAGGCGCGCGTTGCCCTCGGGATTCCCGCCGCCGGCCTTCGCCGCCATGGTGATGTCGCGCGCGAGACGCGAGAAGACCTTGCCCTTGCGCGCATCGGTGACGGCCTTGAGGCGCTTGACTTTGGACCACTTGTTATGGCCGGCCATGGGAGGGGAGCCGCTGGCTTTGGGCGATAAGCTGTACGCAGGAAAAGCGGGGATCAGGCTTAAAGCTTACCGCTTATCGCTTGCCGCCTTTCTTCGGCGTCACGTTCTTCACGCCCGGCTCGGCGGCCGGCGCATTGTGCAGCTGCGGCTCGGGCATGCGGTTGATGATGAGTTGCTGGCCGATCGTGAACAGGCCGTTGATCGTCGAGTAGAGCGCGAGGCCCGCGGCGAACTGGTAGAAGAAGATCATCATCATCCACGGCATCAGCCTCATCATGGTGGCCTGGGCATTGTCGGTCGTCGGCGTGGGCGTGAGCCGCATCTGGATGATGGACGTCGCGCCCATCAGGACCGGCATGATGTTGATCGGGAAACCGAACAGGTGTGCGACGGTGTCGGGCGCGGAAAGGTCGCGCGCCCACAGGAACGAGGCGAAGCGCAGCTCGGAGGCACTCTGCAGCATGCAGAAGAAGCCGATGAAGAATGGAATCGTGATGAGGATCGGCAGGCAGCCGCCCAGCGGGTTGACCTTGTGCTCCTTGAACAGGCGCAGCGTCTCGGTCTGGAGTTTCTGCGGGTGGTCTTTGTATTTCTCCCGCATCGCCGCCATGATCGGGTTGAGCTTGGCCATGCGCTTGGCCGAGCGGGAGGCGGCGAGCGTGAACGGCAGGAAGACCGTTTTCAGGAACAGCGTGGTGAGGACGATCGACCAGCCCCAGTTGTGGACGCCCGAATGGATCCAGGTCATGATCGTCAGCAACAGCGGGGCGACGAGGCCGGTGAAGAAGATCTTGTAGTAGAACGACGAGTCGAACTGCATGACCTTCGCCTCGTTGTGCTTGAAGTGGTCGGTGTTCGCCAGGCGCTTGTATTCTTTCGGGCCGGCGAAATAGTTCGCGCCGAGGGTCTCGGAGCCGCCGGCGGACAGCGGTTTCATTTCGAATTGCGCGTAGCCCGTCACGCCGTACGCCTTCCGCTCGGTGTCGGGCGCGGCGGGATCGAGCTTGATGCGCTCGATGTGGACGCCGATGCCGTGCTGATCCGGCGTCAGGATCATCGCGAAGAACTGGTTCTTCACGGTGGCCCAGGCGAGCTCGGTGGTGTACTGCAGGAAGGGCGGCGGCGTGCCGTCCTTCATCCCGACCATGGCCAGCAGGCCGCCGCCTTCCAGTTCGCTGCGGCGGACGAAGGTGGCGTCCTTGCCATCGGAGTAGCCGGCGAAGAGGTATTGGCCGAAGTCGTGCTCGTTGAGCGGCGCCGCCGTGCCGATGTTGAGCACGGTTCGCGGCAGCGGCAGCGGCTTGGCGGTCAGGTTGCGAAACGTCGTCTCGTGCCGGATCTGGTAATGGTCGCGATCCGCGGCGGGCGCGAGCGAGTAGCGGCGCGTGATCTCGAGGTCGGCGGTGGTGGCGCGGTACACGACCTCGGTGGCCGTCTGCGAGACCAGCTGGTAGGCCGTGTGGTTGTCGGCGCCGGGGAAGTCGGACAAGCTGAGGGCGGGCGCGGCCTGCTCGGCATTGAGCAAGTAGGGTTCGGGTTGGCCCTGGACCGCGGGATATTTCTTGAGGCCCACGCGGTCGATGGCGCCACCGTGGTTGGTGAAGCGCACGATGATGAAATCGTTCGACAACGTGACGTATTCGGCGGGCGTGGTCGCCGCGGCCGGCGAGGCGGCGGTCGAGGCGGTCGGCTGGGTGGCGGCGGGAGTGGTCGCAGCCGGCTGGGTCAGGCCGGGCGCCGGCGTGACGGGGGCCGCGGCCTGGACATGGGCCGGCGGCGGGACGGGCGCGCGGGGCGGCGCGAGCTTGATCCCGAAATAGAGGCAGACCACCGCTCCGAGCACGAGCAGGACGCCAATGGCTAGGTTCTTCTTATCCATGAAAAGGGAATGCGGAATCGGGCCGGCTTACGCGGACGGCGCGACGGGAGTGGAATGACGCACGCAGGCGTATTTGCGCGGCACCGGGTCTTCGCCGCCGGGATGCCACGGCCCGCATTTGACGAGGCGGCGGACCGTCAGCCAGAGGCCGTAAACCAAGCCGTGCTCAGCGAGCGCCTCGCGCGCATAACAGGAGCACGTCGGGCTGAACCGGCAGCCGCTATTCGGGCTGATGGCCACGAGCAGCGGCGAGAGCGTGCGTTGGTAAATCCAGATGAGGCCGCTCGCGAGCCGGGCGGGAAGGCGGAGCAGGCTGGCGACGAGGTCAGGCACGGGCGGCGGGAGCGGCCAGTTTGCCGCAGGCGTGGAGAAAGCGACGCTCCAGTTCGGTGAACTCCAGGTTGAGGAGGGCGGACCGGGCGGTGAGGATCAGGTCGGTGCCGGCAGGAACCGTGGCTTGATGCCGGCGGAAAACCTCGCGCAGGCGGCGCTTGGCGCGGTTGCGCTGGACGGCGCCGCCGACGGCGGCACGGGAGGCGACCACGCCCACGCGGGCGGGGGCGGCGGGGCTCTCGGCGGGACGCACGCGCCAAGTCAGCAGGAAGGCCCCGCAATCGATGCGGCGGCCCTGCTCACGGACGGCGCGGAAGTCGTCGTTGCGCCGCAAGCGTTGCCGGGCGCCGAAACGCATCTCAGACAACCGTCAGGCGTTTGCGGCCCTTGCGACGGCGGGCGGCGAGGACTTTGCGGCCACCGCGGGTGGCCTTGCGGGCGCGGAAACCGATCTTGCGCGCGCGTTTCTTGCGATGGGGGCGGAATGTAGGTTGCATGGATGACAGGAAAAAGAGGGCCAAAGTCGCCGAGTTGGCCGGCGGGTGTCAAGCGAGAGGTTTTCCCGTAAAACGGGTCGCCGCAAGCTTGGTCCGGTTACTTTCTCGCCATGAAATTCCGTGGTGAACAACCTGCGGACAGAAAGTCTTTGCGTCCGGGCGCGGCGGTCACGAGCTTGGGCGCATGGCCGAGCCATGCAAGAAGCCGACCCGTTCACCGGACACCCCAGCCACCTCGCCGGCTCCCGCCTCCCGGGCCCGGAAGGATGGGCCGCTGTTCTGGACGGTCACCGGCAACGACTTCGGGCGCTCGATCAGCTGGTCGAAGCGGCGCGGCAATGCGGCCTCGGAACAGATAAAGACCTCGATATCGTCCGCCTCGCGGAAGACGAAGTAAGCCTGCTGGAGGGCGCTGGCGGCGAATGGGCCGCCCTGGGCGAGGCGATCCGCGGGTTTCGTCGGTGGCTGCCGCTGGTGCCGTTCGCCGCCTTCGGTTTCGACACCGATACGGATGATCCCTTCGAGGCCAACACGGCCCGGCTGCGCCGGATCGGCGGCGGCGTCGAGGCTTTGGCGTTCGCCGACCCCGCGCAATCGGTCTACAAATTCTTCCTGTTCCGCGAGGGAGGCGAGGTCGGCGCGACGTTTGCGTTTCGCCGCGGCGAGGGCGACCTGCTGCAGGCCACCGCCGTGCCCGGCAGCTACCGGATGCTGTTCCAAAAGCTTCAGCTCACACACACCTTTGGCATTCCCACCGAGATCGCCGGCATCACGCCGGAGGGCATCGTGGTCGCGAAGCAGACCTACGGGCGGCTGCTGCCGGAAAAGACGGATGTGTCGGGACTCGACCCGGAGCGGCTGATCCCGATTCCCTCGCGCTTCCTGCGGGCCGACCGCGACCACCCGCGCCTGGCCTTTCTCGACGGCAAACCGTGGCTCGTCGCCGACACGCACGATCGCAACGTGGTCGTCGACGACACCGGCGCCTGGCGGATCATCGACCTCGTGGCGGCACCGTTGACGCCGGAGCTGCTGGCCCCGCTGGCGTTGTTCCGCGACTGGATCGAGCGCGCGCGGCTCGATCCGCGGGCCGAGGCGATGGCCCCGGTGGATGACAGCGAATTGTAGGCGGGCTCTGCGTCCCGGCCCGAGCAGCTTTGGGTAGCCGGGTTTGAGCCGAAGGCGAAAGCGTGACCGGAAGGTAAGCCACGCTGTCGCTTTGCTCCAGCGCGGCTGCAATCTGGATTCTTCGCCAGGCTCAGAATGACACGGATCGGGTATCAAGTTTCGCGACTGTCATTCCGACCGCAGCGAAGAATCCAGCGAAAGAAAAAGGGGCGCAGCGTGGCTGCGCCCCGAAAGACTGGAATTGCCTGCGGGCTTACTGCAGCTTTTCCAACTCCGCCAGGATGACCGCGGCCTGCTGGTCCGTCGTGCCCTTGTAATCGGTGTACACAATCTTGCCGTCCTTGATGAGGTAGGCCGAGCGATGGGCGAGCGACGTCGTCGGGTAATCCGGGACGCCGAACGCATTGCTCACGGTCTTGTCGTGGTCGGCGATCAGCGTGAACGGCAGGTGATACTTTTCCTTGAAGGCCTTTTGCGCGGCGACGTCGTCATGGCTGACGCCGATCACGGCGACGCCCTTCTTGGTCAGCGCCTCATAACCGTCGCGCAGCGAGCAGCCCTGCTTCGTGCAGCCGGGCGTGTCGGCCTTCGGATAGAAATAAACGAGCGTGAACGGCTGCTGCTTGTAGACCTCGCCGAGGTTGAGGGTGGCGCCGGAGTCGGTGACACCGGAGACGACGGGCGCGGGATCGCCGGCCTTGACGGGATCGGCGGAAGCCCGGGCGAAGAAAGCCAGCAGGGCGGAGAGCATGAGCACAACGGAGCGTGGAAGTTTCATGGGACGGCCAGCCTAATCGGAAGCGACTGGATCGCAAGCGACCGGTCGACGGAGCCGTGTCCTAACGTGGTGGCAACTGTGCTCGCTGCAGGTTCAGTCCGCACGGAGTGCGGGCTCCACCCGCGCCCGGGCGACAACGAATCAAATCGGCGGTTCCCGGGATGAAACTTTTTCCGCACGAAGCCTTTGGGCGGCGGAACTCCAGGAGCCGGATCCTGTTTCAGGAGCCTGCCGCCCGACGCATCGCACGGTCGCGCGGCAAACCAAGAAAAACATGAACCACAAAAACTCCCTCAAGGCTTGTCTTCTCGTTGCCGCGGCCACGTTCGGCCTCGCGGCCGCCGCCCCTGCGGCCGAGGAGCCGACGAATCCTGCGGCTGCGCCGGAAAGCTCCGGCGGCCTGCTCGGCCAGACCTACGCCGGGCTCAGCTACAGTTATCTCCGCCTCGACAGTTCACCCGTCAACGCCGACCGCTATGGTTTCGAATACAACCAGGCGCTGAATCCCGGCTTCGACGCGGTCTTCAATTACGACTGGACGCAAACCGGATTGTTCGCCGGCGATCGCGCGCGCGAACAATTCCTCTCCGGTGCGCTGCGCGTGTTCAGCACCGGCTGGTCCTGGGGCCGGCCCTATGCGGAAGCCGGCATCGGCTACGACTGGATCCGCCTGCCCGCCGGCATCCGCGATCACTCGTTCGCTTGGATCGGCGGCGCGGGCATCGAATTCCAGGCGGCGCCGAACCTCACCGTCACGCCCTTCGCGCGCTATGAGCGCATGGATGGCTACGGCGACAAGGACCTCTTCACCTACGGCGTGAAGGCAAACTACTGGCTCACGCACCAATGGGCCGTGTCTGCGCAGCTCGATCGCAACGACAGCCAGGACATGGGCTACAAGGTCGGATTTAATTACCGCTTCTGATTTTCCGTTAGTAGCGATGCAGTAGTGAAGCCGCGGTGCAGGGGTGCGCCGCGGCTTCTTCGCATCATGTGGGCACGAGGCCGCCCGGGGTTCACTTTTATTTCACAGGCGGCCTCCGCGGATGTAAGGAATCGGTGAAGCGCCCGGAAAAAATTCCTGAAAGACGGGCCGGCGCATGGCTGCGCTGGGAACCGTCGCGGCGAGTTGCTTTCGTGAACTGGTCGAACCGCGCGGTCCAGCGACCGCGCGGCTCACCACCAACCAACAAACCACGATGAAAACACTACCTCGCACCCCATGCATGTTGCTCGCGGCGGCCCTCGGGCTGACCGCCGTCGCGCGCGCCGACGTTCCCGTTGTCACGGCCACGGCCTCCGATCACCCGGTGGCAACATATCGCGACACCGGCCTGCTCGGGCATACGTACGCGAGCTTCGACTACACCTTCGGCGACCTCGACCGCACCGCGGCCGACCTGCACAAGCTCGGATTCGAGTACAACCGCGCCGTCGAGCCGGGACTCGACACGTTTGCGGCAGTATCCGAGGCGTGGTCGACGCAATTCAGCGGCGGTGGCCGGCTCCGTGAACTGGCCGTTGGCTTTGGCGCGCGTTACTATCAGGAGTACCAGGGCCTGAAACCCTACGGCGAACTCGGCTTCGGCTGGAACTGGGGCCGCGCCCCGGGCGGCTTCAAGGACAACAGCTTCGCCTGGGAGGCGGCCGTCGGCGTCGAGGTGCCCATGACCGCCGGCGTCAGCGTGGCGCCCTATGTGCGTTACGAGGACGTCACCAGCTTCCCGGATGGCGACCGCTGGCATTACGGCGCCGCGGCCAATTTCTGGCTGAATGATCGGACGGCGATTCAGGGCGGCATCGAGCGCCAGGATCATCACAGCTGGAATTACCGCCTCGGCCTGAATTTTAGCTACTGAACGGAGGGAAGGCGCGGGCGCCGGGGCACCAAGCGTCCACGGGTGAGGTTGACCGTCACAACGGCGGATGGAACCCAGCGCTCGCGCCGACCCACGTGCGGCCTTTGTTGAAATCGACGCCGTGCATCGCGCCTTTGGTCAGCCGCACGAGCTGGTTGACGAGGCGAGGCGGGGCTGAGCCGTCGCCCACGAGAATGAGCCGCACCTCGGCCTTCGCCGGCCCATCCGGCGTTTCCATCACCGGCGCATAGTCGACCTTGCGCTGCAGGAGCCACTCGGCGGGCTTTTCGAGGGCGGCGAGCTTTTCGCGCGTCGGTGCAATGTCGACGCCAAGGCCGGCGAAGGAGTACAGCGGCTTCAGCACATAATTCTCCAAGTCGGTCGGAAAGGCGTTGGGGCGCAAAGCGCCGCCCGCGCCAAAATCCGAAGCGAAGCGGCATTCCGGCACGGCGGGGCCGTGGAGGAACGGCAGGGTGTGCTTGCTGATGCGGAAGTACCAGTTCGGGTGCCCGGCCCACTCGACATCGAGCTCCTCGAAAAAGCTGAACCGCATCGGCGGCTTCACGCGCAGCAGCTCGTCGAAGATCACGCGATTGTAGATGCGCTCGATGCGGACCTCGCGGCCGCCGGATGGATAGAAGAGCTGGCGGCCGCGCTTGAACACCTTCGTCACGCACATGGGCCGGACATTGAGGAAGGCATGCGTGCACGCGAAATCGATGCGCGTCTTCTGCTTCTCGGGTGCGATCTCAAGCAGGACGACGTTCTCCGGCAGGCAATCGCCGGTGATGGCGCGACGGAGTTCCTCGAGATAGAGTTCCTCATCGAGGCCGTGGAAGTAGGGCGTGAACTCCGTCGGAATCTCCGGGAAATGCTTCCGATACGTCGAGGTGAGGAGTGCCTGCCAGCAGGCGACGGTGGGGAAGCCCTGCAGCTCGATGAGTCGCGGCACGACGGCGCCGGAAGCGTCGCGGCCAAGCGCAAAGTCGATGGCGAGGAAATGCGGCCATTCGGTTTCATGCGGCACCGCCAGCCCGGCTGGGATGGCGTTCGCCGCATGTGTCCGGAACGCCGGCGTCGCCAGCTGCCGGACGATGTCCTCGGCGGCGTGGACCAGTGCGCGCGCGACTGCTTCGTCGAGAAACAGCGGCGACTCCGCCACGCGGAAGTCGACCGGCCAGTACATGGCGCGGTTCAGCTCGCGCAGAAACGCCGCATAGCGCTCCGCGGTGAACGCGGCATTGTAGCGCTGGCGGATCGCGGGGATCATTTCGTTAACACAGGGATCGCGGAGAACACCGAGAAAGAACTGAAGCGACCTCCGTGAGCCCTGCGTCCTCTGTGTTAAATCAGAAACTTTCCTTTCGCCATGACCTGCTCGTCGTCGAGCCAGATGTCGAAATGGCGGCCGACGCAGTCGATGTGCGTCGTGCTCTTCCATGGCTGGCCGGTGTGCTCGGAGTACGGATGGCCGAAGGCGATGTGGATGCCGGGCAGTTTCTCGTCCTGCAGGATGTGGCCGATGATGTGCGTGCAGGCCAGGTTGGTGCCGATGGCGAACTCGCCGACGCGGTTCGAGTTCTCGTCCGTATGGCAGTACGCGTCGAATTCGCGAAGCAACTCCTCGTTCGCGCACGCGAGGCCCGCGATGCGGTTGTCCTTGATGTCAATCGTCAGCGGCGTGGCGCCGATGTCGCCGTACTTCTGGCAGAGGTAGTCGCCGACGACGCCGTCGACCACGAAGCGGCCGTTGGAGTTGAAGGGCGACGTGAAGATCTCGCCGCCCGGCAGGTTGCCCCACTTCTCGGGCGAGATGAGGCCGCTGGTCTTGACCCATTTCAAATCGGGCGAGAGTTCCGCCACGAAATCGGTCCCAGCGGCGGTGCGGCACGTGACGCGCCGCGCGCGGCGGCACTTCTCGATCAGTTTCTGCGAAAGACGGTCGACGGCGAGGAAGTCGGCGCGCATGCCCTCGAGCATGATCTGTTTGTTGATGTTCACCATGTGTCCGTGCCGGATGCGGCGCGGGTTGATGACGTCCATCATCTGCATGCGCGTGCGCAGCTCGCCGGTCTGGGTGATGCACGCATAGATGCTGACCTGGGACAACGCGAGGTCTTCGAGCACCGCGCGCGGCATGTCGCGATGCGGCCGGGTGCCGTATTCCTCGAGCACGAAGACGTTGTAGGGTGCGCTCGTCTTCTCGATCTCGGCCACCAGCGCGGCGGCGATTTCCGCGCTCGCGCGATCGGTGATGAGCGTCATGCGCTCGTCGGGCTGCAATTTCAGGCAGACATGGATGGCATTGGCAGCCCCGGGAGTGAGCGCCGGGTCAAAGGTCGTGGGCAGCGAGGCGGTGTGCGGCATGGGGGAGCGCGAAGCAGGGAGCGGGGAGCGGACCAGGTGGCGGGGTTCAGGCGACTGGATCGGGATTGAACATCTAGAGCTCAAGGCCGAGGTGGGTTTCGGAAATGATGTAATCGACGACGGCTTTGAGGTCTTTGGTGCGGTTGTAAACTTCCAACTGCCGGTCGGCGCCGGTGCCGTGGGTGAGGATCTGGTGGACGTGGTTGATCTCCTGGCGCGAGCCGAGGTCGTCGACCACATCGTCGATGAACTCCAACAGCTCGGCGATCAGGTCGCGCGTGGGCACCTCCTCTTGTTTGCCGAAGTCGATCATCTTGCCGCCGATGCCGTAGCGCGAGGCCCGCCAGCGGTTCTCGTTGATGAGCCGGGCGCGGTAGGTGCGGAAGCCGAGGTTTTGCCGGTGCAGGTGGTAAAGCTTGGCAATCACCGCCTGGATGATCGCGGCGAGGCAGACGGTCTCGTCGACGCGCATCGGGATGTCGCACACGCGGAACTCAAGCGTGTGGAAGTGCGGGTGCAGGCGGATGTCCCACCAAATCTTCTTCGCGTTGTCGATGCAGCCGGTCTTGATGAGGAGGTTGACGTAGCTGTCGAACTCCTCGACCGACTCGAACAAGTCCGGGATGCCGGTGCGGGGAAAACGCTGGAAGACCTGCAGCCGGTAGCTCTTGAAACCCGTGTCGCGCCCGACCCAGAACGGCGAATTGGTCGACAGTGCAAAGATGTGCGGCAGGAAATAACGCGCGGTGTTCTGGAGCTGGATCGCCGTCTCGCGATCGGGCATGCCGATGTGGACGTGGAGGCCGAAGATGAGGTTGGCCCGCGCGACCTGCTGGAGGTCCTGCAACACGACCTGGTAGCGGTCGCCCTTCGAGATTTTCTGGTCGATCCAGTGGGAGAACGGATGCGTGCCGGCGGCGGCGATGCGGAGATTCGCCTTGATCGCCAGCTTCGCCAGGTCGGTGCGCAGCGCCGTGACCGAGCGCCGCGTGCAGGCGACGTCCTCGCAGATGTCGGTGCCGACCTCGACGACCGACTGGTGCAGTTCGGGCTTCACCCGCTCCTTCAGGATCATCTTGCCGCCCTCGATGATCTCCTCGATGTGCGAGCGCAGCTCCCGCGAGACCGGGTCGACGATCTGGAATTCCTCCTCGACGCCGAGGGTGAATTTGAAGGGTTTGCGGGCTTTGGCCATGGGGCTGGTTGCAGATGGAGGATCGGCCTCCCGGCCGACCGCGGCCGGTCAGGAGACCGGCCCTCCAGGAATGGAACGCGGCGCGATCATCGTGGTTCCGGTTGGCCCGTGGCGGCGGCGCCCTGCACGTAGCCGCCCCAGGTGGTGTTGTTGCGCCCCGGGGCGTGCGCCTTTGCCTTGCGCACGAGCATCCGCGCGGCGGCGGCCACCACCCAGTTGAAGTTCTCCTCGCCGACGGATTTCAGGTCGGCGTCGGGCGCCGGGTTGCAGAAATCGATGGCGTACGGCACGCCGCCGCTGACGCCGAACTCGACCGTGTTGAACTCGTAGCCCAGCGCGTGGTTGAGCGTGCGCACATCGCGCTCGATGCGCGCGAGCAGCTCCGGCGAACCGGGCGGCCGGTCGACCACGTAGCGCAGGTGATGCGGGTTCCGCGGCTCGTAGGGCATGATGCGGACCTCGGTGCCACCGATGCAGTAGCAGCGGTAGTAATCCTCAAACACCACCTCGGCCTGCAGCAGCATGACGAGCTGCGCGGTCTCGTCGTAGGCCTTGAAGAACTCCTCGCGGTTGCGGACCTTGTAGACGTTCTTCCAGCCGCCGCCGGCATGCGGTTTGAAATACGCCGGCCAGCCAATGTAATTGAAGATGCCGTCCCAATCGAGCGGGTAGGCGAGGTTGGAGAACGATTCGGAACTGCAGTCGGAGGGCATCTCCTTCGACGGGAGGATGACGGTGCGCGGCACCGCGACGCCGAGCTTCGTCGCGAGGCAGTTGTTGAAGAATTTCTCGTCGGCCGACCACCAGAACGGGTTGTTGACGACCGCGGTGCCATTGAGCGCGGCGTTCTTCAGGTAGGCGCGATAGAACGGCACGTCCTGTGAGATGCGGTCGAGGATCACGGCATAGGGCACGGGCTCGCCCTGCGTGACCTGGTTGATGAGCACCTCCTCCGCCACAATGCCGGGCTCGTTCAGGCCATTGATGTGGGCGATCAAGGCCGCGGGAAACGAGCGCTCCCGGCCGTGGAGGATGCCGATTTTCTTCATGGCATCACCATGCGCGGCGAGGGCGAAAAGTGGAGCGGAAACCGGCCGGCCGGGGAACATAACCCTTGCATCGTCGCCCGCCCCCGGCGTTAACACCGCGCACCCGCACCATGTCGCCGGCACCCTCCGCCTCCGCCAGCCTCCGCCTCCACCGCCGCTTCTATTCGCGCGGGCTCCGGAACTTCCGCGATCTCGTCGTGTGGCTCCCGCCGGGCTATGGCCGCGGCCGGCGCCGGCACCCGGTCGTCTGGTTTCACGACGGGCAGAACATCTTCGACCCGGCCACGGCGTTCCTCGGCCAGGCCTGGCACGCGGGCGAACGCGCCGCCGGGCTGATCCGCGAGCGCTGGATCATCCCGCCCATCATGGTCGGCGTGTACAACACCGGCGTGAACCGGATGAATGAGTACGCCCCCACCGCGGCCGAGTACCAGGGCGCGGACGGCGAAACCCTGCGCAGCACCGGCGACGCGAAACGCTACGCGCGATTCTTTGTGCAGGAAGTGATGCCATTCATCACCGCGCGCTACCTCACCCTCGACGGGCCGGCGCACCATGCGCTCGTCGGCTCCTCGATGGGCGGCCTCGTCTCGCTGTATTTTCCGCTCTGGCATCCGCGCGTTTTTGGGCACGTCGCGGCGCTGTCGCCTTCGATCTGGTGGGACAACCGCGCCGTGGTGCACGATTTCGCGCGCCTGCGCAAGAAGGGCGATTTTCGCCTCTGGCTCGACCTCGGCACGGCCGAGCCGGGCCTCGAGGGTATCCAGATTTTCCGCGACACGCTCGTGGGCAAGGGCTGGCGGGAAGGCGTTGACCTCGCGTACCGCGAAATTCCCGGGGCCGCGCACAATGAGGCCGCCTGGGCCGCGCGCATCGGCGACGTGCTCGCGTGGGCATTTCCGCGGCGCTGAGGATTTGTCCTCCGAAGCCGCCGGGATTCTGTAGGGCGGGATCGCTGATCCCGCCGCGGGAACGTCCCGATTGGTAAATTGCTGCTTCTCACTAGCGCTTTTTGGCATTTCCGCGTCTTAGCTTATGTGAGTAATAAACGCCGACCCATCGCGACCGCTTGGCTTCGAGTCATCCGTAGAAGCCTCTCCGAAACTAGCTATCCTCATGTACGAAAGTTCCTTCGTGCCGTGGCCACGCATGACCTGCCGGAGGTGATAATTTTTCTGATCGAACGTGCGACAGACTTACTGAATCGCGGCGGGATCAATGAGCCCGCTCTACAACCCAAGCGAAAGCGGACGAAGGCTATTCAGGTCGAAATACCAAAGCTGCGATCTCGCCAGCCCAAGGCCACGCTTCGGGAGACAAAGCCAGCCCAGCGCGAACTGGGTTTTCCCGAACATACAGCCATTTCTGTTCGTCGCTGTCGGCGGAACGCAAGACGTGGTCGAAGAACTCCGCCTGCCAAACGCAAGGCTCACCGATACCCGCGGCGTGGATCTGACGTGTAGTCCACTTCTTCCAGTCACGCACAAATTGGCTCAACGTCTTCTCGCAGTCCGTGTGTCGGGCAAAGAAATGCACGTGATCAGGCATGATCACATACCTTCCGATCCACCAGCCATGCACGCTGGCAGCGGCTTGCCATGACTCGATCAATACGGCGGCCAAGGCGGGCGCCGTCAGGATTCGACGACGACCAGCGGAACAGATCGTGATGAAATAGACAGGATGCCTGGTCCAAACGCTCGGCAGCCGCCGGAGATGGTCACGTCGATGCATGGGCTGGCTGTAGGACGGGATCGCTGATCCCGCCACTATCGCCACTACCTTGATTCGGGTAGTGATCGCTTCCGTCCGCTGCGGCGAGAAGGCGACGCGGTCGCGGCGGGATCAGCGATCCCGCCCTACAGAAAACCCGGCAGAAAACTTCCTCACTCCCGCTCCAGCAGCCCGGCGACCCACCACGCGGCGAACTGCGCCGCGACGACCGAGAACGTGAACAGGTAGAGGCCCGGCCCGATGCGGATCTCGGCCAGCCCGGCCGCCTTCATCGTCACGATGAGTATCGCGACCACGAACACGTCGAGCATCGACCACCGACCCCAATCCTCCACCAGGCGGTGTAGCCGGCGCACGCGGGCGAGGTCGTGCTCGCGCTCCATCCACACCACCGTGAGCAGGCCGAGCTTCACGCAGGGAAAGACCAGCGTGAACAGCGTCAGGATCGCGAAGAGGAAGTATTCTCCTTCGCGAAACAAGGTCGCGATGCCGCCCACGACGGAGACCGCGTCCTGGAAGACCCAAAATTTCGTGACGGTGAAGAACGGGAAGAAGACCCCGGTGGCGAACAACAGGAACGAGCCGGCAATGAGCCACGGAATTGAGCGGTGATGGGGCGCGGAAGCCATCGAGCGCAGGTTGGCGGCGCGGGCGGCCCGCCGCGAGGGATTATTTGGCGGCCCGAGAGAATGTGTTTTTCCGCGCCGGCCAGGATAGACCGCGACGCATGCATCAGGGTGTCTTGTAGGGCGGGATCGCTGATCCCGCCATTCCGGGCGGCGCGGCGGGATCAGCGATCCCGCCCTGCAACGAGCATGTCACCAAGTCGCGGCCCCGCTCAGATGTAATACATTTCGGTCGGGTTCTTCGATGCGAGCTGATCGAGGGTATAGCTTTTGGTCTTCGCCACGAGCGCCTCGCTGATCTCGCCCCACACCTGCTTCAGCCGCCGGCCACTGCGGCCCTGGAAATTCCCGCTCAGGTGCAACGCGCCGCCCTCAACCGCCTCGAGAATGTCATGGAGCGTGATGTCCTCCGGCGGCCGCGCCAGGGCATAGCCACCCTGGTTGCCGCGCCGGCTGGACACGAGCCCGTAGGCGCGCAGCTTGCCGAGAATCTGCGCCAGAAAATTGGCCGGGACCGCCTCGGTGCGTGCCAGCTGCTCAATCTGCGCCAGCGCGCCGCTGTCGTGCAGCCGCGCGAGTTCCGCCATGACCCGGCACGCATAATCGACTTTGACGGAGATCCTCACTCGACCGGCACCCTAAACTGCCCCGCCGGCCGGGCAAACTTTTAGCGCCTCAGATGACATAGTCGCCGTTCTCCGGCTTCACGAGCTCGGCCGGCGCCTGCAGCATGCCGGCGGCGACCGTGGCGTTGGTCCCGGGCTCGATCAGGATGAACGAACCCGTGAGCCGGTTTGTGGCGTAGCCATCGTAGAAGATCGGCTTCGCCGCGCGCAGCCGGATCTCCCCGAGATCATTCATCGCGAGCGCGGCGGGCGCCGGCTCGCTCTCGAGCGTCGCCATGTTCAGCCGGTCGATCAGCTCGGTGACCGCGACCTGCACGGTCTGTGTCGTGTGCTTGAGGAGGAACTTCCGGCCGGCCTGCAGGGCCCGCGGATGCATCCAGCAAATTTCCGCGCGCAGGTCGGTGCCGGCGCCGGGCAGGTGGTCGGGCCCGATCAACATGCTGCCGCGGCTGACATCGATGTCGTGCTCGAGCACAAGCGTGACCGACTGCGGGCAGAACGCCTCGTCGACGGGCCCGTCGTAGGTCCAGATCTGCTTCACGGTGGTGGCGATGCCCGCCGGCAGCGCGATGACCTTCTGGCCGGTGCGAACGATGCCGCCGGCGAGCTGGCCGCTGAAGCCGCGGAAATCGTGCAGCGCGGCGTCGGTCGGCTGGTTCGGCCGGTTGACCCATTGCACGGGGAAGCGCAAGGTCTGCAGGTTCCAATCGCTCGCGATGTGGACCGTCTCGAGGTGGCCGAGCAGCGTCGGGCCGACGTACCACGGCGTGTGCGCGGAAGGCTCGACGACATTGTCGCCGTGCAGCGCGCTCAGCGGGATGAACTTCACGTCCTTGATGTCGAGCCGCGGCAGGAATTCCTCGAACTGCGCGCGAATCTCGCGGAAGCGTTGTTCGCTCCAGCCGACGAGATCCATCTTGTTCACGGCGACGACCAGGTGCGGGATGCCGAGCAGCGCGGCCAGCGCGGTGTGGCGGCGGCTCTGCTCAATGACGCCGGCGCGGGCGTCGACGAGGATGATGGACAGGTTGGCCGTCGAGGCGCCCGTCACCATGTTGCGGGTGTACTGCACGTGGCCGGGCGTGTCGGCGATGATGAACTTCCGGCGCGGGGTGGCGAAGTAGCGGTACGCGACGTCGATGGTGATGCCCTGCTCGCGCTCGGCGCGGAGGCCGTCGGTGAGGTTGGCAAGGTTGATCTGGCCGCCGCCGGTGATGTCGGCGGAGCGCTCGAGCGCCTCGAGCTGGTCCTCCATCAGCGATTTCGAGTCGTAGAGGAGGCGGCCGATGAGCGTGGACTTGCCGTCGTCGACGCTCCCGCACGTGTTCAGGCGCAGGATGTCGACGGGAACGTTCACGGCGGGAGCAGGCAGGGTTTCTTCGGTAAACATTTAGAAATAGCCCGCTTTTTTGCGGTCCTCCATCGCGGCTTCGGAGGCGCGGTCATCGGCGCGCGAACCGCGCTCGGTCACGCGGGCGGCGGCGATTTCCGCGATGATGTCGTCGACGGTCGCCGCCGGCGACTCGACGAGCCCGGTGCTGATGATGTCGCCGATGGTCCGCACGCGCACGACGAGTTCGCGGATCTCCTCGTTCGGCCGCGGTGGCAGCAGGTCGGTCACGGGCAGCCACTGGCCGCTGCGGCGGACGCAGGACCGGCGGTGGCTGAAGTAAATCGACGGGACCTCGAGCTTTTCACGCTGGATGTATTCCCACACGTCCATCTCCGTCCAGTTGCTGAGCGGGAACACGCGCATGTTTTCGCCCGGGTTGAGCCGGCCGTTGTAGAGATTCCAGATCTCGGGGCGCTGGTTCTTCGGGTCCCACTGGCCGAAGCTGTCGCGAAAGCTGAAGAAGCGCTCCTTGGCCCGGGCCTTTTCCTCGTCGCGCCGCGCCCCGCCGATGCAGCAGTCGAAGCGGAACTCCTCGATCGCGGCGAGCAGCGTCGGGATCTGCAGCCGGTTGCGGCTGATCTCGCCGGGGGCCGGCTGCGCGATGCCGCGCGCGATGGCGTCCTCGACCTTGCGGATGATGAGCTTCGCGCCGAGCTGCGCCGCGCGGCGATCGCGGAATTCGTTCAGCTCGGGAAAATGGTGGCCGGTGTCGACGTTGAGCAGCGGCAGCGGGAGTTCGGCGGGCCGGAACGCCTTCTCCGCCAGCCGCAGCAGGCAGATCGAGTCCTTGCCGCCGGAGAAGAGCAGGGCCGGCCGCTCGAACTCGCCGGCGACCTCCCGCATGATGTGGATCGCCTCGGTTTCGAGGTGCTGCAGGTGGTCGAGGTGGTAGGAATGCATCAGAAGGGGGGGAGAGACACTAATCTCTGGAGGTCGCTCACACGATTCGTGGCAATTCGTGCAATGAGTGTCTCAGGCTTGGATGGCCGCGCCTTGCGCGGCTTTCCCGCCCCAGGCGGCGTGCAGGCCGCACTCGCGCTTCTCGTCGGCCTTGGCCGGGTCGAAATAATCCCACTCGTTCGGCAATTGGTGTTCGGCCAGGTAGGCCTCGAGCTGCGCATCGCTCCAGTGGAACAGCGGGCTGACCTTGAGCGCGCCGAAGTTCGCGTCGCGCGTCACGATGTCGAGGCCGGCGCGGTTCGGGTTCTGCGACTGGCGGAGCGCCGTGATCCACACGGCCGGCGCGAGCTCCTTCATCCCGCGCTGGAAAGGCTCCAGTTTCATCTGGGCGCTGAACAGCTTCAGGCCGGCCTCGTCGTCGAGCGTCGGGATCGGACCGTGGAGGGCGTCGCGATGCGCCGGCGTGAGCCGCGGCAGGTACGGCTTGAGGTTGAGCTTCAGCCGTGCGCGCAGGTTCTCCGCGTGGCGGTAGGTTGCGGCGCGATTGTAGCCGTGGTCGACCCACAGCACCGGAATGTCCGGCTGCGCCGTCACGGCCAGGTGGAGGATGACGGCCTCATACGGGCGGAAATTGGTCGAGACGATCGCGCGGCCCGACGCACGTGCGAGGGCCCAGCGGATGATGTCCAGCGGCGGCTGGGCACGCAGTTCGGCGTTCCAGCGGGTGAGTTCGGCGTCGGTCATGCGATGGCGGAAAGGGGGGCGGGAGCGGCATCCCCGGCCGCTCCCGCTGTATTTTGTTCAAGCAACACACAGCGTGAACAAAAGTCTCCGAAGCGCTCGCCGGGCTGGCGCTCGTTCCTCCAGCGCGCGAGCAGCGGGCGCAGCTCGGCCTCGATGTCGGCCTCCTTGACCGTTTCCCGCCAGATGCGATTGAGCCGCGCCCCGGCGGTGTCGCCGCCGATCCAAAGCTGGTACCGGCCGGGCGCCTTGCCGACGAAGGCGATCTCGGCCATGTAGGGCCGGGCGCAGCCGTTGGGGCAGCCGGTCGAACGGATGATGATCTCCTCGCCGCCGAGACCGAGCTCGCCGGCGAGTTTCTCAATGCGGTCGATCAAACCCGGCAGCATGCGCTCTGATTCGGCCAGCCCGAGGCCGCAGGTCGGCAGCGACGGGCACGCCAGCGCCGCAGCATGCAGCACCGTGGTCTGCGCGGCGACATTCACGCCGTGCGCGGCGAGCAGCGCGGTGA
Organism: Lacunisphaera sp.; assembly: GCA_035549095.1. GTDB lineage: Bacteria > Verrucomicrobiota > Verrucomicrobiia > Opitutales > Opitutaceae > Lacunisphaera. Next base: position 14,437 of record DASZRV010000071.1, on the reverse strand, counting down.
TCGCGTCCTGGTCCGCCGGCGGCACCTCGGCGAGAATGACATTCTGGTTCGGCGTGATCCGGAACTGGACGTGCGGGAACTGCTCCGCCACGCGCCGCAACGCCGTCTTCAGCTCGTGGCCGGGCGCATCCTTCACGCGGCCCGCCTCGACGAACAGCGTGAGGAACAGGCTGCCGTCGACCGCGCGATGCCAGCCATACAGGTCGTGCGTCGACGTGAACTCGAACCGGCGCACACCCGTGAGCGCGCCGCCGCTGCGGCGGTTCACCTCGGCCGTCATCCACGCGGCACCGCGCTCCTCGACGACATACTTGAGCCGCGCGTGCTTGCGATTGGCGCGGTCGCCGAAGTCGCGGTGGATCGTCAGGACCGCCTTGGCGACGTCGATGATCTTCTCGCGCGGCACGAAGCCGATCACATCGGCCAAGCGCGGGTAAGTGTGTGCGTTGCCATGGCTGCGGCCCATGCCGCCGCCGACCGCGACGTTGTAGCCGAGCAGGCGGTCGCCGGCGAGGACGGCGATGAAGCCGAGGTCGTTCGTGTAGACATCGATGTCGTTCACCGGCGGGATGACGAAGCCGGTCTTGAACTTCCGCGGCAGGTAGGTCTGCCCGTAGAGCGGATCCACGAAGTCCTTCTGCGCGGGATCGGCGAGGTCGAGCTGGACGCCGTCGAGCCAGATGGAGGGATAGGCCGGGGTCTGCGGCGCGAGTGCCATCGCGATGCGCTGGCAGTCGGCGAACACCTGTTCGCGCGCCCGCGACGAGGCCGGCGTCGGCGAGCACATGACGTTGCGGTTGACGTCGCCGCAGGCCGCCAGCGTCGAGAGCATCGACTCGTTGATGCGCTTGATCAGCGGGCCGAGGCCGGACATCAACACGCCGTGAAACTGGATGCTCTGCCGCGTGGTCAGGCGCAGCGTGTTGTTGCCATGCTGCGTGGCGAGATCGTCAAACACGATCCACTGCGCCGCGGACATCACCCCGCCGGGGATGCGCCCGCGCACCATCAGCATGAATTTCTTGCCGGCCTTGCGCAGGTCGCGGTCATCCTGCTGATAAATGCCATGGAATTTGATGAACTGCTGGTCATCCTCGGAAAAGCGGTCAGCGGCCGGATCGTTCACCGTGGCGGCGATCTGGCCGGCCAGGGTGGGCACGTTCTGCTTGAGGACCTCGTTCTTGCTGACGGTTGGCGCGGAATCTGCGGACATGACAGGCTGGACGGTTGCACTTGTTATCCAACGGGTAAAGTTTAAAAGAAGTCATAGTTACTAAAGAAGTCATGATTGATCCAAAGCGGTCCCCTGCAAAGGGTTTTGTCTGGCTCGTCGGCGCTGGCCCGGGCGCGGCCGACCTGATCACCGTGCGTGGATTGAAGCTGCTGCAAACGGCCGAAGCGGTGGTGTACGACGAGCTGGCGAATCATGACCTGCTTGAGCATTGCCCCGTCGGCTGCGAGCGTCACTCGGTCGGCAAGCGCGCTGGCCGGCACAACGCCTCACAGGACCAGATCAACGCGTTGCTCATTTCGCTCGCGCGGGCCGGAAAGAGAGTGGTGCGGCTGAAGGGGGGCGATCCGCTGGTGTTTGGCCGGGCGGGCGAGGAGATGGCGGCGCTGCGCGAGACCGGCATCGGCTTCGCGGTCGTGCCCGGCGTCACCGCTGCCACCGCCGCGGGCGCGGCTGCGGCACTGCCCCTCACGCACCGCGACCATTCCTCCGCGGTGGTTTTCGTTACGGGTCATCAATGCGCCGCCAACACCGACGCGCTCGACTGGGGCTCGCTGGCACGGCTGCGCGCCACGCTCTGCTTCTACATGGGCGTGCGCCGGCTGCCCGAGATCGCCGACAATCTCATCGCGCACGGCATGTCCCCGGCCCTGCCCATGGCCCTGGTCAGCGAAGCCACCCTGCCCACGCAGACAATCCAGGTCGGTACGCTGCGTGACGCGCGTCCATTTTCCGCCCGCCTCGCAGGCCAGCCCGCGTTGGTGATCGTCGGCGAAGTCGCGCGGCTCGCCGATCTCGCGGCCCGCGTCCCGGAGCTGCACGCAACTGCCAGCCAAGGGTAGGGGCGCGCCCCTACAAGATTTCGGACGCGGCTGACCGCCACCGATCCGCGAGGATCTCGACCAGCAACGGGTGTGCGCCGACGAGGGTCGTCATCGACGTGTGCAATTGCGGGTGCGCCGCTTCGGCGGCCCGGCAGATTTTCGCCACGTCGCCGTCGATCCCGGCGTGCCGGCCGGGCAGCAGGAATTGCATCGCGACAATCACGCGGCTCTCCGCCCACGGCGGGTTCGCGAGCAAGTCCGCCAGCAGCGGCGCGGCAAAATCGAATTCCGGCTCAGGCCGTCGCTCCATGCTGCAGGGCGCGACAACCGCGACCTCGCCGCCGAGCAGGTCCGCGAGTTGCGCGGCCAGTTCATTGCGCACCGCGGTCACGGCCGGCACCGGGCTGCCGTGGTCCACGAGGGCCACGCGCGTCGCGACCGAAGGCGCCTTCGCCAGTTCAAAGCGGACATGGTCGCCAAGAATCCGCGCGAGCCGGTCGTCGTCGGCCGCGTGCAGCGGCGGCGCAAGCCGCACCCGCAGCGCCGCGTGTTTTTCGCGCAGGCGCGCGAGGCACTCGGGAATGTAGACGGTGAGCGCCTGGCTCGGGCCGAAGAACAGCGGCACGACGACGAATTCCGCCTGGCCCGCGGCGAGGCGGCGCTCCAGCGCCGGCGCCAGGATCTCCGCCGGGCGACCGTCGAGCTGCGCCGGATCGATGGCGGACGAATGCAGCAAGGAAACCGGCTCGACCGGGATGCCGAGCCGGAGGGCGAGCTTCGCCGCCAAGCCGCGCAAGGCGAGGGTGGCGGCGGGCTGCAGCGAGCCGTTGTCGACGAGCAGCGTGAGCGGGGCGGGCATGGAAGAGTGACGCGATGGTTCGACCGGGGCGGCGTATGTCAAACTGTAGGGCGGGGTCGCCGAACCCCGCCGCGGCGCGGAACGGAGTCCGCGCCCTACCCGGTGACCGATGAGCGGGGTTCGGCGACCCCGCCCTGCAGGTGACTGGTCAATGTCGCGCGGGCCTCACTCCAGCCCGGCCACGTTGACGTCCTTGTCAAACTCGACGGCGAACTTCACCGGGATCTCGCGCTTCTCGCCAGGCTTGAGGTCGAGCGTCCACTTCAGCGTGCCCTCGTCGGTCGGCTTGACCTCCTTCGCGTCGGGCGCGAGGGCCTTCACCACGATCTTTTCGTTGCGCGACACCGGCAGCTGGTCGGCGACGACCACGCGCTCGCTGGTCTTCTTGTTGTTCTGGACCGTGATCAGGTACTCGTAGGTCACCCGCTTGCCGGAATTGGTCAGGCCCGTCTCCTCGGTGAATTTGTTCACGCGCTGGTGCTTCACCGCGATGCCTTCGTCGGCGCCGAGCGCGAGGTCGAACTTCTCCCCGGACATCACGGTGCGCACGCTGCTCGTGGCGACAAACGTGCCGTCGAGGAACACATTCATCGCGCCGGCGAGCAGAGGGAACTCGGACGAATTGACCACCTTCGCGGTCAAATAGGCGGCGGCGAGGCGCTTCGGCACGGTCAGGTATTCCGGATTCGTCTTCAACGTGGCGGCCGTGATCGGCACGCGCTGCGGGGCGTTGTCGCTCGCGACGCTCGCGGGCGACGCGATCCGGAACGACGCACTCGTCGCGCCCGCCTCGAGCGTGGCGACGGCCAGCTCGGCGTCCTTTTCCTCGGGCGCCGGCGCGTTGTTCGTCAGCGTCTGCATGTTGATGTAACCCGCGGCGGCCGGCGCCTGCCGGGCGGCGGCCATCTCGGCTTTCATGCGGACCTGGTCGCGGCGGGCATCTTCCATCGAGAGCGCGACCGGTCTCGGGACATAGAGGTCCAGGTTCCACACGCCGAGCACCGGCGCGGCGCCGCCGAGCGACGGCCGCGCGGTCGAGAGCGTCAACGCCACATCGTTCCAGTCCTCGCCCGTGCTCTGGCGCACGAGGCCGAAATAACCCAGCGCCACGGCGTGCTCGGTGCTGAGGACACGGGCATCGTAGCTCGGCACCCACGATGCCCCCGGCACCGCGTAAGAAAGGGCCAGGTCGAGGTGACCGGCCTGCGCGGCCGCCACGCGCACGGTCACGGTCTTGAAGGCCTTGCCCCCGGCACCGCGGAGCTCGTTGAGCTGCTGCTGCACGGTGTTGGTCTTGTTCTGCAGGTCCTCGCGCTGCTCGTCGAGCGTCGCGGTCTCGGCGACGATCTTGGCCTGCTGCTCGGAGAGGAAGTTGAGCGAGTTCGTGAACTGCGCCAGGTCGGGCCGCGGCACGTCCTTCGTCGGTGGGGCGAACAACGCGGCCTTCATTTGGTCGAGCATGGCGCCCTGCGCCTGGAGCACGGCGGCGCGGTCGTTGAGCCCGCGCAGCTGTTTCCCCAGCGCCTTGAGCTGGTCCTCGAGCTCCTTCACGCGGGCGTTCGGCGTGAAATCGACGTAGGTGCGCTTGGCGCTGACGTCGAGGATGGTCGCGGCGGCGCTGCCCTTGCCGCTGACCTGGAGCGAGTGCTCGTTGATCGCCTCGGGCAGGTTGGCGAAGACGAGCTCGGCGTAGCCGGCGGGCAGGTCGAGGCCGGCGGCGCGGGTGACGACCGCGCGATCAGTGTAGACCGTCACGGCCGAGATGTGCGAATCGACCGCCGCGGCGCACAACGCGAACGGCAGGAAGGGCAGGAGGGTGAGGAGGCGGGTGATTTTCATGGGGGAATGATGGGCTGCCGGTATGACGGGCGACCCGGGCGAATCTTAGGCTCGCGCCGCCGCCAGCCCGAGCGAAATCCGTCAACGCCGCGTAAAACCCGACCACTCCGCGTTTGCCTCGTGCGCGGGCCGCTGTTTGCTGGCCGAACCATGCTGTACCACTGCGTCTACTTCTGGTTAAGACCCGAACTCACCCCGGCGCAGCGCGCCGACTTCCGCCGCGGCGTCGAGTCGCTGGCCGCCATCAAGTCGGCCGACAAGGTCGCCGTGGGTGCTCCCGCCGCGACCGAACCCCGGCCGATCATCGACGCCAGCTATGACGTGGCCCTGATCGTGATCTGCAAGGACGTGGCCGCGCACAACGCCTATCAGGTCGACCCGATCCACCTCGCCTTCGTCGAGAAATTCAAGACGTTCTGGACCCGCGTCCAGATCTACGACTCGCAATAAGCCCCATGAAAGCGCCGCACCGCGGCCGGATTCTGTTCCTCGCACTGGGTCTCGCGACCATGGCCGCCGCCGCCGATACCCCTAATTACGACGAGGCCAAAGTTCCCGCCTACGCGCTGCCCGACCCGCTCGTCCGCAACGACGGTTCACGGGTGACGAACGCGGCGGCCTGGCCCGCCCGTCGCGCCGAGCTGCTGCGCCTGTTCGCCGAAGAAGTCTACGGCGTTACGCCGGTCGGCCGGCCGACGGGGATGCACTGGCGGACGACCGCATCGGATCCACGCGCGCTCGGCGGCCGCGCGACGCGGAGCGAAATCATGGTCTGGTTCGGCCCCGGTGAGTCGGGCCGCTCGCTGCGACTGCTGGTCTACCGGCCCAATGCCGCGACCGGCCGCTGCCCGCTTTTTCTCGGGTTGAACGTCGACGGTAACCACACGGTGGATCCCGACCCGGGCATCACGCTCGCCGAGGGCTGGGTCCCGAACGAGCGCGCGCCGGGCCCCACCGATCATCGCGCCAACGACGCCATGCGCGGCACCTGGGCCGACCATTGGCAGGTCGAGCGGATCGTCGCGCGGGGTTATGCGTTCGCCACCGTCTACAGCGGCGACCTGTGTCCGGATCACGCCGGCGGACTCGAGGCGAGCATCGCCGCACTCCATGCGGCCACGCCCGGCACCGAGGCGCGCGCGGACGACGCCTGGGGTGCGATCGGGGTGTGGGCGTGGGGCCTGAGCCGCGCGCTCGACGTGATTGCCGGGCAGCCCGACCTCGACGCCACCCGCGTGGCCGTGATCGGGCACTCGCGGTTCGGCAAGGCGGCGCTCTGGGCCGGCGCGCAGGACGAACGTTTTGCGCTCGTGATCTCGAATGAGTCCGGCTGCGGCGGGGCGGCGCTGAGCATGCGGGCCTTCGGCGAGACGGTCGCCGCCATCAACCGGGTGTTCCCGTACTGGTTCGCAAAGAATTTCCGTCGCTACAACGGCCGGGAGTCCGACCTGCCGGTCGACCAGCACGAGCTGCTCGCGCTCATCGCGCCCCGGCCGCTTTATGTTGCCTCAGCCGCGGACGATCGCTGGTCCGACCCGCGTGGTGAATTTCTGGCGACGCAGGCGGCGGGCGCGGTCTATGCCTTGTTCGGCCGCGCGGGCCTCCCGGCCGGCGATATGCCGGCGGTGGGCACGCCCGTTGGCGACGCGGTGCGCTATCACATCCGGTCGGGTCCCCACGGCATGACCGCGGAGGATTGGTCCCGGTACCTCGACTTCGCCGATCGCTGGTTCAAGCAGCGCTGATCGCCCGTGCCGCAGCTCCAGGACATGGTCGTCATCGTCACCGGGGCCTCCGCTGGGATCGGCGAAGCCACCGCCCGCCGTCTGGCGCGCGCCGGGGCGAAGCTCGTCCTCACCGCGCGACGCCCCGACCGGATCGAGGCGATCGCACGGGAGCTCGATCCCGCCGGCGGGCTCATCCTGGCCGTGCCGGGCGACATCACCAGCGCTGACGACCGCCGCCGGCTGGTCGACGCGACACTCGCGAAATTCGGCCGCATCGACGGCCTCGTGAACAACGCGGGCTACGGCACGCGCGGGCCGGTCGAGATCGCGCCGCTCGACCTCATCCGGAAAAATTTCGAGACCAACGTCTTTGCGCTCATCGCGCTGACGCAACTCGTGCTGCCCGCCATGCGCGCGCGCGGCAGCGGCTGCATTGTCAACATCGGCTCCGTGGCCGGCCGCATCGCCCGGCCGATGTCGAGCATCTACGACTCGACCAAGCATGCGCTCGAGGCGCTGACCGACGGCCTCCGCGGCGAGTTGAAGCCGTTCGGCGTGCGCGTCACGCTCATCCGCCCGGGCTTCATTTTGACGGAGTTTGTCGAGGCGGCCAACTCCGCCTCGGCGGACATTGCGGCGAACGCGGGCCCGTACGCGCCGTTCTATCGCGGTTACCAGGAGAACACGGCGACGATGCGGCGCGTCGCCGGCGTGCCCGATGACATTGCCCGGCTCGTGGAACGCGCGCTGGCCAGCGACAATCCCGCGCCGCGCTACAGCGGCCCGGCGCACGCCAAGTTATTCCTGTTCCTCAAGTGGCTGCTGCCGGACCGCGCGATCGAGTACGTGCTGCGGCTGAAGCGTTGAAGGTGACTGAATGTTGTAGGGTGGGGTCGCCGAACCCCGCCGTGACGCGCCAGAGAGCGCGTCTTCGTCGATCAATGATTCTCGGCGGGATCAACGATCCCGCCCTGCACCGACCCGGCGCGACTCTTCACGCCGGATTCGCGGCCGCGGGCGGCGGCGCTTCCTTGGCGGCAGGAGCGACCTTCGCCGGCAGCGACAACTGCCACAGCCACCAGGCCAGCGCCGCAGTCACGAGGAACGCCAAGGCATTCATCCACATCGGCACGTGATGGCTGCCGATCAGAAACTGGAAGCGGAGCAGCATACGCAGCAAATGGCCGAGGGAGACCAAGCCGAAGATGGTCCCGGCCACGCGCAAACCGTTTTGGGGAGTATTCATGTTTGTCCTGTTGCTGGCGCGGCGCTCCGGCGTGGCGACGTGCCGCTCGGGAGCGGAGCATACACCCGCGCGGCCCCCGAAACAATGCATTGCTCGACGAATTGCGGGGCGGGATCTGCCGCCGAGGCTTCGCACTCGTCGCGATCCCGCCCGGCAAATTTCGCCTTCGCGAAATTCGTGTCCACCCGCCTTGTTCCAAACCATCCGTGTCTTCCGTGAAATCCGTGGTTCAAATTCTCAATCCGGCCGCGCCGCCGTCGGCGGATTGGCGATGAGGTACGCGTGCAACTCCGCGGCGAACTTGCCGCCGAAACCCGGCACGTCGGCGATTTCCGCGGCGCTGGCGGCCCGCAGCCGGTCGATCGAACCAAAATGCTCCATCAGCGCCGCGCGCCGCACCGGCCCGAGCCCCGGCGCGTCGTCGAGGACGCTCTCGCGGATTCTCTTCGAGCGCAGGTCGGCGTTGTAGGTGTTGGCGAAGCGGTGCGCCTCGTCGCGCAGCCGCTGCAGCAGGTTCAGCCCGGGGTCGCCCAGCGGCAGGTTCAACGGCGCGCGCTCGTCGGGGAAAATGATCGTCTCCTCCTTCTTCGCGAGGCCGATGAGCGGCGGCGGCATGCACTCGAGGCGCACGAACGCCTTCAACGCCGCGGCGATCTGCCCGCGGCCGCCGTCGATCACGACGAGGTCCGGGAACGCGCGGCCTTCGTCGCGCAGGCGGCGATAGCGGCGCGACACGACCTCCTCCATCGCCTTGAAGTCGTCATTGCCGACGAAGCTCTTGATTGCGAAACGCCGGTACTGGTCCTTGTCGGGCCGGCCGTCGGTGAAATGCACCATCGAGGCGACGACGAACGTGCCGGAGATGTGCGAGATGTCGAAGCACTCCATGTGCACCGGCGGCCCGTTGAGCCCAAGGGCGCCCTGCAGTTGCCGCAACGCCTCCTCATCGGGGCGCAGCTGCGTGAGGTCGCGGGTGAACTTCCGCGTCCGCGCCAGCGTCCGCTCGAGCGCGAGCACGATGTCGCGAAGCTCGGCGGCCTTTTCGAACTCCTGGCGGGCGGCGCGCTGCTGCATCTCCGTGCGCAGGGTCGCCAGCCATTCGCGGCTCTTGCCGTCGAGGAAGTCGCAGGCCGGCCCGACGCGCGCCCGGTACTCCTCGCCGGTGATGATGTTGGGCCAGCCGGAGATCTCGGCGCGCACATCGTCGTAGAGCTGCCAGCGGCCGTCGGGCAGCCGCTTCGGGTTGGTGTCGGCAAGCAGGATGCCGAACTTTCGGCGCATCGTCGCAAGCGTCTTCCGCAGCAGGCCCGAATGCGCGAACGGCCCGAAGTAGCGCGAGCGCGTGTCCTTCTTGAAGCGCGTGAGTGCGAACCGCGGCAGCGGCGCGTCGAGGTCGAGCCGCACGAGCAGGAAGCGCTTGTCGTCGACGAAGTCGGTGTTGTATTTCGGCCGCCACTGCTTGATCAGCTTGCCCTCGAGCAGCAGCGCCTCGGGCTCGGACTTCACCGTGATGATGTCGAAGTCGGCGATCATCTCGATCAGCGCACGGATCTTCGGCTGGTCGCGCAGCGCACGCTGGCGGCCCGCCTGGAAATACGACGACACCCGCTTGCGCAGGCTCTTGGCCTTGCCGACATAGATGATCCGCCCGAGGCGGTCCTTCATCAGGTACACGCCGGGCCCGTCCGGCAGCGCACGGACCTTTTGCTTCAGGGTGGGAGGATTAGTGGCCACGGGAAGGGACGGAGGACGGATATCCGCGTTCGGCGGATCTGCCCGCATCCGAACGTTGCGCGCGAATGCACGCAAAGCCTTTTTGCAAGGGGAAAACCGCTCTTTTCCGAATGAGAAACGGCCGCGCCGCAGGCTGGCATTTTGCCGAAAAGGAGGTAGGTTGCGGCCCCGACACACTGTATGGCCACACCCGATCCGTCCAAGCCGCGCGCGTCCGGCGCCGCGCCGCGCTACGAGCTCCTTACGCTGGGCGACGAGCTCCTGCTCGGCCTGACGGCCAACGGCCACCTGACCTTCATCGGCTCGCAACTCGGCCGCCGCGGCGTGCTGCTGCAGCGCAACGTCACGCTCACCGACGAGGCCGACGTCATCGCCGCGCAATTCCGCGAGAGCTGGGCGCGCAGCGACGTCGTCATCACCACCGGCGGCCTCGGGCCGACGTGCGACGACCGCACCCGCGAGGCGCTGGCGCAGGTGCTCGGCCAGAAACTCGTTTACGACGCCGCCATCGAGCGCGCCATCGCCGAGCGCTTCGCCCGCATCAACCGCAAGATGACGTCGAACAACCTCAAGCAGGCCTACCGCTTCGAGCGGGGCGACGTCCTTCCCAACGCCAACGGCACGGCGCCCGGCCTCTGGGTCGAGCAGGACGGCAAGGTGCTCGTCATGCTGCCCGGCCCACCGAACGAATTGCAACCGATGTTCACCGAGCAGGTCATGCCGCGGCTCGCGCAGCTCGGCCTCCTCAGCGAGCGCGAGGCCTACATCCAGATTCGCACCGCCGGCATCGGCGAGTCGCTGCTCGAGACGAAATTCCAGCCGCTCTTCGACCGCTACCCGGGTCTCGGCGTCGCCTACTGCGCGCACCAGGGGCAGGTCGACTGCCGCCTCAGCTCGCCCGACGAGTGCTACAGCCTCGAGGGGCTGCGCGAGCTCGCCGAGGAATGCGCCGCGCTCCTCGGTGACGATTTCGTGTGCTTCGGGCACGACTCGCTGGCCAAGGTCGTCGCGGACCAGCTTCGCGAGTCCGGCCGCAAGCTCGCCGTCGCGGAGTCCTGCACCGGCGGACTCCTCGCCAACAGCTTCACCGACATCTGCGGCGCCTGCAAATTCTTCCAGGGCGGCATCGTCTCCTACAGCAATGACGCAAAGATGATGCTGCTCGACTGCCCCGAGTGCCTGCTCTCGCAGCACGGTGCGGTCAGCGCCGAGTGCGCCGTCGCCATGGCGACCGGCGTGGCCGAGCAGCTCGACGCCGACTTCGGCATCGCGATCACGGGCTACGCCGGCCCCGCTTCCGGCAATGGCGAGAATCCCGTCGGCACGATCTACCTCGGCATGCACGCCCCCGGCGGCGATTGGTCGCGCAAGCTCACTTATCCCGGCCCGCGCGGCGCCGTGAAGCAGCGCGCCGTCACCGCCGCGACCGACTGGCTCCGCCGCGAACTCCTCCGCGAATCCCGCAAGGTCGCCGTTCCCCTGGCGAATTAGGCGGGTTGGGCGGCGACTCCGTTCGCCGCTGATCCTTTTCGCCGGGAATTGAAGGGCTCGCTCATCCCGCCCGGGTGGGGGAATTCTTTTTACCACGGATCACACGGATGATCACGGATGGAAAGGTCGGGACCGCGCCATTGTGTGCTTTGGTTCCTTTTCCACACCGGAGGGCCCATCTCCTGATGGGCCGTGATCGTCGACGGTACCCCCGAATGATTCCACAGGAGGACGCTGAGCTAGCAGAGAAAGCCAATCACCTCCGCTCCCTCTGCTATCTCCTGTAAAACCCGGGTTCGAATCCATCCGTGCCCACCTGTAGGATCTGTGGTTAAGTAAATCCCGGAAAACTTTCTCAGGCCTGGTGATGCCGTTTCTTGGCTGCCCTTTCAGCTTTTCAGTTTTCAGCTTTTCAGCTTTCCATTTCCCCCATGCCCGCCGCGCCGAAAGCCTTCGCCGTTGTCTGCGGCCCGGATGACTTCATCGTCAACCGGGTCGGCAAGGAGCGCTTCGAGGCCCTCGCGGCCGCGGCCGGGGCCGACGAATTCGCGCGCGAGATCGTCAACGGCTTCGCCGCCAACGTCGACGAGGTCGAGGCCGCGGTGAACCGGTTCCGCGACGCCGTCCAAACCGTGCCGATGTTCGGCGGGCGGCGGGTCGTATGGTTCAAGGACGTCAATTTCCTCGCCGATACCGTCACGGGCCGCGCCGAGGGCACGCTGCGCCAGGTTGAGGCCCTCCAGGAGCTGCTCGACAAGGTCAACCCCGACGACGTCGCCATCGTGATCACCGCCGCGCCGGTCGACCGCCGCCGCGCCTTCCCGAAATGGTGCGAGGCGAACGCCGACTTCACACTCGCCGGCGGCGACGGCGACTCGGCCGGCGAAGCACTGGCCGGCGTGGCGCTCGCCGAGGCCAAGGCCGCCGGCGCGGCCTTCGCGCCCGGCGCCGTCGAGCTGCTGCTTCAGAAAATCGGCGCCAATACCCGCCTCCTCACCGAGGAAACCCGCAAGCTCGCGACCTATGCGGCTGCGCCCGCGGGAGGCGCCGCGGCGGAAAAGGGCGAAAACGGCACGATCACCGAGGCGCACGTCGAGGAGCTGACGCCCAACTTCGCCGAGGGCGACTTCTTCGCCGCGGCCGACCGTTTCTTCGCCGGCGACCTCACCGGCACGCTCGCCGAGCTGTCGCGTCATTTCTTCGCCGGCGGCGACGCCCGCCCGATCCTCACCGCGCTGCAGAACCGCAACCGCATCCTGCTCCAGGCGCGCGTGCTGATCGACGCCGGCGACCTTCGCGCGCCCGGCAACTACGGCTTCGACAAGGGCGCGTGGGCCCGGGCGCAGGAGGCCTACGCCGAACTCTACGGCGGCAATACCGAGAAGAGCTCCTACAATTTCTTCACGCAGAACCAGTGGTACGCCGGCAAGCTCGTCAGCGGCGCCAAGCTGCCGCCGCTGCGCCGCCTGATCGACAACCAGCAGGAATTCGTCCGCACCTTCGAGGAAATCATCCGCCGCCCCGACGAGCAGGAAGCCGTCCTCCGCGACATGGCCGTGCGGTGTTTGACGTAGCGGCTATAGGAGCGGCTTTACGCCGCGATCTGTAGGTCGGGGTTTATCCCCGACATGTCGGGCGTAAAGCCCGACCTACCTCGCCGCGCCGCCGCCTTTTCCATTGGCAACCCCCGCCGCACCCCCTATCGGTAGCCCGCTGTGAAGCAACCGACGCCCCCCGCTGAATCCATTCCCAACGTCCTCGCCGAACGCTACGCCTCGGCCGCGATGCGGGAACTCTGGTCCGGCCGCGGCCGCATCCTGCTCGAGCGCGACTTCTGGATCGCCGTCATGAAAGCGCAGAAGGACCTCGGCGTCGCCATCCCGGCCGATGCCATCAAGGACTACGAGCGCGTCCGCGACGACGTGAACCTCGACCGGATCAAGGAGCGCGAGCGCGTCACGCTCCACGACGTGAAGGCGCGCCTCGAGGAATTCTCCGACCTGGCCAAGCGCCAGTTCATCCACCTCGGGCTCACCAGCCGCGACCTCACGGAAAACGTCGAGCAGCTCCAGGTGGCCCGCGCGCTCCAGCTCATCCAGTTCAAGGTCGTCGCCGCCCTGCTCGGTTTCGCGCGCCAGGCCGCCGCGCACCGCGACCTCATGATCACCGGCCGCACGCACAACGTGCCGGCGCAGCCGACCACCCTCGGCAAGCGCCTCGCGATGTTCGGCCAGGAAATGCTGCTCGCGCACGAGCGCCTCGCCGGGCTGATCGCGCGCTACCCGGTCCGCGGCCTCAAGGGCGCCGTCGGCACGCAGCTCGACCAGCTCACGCTCCTGGGCGGCGACACCGACAAGGTCGACCAGCTCGAGGCGCGCATCGTGAAGCACCTCGGCTTCAAGGCCGCCCTCAACGCGGTCGGCCAGGTCTACCCGCGCAGTCTCGACTTCGACGTCGTCACCGCGCTCCACCAGGTCGCCGCCGCCGGCGCCAGCTTCGCCACGACGCTGCGCCTCATGGCCGGCGCGGGATTGCTGACCGAAGGTTTCCAGGCCGGCCAGGTTGGCTCCTCGGCCATGCCACACAAGGTCAACGCGCGGAACTGCGAGCGCATCTGCGGCTTCACGACGATTCTCTCCGGCTATGTCACTATGACCGCCGGGCTCGCCGGCCACCAATGGAACGAGGGCGACGTGTCGTGCTCGGTCGTGCGTCGCGTCGCGCTGCCCAACGCCTTCTTCGCCCTCGACGGCCTGCTCGAGACCTTGCTCACGGTCCTGCGCCAGATGGAAGCGTTCCCCGCAGCCATCGCCGCCGAGAACGAACGCAACCTGCCGTTCCTCGCCACGACCACGATCCTCATGGAAGCGGTCAAGGGCGGCGCCGGGCGCGAGACCGCGCACGAAGCCATCAAGGAGCACGCCCTCGCCGCGGCGAAGGCCCTGCGCTCGGGTGGTGATGCCGACCTGCTCGGCCGGCTCGCCGGCGACAAGAAGATCGGCCTCGGCAAAAAGAAGCTGCAGGAGATCCTGGCGCAGAACGAACGCTTCGTCGGCGCCGCGCCGCACCAGGTCGATGCTTTCGTCGCGGCCGTCGAGCCGCTCGGCAAGAAGCACAAGGGCGCCGCCGAGTACCAGCCCGGGAAGCTGCTGTAGGAAGCTGGCTGTAAGCTTTAAGCGGTAAGCGGGTAGGGCGCGGACTCCATTCCGCGCCGCGCTGTAGGGCGGCGACTCCGATCGCCGCCGTGTAGGGGGGCGGGATCACTGATCCCGCCGCCTTTCTGTAGGTCGGGCTTTACGCCCGACACGTCGGGGATCAACCCCGACCTACACGCTGCCACGAATCGGGCGCGCACAAGGCGCGCCCCTTGTAGCTTGGGTTGGGGTCTATCTGGAGCATCCCAATGGGACAGAGGTCCGGGATCCCGAGCGCGCCCCAGAGAGCCTAGACTCCGCTGGTAGATCGGCCCGGGCCTCTGCCCCTGCG
>DASZRV010000070.1:0-9279 GCA_035549095.1 Lacunisphaera sp. | reverse complement strand
TCACCCGAACCGACCGACTTCCACGCCAGCGCGGTCCGGGTGCTTCCTCCGGCAAGCCTTATGGCTCCTGTCCTCGGAAGCACCCAAACCGCTTACCCGCTACGCGGCTGTCTGTCTCCACCAAATCGAGGCAATCTCAGGGTCGTCTCCGAGTTGAACGTTCAACGTTGGACGTTGGATGTTGAACGTTGCGCAGGGGCCATCGGCCCCCCTGCGTTTGAATTTGAAACGATTTGCCCGCTTGTCCGTCATTCCTTTCCCGGCATGGAAAAAAGATCCCACTCACCGCAGCCGACACCCCGGCGCGATTTCATTGCGAAGGCAGGCGCGATCATCCTCGGCGCAGGCGCGCTGGTCGTGCCCGTGGTTTCGGGGCTGCTCGCGGTGTTCAATCCGCTCCGGCGCCGGGCCCAGGCGGGCGACGCCGTGCGAGTCGCCTCCCTCAAGGCGCTCCCGGCGGGCGGCGAGCCGCGCAAGTTTCCGGTGCTGGCGACGCGGGTCGACGCCTGGAACCGCACGCCGGACGTCCCGGTGGGCGCGGTCTATCTCCGCCGTGTCGGCGAGGGCGAAGTGAAGGCCTTCAACGTCGCCTGCCCGCACGCCGGCTGCTTCGTCGATTTCCGCGCCGACCGGAACCATTACCTTTGCCCCTGCCACAACAGCACCTTCACCCTCGACGGGAAGGTGCTCGACCCGAAGAGCCCGAGCCCGCGTTCGCTGGACGAGCTGCCGGTCGAGATTCGCAACGGCGACGAGATCTGGGTGAAATTCCAGAACTTCCGCGCCGGCGTGAAGGAGCGGATCCTGGCCTGATGAAGGCGCTGACCGACTGGCTCGACCACCGCACCGGCTACAGGAAGCTGCTGCACGAGGCGCTGTTCGAGAATGTCCCGGGCGGGGCGCGCTGGCGCTATGTCTGGGGCAGCACGCTCACGTTCTGCTTCGCCGTCCAGATCGTCACCGGCATCTTCCTCTGGCTGGCCTACAGCCCCGGCGCGCAGACGGCGTGGGAGAGTGTCTACTACATCCAGCACGAGGTCTGGGGCGGCTGGTTCCTGCGCGGCCTGCACCACTACACGGCGCAGGCGATGACGGTCCTGCTGGCCGTCCACCTCATGCAGGTGGTGATCGACGGCGCGTACAAGGCGCCCCGCGAGGTGAATTTCTGGGTCGGCGTCGTGCTGATGCTGTTCGTGCTCTCGCTCTCGCTCACCGGCTACCTCCTGCCATGGGACCAGAAGGGTTATTGGGCGACACGGGTCGCGACCAACATCGCCGGCATCACTCCGGTCGTCGGACCGGCGCTGCAGCAGATCCTCATCGGCGGCGCCGACTACGGCCATCAGACCCTCACGCGCTTCTTCGCGCTGCACGCCGGCGTGGTTCCCGGCGTGATCATCGCCCTGATCGGGCTGCACATCTACCTTTTCCGCCGCCACGGCCTCACGCCGAAGGAGCCGCGCCGGAAACCCGACGCCGCCTTCTGGCCCGACCAGGTGCTGTGCGATGCGGTCGCGTGCCTGGCGGTCATGGCGGTGGTGGTCTTCCTCGTGGTTTACTATCACGGCGCGGAGCTCGACGCGCCGGCGGATCCGTCCGAGCCGTTCTCCGCGGCCCGGCCGGAGTGGTACTTCCTTTTCCTCTTCCAGCTGCTCAAATATTTTCCCGGCGGGACCGAGCTCTGGGGTGCGATCATCCTGCCGGCGGCGCTGGTGCTCGTGCTGCTCACGCTGCCGTTTTGGGGACGGAGCCGGCAGGGCCATCGCTTCAACCTCGCCTTCCTCTGGGTGATCCTGGGCGGCGCCGGCGTGCTGACCTGGCTGGCGTGGAAGGAGGACCAGGCCAATCCCGACTACCTCCTCGCGGTCCAGCATGCGCGCCGCGACGCGGAGCGGGTGGTCGCGCTCGCGCAGGCGCCGACCGGCATCCCGGTGACCGGCGCGGTCTCGCTCCTCCGCGATGATCCGATGACGCAGGGCCCGCGGCTGTTTTCCCGCAATTGCGCCAGCTGCCACCGCTACGGCGGGGACGACGGTCTCGGCGGCCAGATCAAGGATGCGCCGTCGGCATCCGACCTGAAGGGCTTCGCCAGCCGCGAATGGCTGGCGGGCCTGCTCGATCCGGCGACCGTGGACAGCCCGCATTATTTCGGCGGCAGCAAGTTCAAGAAGAGCAAGATGGTCGATTTCGTGAAGGACGACATCGCGAACTTCTCCCCCGCCGACCGCGCACAGCTCGGCAAGACGCTGATCGCGCTGTCGGCCGAGGCCGGGCTGAAGTCGCAGCAGGCGGCCGACCGCCGCGACGCGGTGCTGATCACGGAAGGCCGCGAGCAGCTCATCGGCGAGGCGATGAACTGTACCACCTGCCACAAATTCCACGAGGAGGACCAGAACGGCGATGCCCCGGACCTGACCGGCTACGGCTCCCGCGACTGGCTGGTCGCGTTCATCTCCAACCCCGCCCACGCGCGCTTCTACGGCGCCAGCAACGACCGCATGCCGGCGTTCGGCGCCGACCAAAAACTCACGGCGAGGGAAATCGGCCTGATCGCGGACTGGCTTCGCGGCGACTGGTACGAACCGGCCGGGAAATAAGGCCGGGCGAAAGAGCCGCTCATTGTCGGGGCGTCCCTGGCGGACGCCCATCAGGACTCGAGCTGGACAAACTGGGCGTCCGCACGGGACGCCCCGACATTTGCAGTCAGGGCGCGTTCGACCTGAGGCAGGACGCACTGCAGATCCGGACAACGCGGGGAACAACTTAGCGGGTGGGGGTCATTGAAGGGTTTCCCTTTGCGCACGATCGTCTCCTCTTCCGGCCGCCCGCACCGGCCCTCGCTCGGGCGCCGGCTTCGCGCCCACCCGGGACTGAAACTCGGCAGCATCCTGCTTTTCGGCGCGGTGTTTTTCGCGGGCTATTTCCTGTTGCTGAAATTCCCGGTGTTTCCCGTGCGCCTCATGCCGGTCACGGCGCTGGACCGGATGATTCCGTTTCAGCCGGGCGCGCTCGCACTCTATGTTTCGCTCTGGGCGTACGTGCCGCTCGTGCCGGGACTGATGGGCAAGGAAAGCGAGATCGCGAGATTCTATCGCACGGCGGGCGGGATGTGTCTGGTGGGATTCGCGGTTTTCCTGTTCTGCCCGACGGCGGTTCCCCCGCTGGAGGCCGGCCGGGCGGTGCCGGGGATGTTTGAGCGGCTGAAGGAAGTGGACGGCTCGGGGAACGCCTGTCCCTCGCTGCATGTGGCGTTTGCCGTTTTCTGCGCCCTGCTGCTCGGCCGCGAGCTGCGTGCCGCCGGGGTGCGCGGCAAGGTACAACTAGCCAACTGGGCCTGGTGTGTGGGAATCGTTTACTCCACGCTCGCGACGAAGCAGCACGTTGCGCTCGACGCCCTCGCCGGCGCGGCGCTGGGAATGGCGGGAGCGTTTATCCACCTGCGCACGGGACGCGTGGCGGCCCAAGTCGAAACGCGCGCCCGGGCGACAGCGCCAGCGGGTTAGTCCCGGGCGGTGCGCTTCCCGCGCAGAGGCGCCGGGCGGGGCAACGAACACGGCGCTAATGCAATTCACTTGTTGTCCCTCGGGATTTTGTCAGAGTGGGGAAAATCCCCGCCTTATGAGCACCCCTTCCGGTTCAACTGGTTCCGTTCATGTTGGTCGAACTGAAAAGCGGAAGCGCCTCCGCACCGCGCTCGTGGCGGCCGTGGCGGGAATGATCGCCGCGCTGCCGTTGCGGGCGCAGTTCAGCTGGGTCGACTTGAACGGAGACCATCTCGCGACCACGGCCGGGAACTGGTCCGGCGGTCTGCCGACGCTCGGTTCCGACATCACCTTCGGTTCGGGCGCGAGCCAGCCGATCGTGAACATCAATGGAAGCTTGGGGGTGAACTCGATCACCTTCAGCGGCTCCGTCGGTTATGGGATCAGCACCGGGAACGGATCGGCCATCACCTTTACGGGCGGCGCGACGTCCGGTGTCACCAACGACACCAGCTCTTCCACGAGCATCAGCGTTTCGGTGCCGATCGTCCTCGCCGGCAATATTTCGATCACGAACACGTCCACCGCGACGGCCGGCCTGCTGATGTCGGGCAACCTTTCCGGCTCCGGCGACATCACGATCACCAACAACGGCACCCAGCCGCTGCAGTTCTCCGGCGTCGACAGCCGCACGTCCGGCATCATCACGATCGCGGCCGGCAACTTCACCGTCGGCAACGGCACGTCGACCACCGCGATGATCTCCGGCAACGTGGTCGACAATGGCACGCTGACGTTCTTCACGGGCCCGTCGGCCAGCCTCACCTATGGCGGCGCGATTTCCGGCACGGGCGGCGTCAACCTGAGCGGCAGCAACAGCGCGACGCTCACGTTGAGCGGCGCGAATTCCTACAGCGGGTCGACGTTTGTCGGCAACGGCACGCTGAGCGACACTTCCTCCGCCGGCTCCTTTTCGGCGAACAGCGCCGTGCAGCTCTCCTCCAACGGCGCCCTCTCGGTGAACCACAACGAGACGATCGGCGGGCTGCAGGGCACGGGCGGCGTCAGCCTCGGGAGTGGCGCCATCCTGACGATCAACAGCACCGGCACGCCCGGCTCCTTTTCGGGCGTCATCTCCGGCGCGAGCGCCGGCGGCCTGGTGACCGGCGGCACCGGCAGCACGACGCTGAGCGGTGCCAACACGTACGCAGGCGGCACGACGGTCAGCGGCGGCACGCTCGTCATCAACAATTCCACCGGCTCGGCCACCGGCACCGGCAATGTCACCGTCAACAGCGGCGGCACCCTCCAGATGGGAGCCGTGGGCGGCGGCTCGAACGGCGCGATCAGCGGCAGTGTCACCGACAACGGCACCGTCAGCTTCGCCGACACGCAGTCTTTCTCCAACATCATCAGCGGCAGCGGCGTCGTGCAGGTCCTGAACGGCTCGACCGCCACGATCTCGGGCAGCAACAGCTACAGCGGCGGCACGACCATCAACAGCGGCGGCAAGCTGATCGCCACGAACGCGAGCGGCTCGGCCACCGGCACCGGCGGCATCACGGTCGGCGCCGGCGGCACCCTCCAGGTCGGCAACAGCTCGGCGGGCAACGTTTCCGGCGCCATCACCAACAGCGGTTCCGTCACCTTCAATCTCAACGGCAGCCAGAACTTCGGCAACACCGTCTCCGGCGTGGGTTCGGTGACGCAGGGCGGCGCCGGCACGCTGACGTTCACCGGCACGAACAAGAGCTACACCGGCAACACCATCATCTCTTCCGGCACGATCGCCGACGGCAACGCGGCCGCCTTCGCGTCGGGTAGCCTGGTGAGCCTCAGCGGCGGCTCGCTGAGCGTGGGCTTCACCGAAATCATTGCAGGCCTGAGCGGCACCGGCGGCAGCGTGAGCCTCGGGTCGGGCATCAGCCTCACGCTCAACGTCACCGCCCCCCAGACCTACGCCGGCCAGATCACCGGCAGCGGCCAGCTGGTGAAGTCCGGCACGGGCAGCGAGACCTTGTCGGGCAGCCTCAACGATTACTCGGGCGGAACCTCCATCGGCGCGGGCGCGCTGATCGCAACCAACACCAGCGGCTCGGCCACCGGCACCGGCGCCATCACCATCAGCAGCGGCGCCACGCTGCAGATCGGCAGCGGCGGCACGGCCGGCGCGGTCTCCGGCGCGATCACCAACAACGGCACCCTCAACTACTCGCTGACCTCCAATTCCACCGTGTCGAACGCCATCTCCGGCACCGGCAACGTCCGCCAGGTACAGGCCTCGACCCTGACGTTCAGCGGCACCAACAAGACATTTTCCGGCAACATGTTCGCCGGCGCGGGCACGATCACGGACGCCAACGCCGGCGCCTTCTCGCCCAACGCCCTCATCAAGATCGCCAGCGGCGCCTCCGTGATCGTGAACTACGCCGAAATCGCCGCGGGCCTCATCAACGGCGGCGCGTCTTCGGCCGGCAGCCTGACCCTCAATGCCGGCCTCACGCTGAACAACCTCGTGACGAACTTCTATCAGGGCGTGATTTCCGGGGCGGGCGGCATTACCGTTGGCTCGGGCACATCGATCTTCGCGGGGGGCAACGGCTACAGCGGGGGCACGACCATCAACAGCGGCGCCACGCTGATCGTGGACAACCTCACCGGCTCGGCCACCGGCACCGGCGGGATCACGATCGACAGCGGCGGCATCTTCCAGATCGGCAACAACGACGACGGCGCCGCGGCCAGCGTGAGCGGGGCGATCACCGACAACGGCTCGCTGGTCTTCGCCCAGGACAGCGGCATGAAGGTGACCTTCAGCAACGCGATCGGCGGGACCGGCTCCGTCACCTTCAACACCGGCGGCCAGATCACGCTGCCGAACGCCAACACCTATCAGGGCGGCACGACCATCTCCAACGGCACGGTCTTCATCACGAACACCACCGGCTCGGCCTTCGGCTCCGGGACGGTGACGGTCTCCGGCTCCGGCGCGGTGAACAGCGGCAGCGGCAGCAACGGCGTGCTGGCCGGCAACGCGAGTTTCGCGGGTTCGCTCGCGGTGAACAGCGGCGGCATCTTTTTCCCCGGCATCTTCAACGGCGTGTCCGGCACGGCCACCCCCGGCACACTGACGACGCTGTCCGGGGCGACGATCGCCGGCGGCGGCGGCATGATTTTCATCATCGACAACGCCACCGGCACCGCGGGCACCGACTGGAGCCTGCTGAGCATCTCCGGCGCGCTCACGATCAGCGCCACCCCCGGCAGCCCGTTCGTGGTCTCCGTCAATTCCGTGGACGGCTCCTACCTGGCCGGCTCGGCCCTGAACTTCAATTCGAGCCAGTCCTATTCCTGGAGGATCATCAGCGCGTCCGGCGGGATCACGGGCTTCGACCCGAACGCTTTTTATACCGTCACCAACGCTTTCTCCAGTGGTCCTCCCGGCTTCGCCAACAGCCTCGGGACCGGCGGCTTCTTCCTCTCGCAGGTGGGCAACGATATCTACCTGAACTTCACCCCGGTGCCCGAGCTCGGAACATGGGCGCTGCTGCTGGCGGGCACGACACTGTTGGCCGGCGGAGCCTACCTGCGTCGGCAGCGGACCGCGAAAGCCCGGGCCTGAGACGCGCAGCGCGCTGCATTCGTAGGGGCGTCCCTCGCGGACGCCCTTTTTTCTCCTCCCTTTTCGCCGGCGCCGCCGTCGGAGCCATCTCCGCCCGCTCCACGTCCTCCGCGTGAATCCGTCCGGGGCCAAGCTGTAACCCCGCGCCCCCGGCCGGTGTAACACGGCATGACATGATCGCCGATGCCAGCGCCCCGCCCGATGCCGTTCCTTCCGGCGAAATCTCCGCCTGTCTCCGGCGCGTGCAGGCGGGCGACGAGGTGGCGGCGCGCGAGCTCGTCGAGCGCTCCCGCCCGCTCGTGACGCGGATCGTGCGCCGGCGCCTGCCGCGGCGGGACGCGGAGGAGGACCTCGTGCAGGAAGTCTTCATCAAGATGTTCACCCGGCTCGGCCAGTACCAGGGCGAGGCGCCCTTCGAGCATTGGCTGGCCCGCATCGCCCTGCGGACCTGCTTCGACCATCTTCGCGCGCAGCGCTGCCGGCCCGAGCTCCGCTGGGCCGATCTCAGCCTGGAGCAATCCATCCGCTGCGACGCGGCCCTGGCCGACGCGCGCCAACGGCCGCCGGGCGAGGCGCTCGAGGCCCGCGAGATCGTGGACCGGATCCTGCCGGAATTGAAGCCGGACGACCGGAGGATCGTGGTGTATTTTCATCTCGAGGAGATGAGCCTGCACGACATCAGCCGCGCGACCGGCTGGGATTTCGAATTCGTGAAGATGCGCCTCTTCCGCGCCCGCGGAAAACTGCGCCGGCTTATCCAAACTCTCTCGGCCCGGGACCACCTCGGCTATGCCAGCCCGCGCAGCGCGGGAAAGGTTGGAAATCCGAAGGCATCTCACCGTACGACTGAGGGCGTCTGTTCTGGGATTCCCTCCCAGGCTGCGGCATAAAGGAAAATCGGCATCTCGCGCAGAGACGCAGAGGCGCGAAGATCGAACTCCCAAACCCGCATTTCGAAGATGGCTTGGGGCTCGATCCCGCTGCGCCTCTGCGTCTCTGCGCGAGGCCCCAAGGCTTTTTCGTGACCGGGACGTTCACCTGTGCAGGATGGAGGGACCCCCATGAAATCTGTTTTTGTCTCTGTCGCCCTCACCGGTCTTTTCCCGCTGGCCTTTCAACTTCATGCCGCCGAGGCCGGGCTCGATCCCGCACAATTCAAGGAACCCGCCGGGGAATACCGCGCAATCCACTGGCAGGGCTTCCAGCTCGGCCGGATCACCGAGGAAAGCATCCGCAACGCCGTGCGCGCCTCGGCCGAGACCAAGTCCTGGGGTGCGTTCGAGCTCGGGCCGGGCGGCGGCTCGACCGCCGGCCTGTCCGACGCGTACCTGCAGGGCTCGAAACGCCCGGCCAGCACCCAGGGCATCGCCTATCTCAGCGAGGAATATTTTCGCCTCTACCGCGCCGCGATCGACGAGGGGCTGAAGCACGGATTTCCGGCCAGCATGATCTACGATGAGTGGACTTATCCGAGCGGGATCGTCGGCGGACAGTTCTATTCCAAGTATCCCGAACTGTCCGAGAAGAGCATCGAGCTCGTGGAGAAAAACGTGAGCGGGCCGGCGAAAGCCGGACTCGATATTCCCGCCGGGCCGTATCTCGGCGCCGTGATGATGAACCTCGACACCCGCGCACGGATCGACGTCAGCGACCAGCGCACGACCTCGGCCGGCCGCAGCGTCCTCGCCTGCGACGTGCCCGCGGGCCGCTGGAAGCTGATGGCGTTCTATCTCGACGGCACCTTCCGGCCGGCGTCGCAGAAGGGCGGGGCGGTCGACTACCTCGACCGCGAGGCGGTGCAGAAGTACATCGCGCTCAATTTCGAGCCGTACTACACGCACCTGAAGGACTACTTCGGCACGGTCATCAAGCAGACCTTCTACGACGAGCCATCGATGCACATGGTCGACGGCCGCCTGTGGACGCCGCACTTCAACGAGGAATTCCAGAAGAAGTACGGGTTTTCGCCGATGACGCTCTATCCGGCGCTGTGGTACGACATCGGCGCCGACACCGCGGCGGCGCGCAACGCGCTCTTCGGTTTCCGCGCCGAACTGTACGCCGAGAACTACATCGGCCAGGTGGCGAAATGGTGCGCCGACCACGGCATCAAGATGGCGGGGCACCAGGACCAGGAGGAGGCGATCAGCCCGGTGGGTGTGACCGGCGACCTGA
>DASZRV010000069.1:0-4640 GCA_035549095.1 Lacunisphaera sp. | reverse complement strand
GAACGTCACCGCCTGGTCGCCGCCGGTGGCGACGACGAAGTCGTGGCCGGCGTCCTCGAAGCGCCCGAGGGCGTTCATGCGGCCGGTGCGCAGCAGCTCGCTCATCAGGTCCACGAGGCCCGAGCCGCAGATGCCCTCGGCGGGTACGTCGCCGATCACGGTCGCCTCGACCGCGCCGTCGTCGCGGATCACGACCTTCTCGATCGCGCCCGGCAGGCCGGGCATGCCGAAGGTGATCTGGCCGCCCTCGAAGGCCGGGCCGGCGGGACACGAGGCGGCCAGGACCTTGTGCTTGTTGCCCACGATGAGCTCGGTGTTGGTGCCGATGTCCATCACGGCGACGACGCGCTCCTCGTTGGCAAGGTCGACCGCGAGCATGCAGGCCGCCGCGTCGGCGCCGACGTGTCCGCTGATGATGGGCAGGCCGTAGACGCGCGCCTGGGGATGGATGGGGAGGCCGATTTTGCGCGCCGTGTCCGACAGGCTGGTCGTGGCGCGCCTGCCGTCGGCCATCTCCAGCTCGGTGAGCGACTGGTACGGGCTCTGGCCGATGGAGTAGACCGACAGCTTGAAAAACAGGTCCCGCATCGTCGAGTTGCCGGCGATGATCACCTCGTAGATCGAGCGCGGGTCGACGGGGAACTCGAGGATCGCGCGGCCCAGGTAACCCACGAGCGTGCGCTGGAGCGTCCTGGTGCGGTCCTCGGTGTCGTACTGGATGCGCGCCATCACGTCGGAGCCGCCGAAGCGCTGCGGGTTCTCGAAGGACGAGTCGGCGATGACCTCGCCGGTCTCGAGGTTGAGCAGCCGGATGACGACCGTGGTGGTGCCGAGGTCGATGGCGAGGCCGTGCAGGGGGCCGGCGCGGCGGTCGATCTCCGCGCCGTCGAGCAGCACACGCTCGCCGTCGCGGGTGACGGCCGGGTCGAGCTGCCACTGCCGCGGGCCGGTCGGCAGCTCGAAGGCGTGCTTCTCGATCTTCATCGTGCCGCGCCGCATGGTGTGGCAGCGGACGGTCCCCGCCTCCTGCGCGATGCGCGCGCAACACGATAGCCGGAATGCGCCCTGCAAATGCTTCTCGGCCGGGGCCGGGGCCGAGAGGCGGTCCATGCCCTCGGTCACCTCAACGACGCATTCCTTGCACTTGCCCTGCTTGTTGCAGGAGGTGGGCACCGGGATGCCGAGCTTCTCCGCGCAGGTGAAGAGCGAGACGCCGGTTTCGGCCTCGGTCGTGGCGGAATTGAAATGCAGGCGGACGCTCATGGGGCACCCTCCTTCCATGTCATTGCGAGAAGGTCCGCTTCGCGGACCGACGAAGCAATCCAGCTGGATCGCCACGGCCCGCCCCTGCGGGCCTCGCGATGACAAACCATTG
The DNA here is from genome assembly GCA_035549095.1 of Lacunisphaera sp. Lineage (GTDB taxonomy): Bacteria > Verrucomicrobiota > Verrucomicrobiia > Opitutales > Opitutaceae > Lacunisphaera. The sequence goes on along the minus strand of DASZRV010000069.1, from coordinate 3,265 downwards.
GGTTCATCGCTTCCCCTCCAGGCTCATGATCCCCGCCTTGAGGAAGCCCATCGCGTACGCCATGCCGGCGTGCCACGGCGCGGCGCAGCTCATCTGCGGCGCGTGGTCGGGGATGACCACGCCCTCGAAGCCGTTCCTCTGCAAAATCGCGAGCACGCGCAGCACGTCGACCTCGCCATCGTCGATGAACGTCTCCTTGTAGTACGGGACCTTGTCGCGGACGTTGCGCAGGTGGACGTAACCGAGCCGGTGCTGGCGGCTGTACCGGTCGACGACCTCGTAAATGTCGCCCTCCGTCATCTCGGCGAGCGAACCGACGCAGAACTCGAGCTGGTTGGCGGGACTGGGATTGAGATCGATGACCTTCTGGTAGAGGTGCGGCTGGTAGACGAGGCGCGGCTGACCGCGGATCGTCGGCATCGGCGGGTCGTCGGGATGCAGCGCAAGGCGCACGCCGGCTTTTTCCGCGACGGGCAGGACCTCGTTCAGGAAACGCTCGAGCCGGTTCCAGAGCTGCGCCGGCGTCGCCCCGGGAATCGTGCCCGTGTTGCTGGTCGGCGCGGTGGGATCGACGACCATGTTCCAGACGAGCCCGTTGGGCATCGGCAAGTCGTACGGTCCCTCCATGCCCACGGCCGGCGCCTCGCCGCGCGCGTAGTTGCCCTTGGTGCGGCCCGCGACGCCCGCGATGGAAAAGTTGTAGCCCATGATCGGGATCCCCGCCTCGCCGAGGCGACGGATGATCGTCTTCACGTTCTCGATGTGCTTCGCGCGCTGCGGGCCATCCAGCAGGATGTCGCCCCAGTGCGCCGGGTCGAAGTTCTCGATGGCTTCCAGCTTGAGCCCGGCCGCCTCGGCCTCGCGGCGGATCTTCAGCAGCTCGTCCGTCGTCCACAACTTGTCGGGATCGCCGGCCAGCCCCCACCCCCAGTCGGTGCCCGTGGGCTGGTCGTCCGGGCCGACATGCCCTCCCCCTTTGAAATAGTCCACCAGGTGCGCCACGATGTGGGTGGCGCCCGCCTGGCGTGCGAACAGGAAGTTCTCACGCGTCAGCATGTGACGGTAAAGGCCAAGGCCTAGCTTCATGGGGTGAGCCGGGAGGCTACCCCGATATGACCCCGCCGCTACCCTCCGTACCGTCAACGGTTGACTATCCCTTCGCCATCTTGAGGGAATCGCCTTTAATCCATTCGCTTTCAACCAACTCCGTGCGTGGGTTGGTCGGGACGCCAAAATCGCGGTTGGCGATGCGCGCCGCCAGCAATTCCACCGCCCAAGCCCCCATCAATTGCTGGTTTTGCTGGAGCCCGGAGAAGCCGGTCCCCTGCACTTCATGGCTCAGGACAACCACCCCGAGCTTCTTGGGAATCGCAATCTGCAACCGGCGCAACACGGCGCGAAAACGCGCGATCATGTCGGGCAAATGCACGAACAAAACGACGTCGGGCCGGTGCTTCACCAGCCAGCCGGTCAGCGGCGGCTCCTCCACCTCCCGCAGGCGCAGCACGGGCAGCGCGGACGCCAGGCCCATGGTGTGCTCGCACCAGCCGAGGTAGGCCGCGGAATGCGCGTAGGCGCTGCGCGTGTCCTCATGCATGCCGAGCACCAGCCCCGGCCGGCGGTACCCGAGCGCGTAAACGCGGTTCAGCGCGTTCAGCGTGTCGTTGTAGAAATGGCTCGTCACGCGGTGCAGCGGCGTGGCGATGCTCAGGCCGACGGTGACGACGGCGTGCGCGCCCAGCTCCGCGGGGAATTCCTGCTGGAAATCCGGGCTGCCGAAGCAGAGCAGCCCGTCGATGCCGCGCGTCGCGAGGATGTCGCCGAACCGCCGGTACGTCATGCCCGGCGCGCGCAGCCACAGCGGCTCGAGCCGGTAGCCGAGCTCGCCCGCGCGGCGCTGCATGCCGTCGTGGATTTTCGTCAGGTGCGGCGATTTCTCCCACGGCCGCAGGCTGTCGTAGAAGGAGATCACGCCAAAGCTCGCCTGCTGCCGCACCGCGCGCGGTTTGCGCAGGTGGCGCATGAGGTGCACGATCCGCGCGTCGGGCGTGTAGCCGGCCTCCTGCGCGAGCCGCCGGATCAGCGTCTTCGTCTTCTCGGAAATCCGCGGGCTGTCGCGCAACGCCAGCGAGACCGCCGAGGGCGAGACGCCCGCCTGTTTTGCGATGTGCCGCACGTTCATTTGCTCAACGGTTAAGCAAACCGCGCCATCGCGCCAACCGCAAATCGCCGGACAACGGAAAAACCCGCGGCCGAACTGCGGCAGGTCACAGACCCGCCCTATTGCCGGGCGGGACGGTGGAAACTCTCCGGCGGCCCGAGGTAGCTGGGTTTCAGTCCGCCAAGGTCGACGACCAGCTTCTGCATGACGACCGCGGGATCGATCATCCAGACCTTGAGCGTGTGGTAGCCGGCCGTCGCGATTGCGTGCTGCGACTTCCCGTAATGCGCGTTGTTGCCGACGGATTTTTCCCAGGCCGGATTGCGGTTTTGTCCCTGGTAACCCTGCGGCACGAGCGTGACGACCTGCGGGGCCTCGTCGTCGAACGACACCGCGTAGCGCACGCCGCGATCGGGCACGAAGTTCAGCGTCGGCGCGGTGATGGCCGTGACCTCCACCGGCCCGGCGGTGAAAAGATACATCCGATATTCGAGGCAGGGGGAATCCTTGCCCGGCGTCGCGCTCGGTGCGTCCACCGGACCCATTGCGCGCATGCCGGACAGCGTGCGGCCATAGTCGTCGACCTTCAGCCAGCGGTTCGCGCCGCTGTCGGTCCGGCGGCTGTAGTGCTCCGGCTCGATCGCGACGACGCCGCGATCCTCGACAAATCCTTCCAGCGTATCGCGCGTCAGGCCGGCCGGATTGAACAGCTCGAAATTCACCCTGACCTGCGAACCGGCGCCGATGATTTCAAAGCTGTCCCGGTTCAGGCCCGCCGGGAACAACCTCTGGTCCATGGTAATCCACAGCCGGGTGTCCCCCGTGGCGGGATTTTGCACCCGGTCGATCTTCACCCAGGGGGTGACCGCCTTGACGGTGAATTCGAGCGGCCCGCTTCCCCGGTTGAAAACATCGACGTAGCAGCGCTGGCGATTGAGGGTGTCGAACCGCGGCAGGCTCGCCTCGCCGCCCGCGACGGAGGCGGACGCGCCCTCGACCGCGACCCCGAGGCTGGCATGGTCGAGCGGCGTGAGGTTCGCCAGCTTGAGGTGGTCGAGGTTGTTCTTCGGCGGGTCGCGCCATGTCGTGTAGCCGAGCACCGGC
>DASZRV010000068.1:0-11650 GCA_035549095.1 Lacunisphaera sp. | reverse complement strand
GATCCCGCCGGGCCGATGGCAGAGTGAAAGGCGGGATCAGCGATCCCGCCCTACAGGAAGAGCGCTTTTGCGCGCGCTTGTTTGCGCGTTCCAACCGCCCGTTGACACCAGAAATGGATCGGTGCTTGATCGGCGTCCCCGCCGCCAGAATCCCGGCGCGCAGCCCGCGAACCCCTTATCCCTTCATGCACCCAATCACCCGCGTCCTTACCTGCGCTGCTTTTGCTTTGTCCGGTTGCCTCCCTCTGCTCAACGCCGCCGACCCCGTGATCACACCCGCCGACGGCGCTCCCGTGGCCATCCCGCGGGCCCGCCAATACGACCTCACTTCAAAGGTCAACGGCCGCGAGTATCGCGTCTATGTCGCGATGCCGTTCAAGGCCGACCCCGCGAAGAAATACCCGGTCATCTATCTCCTCGATGGGAACTGGTATTTCGGGCCGACCGCCTACAACGTCACCGAGAGCGGCGGAGCCCGGGCGATCAAACAGGCCATCGTCGTCGGCATCGGGTATCCGAGTGACGACAACGACCTCGCCAACTCGCGTCGCCTTTTCGAGCTGACGCCCAGCGATCCCAACAGCAACGACAAACGCCGCGGTGGAGGCGACGACTTTCTGCGGATGCTGGAGGAGGAAGTGAAGCCGCTCGTCGCGGCGCGTTATCCCGTCGATCCCGCGCAGCAGATTCTCTTTGGCAAATCGCTCGGCGGTCTCGCCGTGCTGCGTTCCCTGTTCCGCCATCCCGGTGCGTACCAGACCTACATCGCGGCGAGTCCGGCGATCGGCTGGAACAACCGCCAGGTCCTCCAGGACGAGGCCGCGTTCATCAAACGCGTGCAGGACGAGAAACTATCGCTGCGCCTGCTCATCACGGTGGGCGGCGACGAATACTATCACGGCGACGATCCGGCGCGGCGTGCCGCCGACGAGCAAAACGGCATGATCGCCAATGCCGCCGGTCTGGCCAAGCGCCTCTCGGTCCTCAACTCCGATCGCGTCACGATCAGCTATGCGGTGATTCCCGATGAGAACCACGTCATGGTGTCGCTCGCCTCGATTGGCCGCGCGCTCGGTTTTGCGCTGAAGCCGTGAGTGGAATTTCTCGTTCGGAAACGCCGCCTGGAGTGCAGCCGGTTTTGCAGGGGCGTGCCTTGTGCATGCCATGGGCGCGGTCAAACCCCACCCCCACAGACCTAGTCTCCTAGACTTTCTAGGAGAAAAGCATTGACGAGCCTTCTTCCTAGAATATCTAGGAGAGGCATGGCCAAAGACGACAAGGACGCCTTGCTGCAGGGTACGCTCGACCTGCTCATCCTGAAGGCGCTGCAAAATGAGTCGATGCACGGGTTCGGGATCTCGATCCGGATCCAACAGATGTCGAAGGACGCGCTCACGGTGGAACAGGGCTCGCTTTACCCGGCGCTCTATCGGCTCGAGGACCAGGGCTGGATCAAGGCGGAGTGGGGCGTCTCCGAGAACAACCGCAAGGCGAAGTTCTACACGCTGACTGCCGCCGGCCGCCGCCAGCTACAGGAAGAGACGGCCCTGTGGGAGCGGCTCTCGGCCGCGATCAACCTCGTACTCGGCAGCACCTGAAAGTCTTTGGTTTTACAGGAGCACGCGGAGAGCGCGGAGAAAACAAGGCACCAACTAGACTGATTCTTCCTCTCTGCTGCCTCCGCGACCTCCTGTGCAAAACGACGTTTGTTCATGAGACTTTTGGCCAAACTCCGCTCGCTGTTTCGAAGAGACAAACTCGACGCCGAGATGCAGGCCGAAATGCGGCGCCACCTCGAGCTGCAGGCCGAGCGGAACCGCGCGACAGGCATGGACGCCGAAGAGGCGCGATTCGCGGCGCAGCGCCAGTTCGGCAACCTGGCGAGCGTGCAGGAGCGTTGTCGGGAGGCCCGCGGCCTGCCGTGGCTCGAGCAGCTGCTGCGGGATCTCGGCCTGGCGGCCCGGAGCCTGGTGCGCTCACAGACCCATGCCGTCATGGTGGTGCTGACGCTCGCCCTCGGCATCGGCATGACGAGCACGATCTTCAGCGTCGTGTATGGCGTCCTGATCGACCCGTACCCCTACGCCCGCTCGGGCGAGATTTGGGAGCCGCAGGCGTTCGACCCGAAAACGAATCGCCGCATCGGATTTCGCATCAAGGACTATCTCGAAATGCAGCGGCTGCCGGCCGTGGCCTCCGCCATGGCGACGGGCTACAGCCAGGTGACAATGTTCAGCGAGAACTCGCCTGAGATCATCACGTCGCCGCAATTGACCGGCACCGCGTTCCCGTTTCTCGACGTGACACCCGTGTTGGGCCGGGGACTGCTGCCGACCGACTTCGAGAGCACGGGTGACGCCCGGCCGGTGGTCGTCCTGACCTACAAGCTTTGGCAGCGTCTCTTCAATGGCGACCCGGGGGTGCTCGGACGCACGCTCGACCTGGATCACGTGCCGCACACAATTGGGGGCGTGATGCCGCCGCGCTTCGGGTGGTACACCGACGATGGTCTCTGGCGTCCGTTGCCGGTGACCGAGCTCGACCGGGGCGTGCGGCTGATCGTGCGGCTCAGGCCGGGCGTCACCCCCGAAGCAGCCGGCCAGCAGTTGCAAGCGATGCTGTTGGAGCAGGCGCGCAAGGAACCCGGGCGATTTCCCAAGGACGGGTTCAAGGCCGAGTTCAAAAATTACCTCGATGTCACCGTGGCCAGCGGCTCGATGCGCACGAGCCTGCAGCTGCTGTTCGGGGCGGTCGGATTCCTGCTGGCAATCGCCTGCATCAATGCCGCCAACCTGCAACTCGCGCGCGGCGCCGGCCGCAGCCGGGAAATGGCCGTGCGGCTGGCGCTCGGGGCGGGCCGCGGTCGGCTCGTTCGCCAGCTCCTGACCGAAAGCGTGGTGCTGGCCGCGGCGGCGGGAGTGCTGGGCGTCGCCTTGGCCTACGGTTGCATCCACCTGATCGTCGCCCTGCTGCCGCCGAACCACGTGCCCAACGAAGCGCGGGTGACCCTGAACGGCTGGGTGCTGGGCTTTTCGACGCTGGTAGCGATGGCGAGCGGCATCGTTTCCGGGCTGATGCCCGCGCTGCAGTGCAGCCGGCCCGACATGAACGAGGCGCTCAAGGAAGGCGGGCATGCGGCAACGGGCCACCGCGGCAACCGCCTGCGTCACGCCTTTGCCATCGCGCAGATCACGCTGTCCGTCGTCCTGCTGGTCGGCGCGAGCCTGCTGACCATCAGTTTCGTACGGGCCGAGAACCGCTACCGCGGCTTCCAGACGGAACGCATGCTGCTCCTGCGCCTGCCGCTGGATCCCAAGCGATATACAAGCTTTGCGGAACGGATTGCGTTTGCGCGCGAGTTTGAGCGACGGGCGCGCACTCTGCCCGGTGTGACCAACGTCACCGTAGGGCTGCCGCCCGGCTTCGACGGCCGGTCGAATGTCGATATCACCGGCCAGCCGAAACCGCCCGAACCTGTTGGCCTCAATTTTGTGGATGCGAGTTATCTCGGTACGTACGGCATCGCCTTGAAAGCCGGCCGCACTTTGACCGAGGGTGAGATCGAGCGTGGCGACCATGTCGCCCTGATCAGCGAATCCGCGGTCCGGCTTTGGTCGGGCGGCGTCAGTCCGCTCGGGCGGAGCATCAGCATCGACGCTCTCGTCGGCGGCGGGCCCAACAACCTGGCGGCGCCGAATGCCACGAAGGAGGTCACGGTCGTCGGCATCGTCGCGGATGTTCGCACGGATGGGCCTGATAAGCCTGCCCCGGTTGCCGTTTTCGTTCCCTACACGCTGCGCGCGCGGGCCATCCAGATGTTTGTGCTCCGGGCCGGAGTGGAGCCGAACAGCCTGCTCGGTGCGGTGCGAAGCCAGCTCCGGGAGATGGACCGGGAGCAGCCGATGCTCCTGCCCATCACGTTCGAGGAACTCATCGAGCAGCAGGTCAAGGAGCCGAAATTCAACATGATGCTTTTCAATGTGCTCGCGGGCGTGGCGCTCGCGCTGGCGGCGGCCGGCATCTACAGCGTGCTGGCGTACGCGGTGGCGCAGCGCACGCGCGAGATCGGCGTGCGCATGGCGTTGGGCGCCGGCCCGGGTCAGGTGCAACGATTGTTTCTCAAGTCGGGCCTGGGGATGGTCGCGATCGGGATCGGAGTTGGGACCGGCGTCAGCATCGGGCTGGCCCGGGTCCTGCGGAGCCTGATCTATGGCGAGGCCTGGTCTGATCCATTGGCCTTCGGCATGGCGCTAGGGACGCTCTCGCTCGTGGCCCTGCTGGCCTGCGTCGTGCCCGCGCGGCGGGCGACGAAGGTCGATCCGATGGCGGCGCTCAGGGCCGAGTAGGCCGGAAGCTTTCTCTTTCCTCTTTCTCGTAATCTTTCTCTCGGGTTTTCAGGTTATCACGCCCTCGTACCAAGGCAGAGAGAAAGAGAACGATTAAGAGAACGAGAAAGATTTCCTAACCGTGAAACTCCTTCGCCAACTCCGCGCGCTGTTCCGGAAGGGCAAACTCGAGGCCGAGATGCAGGCCGAGATGCGGCACCATCTCGAATTGCAGGCGGAGCGGAACCGGGCGGCGGGCATGGACGGGGACGAGGCTCGCTATGCGGCCGAGCGCGAATTCGGCAATGTGGCGAGCCTGCAGGAGCGAAGCCGGGCGCAGCGCGGCTGGACGAAGCTCGAGCTGTTTGCGAAGGAGATCGGGTTTGCGGCCCGGGCCCTCCGGCGCGCGCCGGCGTTCAGCCTGGCGGCGCTCACGACCCTCGCGCTGTGCCTCGGGCCGAACACCGCGATCCTGTCGGCGCTCTACACCTTTGTCTACAAGCCGCTGCCCTTTCCTCATCCGGATCGACTGGTCTTGATCACCAACGTCTCGGAGCGACTGGGTGGATCCAAACGGCCGTCCAGCATTCCCCAATATCGTGATTTCGTGGAGCACGCCGACCTGTTCGACGGGCTTGTCTACTACAGTTCCACGACCGCGACCCTCGGCAATGTCGACGAGCCCGTGCGGATCTTCGGGATGAACGTCAGCCCGAATTTCCTCGGGACCACCGGCATTCCCCTCGTACTCGGCCGGAGTTTCCGCCCGGACGAAATCGAACCCGGCCACGAGCGGGTGGTCGTCCTCAGTCATGGAGCGTGGGTCAAGCGCTTCCAGTCCGATCCCCGCGTGCTGGGACGGGTCATCCGGCTCGACGATGTCGCCTACGATATTGTCGGGGTCGCCGCGCCGAGCATTGAGGTGCTTTTCAATGACGTGGAGTTCTTTCGCCCCCGGGTACAGGTCCCGATCGACCTCGACCCGCGGTTCCGGTATACGGCATCGGTCCGCTTGATCGGCCGGCTGAAACCCGGGGTGACGCTGAACATGGCGCGCGCCCAACTGGCGGCGTTGGAGCGCAACTACCTGGAGAGCGTGGCCTCTCCGGCGGGGCGAGCGGCGCTGGCCGCCAACAAGTTTCACGTCGACCTGGTCGATGCCCGCACCGAGATGGCGGCACCATTACGTGCGCCGCTGTGGATGCTGCAGGGCGGGGCGCTCCTGGTGCTTCTTCTGGGTGGGGTGAACGTCGCCAGCCTGCTGCTGGCGCGCACGTGCGCGAAACGCCAGGAGCTCGCCATCCGCCAGGCACTCGGCGCGGGACGGGGCACATTGCTGCGGCAGATGCTCGCCGAGAGCGTATTGCTGGTGGGCGCAGCCGGACTCATCGGGATGGGCGTCGCCTTGGCGATGCTGCGGCTCATGAATGCGTTCCTCTCGCTGGTCGTCCGGCACGTGCCGCCGATTGCCTTGGAAACGCCAGTGTTGGCCGTGGTGGCCGCCGTCATCCTGTTTTTGGTCGTGGTGCTGGCGATCGTGCCCTTCGGCTTCTGGCGCAGCGCCGACCTGCGGCCCAACGAATCGCCGCAAGCGACGACGAGTCGCCGCGGTCGGCGCACCATCGGCGCGCTGGCGGTCGGGCAGCTCGCGCTCGCGCTCGTCCTCCTCGTCGGGGCTGGCTTGCTGCTGCACAGTTTCGCGCGCGTGTTGTCCGTCCAGCCGGGATTCGACGCGGATCGGGTTTTCCAAGGACGGGTCTACCTGCCGCCGGCCCGGTACTCCACCCCGGCTGACCAGCTCGGCGTGCAGGATCGGATCATGCAGGGGTTGGCGGCCATCCCGGGAACGGAAGCGTGGGGCGTGACCGCGGATTTTCCCGTCCAGGAGAAGTTCAATGCCATGCCCTTCCTCGTGCGGGACGGCGGCAGCACCACGGGCCAGGAGAGCTCCTTCGTCTACGCGAACGCAGTGTCCTCGGGATACTTTCCCACGATGGGAGTTCGCTTGTTGGAGGGACGATCCTTCCGCGAGGACGACGACCAGAGGAAGAATCCGGTCGCGATCGTCGACGAGACCTTCGTCCGTCGTTTTTTCCCGGGACGCAATGTCGTGGGCATGGAATTCGCGTTCGGCACCAATCCGCCACCGGCGGATCATCCGTGGACCAGGATCATCGGCGTTGTCGCCCGGGCGAACCTGTCCGGCCTTGAGGGACGCGATGGCTGGCCGTTCGTATACCTGCCGTTCAACCAGCAGGCGACGACGGCGTTCACTTTTCTCGTACGGTCGGCGCGGGCGGAGAGCGACGTCACCCGCGAGATCCGCGAGCGCGTGCGCGCCGTCGATGCCGGTTTGCCGGTCTACGGCCTCGGGACATTGCAGGGCAGTCTCGATTACCTCTTGGGCAACCGCCGCGCGCTGCTCGTCCTCATCGGCCTGTTCGCCGCGCTCGCGTTGATGCTGGCGGCGGTCGGGCTTTACGGCGTGCTCAACTTCGACGTCAGCCAGCGCACACGCGAGATCGGGATTCGGGGCGCGCTCGGCGCCTCGCGCCACGAGATCCTCGCGCTGATCATGCGGCAGGGGCTCGCCAAGGTCGCGGCCGGCCTGGTCCTCGGCCTCGCTGGCGCCGTCCTCTTCAACCGGCTGCTTTCACGGATGCTGTTCGATGTCAGTGCGGCCGACCCGCTGGCTTACGGCGGCGTGGTGGCGCTCCTGCTTCTCGTCGCCTTGCTCGCTTCCTGGCTGCCGGCCCGCCGCGCGGCCAAGGTCGATCCGGTGGTGGCGCTGCGGAGTGAGTGAGCAGATCAAAAACCTGAACGCTGGAACTTGAGACCTGAAATGAGACTCCTCCGCCGAATTGGCGCGCTGCTCCGAAGTGGCAGATTCAACGCCGAAATGCGCGCGGAGATGCAACATCACCTTGACCTGCAAGCTGAGCGCAACCGCGCGGCGGGGATGGAGGCGGAGGAGGCGCGGTTCGCCGCCGAACGCGAGTTCGGCAATATCGCGAGCCTGCAGGAGCGGGCGCTCGCGCAGCGCCGGTGGGGGTGGCTCGAGGACCTGGGCAAGGATTTCCGATTCGCGCTGCGGCTTTTGCGCAAGCAACGGGGTTTCTCCGCGATCGCGGTGCTGACGCTCGCGCTGGCGATCGGGGCCAATTCCACGATCTTTTCCGTGGTCAACGGCTTTCTCCTTCGCCCGGTCGTGGACGAGACCACAGGGGCCTATGTGGGCGTGCATATTGCACAAAGGGACGCCGCCCGCCGGTTCCGGCCTTTTTCCCATGCGGAATTTACGCTGCTGCGGGAAGGCAACGAGGCCTTCACCGACGTCGCCGCGCTCAGTTTCAGCCAGGTCGGCCTGACAGATGAGGGCAGCCTCCGGCGTGCCTTCGCCTTTCTGGTTTCCGAAAACTTTTTCGCCCTGGGTGGCGCCAAGCCGGCTGCGGGCCGATTCTTCGATGCCAGTGAGACCCGGCCCAATGCCGCCCGGCATGTCGTCATCGCCGGCTACCAGCTTTGGCAGCGGCACGGCGGCCGGCCGGATTTCATCGGCAGCACGCTCCGCCTGAACGGCCAGCCCTACACGGTCATTGGCGTCACGCCGGAGGGTTTCAGCGGGGTGACGGCCATCCTCGCGCCGGAGCTCTGGCTCCCGCTGGGTGTGTTTGGCGAAATCGTCCCGGCCTTCGGTGATTCCCGCGCCACCAGCGATCTTGCCGCTCCGGCCAACTACGCACTCAACCTGTTCGCCCGCCTCCCTCCCGGGCTCACCATCGCATCCGCCCAAAGCCGGCTCCCGCCGCTGGCGGCCCGGATCGACGCGCTGGCGCCGGGGACGGACCGCACCGCCCATGAGCTCGTACTGGCCAAGCCCTTCAGCATCTCGCCCACGCCCAACAGCAGCCGGCCGCTCACGCTGGTGGGCACGCTGACACTGGCCATGTCCACGCTGCTCATGCTCATCGCCAGCCTGAATCTCGCCAACATGCTGCTCGCGCGCGGCGCGGCGAGGGCGACGGAGTTTGCGGTCCGGCTCGCCGTCGGCTGCACCCGCGGCCGCATCGTGCGGCAATTGGTGGTCGAAGGCCTGGTTCTCGCGCTCGCGGCTGGAATAGCCGGCACGCTGCTCAGCTCGTGGACGATCCGGGGCATCCAGCACATGTTGGAGGGCCGGCTCGTCCCCATGGGCTTCGTCGTCACGACGCGGCTTCAGCCCGATTGGCGCGTGCTCGGCTTCACGCTTTTGGGCTGCATCGCCGCCACGCTCGTATTCAGCCTCGGGCCGGCGCTGAAGAGTTCGCGGGTCAACCTCGTGCGCGATCTTAAGGCCCAAGCCGGTCTGGGCGGCGAATCCGGCGCATGGGACCGGCTCTTTTCGGGCGCGAGCCTGCTGGTCACGGTGCAGGCCACGCTGTCGCTCGTGTTGCTCTTTGCCGCGGGCCTGTTCTTGCGCGCCGCGCTCCAGGCAGCCGCGGCGCCCGTCGGCTTCAACGCGCCGGCCCTGATTGTCGCCGAGCTGGACCTCTCGCTCACGCCGGCGTCGCGTGATGCATCCGTGCGGCGGGTCCTTGCCGCGGCCGGGCGGCTGCGCGTGCTGCCGGGAGTCCGCGCGGCGGGGGCTGCCACGTTGGTGCCGTTCGCGAACCTCAGCCCGACGTGCCGGCTGGCACCGTTGTCGGCGCCGCGCGGCGCCGACAACGGCGAGGCGCCCCGCAGTTTTGGCGGCGTGTTGGGGGCGATTGCGCCGGGTTTCCTCGACAGTCTCGACGTGCGCGTGATTCGCGGGCGCGACATTACGGCAGGCGAGGCGGGCGGGTTGGGGCGCAGCGACGTCTGCCTGGTGGACGAACGCATGGCGGCCAAGCTGTTTCCGGGCGCCGATGCGATCGGCCAGCGCGTGCGACTGACCGGCGCGCCGTTTGGCGGGGAGATGGAGATTGTCGGCGTCGTGAGCCGGCACACCCAGGACGTGCAGGACAGCAAGGAGCCGTTCCCCCGAGTTTACGTGCCGCTGCACCTTGGCTACACGCCGACGATCTTCCTCACCGCGAGTTGCGCCGACGGTTCGCCGCTGGCGGCGGCGCGATTGACCGGGCTGTTGCGCAAGGAACTGCTGGCGCTCGATCCCGACCTGCCGTTGGTCGGGCTTCGGCCGTTTGCCGACCACCTGCGCGACAACCTGAACCTCTGGCAAATCCGGCTCGGCGCCGGGGTTTTCGGCGTTTTCGGCCTGCTTGCCCTCATGATGGCGAGCGTCGGCATCTACGGCGTGAAGGCCTATGCCGTGTCACGGCGGACGCGGGAGATCGGCATCCGCATGGCGCTGGGGGCCGACCGCAGCGGGGTGTTCGGGCTTATCATGCGGCAAAGCTTCGGGCAACTCGGCTTCGCCTGTGTGGTGGGCGTCGGGCTCTCGCTGCTCACCGGCCGCGTGCTGGCCGCCTATCTCGTGGGCGTGGAGCCGACCGATCCGGTCGTGCTCGGCATGGCCGTCGGCTGCCTCACGCTGGCGACGGTGGCCGCCTGCTGGCTCCCGGCGCGGTGCGCAACGAAGGTCGACCCGATGGTGGCGCTGCGGAGCGAGTGATGAGTGAGAAGTGACGAGTGACGAGCCGAAGTCACGCAATTCCTCCGCCGGTTCCCCGCGCGGTCGAGCCCGAGATGCATGCGACGATGAGAAGCCTTCCCGACCGCGCCGCTTGACCGACGCGGTGGTTGCATCGGTGCGATTACCCGTTTCTCTGGGGGCGCGATGAGAACACGCGCCATCGTTGCGAGCATACTCGCGAGTGCAGCAGCAAGTTGCACGCACGTGGCTGGGCCAGGCACTGGCACGAGCTCGTTCAAGGTGGTCGAGGCGCCAGCCGCCGCACCACCCAAGTCCACCGGAAAGGCGGCCATGCAACCGACGAGCCGCGCGCAGTATCGCGATGCGCAGATCAAGGGTGAGCCGGTGCTGCCGGTCTATCCGGCGCGGGCGCTGGCGGCAAAGGCGGGCGGAGCGCAAGTTGGCGTGCACATTGTCATCGATGCGCAGGGGCGGGTCAGTGACGTCCGGCCGAGCATGGTCGCGGTGACGATCGCCCCGCCGGAGTTCGCGGCGGATTTCCAGCGGGCAGTCGAGGCGGCCGTGCGCCAGTGGCGATTCGTCCCGGCCCGGGCGCAGTACATCGAGACCGTGACCGGCACCGGTGGGTTTACCTACGATCGCGTGGCGCGGACGGAGGACGTCGAGGCCGAGGTGGACCTGGCGTTCACGTTCACGCCGAATGGGAAAGTGCAGGCGAAGTAGAGTACCAAGACATTCGCACAGGAGGACGCGGAGGAAACGGAGAAAGTCGTGCATGGATTGCCCGATCTCTGTTTCCTTCGCTGCCTCCTGTGAAATCCGGCAGGCTGCGCGGGACAATGTCCCGCCTCCACGGTTTACACCGTCGACACGTCGGCGGGCTTGAGCTTGCCGGCGAGCTTCTCGCGGAAGAGCCAGCGGGCGAGCGCAGGCATCAGCAGCATCGCGCCGAGCATGTTGAAGAGGAACATGAAGGCGAGCAGCACGCCCATGTCGGCCTGGAATTTGATGGCGGAGAACGCCCAAGTGCCGACGCCGATGGCCAGCGCCAGGCCGGTGAACACCACCGAGGTGCCCATGGTGCCAAAGGCGAAGCAGAGGGCGTCCTCCAGCGTCTCGCCCTGCTCGAGCCGTTCGAGGAGCGCCGAGCAGAGATAGATACCGTAGTCCACGCCGATGCCGACGCCGAGCGCGACCACCGGCAGGGTGGAGGTCTTCAACCCGATCTGCAGATAGACCATCAGGGCATAGGCCAGGTCCGAAACGACGACCAGCGGCAGGACGACGCAGATGGTGGCCCGCCACGAGCGGAAGGAGAGCAGGCAGAGCGCGATGATCGCGACGTACAGCCAGGTGACCATCGGAAATTGCGCCGCCTCAACGACCTCGTTGGTCGCGGCCATCACGCCGACATTCCCGGTCGCGAGCTGGAACTTGACCTTTTCGTTCGAGAGCGCGGAGCGGAATTCCTTCACGGCGGCAATGACGCCCTTGATCGTCTCGGCTTTGTGGTCGGTGAGGTAGATCATCACCGGGATGACGCTGCCGTCGTTGTTGAGCAGGCCGCTGGCCGTCTCCACGGGGGACACGGACTGGGCCAGCATCTGCGGGTTGTGCGGAATGACGCGCCACTTGAGGCTGCCTTCGTTCCAGCCGGCGCAGATGGTCTTCGCCACCTCCGGCAGGCAGAGGGTGGACTTGACGCCGGGGACGTTGCGCATGCGCCAGCTGAACCGGTCGACCAGCGACA
>DASZRV010000067.1:0-2057 GCA_035549095.1 Lacunisphaera sp. | reverse complement strand
TTACATCGTTCGCAAGGCCGAACTCTCCAGCACCGCTCCGGCAGAAGAGTAATGTGCCGAGTAACGTGCTGAACAGCGTGCCTGTCTCCGCGGAGCGCATCCGCATCCTCAACAACCAGCCGCCGCGCGAACGCGCCGCGTACGTCCTCTACTGGGCGCAGATGAATCGCCGCGTCGAGTACAACCACGCCCTCACCCACGCCGCCGATATCGCCAACGCCCAGGGACTGCCCCTGCTCGTCTACGAATCCCTCACCTGCGATTACCCCGCTGCGAACGACCGCCTCCACACTTTCGTCCTCGAAGGCATCCCTGACAATGAAGCGGCCCTGCGCGCCCTCGGCATCGGCTACTTTTTCTACCTCCGCGCCCGCCGCAGCGATCCCAATGACGTCCTCTATCGCCTGGCCTCGCGCGCGCACGCCGTCATCACCGACGATTACCCCGTCTTCATCGCCACCCGCCACAACCCAAGCGTCGCCGCCCATCTCACCACGCAGTACATCGCCGTCGATTCCAGCTGCATCGTGCCGATGAGCCACCACGAGAAACGTAACTACGGCGCCTACACGATCCGCCCGCGTATCAACCGGGTTCTGCGCGCATATCTCAAACCCGTGGAACTTCCGGAAATCCGCCAGAAATGGCGTGACGACCTGCTGCCGGACGGCGTCGCATCGCTCGCAACCCCGGTCGCGCCGGCCGCGATCCCCGCGCTCGTTGCCTCCTGCGAAATCGACCACAGGATTCGCCCTTCCATCGAATACAAAGGCGGATCGAAGGAAGCCGCCCGCCGCCTCGACCGTTTTCTCGACGATCGTCTCCGCCGCTATGCGCGCGAAAGCAGCCAGCCCTCGAAGCACGCCACCAGCACCTTGAGCCCGTATCTCCACTTCGGCCACATCTCCTCACTCGAAGTCGCGCTCACCGTCCAGGCGCACGCGCGCGAGCACAAGCTTATTCCCGATGAATTCCTTGAAGAGCTGATCGTCCGCCGTGAACTCGCCTTCAACTTCGCGCGCTTCACCGGCGATCAGCTCGAATCGCTCGATGCTCTGCCGGATTGGTGCAAAGCCACCATGGCGAAGCACGCCGCCGACCCGCGCCCGTACCTCTACTCACCCGAAGAATTCGAACGCGCCGAAACCCACGACGCACTCTGGAACGCCGCGCAGCGCGAACTCCTGCTTCGCGGGACGATCCACGGCTACTACCGCATGTACTGGGGCAAGAAGATCATCGAGTGGTCGCCCACATACGAAGAAGCGCTCCGCACGATGGTCCACCTGCACGACGTCTTTGCCCTCGACGGCCGCGACCCCAATACCTACACCAACATCCTCTGGTGCTTCGGCCTCCACGACCGCCCCTGGGCCGAGCGCCCCATCTTCGGCCAGCTCCGCTACATGTCGCTCGAAGGCATGAAGCGCAAAACCGACGTCGACGGGTATATCGCGGAAATCAACGGGCTTTAGTATCCATCGCCGGGTCTAAGCCCACCGCCTTTCAGGCGGTAGGCTTTCAGCGGCCCGTTCCACGCTACGAGAATAGGAGGAATGGCGGAATACAGGCAAAGCGCGCACGCGGTCTTCGATTTGAAGTATCACATGATCTGGTGCACAAAATATCGGAAAAAGATATTGCGTGACCGAGTGGCGGAGCGGGCGCGCGACCTGATTAGACAGATATGCGCGGCTCGGGAAGTGGTGATTATCCGAGGAGCAGTATCGCCAGATCACATTCACCTGCTGCTGTCAGCGCCGCCGATATTGGCGCCGGCAAAGCTGGCGCAGTACATCAAGGGACGGTCATCGCGACACCTGCAGGCAGAGTTTGCCGACCTGAGGAAGCAGTATTGGGGTCAACACATGTGGGCGCGGGGCTACTTCTGCGCGACGGTGGGCGCGGTGGACGAGGCAACGATTAGAGCCTATATCGAAAACCAAAAGTGGGACGAAGATGACGACTCGTTTAAGATCACCGCGCCCGCCAAGCCTTGAGCCGGCTGTGTAGCCGGGCACCTTCAGGCGGCTTCAGCCGCAACCGCGACTTTCAGT
>DASZRV010000066.1:0-525730 GCA_035549095.1 Lacunisphaera sp. | reverse complement strand
CAACGGCAAACGACCCGGCGCCATCCTCGGTGCGGTCAGTCACAAACTCCTGCGCATCATCGTCGGCTTGCTCCGTTCCCAAACCGATTTTGATCCCAACTGGTCACCTCAACACCACCAAATCTAAGATTGGATCTCCAGGCGGGCACGCGTGACATACAATCCGACGCAATGCAGTCGCCCAACATGGATCCAGCCCGCACGGAGTGCGGGCTCCACCTCACCGCATTTGGCATTGCCCGGCGCCAACGCGCGGCGCTCAATCGCGCCCATGGCCTTTCGCTTCAGCATTCTCGGCAGCGGCAGCGCCGGCAACGCCGCGCTCCTCCGCACCGAGAACACGCGGGTGCTGATCGACGCCGGGTTTTCGGCCCGCCGCCTTGCCGCGTTGCTGGCCGCCCACGAGGAGAAACTCGAGGCGATCGACGCCATCTTTCTGACGCACGAGCACGGGGACCACGCGGCCGGGCTGACCGGCCTCGCGCGCCATCCGCACATCCGCGTGTTCGCCAACCGCGCCACGGCGCAGGCGCTGCAGGCCACGCTCAAGCACCGCGTGGCCTGGCAGCTGTTCGAGACCGGCGCGACGTTCCGCTTCCGCGACCTCGAGATCACCAGTTTCTCCGTGCCGCACGACGCGCAGGACCCGGTGGGCTTCCTCATCGCCCACGGCGAAGGCGACCTCTTCGCGCCGCGGCGCAGCCTCGCGTGGTTGACCGACCTCGGCCATGCGCCGGCGCACGTCCGCGAGCGCATCCGCGAAGCGGACGTGCTGGTAATCGAGGCGAATCACTGTCCGCAGATGCTCGAGGCCGACACCCGGCGGCCGTGGTCGACCAAGCAGCGCATCAGCGGACGGCACGGCCACCTGTCGAACGTGGCCGCCCGCGAATTGCTCGAGTCGCTGCCCGGCGCGCGCTGGCGCCATGTCTTCCTCACGCACCTGAGCCGCGACTGCAATTCGCCCGCGGCGGTCGAGTCGGCCTGCGGCGCCGTGCTCGCCGCGCGCGCGTGCGGCTTTTCGGTCGTCGCCCCCGGCGCCGGCACGCCCGTGTACGAATTCGCCTAGGCGCCCGTGTGCCCGGCAGGCGCCTGCTTCGCTTCGTGCTCGGCGATGTACTTTCGCGTGGCGGCGGGCAGCTCGTTCCAGATGCGCCAGGCGATGATCCCGCCGGCCAGCGCGAACGGCATCAGGAAGATGGGCCACCACTGCCAGCTGTGGCCGGACCAGGAGGTGCCCGTCAGGAAGCCGACGCAGACCGATTGCACGCTGCTGCCGAGGTAGACACAGCCGTCAATCAGGCCCGAGCAGGTGGCGGTGGCCTTGCGCCCGCCGAAGTCCGCCGCCGCCGTGCCCGACATCAGCGAGTGCACTCCGGTCACCGCCGCCACGATCAGCAGCGACGACACGCCGACGAGGAACGGCAGCTTGAAGAGGTTCATCGCCATGACCGCGGCCATCATCAGCATGAAGGCGCTGAAGATCGCCGCCGGCGGCCCGCGCCGCGATTGGAAGAACTTGTCCGAGACCAGCCCGCCGGCGAAACCGCCGATGATGCCAAAGAGGCAGAGCAGGAGGCCCCAGTTGCCGATGATCGACTCGGCCCCCGGTTGCGGCACCTGCTTGGCGAAGACCAGGTACCATTGCATGATGCCGTTGCGCAGCACGCCGGCGGTGAGCTCGACGCCCCCCAGCATCAGCATCAACGGGCTGCAGAACACCTTCTTCAGCAGGTCGAGCGTCGTGTACTCCTCCTGCATGTGGCCGGACGAGGCGTCGTGCGTGTCGAGGTACGGGAAGCCGGCGTCCTCCGGGGTCTCCTTGATCAGCCACAGGTCCAGCAGGGCCCAGCCAACCAGGATGATGGCCGGCACGAAGAAGACCGCCCAGGTGGCGTCCACCCTCGAACCCGCGGGCACAAACCAGCCCCGGAGCAGATCCGACAGGCCGGAGGGAACCGTCTCCGCGGCCACCTTGGTCAGGTTCACGATCGTCTGGCCCCAATCGAAAGCGAAATACACCCCGAACGAGATCAGCGTCCCGAAGATGGCGCCGAAGACACCGCGCTCGCGCACATGGAACCAGTTCGCCTTGACCTTGATGATCGAGACGGCGCCGTAGCTTTGGAAATACATGTTGAGCGCGTAGAGCAGCACGAACGGCCAGAACAAGGGGATGCTCGTCCGTCCGGTGAGCACCAGCCAGGTAATGATGCCCATGGCCACGTTCGCGGCCGCCGCCCCGAGGACCGAGATGATAATACCCTTCTTGCCGCCAATCTTGTCCACCAGCGGCCCGTTCACGAGGAACGAAAAGGCGTAGATCACGGTGCCCGCCGCGAAGATCAGCCCGAAGTCCTCGTTCGACATCCGGGTCCCGAAGGCGTTTTTCGCCACCGCGAGATTGTACCGGCCCATGTAGAGGAACGAGTAGGACATCCCCAGCGGGAACCAGTTGATGAAGCGCCGGCTGAGGAACCACGGCCCGTGCTTCATCGGGTTGTTGTAGAAATAAATCCCGACAACGATGAGCAGGACGACGAAGACGAGGGCCAGGTCCATGATTCAGGGGAGAAGGGTGCTCACGGCGAACAACACGCGGGCACCATAGGTGACCGTCCTCGCTAGGCACGACGAAAATGGGTTCGCCACGCAAAATTTTCACGCGCGCTCGTCGTGGATTAGAACGCCTTACGCCAGCGGCGGGATTTGGGCTTTGCCCGCCGTCGCGATTGCGGCAAGAAACTGGCCCCACTCATGCCGTCGACCCACCATCTGCGCCGCACCAAGGTCATCGCCACACTCGGGCCCGTCACCGAAAGCGAGGCCATGCTCGTCAAACTCATCGAGGCGGGCGTCGACGTCGTCCGCCTCAACATGGCGCATGCCAAGCACGACTGGACGCGTATGATCATCCGCCGCATCCGCGCCGCGTCGCGCGAGGCGGGACGCGAGATCGCGATCATGATGGATATCAAGGGTCCCGAGATCCGCACCGGCGACCTCGAGGTCCCGCTCGAGCTGCAGGCGGGCGAGATTTTCGACTTCACCGTCAAGCCCGGCGCCGAGCGCGAGCACGCCGAGGAGATCCGCTCGGTCGACGTCAATTACCGCGACCTCGTCAATGACATCAAGGTCGGCGACACCGTCCTCGTCGACAGCGGCCTCATCCGCCTGCAGGTGCTCGAGAAGCACGATGCGCACATCCGCTGCCGCGTGCTCACCCCCGGTTCGCTCACCTCGCGCCGCCACATCAACCTCCCCGGCGTGCACGTCAACCTGCCGGCCTTCACGCTCAAGGACAAGGGCGACACCGCCGTGGGCATCGAGGAGGGCATCGACTTCGTCGCGCTGTCGTTCGTGCGCGAGGCCTCCGACATCGAGCAGCTCCGCGCCTTCCTGAAGGAACGCGGCTCGCGCGCCCGCATCGTCGCCAAGATCGAGGACCAGTCCGCCATCGACAACCTCGACGACATCATTCGCGCCACCGACGTCCTGATGGTGGCACGCGGCGACCTCGGCATCGAGGTGCCGCTGCAGGACCTGCCCATCATCCAGCATCGCGCCGTGCGCACCTGCCTCGCCGTCGGCCGGCCGGTCATCATCGCGACGCACATGCTCGAATCGATGATCAACCAGCCGATGCCCACCCGGGCCGAGATCACCGATGTGGCCAACGCCGTCTACGAGCAGGCCGACTGCGTCATGCTCTCCGGCGAGACCACCGTCGGCAAATACCCGCTCGAATGCATCAAGGTGATCGACGCCATCTCGCGCCGCGTCGAGGAGGAACTCGCCGAGGATTTTCCCGAGCCCGCCGTGTTCGTCAGCGAGCGCATGAAGATCTTCCGTTCCGCCGTCGTGCTGGCCAATGAGCTGCCGCGCTCGCTCATCCTCGTCTTCACCCGACATGGCACGAACGCCGCCGGCATCGCCGCGCACCGCCCGCCGCACGCGCCCATCCTCGCCATGACCGACAGCATCGAGACCGTGCGCCATCTCCGGATGGTGCGCTCGGTCGAGCCGTTCCTGCTCGGCGAATTCGGCGAGCCCGAGGAGACCATCGAGAAGGCCACGGCCATGCTCCTGCGGCTCGGGCGCATCAAGGATGGCGACAAGCTCATCATCGTTTCCGACATCCAGACGAAGGACCGCCGCATCGACAGCATCCAGCTCCGCGAGGTGCAGGGCTGAGCGTCCATCCGGGCCGGTCAGTCAGTGACGGCCAGGACCGCCTTCAGCCGCTGGCGCGCCCGATACAGGCGGTTTTCCACCGCCTTCGGGGTGCAGGCCAGCGCCGCACCGATCTCGGCTATCGCGAGTCCCTCGTATTCGAACAAGACCAGCGCCGTGCGCCATTCTACCGGCAGCGCCGCGACCGCCGCCCGCACCGCGGCGACGCGTTCGCGCTTTTCCGCCGCCTGCGCCGGGGCGCCGCCCGCGGAGCCGTCGGCCAGCTCGCCGCCCGTTTCCGCCCAGGCCTCGAGCGACAGCTCCGGGCGGCGGCGCCACCACCGCAGCCGGTTCCGGGCCTGGTTGGCCGCGATGGCGAAGCACCACGAGGAGAATTTTGCGCCGGGGTGATAGCTGGCGCGCTTGGCATAGACGCGCACGAAAACCTCCTGCGCCAGGTCGTCGGCATCGGCCGGGTTGCCCACGATCCGAAAGATAAACCGCCGCACGCGCAGCTCCCACCTCTCCATCAACTGCGCCAGCGCGGCGTCTTCGCCGTCCTGCAGGCGTCGCATCAACTCCTCGTCGCTCGGGCCGCCGCCCGGGTCGGCAGCCATCGGTCAGTGCGGGTGATTCAGACCCGCGTCGGGCGCCGACGCATGATCGAACCCCGTGATCCTTGGCAGCACGAGGGCAAGATAGCGGCGTCCCTCGTCCGGCCGCATGACCGCCGCCACCTGGTGCACATGGCGACTGAGCGCATCCTCACAGTTCGCGCGCAAGTCGCGCAGCCGCCGCTCCGCCGCCGCCAGCGTGGCGGGATCGGCGTTCCGGGCCGCCCGGAGCGCATCCCGCGCCGCGGCCGCCTCCCGGACCATGCGGCAATGTTCGTCGCACGAGGGCGCATAGGCCGCCTGCAGACGATCGATGGCCGCACTCTGCGCGTCCGTGAGATGAAAGTCGGCGCGGAGCCACGCCATCGTGTCGCCCGCGACCGCGGCCTGATGCAGTTCCGGTTCGCAATTGAGGCGGTAACAGGCAAAGCCGACCGCCACCGCGGCCAAGCCGAGCGCGACCAGCGTGATCGCCAGGTTGCGTCCGGTCTTCATGGCTTGCGCTCCGCCTGCACGCGCGGATCGAGGCCGACCAGGTAGGTGGCAACCAGGGTTTCGCGGTCGGTGCGAACCCGGGCCCGGGCCGTGGCCTGGCCGGTGAAGGCCGCGGCGCACACGACCAGCAGGGCGACCAGCGACCAGGCGCCGGCATGCGACCGCAGGTAAGCCGGCCAGCTCGGACGGGCGCGGGCTTCGATCCGGCGCCAGACCCGCGGGCGAAAATCCGGGTCGGCCGGAGGCTTGACGCGCCAGCCCCGGAGGATCGCGGTCAGGGAATCATCGGGAGTATTCATGTGGATTACGCTGGATAATACACCGGTCACCGGGAAATCACTCCGAAAAGAAAAAGGCGCCGGCGGCGAGGGATTCACGGGGCCCCGGTGTATGAAGGGATGAACCGCCACACATTCCGTGCGGCTCTCAACCTGAAACCGATTCCCCCATGAAAGCCACCAAACTCCTCACCGCAGCCGCGCTCTTCGCTGGCATCGCCCCGCTTTCGTTCGCCGGTCCCGGCCCCGACTACTGGACCCGCTTTGAAAAGGAACGCGCCGCCGCCCGGGCGAAGGCCGCCGTCGCCAAGACCCCGGCCGCCCCCCAGGTCGCCGCCACTTGCGTCAACTGCAACTGCCCGGCGATGAAGAAATCGTGATGGTGCGCGCCCATTCCCGCCCGCCGCCACGCCGGCGGATCGAAGGCAACCGGCCCGGACCCGGCATGCGCATCGGCTGGCAGAAATTGCGCAGACTTTGGCGTCCATGGAATATGCCATTGCCGCCGCGGCTCGGATGGCTATCGGTCCCTCCTGCATGAAGCGTCTCGTCTGGCTCGTCGTCGCGGTCTTCGCCACCCTGCTCACGCGGGTGGAGCCGGCGGACCTGCCCGAGACGAAGAAGTCTGCGTGCTGCTGCTGCCGCGCCTGCGACATGCCCGACTGCCCCCCGCCGCCCGCGAACAATCCCGCCCCGATCCTGACGCTGCAGACGCCGGCCCAGGCGAATCCGGCCGCCGCCCGCCGCCTCGCCGCCCCGCGCGGCCGGCAGGAAAAGTTTTTCGTCCGCTTTGACTCCCGCCGGGCTCCCATGCCCGCCCCGCGCATCGCCGTTGCGGTCGCGCGTCCTGCGAGTGTGCCGCTGTTCGCGGCGCACTGCAGCTTCCTGATCTAAGTCCCGGGAGCAGTGTGCCTGCGTCCGGACGGACGTCGGCTGTTTCGTCCCGCCGCGCGCTGGCGCGCCCGCGGGACTTCCCCTCCGGTTCGATACACCAGGATTCCCATGAACAAACTTTTCCCGTTTTTTCCGCTCGCCTTCGCCGCCCTGCTGCTGGCGGGCTGCGCCGGCGCGCCCACGCCGGCGGCCAGCTCGGCCCGGGCCGGCCTCCGGCAGGTCGGCGCGCAACTGGCTGGCTCCGCCGGCCGGCCGGAACTCCCGGTGCTGCACGCCGATTCGCCGCCGGCGGATTTCATCCGTTATGCGGTGCTCAATCAGCCCGCCGTGGCCGCCGCCTACCAGGACTGGCGCGCCGCCGTCGAGGCCATCACGCCCGCCGGCGCGTTGCCGGATCCGCAGTTCACCTTCCAGGCCGACATCCGCGACACGCTGATGTCGTTCATGCCGGGCCTGATGTTCGACCTGATGGGCCCCGGCAAGCGCACCGCCATTGCCCGCGAGGCCGCCGCCGGCGCCGGCGTTGCCCGCCGTGCCTACGTTACCGCCGTCCTGCGCACCGCCGCCGAGGCCCGGCGGGCATGGGTGGAACTGGCCTATGTCGAGGGAATCGACCGCCTCTACGCCACGACGATTCACACCGCAGAGGAGGCGCTCGAACTCACCAACGCCGAATACGCCACGGGCCGCGGCATGGCGACCTTCGACCGGCAGATTGAACTCGAGAATCTCGTCGCCGAGCACCACGCCCACCATGCCGGCATCGCCGACCGGCGCATCGCTGCGCGTGCCCGGTTCAAGTCCGCCCTCGGCCTGACGCCCGACGATCCCGACCCGCCTTGGCCGCATCCGGACCTCGTCGCAACGCCCGTGGCCGATGCCGACGAGCTGTGGCGCCGCGCCCAGCTCGCCAATCCCGACCTCGCGCAGATGCGCGCCATGGTCGAGATGACCGTCGCCGGCGTCGAGGTCGCCCGCCAGACCGGCCGGCCAAACTTCGCCGTGGGTGCCATGGTCGACCTCAAGGCCGACCCGCTCATGTTCCGGCCCACCGCCAACATCTCCCTCCCGCTCTGGCGGGACAAGGTCGCGGCCACCGTGGCCGCCGCCACCGCCCGTCGCGACGCCGCCGCGGCCCGCGTCGGCGCCGAAGAACTCAACCTCGCCGCCGAGCTCGCGCAGATGCTCTACATGGTCCGCGAGGCCGACCGGATGCTCGCCTACATCGACGGCACGGCGCTGCCCAACTTCGACCGCAGCTACGCCACCCTCGAGGCCGGGGTGCAATCCGGGATGGCCGATGCCGCGATGATCGCCCGCACGCGCCTCATGGCCATCGACCTGCGCCACGACCGCCTCGAATGGCTTCGCCGCCGGGAAGCCGCCGCCGTCGACCTCGCGCTGCTGGTCGCCGACGTCGCCCCCGCCAACTCCCCCCTTCCCGCCGAAACTCCCTGAACCATGCGCTCGACCAAATCCTTCCTCCACCTGCTCCTCTTCCTCACCGCTTTCGCTGGCACCGCG
Source organism: Lacunisphaera sp. (assembly GCA_035549095.1). Lineage (GTDB taxonomy): Bacteria > Verrucomicrobiota > Verrucomicrobiia > Opitutales > Opitutaceae > Lacunisphaera. The sequence continues at coordinate 517,752 of DASZRV010000066.1, read as the reverse complement.
TTCAGCGCCGCCGCCGAACAGCTCTACACCTGCGGCATGCATCCGCAGATCATCAAGAAGGAGCCCGGCAACTGCCCGATCTGCGGCATGAAACTCGTGCCCATCCGGTCCAACGGCGGCGCTCCCGCCGCCGCAGGCGAACGCAAGATCAAGTACTGGAAGTCGTCGATGAATCCCGGCGAGGTCAGCCCGAAGCCGGGCAAGGACTCCATGGGCATGGACCTGGTGCCGGTTTACGACGACGACGCGGCCGCCGCCACCGCCATCCACATCGACCCGGTCACGATCCAGCGGATGAACCTCAAGACCGGACTCGTCACCCGCGGTCCCGTCCTGCGGGAAATCCGCACCGTCGGCACCGTGGCCTTCGACGAGGCCGGCCTGCGCGATATCACCACGAAATACGGCGGCTGGATCGAGAAGCTCTTCGTCGACACCACGTGGGCAACCGTGCGCGCCGGCGAGCCGCTGTTTGAGATTTATTCGCCCGATCTCTACAACGCCGAACTCAATTACCAGGTCGCCCTCCGCAGCGAGGGCGCGGCCGGCGGCCCGCTGACCCGGGCGGCCCGCGCGCGCCTGCAGCTTTTCGACGTCCCGGACGACTTCGTCGCCAGCCTCGCGCGTGATCGCGAGACGCCGCGCACCTTCACCTATCGCGCGCCCGCCGACGGGGTCGTCATCGACAAAATGGCCGTGGTTGGGCGGATGGTCGCCGCCGGTGAGCGCCTTTTCCGTCTCGCCGACCTGTCGCACGTCTGGGTCGAGGCGCAGGTCTACGAGCAGGACCTGCCGTTCGTCCAGGCCGGCCAGGATGCAACCGTCCGCGTCACCTACGGCCCCGAGCGGACGATCGAGGGCAAGGTCGACCTGCTCCTGCCGCAGGTGGTGGACCAGACCCGCACCGCCACGGCGCGCATTGTGCTCCCCAATGCGGACGGCGCGCTTCGCCCGGGGATGTTCGTCGACGTGCGGTTCGCCGCCCAGCTTGCGGACGACGCCGTGCTCGTGCCGGATCTCGCCGTCCTGCGCAGCGGCGAGCACAACACCGTCTTCCTGGCCAATGCCGACGGTTCGTTCTCGCCGCGCGAGGTGCGCCTCGGCGTCCGCTCACAGGGCGACGTCTACCAGGTGCTCGAAGGTCTCGCTGGCGGCGAGCGCGTGGTTACCTCCGGCCAGTTCATGCTCGATTCGGAGAGCCAGCTGCGCGACGCCATCCAGAAGATGCTTAGTGCGACCGACGGCGCCGCGCCAACGCCGGCCGCCGCCCCCGCCGAGGCCAAACCGCGGCCGGACGGCCACGCCGCGATTGGCATGGATGACGTGTCGATGCTCCCAGCTGAGGCCCGCGCGCGGTTGCGCGACCTTGCGGTGGCCACGATCGCCGGCGGCGACGCGCTCGCCGCCGATGACTTCGCCGGCTACCAAAAGCAGCTGCCTGCCATCCGCCAGGCGTTGGCGGCCTTCTTTTCGGGCTACGACCGGGCGGACGACGGACCGCTGGGGAAGTTCAAGGACAACCTGCCGGATCGGGCCGACCTGAAGGCGGCGCAGCGCGACTTCGCGTATTTCAGCACGGCGGTCGCCGATTTGGCCCGCGCCAATCGCCTGCCCGAGCAGGAGCACTGGCACGTCTTCGAATGCCCGATGGCGCCGGGCATCGGCACCGGGCGCTGGCTGCAAGCTTCGCCGAAGCTGAAGAACCCCTTCTATGGTTCGGCCATGCTTGAGTGCGGAGAGGAAATCAAATGAACCCGATCCGCTTCTCCAAGACACTGCTGCTCGGTCTGCTTGCCGTTCCTCTCGCCGGCGTGGCCGAGGTTTCCGCCTACGCCGGCGAACAGCATCGTGCGATCAAGGCATTGTCGGAGTCCGAAATCGCCGGCCTGCGCGCCGGTCACGGACTGGGCCTGGCCCGTGCCGCCGAGCTCAATCGCTACCCCGGTCCGCGCCACGTGCTCGACCTGAGCGCGGAACTGTCGCTCACACCCACCCAGTTCAGCCAGCTCAACACCGTGTTCGACCGGATGCATGCCGACGCCCTCGCGCTGGGTCGCGACCTCATTGCCCGGGAGGCGGACCTCGACCGCCTCTTCGCGGACCGGCGGGCCACGCCCGGCGCCGTCGATGTCCTGACCCGCGAGATCGGCCGGCTGCAGGGCGAACTGCGCGCCACCCATCTCACCGCCCACGTTGCCACTGCTGGAATTCTCCAGCCCGCCCAGATCGCGCGCTACGACGAATTGCGCGGCTATGCCAATCCCACGGCCCCCCACGACCATGCTCAAAGCCATCATTGATTTTTCGCTCCGGAACAAGGTGCTCGTGCTCGCGGCCACCGCCGCGGTCGTGCTCGGCGGCGTGATCGCACTGAAGCGCATCCCGCTCGACGCCATTCCCGACCTCTCCGACACCCAGGTCATCATCTACACCGAGTGGCCGGGCCAGGCGCCGCAGATCGTCCAGGACCAGCTCACCTACCCGATCACCACCAAGATGCTCTCAGTGCCGTCGGCCAAGGTCGTGCGCGGCTACTCGTTCTACGGTTTCTCGTTCGTCTATGTGATCTTCGAGGACGGCACCGATCCCTATTGGGCGCGCAGCCGGGTGCTCGAATACCTCAACGGCATCGCCGGCGAGCTGCCGCCCAAGGTGACGCCCCGGCTCGGCCCCGACGCCACCGGCGTCGGCTGGGCGTTCATGTATTCACTCAACTCCAAGACGCACGACCTCGCCGAGCTGCGCTCGATGCAGGACTGGTTCCTGCGCTACCAGCTCGCCAGCGTCGAGGGCGTCGCCGAGGTGGCGTCGGTCGGCGGCTATGTGAAGCAATACCAGATCACGGTCGATCCGCACCGGCTGCACGCCTACAACCTTGCGCTCAGCGATGTCGCCACGGCGGTCCAGCGCAGCAATGCCGAGGTCGGCGGCCGGTCGATCGAGATGGGCGAGAAGGAGTTCATGCTGCGGGTGAAAGGCTACATCGAGGGCGTCGACGACCTGCGCAAGATCGCCGTCGGCCGCGGCCCCGGCGGCACGCCCATCCTCCTCGGGTCGGTCTCCGACATCTCGGTCGGTCCGGACATGCGCCGCGGCATCGCCGAGCTCAACGGCGAGGGCGAGACCGTCGGCGGCATCGTCGTCGTCCGCTACGGGGTCGACACCCGCCGCGTCATCGCCGCCGTGCGCGCGCGGCTGGACCAGGCCATGAAAAGCCTCCCGGCCGACGTCACCTACACCACGGTGTATGACCGGACCATGCTCATCGACCACGCGGTCGACACCCTGACCCACAAGCTCATCGAGGAAAGCCTCGTCGTCGCGCTCGTGTGCCTCCTCTTCCTGCTGCACTTCCGCAGCGCGCTCGTGGCCATCGTCATCCTGCCGATCGCGGTGCTGGCGTCGTTCGTCGTCATGTACCGCCAGGGCATCAGCTCGAACATCATGTCGCTCGGCGGCATCGCCATCGCCGTCGGCGCCATGGTCGACGCGGTCATCATCATGATCGAGAACGCGCACAAGCACCTCGAGCGCGACCGCGGCAAGAAGCCGCACTGGGACATCATCCGCGACGCCTCCATCGAGGTCGGGCCCACGCTCTTCTACTCGCTGCTCGTCATCACCGTGTCGTTCCTGCCCGTGTTCACGCTGCAGGCGCAGGAGGGCCGCATGTTCAAGCCGCTCGCCTTCACCAAGACCTACTCTATGGCGGCGGCGGCGCTCCTGTCCGTCACGCTCGCCCCGGTCCTGATGGGCTTCTTCATCCGGGGCCACATCCCGCACGAGGATCGGAATCCGATCAACCGCTTCCTGATCTGGATCTACCACCCGCTGATCGACCTCGTCATCCGGTTCCGCTGGGCGGTCGTGATCGGCGCCGGCGTGATCGTCGCGTGGGTCTTCTTCCCGTGGAACGCGCTCGTCACCCGGCACCTGCCGGACGGCGGGCTGAAGAGCGTGGCGACCGCCGTCGGCCGCGTCTTCCCGTACCAGCACCTCGGCTCCGAGTTCATGCCGCCGCTCTTCGAGGGCGACCTGCTCTACATGCCGACGACCTTCCCCGGCATCTCGCCGACCAAGGCCCGCCAGGTTCTCCAGCAGACCGACCAGATGATCCGCGCCTTCCCGGAGGTAAAGACCGTGTTCGGCAAGATGGGCCGCGCCGAGACCGCCACCGATCCCGCGCCGCTCGACATGATCGAGACGACCATCACCCTCAAGCCCGAGGCCGACTGGCCCGAGGTCGACATCATCGACGCGGACGGAAAGGTCGTCGCCCACCGCCGGCGCACCGTCGACGAGCTCGTCGCGGCGATGAACGCCGCCGTCCAGATCCCCGGCCTGACCAATGCCTGGACCATGCCGATCAAGACCCGCATCGACATGCTCGCCACCGGCATCAAGACCCCCGTCGGCATCAAGGTCGCCGGCCCCAACCTCGCCGAGCTGGAACGCATCGGCCGCCGGATCGAGGCCATCGTCCGCCAGGTGCCGGGCACGAGCAGCGTCTTCGCCGAGCGCGTCATGGGCGGCAACTACGTCGAGTTCGAACTCGATCGCGACGCCATCGCCCGTTACGGCCTCACCGTCGGCGACGTGCAGGATGTGCTCGACGTCGCGCTCGGCGGCATGCCGCTCACCACCACCGTCGAAGGCCTCGAGCGCTACGGCGTCATCCTGCGCTACGACCGCGACTACCGCGACAACCTGCAGGCGCTCCGCGACCTCGTGATCCCGGTCAAGTCGGGCGCCGGGGGCGGCGGCATGGGCGCCGGCGCATCCGGTTCGGCCGGCGGCACCTCCGCCGGCCTCATGGCGCAGGTGCCGCTCAGCCAGCTGGCGCACCTCAAGGTCGTCGCCGCCCCGATGGGCGTGAAAAGCGAGGGCGCCGTGCCCAACGCTTGGATTTACGTCGATGTCGCCGGAGTCGACCTCGGCACCTATGTCCACCGCGCGCAACACGCCGTGGACGAGGCGCTGCGCTCCGGCGAACTCAAGGTGCCGACCGGCTACAGCATCTTCTGGAGCGGCCAGTTCGAATACATGCAACGTGCCCAGCAACGCCTGCTGCTCGTCATCCCGCTCACGCTTCTCCTCATCGTCTTCATCATCTACCTCAACACGCGGTCGTGGCTGAAGACAGCCATCGTCCTGCTCGCCGTGCCGTTCTCCCTGGTCGGCGCGTTCTGGATGCTCTACCTCTTCGACTACAACCTGAGCGTCGCCGTCTGGGTGGGCATCATCGCCCTCGCCGGCCTCGACGCCGAGACGGGCGTCGTGATGCTCCTCTACCTCGACCTCGCCTACGACGAGTGGAAGCAAACCGGCCGGTTGCGCACCACGGCCGACCTGCGCGACGCCATCTACCACGGCGCCGTCAAGCGCGTCCGGCCGAAGGCCATGACCGCCGCCGTCATCATCGCCGGCCTTATGCCCATCCTGTGGAGCCACGGCGCCGGGGCCGACGTGATGAAGCGCATCGCCACGCCCATGGTCGGCGGCGTTGTGACCTCCACGCTGATGGAGCTGCTCGTCTATCCGGCGATTTTCTACCTCTGGCGCCGCCGCGGCCTGAATCCACCACCCGCCGGCCCGGAACCTGCCCCATTGCCGGAACCGAACGTTTCCACCTAGAATCAAGGCCCCATGCAGACTCACGGCTCTTCCTCCGCCGCATTGCCGACCGACTCTCCGGAGCCGGCCGGGCACGGCCATCACCACCATGCCGCGCCCGCCGGCCACGGCCTCCCGCCGCCGGACCAGCCGGTCTACATGGGCCTGCCCCATGAGCGCTACTTGCGGCCAAGGCTCTACGTGGCCGTCGCACTCACTTTGCCGGTGCTGTTCCTCGCCATGGGCGAAATGATCGTGCCCGACCTGGTCCATCACCTCTCGACCCGCATGACCGGCTGGATCCAGTGGCTGCTGGCGACGCCGATCTTTTTTTGGTCGGGGGCGCCGCTCAACCGGCGCTGGTGGAAGTCGATCGTCACCCGCGACACGAACATGTTCACGCTGACCGTCACCGGTACCGGCGCGGCGTATCTTTACAGCGTGGCGGCGATCCTGCTTTGGAACCACTTCCCGGCGGAATACCAGACCCGTCACGGCGTGCCGGTCTATTTCGAGGCCGTCGCCTTCATCACCACGATCGTCCTGCTCGGCCAGATCCTCGAGCAGCGCGCCCACGCCCGCACCGACGCCGCCATCCGCGCCCTCATGAAGCTCGCTCCGGCCACGGCGCACCGCCTCCGCGCCGATGGCGTTGAGGAAGACGTGCCGGTCGATTCCGTCCATCCGGGCGACCGGCTGCGCGTCCGCCCGGGCGAGAATCTCCCCGTCGACGGCACCTTGCTGGACGGCGCCGCCGAGATCGATGAAGCGATGCTCACCGGCGAGCCGCTGCCCGTCACCAAGGCGGCCGGTGACCGGCTCAGCGCCGGGACGTTGAATACGACCGGATCGTTCGTCTTTCGGGCCGAGCGCGTGGGCGCCAACACTCTCCTCGCCCAGATCATCCGGCTGGTCGAGGAGGCGGTCGAAAGCGATGCCCCCATTGCGCGCCTCGCGGACCGCGTCGCGAACTGGTTCGTGCCCGCGGTGCTCGCCGTAGCGGCCGTGACCTTCCTGGGCTGGGGCCTGTTCGCGTCCGATCGCGGCTGGCTCTACGGCCTGATCAATGGCGTTTCCGTCCTGATCATCGCCTGCCCGTGCGCCTTCGGCCTGGCCACGCCGGTCTCGCTGGTCACTGGCATCGGCCGCGGCGCCTCCGCCGGCATCCTGGTGAAAAACGCCGCGGCCCTCGAACGGCTCGCGGGCGCGAACACCCTGCTGATCGACAAGACCGGCACGCTGACCGAGGGACATCCGCGGGTGGTGGGCACCGAGCCGACCACCGATTTCAGCGCCGACGAGTTGCTCCGGCTCGCCGCCTCGGCCGAGTCCGCGAGTGAGCACCCGCTGGCCCGCGCCATCGTCGCGGCGGCGCAGGCGCGCGGGCTCGCCCTCGCCGTCGCCCGGGATTTCCACGCCGAGGCTGGCGTAGGTGTGACGGCCCGCGTTGACGGCCGGCAGATTCAGGTGGGCCGGGTTGATCCCAACATGGCAACGCGCGTTGAGGTCAGCGCGCTCCACCCGAGCGCTACGCTCGTTGCCGTCCGCGTCGAGGGAAGGCCGGCGGGCGTCATCGCCCTCGCCGACGCAGTCAAGGCCACCACGCCGGCGGCCATCCGCGAACTGCAACGGCTCGGGCTGCGCGTGGTCATGGCCTCAGGCGACAACGAGGCTGCAGCCCGCGCGGTGGCGGACGAATTGGCGCTCGATGGCTGTCACGCCGCGGTTACCCCCGCACGGAAGCAGGAGCTCGTGCGGGAACACCAGGCGCGCGGCGAACGTGTCGTGTTCGCCGGCGACGGCCTCAACGACGCCCCTGCCCTCGCTGCGGCCGAGGTGGGCATCGCCATGGGCACGGGCACCGACGTCGCCATGCACAGCGCCGGGCTCGTACTCGTGAAGGGCGACCTCGCCGCCCTCGTGCGCGCCGTCCACCTGAGCCGGGCGGTCCTGCGCAACATCAAGGAGAACATCTTTTGGGCGTTCGCCTTCAACACCGCCGGCATCCCGGTCGCCGCCGGCGCGCTGTTCGCCTTCACCGGCTGGCTGCTGAACCCCATGTACGCCAGCGTGGCCATGAGCCTCAGCTCGATCACGGTTGTCTCCAACGCCCTGCGCCTGCGGCGCGCAGTTTTGTAGGTCGGGGTTTATCCCCGACCCGTCGGGCGTAAAGCCCGACCTACAGCTGAATCTGCTCACGCCGGGATGAAAAAACCCGCATTTGCAAAGCGGGCCTTGCCGGACATCTTACCGGCACCCCCATTCAACCCCGCCACTACGAAATGAAAACCTCCACGCTGATCCGCCCGTTCGTTCTCGCGTTTGCCGGTGCCTCCCTGGTCACCGTTTTGTCCGCCGCTGAAGCCAAGCCCGAAGTCACGGTCACGGGCGAGGTGCTCGACATGGCCTGCTACCTCGACCACGGCGCGCACGGCGCCAAGCACGCCGACTGCGCCAAGACTTGCATCAACAACGGCCTGCCGGTCGGGCTCAAGACCGCCGAAGGCAAGACCTACCTCCTGATCGGCGACCACATGCCCGCCAACAGCGAGCTCGCGAAGCACGCCGCGGAGACGATCACGGTCAAGGGCAAGCTCGTCGAACGCGACGGCATCAATCTCCTCGAAAACATCGAGATCGTTAAGTCCTGAGCTCCGGCCGGACCCGCGCGTCCCGTGAGCGAGATCGCCGGCCAGCCGGAATACCTGCACGTGCTGGTGATTCCGGCGCTGACGCATGCGCTGCCCGTGGCGGTGCTCGGGCTCCTGCTCGCCCTGCTGGCCCGGAGCGTTCCCGCCATCCGCCTTGCGCTCGTGTTGGTGCTCCTCTGCGCCGCCGCCGCGTGGCCCGCCGTCCACTACGGCCGCGCGGGTTTTGATCGCGTGCGGTCGATGGCCGATGACGCCGGCGGCGACTGGCTCACCCTGCATCGCTACCGCGCCGAGAAAAGCATTTCAATTTTTGTCGCCGCCGCCGTCACGGCGATCGCCACCCTCGGCGCGGCGCGCTGGTGGAAAAAGGCCGAGCGGCCACTCGGCTGGCTGACGCTCGTCGTCGCCCTGGCGGCGTGCGTCGCCGCCGCGCGCATCGCCTGGCCGGCCGGCAAGGTGCGCCATCGCGAATTCCGCCACGGCGAGCCGCCGGCCGCGGACCTCCAGGCCGCGCGGGCCGCGTACCCGTCGGATTAAGGAAGGTTAAACAACTCCGGGCCCGGTTTCGATACACTGGATTCTTCACTGCGTTCAGAATGACAGGAAGTACAAATACATCCCAGGATCGGTCATTCTGAGCGCAGCGAAGAATCCAGCCATACCGGGCAACATCGCAGCCGCGATGGCGATATCTCAGCTCCGACAATCGTAGTTCATCCCTCGCCCCCATGAAATCCCTTCCGGTCATCATCGCCCTGGTCGCCGCCAGCCTTGCCGCCAACGTCCTGCTCTGGCGTCGCGTTTCGGCCCTCGAAACCAAGGTCGCCGCCGCCACGGCGTCGAAATCTTACCCGCTCGGCGAGATGATGGGCTACATGCAGCGCTACGCCGACAAGCTCTGGTTCGCTGGCGCCGCCGGCAACTGGGACCTCGCGAAGTTCTACCACGATGAGATCACCGAGACCGCCGACGACATCGCCGCCGCGCACGTGGTCGACGACGGCCTCGAGGTCAGCAAACTGCTGGCGGCGCAGCTGCCGCCCGCCGTCGATGCGGTCGGCCAGGCCGTGGCCGCGAAGGATGGCGCGGCGTTCCGCACGCGCTACGAGGCGATGGTCAACACCTGCAACGCCTGCCACGTGGATGCGAAGCATGCCTTCATCCATGTCGCCGTGCCGTCCGGCCCGCCGGCGCACTGGAACCAGCTGTTCGCGCCTTGACTCGCGCATGTGCTGGGTGGCCGGCGCCGCGCGTGGACTGACCATGCATCGCTCGGCGCTGGATCCTACGCTGCGCTCAGGATGACAGCCTCGACGACGAATTCCCGTTTTGTGTCATTCTGGGCGCAGCGGAGAATCCGGTAACATGGCAGAGAGCTTCAATCCCCGATCCGTGCGAACCGCGGTACGCGCCGGCCCGCGACCTCGACCGTCTCGGTAAACATCGCCGCGGGCCGCACCCAGAGCCCGCGCTCGCCATAGAGTGCCTGGTACACGACGAGCGGATCGAGCGTCTCCGAATGCCGGGCCAGTCCCAGCACCCGGTAATCGTTTCCCTTGTAGTGGCGGTAGAGCCCGGGCCTGGGTTCGGTCGGGAGCGGTGGGAGGTCGGACATGGCCGCAGCACAGCGGAACACCCGACCGTTGCAAACCCCGGTTTGACGGTTTTGCTAATCTGCTCCCGTCTTCCTGCTCCCCGCTCATGGCTCTCTCTCCCATTCCCGTCACCGTCCTCACCGGCTTCCTCGGCGCCGGCAAGACCACCCTGCTCAACCGCATCCTGACCGAACAGCACGGCCGCAAGATCGCGGTCATCGAAAACGAGTTCGGCGAGGTCGGCGTCGACAACCAGCTCGTGATCCAAAGCGACGAGGAGATCTTCGAGATGAACAACGGCTGCATCTGCTGCACCGTGCGCGGCGACCTCCTCCGCATCCTCGGCCGGCTGATGAAGCGCAAGGACCGGCTCGATGCCATCCTCATCGAGACCACCGGCCTGGCCAACCCCGCGCCCGTGGCCCAGACCTTCTTCACCGATCCGGAGATGCGCGAGCAGTTCCGGCTCGATGCGATCGTGACGCTCGTCGACGCCAAACACATCCTGCTGCACCTCGACGACTCGCCCGAGGCGATGAAGCAGGTCGCCTTCGCCGATGTCATCGTGCTCAACAAGACCGACCTCGTCAGCCCGGCCGAACTCGACGCCCTCGAGAAGCGCCTCCGCTCGATCAATGCCGTGGCCAAGGTCCACCGCGCGCACAACGCCGATGTCCCCATCCGGAGCATCGTCGACGTGGGCGGCTTCAATCTCGGCCGCGCCATGGAGGTCGACCCGCAGTTCCTCGAGATGGAATATCCGTTTGAATGGGCCGGCGGCTACGAGCTGGCGGCCGGTGAACACGCGCTCGAGATTGGACATGACCCGGCCGATCCCGACCACGAGCACCACCACGATCACGACCACGAGTGCGGCCCCGACTGCGGCCACAATCACAACGAACTCGATGTGGTCGTCCTGCCGGTGAAGTCCTTCGACGAGCCGGTACTCACCGCCGCCGTCAACGCCACGGTGCAGACCTATTCCGACTGGGAGAAGATCACACTCCCGGGCGAGGCGATCTCCGCCGGCGCCACGCTCCACCGGCTCAAGCTCAAGGACGAATTCGGCCGCTTCAAGGTGTCGATCCCGGCGGCCGGGAAATACCTGCTCTTCACCGGGCACGACGTGCCGACCCATCTCTATCGCAATGGTAGCGGGACGCCCTCATCGGAATTGCTCAAATACTCTTGGGACCGCACGTTTCGCCACGAACACTCGCACGATGAGGAGGTCTCGTCCGTCGGCATCGGCACCGAGGGCGAGCTCGACGGCAAGCTGCTGAACGACTGGATCTCGAAGCTGCTGCAGACAAAGGGCGGTGACATTTATCGGATGAAGGGCGTGCTGGTCGTCCGCGGCACCAAGAAGCGACTCGTCTTCCAAGGCGTGCACATGTTCTTCGACGCGAAGTTCGACCGCGAATGGCAGGACGGCGAGAACCGCACCAATATGCTCGTCTTCATCGGCAAGAACCTCGACCGCGCCGCGCTCACCGAAGGCTTCAAGGCGTGTTTGGCCTGAAATTTCGGTGGAGGCGGTGTTCCGGTAGGTCGGGCTTTCCGCCCGACATGTCGGGCGTAAAGCCCGACCTACCCCGAATCGACTGAGCCGCGCCTAATCTCGGTTCACCGGCCGGATCAAAGCAAGACGTGCGAGTCTCGCGTAAGACCGGAATTCTTGTCGCCAGCCGCCGGCGCGAGCGCCAAGCCTTCATCGTTCGCGTCCCCGCCCGTCATCCACCCCGCCCCCGTCATGCTAAAACCCGTCCGCTGTCTCCTCCCCATGCTCTGCCTGTTCCTCGGCCTCACCGCATCCGGCCGCGCCGCTCCAGCGCACAAGCTCCTGCTCGTGACCGGCCAATCCAACAAGTACCACGACTGGACCAAGAGCAGCCCGCTCGTGAAGAAATATCTCGAGGAGACCGGCCTGTTTACCGTCGAGGTCGCGACCACGCCGCCGCAGGGAGCGGACATGTCGTCGTTCCAGCCTGACTTCAAACCGTATGCCGCCGTGGTCGTGGTGTACGAGGGCGACGAATGGCCGGCCGCCACCAAACAGGCGTTGGTCGATTACGTGAAGAACGGCGGCGGGCTCGTCTCGGTTCATGACACCGACAACGCCTTCCCGTACTGGCCCGAATGGAACGAGATGATCGGCGTCGGCGGCTGGGGCCTGAAGCCCGACGGCAATCTTGGGGCGCGCGATGAGAAATGGGGCCCCCTGCTCAAGTGGCGCGACGGGCACCAGGTGCTCCTCGACACGCCCGGCCACGCCGGCACGCATCCCGCCGCGCACGATTTCCTGGTGACCACCCGCGCGCCCGACCATCCGATCATGCGCGGATTGCCCGCGGCCTGGCTGCACCCGCACGATGAAATCTACAGCAACCTGCGCGGGCCGGCGAAGAACGTGACCATCCTCGCCACCGCGTTCCCCGACCCGGCGAAGTACAAGGGCGCCACGGGCGAGAATGAGCCGATGCTCATGACGATCACCTACGGCAAGGGTCGCGTCTTCCATACCACGCTCGGCCATGTCGGCCCCAAGGACACCCCGCCCATTCGCTCCGTCTCCTGCGTCGGCTACATCGTGACGCTGCAGCGCGGCACTGAGTGGGCCGCGACGGGTAACGTCACGCAGGCCGTCCCGGCCGATTTTCCGACGGCCAACCACGTGTCGGTCCGGCCGTAGCGGCTGAACCTGCGGTCCGTGCCGGATGGCTCGAGTTTGGCGGCGGGGTGCCCTCACCCCGCGAGGCGGAAGCGCGAATGGCAACCCGCGGGACGAGGGCGTCCCGCCCCCATTTTCCAAGCGTGGTGCACCTGCGCCGAGGCCAGGTGATTGGTTCGGGATCCGCCCGGGTTTTCCTGGATTCTTCGCTTCGCTCAGAATGACAATACCGGGGGGTTGGTTTCCGAATCGTGTCATGCTGAGCGCAGCGAAGCATCCCCATCTATAGGTCCGGATTGAACCCGCGATTTCGCCTCCGGGCTCGTTGATCAGTTCGAGCCCCAGTCAGGTAATCGCCCCGGCCGCGACGGGTCACATGCACCGATGAATATTCGGGTGACGGCTCCCTGTCTTCCCGCCAGCGGGCTGCTATCAATTCCGGTCGAGACAAGAAGGTCTCGTTCCGATGTCGGCCACCCTGCAGCCCCTGCCCAGCCCGCCTTTCTCCCGACGGCCGCGGTTTGTCGCGGTGCTTGGGATTGCTACCTGGCTCGCCCTGGCCGTGGCCGCGGGAGGCGTCCTCGAAGTCAAAGTCGATTCCGTGTTTCTGCCGGCGCTGGCCGCGCATCGGGGGTTTTCGTACCGAGTCCGGCATTTCGCCGAACTCCACGACCTGCAGAGCCTCCACTACCAGGAAGCCCTGGGCTTCGTGTGCACCGCCCTGTCGGGCCTCGGGATGTTCGAGGCACCGCCCGGGGTGCGGCCTGATTTCCTGGTCGATTTCAATTACGGCATGACGCCATTTGCACTGCACCGGACCATCGAGATCCTGCCGGTCGCCCGGCAGACAGGAGGCGGGGATCCCTGGGGCGCCGCCGGCATGACGGCGTTCATTCCGGTTGAACGCACCCGGGTCACCTGCACCAAGTATCTCATCGTCATCGGTCGCGAGTATGCCGACGTGGACCGTGCTTCCGATTCGAGCCCGCGCGCCCTGTGGCGCGTCGAAGCCAGCATCGAGGATGAAACGCGAATGCTGCGGTCCTACCTGCCCGTGCTCGCTGCGGCCGTGATGGGGCACATCGGCACCGACAGCCATGGCCCGACGAAAATCCGGTTGTCGACCAGCGATGCCGAGATCGCGTTCATCCGGGCGACCGGCGTTCGCACGCCGCGGTCCACGCCCGGCAAACAGCTCGCGGCGCGCTGAACTCGTCACGCTCTTCCCTCTTCAGTCCGCCGGCGCTTCGTCGATCGTCCGCGGCCAGTCCGATTTGAGCAAACGCGACAGCGAGCGATCGGCGAGCAGCTTTCCGCCTGTCTGGCAGCGCGGGCAGTAGTTCACCTCGTTCTCAGCGTACCGGATCCGCTGCACCTTGGTGCCGCAGGCCGGGCAGGGCTGGCCAAACTTTCCGTGCACCGCCATCTCGGGTCGGAAGGTGGTCACCTTCGCGGGGAATTTGTCCCGGGCCTCGGCGCGCAGCCGTTCGGTCCACGCGGCCAGGGTGGCCTTGGCCGCCGCGTGCAGCCGCGCGATCTCGGCGGGCGTCAATTTCGAGGTGAGTGTCACCGGCGACAATCGCGCCGCGTGCAGGATCTCGTCCGAATAGGCGTTGCCGATGCCGTCGAACCGCCGCGGGTCGGTCAGCGCCCGCTTGAGCGTATGGTTCTCACCCGTGAGCGCGGCGGCGAACTCCGCCGTCGTCGCGGCGAACACGTCGATGCCACCGCGATCGTGCTCCGCGAGTCCGGCCGCGTCGGCCACGACGTGCAGCGAGGCGCGCCGCTTCGAGCCCGCCTCGGTCAAGGTCAGCGTGCCGTGGGGAAAAAGGAAATGCGCCAGCACGTTGGCGGCCTTGGGCTTCGCACCGGCCTCCGCCCATTGCAGCCGGCCGGCGATCATCAGGTGCAAGACCAGCCATTGGCCGTGGTCGAATCCGAGCGCGATCCGTTTGCCGATCCGACGCACGGCAGCGACCCGCCGGCCCGCAAGGCCGTCGAGCGGCGGCGCGAAGGTTCGCAATACGAACATGTCCTCCAGCCGGATCTTCTCCAGGACTTGCCCCACCACGCGGGGCTCCAGCGCCTCGACGTAGACCGTGATGTCGGGCCATTCCGGCATGGCGCCCATTGCGGAGACCGGCCCGACCCGCGCAAGCCTCGAGTGCGCCGACTCACCGCTTGACCCGCCCGCCGACCGCCCCTGAATGGCGCGGTCGGTCATGGCCCAACCCACCATTTTCATCAGCTACGCCTCCGAAGACCGGGAGGCGGCGCGGCGGCTGCGCGACACGCTGCAAGCCGCCGGGCTCGATGTATGGTACGACGAGAACGAACTCGGCGGCGGCGACGCCTGGGACCAGAAGATCCGGCGGCAGATCCGCGAATGCGACTACTTCATGCCCGTGATCTCCGCCACGACGGAGCGGCGCAAGGAGGGCTATTTCCGGCGCGAGTGGCGGTTGGCGGCCGAGCGCACGCTCGACATGGCCGATGATGTCATGTTCCTGCTGCCCGTGGCGATCGACGGCACCACCGAGACCAATGCCCGCGTGCCCGAAAAATTCGTCTCCGTTCAGTGGCTGCGCGCGCCCGGTGGGCAGGCCACGCCCGCCTTCGAGGCCCTTGTGCGCCGGATCGCGACCGGCGATCACCACGTTCCTCCCGCGTCGGAATCATCGCCGAAGGCGCCGCGCCTTTCCAAGGCCGCCGCGGCCGCGCACCACGACGGCCCGCCGCCGATGCCACCCTTCCCCCATGTGCCGGAAAAAGGCCACCTCGGCCATGGCTTGAAGTTCCTGGCGGAAGTCGCCTGGTGGGTGATCACCGCCGCGTGGGTGCTGTTGAAGCGTTCGCCGCGGTGGGTGCGAATTGTCGTTTCCATCTGGTTCATCTCCTGGGGCGTTGCCCATTGCAGCCGCAGCCGCGACCGCGAGGCGGCAGTGCCCGCGCCGCCGGGAGTCCGCGCCTTGGATGCCAAGGAGAAGGAAGCCGCCAAACAGGCGGCCATCGTCGCCGCGACCAAGCTGGCCGGGATCGGCCAGGACGCCGCGAAGACCGATCCCGTCAACGCCTTCAAGGAGATCGCGCGCGGCGTCGCCAACGGGTTGAAGGATGCCGACCTGTCCGACAAACGTGTCCTCGCCGTGCCGTTCGCGCTCGGCGTCACGGACGCGGCGGATGCAACTTTTCTCGGCGACGTGTTCACGCCGATGTATGGCCGGCTCGCCGTCGCCCTCGCGGATGACACCGGCGCCGTCACGCAACCGCTCGCCGGTGTTTCGAACGATTCCCTGCGCGCGCTCGGCGAACGACTCGACGCCAGGTTCGTGCTCGGGGCCTGGGTGACGCACCAGGATGGCGTCGCCACGCTCCATGTGCGCTTGATGAAAGTTGAGCCCGCCGGCATCGCCTGGAACGGCGACTATCCGGTTGCGGGCAGCGACCCGGCCGTTCTCGCCGGCCAGATCGCCGACGGCGTGCTCGCGGTGGCGAAGCCGTAAGGCGTGCGTGGCCTTTGATTGTAGGGCGGGGTCTCCGAACCCCGCCGATGCCAGGCGGGATTCGGGGTGCCCGCCGCGGGCGCAGTCAAGCTGCGTCCCTACGGTTTTCTCCAGGCGCGCCGCGCCTTGCGCGCCCTCGCGGCGGGGTTTGGCGACCCTGCCCTACAGCCGCCCGGCGATTTCCCGCTTTGCCTCCGGCAACCTTTGCACGAAATTGTGCCGACATGAATTTCACCAAGCACTGGGCCGGAGCCCTCGACGACTATGTGATCGATCTCGCCTGGTCGCCAGCCGGCCACCTGCTGGCCGCGGCGTCCGCCGGGGGCGGGATCACGCTTTTCGATGCCGCCACCGGCGCGGTCGCGCGGCAGTTGCGCGGGCATGAAGACGGCGCCAATTGCATTGCATGGATGCCGGAAATTGCAGGAGGGGCTTTATGCCCCGATGCATCGCGGGATAAACCCGCTCCTGCAATTCTGGCCTCGAGCGGTCAGGACGGCTTCGTCCGATGTTGGGATTCCTCCTCCGGGGCGCAAACCGCGGAGGTCAAGATCGGCAGCGGCTGGGTGGAGCACATTGCCTGGGCGCCTGACAATTCCGCACTCCCGGCTCCCCGCTCTCAACTCCTGATGGCCGCAGCCGGGAGAAGGCTCGTCGCCCTGAAACCCGACGGGACCGTGGCGCACCAGTTTCCCGACGCCCCCAAGACCATCTCCGCCCTCGCTTGGCGGCCCGACGGCGGCGCATTCGCGTCCGCATGTTTCGGCCACGTGACGATCTGGGACGCCACCACCTTCGCCGCGCTGAAGGAATACCCGTACGCCAATGCGATTCTCGCCCTCACCTGGTCGCCCGATGGCCGGTGGCTGGTCGCCGGGTGCCATGACAATGCCGTGCACCTCTGGGTCCCGGCCGAAGAGCTCGAACTACAGATGAGCGGCTATGAAACCAAGCTGAAGGAACTCTCCTTCAGCAGCGATTCCCGCTGGCTCGCCACGGGTGGCGGCCGCGATGCCTGCGTCTGGGATTGCTCCGGCGCCGGGCCCGAAGGCCGGGAGCCGCTGCTCCTCCCCCAGGCGGCGCGAACCACGGCGGTGGCCTTCCAACGGGCGCACGGGTTGCTGGCCACCGGCGACGCCGGCGGCGTGTTCACGCTGTGGAGCCCCACGCGAAAAAACCCGATGGTCGCCGAGGTTCGCATGCCCGCGCCCGCGACGAAGTTCGCCTGGCGGCCCGACGATTCGCTCCTCGCCGTCGGCACCGAGCAGGGCGCCGTGTTCGTGTTCAAGACCGCCTGAGGCGGACGGATGTTTGTGGGTGGAATCCGCACTCCGTGCGGGTTGAGGCACATTTGGAGGCAGGGTGCCCTCACCCCGCGAGGCGCAAGCGCGAATAGCAACCCGCGGGACGAGGGCGTCCCGCCTCCATCAATCATATCCAGCCCGCACCGAGTGCGGGCTCCACGCCACCCGCGGCTAAAACTCCACCCCGAGCAGCAGCTTCAGCCGGGTGTAGTCCTGGGCCCGGCCGTCGGGGCTGTTCTGCCGCGTCTCATGCCGGATGGCGGTGCTCAGCGTCTCGGTGAATTTCTTGGTCAGCTCGACGCGGTTTTCCCAACCGTCGGTCCGGTTCGCGATGGAGTAATAATAGACGCCGCGCTCGGTGAGCTGCAGGCTCCACGGCAGCTTCACCTCGGTCTCGACGAACCCGGACTCGACGGCGCGGCCATGGTGCAGGGACGGTGGCGACGTGTTCCACACATCGAACAGATTCTCCGACATCCCAACGCGCACCTTGTGCGCCGGGGCGGAGAGCAGGGTGATGCCGCCGCCGATTTCCTGCTGCAGCAGCACATAGTCGGCCGGGGTCGTCTTGTCGGGCCCCAAGTTCGCCCGGTTCCACTCCACCGAGGGCCGATATTGTGCGAAAACCTTCTTCGAAAAATCGTGCCGCCACAGGCCGTCGCCTTTCAACAGGTCGGTCGTCGTGAGGCTGTTCGTCTGGTTGAAGTCGTAACGGCCGTTGAGCTGGACCTCGTCGGCGGACCATTTCCGCTTGAGGTGCGCTTCGAGGGACTGGTTGTTCCGATCGGCCGTGTCGGCGACCGCCTCGGTCGAAAAGGCCAGCCGGCCATGCCACGAACCGAAGAATTCCCGCAGATCCGCCGCCAGTTTCGCCGCCGACAGGTGCTCCCACAGGGTCACCTGCTCCTCCTCCGCCCGTTCAGTCGGGCTGACCGGTTTGGCTGCGGGCGTGAGGGCGGCCGTTGCCACCGGCGCCTCGGGCGCGGCGCCCTTGATGACCACAACGTCGCGGGTGGAGACGTGCAGTTCGCCGAAGCGGTCCGACTTGAACACGATCAGGTTCTCGTCCTGCGCGACCAGGTGCCCGTGCACCCGGTCGCCATCCTTGAATACGAGGGTGTCCGCGGCCGGCTCCGCCGGCTTGTCGGCCGCCCTGACGCCGGCGATCCCGGCCAGCAGCAACACGGATAGGAGGATGAAGTTCTTGCTTCCTGCGAATCGCATGCGCCCCGAGTAATCGATGACGACGTAGTTGCCAGTCTTTTGATGCGCCGATCGATGAAATAAGGTCCGGAACATTTCCCTTGCCGCCGAGGTCGGCCGGGGGAACCCTCTCGACTCGTGCGCCGCAAGGTCTCACTCGTCTGTCTCCTGCTCGCCTGGCTCTGTGCCAACGGGGCGATCTGGAACGTTGTGCAGGTGGCGGCTTGGGCGCGGATGTTTGAACAGAACGTGCACATGATGCCGGTTGCGCGCGCCCTGCGGATCACCTTCGACGGCAGCGCGCCCTGTACCCTTTGCCATATTTCCGAGAAAGCCCGGGACGCCGAACGTGAACAATTGCCGCGCGAGGCCGCGCTCGGCGATGCCTTGGACAAACTCCTCCTGCTGGCTGACGATGCTCCCGCCATCGTGTTGGTTCCCTCCGCCCAAACCTGGCCGCAGACCGCGGATGCCATCGGGCTGAAGCGGGTCGACACGGTGCCCGTGCCGCCGCCGCGGGCCTGACGCCCGCTCCCGTTCCACGCCGCCGCGCCCGCGGGCTGTCGCCCGATGACCGTGCGCGGTGTTTGCCTGCATTCCCGCCCTTCCGGGCCGCGTTCGCGCGCACGCGTCCGCCGCGCGCCAGCTCTCTGCCACTATTTCATGAATTTACGCTCCCGTTCGTGTGTCATTGCCGCCGGCGTTGCCGTCGCGGTTCTTGCCAAAACCCAAGCCTGCTCCGTTTGCGGCTGTTCGCTCAGCTCCGACTGGGGATTGCAGGATTACAGCGAAACCCCCGGCGCGCTGTTCAGCCTGCGCTACGAATATTTTGACCAGGACCAGCTCCGGGCCGGCACCGGAACCGTCAGCCGCCACGATTTCCCTCTGCCCCACGAAGAAGAACTCCAGGTCAGCACGGCCAACCGCAATGTCATGCTGCAACTCGACGATGCGATCAACCCGGAGTGGGCCGTCTCGATCCAGCTGCCGTACCGCGATCGCAGCCATCAGACCATCGCCGAGGGCGATACAGACGTGTCGTCTTCCCACGCCCGCGGCTTGGGCGATGCGCGCGTCCTGGTCCGGTACCTGCCGAAGGGCACGCTCACCCACCGCTGGATGCTGCAAGTCGGCCTGCAAGTGCCGACCGGGCGCTTCGACCAGGACTTCGCAACCGGACCCCAGGCCGGCGAGCGACTCGACCGCGGCCTGCAGCTCGGCACCGGCACCACCGACCTCCTGGCCGGGGCCGCCTGGTTTGGCCGACCCGCGGTCAGTTGGGGCCTGTTCACCCAGGTGCTGCTCGACCAGCCGCTCGCCGAGCGCGATGCCTTCGCCCCGGGTGCCAGCCTCACCTTTAACGGCGGCGTGCGCTGGCTCAATGCCGGCAACCTCACGCCGCAGCTGCAGCTCAATATCCGCACCGAAGATCGCGAACGCGGCGTCAACTCGGACCGCGCCAACAGCGGCGGCACCGTCGCCTTCCTGAGTCCCGGGATCACGGCGCAGTTCAGCGCCAGGCTCGGCGCCTACGTGTTTGTCCAGCTTCCGGTCTACCAGCGTTGGAACGGCCTCCAGCTGCAGCCGCGGGCGTTGGTCATCACGGGCCTGAACTGCCGGTGGTGACGGCGTCCGCTTGCACGGGTGGGCCGGCCGGCTTCAATGCCCGCATGGCCCGCCTCTTCGTCGCGCTGATTCCGCCCGCTACCGTCCGCGCCGAGCTGGCGGCGCTCGCCCTGCCGCTGGATGGCGTCCGCTGGGTGCCGGAGGACAACCTGCACCTCACGCTCCGCTTCATCGGTGATGCCGATGCCGACAAGCAGGCCCGGCTCGAGGACGCCCTCGCGCGGGTTCACGTCGAGCCCTTCATCCTGCCGGTCGGCGGCGTCGGCCTCTTCCCCACCCGCGGCCCCGCCAAGGTGCTGTGGGCCGGCACGGCCAACGGCCACACGCGGCTCTACCAGTTGCGCAAACAAGTGGACGAGGCGCTGCTGTCGGTCGACATGACTCTCGACGTGCACAGCTTCCACCCGCACTTCACGCTCGGCCGGCTCGGCCACGAGTACGATCCCAAGCCGCTGGCGAAATTCCTCGACCGGCAGGCAGCCTTCGAGGGTCCGCCTTTCCGCGTGAGCGAGTTTCACCTGATGTCCAGCGAGTTGACGCCCGGCCGTCCACCGGCCTACCGGATCGCCCGGACTTTTTCACTGGTGAAATAATCGGCCCGCAGCCGGTTATTGCACACAACGGCGTCGACACTCCCGCTACCGGCCGGGAAGCTCGCCGGCTCTCCTTCCCCGCGGCGAATTCGCCCGACAATCCTTCGACTCACGCGCAATGCAAGGCATGGAACAAACCTGGCGGTGGTATGGGCCGGACGATCCGGTGACGCTCAGCGACATCCGGCAAGCCGGCGCCACCGGCATCGTCACCGCCCTCCACGACATCCCCATCGGCGAGGTCTGGTCGATCGAGGCGATCCGCGCCCGCCGGCGCCTGATCGAATGCGACGACACCGCGTCGCCGCCTCGTCGCCGGGGCCTCGTCTGGTCGGTCGTCGAAAGCGTGCCGGTGCACGAGGACATCAAGATGGGCCTGCCGTCGCGCGACGGCTACATCGAGAACTATCGGCAGACTTTGCGCCATCTCGGCGAGGCCGGCGTGCCCTGCCTCTGCTACAACTTCATGCCGGTGCTCGACTGGACGCGCACCGACCTCGCCTTCGAACTGGAGGACGGCTCCAAGGCGCTGCGGTTTGACGCCGACGAATTTGCCGCCTTCGACCTGTTCATGCTGCAGCGGCCCGGGGCCGACCAATCCTACTCCACCGCGCAGGTGGCCGCGGCCCGCGCACGTTTTGACGCCATGACGCCGGACCAGCGGGCGCTGCTCCAGCACAACATCATCGCCGGACTGCCCGGTGGCCAGGAAGGCTACACGCTCGCGGAGTTCCAGGCCCGGCTCAGCGCCTACGCGCCGGTCACCGAGGCGAAGTTCCGGGAAAACCTGGCCTATTTTCTCCGCGCCATCGTGCCGGTCGCCGAGGAAGCGGGCGTCAAGCTCGCGATCCATCCCGACGATCCGCCGACGCCGCTGTTTGGCCTGCCGCGCATCGTCAGCACGGAGGCTGACCTGCGCTGGGTCTGCAGCGTGCACGATTCCATCTATAATGGTTTCACCCTCTGCACCGGCTCGCTCGGCGTGCGGGCCGACAATGACCTCGTCGGCATCGTGAATCGCCTCGGCCGCCGACTGAACTTCGCCCACCTGCGCAGCACGCAGCGCAGCGACAACGGCTCGTTCTTCGAAGCCGCCCACCTGCAGGGAAACGTCGACATGTTCCGCGTCATCCGCGCCATCCTCAAGGAACAGCAGCAGCGCCAGTCCCTGGGCCGGAGCGATGCCATCATTCCCATGCGCGCCGACCATGGCCACACCATCCTCGACGACTTGAAGAAGGAAACCAACCCTGGCTACTCCGCCATCGGGCTGCTGCGCGGCATGGCCGAGCTGCGCGGCCTCGAGATGGGCATCATTCGCAGCGAGGCCTTCTATCGCGGTTGACGGGAAAGAAAGGCGTGCGGTTGCTCGCCGCCCGTGTTTGCTCGAACGCGATGCCGCCCCGTCCCACGCTGACCCAGCTTTTCTTTGTCGCGCTGCGGCTGGGCTGCACCTCCTTTGGCGGTCCGATCGCCCATCTCGGTTATTATCGCAAGGAATACGTCGAGCGACGCCGGTGGATCGACGACGCGCATTTTGCGGATCTTGTCGCGCTGTGCCAGTTCCTGCCCGGGCCCGCGAGCAGCCAGACGGGGTTCGCAATCGGCTGCCAGTTGCGCGGATTGCCCGGGGGCGTCGCCATCTGGCTCGGCTTTACGCTGCCGTCCGCGCTCCTGATGACGGCCTTCGCGCTGGGCCTGGCTTCGAGCGGAAAGGTCGAGGCCGCCGGCTGGATGCACGGCCTCAAGGTTGCCGCCGTCGCGGTCGTCGGCCAGGCGGTGTGGACGATGGCTCGGAGCCTTTGCCCGGATTGGCCGCGACGAATCGTGGCCCTCGTGGCCGCCGCGATCCTCTTGGTCCTGGCGCTCGCGTGGGTGCAACTGGCGGTAATTGCCGCGGGCGCCCTGGTCGGTTGGGTGTTCCTCGGGTCGGCCGCGGGCGCCGCCGGCTCGCGCGGATCCAGCGAGCCGGCGGCAACACCGGACGGAACTCCGGCCCGACCCACCGGCGTCGCCTGCCTGGTCCTGTTTTTCCTGCTGCTGCTCGGGCTCCCGGCCGTTGTTCGGATTACGAACATTCCGGTACTGGACGTCTTCGATCGATTCTACCGGGTGGGTGCGCTGGTGTTCGGCGGCGGCCATGTGGTGCTGCCGCTGCTGGAGCATGAAGTCGTGGCGCCCGGCTGGCTGACGCACGATCGTTTCCTCGCCGGCTATGGCGCCGCGCAGGCGCTGCCCGGGCCGCTGTTCACGCTGAGCGCCTATCTCGGCGCCGTCATCGCACCGGGCGGCTGGACCGGTGCCGCCGTGGCGCTGGTGGCGATTTTCCTGCCGGGGCTGCTGCTCGTCGCCGGCGTGCTGCCATTCTGGCACGAGCTCCGCGCGCAGGCGGGGCCGCAGGCCGCCTTGCGCGGCGCGAATGCCGCGGTCGTCGGCGTGCTGCTGGCCGCCTTCTATGACCCCGTGTGCACCGCCGCCCTTACGAGCGGTCGCGCGATCGGACTCGCGGTCGCCGCGCTCGTGGCCCTCGGGTCCGGCCGCGTGCCGGTGTGGGCCGTCGTGTTCGGCTGCGCGCTCGCCGGCGCGTGGCTCTTATGATGCACCCGTGCGTTGTGCTTGCGGCAGCGGGAGGATGTCCTTTCCTCGACGCGGTCCCTTCCTCATGCCTGCCGATATCTCCACGCCCACTCCGGCGGCACCCGGCCTTCTGATTGCGCTCACCGGCGCGCCAGGTTCGAGCAAGACGTGGCTGCTGGCGGAGCTGGCCGCCAGCCAGCTGGCGCGCGGCCAGCGGGTCGAGGGCGTGCTGGCCCTCGCGGGTCGGCGCGGTGCCCCCGGTCGCGGCGCCGACGAATACTGGCTGCGCCTGGTCGGCAGCGACCAGGAGTCCCTCTGGGCCGTGCGTGATGAATCGCTCGACCCGCCCTATCGCTTCGAGCCGGAGGCGGAGAACAAATTGCAGGTTTGGGCCGGCCGCCTGCGCGCCGAAGCGCCGGTGCCGCTGCTCGTGCTCGACGAATTCGGCCAGTTCGAACTGCAAGGCAAGGGCCTGATGCCCGTGTGGCCGACGCTCGCGGCCGCCGCGCCCCAGATCGTCGTCATCGCCGTGCGCGAGGGACTGGTGGCGGACATCGAAACGGCACTTGGCCGCCGGTTCGATCTCGTGGTGGATGCCGCGACCGCCGATGCGCTCGAGCGGCTGCAACGGGCTTGCGAGGACTTCGGGGAATGGACGCGGATCGGGTTGTTCGGCGGCGCCTCCGGCAGCCTCGAACTCACGATCGGTTCCGCGGTGCACACCGCCAAAGTCCCGCTGGGCGGCCTCGCGATGGCATCGCTCCAGTCCGCCATGATGGTGTTTGCCGGCTCCGGCCTCGCGCAACCAGGGCGGGTCGTCTGGGTGCCGTTCGTTTCCGGCGGCTTGAAAGCGCTTTCGCCGGCGGGCAGCCGGCTGCGGCCGATGATTGCCATTGTCATGCAGGGCCTGCTGTTCGGCGGCTCGGTGCAGGTGCTCGGCTGGAATCCGGCGGCCTTGACGCTCGGTGGCGCGTTCGTCGGCGCATGGGCGGCGCTGCAGGGACTTTTGCTCCAGTACCTTTTGATGGGACAGGAACTCATGCGCGCCTACGACAAGGCCGTCTTCTGGTTGGCCGAGCAGTGGCATATTTCGGCGCCCGGCCTGCCCTGGCTCGTTGGCGCGTGGACGCTTCTGCATGCGGTAGTCGCGGCCGGCATCACGCTGATCGCCTGGCGCCTCCGGGAGCCGCCGGCTTCATTGCAGCGCGTCATCGCGCGCGAAGGTCGTCATGCCGGCGGTCCGATCCCGTCCGGACATCGACGCCTGCGGGAATTCGCCCGGTGGCAGTTCTGGCTGCCGCTCGTGGTGGTGGCGGCCATCCTGGCCTTCAGCGGCGGAACTTGGGAGGAACTCGCCTGGCTCGTGCTGCGGTTCGTCGCCGTGGGGCTCGTCTTGATGGCCTTCGTGTCGCTCCTGCGTCCGGCCCGCTGGGCGGAGCAACTTCGGCAACGCGGCTGGTGGGGCCCGGCAGTCGCGTTCGCCAGCGCCGTTCGCCGCCGCCCCGACGGCGAGTGAGGGCCGGCGTGGTTATTGGACGCGCCTGACGCGCACCCAGCGGCCGTTCTCGACCAGCACCAGCTTCCACCCTCCGATCGAAGATCGCTGCACCTCGACGTCGGGTCCAGGCCGGGCCGGAACCCAATAAACGTCGGTGCCATCGACCTGCACCCACGTCTGGCCGTTCTCCAAACGGAACAGGGTCCTGCCGGTCCACCCCTTGAAGGTGCCCGCGATGCGACTGCTGACCACATCGCCCTTGTTCTTTGGACTCTCGAGGCCGAGGCGGGCCTCGTCTTGTTTCTTGATCTCCTTTTCGACCATCACGCGGGCCTCGGTCTTCGCGACCGCAACCGCCTGCCGCGCTCCCTCGGTGGCATACCGCTGCGCAAATCGATCCAGCGCCGCGCGCTGGTCCGGCGTCAGCTCCTCCAGCCCCGCCTCGCGCCGCTCCGCCGGGGTGAGTTGCTGCCAGAAATCGGCCGCCAGGACGCCGACGGATAGAATCGCGAAGAGCCCGAGAAGCGGGAGCGTTTTCATGGCGGCAGGTTGGATGGAGCCGGTGGAGCGCGCGACTTTTTTCAGCCGCCTTCCGGGTTGCACGGGGCGGGCGCAAGCGCTTACTGGCGGCGATGCCCACCCGCGCCTGGTTTTCGACCTTGATCTACCACGAACCGCTGCGACGGGCCGGCCTGGACCGTTTCAACCAGGCGCTGGCCGCGGAATGCCGGCAGCTGCGCGACTTTGACGCGGCCGGGCGGCGCTGGTCGGCGAAACATTACCCGGGCGGCTACACTTCCTATGCCTCGCTGAACCAGCTCCACAAGTTCTCATCGACCTTCGCCGACCTCGAGCGGCGCCTGACGGCCCACGTGCGGCGGTTTGCGGCCCAACTCGACCTGGACCTCCGCGGCCGGACCGTGACGATGACCGATTTCTGGGTGAACATCATGCCCGAGCACGCCGCGCACGGGTTGCACCTGCACCCATTGTCATTCGTCAGCGGCACCTACTATGTCGTGACGCCTCCGGGCTGCCCGGGTTTGAAGTTCGAGGACCCGCGCCTGAGCCGGTTCATGGCCGCACCGCCCAAGTCGAGCCGCGCGCGGCCGGTCAACCGCACCCATGTCACCTACCCGGCCCGCGCCGGGCACGTGCTGTTGTTCGAAAGTTGGCTCCGGCACGAGGTGGCGGCCAATCGGGTGGCGGAGGAACGGATAAGCGTGAGTTTCAACTATAATTGGAGCTGAGAAGTAATAGCTCGCATACCTGCCCTCGGCGCGACCGGGCTGCGTGAGCTTCAACTACAATTGGAGTTGAAGTGATCCTGGTTCGCCTTCCGCGCCCCCTCCAGGGGAGCGGATGAAACCTGCCTCCAACTCCGGCGTCTTCAGGCCGATGCGCACCCACCGCTCCACCCGCTGCCCCACGCTTGCCGCCGCCTGCGTCGCGCTCCTGTTCGTCGCCGGTTGTGCCAGCGAGGATCAGGAATCCGTCTTCAATGCCCCCGAACATCGCGAACACCCGCGGCCGACGCCTCTGGCCGGCAGCGGCACCTATTTCGCCGGCTCGGTTGCGGTCGATATCACGGTCGGCGCGATGGAACGGCCGGCGGGCTTGGAGCGGCACGACGGTGGCGGCGAACATTGGAGCGGCGGCCGGCGCCACGGCGGTCGTCGCCCGTCCGGCGGCGGCTACGAGCAACCGGGTGATCGGCCGGACAGTGCTGGAGCGGGACCAATGATGCGCCGGCCCATGGGGGCACCGGAAATGATCCACTTGAAGTTCACGAACCGCGGCAGCGGCAAGGTCGTGGTCGACATCGTCGATTTCGTTTCACCCTTGGGCAATTTTGCCGTGCAGCCCGAAACCCTGGCGTTGGATCCGGGCCAGTCGCTCGAAGTCGAGCCGATGTCGTCGCAACTCGCCGGTCCGCTCGCCGGGGTCGATGCGACCCTGGTGCTCCGCGTCGCCGGGAAAGCCGAGAAGCAGGTCATCCAGCTCAAGGCGGTTTCCCCGCCGGCGCCAGCCGCGCCAGCGGCCGCGACCCCGCCGGCGAACTAAGCGAGTCCTCAGGCCGTCGACCCGCCGAGATCCTGGATCTCGTCGGACGGATAGACGAGCACGCCCTGGCCTTGCAGTCCGAAGGAGCAGCGCACCATGGCACGGGCGACGACGTCGGCCCCGATCGCACGATATTTGCGCAGCGGTCCCAGGAGGAGCGGCTCGCCAAACCACAACAGCGCGGCGCTCAGGGTTTCGCCCAAGCGAAACTCCTCGCGGCGCCCGAGCAACAGGCTGGGACGAAAGATCGCCAGCGTGCGGAATCCCAGGACGTAGAGCGCCTCCTCGGTCTCGCCTTTCACGCGCGGGTAAAACAACCGCGAGGCGGAGTTCGCCCCCAGCGAGGAGACAAGGAACAACCGTTGCGCGCCCGCCCGCCGCGCCGCCCAGGCGAAGGCCAGCACGGCGCCGTGGTCGACCGCGCGGAAGTTCGCGCGCGAGCCAGCCCGCCATCGCGTCGTGCCCAGGCAGCAAAAAGCGTCGTCGCATGCCACGCCCTCCGCGGCGCGGTCGAGCGCGGTGAAGTCGGTTGTGACATCGACCAGCCGGGCATCCGCCAGGCCGAGCGGCCGCCGCACGAAGGCAACGACGCGGTCGTATTCGTTCGCCGCAAGCAATTCGCGCAACAGGTGGCGGCCGACGAGGCCGCTTGCTCCGGCGATGAAGGCGGTGGGCATGGGCGGACAATGGCGGCGCCCCGTTCCGCTGCAACGCCGCTCTCGTCGTGTCCCAAATTCGGGAATTCCGGTCAAAGGTTACAAATTTTTCCGCGCGGAGCCGTTGCCCGGAAAGGCGATTGCTCCAAATTTGGTGGCATGAAGAAAGTGGAGTTGAGCGATGAGGCCTTCCACGCCCTGGAGCAACTGGCGGCGGCAAAGAAGCTGACGCCCTCCGAGGTCATCGCCGCGATGCTCGGCGCGGGCCGGCCGCCGCTCGCCGGCGACCACCTGCTTTTCTTCCTGACGAGCGCCGAATTTGCCCTCGAGCAAAACACGATGGCACGGTACCTCGCGCTGCTGGCATGGGTGGCGAAGAACTACGCGTGTGACTTTGCGGATTTCATCTCCCACCAGGAAAGCGGTCGCCGTTACCTCATACTCAGCCGCGAGGAGGTCAACGACGTGCGTTCGCACAACCATGCGATGCAAATCGACGGCACCCAGTATTGGGCGGTTATGACGATCGACGACGCGACGAGGCGGCGCTTCGTCTGCCGGTTGCTCGAGTTCGTCGGCTGCCACGATGAGACCGTGCGGGAAGCCTGCCGGGCGCTGGGCCTCGGCGAAGCCGCGCCCGGATTCCGGCTGCTGAGCGCGTAAGGTTGCAGGGCAGGATCGCGACGAGTGCACCGCGCCGGCGGCCGATCCCGCCGCTTCATGATTTGGCCAGCGCTGCGGCGGGATCAGCGATCCCGCCCTACAAATTGGTTTGTCCCCCCCTGCGGAAAATGGCTGATGTTCGGCCGCACCGCGCCGCCATGCCCGAAGTCACGCCTGAACCCGCACCCACCACGACCCCGGAAAACAAGGTCCGCGACTTCCGGAACTTCTTCCAATCGGTCGGCTACGCGGTCGAGGGATTTTGGGCCGCCGTCCGGCACGAACCTTCGTTTCGCGAGGACCTGCTCTTCGTCGCCATCCTGACGCCGCTGGCCGTCATTCTCCCGGTGAACGCCGTGTCGACGGCGATCATGATCATGTCGCTCTTCCTCATCGTGCTCACCGAACTGGTGAATTCGGCGATCGAATGGACCATCGACGACATCTCGCTGGCGAAGAGGCCATTCGCCAAGCGCGCGAAGGACATGGGCAGCGCGGCGGTGTTCATGGCCTACATCAACTGCATCGTCGTGTGGGCCGTCATCCTGTTCTCGAACTGGGAGCGCATCTCACGCCTCGAGTTTCTCCGCTGGCCGCCGCCGTTTTTGCCGTAATTCGGGCAAAATCCCGGCTCAGGTTTCGATGCCTTTCCTGTAGGTCGGGCTTCATGCCCGACACGAATAAGGAAGGACCCAGCAAAGGCTACCCCGCCCTTCGCCGCGGTCGGGTTTCGGTTTCACATGCTGATTATTTCCTGACCGTTTGCGCCCGCCGTCCGTGTGCTCGACTGGCCGATCCGCCTCTCAGGAAAGTCATCATGGGCAGACAGCTCGAACTGGAAGCAGCCGCGCTTTGGACGGTGCGTTGTTCAGCGTTAATGCCTGATCACCTCCATTTGCTCGTGACCTTGCATACGGACACCAGCCTATCGAACGCTGTTCGTGAATTCAAAGGTCCGCTCACGCCGGCACTCCGGCTGGCCGACGTGAGCTGGCAGCCAGGCTTCTATGATCATCGGGTCCGCATGCACGATGATCTCTTTGCCGTCTTTCTCTACATCTTTCTGAACCCCTATCGCGCCGGCCTGTGCGGAACGGCCGAGGTATGGCCAGGATATTATTGCTGCCCCAACGATTGGTCGTGGTTCGGGGCGATGACCAAGGAGTCGCGCCCGGAGCCCGATTGGCTTCGTTGAACCGCGTCGGGCGTAAAGCCCAACCTACAGGAGAATACGCGCAGCGTGGCGCCGCCCCCTCACCGCATCCGGCCGAAGAACCAGGCGGCGAGCCCGATCATCGCGAGGTCGGGCATGACCGCGGCCCAGACTGGTTCCAGGAAGCCGTTGCCTCCCAGTGGCGTCGCGATGCCATTCAAAATGAAATAGACGAAGAAGAGCCCGATCGACTTCGACACGCCGACGGCGGGGCTGACGCGCACGCCCGACGCAGCGAACGGCACGGCGATGGCGATGATGATGAGCGGCCCGAGCGTGTCGAAGAGCAACCCGTAGTAGCGCACCTCGTAGCGCAGGAACTTCGGTGTGTCCTCCGTCGAGAAATAGTCGGTGATGCGCTTGAGTTCGTTGAACGAAAGTTCGTTCGGCTTGCGGTCGATCAGGAGCATCAGCGACGGGTCCTCGGCATACTCCGGCATCGTCTTGGCCGCGAAGCCCGCCGTGCGGGTGATTTCGCCGTCCAGCGGATCAAACCACATCTCGCGTCCGTCCGTGAACTCCCAGCCGTGCCGGATCGCGTCGTAGCGACCTTCCCGGGCCATGATCCGGAAAATCTCACGGCGGCGCGCGTCCAGCGTCGAGACCGACACGCCGAACGCGGTCTCGGTGTACCGGCTGTACCGGTTGATGAACCACATGCGGTTGGCACGGCGGTTGTCGAAGGCCACGCTGCTGACCAAGCCCAGTTTGGCCGGCGGGATGTTCTTGGATTCGGCGCGGTACTGGAAGCCCTGCCAGAGGCTGCGGGTCGTCTCCACCGACCAGGGCACGACGCGCGCGTTGAGCACGAGCGACACGCCGCACAGCACGACCCCGGCGAGCCAGAGGGCGCGCGTCGTGGCGAAGATGTTCAGGCCCGCGGCGCGGATGGCCGTGAGCTCGTTGTTGCGGTGCAGCTTGCTCAGGACGAACAGCAGCGAGAGCAGCATCGAGATCGGCAGCACGATCGAGAGGAAGCTCGGCATGAGCGTGGTGTAATAGAGCAGGATGTCCCCCGCGCCGACGCCGAGCTGGATGAGATCGCGGAAATTATCGTAGAGGGCCGAGAGCAGCAGCACGCCGGTGGTGGCGGCGAGGAGCAGCGCGAGCATCTTCAGCCACTCGCGCAGGAGATAGCGATCGAGGAGGTTCAACCGCCCCGAGTGAAACGCCGGCGCGCCGGGGCGCAAAGCCGAAAGCGACGCCGGCGGCAGTTGGGGTTTGCGCCCGGCGGGCCCGTGCATTCCATCGCACGCCATGAGACGCCACGCCTGCCTTCCCGGTCTCGTCCTTGGGCTCGCCTGCCTCGCGGCCTACGCTGCACCACCCGCCGGCGAACCCATCCGCATCGGCCAGTACGGGGCCTTCAGCGGCAAGGATGCCGATTTCGGCATCGCCGCCCGCAAGGGTGTCACCCTCGCCTTCGAGGAGGCCAACGCCGGCGGCGGTGTGCTGGGCCGGCCGGTGGAGCTGGTCCTTGCGGACAACCAGTCCAAGCTCGGCGAATCCGCGACCATCGCCAAGAAGTTCGTGGCCCGGGATCGCGTGGTTGCCGTCCTCGGCGGCAACACCTCCAGCAACTCCCTCGAAGCCGCGCCCGTGTTCCAGCACGCCCATGTCCCGATGGTCGCCATCACGTCCACCAACCCGCGCGTGACCGAGGTCGGCGACTACATCTTCCGGGTCTGCTTCATCGATCCGTTCCAGGGGCTGGCGCTCGCCAAGTTCGCCCGCCACTCGCTCGGGCTCCAGCGCGTCGCCATCATCACCTCGGTCAACAATCCCTACAGCGTCGGGCTGTCGAAGGTCTTCCGCGAGCGCTTCGCGGCGGCGGGCGGCACCATCGTGGCCGAACAGCGGCACAGCGAAGGCGACAAGGATTTCCGCGCCCAGGTCACGGCCATCAAGGCGGCCGGCGCCGAGGCGATCCTGCACTCGGGCAACTACACCGAGGGCGCGCTCATCTGCAAACAGGCCCGCGAACTGGGCTTCACCGGCAAGTTCCTCGGCGGCGATGCATGGGAGGGCCCCGACCTCGTGGCCATCGGCGGTGCGGCCGTCGAGGGCGCATATTATTCGACCCATGCCTCCGCGGAAACGCCCACGCCGGCGATGCAGGGATTCGTGAAACGCTACCGGACCCGCTGGGATGGGGAGACGCCGAACGCCACGACGACCCTGGGCTACGAAGCCGCCCTCCTGTTGTTCGATGCGATGCGCCGGGCCGGTTCGACCGAAGGCCCCAAGGTGCGCGACGCCCTCGCCGCCACGAAGGATTTCCAAGGCGTGACCGGCCTCATCACCATCGATGCGCAGCGCAACGCCTCCAAGCCGGCCATGATCATCCAGGTCCGCGACGGCCGGTTCAAGTTCGTCGAGGCCATCGCCCCGTGAACCACCGCCGTGCCGCCTCCGCCCGGATGAGGCTCGGCGCCGTCGCCGCCCTGGCAAGCGCGCTGGCCGGGCCACTCGCCGCCGGCGCCGCGGAGCCGATTCGCATTGGCGAATTCGCCTCGCTCACCGGGAAGGAGGCGGCCTATGGCGACACCTCCCACAAGGGCACCCTGCTGGCGGTCGAGGAGATCAATGCCCGCGGCGGCGTGCTGGGCCGGCCACTCGAGCTGCTCACCGCGGACGACCAGTCCAAGCCGGGCGAGGCGGCGACGGCCGTGAAGAAACTCATCGCTCGCGACAAGGTTGTCGCGGTCCTCGGCGAGGTCGCCTCCATCCGCTCCCTCGAGGCGGCGCCGGTGGCGCAAGGCGCCCACATCCCGATGATCACGCCCTCCTCGGTCAACTCGCGCGTGACGGAGGCAGGCGACTACGTTTTCCGCGTCTGCTTCGTCGATTCCTTCCAGGGCAATGTCCTCGCCCGCTTCGTCCGCGAAAAGCTCGGGCTTCGCCGCGTCGCCATCCTCACGTCGGCCAACAACGCCTACAGCGTGGGCATGACGCGAATCTTCAAGGCCCGGTTCGCGGCCGACGGCGGGACCGTCGTTGCCGAACAGCGCTACTCCGAAGGCGACCGCGATTTCCGAGCACAGCTCACCGCGATCCGCGCGGCCGGCGCCGATGCGATCTTTGCGTCGGGCTATTACACCGAGGCCGCTCTCATCTGCGTGCAGGCCCGCCAGCTCGGGCTGGACCTGCCCATCTTTGGCGGCGACGGCTGGGACGCCCCGCCGCTGCTCGAAATCGGCGGCGCGGCGATGGAGGGCACTTATTTCAGTACGCATTATTCGCCCGACAACCCAAGCGCCGAGGTGCAAGCGTTCAACGCCCTCTACCGCCGGCGTTGGGGCGCGACGCCCGACGCCTGGGCCGCGCTCGGTTACGACTCGGCGCTGGTGCTGGCCGACGCCATTGCCCGGGCCGGTGCCGCCGAGCCCGCCCGGATCCGCGACGCCCTCGCCGCCACCAAGGACTTTCCCGCCGTCACCGGCCGGATCACCATCGACCAAGACCGCAATGCGTCGAAGTCCGCGGTGATCCTTACCATCAAGAACGGCCGGTACCAGTTCGTGACGTCGATTGCGCCGTGAGCTTTCACCGAAGATGAAAGTTGAAGGTTGAACGTTGAAAGGGCACCGAAGGAAAGCGCACGGGCGGCCGGTTTCCAGCCGCCAAGAATTGGTGAAAGATGAAGGTTGAGAGTTGAAACGAGAATGGGAACAGTCGCGCGGCATGTTCAATTTCGAGAAACTGGACGCCTGGAAAAAAGCAATTTCCCTGGCCGATCTGGTGTACCGGGCGAGCAGAACCTTTCCGGCGGACGAACGCTTCGGGCTGACGAACCAAATTCGGCGCGCCGCGGTATCAGTCTCCTCGAATTTGGCCGAGGGCTGTTCCCGCTCATCCAAGCAGGAATATGCCCGTTTCGTCGAAATCGCCACCGGGTCCGCTTTTGAGGTGGCGTCGCAAGCGGTAATTGCCTGCAACCAAGGCTATCTGGACGCGGCGCAATTCGAGCAGATCCAGGGAGGTGCGCTCGAGATCACCCGGATGCTCAGTGGCCTCCGGCAGTCGCTGCTGGCTTCCGCGAGCTAGCGCCCTTTCAACTTTCAACATTCACCCTTCAACTCGCTCTCCCGCTGACCGAATTCCTCCAGCAGCTGCTCAATGGTGTGTCACTCGGCGCGATCTTCGCGTTGATCGCGCTTGGTTACACCATGGTCTACGGCGTGCTCCGGTTCATCAACTTCGCGCACAGCGAAGTCTTCATGGCCGGCGCGTTCGTGGGTTACTTCGTGGGCCGGCACGTGCCCGAGCACACCCTGTGGGGCGGATTCGCGGCGCTGGCGGTGGCCATGGCGGTGTGTGCCCTGCTGGGCGTCGTCATCGAGCGCCTGGCGTACCGCCCGCTGCGCCGCGGCTCCACGTTGAATGTGCTCATCACCGCCATCGGCGTCTCGCTGTTGCTGCAAAATCTCGGGCAATTCTTCTTCGGGGCGACGCCGCGGCCATATCCCGAACTGTTCCCGGTCCGGACGCTGGTGTTCGGCGGTGTTTACGTGTCGAGCAACCAGCTCGTGGTGATCGGCGTCACGCTGGTGCTGCTCTTTGCGCTCCGTTTCATTGTCCTGCGCACGAAAATCGGCACGGCGATCCGCGCGGTGTCGCTCAACCCGCAGGCCGCGGCGCTCGTCGGCATCAATCCCGATGTGGTCATCTCATTCACCTTCGCGCTCGGCTCGGCGCTGGCGGCGGCGGGCGGCATTCTCTACGCGCTCAACTATCCGTCCATCGACCCGCTGATGGGTGTGCTGCCGGGCCTGAAGGCGTTTGCCGCGGCGGTCCTCGGCGGCATCGGCAACATTCCCGGTGCCGCCCTTGGCGGCCTGCTCCTCGGCGTGGTCGAGACCTTCGTCAACGGCAGCGCGGATTGGTCGGGCTACAAGGATGGGATCGCGTTCGCGCTGCTCATCCTCGTGCTCTTGTTGCGGCCGGCCGGCCTGCTGGGTCGGTTTGTGCGGGAAAAGGTCTGACATGCCGCGCCCGCTGCTCGCACTTCTCGCCGCCCTCGCCGCCGCCGCCGCGCTCCCGCTGGTCGCAAGCCGGTTCGATCCGTACTACCTCGACGTGGCGGTGGGCGTCGGGATCAACATCATCCTCGCCGTCAGCCTCAACCTCGTCAACGGGCACACCGGGCAGTTTTCCCTCGGGCATGCGGGCTTCATGTCGGTCGGTGCCTACCTGTCCGCCGCCGTGACGATGCTGCTCGGGCCGCGGTTGCTCGGCGCCGACGGGGGCGCCGCGTGGGCGCAAGGCGGGTTGTTTCTCACCGCGCTCGTCACCGGCGGCGTCGCCGCGGCGCTCGCGGGATTCCTCGTCGGCCTGCCGTCGCTCCGGCTGCGGGGCGACTACCTCGCCATCGTGACGCTGGGCTTCGGCGAGATCATCCGGGTGATTTTCCAGAATTGCGAACCGCTCGGCGGCGCGCTGGGCCTGAACGGGCTACCGCCCTACACCAACGCCTCATGGGTGCTGGCGGGCTCGGCGCTCACCATCTTCACCGTCCACGGGCTCGTTCATTCCACCTACGGGCGGGGCTTCCTGGCGACGCGGGACGACGAGATCGCCGCCGAGTCGATCGGCCTGGACACCACGCGCTACAAGATCGTGGCCTTTGTCGTCGGGGCGTTCTTCGCCGGGGTCGCGGGCGGGCTGTACGGCCATTTCAAGCAAACGATCTCGCCCGGCGGCTTCGATTTCACCCGCTCGATCGAGATCGTCGTGATGGTCATCCTGGGGGGCATGGGCAACACCGTCGGCGTCATTCTCGCGGCCGTGCTGCTCACGCTGCTCCCGGAGGT
Source organism: Lacunisphaera sp. (assembly GCA_035549095.1). Taxonomy (GTDB): domain Bacteria; phylum Verrucomicrobiota; class Verrucomicrobiia; order Opitutales; family Opitutaceae; genus Lacunisphaera. Next base: position 482,506 of record DASZRV010000066.1, on the reverse strand, counting down.
GCTGCGGTCGGTCGAAGAGTACCGCATGATCCTGTACTCCTTCCTGCTGATCGTGCTGATGCTCGCACGCCCCCAAGGCCTGTTCACCTTCCGGCGGAGGCAAACCTGATGCCCGCCCTGCTCCAGCTTGACCAGGTTTCGATCCGTTTCGGCGGCCTGACGGCGGTCGATGCCGTCGATCTCGCACTTCGGGAAGGCGAGCTGCTTGGACTGATCGGCCCCAATGGCGCAGGAAAGACCACGATCTTCAACCTCATCACCGGCGTGTACCAGCCGACCGGGGGCACGGTGATGTTCGGCGGGCGCCCGCTGGCCGGCCTCAAGCCGTGGGCAATCGCCCGGCTCGGCATCGCCCGGACTTTCCAGAACATCCGGCTCTTCGGCAGCCTGACTGTCGTCGACAACGTTCGCGCCGCGTGCAACCTCCACCGGGCCACCGGCCCCGCCCAAGCCTTGGTGCGGCTCCGGTCCTTTCGCACCGATGAGGCGGCGATCACGCGCCGGGCCGAGGAGTTGCTGGAGATCTTCAATCTCCGGCGCTTTCGTGACACCGACGCCGCGAGCCTGCCGTATGGTGAACAGCGACGGCTCGAGATCGTCCGCTGCCTCGCCACGGAGCCGCGGCTGCTGCTGCTCGACGAGCCCGCTGCCGGCATGAACCCGGCGGAGAAGGTCGAGCTCATCCGCCTCATCCAGCAGGTGAAGGCCCGGTTCAACCTGACCATTCTCCTCGTCGAACACTCCATGCGCGTCGTCATGGGATGCTGCGAACGCATCGCCGTCCTGGACTACGGCGTGAAGATCGCCGAGGGCCCGCCCGCCGCGATCCAGGCCGATCCCAAGGTAATCGAGGCCTACCTGGGCGAGGATCACATGGCGCACCATTGAACGATGCTGGCCGTCCGCGATCTCCATGTCTCCTACGGTGCCATCACCGCGCTCGCCGGGGTGTCGTTCGACATCGCGGCCGGCCGCATCGTCACGCTCATTGGTGCCAACGGCGCTGGCAAAACCACCACGCTGCGCACCCTCTCCGGCCTCCTCCGGGCGCGGCGCGGCACAATCACATTCCAGGACGAAGACATCACGCGCCTTCCGCCGCATCGCATCGTCGCCCGGGGGTTCGGCCACGTGCCCGAGGGGCGCATGGTGTTCACGAACCTGACCGTCGATGAAAACCTCGCGATGGGCGCCTACCTGCTGCACGATCGGGCGCGGATCGACCGCAACCGCGACTACGTCTTCGGGGTGTTCCCGCGCTTGAAGGAGCGCCTCGGCCAGCCCGCCGGCACGTTGTCGGGCGGCGAGCAGCAGATGCTGGCCATCGGTCGCGCCCTCATGGGCGATCCGAAACTCCTCATGCTGGACGAACCGTCACTCGGCATCGCGCCCAAGCTCATTTCCACCATCTTCGAGAAGATCGTGGAGATCAACCGCGAGCACGGCGTCACCGTCCTCCTGGTGGAGCAGAATGCGCGGCTGGCGCTCGAGATCTCGCATGAGGCCTATGTGCTCGAGACCGGCCGGGTCGTGATGCACGGGCCCTCGGCCGAGCTGCGCGCCAACCCGGAGCTCAAGGCCGCCTATCTGGGCGGTTGACCGCGGGGCGGCGCTTGCGAAATCAGCGGCGGCGGGCTAGCTTCGCGCCATGATCCGCCGCGCCCTGCTCACTCTCGCCGGACTTGTCGCCCTCGAAGCCGGCGCCGCCGTCGTCGTCCTCCGCCTGCCCTACGCGGAATTGCGCCTGAAAGACGGAACGGTCCTGAACGAGGTTACGATCCAGAGCTTCAACACCACCGCCGGGACCGCGAGCCTGCGCGCGAAGAACGAATTGATGAGCATCCAAACCACCCTGCTGCCGGACAACGTGCAGGCCCGGCTCAAAGAGCTTACGCCGGCGCTGTCCAAGGAGGCGGAGGCCGCGGAGAAGGCGCGCGACGAAGCCGTCCGCAAGCGCGGCGAGGAACTTGCCGAGCGGCACCAAAAACAGGTCGAGGACGAGGCCAAGGCGAATCGGGATGCCAACCGCGCCCTGAACATGAAGGCCGCCGAACAGCAGCTGATGCGGGAAGACCGGACGCTGGATGAGGTCAATCGCGTCGCGGAAGAGCAGGCGCGCCGTTACTTCAAGTACGAGGACGCCCCCTATTCCAACATCGGCGCCGTGACCAGCGCCGACCTCTATCTCGAGGACCCCGAGCCCGTCCCCGGCTGGACCGGCCGGTATCGGATCCGCGGCACCGCCTACCGGCAGTACATCAACAACCAGGCGAGCGGCTATGGCCGCGGCACGCGGGAATTCGAGATGCTGATCCAGACGTACGAACAGAAGAAACCGAAGGTCGTGGACATCACGGTGAAGTAAGCGGAGGCGGCTCAAACCGCAGGGGCGCGGCTCGACCGCGCCTTTCTAGGGCGTGCGCAAGGCACGCCCCTGCGTGAGAGACTAGGTGCGGTCGGCGGTCATAGACCGGCCGCTATAGGAGCTGGAAGAAACGCCGCCACCCCGCCCCTTGATTTTTGCGGGGTGATTTGTAAGGTAACCGCCCCTTTTCTCTTCCTCACTCCGTCCCAACCATGTCCACCACCACTCCGCAAAAATTCGAGTTCCAAGCCGAGATCGCGCAGCTTCTCGATATCGTCACACACTCGCTCTACACGGAAAAGGAAATCTTCGTCCGCGAGCTGGTGTCCAATGCGTCCGATGCACTGGAGAAGCTCCGGCACACCCGGCTGACCGAGAAGGAGATCTTCGACGACCAGCAGAAGCTCGAGATCAACCTCACCACCGACGACAAGGCGAAGACGCTCACGATCCAGGACTACGGCATCGGGATGACCCGCGCCGAGCTGGTCGAGAACCTCGGCACCATCGCCCACTCCGGCTCCAAGGCCTTCCTCAAGGCCCTCAGCGAGGGCGAACAAAAGAACACGAGCCTGATCGGCCAGTTTGGCGTCGGCTTCTACTCAGCCTTCATGGTGGCGAAGTCCGTCAAGGTCTACTCCCGCTCGTGGCGCGTGGGCGAACCCGGGCACGTTTGGTCGAGCGAGGGCTCCGGCAGCTACGAGATCGAGGAGATCGGCGATCTCAGCCGCGGCACGAAGATCGTCATCGAGCTGAAGGACGAGTGCGGCGAGTTCGCCTCCGACAGCCGGATCAAGGGCATCCTCGAGCGGTACAGCGCGTTCGTATCGTTCCCGATCAACCTGAACGGGAAGCAGGTCAACACGATCCAGGCGCTCTGGCTGCGGAACAAGAACGAGATCAAGGACGAGGAATACACCGAGTTCTACAAGTTCCAGGCCCACGCCTACGACGAGCCGCTGCTGCGCCTTCATTTCAGCGCCGACGCGCCGCTCTCGATCAATGCCCTGCTCTTCGTCCCGAAGGAAAACACCGAGCGCTTTGGCTTCGCCCGGCTCGAACCGTCGGTCTCGCTCTATTGCCGCAAGATCCTCATCGAAGCCGCGCCGAAGGACCTCCTGCCGGAATGGCTGCGCTTCCTCAAGGGCGTGGTCGACAGCGAGGACCTGCCGTTGAACATCTCGCGCGAGTCGATGCAGGACAAGAGCCTGATCGAGAAGCTGAACAAGGTCATCACGAAGCGGTTTCTGAAGTTCCTCGACGAGGAGGCGACCCAGCGGCCCGACTCGTACGCGAGATTCTACGCCGAGTTCGGCCTCTTTCTCAAGGAGGGCGCCGCCCTTGACTTCACGCACAAGGACCAGCTCATGAAGCTTCTCCGGTTCGAATCATCGCTGACCGAGAAGACGAAGAACACCTCCCTGGCCGACTATGTGTCGCGCATGGGCTCCGACCAAAAGGAGATCTATTATCTCGTCGGCGCCAACCGCGCCACGATCGAGAGCGGACCGTACCTCGAAGCCTTCAAGGCCCGCAACCTCGAGGTGCTGTTCTGCTACGAGCCCGTCGACGAATACGTGATGAACAATGTCCGCGAGTTCGACGGCAAGAAGCTCATCGCGGCCGACCACGGCGACGTGAAGCTGGCCGACATCCCAAAGCCCGCAGGCGCCCTGAGCGACGATGACACGAAGAAGCTCACCACGTGGTTGAAGGAAACCCTGGGCGACCGCGTGGCCGAGGTGAAGGCCAGCGACCGGCTCGTCGACTCGCCCGCGCTGGCGATCAATGCCGACAAGTTCATGTCCGCCCACATGCGTCGCATGATGAAGGCCATGAACAAGGATGGCGCCGACACGCCGCAGAAAGTGAACCTCGAGATCAACCCGCGTTCGGCCGTGATCAAGCGGCTCTTCGAGACGCACACCGCCACGCCGGACAAGGCCAAGCTCGTCGCCGAGCAGATCCTCGACAACGCCCTCATCTCCGCCGGCATGCTCGAGGACGCCACGCCGATGGTGGCGCGATTGTACAAGCTCCTCGAAAACGTCTGAGCTGGAGGCGGGGTGCCCTCACCCCGCGAGGCGCAAGCGCGAATGACAATCCGCAGGACGAGGGCTTCCCGCTTGAATCTTCCGTAGGGCTGGACCTTGGTCCAGCCGCGCGCTCGAGGCGGACGGTGCTCCGCGGACAAGGCTGCACCAAGGTGCAGCCCTACCGAGTAGCGGCGCTCAGGGTTTCTTGATCCCGACGTACTCCAGGAACAGTTCCTGCGAGCGCGGCCGGCCGAGGAACTTTTCCACGGATTCGCCGACATCGCGGGTGTTGCCCTTGCCGTAAACTTCGTTGCGCAGGCGCATGCCGACATTCGCATCGAGGAAACCTTCGGGCGACTGCTTGAACACGCTGGCCATGTCGATCGCCATGACCTTGGCCCAGAGATAACCATAGTAGGCGGCGTCGTAGCCGGCGAGGTGACCGATGTAGCCGGCCCAGAAGGTGTCCTCCGGCGCGGCGATGGTTACGCGCGCGATGGCGTCGTTCGTGATCTTGGCCACATCGGCGAGCCAGGCGTCGTCCGCGGGGAGCGTGTGCAGGCCCAGGTCGAGCAGGCCGATCGAGAGCTGCCGGCGCTCGATCCAGCCCTCGGTGGCCTGACGGGCGGCCACGAGCGAGTCGATGGTCTCGGCGGGGATCTTCTTGGTGGGATCGCGGTAATCGGCGGCGAAGGTGTCGAGCACTGTCTTGTCCCAGACCCAGTTCTCCAGCATCTGCGACGGGGCCTCGACGAAATCCTGCGGCACGTTGAAGCCGGCCTGCGCGACGAACTTCGACCGGCTCATGATGCCGTGCATCACGTGGCCGAATTCGTGGAAGAGCGTCTCCACATCGCTATGCTTGAGCAGCGAGGGCTTGTCGCCGGAGGGCACCGGGAAGTTGCAGAGCAACGTCTCGACCGGCAGGTCGTATTCGCCGGACTTCATCCAGCCGCCGGACTTCTGCGGGAAACAGGCGAAGTGGTTGAACTTCCCTTCGCGGGGGAACATGTCGAGGTAGAAGGCCCCCATCGGCACGCTGCTTTTCGCGTCGAGCACGACGTAAAGCTGCACGCCCGGCGCCCAGACATACGGCGGTTCGATCGCGACGAACTTCAGGCCGAAGATCTTTTGGTAGATGGCGAACATGCCCTCGAGCGTCGCCTGGTAGGGGAAATAGACGCGGAGCGCCTCGGCATCGACGTTGTACTTCTCCTTCTTGAGCTTGTTCGTGTAGTAGCGCACGTCCCAGCGCTCGAGCTTGGCGTCGGGCTGGCCGGTCGCCTTCGCCTTGAGCTGGCGCAGCGCCTCGACCTCGGCCTCGTACTTCGGCTGCAGGCCCGCGACGAGGTCCTCCTCAAACTTGAGCGCCGTGGCGCCGTTCTTCGCCATGCGGGTCTCGGTCTGGTAATCGGCCCAGTTCTTGTAGCCGAGGCGCTGCGCGATGTCGGCGCGAAGGGCGACCAGCTTGCTGAGCACGGGCAGGTTGGCCTCGCGGGCCAGGCGGTAGCGGGTGACCATCACGCGATGCCGCACGTCCGCGCTGTCGGCATTCTCCTCCACGGCCTGGTATTGCCAGGTCACGTTGACCATGACGCGGTAGTGGCCGTCGGGCTGACGAATACCGGGGCTGTCGAGGAAGCTCTGCGGCATCCCGGCCAGCTCTTCCGCCGTGAAATCCATTGGCGCGCGGGCCTCGTTGATGTTGACGGCAAACTGGGTGTTGAGACCGGCAAGGTCCTTCCGCAGGCGCTCGACGTTCGCGCGTTCTTCCGTCGGCAGGGCGAGGCCGGCGCGGCGATAGGTGCGCATCTGCTCGTTCAGGTTGCGCTGCTCCTCCGGATCAAGCTGCGGCTTCGAGTCGGCCACCTTCTTGAGCGCACGATAAAGGTCGTCGCGATAGTCCAGTCCCACGCCCCATTCCTGGAGCTTCACCGACATCTCATTGGCGGCGTCCCGCATGTCCTTGTCGACCGCGGACTCGGCCACAGTGCCGATGACGAGGTAGGCGTCGGTCACCTTGGCGGTGATGGCGTCGAAGGCGGCGAACGTATTGCTGAAATTCAGCTTGGCCGGATCCTGGGCGGCCAGGGCGGCTAGTTCGGCGTCGGCGGTTTTGATGGCGCGGTCCGCCTGGGCGCGGACCTCGGCGGCCGTAACCGGGTAGGTCGGCAGTTCAAGGTGCTGCTTTGCCTTGGCCGCGAGCGCCTGGTAGTCCGCCAGCCGGGCGGCCGGTTCGGCGCGGGCGGCGGTCAGTGCGAACAACGGTGCCAGCAGGGCAACGAACAAACGGAGGAAACGTTGGGGAGTATGCATGGGGAATGTTGCGCCGACTCATAACGGGAGGCCATGTCGGCTCAACCCTTAAGCGACCGAACGCCCATCCGAGGCAGGGCGCACGCTCAGAATGCAGGGGTGCGCCTTGTGCACGCCCGGCTGGAACCCACGAACCAGGGCGCGGACGAGCCGCGCCCCTGCTCTCCCTGCCTTCAGTTGCCGCGTTTCAGCTTCGAGTCGAAAGGTGGCTGGGTGGCGTTCTCGCGGATCTCGCGTTCGAAGATCGACTGCAGGCGCTGCGAGGAAACGCGCAGGCGCAGAACCGAGCGAAGCAGCCCCCGGTTTTTCGGGTGGTAATGAAATTCCGCCGCCTCGGCGCGAAAGCCGCGCCGGCTGCGCAGTTCGCCGACGGCGCGCGCGAACTCGAAATCCGGGGCGAAATAGTCCCGGTTGAGCCGGAGAACCCAGGCGAACGGCCGCGCCTGCCAGTGCAGGCAGCGCCGGATGAGCACGTGCTCGAACCGGCCCGGCGCAATGCCGTGGCGCGCGCAGTAGAGTTCGCGAAAGGTGCTCATCCAGGGCTGTCGCCTTTAGGAGACAAGAAGATGCGAGGCCTTATCTTCCACGCGCAAGGTCCGATTCTGAGGAGTCGGCAGGAGTTCACCCCAGGCTGGCAATGGATCCTGCGCTCAAGGCAGGTCAACGCCGACGAAGTTCCCATTTGAAGAGCTGACCTTGCGGAATTCGTGCAATTCGCGTCGAAAAAGGAGCGAAAATTTCTGCTTCCGTTTTGGGAGGCACCGCCTACGTTCGGCGCCCCGTGTCACGGAGAGGTGGCAGAGTGGTCTATCGCACCGCACTCGAAATGCGGAGTGTCGCAAGGCACCGTGGGTTCGAATCCCACCCTCTCCGCCATGCTTCGCATGGCCCCCACCGTGGCGGCTTCGAGATGGAGGCACCCTTTCCCGCGCTGGCGACGCTGCACGAGGAACCCGGCAAGCTTCAGCGCGCGCACCAGCGGCGTCAACGCGGGTACCTCCCGAACTTCACCACGATCCGCCAGAGTTTCCACGATGGCGATGAACGCGTGCTGCTGCATGTGCCCGCGCCGCGCTCGCGGGAAAGTTGCACCGTCTTTTGGTCGCTCGCGATCTCGCCCGGATTTCGCGGTCCACCCGTCGAATCGCAGCTCAAATTCTCCATCCAGGTACTCGATGAGGACCGGCGAATGTGTGAAAACCAGGTACCGGCCGAGGTGCCCATCGATCCCGCCCGGGGTGGCTGGGGAGTGCTTGTGACTCCCGGCGACACCCTCGCAAACCTGTTCCAGAAGCAACTTCGCCGCTGGCTCATCACAGAAAACGCGCACCGGCCCTCAACCGCCATCGGGAAAAATACGCTGCCGTCCTGAGGAAACCCAGTCATCTCGGACGGTTTCAACCCCCGCCGATATTTCCTGCATTCGCACCTTCCGCGAAATGCGTCATGGCGCAGTGCGGCAGAGTTGGGATGGGGAGAAACGGTCGCTCGCGACTGTTTGCGGCGAAAGCCTGAACGAGGTGACTCAATTCCGCCCCCTCCGCCCGGTCTTTCCGCTAAACGTTTTCGTCCTCGAGCGCTTCGAGCTTCCGACGATTGGCCGGCAAATGTTGCGGGAGAAACGAGTAGTAAAGCATCAGCTGCCAGCTGCGCGATGGCCGATAGAGCAGCACGGGCACGACCAGCGCGCCGGCCACGGCCAGGCCGATCGCGACCTTCGGTCCCAAGACACCCACATACCAGAGCAGCGCCACCGGTGTGAGCCAGCCGACCAGTGTCACGCCGTAGTTGAGCGAAAGGGCGCCGAGATAGAAGCCTTCATCCTTCTCAAACTTGAGTCCGCATTTCGGACAGTTGTCGGCGAGGTCGAACAGTTTGCCGGGCTGGAACAGCGTCTTCCCGCCGCAGTTGGGGCAGCGGTTGGTGAGCCCGCGGTGGATGATCTGGCCGGCGGTGACTTTCATGGTGGACGGTACTTTGACCACGGATGGCGCGGATGCACACGGATAAATTGGGGACTTCGGTCCGTCATCGAATCCTGTAGGGTCGTGCCTTGGCGCGACCTAGATTGGCGTATCGCGACGCGAGGTCGTCGCAAGCGACGACCCTACAGGCCGAGGGTTCGAAATGGAGGCGGGACCATCAGTCCTGCGGGTTATGATTCGAGCTGACAGGTAGCAGGGGTGATGGCCTCGCCTCCATGGGATCCCGCTTCGCCGAGGCGGGATCAGCGATCCCGCCCTACAGAACTCGAAAAACAAAAGGCGCCCCCGGGCGGGAGCGCCTTCGAAATCAGGCGGTGGCTGCGACTCAGGTGCCGAGTTGGAAGCGCGAGAAGCGGCGGATCTGCATGTTTTCGCCGAGCTTCGCGATCTTCTCCGTGAGGACGTCCTTGATCGTCTTTGTGTTGTCCTTCACGAACGGCTGGTCGAGCAGGCAGTACTGCTCGTAGAATTTGTTGAGCTTGCCCTCGACGATCTTCTGCACGGCGGCCGGCGGCTTGCCCTGCACCTGCGCGGCGGCGATGTCGCGCTCCTTGGCCAGGTCGGCCTCGGGCACGTCCTCGCGGCGCACGTACAACGGGCTGGCGGCGGCGATCTGCAGGCAGACGTCGCGGCAGAAGGTCTTGAACTCGTCCGTCTTCGCGACGAAGTCGGTCTCGCAGTTGATCTCCACGAGCACGCCGACCTTGCCGCCGAAGTGAATGTAGGCCTCGATCAGGCCGTCCGAGGTGGAGCGACCAGCCTTCTTGGCGGCGGAAGCAACACCCTTCTTGCGCAGGATCGTCTCCGCCTGCTCCATGTTGCCCTTGGATTCATCGAGCGCCTTCTTGCAGTCGAGCAGGCCGGCGCCGGTTTTCTCGCGGAGCTCCGCGACCATGTTTGCTGAAGTGGCTGACATTGTAAGGAAGGTGGGTGGTTAGATTTCCTCGGTGCTGACGGCGGACTTCTTGGCGCCGGCGCGGCTCGGGCGCTTGCGCGGCGCGACGGCCGGCTTCTCGTCCTCGACCAGTTCCTTGAGGTTGCCCGGCAGGACGACCTTGTCCAAGTCGACCTCGCCTTCGCCCGCGGCCACGGCGCCGGCGGCGGCGCTGGCCTCGGCGTGGGCCGCGACGCGGCGGGTCTCGCGATGGGCGAGCCCCTTCGTGATGGCATCGACGATCGTCTCGACGATGATGCGCACCGCCTTGGTGGCGTCATCATTGCCCGGGATCGGATACGTGAGCTGGGTCGGATCGGAATTGGTGTCGACGAGGCCGATGCACGGGATGTTCATCCGCTTCGCCTCGGCGACCGCGATCTCCTCGTACGAGGTGTCGATCACAAACACCGCGCCAGGCAGGCCGGTGATGTTGGCGATACCGTCGAAGTTGCGCGTCATGCGGGCCATCTCGCGGCGGACGGCGGACTCCTCCTTTGAAGAGAGCTTCGCCAGCTCGCCGCTGGTGTCCATGGCCTGGTACTTTTTGAACTTCGCGAGCGACTTCTTGATCGTCTCGAAATTGGTGAGCGTGCCGCCCATCCAGCGGGTGGTCACGTACGGCATGTTGGTCGCGGCCGCGGCCTCGCGGATCAGTTCCTGCGCCTGGCGCTTGGTGCCGACCAGGAGCACGTCGCCGCCGCCGGCGACGAGGCTCTCGAGGAACGCGCAGGCCTTTTCCAGGGCGGCGTAGGTCTTCTCGAGGTCGATGATGGTGATGCCCTGGCGGTGGTCGAACACGTAGGGCTTCGAGCGCGGGTTCCAGCGCTTGGTCTGGTGACCGAGGTGGACGCCGGCGTCGAGGAGGTCTTTCGGAGTGATGTTCATTTGATCTATGTCGTTACGAGACACAGGTCGGCCAACTGGGCCGCCTTGCGATCGTGACTGCGGTTAACGGTTATGGGTTGAAGGAACGGGAACTGCCGAAAAGAGAGACGGCCCCCACCCTTGGCAAGACCGATTCTGGGTCTTTTGCCGGAGGCGCGGTGCCTCGTCGGACGCGATGAGGCCAATTTTCTACCGCTTCTTGCGCAAAAAGAAGCGCTGCAAGAGGATAAATACCAGGAGCAACGCTCCCACGACGATCCGCATCCACCAGGCACTCAAGCGTCCGTCGAACAAGATCGCCGCCTGGATGGTGCCGAAGATCAGCACGCCGAGGAACGTCCCGAGCATGTGCCCCCGACCGCCCGTCAGGAGCGTGCCACCGATCACGACGATCGCGATTGAGTCGAGCTCAAGGCCAATGCCCATCGAGGGGTTGCCCGAGCCCGTGTAGAACGTGGCCACGATGCCAGCGAGCGCCGCACAGAAGCCGTTGACCGCATACACACCGATCTTGGCGGCGCCGATCGGCAGGCCCATCAGCAGCGCGGATTGTTCATTGCCGCCGATGGCGAGCAGGTCGCGGCCGAATCGGGTGTGGTGGGCCACCACGTAGCCCGCCGCGATCACCCCCACAAAGATGAGCGCATTGGCCGTGAAGAACGCCCGGCCGATATCCAGCTCGAAGCCGGAAATGCTTTCGTAGATATGGTGCGTGATGCCCACCGACTCCTGGTTGATCCAGAAGCCGACGCCCCGCGCAAGGAACATACCGGCGAGCGTGATGAGGAAAGGCGGCAGCCCGAAGCAATGGATCAATGCGCCCATGCCCGCCCCGAGCGCCGCGCCCAGCGCCAGAGCCGCCAGCCAGGCGAGGCCCGGCGCGACGCCGTGTTTCTCGACGAGCGTGGCGGTGAAGATCGACGTGAAGCCGATGACCGCACCGACCGACAGGTCGATGCCGCCGGAAAAGATCACCAGCGTCATGCCGACGGCCGTGATGCCGAGAAAGGCGTTATCCGCCAGCAAGCCCGTCGCGACGCGCACGGAAAAGAAGCCATCGTAAAGCCAGCCCGCGGTGCCGAAGAGCGCCGCGAAAATGAGCGCCGTCGCCACCAGCGGCAACTGGCGGCGCAAGACGGTCAGCGGCGCGCCTGGCCTCGCCACAGCCTCCGGGCGGGCGTGGGTCATGCGGCCGCCCTCCGTCGCAGCCCGCCCAGCCAGCGCCCGACTTTTTCCGACTGCAGCAGCGTCACCCCGATGATCAACAGCGCCTTCGGCACCGGCGCGACCGCGGGCGGCACACCGAGGTTATACATTGTCGTGGTCAGCGTTTGGATGAGCAGCGCCCCGATGGCCGAACCGAGGACGGTGAACCGGCCGCCGGACAGCGCGGTCCCCCCGACCACCACGGCAAAGATCGCATCGAGCTCCGCATTCTCGCCGGCGCGATAGGCATCAGCCGCGCGGATGTTCGCGGCGGCCAGCACGCCGGCCAGACCGGCGCAGCCTCCGCAGAAAATGTAGGCAAAAGCCTTGATACGGGCGGCGGCCAGTCCCGCGAAACGGCTCGCCGTCTCGTTGTCGCCCACCGCCTCCACGAACAACCCCAACGCCGTGCGGCGGACCAGCAGGTGCGTCGCGACGAAACAGGCGGCGACCAGCAACGGCGCAAACGGCAGGCCGAGCAGGAAGCCGTTGGCGAGGTATTCAAATCCATCGTGCGAAATGATGATCACCTGGCCGCCGACGATCAGCTCGGCCACGCCGCGGCCCGCCACCATCAGGATCAGCGTCGCCACGATCGGTTGCACGCCGAGACGCGCGACGAGCGTGCCGTTGACGCCGCCCGCGAGCAGCCCGGCGCCGACGGCCGCCGCCAGCGCGAGGCCCAGCCCATGGCCGCCCTGCAACATCACGGCGCTGACCGCGCCAGCCACGGCCATGACCGAGCCGACCGACAGGTCGACGCCGGCGGTGGCGATGACCAGCGTCATGCCCAGCGCAACCAGCATCGTCCGCGAGCCCTGCGTGAGGATGTCCATCGGCACGCCAAACAGGTGACCATGCAACACGGTCACCTTGAGAAAACCGGGCTCGAACACGGCGTTGAGCAGTACGAGCGCGCCGAGGCCGACGAGCGGCCAGAAAACTGGGGCCCTAGCCTTCATGGGTGCCGGCCATGAGGTGCATGAGGTTTTCCGAAGTCAGGCCGTCGCCCGATACCTCGCCGGTCAGGCGGCGTTCGCGCAGCACCAGGACCCGCGAACAGTTGCGGACGACCTCGTCGATTTCCGAGGAAATGAACAGCACCGCGAGACCGTCATCCCGCAGCTTCGAGACCAGCTGCTCGATTTCCTGCTTGGCGCCGACGTCGATGCCGCGCGTCGGTTCGTCGAGGATGATCACCGCGGGTTGGGTCGCGAGCCAGCGCGCGAGGAGCACCTTCTGCTGGTTGCCGCCGGACAAATTCTTCACCGGGGTCTCCGCGTCGGCGGTCTTGATGCGCAGGGCGCGAATATAGTGGTCGCACAGCTGCGCCTGCTCGGCGGTCGACAAGGCCCGGAGTGCCCCGCGCTTCCCCTGGAGGGCGACGAGCAGGTTCTCGCGCACCGACAGGTTCGGCAGAATCCCCTCGGCCTTGCGGTCCTCCGAACAGAACGCGAGCCCCCGCCGGATTGCGTCGCGCGGGGTGTGCAGCGCCGCCGGGCGCCCCTTCACCTCGAATGTACCGGCATCGGCTGCATCGATCCCAAAGAGCAGCCGGGCCGTTTCCGTGCGGCCCGAGCCCAATAGGCCGCCCAGGCCGGTCACCTCACCGGCGTGCAACGCCAGGTCGGTCGGCGCGATCGCCCCGGCGCGCGCCAGTCCGCGCGCGACCAGCACGGGTTGCTCGCGCGCGGCGCGTTCCGCCGGCTTGCCGGGCGAGAAATCCGCGGCCGTCACTTCGCGGCCGAGCATCTTGCCGACGAGATCCAGCCGCGACAGCTCCGCCGTGGCGAATTCGCCCACGAGCTGGCCGTTGCGCAGCACGGTCATGCGGTCGGTCACGGCGTAGACTTGGTCGAGGAAATGCGTGACGAACACGATGCCGAGGCCGTCGCCCCGCAGCTTGCGCATGACGGTGAAGAGCTCGGCCACCTCGCGTTCGTCGAGGCTGGCCGTCGGCTCGTCGAGCACGAGAAGCTTGGCCGACGTATCGAGGGCGCGGGCGATCGCCACCATCTGCTGCAGCGCCACCGAGAGGGACCCGAGCTCGGCGTCGACATCGCACTCGATTTCAAGCCGCGCCAAAGCCGAGCGGGCCCGCCGCCGGATGGCGCCCCAGTTGAGAAAGCCGGCCCGCCCGGGCTGACGCCCGAGAGTGATGTTCTCCGCGACCGAGAGCGAGGGCACGAGGTTCACCTCCTGGTAGACCGTGCTGATGCCCAGCTCCTCGGCTTCGCGCGGCGAGGCGGGGCGGATCACATGGCCATCGAGGCGAATCTCGCCCGCGTCGGCCGCGTGCACGCCGGTGAGCACCTTGATCAAGGTCGACTTCCCGGCGCCATTTTCCCCCAACAGCGCTTGGATCTCGCCCGCCCGGACGGTGAAATCGACGCCGGCGAGCGCGACCACGCCGGGAAACTTCTTCCCGATCCCGCGAAGTTCGAGCAAAGCGCCGTTGGACACGACTGAAGGAATACAGTTAACCGCTAATCCGCGCTAATGGTCGCTAAGGAGGAAGCGTCGGTCGGACTTTCCCCGGCATCAGCGTTCATTAGCGCAGAGTGGCGGTTCAAAACCTTCAGTACTGCCGGGTCGGCAGCGCGGCGGCGGCGTTGGTCGAATCGAACAGCTCGTCCTTGTTGTAGGACTTCCGCTCGACCTTCTCACCCGCGAGGATCTTTTGGACCGTGTCGTAAACCTTGGGCCCGAACAGCGGGTTGCATTCCACCGTGCAATTGATGCGGCCGTCGGCGACCGCCTGCACGCCTTCGCGGATGGCATCGATGCTGACGATGATGATGTCCTTGCCCGGCTTCAGGCCCGCCTCCTCGATCGCCTGCGCGGCGCCGAGCGCCATGTCGTCGTTGTGCGCATAGACGATGTCGATGTCGCGGCCGTGCTTCTTGATGAACGCTTCCATGACCTCCTTGCCGCCGGTGCGCCGGAAGTCGCCGCTTTGCGAATCGATGACCTTCAGGTCGGGATATTTCGCGATGGCGTCGGCGAAGGCCTTGCGGCGCTCGTTGGCCGGGGCCGAGCCGGGCGTGCCCTGGAGCTCGACGATCCGGCCCTTGCCGTTCACCTTCTTCGCCAGCCAGTCGGCGGCCATCTCGCCTTCCTTGTAGAAATCGGAGCCAATGAAACAGGTGTAGAGCGACTCATCCGACGTCTGGATGGTGCGGTCGGTGATGATGACCGGGATGTGGGCGCGCTTGGCCTCGCGCAGCACGGGATCCCAACCTGTTTCGACAATCGGCGCGACCACGATAGCGTCGACGCCCTGCGTCACGAACGACCGGATGGCACGGATCTGGTTCTCCTGTTTGCCCTGGCCGTCGGCGAACTTGAGGTCGATGCCGCGCTTGGCCGCCTCGGCCTTCATCGACTCGGAATTGGCGGTGCGCCAGGCGCTCTCGGCGCCGGTCTGGGCGAACCCGATCTTCAGCGGCTTGGCCAAGGCCGGGAGGGCGGCAAGACCGGCGGCGAGGACGACAAATGACTTGGACAACAAGGAGGATTTCATACGGGGAAACGGGGTGGAATCGGTGCCGGTGGCGGGCGTCCGGACGGAAGAAGAAAGACTATTTTTCCGCGGTCGCAACGCCACAATGCTCACTCGGTGTGACAGTCATGTTTGGCGGTCGTTGCAACTCTTTCTGGCCATCGGGCGATTTTCCCGTACGGTCCGCGACTCATCCCATCCATGAAAAACCCCTTGCTGCGTCTTGCCCTCACCCTCCTCCTCGCCCTGCCGGCCGCGTCCATGCTGCGCGCCCAGCAAAAGCACGAACACAAGGAGCCCGATACCGAGCTCGGTAAAACCATGGAGAAGGTCGGCCATGCCTGGCGCACCGTGCGCAAGCAGGTCGACAATCCCGCTGACAACGCCGCCACGCTCGCGCTCGTGACCGAGATCCAGGGCAACCTCGAGAAGGCGCTGAAGCTGGAGCCGGTCCGCGCCCAGGACGTGCCCGCCGCCGAGCGCGCCAAGTTCGTGGAGGATTACCGCGCGCACATGAAGGAATTTCTCGGGCTGGTCGGGAAGCTCGAGGCGGCGTTGAAGGCCAATGACAATGCCGCCGCGGCCGACCTCGTGAAGAAGATGGGCGCGACGCAGCGCGAGGATCACAAGGAGTTTCGCCGGCCCGAGGAGTGAGATCGCCCGCGCGGGCCGTTTTCGGTTCGCGCGGCTGCGACGTGACTGTCAAACAGCAGGGTGGTTCCCCGCTTCTCGGCGGAGCCGCTACCTTGCCCCCGTGTTTACCCTCGGCTTAGACTACGGCACCAATTCCGTGCGCGCCCTCGTGGTCCGCTGCGCGGATGGCGCCGAACTGGCGAGCTACGTCGTCGGCTACCCCAGTGGCCGCGAAGGCGTGCTGCTCGATGCCCGGGACCATCATCTCGCCCGCCAGCACCCCGGCGATTATCTCTTCGGCTTGGAAAAGAGCGTTCGCGGTGTCCTGGCCGCCGCGCGCAAGGTCCGCGGTTTCACCCCGGCGCAAGTCGTGGGCATCGGTGTCGATACCACCGGCTCCAGCCCGATCCCGGTCGATGCCCGCAACGTGCCGCTCGCCCTGGGTGCAAAGTGGCGAAAGAACCTGCACGCGCAATGCTGGCTCTGGAAAGACCATACCAGCCACCGCGAGGCGGCGCGGATCACCGAGCTCGCCGCGCAGCACCGGCCGCAATTCATCGCCAAGTGCGGCAACACGTATTCCTCCGAATGGTTCTGGTCGAAAATCTGGCATTGCCGGCAGGTCGCGCCGAAGGTCTTCGACGCGGCCTACTCCTGGGTCGAATTGTGTGACTGGGTGCCGGCCGTCCTCGCCGGTGTCACCGATCCGCGCCTGGTCCAGCGCGGGATCTGCGCCGCGGGCCACAAGGCGCTGTACTCGGAAGATTGGGGCGGTCTCCCGGACAAGGAATTTCTCGCCCTGCTCGATCCCGCGCTGGCCGACTTGCGCGATCGGCTCTACGCCAAAGCCCATGATGCCACCGGCAGCGCCGGCAAGCTCTGCCCGGAGTGGGCGGCCAGGCTCGGGCTGCCCGCCGGCATCCCGATCGCGATCGGCGAATTCGACGTCCACTACGGCGCGATCGGCTGCGGCGTCGCGGAAGGCACGCTCGTCAAGGTCATCGGCACCTCCACCTGCGATTGCGGCGTGGTTTCGGCCCAAAAGAAAGTGCCCGACATCCCCGGCATCTGCGGCATCGTGCCCGGCGCGATCCTGCCGGGTTTTTACGGCCTCGAAGCCGGCCAGTCGGCGGTTGGCGACATCTTCAAATGGTGGGTCGAAGTCGTCTGTGAAGGCGATGCCGCCCGTCATGCGCGCCTGACGAAGGAAGCCGCGAAGTTGCGCCCCGGCCAGAGCGGCCTGCTCGCCCTCGACTGGCAGAACGGCAACCGCACCATCCTCGTCGACCCGCTGCTCACCGGCCTGATCCTCGGCTGCACGCTGCACACGACCCAGGCCGAGATCTACCGTGCACTCATCGAGGCGACGGCCTTTGGCGCGCGCGCCATCATCGAACGATTCCGTGAGTACGGAGTCCCCATTGATCGTGTCGTCTGCGCTGGCGGCATCGCGGAAAAAAATCCGCTCTTGATGCAGATCTATGCCGACGTCACCGGCTGCACGATGCTGGTGTCCGGCTCCAGCCAGGCCTGCGCACTCGGCTCGGCCGTGTCCGCCGCCGTGCTCGCAGGCGCCCATCCGGACTTCCCCACGGCCCAGCGCAAGATGACGTCGTTGAAGAAAGTGGCCTACAAGCCGCGCGCCGCCGCGCAACAGACCTACGATCGGCTCTATGCGCTTTATCGGCAGCTGCACGATTCCTTTGGCGGCCTGAACCAGTCGGCCGACCTCACGCGCGTGATGAAGGATCTGCTCGCGCTCAAAAGCTAACCCCATCCGTCCATGTCATTCACCCTGCCGAAACCCCTCGGCGCGTGCGCCCTCGGCCTCGCGCTCGGCCTGAACCTCAGCGCCGCCGAACCGGCCGCCACGCTCACGCTCCATGCCGACCAGCCCGGCGCCGTCATCCACAAGGAAATCTACGGCCAGTTCGCCGAGCACCTCGGCCACTGCATCTATGGCGGCATCTGGGTCGGCCCCGATTCGTCCATTCCCAACACCCAGGGCTACCGCAATGATGTCCTCGCCGCCCTGAAGAACCTCAAGGTGCCGCAACTGCGCTGGCCGGGCGGCTGTTTCGCCGATGAGTACCACTGGAAGGACGGCATCGGCCCGCGCGAGAAGCGCCCGTCGATGTACAACTCCCACTGGGGCGGCGTCGTTGAGAACAACGCTTTCGGCACGCACGAATTCCTCAACCTCTGCGAGATGCTCGGCATCGAGCCTTACGTCTGCCTCAATGTCGGCAGCGGCACCGTGCAGGAGGCGATGGAGTGGGTCGAGTACATGACCTCGCCCGCCAGCTCGCCCATGGCCAACATGCGCCGCGCGGACGGCCGCGACGCGCCGTGGAAGGTCCCGTTCGTCGCCGTGGGCAACGAGAGCTGGGGCTGCGGCGGCAACATGACCGCGTCGTTCTACGCCGACAATTTCAAGCGCTACAATACCTTCGTCAAAAACTACACGCCCGGTCCCGAGAATCGGATCAAGCGCATCGCCTGTGGCCCCAATGGCGACAACTATGAATGGACCGAGACAATGATGAAGGATGCGGCCCGCCAGATGGACGGGCTCGCGCTGCACTTCTACACGGTCCCGTCGGGCAACTGGCGTACCAAGGGTTCGGCCACGAACTTCGATGAGGCCGAATACTTCGCCACGCTCCATCGGACGCTCAAGATGGAGGAGCTAATCACAAAGCATTCGGCCATCATGGACAAATACGACCCCCAGAAGCGCGTCGGCCTCGTGGTCGACGAGTGGGGCGTCTGGACCGATGTCGAACCCGGCACCAACCCCGGATTCCTCTTCCAGCAAAACTCACTGCGCGACGCCATCCTCGCCGCGATCAATCTGCATATCTTCCAGGCGCACGCCGATCGTGTCACCATGGCAAACATCGCCCAGATGGTGAACGTCCTCCAGGCGATGATCCTGACCGATGGCGACAAGATGGTGCTCACTCCGACCTACCACGTGTTCGAGATGCTCAACGTCCACCAGGGCGCCACGTCGCTGCCGCTCGCGGTCACGTCGCCGGATTACGTCATCGGCGACCAGAAAATTCCCGCCGTCAGCGCCTCCGCCTCCCGCGATGCCGCCGGGGTCGTGCACGTTTCCTTCACCAACGCCGATCCGCACAACGCGATCAGTGTTTCCTGCGCCCTCGAAGGCCTCGCCACCAAGGCGGTGTCGGGTCGGGTGCTCACCGCGCCTGCGATCACCAGCCATAACACCTTCGAGGCTCCGCACACGGTCGAGCCGGTCGCCTTTAACGGCGCCAGGCTCGCCGACGGCAAGCTCAGCGTCGAGCTGCCGGCCAAGTCGGTGGTGGTGCTGACGCTGCAGTAAATTCTCAAGTTCGCTTCCTGTCATTCTGCGCGAGGCGAAGAATCCATGCCGCCGAAGATGATGTTGCCCCCGATGCCGTGGATCCTTCGCTGCGCTCAGGATGACAAGTGCCCGGGGTTGGTTCCGTATTCATCCATGTAATCCGTGGTCAAAAACTACTCTCCCATGAAAAATCTCGCCCCCGCCGAAATCTGGTTCGTCTGTGGCTCGCAACATCTCTACGGGCCCGGCCCGCTCAAGCAGGTCGCAGCCAATGCCCGGTCTGTCGCCACCGCCCTTTCGAATTCGAAGCACATTCCCGTGCCCGTCCACTTCAAGGCGCTGCTCACGACGCCGGACGAAATCACGCAGCTTTGCTTGGAGGCCAACGCCGACGCGAAATGCGCCGGCCTGGTCCTGTGGATGCACACCTTCTCACCCTCGAAGATGTGGATCCGCGGGCTGACCGCCTTGAGGAAGCCGTTCTGCCACCTGCACACGCAGTTCAATCGCGACCTGCCGTGGGACCAGATCGACATGGATTTCATGAATCTCAACCAGGCGGCCCATGGCGACCGCGAGGCGGGATTCCTGCACACCCGCCTCCGGCTCGGGCGCAAGGTCGTGGTCGGCCATTGGAGCGACGACGAGGTCCAGCAACGCCTCGGCGCGTGGGCCCGGGTGGCACGTGCCTGGCACGACTGGCAGGGTGCGCGGTTCGTCCGCTTCGGTGACAACATGCGCCAGGTGGCCGTGACCGAGGGTGACAAGGTCGCCGCCGAGATCCGCTTTGGTTTCGCCGTCAATGGCCATGGCGTTGGCGACCTCGTGGCGAAGATTTCCGATGTCGGCATCCACGACCGTCACGTCGACCAGCTCTGCGCCGAATACGAAGATCGCTACAAGGTGGCGAAGGAGCTGCGCCAGGGCGGCGCCCGGCACGAATCGCTGCGTTATGGGGCGCGCATCGAACTCGGTTTGCGCGCGTTCCTCGAGGAGGGTGGGTTCAAGGGTTTCACGACAACTTTCGAGGACCTGCACGGGCTGCGCCAGTTGCCCGGCCTCGCGGTCCAGCGGTTGATGGCGGATGGTTATGGTTTCGGTGCCGAGGGCGACTGGAAGACCGCGGCGTTGCTGCGGGCCATGAAGGTCATGGGCGACGGGCTGCCCGGCGGCACGTCGTTCATGGAGGACTACACCTATCATCTCGCGCCCGGCGGGCACCAGGTGCTCGGCGCCCATATGCTCGAGATCTGTGAATCGATCGCCGCCACCAAGCCCTCGCTCGAGATCCACCCGCTCGGCATTGGCGGCAAGGAGGACCCGGTGCGCCTCGTCTTCGATGCGCCGGCCGGTCCGGCCCTCAACGCCTCGCTCATCGACCTCGGCAACCGCTTCCGCCTTCTCGTCAACGAGGTGACCGCGGTGAAGACGCCGAAACTCCCCAAGTTGCCCGTCGCCCGCGCCGTCTGGGAATGCCAGCCTGACTTCAAGACCGCGTGCGCGGCATGGATCCACGCCGGCGGCGCGCACCATACCGGCTACAGCTACAGTGTCACGACCGAGCAACTCGAGGACCTGGCGGAGATCGCCGGCATCGAGCTGGCGGTCATCGACGCGCAGACCGAGCTGCGGGGGTTCAAGCAGCAGCTCCGGCACAACGACCTGTACTACGCCCTCGCCCAGGGGCTGCGGGTCTGACCGACTCTTGCCACCGCCAAGTGCACCCAATACACGGGGAGACGATGAATCCTTCGTCGGGCGTCAGCTCTCCGCGTTTTCAGCGTATTTCGTGGTGGCATTCCTTTCATGCTGACTGAACTCAAACGCGAGTCCTACGAGGCCAACCTGGCCCTGCCAAAACACGGGTTGATCAACCTGACCTTCGGCAATGCCAGCGCGCTCGACCGTGGGCGCGGCATCTTCGCCATCAAACCCAGCGGCGTGGACTATACGGCGCTCAAACCGACCGACATGGTGCTGGTCGACCTCGAGGGGAAAAAAGTCGAAGGCGCGCTGAACCCCTCCTCCGACACGCCGACGCATCGACGCCTCTATCTCGCCTTCAAAGCCGTCGGCGGCATCGTGCACACCCACAGCACGCAGGCGACGGCGTTTGCCCAGGCCGGGCGGCCGGTGCCGATCTTCGGCACGACGCACGCCGATTACTTTTGCGGCGAAATCCCGGTGACGCGGAAGATGACCGCGCGGGAGATCGGCGGCGCGTACGAATGGGAAACGGGCAACGTCATCGTCGAGCGGTTCCTCGATGACGAACTCGACCCGCTCGATTGTCCCGGCGTGCTCGTGAATCGTCACGCGCCCTTTGCCTGGGGAGTGACCGTGGCCAAGGCGGTCGAGGTCGCCGTCGCGCTTGAGTGCTGCGCGCACATGGCGTTGCTGTCGCTCCAACTCGAGCCGCGCCTGAAGCCGATCGAGGCCGCGCTGCTCGCCAAGCATTTCAAGCGCAAGCACGGGCCGGGCGCGTATTACGGGCAGAAGAAGTGAGGATTCCGCCCGCCCTGCGGGCGACTCGATCGGTGGAGGAGCGGCTTTATGCCGCGATCGACGACGCTGAATCGCGGGGTAAACCCGCTTCTATAGAAAAACCAGCGGGAGCTATGCGCGTCGCCTCGACCCGCGAGAATCCGTAGGTCGGGCTTTACGCCCGACATGTCGGGCGTAAAGCCCGACCTACCCCAAGGCTCCGCTTACGTCTTCTTCCGGCGCGCGAGGTAGAGCATGAAGGCTCCGAAGACTGCGAATACCGCGCCCCAGACGAGGTTTACGTTCTGGCCGAGCGAGTGGGTCGCATAGATCGCGGGATCCGAGGCAAAGCCGTACACGAGCAGGATGACGCCGAGGATCAGGAAGAGGAGCCCCATGGGCTGGCGGATGTCGAGTTGCATGGGCGAAAGCGGTTCGGGGTTACCAGAAGATGATGTTGAGGACGAGGGTTGCGCCGAGCACGGTCATGCCGAGCGGGAACGGACGCACGTACCACGGGCCGTGGGCATCCTTGTGTTTCTCGGTGAGCGAATACACGAGGCCGCGGAGCTGGTCGTCAGTCCGGTTGGGCGAAGTGGCGAGCGAGATGAACAATGTGCCGAGGAAGCAGCCGCTGAAGGCGAAGATCGCCATCCAGAAGTTTTGCGCCATCGAGCTGACGAAGGTGTGGTGCACGCCGAGCCAGCCGCCCTTGAGCAAGCCGGCGGTCTCGCCGACTGGGAGCGTGCTGCCCTGGAAGATGGCGGCCGAGAGCGTGCCGAGCAGCAGGCCGAAGAAGGCCCCATGGCCGGTGGCGCGTTTCCAGAACATGCCGAGCAGGAAGATGGCGAAGAGCGGCGCGTTCACGAAGCCGAACACCAGCTGGAGCATGTCCATGATGTTGTTGAATTTCGCCGCCGCGTAGGCGCAGACCGCGCTGATGATCAAGCCGACGACCGTCGTCACGCGGCCGACGCGAATGAGGTGGGCGTCGGTGGCGTCGGCGTTGATCCAGCGCTGGTAGAGGTCGTACGTCCAGACCGTGTTGAAGGCGGTGACGTTGCCCGCCATGCCGGACATGAACGAGGCCATCAGGGCCGTCAGGCCGATGCCGAGCATGCCATTGGGGAAATATTTCGCGAGCATCGCCGGCACGACCATGTTGTAGTCGGGATTGCCGTCCGTCCCGACGGGCAGGCCGATCCCCGCGGTGCCGCCCTTGTGGTAGAGCGCGATGGCGAGCATGCCGGGTAGGATCACAAGGGCCGGGAACATCATCTTCGGGATGGCGGCGATCAGGGGCGTGCGGCGGGCGGCGTTCATGTCCTTGGCCGCCATCGCGCGCTGGATGACCAGGAAGTCCGTGCACCAGTAACCGAACGAGAGCACGAAGCCGAGGCCGGCCACGAGACCGAACCACTCGATGCCGATCGGATTCGCCTTGGCATCACCCATGTACTGCCACGAGTGGCTCCAGGCGCCGGGCATGCCCTTGGTGGCCGAGTAGGCATCAAGGTTGTGCATGAGGCCGGACCAGCCGCCGATGTCCTGCAGGCCAAGGATTATGAGCGGCAGAAAACCGAGCACGATCAGGAAGAACTGCAGCACCTCGTTGTAGATGGCCGAGGTCAGGCCGCCCGAGTAGATGTAGATCAGCACGATCAGGCTGGAGAAAATGATGCACGCGTCGAAGTTCCAGCCGAGGATCGCATTGAGGAGCTTGGCCAGGGCGAACATCGAGATGCCCGACGAGAACACGGTCATCACGGCGAACGAGAGCGCGTTGAACGTGCGCGTTTTCTCGTCGAAACGCAGCTTCAGGTACTCGGGCACCGAGCGGGCCTTCGACCCATAGTAGAACGGCATCATGAAAATGCCGACGAAGACCATCGCGGGAATCGCACCGACCCAGTAGAAATGGCTGGTGGCGATGCCGTACTTGGCGCCCGAGGCCGCCATGCCCATCACTTCTTGCGCTCCCAGATTCGCGCCGATGAAGCCGAGCGCGCAGATCCACGCCGGCAGCGAGCGACCCGATTCAAAGAAGTCGGAACTCGTCTTCATCGAGCGCCGGATCACCCAACCGATCGCGATGACAAAGATGAAGTATGATGCCAGGATCAGGTAGTCGACCGAGGCGAGCTTCAACAACACCGGACCGGCACCACCGGTTTCGGCGAACAAGGGGGCGGAGAGAACATGCATAGGGATATGACCGTCCGGGAACGGATGATCGGGGGTGCCCCGGCGGCATGAACGCCGCATTGATGCCGGCGACGCGCGGGCGAGGCAAGCTGCAAAGCCGTTAGGCGGGCGGACCTGCATTGTGTTTTGGTTCGCCGGGTGCGGAGGCGGGGCCATCAGCCCCGCACTGGAAAACTTGCATCACAGCCCGCGGGACTGATGGTCCCGCCTCCACTGGAAGAACCCCGCACGGAGTGCCGGCTCCACCCCGATGCCACGAATTCATGGGACACGGGTAAGGGTTGACGTGCCGCCAGCGGAACGGTGCATACTTGAAGCGGTCGATTCCTCATGCCCCCCTTTCTGCGCAACCTCTTCCGCTTCCAGGAAAGCGGCCTGCTGATCGTCATTGTCGGACTCGGACTCCTGCTGACGGTTTTCAGCGGCACGGTGCGGATTCCACAGTTCGAGCGCACGCCCGACGGCGGCCGGAAACGGGTGTTCACGGTCAATGCCGAGGGCGAGCGCGTGCCGGCCTTCGTGGCGCGGAATAAATTTCTCAACGCCCAGAATTTTGCCCAGCTCGCCAAGGACACCAGCTTCACCGCCATCATGGCGGTCGGCATGGCGGTCGTCATCATCGCCGGCGGCATCGACCTTTCCGTTGGCGCCATCTACGCACTCGCCTCCGTCGTCGGGGCCCTCGTGCTGCAACATTACGGGCCGGATGGTGCCGCCGCCGCGACCGCGCCGTGGCTGGGCGCGCTGCTCGGGATGGGCGCCTGCGTCGGGACGGCCATGCTCTGCGGGCTGGCCAACGGCGGCCTGATCGTCGCGCTCGGCGTGCACCCGTTCATCATCACGCTGGGTGCGATGGCCATCCTGCGCGGCATCGCCTTCGTCATCACCAAGGGCCAGTCGGTCGGCGGCTTTCCCGAGGTGTTCCGCAGCCTCGTACGTTTCGAGGTGGGCGACGGCCTGAGCGTCGTGCCACTGTTGGTGATGGTGGCTGTGCTCGTGATCGGGTGGATCTTCCTGGCCCGACTCGCCGCCGGCCGCCGGGTCTATGCCGTCGGCGGCAACGAGGTGGCCGCGCGCTTCAGCGGCATCCGGGTCGAGCGCGTGAAGCTCGGCGTCTACCTCATCTCCGGCTTGAGCGCGGGCATCGCGGCCCTGCTGTCGATCGGCTATTACGGCGCCGCCACCTCGGGCGACGGCCAGGGGTACGAACTGAATGTCATCGCCGCGGCCGTGGTCGGGGGCGCCAGCCTGACCGGCGGGCGCGGATCGGCCCTCGGCGTCGTGCTCGGCGCGCTGATCATCCAGATGATCAGCAGCGGCATCGTCATCCTCGGCATCGACCAGAATTACAGCCAGATCATCATCGGCTCCGTCGTGATCGCCGCGGTCGTCCTCGACAACTTCAACACCTGGCTCTCCAAACGTCGTCTCACCCACCGCTCCTGAACCCCTACCTCATGAAGAAAACCACCACCCTCCTCCTCGCGCTGGCGGGCGCCGTGCTCGCCACCGCCGCGCCGCGCTCGATCACCATCGGGCTCGTCGCCAAGTCCCAAGGCAATCCCGTGTTCCAGGCCGCACGCGTCGGCGCCAACGACGCCGCCAAGGAACTCAGCGCCCAATACGGCATGAACATCAAGATCGACTGGCGTACGCCGAATGAGGAGGACGCCCAGAAACAGGCCGAGGCGATCGAGCAGCTCGTGCTCGCCGGGGCCGAGGGCATCGCCGTCAGCTGCTCCGACGCCAACAAGCTCACCGATGCCATCAACCGGGCCGTCGACAATGGCGTGCCCGTCGCGACGTTCGATTCCGACGCCCCCGCCTCAAAACGCTTCGTCACTTACGGCGTCGATGACATCGAGTGCGGCAAACAGGTGATGGCCGAGCTGGCCAAGGTCATGAACGGCCGCGGCATCATCGCCGTCCTCGCCGGCAACCCGAACGCGCCGAACCTCCAGAAGCGCGTGCAGGGCGTCCGCGAGGAGGCGGCGAAATATCCCGGCATCACGATCCGCGACGTCTATTACCACAAGGAGACCCCGCAGGACGCCGCCGCGCGCGTCGAGCAGGTGATGCAGGCCAATCCCGATATCACCGGCTGGGGTTTCATCGGCGGCTGGCCGCTGTTCACCGAGGATGCGATCAAATGGCAGCCGGGCACCGTGAAATGCGTGTCGGTCGACGCCCTGCCCGCCCAGCTCGGCTACCTCCGCAACGGCACCGTTTCCGAACTGCTCGGCCAGCAGTGCTACGAGTGGGGCCATCGCACCGTCCAGCTGCTCATCGAAAAGATCGTCAACCACAAGAATCCGCCGGCCGTGAAGGAGATCAGCGCGCTGATTCCCGTCACGAAGGCCAATGTCGACGAGTACGCGAAAAACTGGGCGAAATGGCTGCCGAACTGAACCGGCTCCGCCGGTCCGGCGTGATTGGTTGAAAGTTATCGGTTATCCGTGGCGAGCCCGTCAGGCCCGGCAAGTCATCCGCCCAATAACCTTCAACCGATAACCATCAGCCTCCTCCCATGCCCTTCCTCGAATTCCACGGCATCTCGAAGCGATTCCCCGGCGTGCTGGCGCTCGACGGGGTGAGCTTCGCCGTGGAACGCGGCACGTGCCACGCGCTCATCGGCGAGAACGGCGCCGGCAAGAGCACGCTGGGCAAGATCCTCGCCGGCGT
This sequence comes from Lacunisphaera sp., assembly GCA_035549095.1. Taxonomy (GTDB): domain Bacteria; phylum Verrucomicrobiota; class Verrucomicrobiia; order Opitutales; family Opitutaceae; genus Lacunisphaera. The sequence continues at coordinate 455,936 of DASZRV010000066.1, read as the reverse complement.
GCACACGGCCGATGCCGGTGAGCTCCGCCTCGAGGGCCACGCGATCAGGCCGCACACGCCGCTGGCGGCGCGCGAGCTCGGCATCGCGATGGTGCACCAGGAGCTCGCCTTTTGCCCGAACCTTTCGGTGGCCGAAAACCTCTGCCTCGGTGACCTGCCGCGTCGCGGCGGTTTTGTTGATCGCGCCGAACTCCGTCGCCGGGCCCGGGCCATGCTCGCCACGATCAACGCCGACATCGATCCGGAGGCGATCATCGGCACGCTGTCCACAGGCCGCGAGCAGCTCGTGCAGATCGCCGCAGCGGTCGGCACTGGCGCCAAGGTCATCGTGATGGACGAGCCGACCAGCTCACTCTCCGCCGCGGAAACCGCCGAACTCTTCAAGCTGGTGCGCGAACTCAAAGGCCGCGGCATCACGCTGATCTATGTCTCGCACCGGCTCGAGGAACTCTTCGCGCTGTGCGACCACATCACCGTCCTGCGCGACGGCCGTCATGTCATCACCGAGGAGGTTGCGCAGACGAACCCGCACCGGGTCGTCACCCAGATGATCGGCCGCGAGCTCCTGATCTCGACGCCGGCGCATCTCGGTCGCGAGCCGGGGCCGGTGCGCCTCGCCGTCCGCGGCCTCACCTCCGGGAGTCTCTTCCGCGATATCAACCTGGAAGTCCGCGCCGGCGAAATCGTCGGGGTCGCCGGCATCGTGGGCGCGGGTCGCAGCGAAATGGCGCAGGCCATATTCGGCCTCGATCCCGAAGCGACAGGCGAAGTCGAGGTCGCCGGCCGCCCGCTCGCGCTGGGGTCGGTGGATGCCGCGCTGGCCGCCGGGCTCGGGCTGGTGCCGGAGGATCGCAAGCGCCAGGGACTCGTGCTCGGTTTGAATTGCCGCGAGAATACCGTCCTTTCCGCCCTGCCCGCGCTGTCCTCCTTCGGTTGGGTGCGTCGGGCCGCCGAGCGTTCCCTGGCCAAACGCTACGCCGATCGCCTGCGCGTGAAGGCCCCGTCGCTCGAGACGATCACCGCGGGACTGAGCGGCGGCAACCAGCAGAAGATCGCCCTCGCCAAATGGCTGGCGCGGTCCTGCGATGTGCTCCTCATCGATGAACCGACCCGCGGTGTCGATGTGGGCGCCAAGGCCGAGATCTACCAGCTCCTCGACGAGCTCGCCTGCGAGGGCAAGGCACTGCTGGTGGTGTCCTCGGAACTGCCGGAGTTGATCGGCCTCTGCCGCCGCATCCTGGTCATGCGCGCCGGCCGGCTCGCGGGCGAGGTGCAACGCCCCGATTTTAGCGAAGCTGCGCTGATGCGGCTGATGGCGGGCGTGGCCGCCGCCTAGCGGCGCTGCCGTCCGGCGTTTCAGCCGCAATCCACCTCCCTTTTCCATCATGCCCACCGGACGCGTCAGCATGAGCATGATCGCGGCCGAGGCCGGTTGTTCGAAGAACACGGTCTCGCTCGCGCTGCGCGGCAGCCCGCAGCTGCCGGAATCAACCCGGGCGCAGATCCGCCAGATCGCCGAACGCCTCGGGTATCGGACAAACCCGATCGTGTCGCACCTGATGGCGCAGTTGCGTTCGACGCAAACGGCCGGATTCCAGGCGAAGCTCGCGCTGGTCAATGCGCATCGCGACCCGAAGGCTTTCAGCACGCATGCCACCATTCCCGCCTATGTCGACGGTTGCGAGCGGCGGGCCCAGCGACTTGGCTATTCCTTCGACCGCTTCTGGCTCCATGACCCGAAGCTGAAGGCGGAAAGCTGGATCCGCGTGCTGCGGACCCGCGCCATCAAAGGCATCATCATCGTCGGCATGATGGACCAGAACCGGCTGCCGCCCCACCTGCTGCCGGTCTGGGAAAGTTTTCCCTGCGTGGTCACGGGCGTGCGGACGCGCGATCCGGCGTTGTCGTTCAGCTGCGTCGACCACCATGATCTCGTTATCCAGGCCTTCGAACGGGCGCTGGCGCTCGGCTACCAGCGGCCCGCGCTCGTGGTTGAGGAACGGATCGACCGGCTGGTCGAAGGCCGGTTCTCGGGCGCGATGCTGACCGCCCAACAGGGCCTGCCGCGACTTCGCCGCGTGCCTGCATTCATGGAAATCGATCACGCCCGGTCCAAACCGAGCCTGTTCCACGAATGGTTCGAGCGCCATCAGCCCGACGTGCTGCTTTCACTCTATAACATCGTCTATCCCTGGCTGGAGGAACGCGGCCTGCGCGTGCCGAAGGATGTCGGGGTGATCCAGCTCGAATGGCGCGCCAGCCACGCCGAGATTTCCGGCATGAACCAGCACAACGATTTCGTCGGCGAGGCGGCGGTCGACATGGTCGTCAGCCAGATCCACCACAATGAGTCCGGCATCCCGGCCTTTCCGCGGGCGACGCTGATCGGCGCCAGCTGGGTGGATGGCGAATCGGTGCGATCGCCCGCGCGGCGCACGCGGAACCCGGTAGGTCGGGCTTCACGCCCGACACGTCGGGGATAAACCCCGACCTACATCCGAAACGGGGGGCGCAGCAAGACGGCGTCCGATCGACCCGCAGCCCTACTCCGCCGCGAACATCGCCCGCAGCGCCTTGGCGGTCGGTGCTCCGCGGGACTCGCGGAGGACCCAAGTCTCGCGGAACGCGAGGGTTTGCCCGGGCTTGAGCGTGACAGCCGGGCCCATGGCCTCCATCTCGACCATGAAGTTCTTCGGCCCCACATAAAGGGCCAGGTTGGTGCCGAGCGGGTAGCTGGCATCCGGCTGGTAACCGGTCTGCTTGGCGAAAACCAGCCGGCGCACGGGATCGTGCAACGCGATGATGCCGGCGTCGGCCTTGAGCATGCGCTTGTTCTCGCGGCCCGAAGGATGCAGCACCATGGCGTCGTCCGTGAACTTAAACTGCGGATCCTGAAAGCCGACGCCCCCGTGGCCGCCGCCCCAGGTGCGGAACGCGACGACCGTGGCGTAATCCCACGCCGAGCCGTCGCCGAGCGGCACCGTGTAGGTGGTTTTCTTGCCCGGCAAGGTGCAGGTAAGCGTCCACAGGCCGCCGCTCCAGAGCATGTCGCTCTCGTTGCGCACGAAATGTTCGAGTTCCACGCGGTCCTGGGCGAGCAGGCCGACGCGTACGCCCCGGCGCGTCTTGTGCACCGGGTCAACGGGGGCGGTGATCGTGAACCCATCCGGGTGCATGTCGAAGTGGCACGGCTGGTTGTCGGCGGCGTAGGTTTCCTCGGCCTCGTCCGCGCCGGGACGGGCGACCCAGAGCCGGTGGCCGCCCATCAGGTCCCACTTCCCGCGACGGTATTTGCCCGGTGTCCACATCAGGAGATTGTCGCCGCCCGGCAGCCCCAGGAACGCCACCCGCGGGCCCATGGCGGTGAGCGCCACGAGGCGCAAGGCGGGGGTCTGAAGCTCCACGGCCTCGAAGCCTTGGAATTTGATGCGTTGGACGGAGGTGTGGATCTTCATCGGAGGCGTTGATGCTTGGACGCGCAGGGGCGTCAGGCAATTAGGTATTCCGCCGCGCCTTTGGAGGCCAGCCAGGCAGGCCAGCCCGAAAATGGAAAAACCCGTTGACAGCGACGGCCCGCATAAGCACTTATGCACCTCCCATTCGTTGCAGGGTGGAGCAGCCTGGTAGCTCGTCAGGCTCATAACCTGAAGGTCGTTGGTTCAAATCCAACCCCTGCACCCAATTTAAAGGCCGCCCACTGCTCGGGAGGGCCTTCTGTTTTAGGTAGTTACGCCCGGGTATCGTTTCGAAGGTCGCCCACTCAGGCTCCATGGCGACAAGCTTGGCCCGCAGCTCGCCGAGATTGAAGGCCTCTGCCGGTTGTGCCGAGCTGTCGCCCAGCAGCGACGGCAGCTTCCCGGCGAGCGTGCGCCGAAACTCCTCCCGCCCGGGCTGGAAGTAGTGCTTGAGCACAATCGCGGTGGTGCGATGCCCCGTGACCTTCTGCACGATTTCCAGCGGCACACCGGCGGTGAGCGCCACGGTCACCCAGGTGACGCGAAACGAATGGAAATCGCGGAGCGAGGCCTTGCGCAGCCCGTGCTCCCGTTCCTGCTGCACGGCGCCGCGCGACGGCGGCTGCGGCTCGTTCTCCTTCGGATTGAAGAAGCCCGCCACCTTCATGACGCGGCGCACGCGGTCCGTGAGGTGATCCGGATTGAGCCGGTAATGCGTCTCCAATTCCGGGAAGACGTAGAACGGCGGACGCGGCGCGGGTTTCGCCAACGCTTTCTCCAGCACGCTGCGCAGGAGCGGAAAGATCGGGATCTGCACCGTCTCGCCCGTCTTTGCGGTCTTCACGGTCACAAAGCCGCCTTCGAGATCGACCGAACTGCGCAGCAGCGTGCAGCAATCGCCACGGCGCATGGCCGTGCACATGCCGGTCACGATGAGCGGATAGATGAAGGGATCGGCCTTGGCCTTTTCTTCGAGCAACGAGAGTTCCTCCACCGAGAAGGGCTTGCGGAAGACCATCTCGCCGTCCTGAAGCGGGATGGCCGCGAACGGATTCTCGGCGATGCCCGCTTCCTTGCGCAGCACATGAAACACTGAGCGCAGGTGAATCAGCGTGTGGTTGTAGGTCTTCGCGGCCACGCCCCGGGCCAATTCCGCCTGGCAAAAGCTTGCAGCCAGCGGGGCGTGCACCTGGGCCATCTCATGAACGGAGGGGGAGGCCTTTTTCACGAAGCGCACGAACCGATCAATGCAGGCGACCTTCTGTTTCTGGTAACTCCCGCTCAAGGGGCGCCGGCGCAGCACGCCGCCCCAGCGCACCCCCACGTCGGTGAGCGGAATCGAACTCACTCGCGACCCCGTCCGGATTTCGTGGATGGTCTGCACCAACTCTTCCGCCGCCGAACGACGCTTCAATTCCTCCTGGAATTTTTCGGACGCAGCCTGGGCTTTGGCGCGCGAGCGTTCGAACACGATGTCGCCCATTTCGCGCAGCGAGGGCGGGACGACGCCCTGCACTTTCACTCCCAAATTCTTGGTGAATTTGCGGCCGTTGATTTTGAAGGTGCCATACCACCATTCGCTGACTCCCCGGCGTAGTTCCAGACTCATGACAGACTCCTTTGCGTTGAGGTTGATTTGAAACCTCCCGCAGCGCGTCGCAACGAGCAGCACCCCCCGAAATCACGGTAGCCAAAGAAAGGACCAAAGTTTTCCCGAAACCGGGGCTAAACTACGGTGGGTCAACGGCTCTGAGGTTCCCCTCATAACCTGAAGGTCGTTGGTTCAAATCCAACCCCTGCACCCAATTTAAAGGCCGCCCACTGCTCGGGCGGCCTTTTGTTTAACCAGTTGTGCAGCTGTCGTCTTCGAAGGCGCCTAGGGTGAGCGGACGCACCTGAAGCCGAGATGGTTACTCCCGGTATCGGGCGCGCCCTTGCCCCGCGAACCAAGCATGTAGCGCGTGCAGTATTGGTCGGTGCAAAGGAACGAGCCACCTCGCTGCACCCGCTTCAACACCCCGGGCTCCTGCGGATCAAAGCTATCCGCGCGATCCGGCCCCTGCGGATTGCGCAGGACCTTTCCCTTACTCGCCTTGAGTTCTCTTTTGTACGCATCCGGCCGATACCAATCGGAGCACCATTCCCAGACGTTGCCCGCCATGTCGTAGAGGCCGAATGCATTGGCGGGAAACTTTCCGACCGGGGCTATGCCGGTGAAGCCGTCGGCTCCCGTGTTTTGGTCGGGAAAATGTCCTTCCCAGATGTTGGCCATCCATTTGCCGCCCGGCTGCAGTTCATTCCCCCAGGTGTAGCGCTCTCCGGCGCGACCACCGCGCGCGGCAAACTCCCACTCCGCCTCGGTCGGCAGACTTTTGCCGGCCCAGTGGGCGAACGCCGCGGCATCTTCGTAGCAGATCTGCACGACCGGCTCCTGTTCGCGCCCGACAATTGAACTGCCCGGACCCTCCGGATGACGCCAGTCCGCTCCCGGAACGTAGCGCCACCACGCCAGCGGATTGCCGAGGGAGACGGCATGGTCGGGCGGCGTGAAGACCACGGACCCCGGCACCAGCATCGCCGGGTCCGCCCCGGGATAGTCTTCCGCCTTCAGCTTGCGCTCCGCGACGGTGACATAGCCCGTAGCGGCCACGAACCGGGCGAAGTCGGCGTTCGTCACCTCCGTGCGATCCATCCAAAAACCATCGACATAAACCCGGTGAATCGGGCGGGCGTCGTCCATGGTGTCGGGGCCACCGCAGACCTCGTTGGTCGGATCGTTGGTCCCCATGGAAAATTCGCCCCCGGGGATCCAGACCATGCCGGATGGCGTCGGGCCGGTGGGAACAAACTTGTTCAACACCGTCGGCGCAAACTCAGCCTCGGCCGCTCGCCCCAGAGTGCATGGCATCAGGATCGCCGTGATCCCGGCTAAGATGGATCCACCCAGGCGTGGGAAGGGGGACAAACTCATGCCCTTAAGTTGAGTCGTCCATCCGCAATCCTCAAATCCAGATCACTTTGTTTCCAGAGATTGCCGGGAAAAGCTCCTCGGAATTCTTGAGTAGGCCGCTTCCGGTGCAGACCGGTAATCGGCCCGCCTCCGCTAGTTCGCTTCGGCGCGGCAGTCTTCGGAGGACAGCCTTAGCTTCTTGCGTCGCGGGGCGAAGGCATGGTGGGCGCTACTGGACTCGAACCAGTGACCCCTAGTGTGTGATACTAGTGCTCTAACCAACTGAGCTAAGCGCCCGAAAAGGGAGGCAGACGATTAGGAGGCAGGGTCCTGAAATCAACCCTTGTTTTCACCCTGCGGGCCCGGTGACACTATCCAGTGATCCGCCAGCGGGAAGCAGGCAGAATGGGACCGGCGCCACGGCCAGAGTCACTCGTGATGTGTGGTCCAGAGCCAGGTCGCGAACCCTGCGAAGAACAGCGTGGGCCCGATGATCACCCAAGGCGCAATCGGCACGCTGTAGCGCGGGATCGCCCACGCCACGAGGACGCACTTCACCGCAATCACCAGCCAGGCCACGCCGAGGAACCAGCGTTCGAACCTCGTCAACCCGGCCAGCGGATGGAAGTTCAGTTTCACGCCGCCATGGTACGCCCGCGCGGACACCGGCGCTGCGCAAGCGTTGCCCCGTGCTGCGCACGGGTTGGCACATCACTCCGTATGCAACCGCGGTCGCCTGACACACCCCGTGGCTTCGCGCCACCCCTATTGCATAGAGGGAAGCCGTATCAGCGCTCGCGAAGTTCCCCTCTATCAAGAGGGGTGCCTGGCAAGGCGGGTTGTGTTTTCCTGCTCGTCCGGCATGCCGGGACTTCGCCTGCCTCATTTCCGCGTCCGCACGGCGCGCTTCCGTTTCGGAAACAGCGCACGACACAGCTCACAGGCGGTCCCGTCGCACCCACGGGCCGTGCAATGTTCGCGCCCGAAGTAGATCATGCGCAGGTGGAGCTGATTCCAGCTCTCAGGCGGAAAGAGTTTCTTCAAATCGCGCTCCGTCTGCTCGACACTGCGACCGTCCGAGAGTTTCCACCGCTGCGCCAACCGGTGGATGTGCGTGTCGACGGGAAAGGCGGGCACGCTGAAGGCCTGGCTCATGACGACCGAGGCGGTTTTGTGGCCGACGCCGGGCAGCGCCTCGAGTTCTGCGAACGTCCGCGGCACCGCGCCGCCGTGCCGCTCGATCATCAGCCGCGACAACCCGGCGATGGCCTTCGCCTTCTGCGGTGCCAGGCCGCACGGCCGGATGATTTCCTGGATCCTGGCCACTGGCACTAGCGCCATCGCTGCAGGATTGTCCGCGAGCGCCCACAGGTGCGGTGTCGTCAGGTTAACCCGTTTGTCCGTGCACTGCGCCGACAACAACACGGCCACGAGCAGCGTGTAGGCGTCGCGATGATCCAGCGGAATCGGCGTCTCGGGATAGAGTTCGGCCAGGCGGCGGGCGACAAAGGCGGCCCTTTCCTTCTTGGTCATGTCTGCCAGCCAAGTCGGCGGGTGCCGAAAGGCAAGGTGGGGCGCGCAGTCGCAGTTAATCGTCGCCGCAACGTGTAGGGCTGGACCTCGGTCCAGCCGCACGCGCGCGAGGCAGCCGTGAACACGAGGCGGCTGCCCCAAGGTGCAGCCCTACGCGAGACGCAGCAGTTCGCCTCAGAACAGGGGCTCCGCGAGTACGCCGTTGCCGTTGAGCGTGAGCCGATCGGCCTCGACGTTGCCCGTCAGATGGGAGTTGCCGTTGATGGTTACCGTGCCGCTGGGCGCGACCACAAAGCCGTCGAAGGACGCGCCGCCATTGAGCGTGACGCCGCCTCCGGCGACCTCGAGGCTCAGCCATTCAGGATGATCGGGTGAGCCGACACTGCCGTTGAGCGTGGTGCCGTTGGCGAGGGTCAGGACCACGGGACCAGCGATCACCAACCGGCTGTTGCCGTTCAAGGCCAGGTTCTGCAGGTTGTAGACCGCGGGCGTCGAAGAGCCGGCCACGCCGAGAACAAAGCTGCTGCTGCCATTCGCCGTGAAATCGCCGTAGGTACCAGGCGGCACTTCAACCTGCCCGGCGCTGCCATTCAGCGTGAGGTTGCGCAGGGTCGAAAAATCGCCCGGACTGTCGCTGGCCTTGTTCAGCGTCACGTTGCGGGTGCCCGCGGGCGCGGGCGGAGCCGCCACGACCGCCATGGCGATCGGCTCCGTCCGGCGGACGATGTGCCGTAGGGTCGAGTTGCCGTTCAGGGTGATCGCGAAGTTCGTGGGCGTCGCTGCGCCACTGCCATCAATCGTGCCGGCGTAGTCCGGGTGCCCGTTGAGCTTGACGGCCGGCATCCCGGGAACGAGCAGGTCGGACGTGACCGCAGCATTGCCGTTGAGGGTGATGCCCTCGGCCGAAAGCACCTGGATCGAGCCGTCGAGTTCGCCGTTGAGCGTCGGTGCGTGTCGGACCAGGGCTGTGACCGTGATGATCTGCGTGCCGGTGACGCTGCCTGTATAGTCGGGACTGCGGCTGGTCGCGACCACGGTATAGGTACCGGGGTTGGTGGGCGGCGTCGCGTTGCCGTCGTAAGTAATCGTCACGGGCAGGCCCGCCGGGGTCGTCGTCAGCGTGACCGGATGCGGTGTGCCATCGTAGGCCGAGACCAGATTCGACAAGGTGAGGCCCGCCGGAGCCGGGTTGACCACAAGGGTGGCCGTGTTCGAAGTGGCCGAGCCGACGCTGTTGGAGACGACGATGTCGTAATCACCGGCATTGGCGGTGAGCACGCCCGAAATTGTGTAGGTCGAGCTCGTGGCACCTGGGATCGCCATGCCATTTCGCCGCCACTGGAAGGTCGGCGCGGGGGAACCGATGGCCGTGACCGAGAAGGTTACGTTGCTGCCGACGACCGCCACCTGTGAATTCAGCACGGCGGTGATCGTCGGCGCGGCGCTGAGGTTCAAGCCGACCACCACGGGGTCATGGTCGGAGTAGCGATAAGGCGTCCCGGCGTTGATCGCCTGCTGCGTGGCATCCTTGTTGGCGAGCGTGTAGTCGTAATAGACGGGCTCGTCCGAGTTGGTATGCCAGGTCGCTGCGCTCACAACCTCGGTCGCGAGGCTTGGCGAGGCCAGCGCATGGTCGAGATGGCCGAATTCGCCGTTGAAGGCATAGGACCAGCCATCAGCGCCTTCGAAGTGCTCCACCACATTCTGGTAGCCGGCGCCAGTGATGGCCGTGATCGGGTCCTCCTTCGCGTACGAATTCAGGTCGCCGACGATGAGCACGCGCGCGTTGCCGCTGCCAGTCGGATCGGTGGCGAGCCAGGCAGTCAGCGCCTGTGCCTCCTTGGTCCGGATGTAGTTGTTGGTGCCCTGGCCGTCGCCCTGGTCGTTGTTCGGGTTGGGCGAAATGCCGTCGGTGAGGCTCGAGGCGCTGGCCTTGGCCCGGAAGTGATTCACGCAGAAGGTGAATTTCGCCCCGGTTGCCTTCTCGCGGAAGGTCTGGGCCAGCGGATTGCGCGCATGGTTGTTGAAGTAGACGTTGTCCAGTATGGCCGGCGCGCCCACGGGCTCGACGGTTTCGACGCGGTAGATGATCGCGGAGTGGATCAGGTCGGTGACGATGTCGACGGCCGCCGCGTTCACGAACGCGTACGTGGTGCCGGCCGGCGCGTTGGCGTTGAGGCTGGCCACCAGCTGCGCGATGGCGCTGGTCGGGCCGTAGCTGTCCGTCTCGCCGTTCGTAACCTTGTCGTTCTCAACCTCGCTGAGGCCCATGATATCCGGCGCGAGCCCGAGGATGCCGGCCGTGACCTTCGCGAGTTGCCGTTGGTATTCGGCGTACGAGGTGGCGCCGCGCGAGGTCGGGAAACCGCCGCCCAGGCCATCGCCGTTCATGAAGTTCTCCACGTTGCCAAAGACCACGCGGAGGGAGCCGAGCGAAGCCGGCGCCGGGCCGCGCGCGTTGGCGTCGGTGAATACGGGCGCCGCCGTCGGCTCGACCACGTAAAGCCCGAAGCGCGTATCGAGGATGCCGGTCACGCCAGCCGCCGTGCTGCCGGTGCGTCGCGTGGCCGTAGCGGGATTCGCGCCGTTCAGGAATGGCGTCGGCGACGGGTACGTCGTGCTCAAACCGTCGTCGAGCAGGATCTGGTTGAGCAGGTTGGCCGCCTCCTGGGCCTGCGCCGGCGCGCCGGGCGCCACGATGTTTGTGGGCTGCGGCAGCCGGCCGTTGCTGAGGAGCACCTCGCCAAAATGCCCCAGATCATAGTTGTCCGTGACCGTCAGCGACTGCGGGAAGCTCACGCGCATGCCCTCATAGCGCTCGGCAGCCGAGGCGCTCGCGAACGGCAGCGTAACGGGAACCGCGGTCGGCAGCGGGTTGCCGGAGCTGACCACGGTGAAGGTCGTGAGCGCCGACATTTCCGTTTGCGTCATCGTCGCCGCAGCGCCGGAAGAGAGATATTCGGTCACCGTGCCAGTAACGGTGACGAGGTCGCCAACCGTGACCGAGTTGGTGTTATCGAAGACGTAGATTCCCTCCGAGGTCGCCGGGTCCGCATCCTGCTGCGCGTCGGGGGTCTCAAGGTAATAGCCGCCGATCCCGCCGGCGGCCTGGAAAGTGGCCGTCACGACACCCTGGACGGTGGCCGTGTAGCCTTTGTAGGGGCTGGTGAGACCCGCGCCCTGGACCGTATGGATCGGGAGCGGCGCACTGGAGAACGTGATGAATGTCGCGGTGTAGTCCGTCATCGGGTGATGGGATCCGGTCGTGGCGTCGGTCACCGCGGCGGCGTTCACCGTTAATGTAACCAGCTCGCCCTCGGCAAACGGCGAGTCGGGCGTGAGCGAGTAGCCGCTCGGGCCGCCGGCCAGTGTGAAGGCGTGCACGCCGGAAACGGCGCCACTAAGTGTGAAGGAGGCCGGCGTGACCTGCACGGCCTCGTTGAAGGCGACCGTGATCGCCGAGGCGGTCGGCACGTTGACCGCGCCCGACGCCGGCGTGGTGTACACGACGGCCGGGAGGACGTTGCCCGCCGCCACCGGGGTGTTGAAGCTGAGGTCGTCGATGGCCAGGCCGTCGTCACTGCCGGTGTCGTCGACATCGGTCCAGCGCAGCGTGAGCGACTGGCCGGGCGCCCAGTTGAGCCCGGTGATCGTGGCGCTGATTGCGGTGCGGTTGGCGGCGGCGTTGCCGTCGAGGGCCAGCGCCGAGCCGGTCGTCACCGGCGCGGTAAAGTCGAGCGAGGTCGCGGCCACGTAGGCACCCGTGTTGAGGTCGGTCGCGTCGAAGGCGTATTCGCAGGCAAGCCGGTTGGCCGCGCCCGAACCCCGGCGCCACTGTTCGCCCGTGTAGCTGATCGTAAACTGCGTGATCGCCTGGCCGGTGCTGTTGACGAGGGTCAGGCCGAAACGCGACACCGTCGAACCGCTGCAGAGCGAACCGAGGGCGCGGTCGGTCGCGGCGGCGCTGCCGTAGGAGTAGATGCTGCCCGACGTGCCGGTGCCCGCATCGACCCGGAACAACGCGACCGAACCGGAGCCGGCGTACTTGGCAAAAGTCCAGCCGCCGAGACCGGAGGCGCTGATGGGCGCGGTATCAAAAGCCAGCGGCCCGGCGCTGGTGAGGGTGAAGGTCCCCGAGGACGGCAGCGTATCGAAGCTCTGCGCATAGCTGCCGCCGGCGTAGGCCACCTGGCCGGAAGGCGTGACGAGCGGTGCGACCGCGAGGGTGGCGGCGTTGCTGGTGGCATCGGGACTGACACCATTGCTCACGATCACGTCGTAAGCACCCGCATCGTCGGCGGTGACCGAAAGCACGGAAAGGCTCGCTGTCGTCGTGCCGGAGTATTTGGCGCCGTCGGCGAGCGGTGCGCCGCCTTTGCGCCACTGGTAAGCCAGCGGTGCGGTGCCAGTTGCTGTGACGCTAAAGCTGGCGTTGCCGCCGACCGCGACCGTCTGGGATGCCGGCTGTCCGGTGATGGCGGGCGCGTTGAGGAGCGGCTGGACCGTGAGCGTCGCGGCCGCACTTGTCGCGCTGCCCGCCACGTTGGTCACCACCACATCGTAGCTGCCCGAATCTCCCGGCATTACGCCAGTGAGGGTCAGGTTGGCGGAGGTCGCGCCGGTCACGGACCCGCTGTTGGATAGCGGAGAGGTGTCCTTACGCCACTGGTAAGAGAGTGGAGCATCGCCGCCCGCCACCACCGCAAAATGGACGGTGTCGCCCTCAGTGACCGTCTGCGACGAAGGCGACGTGGTGATCGAGGGTGGTGTCGCGCTGCTGGTCGCCGACGCGACGATCGTGAAATCATCGATGCCAAAAGTATCGCGGCTGCCGGAGCCGGTGGAACCGGCCAGCGCCACGACCCGCAGCCAGACATTGGGCTGGTTGTCCAATGCCGTGCCGAAGCCGCTCGCGACCACCGTGGTCGAGCCGAAGGCGCCCGGATCGGAATAGGTGGCAAGTGTGGTCCACGCGGCGGGCGCCGCCCCGAGCCCGTACTGCAGCGACCAAACGGTACTGCGCGCCTGAACGGACAGCATCTGGGCCTTGAAGGAGATCGCCGTGATCTGCTGCCCAATCGTCGAGAAATAGAAATTGGCTGAAGCGCCCGGATCACCAACACCGCCGGTCTGCCGGATGGCCAGTGCGCGGTTGGTCGACGCCGCCTGCACAGCCGTCGAGTCGCTGCTATTGAGGCCCGTGGCCGAGGCGCTGTTCTGCCACTGCCCGGTCGTGCTGGACCAGCTGACGGCCGTCAGATTCACGGTCGCCGCCGTGCCGAGTGCGGTGGCGGTCGCACCGGTGTAGGCGGCCCAGCCGTTGGGCAGGCCGCCGGCCAGGGCGTCGAAGGTTTGCACGTAGGTGCCGCTGCCCAGGGCTACCTGGGTCGGCTGGGCCAAGGCGGAAAAGGTCGACAAGCTGGCGGCAAGCACGGCGCCGGCGAGGCGCCACGCGTTCGTTCGTAGAGAGTCAAGGAACATGGTGGGGATGGTGTGTCGGATTTATTGGCCATGTGATGCCTTCGAATCAATCCATGAAGCGTGACTCTTGCGTGGCGGGCACGCGTTCCGGCAGCATACCTGCCGCGGCGGCCCACAACGATTCTTAATGCCCGCGCCGGAATCCAAATCTCAGTTGCGCCCCCCTCGCCCGCGCCTACCGTCCGCCCATGGAGTCCCCTCGCGACCACCTCGCACCCCTCGACACCTTTGAACGCCGCCACACCGGCTCGGCGCCGGCCGAGATGGCCGACATGTTGCGCGCCGTCGGCTATGATTCGCTCGATGCCCTCGCCGATGCGGCCGTGCCCACCGGCATCCGCCTGCCGCGTCCGCCGAACCTGCCCGCCGCGATCGGTGAAACCGCTGCCCTGGCCGAACTCCGCACCCTGGCCAACCGCAACCAGCTGCATCGCAGCTTCATCGGCCTCGGTTACTACGAGACCGCGGTTCCCGGTGTGATCCAGCGCAACATCCTCGAGAATCCGGGCTGGTACACCGCGTACACCCCGTACCAAGCCGAGATCGCGCAAGGGCGCCTCGAGGCGTTGCTTAATTTCCAAACGATGGTGACCGACCTGACGGGCATGGAGATCGCGAACGCGTCGATGCTCGACGAGGGCACCGCCGCCGCCGAGGCGATGATGCTCTGCCATCGCGTGAAGCTTGGTGACAGCCACGCGCCCGCGCAGTTCTTTGTCTCGGACCGCTGCCATCCGCAGACCATCGACATCGTCCGCACCCGCGCGAAGCCGTTGGGCGTCGAGGTCATCACGGGCGACCACCGCACCTGCAAGGTCCCCGCCGGGGCCTTCGGCGTACTGGTCCAGTATCCCGACACCACCGGGAGCATCCACGATTTTGCCGCCTTTTTCGAACAGGCGCATGCCGCGGGCGCATTGACGGTCGTCGCCACCGACCTGCTCGCCCTCACCCTGCTGCGTCCCCCGGGCGAATTCGGCGCCGATGTGGCTGTCGGCTCCGCGCAGCGCTTCGGCGTGCCGCTCGGCTTCGGCGGCCCGCACGCCGGTTTCCTGGCCACGCGTGATGCTTACAAGCGCCAGATGCCCGGTCGACTCGTCGGCGTTTCGAAGGACGTGCATGGCAACCCGGCCTTGCGGCTGGCTCTCGGCACCCGCGAGCAGCACATTCGCCGCGACAAGGCCACCAGCAACATCTGCACGGCGCAGGTACTGCTCGCCGTGATGGCGTCGATGTACGCCGTCTACCACGGCCCGGACGGCCTGAAGCGGATCGCCGAACGCACCCGGCGGCTTACCAGCCTGCTGGCCGCCGGCCTGCGTGCCGTCGGCGCGACGGTGAATGCCGAGCCCGTCTTCGACACTCTGACCGTTTCGGGCGTCGATGCGGCGAAAATCCACGCCGCCGCCCGCGCCGCCAAGATGAACCTGCGCGTCGTGGATGCCGCGACCGTCGGCGTGTCCCTCGATGAGATGACCCAAGTCGACGATGTCACCAGTCTCCTCCGACTGTTCGGCGGCGTGTTGCCGGTGCAGGAAATGCCAATGTCCCTGGCGGCACCGCTCGCCCGCACCTCGGCGTTCCTCACGGCCTCGGTCTTCAATCGCTATCACACGGAGCACGAAATGCTGCGCTACATCAAGCGCCTCGAGGCGCGCGACCTTTCGCTCTGCCACTCAATGATCTCGCTCGGCTCGTGCACGATGAAGCTGAATGCGACCAGCGAGATGTTTCCGGTGTCGTGGCCGGAGTTCAGCCGGCTGCATCCGTTTGCGCCGGCCGAGCAAACCCGCGGCTACGCGGAACTGTTCGCCCAGCTGGAGGCATGGCTGGCGGAGATCACCGGTTTCGCGGCCGTCTCGCTCCAGCCCAATGCCGGCTCGCAGGGCGAATACGCCGGCCTGCTGGTCATCCGCGCCTACCATGAGTCGCGCGGCGAGGGGCACCGCAACGTGTGCCTCATCCCGACCAGCGCGCATGGCACGAATCCCGCCAGCGCCGCGATGTGCGGCTTCAAGGTCGTGCCGGTCGCGTGCGATGCCAGCGGCAACATCGATGTGGGTGATTTGAAGGCCAAGGCGACGGAGCACGCCGCGAACCTCGCGGCACTGATGGTCACCTACCCTTCCACGCACGGCGTGTTCGAAACGGCCATCCGCGACATCTGCGCGACGATCCACGCGCACGGCGGCCAGGTCTACATGGATGGCGCCAACATGAACGCGCAGGTCGGGCTCACTTCGCCCGGATTCATCGGCGCCGATGTTTGCCATCTCAACCTCCACAAGACCTTTTGCATCCCGCATGGCGGGGGCGGGCCCGGCGTGGGGCCGATCGGGGTGGCGAAGCACCTCGTGCCATTCCTGCCGGGACATCCCGTGGTGTCGCCGGTACCCAGCGCCGGCGGCCGTCATATCGGCGCCGTCTCGGCCGCGCCCCGGGGCAGCGCGAGCATCCTGGTCATCACCTGGATGTACATCCGGATGATGGGACCCGACGGGCTCACCCGCGCCACCAAGACCGCCATCCTCAACGCCAATTATGTGGCGCGCCGGCTCGAGCGTTATTTTCCGGTATTGTACAAGGGCGCCTCCGGCCTCGTGGCGCACGAGTGCATTCTCGAGTTCCGGTCGTGGAAGAAACACGGCCTCGAGATCGAAGATGTCGCCAAGCGCCTCATGGATTATGGCTACCATGCGCCCACCATGTCGTTCCCGGTGCCCGGCACGCTCATGATCGAGCCGACTGAAAGCGAAACCAAAGCGGAGCTCGACCGTTTCTGCGATGCGCTGGTGTCGATCCATGGCGAAATGGCCGCCGTCGCCAGCGGCGAGAGCGACAAGCTCAACAATCCCCTCAAGCATGCGCCACACACCGCGGCGGCCGTTTGCGCCACCGAATGGAACCATCCTTACTCCCGGGAGATGGCGGCGTTCCCGGACAAATGGACGCGCGCCTCGAAGTTCTGGCCCGCCACCGGTCGCGTCGACAACGTGTATGGCGACCGGAACTTGGTGTGCTCGTGTGTCGGGATGGAGGCGTATGCGGAGGCGGCGAAGCCATCCACCGCGCACGCCTGAGGCTTATGCCGAGGCACCGAAGGTATCCTCGGCGCAAGCGTGAGGCGTATGCGGAGTTGGCGAAGCCATCCACCGCGCACGCCTGAGGCGTCGTGAACCTGTAGGTCGGGCTTTACGCCCGACTTCCCCCGGCCTCGGGCACAAAGCCCGGTCTATGCCGGCGCGCGCCGCCGCGGACGATTCTTCTCCGCGAGCAGTTCCACCAGTTCCCGTTCAAGCTTCAGCCAGCGCAGCAAGGCGCGGAGCGTCTCGCGTTCGCGTCGCGCCTGCAATTGCGCGTACACCGACCGCCGCGCCGTCTCGAACTCCGGCGGCACCCATGGACGTTGCAGGCCGGCCAGCAACAGGGACAAGTCGCCGATCCGCCCAAGCCGGCGGCCAAACTTGGCCAACAGCGGCTGGGCCGCGCCCGCACCGTCGGGCCAGCGGTCGGCCGCCAATGTGACCTGGTCCCGCAGCACGATCACAGCTTTGCGCCACTCGTGCACCGAGCGACGGCTGGGTTTCAAGGCCGCTTCGTAATAGCGACGGCAGGTGCGATCCAGCGCCTGCCGTAGCAGGTCGCGCAGGCCGGCCGGTCTGACGGCTGGCACGGGGGCATAGCCCAGTTGCTGGGCCTCACGCGCCAGCGCGCGCCGCATCGCTTCGCTTCCCTCGGGCACCAGCGCATTTTGGCGCGTCGCGAGGAGGAGCGCGACGTCGCGCTCGCGTCCGCGCAGCCGCCGGGCGAGTTTTCGCGCCAAGTCTGCGGTCACCGCCGCTTCCCGGGCCGCTGACATCCGGCCGCCTAGCTCCACCAGGCGCACGCGCGGCATCACCGCCCAATCCGCCCCGGCTTTCTGCAGGAGCCGCAGCACTGAGCGGGCGTGCTTGAGCGCAACGCGGGCGTGGTGCACGGAATCCACCGGCCTTTTCTCCAGGTGACCAAGCTCCGCCGCCGCGTCCGCCACGAGGCCGGCTGCGAGGACCGCAAGGCCCTCGCCGATCGGCCGGCGAGAGGGAAGGCCGAGTTTCATGCGAATTGGTTAATGTGTCACCTCCAGCGGCGGTCGTCAACGCGCGGCAAGTGTCGCTTGCGTCGGGGACAACCGGCCGCTTCGTTGATCGCGTGAAGATCATTCGTCACCAAACCCCCGCCGGGACCGTTTGGGCCGCGCTGCAGCCCGATGGCACCGCGCGAGTCATCGCCGGCGATATCCTCGGTAAGTATCGCGTCACGGACGAGGTAGTCCGGCCGGGCCGGGTGCTTGCACCGCTCCTGCCGGCAAACATCCTTTGCATCGGACTCAACTACCGGAAGCACGCCGCCGAGAGCAAAAGCGAGCCGCCGGTGCATCCCGTGCTGTTCATCAAGAACACCGCGAGCCTGCAGAATCCCGGCGATCCCATCGAGATCCCGGTCAAGCTGGCGAGCACGCGCGTGGACTACGAGTGCGAGCTCGCGGTCGTGATCGGCCGCCGGTGCAAGAACGCCACCCGGGCGAACGCCCTTGATTTCGTGCTCGGCTACACTTGCGCCAACGACGTGTCAGCGCGCGACTGGCAGCGCGATGGCGGGGGAGGGCAATGGTGCCAGGGCAAGAGCTTCGACACCTTCTGCCCGCTCGGCCCGGTCCTGGTGACAAAAGATGAGATTCCCAACCCGAACGACTTGAGAATCAAAACCGTGCTCAACGGTGAGACGATGCAGGACTGGACGACCTCCGACATGATCTTCGATGTGCCGTCGCTCATCGAGTTCCTGAGCGGCAGCAAGACCCTGCTGCCGGGAACTGTGATCCTGACCGGCACGCCACACGGCGTCGGCTTCGCCCGCAAGCCGCCGGTCTGGCTCAAGGCCGGCGACACCGTCAGCGTTGAGATTGAGAAGATCGGTGCGCTCACGAACCCGGTGATCAACGAGCCGGCGTGAAACCGGCGGCTGCGGCCTTGGTCGCGATCGGCGCGCCCAAGCGCGCTCGCATCACGACATAAAAGAAGGCCGGTGGCCCGCACAGTCCGTGCCGGTTGAAGCGGCACCAGTGGAGGCGGGATGATCGGTCCCGTGTGCTGCCGTGTCCGCAATCGCCTCGCGGGGCTGATGCCCCCGCCTCCAAGTCGCATCAACCTGCAGCGAGTGCAGGCTCCGCGCTGAAGTGTATGATGCCGGCTCAGGCCAGCCGGCGCCGGCGACGCAGCGCCACGCCCGCGAGTGCCAGCACACCGGCGATCGCCGCGTAGGCTGACGGCTCGGGCACCGCGATTAGCTGCACGGAGGTATGACTTGAGAAGAGCGCCAGAGTCCAGGTGGTGGCGTCAGAGCCCAGTGCGTCCGTCGGCAGGTCGAACTTCAAGTCGAGCGAGTATTCCTGGCCGGCCACCATGTTGGAAGCATTCGGATGAAAGACGTAGGTATTGAAGGCGGACTGATTGTAGAGTGTGCTGCTGGGGATAAAGAAAGCCTGCTGGCCGACCGGCGTGGCGCCCTCGCTCACCCCGTTGATGGCGAATTCAATGTGTCCCCCGGAGCCCATGGCGAACGTTGGAAAAGCAAAGGTGTAGTTTGATAGGCTGAGGTCGATCTTCAGCCGTCCCAATCCGTCGAAATCGCCGGCCGTCAGCCCGGTGAGATACGGGATGGTTGGGAAGGCATCGAGCCCGCCTGTGCCCAGGGCGACCGTGACGCCGGTACCGGTGGCA
This sequence comes from Lacunisphaera sp., assembly GCA_035549095.1. Lineage (GTDB taxonomy): Bacteria > Verrucomicrobiota > Verrucomicrobiia > Opitutales > Opitutaceae > Lacunisphaera. The sequence continues at coordinate 436,758 of DASZRV010000066.1, read as the reverse complement.
TTGAGCGTGTAGTTGCCGTTGGGATAGTCGCTGAGCAGGTCGGACGGCAAAGAATACGGAGTGCTGGTGAAGCTCCAGTTGTCGCCATTTGGATCCGCTTCGTAAGTGGAAGCCGTGCCGCTAACCGGCCCCGTTAATGCACGATAGGCCGGGAGCAAACCAGAAAGGTCACTGCCCGCAGCACCATTGATGTTCACCCTAAATTCGAAAGGCTTGGCGGGGTTGGCCGTGGTGCCGGCGTCCGATGTTTGAATCAGGTTCTGTCGTTTCTCCACCATTTGGAATTGAACCTGTCCTTCGAGTGCAACTGCGGCGAACAGGATGGCAGGAAGTGCGACCCCCAGGCATTTCGGTTTCATGCCCGCGACAATAAAGCAGCTATTCCGCCGCCAACAAACCCCAAGGCCGCGCACGGATTGACCGCGCATTTTTTGCCGAACGCACAGGGCAACCGCATTCATGGGGGAAAGATCGGCCACAATGATCGCGCGTCAGCGCGCTCCCGCCCTGCAACAAGAAAGCCGGGCGCATTGCCCGGCTCGTGGTTTGCCCGAAACCATCCGGCTGCTCAGGCGAACCGGCGGCGGCGCAACATCACGCCCGTGAGCGCGGCGGCACCAAAGATCACCGCGTAGGTCGACGGTTCGGGAACCACGCTGATGTTGAGGGACGTCCGTGTGGAGAACAGCCCGGCTATAGTGAGGCCGGATAGACTCCCGATCATGCCATTACCAAGGTTCACCGGATCCTGAATATCGTCAAAATTCAGCTGTAAGGAGTAGGTGCCCGGCGCAACCGTGCCGAGCGCGAAGTCCGTGAAGGTCGGCGTCGATCCGGCCGAGGCAAAGTTATTCTGATCATTTAGGCCTGAATTGACGAACTGAAGGTCATAGTGAAATTGGTCGGAACCGCCCACGCTAATGGCGTTGTTGAGCATGACCCCGAGGGATGCCGATGTGCTGATCTGGTAGGTGTTCGAATTGATCCAAGTTCCGCCGCTCAGCGTCAGGTCCGGGGCGTTGACGACCGAAGTGCTGCCCAGTGTAATGCCTGTGGCGGTGCCTTGGCCCGGAAGGGAAATGCTATAGTCTCCATCCGGAAACGCCGACACTAGGTTTGGCAAACTGGAGTAGCCGGAGGAAGTATAACTCCAGTCGTGACTCGTTGAGTCGAAAACGGGAAAGCTGGCATTTGCCGCACCCGAAATAGTCGGGGCACCGCTCAGTTCAGATCCGGTGAGGGTATTCCCGTCCACCATTGAGAACAAATAGTAGGGAGTTGATCCGTTGAGTGTCGGCCCGCCAGTCTCACCCTGTATGTAGTCCGTGCGCCGGCCGATGAGAACTGTGTCGATCTGAGCCTTGGCAAGTCCGACCAGCAGCCAAATTGCAAACGCCATCATGAAAACGATACGCATGGGTCTCATGAGCAGGCATTGAACACGATTTGCCCGAGAAGGCGACGGCGAGCAGGACCGGGGCCAGACGCGGCCTAAGTTAGTAGAAAAATCACCTCAGCGCTCTACGCGGCGGATCACTCGCGCCTTCAGCCGCTCAACAGAACGACTAATTCCCGATGGGATCTCGATTCCCGATCGGATCTCAATTCCCGGCGCAACCAGCCTGCGCCCTCGGGTTTAGGAGGACGTGTGGCACATCCGCCGCGCCGATCGATAGAGCGCCACCACCGCCAGGATGAACACCGCGATGCCGATAACGATCCCGGCGGTATCAAAATTGTCGCCGACCACGGCCAGCGGCGTGTCGTTCCCTGCCGCTGCGACGATCCCGGCAAAGGCCACGCCAAACAGGCTCTCGCCCACGATCAATCCGGTGGCGCCGAGCACGCCCATGCGCTTGGCGAATTCACGGTTCGCGCGTCCGTCCGCCCAGCGCTCGTAGAACCAGCCGATCACGGCGCCGACGGTGATCAGCACAGTGAGCGACATCGGCAGGTAGATGCCCATGCCGACACAAAGCGGCGGCATCCGCATCTTGCCCGCCTTGCGCAGCGCTTCGTCGAGCACGATTGAGCCGACGCCGATCAGCGCGCCCCAGCCGATCAGGTGCCAGTCGAGATCGCCGCCGAGCACGCCCTTCGCCAAGGCGGAAATCAGGGCGGCCTGCGGCGCGCCGAGCGCATGCGCCCCCGCGCCGGGGGCGCCGGCAAAGCCAAAGGCTTTGTTGAGCAGGTCGAGCACCGGCGGGATCACCAGCGAGCCAAAGATCACCCCGTACACGAGCGCGAGCTGCTGGCGCCACGGCGTCGCGCCGACCAGCTGGCCGGTTTTGAGGTCCTGCAAGTTGTCGTTCGAAATGGTCGCGATCGAAAACACGATGCCGGTCGTGAACAACGCGTACGCCACGAGGGCGCGCGTCTGGTCCGGGCTGGTGCCGTGGCCGTAGATGAGGGCCAGCAGGACCGCCGCGCCGAGCACCGACAGAATGCCCACACCGGATACGGGACTGTTCGAGGCGCCGATCAGCCCGGCCATGTAGCCGCAAACCGAGGCGATGATGATGCCGACCACGATCACGAACACCAGCGTGCCCAGGATGACCGGGCCGATTCCGGATGCGATCGCCGTGCCGGAGCTGAAATACCACAGCAGCCCGGCGGTTGGAACCAGCAACGCCACGATGGAACCGCCCACGATGCCGATCGGCAGGTCGCGCTCCGTCAGGTCCAGCTCGGTCCCGGCCTGCCGCGCCTTCGACGCCGCCATGGCCCCCGCAATACCCTTCGCGATCGGGCCGATGATCCGAATCAAGCTCCACAGCGCCGCGACGCCGATGGTGCCGGCACCAATGAATCGCACCTCGCTGCGAAAGGTCGTGTTGACGATCTGATCGACGTCCCCCGCCATCCCATGCAGGGCCGTGAGCCAGGGCATCAGGCCACCCCAGGCGATCGCCATGCCGAGCAGCATCGCGATGCCGACAGACAGCCCAACCAAGTGGCCGACGCCGATCAAGGCGAGCGACATGCTGGTGGCGACGCCGGTCGCTCCGGATCCGAGCCGGAAGTTGATCCCCACCTCGCCCGCCGCCACGCGCATGGCCGCGAGCAGCGCGTAGCCGGCGGACCAGAGCGAACCGACGATGATCATCCGCAGTCCCTTCGCGTTTTCCTCCCGGCCCTCGGCCGAGCTGAAACCGACTTTCAACACCTCGGCCGCGGCAACGCCTTCGGGATATGGCAGGTCGGAGCCGGTCACCAGCGCACGGCGCAGGGGCACCGAGAACATCACGCCGAGGATGCCGCCGATCGCACATACCGCGACAGTCGTCCAGTAAGGGAAACCCTGCCACCAGCCGACCATGATCAGGCCGGGCAGGACGAAGATGATTGCCGCCAGGGTGCCGGCCGCCGAGGCGATCGTCTGGACGATGTTGTTTTCAAGGATGTTCGAGTTGCCGACGAAACGCAGGATCGCCATCGAAATGACCGCCGCCGGGATGGAAGTCGCGAAGGTGAGGCCAACCTTGAGGCCGAGGTAAACGTTGGCGGCCGTGAACAGCAGCGTGATGAGGCCGCCGAGGATGACGCCACGAAGGGTAAGTTCGCGCAGGGCGTGGTCTTTTTGCATGGCGCAGGTTGCGGACCGCGCGCATTCGCAGCAAGCCTCGGGAAGCCGGGTGGGCACCGAGACGAGTCGGATCCGCCCCAAGGCAGGAGGGATCGCCGACGAAGGCTCGGCGAAGATGGCGATGCAATCCCGCCTCGCACCAGCGGCGCAACCCGCAAGGCGGGGTTCGGCACCCCCCTACTGCCGGCGCCCCACAACCGTCACGACCGTTTCTTCAACTTCTTATCGCGAGCGGCGACCAGGCGCTTGATGAGCCAGTAAAGCATCTCGAGTCGCGGCACGGGTACGCCCACGGATTTCGCGCGCCGCACCGGCTCGCCCCAGATCTCCTCGACCTCGACATCGCGGCCCTCGGTGAAATCGATGAGGCTCGACGGCCGGTACGTCCCCATTTTCTCGGTCCGCTCAAACTGCAGGTCGACGAACGAGCGCGGAATTTCGTGGCCGAACTTGGCGGCGGCCTCCACGATTTCCTCCATCAACCTCCGCGCAAGCGTCCGCAGCCCTTCGTCGGCCAGCAGCACGTCGGTGGTGATCCCGCCGCCCACGATGGAGAGCCCGTTGAATGGCACATTCCAAACCAGCTTGTGCCAGCGCTGCGCCTCGAGATTGTTCTGCGCCTCGCACTTGACGCCGGCCCGACGCCACAGCGCGGCGATTGCCTGGGTGCGCTCACCCGCCGGCTGGCCGAACTTGCCGACGGTCATGAGACCAGGAAAGCTGCATTCGACCACCCCGGTCGCCGTGCGGATGCAGCCGATGTAACAAATGGCGCCCATCACGTGCCCCGGGCCAACGATCTCCGCCACCGGTTCCTCAACCCCAAGGCCGTTCTGGAGGGTTAGGACCGTGGTGTTCGGTCCCAGCAGTGGCGGGAGCAGGGTTTTGAGTGCGTCGTTGGCGGTAGCTTTCGTCGCGATGATCACCAGGTCGACTGGCCCGATTTCGACCGGTGAACCGTAAACCCGCACTTTGCGGATGTTTATGCGCTCGGTCGGCGTTTTCACCCGAATGCCGCGGGCGATCAACGCCGCCCGTCCACTCCGCGCGAGGAAATGAACGTCCTCCCCTGCTTTCGCGAGGCGGGCGCCGTAGTAACATCCGAGAGCGCCGGCACCTATGACGGCAATCCGCGGCTTGGTAGGAAACTGGGCACTCACAAGCCCCATTTCGTCACAAAGATAATTCGAAAACTCAACTCCTCAGTCGGTCGCGCATTCCTTCGGATAACAGGTTTTCTTCACACTCGCCTGACAACGTTTCCAAACGACCCGCACCCGACAGGCTGGGCGATAGATGTCATGGCCGGAACGCCTTCGGGTCCGCGATCGTTCGAGCTCGCCATCTGTGCATTTTCTTCGCCTTCGGCTCATTTTCCCGCCTCGAGGAAAGCTTTTACCCTCTTGCCGCCAGCGGGTTAAAATCTGCATGCATAGCATCAGGGCCTCTAATTTGAAGCGGCTCTTCAATTAGCTGTTTTCCAAGCGCGGGTTTCCGGGCGGGCGCTCCTCTCCAGGGCCGCCCTGTTCACAGCGCGCCGCCAAAGTTCATCGAGAGCGAAAATGAACCATGACTGACAAGTTATTCACACCGGCTTTAGCCCGGCTCAGAGCGGCATGTTGTCAGTGAGCCGGATCTCATCGACCCAGAAGGCCATCGCCAGCAGGCATTGGCCCGGAATCACCTCGCGCATTTGCTCCATGGTTACGCGATCAACCACTGCAATGTAGATGACGCGAAGCCGGCGCTTCTGTGCGATCAAGTGGGTCGCCTCGGCGACCAGCCGGTCGGGGCTCCGCACGCCAGCTTCAACCATTTCCTTGGCGCGGCGCAGCGCCCCGTACACGGCCAGCGCCTCCTCTCGCTGTCCGGGCGAGAGATAACCGTTGCGTGCACTCACCGCCAGGCCATCAGGATCGCGCACGGTCGGGCCCGTGACGATTTCCACCGGCAGCAGCAGGTCGCTGGCAACTTTGCGGACGACGGCCACCTGTTGCGCGTCCTTTTCGCCCATGATCAGCACGTCGGGCCGGGTGATGTTGATCAGCTTGAGCCAGCAGGTCAGCACGCCCTTGAAGAGGCTCGGGCGCGACACGCCGCACAGGTTGCGGCTGACTGCATCCTCCAACACGAGGCTGGAAAAACCGCGTGGAAACATCTCCTCGGGCGTGGGCGTGAACAACAGGTCCACATTTTCCTGCGCGCAAACTGTGGCGTCCGCCGCCGGCGTCCGCGGATAGCGCGCCAGGTCCTCACTGGGCCCGAATTGCAGGGGATTGACGAAGGCGGATACAATGACCGCGTCGCCGCGGGTCCGCGCCAGCCGGATGAGGCTCACGTGGCCCGCATGCAAGGCCCCCAAGGTGGGAATCAGTGCCACCCTCCGCCCACCCTGGCGCTGGGCGCCGGCCGCTTCCCGCATCACTTCGATCTTTTCGATTTTTTGCATGGCCCGTTCCTGACTTGAACTATCCAACGCGCGTACCTTTATCAAGCCTCCTCGTCCCGGCATCGCCGGCGACGACGCTCGTCGAAGCCCTGGGGCGAAGGCGGGTTGCGGCACTCCGGTTATCCATGATCCACATCAACGACAGCTTCACCAAGCTAACGGCCTCCTATCTCTTCGCGGACATCGCGCGCCGCGTGAACGCGTTCGCCGCCGCCCATCCCGACAAGCCGGTGATCCGCCTGGGCATCGGCGATGTCACCGAACCGCTGCCGCCGGTCTGCATCGCGGCGTTGCACGCCGCCACGGATGAGATGGCGCACCGCGCGACGTTCAAAGGCTACGGTCCCGAGCAGGGCTATGCATTCCTCCGCGAGGCGATCGCGGAACACGATTTCCACGCGCACGGGGCGAAGATCGAACCGGATGAGGTATTTGTCAGCGACGGCTCGAAGTGTGACGTGGCCAATATCCAGGAAATTTTCGCGCAGGACACCCGCCTCGCCATTCCCGACCCGGTCTACCCGGTGTATGTCGACACGAACGTCATGGCCGGTCGGACCGGGGCCAATGATCACGGGCGATACGCCGGCATCCGGTACCTCGATTCCACCGCCGCCAATGGCTATGTGCCGGCGCCGCCGGCCGAGCCCGCCGACCTGGTGTACCTCTGTTTCCCCAACAATCCGACGGGCGCCGTGGCCACGCGCGAGCAGCTGGCGGCGTGGGTTGAGTATGCGCGGCGGCACAGCGCCATCATCCTGTTCGACGCCGCCTACGAGTCCTACATCCGCACACCCGGAATTCCCCGTTCAATCTACGAGATCGACGGGGCGCGCGACGTCGCGATCGAATTTCGCAGTTACTCGAAGCTCGCGGGCTTCACCGGCCTGCGGTGCGCTTACACCGTCGTGCCGAAGTCGCTCCAGGCCCGCGATGCCTCCGGTCGGCTGCACGCCGTGCACGGGCTGTGGAACCGCCGGCATACAACGAAGTTCAATGGCGTGTCCTACCCGGTCCAGAAGGCCGCGGCCGCCGTCTATACGGACGAAGGCCGCAAGCAGACCCGCGGCCTGACTGATTTCTACCTGGGCAATGCCGCGCTCATCCGCGCCGCCATGGGGAAACTCGGCATGAGCTGCATCGGCGGCGACAATGCCCCTTACATCTGGGTCAACACCGGCCGCGACTCGTGGGAGTTCTTCGATCTGCTCCTCACGAAGGCTCAGGTGGTATGCACCCCCGGCGCTGGCTTCGGCCGCTGCGGTGAGGGCCATGTCCGCATCAGCGCCTTCAACTCCCGCGAAAATGTCGAACAGGCGCTCGCCCGGATCGCCGCCGCGTTGAAATAGTTCGCCTCGCTCAGGGTGCTAGATTCGAGAACAGTAACCTGAATCGCGTCAGTCTGGCCGCAGCGACGAATCCGGAAACCTATCCCGCACAATCGCTGCCATTCGGCGAACCGCCCGGCCTACGATGAGCGATTGGCGCCAAGCGCTCGATCGGCTGCGGCCAGGCCCCGTCGTTCTGGCTCGGGTCAGCACCGGTAACGGAGACGATCTTTCCCTCGGCCATGGTGATCACCCTATCGGCGACGGCCACCACGCTGGCCGAATGCGCCGCCAGGATGATGGTCTTCCCATTTTGATCGCACAGTTCACGCAGACGCCTCGCCATTGCATCCTCGGCGGCGGCATCCAGGGCCGAACTCGGCTCGTCCAGCAGGAGAATCGGCGCGTCTGAATAAAGGGCCCGCGCGATCGCCAGGCGCTGGCGTTGTCCACCGGAAAGGTTCATCCCGTTTTCGCTCAAATAGGTGAAAAATCCCTGCGGCAGTTGCTCGATGAATTCCAAGAGGCCAAGGGCGCGGCAGACATTCAGGAGCCGCTCCATGTCCGGCTCGTCATTACCGGGAGCCAGGTTTTCCAGCACGGTGCCGGAGAGCAGGTACGTTTGCTGCGTTACCACGGCGAGATGGCGCCGCAAGCTCGCCAACCGAAAATAACGCACATCGATGTCGCCGACCAGGATCCGCCCGGACACCGGCAGGTAGAGCCGCTGGAGCAGGGCCAGCAAGGTGCTCTTCCCGCAACCCGACGCACCCACCAGCACGGTGATGCGACCGGCCGGGAGCGAGAGCGTGATATCACGGAGCGTGGCCGCGCGGCCGGCGTGCTTGAACGAGACTTGTTCGAACCGGATCGCTCGTACATGGGCTGCCGTAAACTCGATCGTGCCCTCGTCGGGCTCCAGATCGAGGTCCATCAGTTCGAACAGGCGGTCGGTCGCGACCAGGGTTTCCTGAATCGATGCGTTCAGCCCGATCAAGGTCCCGATCGGACCCGAGAGAAAACCCGCGAGCGTATAACACGACATGAGCTGGCCCGGCGTCATGCCGGCCTTGAGCACCAGATCGCCCCCGAGCCAGAGCAAGCCAATCAGGTATGCCTGGGTGACCAGCGCGACCGCCGTGTTGCCGCCCAACCCAGCGATCGAGGTCCGCCAGACCACGCGCAACAAGCGGACCAGGCGAGTCTCGGTGCGCAGCGTTGCGTAATCCTCCAGCCGGAATCTGCGGAGCACCGGCTGGGCGTGGAGCGACTCGACCAACTGCGCGCCAAAATCCGCGCCACGCTCCATCAGCTGGCGCTGGTAACGCCGGTTGGCCCGATTGACCAACCAATAGATCGCGGCATTGCCCGGCAGGATCGCGAGCGAAAGCAGCGCCAGCTGCCAGGACCAGAAGAACATCGCCCCAAGCGTGAAGAGCAGGATCAAGGGATTCAGCACGAGGTTGAGCAGCGAGGCATTCAGGAAGTTGCGAATCTTGATCGCATCGCCCACACGCGACGTGATCTCCCCCACCCGCATCGTGTCGAAAAAGGCCTGCGGCAGCCGCAGCAGGTGCCGGTAGTAACCCAGCATGAGGGTGGCATCGATGCGCTGGGCGGTCCGGATTGACAGCAGCGCCTGAAACCAGCCCAGCAACAGCTTGAATCCAAGGACCAGCAGCATGGCGACGCTGAGCAAGTTCAGCAGCTGGCGATTGCCGTCGGGAATGACTGAGTCCATGATCTTCTCGACGTAAATGGCCATGGCCAGGCCGAGGATGGTCGTCACGATGGCGCCCAGCAGGCCTTGGATAATCACGGATCGGTGCGGCTGCAGGAGACGCCACAATCGTTGGCCGGCCGACTCCGTGTGGTTGCCTGGGCGAAATCCGCTGTCCGGCGCCAGCAGGACGAGGACACCCGTCCACGCCGCTTCAAATTTCTGGCGCGGCCACTTCTCGATCCGGCCGACGGCCGGGTCCATGACCCGGGCATGCCGCGAGGTCCACTCGAGCAGGACGACGAAATGCAAGAGCCGTCGGTCGACCAGGCAGTGGGCGATCGCCGGCAGAGGCACGGTCGCGAGGGCGGCGACCGGACCTTTTACCCCCTTGGCGGTGAAGCCAAGCTGCCGAGCCGCTTCCACGAGGCCCAGCGCCGTTGAACCCCGTTGGTTCGTGCCCGCAATCTGCCGGAGCCGGGCCAGCGGCAGGATCTTCCCGTAGTGCGCACTGACGAACCCGAGGCACGCCGCCCCGCAATCCGTGACATCGTGCTGCTGATATCGACGGGTTGGCGACACGGGGGATAAGCGGGCATACCCCGGGAAGCCAATTTCAGAAAAGCGAAGAGAGCACTGACTTGATCTTCGACCAGTGGCTGACGATCACGTGCATGGTGCCCCAGCCGATCAGGCCGCCGACCGCGAGAATGATCCAGTCAGTGGGTTTTTTGATGAGCTTCATTTCGTGTGTGCCTACGACATCCCAGGGATGTCGTAGGCAATGTTTCTCGTCTTTAGCTGATCATCGCGGCGATGACGCCGTAACCGATCGAACTGGCCCCGATGTAACCCGGGTAGAGGGTCGGATAGCCGTTAACTGCACTCCCGATTGCTCCGCCGATGAACTGGCCCAAGTCCTTCCAGAAGCTGTCGCCTCCGACGACCGCGGTGAGTTCCGAATCCTGCATGGTTTTCATGTTGGCAATTCCTCGGGTTCGGAGATCACGCGAAGGTATTGTAGCCCTCTTTGATACCACTGGTGAAGTCGCTCCAGTTGTTGACGATCCCCTTGGCAAAGAAGCCGGCAGCGGCAATCGCCGTTCCCACCAGAAGTAGCGTCATCGGGCTACCGCCGGTGAGCCCCTCGAGTTCCGTTTCGGTCATTTCATGCATATCAGTTTTCATGTTTTGTTTTGTTCTCCCCGGCGGAATTGCCGGGAATGGTCGCGGCCCAGCAGGGTTGCCGGTGAGGCTTTGCGACTCGCCAACGATCCGACGATCCCCTGCTCTGATTTTGATAGAACAACGCGCCAGGTGAGTTGGCTGCCAGCGCGCAGGCGCCGGACGAACCACGCCACCGTTCAGCCGGTCGCCCGGCCGTCCTCGGGATTAATCAACGCATTCACATCGTTGTAGAGGAGTTGAAAGACGCTTCGCCGGCCGACGAGAAAGCGGGCTGAGAGCGTCAATCCCTTCTTCAATTCGCCGCGCGCGCCGCCGGGCAGAAACAGTTTGGTGGTGCGAGGATGGATGATCACCTCGAACGCGTTGGATTCCGGGGAACCTGGGTTGCGATTCAACAAGTCGCCGCCGATCGCGGAAACCGTTCCTTCGAGCACGCCCCATTGGGTATAAGGATAGGCATCGACCTGCAGGCGGACGGCCTGGCCCACCCGCACCAGGCCGATGTCGCGCGGCGAAACGAAGGTTTCCACCACCAAGCCGTCATTCGGCGAGACCGCCCCCAAGCTCTCGCCGGCGGCGACGAATCCGCCCGCGCTCCAGCCGCGGAAACCGAGCAGCACGCCATCAGCCGGCGCGCGCACTGCATACTGCGCCTGTTCCTCGCGCAGGCGCCGGGCCTCGGAAACGAGACCGGCCAGCGCCGTCGTTTCGTCGCGCAGCCTGGCCTGCCAGCGCGCCAGCGCCTGCTCCTGGAGCAGGCGGGTCTCGGCGGCGAGGCGTTCGACTTCGTAGCGCGCATTGTCGAACTCCTGCTGGGTGGCAATGCCCTTGGCCGCCAGGCGGGTGTAGCGATCGAGTTCCCCGCGCGCCTTGGACTCGGCAAGGCGATAGGACGCCAGCTGAGCCCGCAACCCAGCCTGCTCCTGTCGCAGCGCCGCGGTGCGAAAAATAGGTTTAACCACCGGCACCCCATGCGGCGGCGGGGGAAGTGACAACGGGCCGGTGGTCTCTTCCCTCGCCTGACTGTTGCCCGCCAGATTGGCGGGCGGCATGTGAATGCCGGTGGTTAAGATCTGCAAATCCGCGATGAGGTCGCGTTCTTCCTCTTGGAGCCGCTCATTGCGCCCCAAGCGCTCCTCTACGTCGCGCGAACGAAGCAACAGCAATACCTGGCCGGCGCGCACCCGCTCGTTGTCGCGGGCTAGAACCTGGCCAATGTGCCCGGACACGGCCGGTCTCACCTCGGTGCGCTCCATGATCGGCCGAACGATCCCTGCGGCCTGAACGGATACATCCACCTCGATGAAGGGAAGGCTGGCCAACCCGGCCGATACTCCGGCGAGCACGAGTCCATAGATCCACCGGGAAGGCCGGCTGTGTTCGGCCAGCAGGCTCTCGATTGTGTCCCCGCCCACCTCCGCCGGAATCAGAGCTGTTGCGCTGCCACTCATGAACTCAGCAGGACGCTGCGGCCGGCGCGGCCGGGAAGACGATCGAGAGCGATGCAGCGGCAAATTCCATGCCCGCACCTTGCGAACGAAACGCGCGAATCGTAAGCGCTCGGTTTCCTAAAAAAACGCGAGAGTTAGGGCTTGACGATTTCGCGGCCGATTCTGTTCCGCGGCCTCCTGGCGTGGACGCGAAAAGGGAGCGCGTTGGCCCCAGTGCGTTGCATGACCTGTCGCTCACGCCGGAGCGCGGTGGCGCGGGCCCAAGGCCCGGTTGCATGACCTGATCGCCCACGATCGGGGCATAAAGCCCCTCCTGCATTCAAACGACCCGCCTCGCGTTCATGCAGCTTGAGGTGTGCATAATTGGAGGCGGGGCGCCCTCACCCCGCAGGGCGCCGTCGTGAATGGAAAGCCCCGAGGCGAGGGCGTCCCACCTCCAATAGGCGGGCTCCACAAAAAACCATTTGCCTTGGCGAACGCAGATCCAGCCCGGCTGCATGGGCCCGCCTAAGTTTTCGCCGGCTCGATCGTGGTCTGGGCATGAACCCCACCCTGCCCCACCATAACTTGCGTCCCGCAGCCGCGGCGGTCTGCCGCGCCCCGGGTAACTGGCGGCTCGATCAACTGCCCAAGTCGTCTTTCCCAATTCTCGCCTTGGCGGCGTCGGCGGGTCTCCACGCCCTGTTCCTGCTGGCGTTCAACGGCCACGCGCCACGGATCATCCGTTTCGCACCCCCGGTTGACTCCACGGTCGAGGCGTGGCCGCTGCCCAGCGATCCGGAGCCGCCTGCCCCCGACGCGACGAAGGAGCTCGACGAGCCGCCGGTCGTCAGCGTCCCCCGAATTGCGGATGTACCGGCACGCGTCGAGCTGCCGACGGATTTCATCCAATCGCTTGAGCCCGCCACTTCGCTGCCGCAGCTCACGGGCGACCGGGTGCTGACGATCCCGACCAATGTCGCCAATGCCGGGCCCCGAACGCTGCCGCCCGGAACCTTCCCTCCGGACCAACTCGACCGCGCGCCGCGTGTCGTCGCCCAACCCGCACCGCATTACCCGCGCGAGATGCAGAACCTGGCGGTCTCGGCCGAAGTCGTGGTCGAGTTCATTGTCGACACCACCGGTGCCGTCCAATCCGCCGCGGTCGTCTCGTCCACCCATCCGGGTTTCGATCGCGCGGCCCTCGAGGGCGTGCGGCATTGGAAGTTTCGCCCGGGCCTGAAGGACGGCCGGAAGGTCAACACCCGCCTGCTCCAGCCGATCCGCTTCTCCGTCCAGGACCACGAACACGACTAAGCGGCGCGGCACGCCGGCGGGCAATTACTTGCCTTTGTCAAGTAATTGCCCGTGCTGGCCCCCATGCCCGCCCCCGTTCCCCGCGCCGGACCCGTCGACGCCATCCGCAGCTTCAATCGCTTTTATACGCGCAAGATCGGGGTGCTCAACGCCGGGCTCCTCGACAGCCCGTTATCTTTGACCGAAGTGCGCATCCTGTACGAAATCGCCCAAAGACCCGGGCTCACCGCGACGGATCTGCTGGGCGAACTCGGTCTGGATGCCGGCTACTTGAGCCGGACCCTGGCCCATTTCGCCCGGCGCCGCCTCATCACGCGCACGCGTCCGGCGCGGGATCGCCGTCACCGTCAACTGCATCTGACCGCCGCAGGTCGCCGAACCTTCGCCGGTTTGAACCGGCGTTCGAGCGAGGAAATTTCCCACCTGATCGGTCATCTTCCCCCCGCGGAACAGGAAAGACTGGCCGGGTTCATGCAATCCATCCGGATTCTCCTGGCGGCGCCGGGGGAACTGCGGGGCGGGATCAAGCTGCGCGATCCAAAGCCGGGGGATCTGGGCTGGGTGGTCCAACGCCACGGCGCCCTCTACGCCCAGGAATACGGCTGGAACGAAAGCTTTGAAGCGCTGGTTGCGCGCATCGTGGCCGACTTTGTCGACGAGCGCGACCCGAAGCGCGAGCGGTGCTGGATCGCCGACCTCGATGGCCAACCCGTCGGAAGCGTCTTCCTCGTGTGCGCATCGGAGACCGTGGCCAAATTGCGGCTGCTGCTGGTTGATCCCTCCGCCCGCGGCCATGGGGTCGGCGGCCGGCTGGTCGGCGCCTGCGTTGAGTTTGCCCGGCGGGCCGGTTACAGGAAGGGGTGCTATGGACGAACAGCGTGCTGCACGCCGCCCGCCACCTCTACGAAAAGGCGGGCTTCAGGTGCGTCACGACAGCGAAGCATCGCAGCTTTGGCCACGATCTTGTTGCCGAGACCTGGGAACTCGCGCTGGATTAGCGCGCGACGATTTGTTGTGTAGCCCCGGTTGAGCCGCCGGCAATTGCGTGTCAGGATATGATGCGGCCGCTGCGTTCCCACGCGACTGCCAACTTGGTGAATCCGCTGCCGCACCCCTTAGCCCAGCTCCGCCGGCCGGCCATCGTGCACCCAAAAGCGCGCCACGACGAGGTGATCGTGCTTCAGGTCGTAGCCCCACTCGGTGTCCGTCAGCCGGACCTCCTTCACCTGCACCTCGCCATCGGGCTGGTTGAGCGCCTCCTCCCACTCGCGCAAGGCCGCCGCGCGGGCAGTGGCAAAGGCCGATTCGACGGTGGCGAACTTGCCGCAGTTCTTGACGCGCTGCGTCATCCTGCCGGCCGGGTCCTTTTCCAACCCGAAACGGAAGACCGAAAATCCGTTGTTCATGCGTGGAGGCTCATGGCAACCATCGTCGGCGCGAACCATGGCAGCCGGGACCCCGAGCGCAATCAGAATTCAAGACGCGGCCGGCGGGCTCAGCCCTGGCCGGCCGGCTTGACCGCCGTCACGGCCGCCGCCAGCGCGTCGGCCAGTTCGCCCGCCGCCGCTCGCATCAGGGTGACGAGCTCAGCCGGGTCCTTGCCTTCCCAGGTTCGCGGGCTCGACTTGAACACGCCCCGGATGGCATCCGTGCGGCGCGCGCCGGCGGGCAGGATCGAATAATCCGCCTGCAACTGCACGCTGTTGCCCTCCGAGCGCACGAGTTCGAACCGCACCACGTCGACGCTGACCGTCGCTCCGCCCGGCACTGTGCCCAGTCGCGCACGCAGGATTTCCGTCAACGCTTCATCCAGCGGCTCGGCCCAGCGGACCTCCTCGAGGTAGCTGATTTCGTTGGCCGCCACGCGCACCGCCATCGACCGGCCGTGCAGGTGCCCGGCCAGCCGCACAGGCCGCACCTGCGTGGCGTTGGCCACCGGGCCGGCGCCGACCTCACCGCCGAGGGTGAAATGCCGGACCACGTCGGCCTGCGGCTCGGGCAGCCCGCACGAAGCCAGCAGAAAGCCGAGAGCAGAAAGCTGCAAACCACGGGCCGCCACCTTCCATTTGTGTCCATTCGTCTTCATTCGTGGTTTCTCCTCCTATTTCTTCTTTTTGCCCACGAGCAGCGAACTCGGATTGCGCTCAATGGCATCGGCCAGCCGCTCGAGCGAGGCGGCCGCGTCGGCCACCTGGCGCAACGCCACCGCGACATCGTCGCCAACCTGGCCCTGGTCGCGCACGAAGGTCCGCGTGGCCGTCGCCGCCGCATCGAGCGATTTCAAGGCCGACTGGGCATCGGCGAGCGTCTGTTTGAGCTGGTCGGCCACGGGGCCGGTGTTCTGGTCGACCTTGGCCAGGGCCGCGCGGGCCTCGGTGATCGCGCCGTTGAGATTCGCAAAGGCCTGCTTCGCCTCGGGCGAGCTGACAAAGGCATTAACGGAGTCGGCCGCGCGGCCGACCCGCTCGGTCAGGCCCTTCACATCGAGGTCGTTGATCTTTTGGTTCGTCGCCGCGAGCACACCGCAGATGTCCTTCGCCAAGCCGGCGAAGTCGACCTTCTTCAGGTTCGCCACGATCTCGACGATGCTCTGCTGCACCTGCGAGATGGGCGACGGGATCGACGGCACCACCGGGTAGGCCTCGGTCACGAACCGCGGGTCGGCCGGATACTGGTGCGGGTCGTTGAAATCGAGTTCGACGAAAAGCAGCCCGGTGATGCCGGTGAGGCTGAGGCCGGCGCGCAGGCCGCGGTCGATCAGCTTCTGCAATTCGGCGGTGCTCGTGAGGTCGATCGGCTTGCCCTTGGGATCGACGAGGACGTTGCGATGGATCTCGCAGACCACCTGCACCAATGCCTTGCTGCCCGTCTCGTACCGGACATTGATGGCCGCGACGCGCCCGACGCGCACGCCATTGAGCTTCACCGGCGCGCCCGGGTCCAGGCCGCTCACGGATTCGTCGAAATAGACCAGGAACCGGGTGGGCTTGGCGAAGATGTTCGACCCGCCGAACGACAGGAAGGCCACCACGCCCACCAGGAGCGCGCCCAGGACAAACATGCCCACGGTCGAGGGACTGAGTTTCGTCTTCACCGGTTCGTCGCCTCCTGTTGTCGCGGAACCGGCGGCAGCCGTCTATTCAAAAACTCCTGCACGCGCGGATCGTTATGCCCGTCCCGCAAGGCGCGCGGGTCGCCCTCGGCGATGATGCCCCGCGCCTCGCGGTCGAGCATGACGACGCGGTCGGCGATGTCGAAGATGCTGGCGAGCTCGTGCGAGACGATGACGATGGTGGTCCCGAGCGTGTCGCGGATCTGCTTCACCAGCGCGTCGAGCTTCAGCGAGGTGATGGGATCGAGACCGGCCGAAGGCTCGTCGAAAAACACGATCTCCGGGTCGAGCGCGAGCGCCCGCGCCAGGCCGGCGCGCTTCTTCATGCCGCCGCTGATCTCTGCCGGAAAATAGTCCTCGTAGCCGGCCAGCCCGACCTGCGCCAGCTTGAGCGCGGCGATCTCGTCGCGCTCCTTCCGGGCCAGATCGGTGAGAAGCTCGAGCGGCAGGCTCACGTTCTCGGCCAGCGTCATCGAGCTCCAGAGCGCCGCACCCTGGTAGAGCACCCCAAAGGTCCGGAGCAGGCGCCGCCGCTCGGCCGGCGAGGCGTGGGTGAAGTCGCGCCCGGAATATTTGACCGTGCCGCGCGCCGGCTGCTTCAACCCGATCAGGTGCCGCAGGAGCGTGCTCTTGCCGCAGCCGCTGCCGCCGATGATGAAAAAGATCTCCGCCTGCCGCACGGCGAACGTGACCTGGTCGAGCACAACCTGCTCGCCGTAGGCGCAGCGCAAGTCCTCGACCTCGATGGCGGGCAGGGCACGGGAGTTGTCGGGCGCGGTCTTCACCAGCCCAGGATGTTGAAAATGACGGCGAACACGGCGTCCGCCACGGTCATGAGGAGCACGCTCGTGACCACCGCGGCCGTCGCCGCCTGGCCGACGCCCACCGCGCTGCGGTCGGCCTGCAGGCCGCGCCAGCATCCGGCGAGGCCAATGAGCAGGCCGAAGGCTGCCCCCTTGATCACGCCCGTGCTGATGTCCGAGAGGTCGACGATCGTCTGCATCTCGGCCCAGAACAGGTTGGGCGGGATGTTCAGCGGGCGCGCCGCCGCCACCGCCATGCCGCCGAGAATGCCCAGGCCGTCGGAGTAAAGCGTCAGGAACGGCATCATCCAGAACAGGGCCGATACGCGCGGCATGACGAGGAAGTCCACCGGCGCCACTCCGAGCGTCTCGAGCGCGTCGATCTCCTCGTTCGCCTTCATGTTGCCCAGGGTCGCGGCGAACGCCGCGCCCGTGCGGCCGGCGAGCACGACCGCGGCCATCACCGGGCCCATCTCGCGCACGACCGCGAGGCCGACCATGTCGGCGATCCAGATGTCGCCGCCGTACTGGCGCACGACGATCGAACCGGTGTAGGCCAGTGTCACGCCCACCAGGAAGCTGATCAGGCCGACGATTGGCAGCGCCATCGCCCCGCATTGCTGCATCTCCGAAAAACTGTCGCGCCAGCGAAACTGCGCCTGGCCGCGCACGAACCGGCCGACACTGTAGACGCACTCGCCCACCAGCTGCGCCAGCTCCTTCGTCTCGGCCCAGAGCTTGACGGTGGTCAAACCGACGCCCGTCACCAGGTCCGGCATCCTTTCGTGCGCCTCCGTTGGGTGCGCTTTTTCCCCCAACAGGTCGGCCAGCCGGCCCGCCTCGACCGGGACGCCCCGCTCATCCAGCTCGACCCCTTGTCGGGCACACCACTGCCGGGCGCCACTGACGAACAACGCCAGTGAGCTGTCCCACGTGCCCATGCCACCAGCGTCAAGCACCACGCGCCGCGGCCGCTCGCCGGTCATCGTGTTCTCCCAGATCGGGTGTTCGTCTGTGATGCGCCAGTCGCCGAGGAGCCGCAGCGCTATGGTCTCGCCTTCACGCGAGGTTTCGACCCGGGCGGGATGAACAGGGATGGCGGCGGCCATGACTGGGGAAAGTGTTGGGCGCAGGTGGCCGGCGAGCCAGACTGATTTTTGGAGCCGGACCGGTCGCGCGCCCGCCGATATCGTCCGCCCTGCGGCCCAGCGGTGGGTGCTGGACGGGAACGGGGCAAAGGAAGTCCGCGATGTTTTTATCCGTGCAATTAGGTGCGCCCTTCAGGAAAGTTGTTCCCTTCATGCGCCTCCAAACCTTCCTTTTCGACCTGGACGGCACGCTGCTCGACCATTTCAAGGCGATCCACCGCTGCCACACGCACACGATGCGGCAGCTGGGTCTGCCGCCCCCGACGATGGAGCAGGTGCACCGCGCCATCGGCGCCGGCCTTGAGGTGGCAATCGAGCGGCTGGTCGGGCGCGACCGCGTCGCGGAGGCGCTGCCGATCTACTGCGCGCACTGGGATGCCACGATGCTCGATGACGTCGAGCTGCTCCCCGGCGCGCGCGAGCTGATCCTGGCCTTGAATGCCGCCGGCGGCCGCTGCGCCATCTTCACCAACAAGCGCGGCGACTCCTCGCGCCGGCTGGCCGACCACCTCGGCCTGACCCCGCACCTGGCCGGCGTCTTCGGGGCGCAGGACACGCCGTGGCTCAAACCCGACCCGCAGTTCGCCCGCCACGTGCTGGAGGCCCTCCACGCCCATGCCGCCACCGCCGCGTTGATCGGCGATTCGGTGTATGACTGCGCCGCGGCGCGCAACGCCGGCATTGAATTCTATGGCGTGCTGACCGGGACGCATTCGGCGGCCGAGCTGCGCGTCGCCGGGGCCATCCACGTTTATCCCGACCTCGTCGCGCTCAAGCCGGTGCTGCTGGCGTAATGTTGTTTGCTGGAGGCGGGGTGCCCTCACCCCGCAGTTTGTCGGTTCGCGACCCACGCATCGCGGGGTGAGGGCACCCCGCCCCCAAACTCACCGCGCTTTGCGCAGCACTGCGAGCTTCGTCTCGACCACCTCGAAGCGCAGTCCGTTCGCCGCGCAGAATTCCTCCAGCGCCTGGCGCGAGCCGTCATAGACGTGGCCGGGATGACAGTCGTCGATGACGATCACCCCGCCGGCGCTGAGCCGCGGCCACAGTTTCTCCAGCGCCGCCTTCGTCGGGAGGTACAGGTCGACATCGATCAGCGCGAAGCAATACGTCACCTCCGCCGGAAACTCGAAGTCCTGCACCGCGGCTGCTTCCGACGTGACCCGGGTGATGCCGTTGGCGAGCATCGTGCGATCGAACCACCGCCGCGAATTGATCGTGAACTTCGCCAGCGCGCGCCGGTCGTCCGCCGA
This sequence comes from Lacunisphaera sp., assembly GCA_035549095.1. Taxonomy (GTDB): domain Bacteria; phylum Verrucomicrobiota; class Verrucomicrobiia; order Opitutales; family Opitutaceae; genus Lacunisphaera. The sequence goes on along the minus strand of DASZRV010000066.1, from coordinate 417,421 downwards.
GTCCTTGCCGCGTTTGGTCATTTCGTGCGCCACGTCGCCGGCGACAAACCCACCGAAGGTGTCGAGCGCAAGGTAACGCTTGTGCGGCGCCACGAGATCCAGGTGCCGGTTGAGAAACACCGTCGTGTAACCGCGGTAGCAGCCGATCTCGCAGAGGTCGCCCGGCACGGCCACGGCCTCCGTCACCAGCGCCGTGAGCCGGGCCAGCTGGGCCGGGGTGAACGCGTAACGGTATTTGTAGAGCAGGTACGACCGCAGCGGCGACCAGAACAGCGCGCGCTTGACCAGCCCGTCGACGAAGATTTCCCAGCGAGAGTTCGTCATGGCGGCCGAGCCTAGACGGTCACCCGGTCGGCGCAACCCTTCCCATGCCCGTTCGCGATTGCGCCCAAGGCCGCATCGGTGCAGCCTGCGCAGAGCCGCGACCCGGCCAGTCAGTCCGGCTACACCCAACATGAAAAGATACCTCCTCCTCCTCGTGAGCGTCGCCGTCGCCACGGCCGCGCCCACCGATGATCATGCCGCCAAGCTGGCCCTCGCCCGCGAAACAATCGCCGCCATGCACGCCGACAAGATGTTCGATGCCATGGCCGCGCAGTTGAAGCAAATGGCCGGGCAGCTGACGCCGCTGCCCGCCAGCGCGACGCCGGAGCAGCGCAAGAAATTCGAGGAGATCCAGGCCAAGGCGCTGGACCTGTCGATGGAATCGGTCAAAGGCCTCATGACGAAAATGGACGAGGTTTATGCCAACGTCTATTCCGAGGCCGAACTGCAAGCCATGAAGGCATTCTTCGTCTCGCCCGAGGGCCAGTCGATGCTCGCCAAGCAGCCCCAAGTCATGGCGCAGATGATGCCACACGTGCAGGAAATGCAGCGCGACCTGATGCCCAAGATGAAGCAGCTGGCCGAAGAGGCCAAAACCAACCCGTAAGCTCCTCCGGCGCGTTGACCGGCCGGCCCCGCGCCGGTCAAGCGCCGTTTATTCCGCGCGTTGGGGTCCGTTCCGCGCTTTCCTTCGCCGCGGCCGTCCTTAACCGTGTCTGCCGTGGCTCTCCCTCCTTCCGTGTCCCTCGCCGGCGTCCTCGAGCGGATCATCTTTTTCAACGAGGAGAACCACTACACGATCGCGGAGCTGCGGCCCGAGGGCGCCAAAACCGCCGAGGATCGCGTGACGATCGTCGGCCCGCTGCCCGGCGTGCAATGCGGCGAGACGCTCCGGCTCACCGGCGAGTGGACGCGCCACGCGCAGCATGGCGCGCAGTTCAAGGTCGGCACCTTCAAGTCCGAGCTCCCTTCATCCGTCTACGGCATCCGCAAATACCTTGGCAGCGGCCTGGTCCCGGGCATCGGCAAGGTTTACGCCAACAAGATCGTCGACGCCTTCGGCACGGACACCTTTCGCGTGCTCAGCGAGGAATCCGGCAAGCTGCGCAAGGTCCCGGGCATCGGGAAGGTTCGCGCCGCCTCGATCAAGCAGGCGTGGGAAGAGCAGAAGACCCTCCGCGAGGTGCACATCTTCCTCCAGACCTACGGCGTCACGACCGCGCAATGCGTGAAGCTGGTCAACAAATATGGCCCGGAAGCGAAACAGGTCATCACGGCCGAGCCTTATCGCGTCGCGCGCGAGATCGACGGCATCGGCTTCAAGACCGCCGATCGGATCGCCATCAATCTCGGTTACGCCAACGATGCGCCGCCGCGACTGGACGCCGGCCTCGTCTTCGCCCTCGAGACCCTCGAGGAAGAGGGCCACACCGCGTATCCGCGCGAAGCCCTCGTGGATTACGCCGCCACGCTGCTCGAGACTTCCGCCGCCTTCCTCGAAGCCCGGATCGACGCGCTGCTCACGGCGAAGGCGATTGTTTCGCACCGCGCCAATCCCCAATCCGAAATCCGAGATCCCCAATCGTTCCTCCAGCTTCCGGCCAATGATCGCGCCGAGCGCAAGATCGCGGAAGTCGTCCAACGCCTGCACGCCGTGCCCTCCGGTCTGCCGCCGATCAAGGTCGAGGCCGCGATCGCATGGGCGCAGGACAAGGCGGGCATCGCCTTCCATCCCCTGCAGCACGACGCCTTGCAGCACGCCCTGGCGCACAAGGTCAGCATTCTCACGGGCGGCCCCGGCACCGGCAAGACGACCATCCTGCGCGCCCTCGTCGAGATCCTGAAGGCGAAGAAGGCCCGCGTGCATCTCGCCGCCCCGACCGGCCGCGCCGCCCAGCGGCTCGCCGAAACCACCGGCGGTTTCGCCCAGACCATCCATCGCCTGCTCAAGTTCGAGGGCGCCAAGTCCGGTTTCACCGTCAACGAGTCCGCGCCGCTCGCCACCGACTTCCTCGTGGTGGACGAGGCTTCGATGCTCGACACGCGCCTGGCCGCCGCGCTCCTGCAGGCGGTGCCGGTCCGCGCGCACCTGCTCCTCGTCGGCGACACCGACCAGCTGCCGAGCGTCGGCGCCGGCAACGTGCTGAAAGACCTGATCGCGAGTGGAGACGGGGTGCCCTCACCGCGCGTCGGCGAGCGGGGTGAGGGCATCCCGCCTCCATTCATCCCGGTGACGCGATTGAATCACGTCTACCGCCAGAAGGACCAGAGCGCGATCGTCACGGTCGCGCACGCCATCAACGGCGGCGACGCCGCGCCGCCGCCCGTGGCCGGCGAGGTGGCGAAGGCCCAGGCGTGGAGCGACCTCAACTTCATCGCCGCGCACTCAGCCGAAGACTGCCTGCAGAAAGTCATCGAGCTCTGCACCCGTTACATTCCCACCCACTACAAATGGTTCGACCCCGTTGCCGACGTGCAGGTGCTGGCGCCCATGCACAAGGGCGTCGCGGGCGTCGGCAACTTCAACGCGCAGCTCCAAGCCGCGCTCAATCCCTCGCAACTCAGCCTGAAGACCGTCAGCGGCGAATACCGGCCGGGCGACAAGCTCATCCAGCTCCGCAACAATTACGACAAGGACCTCTTCAATGGCGACATCGGCCGCGTGCTTTCGGTCGATCCCGCGAAGGGCACATTGACGGCCGACTTCGACGGCGCACGGCACACCTTTGAGCGCGGCGAATTCGGCGACCTGGCCCTGGCTTACGCCATCAGCATCCACAAGTCGCAGGGCAGCGAATACCCGGTCGTGATCGTGCCGCTGCTCAAGGCCCATTTTGTGATGCTGCAGCGCAACCTGGTCTACACTGCGATCACGCGCGGCCGGAAGAAGGTGTTCATCGTCGGCGAGCCTGCCGCCTACGGCATGGCCGTTCGCAACGCCGAGTCGAAATTGCGCTGCACGCACCTGCGGGAGAAGATCGTCGCGGGCAAGCCCTAGGCCGGCGCCAAGGCCCGCATCCTGCTGGTGGCCGGCATGAGCCTGCCCCTCGCGACGGCGACGAAGTTTGGCAATCACAATGCCGGTTACGTGATGTCCGGCATCATCGCCCTCTGGAATGGCGGCTACGAGATCCTGGCGGCGTTGGTCTTCGGCTGCGGCGTCGTGGCCCCGCTTGGCTTGGTGCTCTCGCTTTGCATCCTGCTGCTCGCCGCGCGCGCCGGCCGCCGGGGCGCCGGCTGGACCCGCTGGCTCCATCTCGCGACCTGGCTCGAGCAATGGTCGATGCCCGAAGTGCAGATGCTCGGCGTCATCGTCGCCCTCAGCAAACTGTCCGCGCTGGTCGCCACCAAAACCGGACCTGGTCTCTGGTGCTATGGCCTGGCGGCGTTCTTCACCCTGCTCGCCTGGCGGCGATTCGATGCCGCGGCGATCACCCGCGGCGTGGCGCCGGCAGCGTGAGATTTTTCCCATGAGCGAATCCCTCGAATGTCCGGCCTGTCGCCAAACATTTGCCCGCCACACCGAAGAGCGCTGTCCGCGCTGCGGATGGCGGCTCGGCCACCTCCGGCCGAACAGCCGCGTTCGCGCCCTGGCGTGCGGGCTGGCGGCCGTCTTCCTGCTCGTGCCCGCCTATGCGCTGCCGGTCTTGAGCATCGAACAACTCGGCCAGGCCGAGGTGAACACGATCTTTTCGGGCGTGGTGAAGCTCTGGCAGGACGGCCTGTGGGGTCTGGCGCTCGTGGTTTTCACCGCCAGCATCATCGTGCCGGCCTTCAAGCTCACCGTGCTCGGCCTCGTGCTGGGCGCGACGCGGTGGCCCGCCTTGGTGCCGCCGAAAATCCTTTGCCGCCTGCACTCGATCGTCGAAGCCATCGGCCGCTGGTCGATGCTCGATGTCTTCCTCGTGGCGTTCCTCGGCGGCATCGTCCGGTTCGGCGCCCTCGCCAGCGTGCGCGCCCAGCCCGGTGCCGTGGCGTTCGGCGCGGTCGTGATCCTGACGATGCTGGCGACCGCCGCCTACCATCCGCCTTCGGCCGACGATGCCGCCGAACCCGCTTCCCGATGAAATTCCCCCGCCTTTCCTTTCTCCGTTCGTTCTCCCTGATCTGGATCGTGCCGGTCGTGGCGCTGGCGGCCAGCGTGTGGTTGCTGGCCAAGGAATTTCGCAGCCACGGCCCCGAAATCGAAATCGAGTTTGCCAACGGCGACGGCATCGAGGCCGGCAAGACCCCGCTCGTGCACAAGGGCGTGGCCGTCGGCATGGTCACCGAGGTCGGGCTCACCGAGGGCCTTGACGGCGTGCTCGTCAAGGTCCAGCTCGATCGCAGCGCCAGCCGGCTCGCGGCGGAGGGCTCGGATTTCTGGCTGGTGAAGCCGGAGATCGGTCTGACCGGAATCCGCGGCCTCGAAACCCTCCTGAGCGGTACGCGCCTGAATGTCCGCGCCGGGTCGGGCAAGCCCGCCACCTATTTCCGCGCCCTGGCCAAGGCGCCGTCGATCGAAGGCCAGAAGCCTGGACGCAATTTCGTGTTGAAGTCCGACCAATTGAACGGCCTCAACCCCGGCGCGCCCGTCCACTATCGCGAGGTGAAGGTCGGCGTGGTGGAGGATCACGAACTCTCGCCCGATGCCACGCGCGTGCTGATCAAGATCCGGATCTTCCACCCGTACGAACGCCTCGTGCGCCCGGACAGCCGTTTCTGGAATTCCGGCGGCCTGTCGCTCAAGCTCAGCCTGCTCGGCGCTCAGGTCCACAGCGACTCGCTCGAATCGCTCGTCGCCGGCGGCGTTTCCTTTGCCACTCCCGAGGAGTCCGCGTCCGCCCCGCCGGCGAAGGAAGGCACCGCGTTCGATCTGGCCGGCGAAGCCAACAAGGACTGGCTCAAATGGTCGCCCAACATTCCGCTCGGCAACCAGGAGTGACTGCCAGCGCGTCCGCGGATGTGGTCGGGCCGGTTGAATGATTGCTCGAACGGACTGGATCCTTCGCTTCGCTCAGGATGACAGCATCGAAAACAATCATCCGAATCGTGTCATTCTGAGCGCAGCGAAGAATCCAAGGGGAATTCCAATCAGCAGACAAAAGCTCCCGGCGCCCAAATCGCCAACGATCACTTCAACCCGCCGGCCAGAACCAAGCGCCGACTTCGTGGACGCGATGGAACTCGGGCGACCATTCCGGAATGGGTGCCAGGTCCCAGCGCCAAAGTTTGTCGGGCTTGGGCAAGCCATAGCGAGAGGCGAGATTCTCGCGCTTCAACTCGCGGCCGTCGGGCGCGATGTTCAACCGCGCGACATCGCCGAGCAGGAGCCGGGCTCCCGAGCGAGCCTCCAGCCATTGCACATGGCGTTTTGCCGCCGCGCGCCCGCATCGCTCGGGCAGGCCCGTGTCCTGTTGCGCGGCCGGGAGCGAGTGGCCCGGCACCAAGCCGAGCTGCGAGATGCAGTTGGCCGACACGATGAAATCGGGCTCGCCGCCGGGCGGCGGCCCGGGATCCGCTTGCGCGAACACCTTCGGCGCCTCGGCGGCGGTGAGCGTGTCCCGACGTGAGGCCGCCGCGGCCAGCGCGCCGCTGGCATCCCACGAAACGCACTCCACGCCTCCTGCGCTTTTCCGCGCCCAGGCCCTAGCCCCGGCGCCAACGACAATGTCGGCAAGCACGACGCGGTCGAATCGTTCCGTCAGCTCCGCCACCGGGACGTCAAGGCAGTCGCCCGCACCGATGACCAGCGCCGAGTGACGCGCGACAACCCGATCCGCCGCCTCGAGAATCGCGGTCTTGCTCGCCGCCAGGTGTGATGCCCACGCGCCGCGCACCTTCGCGTGCCGTTTCGCGATGTCGCCATGTTCACGCAGCAGGCCCAGCGCCCGCGCCTCCGGCGGGCAGTCGGGCGCAAGGCGACGAAAAAAAAGCAGCAGGTCCACCAAATCAACTAACCACAGATGCACACAGATAAACACAGATTCGTGATGCCCGGTTTGGAATCATCTGTGTCAATCTGTGTGCATCTGTGGTTAAACACTTTCACTTCTTCAGGTACTCCGCCAGCCAGGAGAAGATGGTCTGGTGCCAGAACTCGCTGTTCGCCGGCTTGAGCACCCAGTGGCCCTCGTCGGGGAACAGCAGCAGCTTCGACGGCACGCCCTGCCGTTGCAGCGCCGTGAACACCTGCATGCCCTCGCTCATGGGGACGCGAAAGTCGCGCTCCCCTTGGATGACGAGCATCGGGGTCTTGAAATTCGCGGCGTAAAGGTGCGGGGACGCGGCGCGTTCGGCAGCCGTCGCCTCCCACGGCTTGCCCGTGTCCCACTCGGCAAACCACAGCTCCTCGGTCGTGCCGTACATCGAATCAAAGTTGTAGGTCCCGTCGTGGTTGACGAGGCAGCGAAACTTGTCGGTGTGCCCTTCGAACCAATTCATGACGTAGCCCCCGTAGCTGCCGCCCGCCGCCGCCATGCGCGTCGCGTCGATCCACGGCTGTTTCTCCATGTGGGCCAGGCAGGCAAAGAGGTCGTCCATCACCTTGCCGTTCCAGTGACGCGAGATCTCGTCCGTGTAGGCCTGGCCAAATCCCGTGCTGCCGCGTGGATTCGGGAGCGCCACGACATAACCTTGTGCTGCCCAAATCTCGGGATTCCAGCGCGTGGACCAGCCGTTCCCCCAGTTGCCCTGCGGCCCGCCATGCACCCAGAACACGAGCGGGTACTTCTTCGCCGGATCGAAGCCCGGCGGCTTGATGATCCACATCTGGACGGACGTGCCGCCGGCACCCGCGACCATCACCGATTCCGGCGCGGCCAGTTCGATCTCGCGCAAGAGGGTGTCGTTCATGTGCGTCAGCGCCACCGGCGCGCCATGCATCGGGCGCCAGTACATCACCTCGGGCGGCTGGTCGAGTCGCGCGTGCGTATAGACCAGGCCGCTGCCGTCGCCCGCGATCGCCACCTCACTGTTGGTGCCGCCGACGAGCACCCGTTCGGCGTGCCCCTGCAGGTCCACGCTCCATACCGTCGTACCACCTTGGTCCGCGGAACAAAAATACAAGCGTGAGCCATCCGGGGCCCAGACGTATTCATGCACCGAGCGGTCGAGGCCCGCGGTCAGGCTGCGGCGTTCGCCCGTGGCGAGGTCGAGCACCATCAGCTGCCAGCGATCGCCTTCGTAGCCGGCTCGCACCTGGGCGCGATAGGCAAGCATTTTGCCATCCGGCGAAAAAGACGGCGTGCAGTCGGCCGCAGGATTGGTCGTCAGTTGCTTCCGTTCCCCCGTGGCAAGGTTTACCGCATACACCTCGTGATTGGTGCTCCAGGCTTGTTCGCGCAGCGGTACCGGTGGTGCCGTGAACACCAGCGTGCCGCCGTCCGGCGAAAAGGCGAACTCGTCGCCCTCGGTGAACGTCGATGAGGTCGGCACGCCGTCGTTGTCGCCGGGAGTGACGTCGCGCGGTTCGCCCCCGACCAGGCCGTCGGCGCCACCCGCCGCGAGACCGTGCTTTACCTGCTGCACGAAAATGTGCTGGCGCTTGCCCTCGACCCATTCGTTCCAGTGGCGGTAGAGCAGGTGGTCGATCACGCGCGCCTTGACCTTGCCGTGCTCGGCGGCGTCGAGCTTCTGGCGGTTGAGGCGGTCGGACTCCGCGAAGGGCCGGGCGGAAAATTCCGGGAACACCGCCGAGACAAACGCGATCGCCCGGCCATCCGGCGACCACACCGGTTGCGTGGCCTCGGTGGCGATCGACGTCAGCTTTCGCGCCTCGCCACCGGTCGCGGGCACGGCCCAGATCTGGAAGTCACCGTCGCGGTTCGATTCGAACGCCAGCCACTGGCCGTCCGGCGACCAGCGCGGATGGCGGTCCTGCCGGGATGAATTCGTCAGCTTGCGCGGCTCGCCGCCGACCGTGGAGACGAGCCAGATGTCGCTGTTGGTGTAATTCTCCGCCAGGTCGGGGTCCGCGACGACGAACGCCACCTGGCTGCCGTCGGGTGAGAGCTGCGGATCGGACACGCGGTGCAGGCGGAACATGTCCGCCAGCGCCATCGGCCGCGCCGGCAGCGGGACGGCGGCGGCTAGGGCGAGGAAAGGCAACAATAGGCGGACGCGGACGGTGGGGCGGCGCATGGGGAAATTGGTCGCCCAGCCAAACCGAATGTTCCGCACGAGGAAAGCCCCGGATTGCGCGCCGGTGCGAAACGTCGCTTTTTCCCTTTGTCCTGTTGCCTGCCGCCTCGCCACCGTTACTGTGCGGCTTCCATCCCCTAACCTCCCCACGCTGATGAAACGATACCTTGCCCCGTTCGTCCTGCTCGTTTCGGCCGCGCTCCCCGCGCTGAGCGAGTCGAACGCCCTCCGCGCCGCGCCCGTCACCGCCGACGGCTTCACGTTTGTGAAATCGCTCGGCGGCATCGACGAATACAAGCTCGAGGCCAACGGCCTCTCCGTCCTGCTGATGCCCGACCGCACCGCGCCGGTCGTCACCTACATGGTCACCTACCATGTTGGCTCCCGCAACGAGGTCACCGGCTCGACCGGCTCCACCCACCTGCTCGAGCACCTGATGTTCAAGGGCGGGCCGAACTACAACGATGCGAAGGGCAACAGCGTGAAGCAGTTCCTCGAGGGCATCGGCGGCAACTACAATGCCACCACCTGGCTCGATCGCACCAACTACTACGCCGAGGTCGGCAACGACAAGCTCGAGGGCTACCTGGCGATCGAGGCCGACCGGATGCGCAACCTCTGGATCCGCGAGTCCGACCGCCAGACGGAGATGACCGTCGTGCGCAATGAATTCGAGCAGGGCGAAAACGACCCGCAGCAGGCGCTCGACAAGGAAATCTTTGCCGCCGCCTTCCAGGCGCATCCGTACCACCACAACACGATCGGCTGGCGCAGCGACATCGAGAAGGTGCCGATCGAGAAACTCCGCGCCTTCTACGATACTTTCTATTGGCCCGACAACGCCACCGCCACGATCATCGGTGACTTCGATCCCGCGACGGCGCTTGGCTTGGTGAAGAAATATTACGGCGGCTACACGAAGGCGCCGCATCCCATTCCGCCGATGTACACGGAGGAGCCGGAGCAGACCGGCCCGCGGCGCGTCATGGTCCAGCGCTCGGGCGAAGTGGGCGTGGTCGGCATCAGCTACAAGAGCCCGGCCGGCTCCGACGCCGACTGGCCGGCCTTGAACGTCCTCGCCACGATCCTCGCCAATGGCAAGACCAGCCGCTTCTACCGCGCCCTGACCGACCGGAACCTCACCACCACGGTCAATGCCTCCGCCGGCTTCTATCACGATCCGTCGCTGTTCCAGGTTTACGGCGAGATCGCCCCGGGCATCACGCACGAGGCCGTCGAGAAGGCGCTCCTCGACGAAATTGCCCGGGTTCGCACCGAGGGCGTGACTGACGCCGAGGTCGCCACCGCCATCGGGCAGCTCGATGCCTCCGTCGCCTATGCCCGCGACGGTTCCTTCGCCATCGCCAGCGTGATCAACGAGGACATCGCCGCCGGCGACTGGACCCTCTACGTCACGATTCCCGAGGCCATCCGGAAGGTCACGGCGGCCGACGTGAAACGCGTCGCCGGCCTCTATCTCGACGCCAACAAGAGCACGACCGGCTGGTTCGTGCCGGTCAAAGCCGCCCCCGCCAAATAACCCACGAGGACTTCCCCATGAAATCTTTCTTCCGCGCTCTTCTCCTTGGTATTTGCTCCCTCGCCCTGGTTACCGCGTCCCGCGCCGGCGTGGCCGACCACGCCGTGCACCAGAACATCGCCGGCATGGACGTCGTCGTCCTCAAGACCGGCGTCAAGGATGTCGTGACCATCGCCGGCACGATGGCGTCCGGCAGCGACCGCAATCCGGACGGCAACAGCGCCCTGTCCAAGCTCGCGGCCAACATGATCGACAAGGGCACCACGCAACACGACAAATTCCAGATCGCCCGCATGCTCGGCGACGCGGGTGCCACGCTCAGCTTCGGGTCCACCTCCGCCACGTTCCTCCTCAACGGCAAGTGCCTGACCAAGGACCTGCCGATGGTGCTCGGGCTTATCGCCGAGCAACTACGCTCCCCGGCGTTTTCACCCGAGGAATTCGCCAAGGTGAAGAAGCAGGTCGCCGGGCTGCGGTTGCGCGCGATGGAGGATCCTGACTTCATTTCCGACAAGGCCTTCAGCAACGCCGTCTACGCCCCGGGCCATCCGAATCGCGAGCCGAGCACGACGCAGTTTCTCGCCGACGTCGAGAAGGCCACGCTCGATGAGGTGAAGGCGTTCTACCACCAGTTCTACGGCCCCGCCGGCATGAAGCTGGTGATCGTCGGTGACGTGGAGCCCGCGACGGCCATGGCCGATCTCGGCAAGGACTTCGCAGGCTGGACCGGCGGTTCGCCGCAGCCAAAGGTCCCGAAGGCCGGCCCGATGGACGTCGCGCACGACCAGAACGTGTTCATGGCCGACAAGGCCAGCGTGTCGGTCCTCTGGGGCCAGGCCACCGGCCTGCATTATGGCGATCTCGACACCATGGCGCTGCGCCTCGGCACGGCCGCGCTCGGCAGCGGTTTCACCGGGCGCCTGATGGCCAACGTCCGCGACAAGGAGGGCCTGACTTATGGCATCTACTCGGCCGTCACCAACGACACCTATGCCGACGGCGACTGGCGCATCGGCGCGCAGTTCGCGCCGCAGTTGATGGAAAAAGGCATCGCGTCGACCAAGCGCCAGCTCGAGGACTGGTACAAGAACGGCATCACCCAAGCCGAACTCGACCGCGTGAAGGGCGACTTCGTCGGCAGCTACAAGATCGGCCTGTCGACCACGGGCGGCATGGCCGGCGCCATCCTCAACACCATGAACCGCGACCTGCCGCTGTCCTTCATCGACAGTTTCGCCGACAAGGTGAACGGCATCACGCTCCCGCAGGTCAACGGCGCCATCAAGAAGCACCTCGATCCCGACCAGATGGTCCTCATCAAGGCCGGGACCGTGCCGGGCGCCATGCCGGCCACAAAGTAACGCGCTGCGCCTTGGGCGCAGCCGGCGTTTTTTGGTGGAGCCCGCACTCCGTGCGGGCTAACCCTGCACGGAGTGCAGGGTCCACCCTCCTATCTCATGAAGTTGGCTGAGCACCGCGGCTGGAAACAAATCCTCTGCGCGGTGCTCGTGCTGGTCGTGCTGATGGCGCGGGTGCCGCTGCTCTGGCGCACGGGCGAGTTCGTTGCGGAGGATGGCTGGGTGTTCTTCGCCGACGCGTGGAATCACCCCGGGCTTTCGTCGCTCCTCGCGCCCTACGCCGGCTACTTCCACCTGCTGCCGCGGCTGATCGCAGCGGTGTGGTCAGGGCTGCCGATCGCTGCGCAACCCTGCGCGTTTGCGTTCACCGGGCTCGCCCTCGATGCCATTATCCTGAGCGCGTTCTACCTGCCGGCGTTTCGTCGCCTGTTGCCTTCCGACGCCGGCCGCCTCGCCGTCGTGCTGTTCCTTGCCATCGCACCCAATGCGGAAAATGTCGGCCTGCTCCTCGGCCTGCACTGGTACCTGGCCTTCCTGCTGGCGCTGTTGCTCGTTGCGCCCGTGCCAGCGCAACCGGGCGCGCGCTATGCTCTCCTCGGCCTGGCATTTCTGTGCGTGTGGTCCTCGCCCTCGACGCTCGTGCTGCTGCCGTTCGCCGCGGTCGCGTGGTGGCGCACGCGCGACCGGTTTGCCCGCGTCCAATTCGCGGCCATCGTCGCCATGCTCGCGATGTCAGCGGTCGCGCTGTTTCTCCTTCGCGCCGCCGGCGCGGTGCGCACTGCGCCGGTGGGCTGGCTTGATGTGGTGCGGTCCGTCGATCGCCTCGTGTTGCGCGGCTGGCTCGGCACCGCGTTGTTTGGCCCGCAGCTTGCCGGGTACCTGGCGCATGCGGCTCCCCTGCTGCTCGACGTTGTGATGGGCCTCGTAGCCATCGCCCTCGGCGTCTGGCTCTGGCGCCGCCGGTCGCAGCCGGCGACACGCGCCGCGGCCGTCCTGCTCGGCGCCGCGGTGTTGATGCTGCTGCTCAGCCTCGCGCGCACGGCTTACGTGACCGAGCTTGCCGGCCTGGCGCTGCCGCGCCACGTGCGTTATGCGACCGCCCCGACGCTCCTGTTGTATGCCGCGCTCGGCGTCCTGATTGCCGGGGCGGCGCCGGGATTCCGTCGGGGCTGGCTCGCCGCAGCGTCGATATCCGGCATCCTGCTCGTTGTAGCGCTGCCGGGCCAGAATCACTGGGCGCGGCCCGCGGTTCGGTTTCACCTGCGCGACGCGCTCCCGGCGATCCAACACCTGCGGACCCAGCACGCCTTCGATGGCAAACCGGCGAGCCTCTACCTGCCCGCGGACGTGCCTTATTGGGGGCCGGTGCTCGAGGTTGGCGGCGGCGTGGTAATCCCGCCCGACACCGGACTGGCCAAGGCGATTGACGCCACCCCTCGGACCGACGGCAGCTTTGATTCATGGCTCGGCCGCTTCCGAAAGAAAGACGGCCCGTGGATCGAGCACGCGGCGCTCGGCCGGCTCGAGTTCACGGGTGTCGAACAGGGCCGCGTGTTCTTCCGCGACACCGGCGGCGCGCTGATCTTCACCAGTCCGCTGCTTTATCCGCGGTGGTGGAAGCTCGACCATTTCGAGTGGACGCTGATGGAGCCGTGAGCCCGGCACGCCCGTCCGTCTGGTAGGGCTGCACCTTGTGTAGGGCTGCACCTTGGTGCAGCCGCCTCGCGCCCGCGCCGTCCTTCATTGTACGCGGCTGGACCGAGGTCCAGCCCTACAGATAAACGCACTCTGCGCGTACCCCGACATGGCGCTTGTCAGCGGGCGGGCAATCCGACGAACTGGCGGCCACCCCGCCCCCCTCCGATGCCCGATCCCGCCCCCGCGTCCGGCGCCGCGACCGCTCCCCGTGCTCCGAGCGATCCCACGACCGAACGCCTGTCGTTCCTCGAAAAGTTCGGCTTCGGCGCCGGCGACCTGGCGTCGAACCTCCTCTTCCAGACGTTCAACATGTTCCTGTTGTTCTTCTACACGGACGTGGTGGGCCTGGGCACGGTCGCCGTGTTCTGGATTTTCGCCGTGGCCAAGATCTGGGACATGGTAAACGACCCGATCATGGGTGCGATCGCCGATCGCACCCACTCCCGTTGGGGCCGCTACCGCCCGTACATCCTGTGGCTGGCGATCCCGTATGGCATCAGCGCGTACCTCCTGTACACCGTGCCGCACCTGTCGCCGACGGCGAAGATCTTCTACTGCGCGTTCACCTACATCCTCGCGACGATGATCTACACGGGGATCAACATCCCCTATTGCGCGCTGATGGGCGTGATCACGCCGAACATCCAGGAACGCACGTCCGTCTCCCAGTACCGGTTCTTCATGGCTTTCGCCGGCCAGTGGCTGATCAGCACCTTCACGCTGCCGCTGGTCCGGCTGTTCGGCAATCATCCCGATTCACCGACCTACCATGCCGACCTCGGCTACGATCCCGTGCGCGGCTACCCGACGGCCATGATCGTGTTTGGTGTCCTGGCCACGGCGTTGTTCTTCCTGACGTTCTTCACCACCCGGGAGCGCGTGACCGCGGTCTCGCACGAAAAATCGCGGTTTCGCGACGACTGGCGCGATCTCATGCACAATCGCCCGTGGTGGGTGTTGTTCATTTCCGCCGTCCTGAACCTCGGCAACGTCGCCGTGCGCAATGGCGCGATGCTCTACTATCTCCGGTACTGCGTGGCGGACAGCAGCCGGCTGTTGTTCACGCTCAATTTCGGGTTCTTCGACCTCGAGGTGACGCGCACGGTCCTGTACATGTCGGCCGGCACGCTCGTCCAGGTGCTCGGGGTGCTGCCCACGACGTGGCTGACCAAACGCTACGACAAGCGGACGCTCTATGTCTGGTTCATGCTGGCGCAGGGCGTCAGCTTCGCCGCGATCTATTTCGTACCGGCCGGCAATTTCAACCTCAGCCTGGCGCTGCAGCTCCTCGGCATGTTCTTCGCCGGGCCGGGTCCGGTGATCGTGTTCGCGATGTATGCCGACGTGGCCGACTATTCTGAATGGAAGAACAACCGGCGGGCCACCGGCCTGATCGTCGCGACCATCCTCTTCGCCATCAAGGGCGGCATCTGGCTCGGTTCGCAGCTCAGCACCCTGGTGCTCTGGCTCATTGGCTACACCCGCGACACCGCCAACGATCCGGGCGTCGTGCATGGGCTCAATATCCTCTTCACGTGGATTCCCGGCATCCTCGCCGCTGCCGCCGGACTGCTCCTGCTGAAGTATTCGATCAGCGACACCCAGATGCGCCAGATCGAGCACGACCTCCAGGCGCGCAAGGCGGCCGGGGCGGTACCGGCCTGAAACCTTTGCATCGAATTCCCGCCTGGTGCGGCCAGAGCTGGATTCCAGTGGAGCCGGGGTCATCAGCCCCGCGTGGCGCGAGCGTACATGGCAACCCGCGGGGCTGATGGCCCCACCTCCACCTTCGGTTGAATGTTCCAGCAAGCGGGACGGGATCAATTCTCCCGGCTCCGTTCGCCGCGACTGGGCGCTGGTGTCGGAGCTTCAGCTTCATCACCCGACTCCTCTTCCGGGGTAATGCCCAGCATCCAGCAGAATGGACAGAAGCCCGTGCTGGCGGTGGCAAGAGCAGCCGCCCCGAACCAGCCGCAGCGCCAGCCGTGATTGGCGAGGATCAGCAAACCGATCCCCGCCACATACCGCGCGGCAGCCTCATAGGAGCTGAGGTTTGGTTTCATCAGGCTCGCCTCGTCGTTGCGACGGCTCTGGAGAGCCTCGCCCCTTCGGGGAGAAATGGCCGGCCACCGCGATCCGCGGGCGGGAAGCGTGCCCAACACCGGCACGTTCACCCCGACCGCGGCGGCCGGCTTGTTCCATCAGAAAGGAAGCGGCCGATGGTGCGTCGCCGAAGCGATCACACCCACTCATCAGTCCGCCACCTCTGTCGCCTGGTTCAACCGTTCACGGCGAGCCGAGGTCCTTCTTGAATTCGAGGAGTTCCTGCCAGATGCCGCTGCAGGTGTCCGCCTCAACCTGCATGAGTCGCTCGTAGGCACGGGGACCGTAGAGTTCATTGGCGGCCTTCCGGAAATTCGGCGACTCCTCGTCGAAATCCTTCAAGCCGTGTTTCAGGCCGAAGACCACAACGTATTCGTTGCCGCCGGAGAACGCGGTCTGCCAGACGTCCACGACCATCCCGAGCTTCGCATAGATCTCCTTCCATTGCTTGAGCGCATCGTACAGGTCGCCACCGCAACCGGGCTTCACCTTGAAATGCATCGCCACCGATTTCGAAGAGGTGTCGCCACCCTTCACCGAGAGCTGTTGGAGATGGCGATAATAAGAGGCCGGCGATGATTTCGCGACATGCGGCAGGATGGTCGTGACGTAATCCTTCGTGTGTTCCGCCCCGAGGTCGCCCCGATCGTCAAACGCGGTCCAGGAGGTGGCGCCTTCGACGACCAGGTAGCCGCCCTCGCCCGGTCCGGACAGGATGGTGGCGACATGCCAGGCGAAGTCACCTTTGTGGTATTTCTTGGCGTGCGCGGCGATCGCCGCCTCGAGCTGCGACTCCTCGCCCGGCTTGGGTTCGATGGTATAGACGTTGGCGATATTCTTGGCGGGAGCGGCCTTGGCCGCGTCCTGGGCGATGGCGGCCAAGGGCAGCGCCAGCGCGACGACGGTGAGCAGGAGTTTGTTCATGGGGTGCTATGTGGGTGAATGTCCAGGCCGGGTGGTGAAGCCCTTGCGCCATCGTTTCCCGGGGAAGGAAACCGCAAACCTCGCCTTCCGGCTGGAACGGGGCTTCGTCATGGCCGGCGCCCGGCCGGTCGGCGACCCGCCGGTGACGAGACGGCCACCAATGTGACGAACTGCACATCCCGGCCCCGGCCACGCGCTGCTGGACTCCCGGCCCCGGGTCCGTTTGACTCACCCGCCTCCAGCCATGCTCCGCGCGCCCATGACCGGCGACCCTCCCGAAGCGCCCGCTGTTCCCGGCCTTTCCGGCCGGCTGCTACCGGTCAAGGTCGGCACGACGTCCCGGCAGCTGGACGCGCAAGACATCTGGTTCGTGGCCGCCTGTGAGAACTATACGACGGTGACCTGCATCGACAACCAGCGCCTGCTCGTCCGTCGCACGATGCGGGAATGGACCCGGCTGCTCCCGCCCCCTCAATTCATCCGCGTCCACCGCGGGCTCATCGTCAATCTCGACCGCGTCGGCCGGGTCGAACGCGCCGCACCCGAAGCCACCCGCCTTCATCCCGCTGGCGACTCGGCCGCCCCGTTCGAAGTGAAACGCCGCTACTGGCCGGCGTTTCGTGCCCGGCTCGATGCCTGGCGGGTGGCCCGCCACGAACGCACGCGCGGCCAGACGGCCCGGTCGATTGCCGTGCTGCCGTTCGCCAACTTGACTCGCGACCGGGACAACGAGGTGTTTTGCGACGGCATCAGCGAGGAACTGCTCAACGTGCTCGCGAAAATCCCCGGCCTGCATGTCGCTGCGCGTACCTCTTCGTTCCATTTCAAGGGCCGCAATCTCCCGGTCGGGGAAATCGCCCGCCAGCTCGCCGTCGAGTACGTGGTGGAGGGCAGCCTGCGCCGCTCCGGCCGGCGCCTGCGGATCACGGCGCAGTTGATCGCGGCCGCCCGCGGGTTCCACCTGTGGTCGGACAATTTCGACCGCGAACCCGCCGACATCCTCGCCGTGCAGGAAGAAATCGCGCGCCAGATCGCCCGCAATCTCCAGCTCCACCTGCGGGACCACGGGCCGGCCGCCAGGCCGGTGGATCCCGAGGCGCATCGCCTGGCCCTCGAAGGCCGCCATTTCTGGAACCTGCGCACGGGCGACGGCTTCGTCCGCGCCGAGCGGGCTTTCATCGCCGCGCTGGCTCGCGACCCCGACTACGCCCCGGCGCACGCCGGCCTCGCCGACTTGTACGTCGTGCGCGCGATGTACCGGCTCGCCGATGGCGCGGCCGATGCGTCAGACGACCTGGAGCTCGTCCGTGTTTCCGCGGAGCGCGCCCTCGAGCTCGACCCGTCGCTGGGCGAGCCGCACGCGGCGCTTGGTTTCGCCAGTTTCCATGCCGGCCGGTTCGGCCACACTGACGAACACTTCGCCCGCGCCTTCGCCGCGAACCCCAATTATGCCACCGGCTACCAATTTTATGCCTGGACGCTCGCCGGCCGCGGCGAACTCGATCGCGCCCTCGCCGAGTATGCGCGGGCAATCGCCCTGGATCCCCTCTCGTTCATCAATCTCGATCGCTACGGCGCCATGCTGGCGCTGGCCCGCCGGTGGGCCGAGGCGCTCGAGATCAATGAACGGGCCGCCGCCCTGCGCCCCGATCTTTTCGTCGGCAATCTCTCCCAGCGCGCGCCGCTGCTCGTCGCGCTCGGCCGGCGAGACGAGGCGGTCGCCGCCGCGCGCCAGGTGCGCGAGCTCGGCCGCGACCAACCCTTTCGTCGCACGTCCGATGCCGACGCGATTCACGCATTGCGGGCCGCCGGCCTGCCCGCCGAAGCCAAGGCGTACGCCGCCGAAGTGCTCGCCCGCCTGCCGGAGTCGAATTACCTGCGCGGCTTCGTGCTCGCCGCGCTGGGCCGCAGCGACGAGGCGATCGCAGCCGTGGGCCGCCCGCCGCCGATCATGCTGCCGTTTTTATATTGGTCCGACATGTGGGCGTCCGCCCGCGCCCGGCCGGGCTATGTCCGCCTGATGGCGACGCTTGGGCGGACGGCGGAATACCAGCGCGCCCGTGCGCAACAGCGGGCTGGTACGTGAGGTCGCGCCTTCAAGGCCATCGCTTCCCCCGATGGCCGCCATTCGACTTTAAAATCAGCATTCCCCGCCGTGAATGTGGGTTACGGGAACTAGGGTGTCGCCAAGCTTGCGCAGCAGTCGGGCATTTCCATGCTGCGCGCCGTTCTTTGGATTCACACGCCTAAGCTGCCGCCGCTTCCTCGGCGACCAGCGCGGGGGAACCGAATTCTGCGCCATACCAACCGCGCAGACGGGGCGCACGGCCGCAGGCGACTGCCGGCCAAGGTCACTTCCTGGGACCAAGCCCGTCAGCTAACCTCGTCGGCCTTGGGAAGGGTGATCCACTGCGCTTCCGCTCGGGCGGTCGCGACACGGTCGCTCCACATCAATCCACGCGGCCTCGCCGCCCGGTTCACCCCGGTGCGCCACGCCCGCCCTTCCGGAGTTCCTCATGTCTCCCGCTGCTGCACCGCGTTCCTTTCGTTCGCTGGTCTTCGGTCGCGCCCGTTCGCTGACCGAGCACAATCTTTTCCACAAGCTCTCCCTGGTGGCGCTGCTCGCCTGGGTGGGCCTCGGCGCCGACGGGCTGTCGTCGTCGTGCTACGGTCCGGAGGAGACGTTCAAGGCGCTCGGCAGCAACCATCATCTCGCGCTGTTCGTGGCGCTCGCCGCCGTCGTGACGATTGTCGCGATCTGCGCGAGCTACTCGCAAACCATTGGTCTGTTCCCCGCCGGCGGTGGCGGCTACCTCGTCGCCAGCAAACTGCTTTCGCCCGCTGCCGGCGTGGTCTCCGGCAGCGCGCTGCTGGTGGACTACGTCCTCACGATCACCATCTCGATCGCGAGCGGCGCGGACGCCCTGTTCAGCATCCTGCCGCCAGGCTGGCTCGCCTGGAAACTCGTGGTCGCCTATGCGGGCGTCGCCGGGCTCACGCTGATGAATCTCCGTGGCGTGAAGGAATCGGTCATGCTCTGGGCCGCGCCGTTCTTCGTCTTCGTGCTGACACATGCCTTCGCCATCGCCTATGTGCTCATCACCCATGCGAGCGGCTTCGGCACGATCATGCACGAGACCGCTCGCGAGGTGAGCGCGGTTTCGGCGCAAGCCGGCTGGTTCGGGCTCTGCGCGCTGCTCCTGCGCGCCTATGCGCTGGGAGCCGGCACCTTCACCGGCATCGAGGCGGTGAGCAACGGCCTGCCGATCCTGCGGGAACCACGGGTGCACACGGGCCGCGTGACGATGGTTTACATGGGGGTTTCACTGGCCATCACGGTGGCCGGGCTCCTCGTCGCGTACCTGCTCTTCCACGTCGAACCCGTCGCCGGCAAGACCCTCAACGCGGTGCTGTTCGGGCGGATGACCGCCGGCTGGCCCGCGATGCTCGCGACCACGTTCGTTTGGGTCACGCTCGCTTCGGAAGCCCTGCTGCTCTTTATCGCGGCCCAGGCCGGCTTCGTCGACGGCCCGCGGGTGCTGGCCAACTTGGCGCTCGACCGTTGGCTGCCCACCCGCTTTGCCAACCTCAGCGATCGCTTCGTGACCCAAAATGGCATCGTGCTCATGGGCATTGCCGCCGCCGCGATGATGTGGCTCACCACCGGGTCGGTCGACGCGCTCGTCGTGCTCTACGCCATCAATGTCTTCATCACGTTTACGCTGTCGCAGCTCGGCATGGTGGTGCACTGGTGGCGCGAGCGGGTCCGCGAACGCAATTGGCGGCGCAAGCTCGCGATCAATGGCTTCGGGCTGGCGTTGACGACCTTCATTCTCGTCGCGCTCACCGTGCTGAAGTTCACCGAGGGAGCGTGGGTCACGCTCGTGGTCACGGGCTCGTTGATCGCCCTGGCCGTTGCGGTCCGGCACCACTACCGCGGCGTCGCCGCCCAGCTCGGCCGCCTCGATGCGCTGCTTGTCCCCGCAGCCGCCGCCGTCACTGTGCCGCTCCCGCCCTCCGCCCCGGATCCCAGCGGGCGCACCGCCGTTTTGCTGGTCAACGGGTTCAACGGCCTCGGTCTGCACACCGCACTGCATGTGCCGCGTTTGTTCGGCGATAGTTTCCGGAATTTCGCCTTCGTTTCCGTCGGCGCGGTCGATGCCGGCAACTTCAAGGGTACCGCCGACCTCGACGCCCTGCGGGCACACACGACGGCGGAAGCGGAGCGCTATGCCACCTGGGCACGCGCCCATGGCTATGGCGCGGCGGTCTTCACCGCGCTGGGCCACGACGTCATGGGAGAAATCATGCGCCTGGCGGCGGCCGCAAAGGAGCGGTTCCCGCAGAGCGTATTCTTCGCCGGTCAGCTGGCCTTCACCCGCGAGACGCGGCTGACGCGCTTCCTCCACAACTACACCGCGCTGGCGCTGCAGCGCCGTTTCTTCCTCGCCAACCTCCCGTTCGTGGTCGTGCCCATCCGCGTTGATCCCGTGCCGGCCGAATGAAGCCGCGCCCGGCCCCCGGCGCGCTCCTTATGGCAGCTGGTCGTCGGCGAGTCCGAGCTGGCGCAGGAAGGGCTGCCAGCGCGCGTCCGGCCGGATCTTGCTGAGGAAGGGGTCGACCCTGGTCCATGTAAGCCCCGGATCGCGCTGGCGCCAGGCGCGCTCGAGCCATTCAAAGGCGCGATCGGGCTCCGGCCGGCAGGCATAAGCCTCGGCAATCTGGTAGGCGGCCACGTCGGCAAATTTCCGCATGAGCTCGGCCAGGGTGTCGTCGGCCTCCTTCTTCCTTCCCTGGCCAAATTGCGCCAAGGTGAGGGCGATGAGCCGCGACCATTCGTTGCCTTCGAGCTTCGCCTCCGTCGCCGCCTCGTCGAACCGGCCGGCCGCGGACAAGGTGAAGCTCACGCCGGCGTGACCCCACGGCGCCGCGGGGTTGAGTTCGACGATCCGCCGGAATTGCGCCTCCGCCTCCGCATAACGTCCGGCGGAGTTCAGCGCGTAGCCGTAGTCGACGCGCGCCGCCGGATTCACCGGGTCGAGGGCCACGATTTTTTCGCCCAGAGCGATGGCCTCGTCGATCCGGCCCAGCGAAAAGGCGATCCGCTGGGCCGTGCGCAGCACCTCGAAATCATCCGGGGCCAGCTCCCGGGCGCGGCGCAGCGACGCGACGGCCCCCTTCCAATCGAAGTCGCGCGAGCTCTGCAGCTCTGCCAGCGCCACGTGCGCCTCCGCCAGGTCGGGCTGCAGCACGAGCGCCCGCTCCACCGCCTGGCGCGCCAACGTGTAACCAGCATCCACCTCCTCGCGGGTGTTGCCATAACCGCTGAGCACGCCGCCCGCGTGCGCCAGCTCCACCCAGCCGGCCGCAAACGTTGGGTCCAGCTCGACCGCTTTTTGCAGCAGGGGAATTGCGCGCACGAGGCTGTCGTGCGCAAACTGGTTCACGAAATATCTCCCTTGCAGGTACAATTGGTGCGCCTGGGGATTCACCGGCCGGCTGCTGGCGGCGGCGTCGCCCAGCTTGAGCTGGAGCTGCTGCGCGACCAGCCCGGCGATCTCGTCCTGTACGGCGAAGATGTCCTTGAGCTCCCGCGTGAAGGTGTCGCTCCAGACGTGGAAGCCATCGGCGGCCTTGATCAGTTGCGCCGTGATGCGCACGCGGTCGCCCTGCTTGCGCACGCTGCCCTCGACGACGTAGGCCACGCCAAGCTTCTGCGCGATCTCGGGCACCGGCACGTCCTTGCCCTTGAAAAAGAATGATGAGGTCCGCGCCGTCACCTTCAGCCCGGGCACCTTGGCCAGGACATTGAGCAGTTCCTCACTGATGCCATCCGAGAAATATTCGTTCTCCTTGTCGTCGCTGAGGTTGGCGAACGCCAGCACGGCGATGGACTTCGCGTCCGCCGGCGGCGGACCCGCGGCTCCGGTATCCTGGATCCGGGGTCTCGGGTTATTGAGCGGTTTCGCGCCCTCCGGGAGGTAATCGCGCAGGAGCTTTTCGAAGCGCGGGTCGCCGCGCAGAAAATCCGCGGCGGGACTGTAGCGCAGCCTGACGTGGTCAGCTTCCCAAAACGGCACCTTCCGGTGGAGCAGGGATTCCGCAGCGGCCAGCAAGGCCGCCTTGTCCTGCAGCCGGAGCGGCACCACGAGATCCGCATTTTGGGAATCGCGATCGAGGCTGGCGTCGTCGTTGCCGACCAAGGCTTGGCTGCGCGCGAAGATCTTTTCGGCGGTTGGCCTGTCACCCAAAGCCGCGTGGAGCCAGGCGGACCAAAGCAGCGCAACTCGATCAGCCGGAGCCGCCTTGAGCCGGCTTTCGACCACGCCCAAGGCCGACTGCCAATCGGCCTCCGCCAACGCGGCGTTCCCCGCGAGTTCATGGGCCAGTCCCGTGTAGTAGCCGAGCGGTCCGGTGAACGCGCGGGAGTCCAGGTAGTCCCGGTTCAATCCCCGGGCGAGTTCAAGCATGGAGGTGGGGTCGCGTCGCAAGTAGGCGATCTCGATGGCGCGGGCCGCCGGCATCTCGGCGGTCAACTCCGATGGCTGCAACTGCATGATGGTGCCCCACGCTTCATCAAGATCCTCGTGCGCGTAAAGTTGCAGCGAAGCCTTGAGGAGCAGGCCGGTAACCGTGCGGGGAGCCCGGGATACGGCCGCCAGCGCCGCGCCCAACTCGTCGCCTTGGAAGTAGCTCCATCCCGCCACCTCGTACTCGCCCGCTTCTTCGAACACGCTCGCCGCCTCGACGAAGCGCTTCTGTTCCCGCAGGACCTCGGCCAACTGGATCACCAGATTCCGGTCGCCCGGATGAGTTGCGATCAGTTCACGAAACGTCTTTTCCGCCTGCGCCATGAGGGCGGGCGTGGCGGCCGCGTGGGCCAACACGCTCGCCTGCACGACGCGCACCTCCAGCAGGTCCGGCCCCAAGCTGGTGGCTCGGGCCGCATATTCCTGGGCGCGGGCGCGCCGACGATCGGAGATGTCGTAGCCGTAAGGATAGACATACAATCGCTCCACGTCCGCGGCGGCGGCCCAAACCAGCGGATCCGATGGATCGAGCTGCCGGGCGCGGTCGCACAGTTCCTCGGCGGTATCCAGCTGCACCCGGGTCAGGCTGCCTTGCCGGGCAAGGGCGCGGGCGCGTTCGGTGAGTTCGCGGGCTGGAGAGAGTTTCTCGACCGGAGCGGCAGCGGCAGCGGGTGGACGGGGTGGCTCCTCCCGCCGGCGCGGCCAGAGCGGACGCAGCCCGTAGGCCAGCGCGAGGGTGACGCCCACGACTATCCAGACGTAACGAATCCAGTGCGGACCCTTCAGCTTCCGTGGCGGCACGTCCTCGCCCCGTGAACTCGCGGGACGAGCGCGTCCCGCCTCGACGAATGGCTCGCCCGCGAGCAACCGGCCGATTCGTTTCGCCAGCTCCGCCGGCGTTTCGTCGAGCCGCAGCTTCGTCCATTGCACGTCGCGGAATTTGTCCGGCACGCGGGCGGTGGCGTCGTTGACGTCGCCGATCGCGATTGGAAAAAGGAAAGGATGATCGTCGGCCAGCAGGTGCGACCGGTCCACCGCGAGCTTCCACTCCAGTCGAAAATACCCTTCCGGCCGCGCGTTGGTGTTCGGCGAAATGATCGGCACGAACAGCGCGCATTCCTTGATCTGCCGGCGAATTTTGGCATCCCAGGCATCCCCGCCACGCAGCTCGCTCTGGTCGAACCAGACCTCGACGCCGGCCTGTCGCAACGACTCGCAGATACGCTTGGCCGCCTCGGCATCCTGGGAGGCGTAGGAAAGGAAGACAGCTTTGCCGAGGTCGCTCATGTCTGTGGTGCCGCCGGCTCGGCCAGCACGGCCTTGATCTCGGGATCATCGCGGAACGGCGCCATGCGGGGATCGAGAGCTAGAAAGCGGCGGATGGTGTCGCGTCCATTCGAGGCGCCGGCCGCCTCCCGGATCAAGGCCAGCGCGGTGGTTCGCTCGCCGACCATGAGATTGGCCGCGATCGGGTGGAACCACCAGCTGATCACCGGATCGACGCGGTAGGGCCGCCGGATGGATTCATTGAAGATCCGGAGCGCCGCGCGCGCCTCCTCGCCACGATCCAACCCGTGCAGGATCCAGGTTTCGTCCAGCTTCAGGAGCACGTCGTCCGGCTCGGCGGCCTCGCGCTGCTGCAGTTCCCTGAGTGCAATTTCATATTGGATGCGGGCCAGCGCGAGCTTGCCCTGCCGTTCCAGCAGCGACGCCAGCAGCAGGGCCTTGGGTCCACGGTAATCAAAGTCGATCATCCACGGATCCGGCATATCGTTGAGCGCGGTCACCCCCACGGCATAGTCTCCGCTCATCACCGCGTAGATGAAATAGCCGAAGACCGTGCGCTCGATGCTCCGGACCCGCTCCGGGACGCGATCGAGCGCTGCTTTCATCGCCGGCAGGTCATGGTGGATGCCGAATTCGATGCGTGCCTTCCACACCAGGGCGTTGGCCACCGGAGCGATGGCCAGCGTGGCGTCGATTTCGCGCATCGCATCATCCAGGCGACCCCGGACACGATAGTGGCGCGAGGCATCGTAGTGCACCAAGGCGTCGCCGGGAAACATTCTCAATGTCTGTTCAACAGCCGCGAAATCCTCCCGGTTGGAGAAGTCGTTGTTGGCCCAGATCAATTCAATCCGCCAGCGATGGAACCGGGGCTCGTTCGGCTCCAATTCGATGGCGCGGTCGAGCAGCTGGCCCGCCCGGGCCACATTGTTGCCGCGCTGGTTCAGGTAGCTCCCCAGCGCCGCGAGCGCCTCGGGCTCATCGGGCGCCAACTGCACCGCGCGCTCGGCGATGCGCTGGGCCTTGAGATAGCGCTCACCGCTCCGGTCCCAGCCGCGAATCAGCCACGTGGTCTGCACCCGAGCCATGGCCGTGACGTTTTCCGGGTCGGTGGGCGCCGCGTCGAGCACCCGCTGGGCTATTTCCTCCGCCAGGCGGATGTCCTCCGGGATGCAGTCGAGCCGATCCAGCAGGGCCACGGCCTTTTTCAGCTCGGGGTTCTTCGGCCAGTCGCGTGGCGGGGCGGCGGCGATGACGCGCGCCTCGGACTTGTCCAAAACTTCCTGGAATTGCGGGTCGGCGCGAATTTTGTCCCAGAGTGGGTCGAGCCGTAGCAGAGTCGGCGTTACCGGCCAGTAGGTATCGGGTTTGATCAATGCCTTGAGCGCGGGAATCGCCAGGTCGGCGCGGCCGAGTACCGCATAGATTTTGGCCTCCGATTCCGTCCACACCGGTGCCGGACCCCGGTTGATTTCCGTGACGGTGCGCGCCTCCTCCATCGCTTCGTCGGTGCGGACGAGCCAGGCCAGCAACTCGCCGCGGCTGTTGTGCAGGACGGGGTCTGTGGGCGCGCCCTTGAGCTTCGCCTCGACCACCGCCAGGCCCGCCGTCCAGGCGAGGCGCGCCGCGGTCTCGCGACCCGCCATGGCCTGCGCGCGACCCACGAGGATGCCCTTGGGACTGGTGGCCCAGCTGTCCTGAAAATAGTCGTCGGGCAGCCGGTCGAGAATCTTGAGCGCCTCCTCCGGATCGTGCCGGCACAGCTGCACTTGGGCGGCAATCCAGACCACGCGCGGGGCGCTGCGGAGGGCGGGCGGCAACGCCGCCAGCTCGCGGGCCGCCTCGTCGAGGTCGCCGTCCCAAGTCAGGTGCATGACGGCGATGCCGCTGGCGTTGTTGGCCGACGGACCCGTCGCAAACGATCGCCGGACCATCCGGTCGGCCTCGGCCAACCGCCAGCCATTGAACCGGCCGAGGTATTCGAAGTAGTCCGCCAGCGCAGCCCATTCGGGATGGCGTCGCGCGTGATCCAGAAGCGGCAGGGCATCTTCCATCCGGCCGCGACTGGCGAGGACTGAGCCGAGGTCCAGCAGCGCCCGCGCGTGGTCGGGGTCCAGTTTGACCACGCGTTGCAGCGACTCGTACGCGCCGGCCCGGTTGCCCGTGTAACGCTGCGCGAGGGCCAGGGCATAAACGGCCTCCGCTGAATCCGGGACCAGGCGGACGGCGCGCTCCGCCTGCTGGCGACCCGTCGCGATGCGCTCCGGGTTGAAGTCGAAGCCGCGGTTGCGGAACATGAGGTTGAGCTGCGCCGAGCGCGCCCAGATCTCCCCATCGTCCGGATCAAGGGCCAGGGCGCGCTTGAGCAGGTCCTCGGCGGCGGTGAAGTCGTCGAGCGTTGAGTCGTATTTTTCCACACTCAGGGCGAAGCCGCGGTCGGCGAGCTTTCGCGCCTCGGAAAGCGATGGTCTGACCGGGGCAACATCGGGCGTCGTGGCCACCGCCGGGACCGAGGGCGGCTTCCCGTCGGCGCCTGCATGGGGGCGTTGCCAGAACGCGAATCCGAGCGCGATGATAGCCAAGCCGGCGCCGACGAGGACCGGTTTCAACCAGCGGGGAGACGAGGCTGGGAAGGCGGTAGGGGCTTTACCCCCCGACCGTTCGGTTGGGTCGGGGCGTAAAACCGCTCCCGCCGCTTCGCCATCCAGCAACTTCTTCACCCGCGCGCAGAACGCTGGCGGCAGGTCGCCGCCCGGGGCTCGCGTCCATTGGATGGCGAGGAACGAATCCGGCACGAGCGCGTCGCGGTCGTTGGTTTCATCGATCGTCACCGGCAACAGGAACGGCGTGCCCTTCGCCATCAAGTGCGTGCGCTCGTCCGCGAGTCGCCATTCCAGCCGGAAATACGCCTCGCGCCGGCCCTGCGTGGTCTTCGAAATCACCGGAATCAGCAGCGCGCACTCACGAATCTGCTTCCGGATCTTCTGGTCCCAGGCGTCGCCGCCCACGAGCTCGCTCTGGTCGAACCAGACCTCGACGCCGACCTGCCGCAACGCATCACAAATGCGCCGTGCGGCCTCCGCATCCTGGGAAGCGTAAGATAGAAAAACTGCCCTGCCGGATTCGCTCATGCGCGTCTTAACCTGCCAGGAATCTGCAGACCGGGCTTTACGCCCGACATGTCGGAGCAAAATCCCGTCCGGAGAAATTCGCCATCGTGTGCGAATCGGGCGCGTACAAGGCACGCCCCTACATAGGCCAAAAGCGCCAGGGCGTCGTCAGCCGAGTCGATTAATGTTATTCGCGCCAAGCGTAATTCAGCGTTCAGCGTTCAGCGTTCAGCGTTCACGCGCGTCGCGCCGCGTCCAGCTGGGCCGCCCGGACCCAGTCGATCAGTTCCTTGCTGTCGCGCAGCTGCCGGGCCTCGGCGGTGAGCGCGTCGAGTTCGGCTGCCGCTTCGTCCAGCAGGCCGCGGGCGCGATCAATACCGTCGGCGGCGACCATCTCGGCTCGGGCAAGCTGGTAGAGCGCCGCGGCAAAATCCTGCCGAAATCTCGTGCTGGCGGCACCCGCCGCGCGGCGTTGCCGGAAATAGGCCTCGGCCTCGCGCAATTCCTTGAGCGCCTCGCCGCGCTTGCCCTCGCCCAGCAGCGCCTGGCCCAGGCGCACGCGCAGGCGAGCCTGGTTGTCCTGCATGTCCTGCGGATCGGAATTCCGCCCGTACAACGGTTGGTCGACCAGCTGACGCGCCAGGGTTGAGCCCTCCTCGAAACTTCCTTGGCGCAGGGCGGACTCCACCATCCAGGACCGCAGGCGCCGGAGCACATTGGTGCGGAGGTCGGCATTGCCCTCATGCACCACCTTGATCTTGGTCACCTGGTCGTTGAGTTCGGCGGCCAGGCGATGGACCCCGGCAAAGTCGCCCTCTGCGGCCAGCACGTAACAGACCAGTCCCTGGTCGGCCAGTTGGCCGAGCTTCGCCACCTCGGCATCAAGGTTCCGATCCTTGACCAACAGTTCGGCGGTGCGTCGCGCCTGGTCGACGGCGGCTTGGGCGGACCGCAGGTTGCCCAATTGCGCGTTCAACTGGACCTGTTCCTGCCAGCTCGCGAACACGTGGAAGTTCATGCCGGACTTGTTCCGCGGGTCGTGCTCGAGGTCGGCCGCTTCCTGCAGCTTGCGCAGCGCGTCACCCACCCGCCCCGAATCAAAGTCGTTCCCCGCCCGGTCGCGCAGGGCCGTGCCGAGGATGTTCCACCCCAGGCTGTCCGCGGGGTTGAACCGCACGTAACTTTGCGCCGCCTCTTCCGCCGCGAGGTAGTGCCCCGCGGCGTCCGCGAGGTTGTTCCGGTTCGAGGCCACGTTGCCCTGCATGTTCGCCGCGAAATATCGGTTGCGCATCGCCCGCAGGTCGCCCGGGCGCTGCTGCAGCACCTTTTCGGCGATGTCGGCCACGATGCCGGCCAGCTTGTCGGCCTCGTCGACCTTGCCTGTGCGCAGGACCATGCGCGACTCCGAGTCCGTGACGTCGCCGTAGACGGAAGCGGCGGTCAGATCCCTCAGATCCGCGGCCCCCATGGCGGCGAGGACCTCGCGGGATTCCTCGCAATGGGCGGCACCCACCGCTGGATCGGGCTCGGCGTGTCCCTGATACTGCAGCAGGTCGGCGTAGGCCAGCTTCGCGCTGCGCGTGGCGCGACCGGAGCTGACCAGCGGGCGCAGCAACTCCACCGCTCCGGTCACTTCCTTCAGCGTATCGCCCAACCCGCCCGGTGTCACCGTTGCCAGCGTGGTCAGCGCGAGGCCGGTGGTGGCCTCGTCGCTGCCGTGGCCCTCGGCGCGGAGTTCTTCGAAAACCTTCCGCGCCTCGCCGGCGAACTTGGCGCCCTCCACGTCCTTGCCGGCATCGACGAGGGCGGCGGCCTTGCGCACCATGGCCAGGCCGCGATAGAGACGCGTCTCCGGTGTGACCAGCGCGGGAGGCAGCCCGTCGTAATAAGCGACCGCCTTGTCCGCCAGCGTGCCGACGATCTCGACGCGACCCGTGGGCCGGAGTTCCTCATAGAAATCATCGATCAGGAAACCGACGAGCTTTTCCGCCTCGCCGCGTGCCTGCTCGGCGAGAGCGCGCGACTGGGCGGCCTCGTGTTCGGCCGCCACGGCACGCCGCTGGCTGAGCCAGCCGAAAATCGCGCTGCCAATCGCCGCCACCGTGATCAGGACGGCCACGGCGGCGATCCGCCGGGCGCGCTTCAGCTGCCGGCGGGTCGACTGTTCGCGCTCCCATTGCGCCGCGAGCTCGCGCCGCGAGGCCTCGAGCGCCTCGCGCTCGTGACGGATGGTACGGCTGGCGCCGATGACGCTGCACAGGACGTCGTGCGTGATTTCGACGCGGCGCAGGTCGAGCCGGTCCTCGACGCGCAGCAGGCGCCGGTCGACGAGCTTGGCGACGGCATCGGGCGCGGCGCCGGCGGCGGCGAAGCCCTTGCGCACGCGCTCCTCGGCCACGCTCTCGCGGAAACCGGATTCCGTGAGCAGCTCGTCCTCGATGAACACCCGGACGCCCGCCGGCTGGTCGGCCAGCGTGCGCTCGTAGAACTCGCTGAGGATAGTGTCGCGGGAACCGGCAAGCAGGTCGGCCGAGATCTCGGCCTGGCCGCGCGCCAAGCGCGTGTTGTTGAGCTCGCGGCAGATCAGGCTGAGCAACGAGGGCTCGACCTCGGCGCGGGCCAGGTCGGTGCCGCCGGCAACAAAACGGACGATCGACTCGGCGACGGTCTCGCTGACGAGCTGCGGCGCCGGCGCGCGGACGGCGGCGACGGCCTGGGCCCCCGTCATGCGCGCGAGCCGCATGCGGTTCTGCGTGACGGAAGGCATTTGCGCCTTCAGGCCCTCGAGGTGCGCGAGGTAGTCCTCGCGCAGCGAGATCAGGATGCGGTAGTCGGCGCGCGCGAAGTCGAACTTCGCTGCGTCGGCCTCGTCGCGATCGATGCGGGCCTCGAGCGCGGTGGGCGGGCGGTTCTCGACCAGGTCGGCCAGGTCGGCGAGGAATTCCTGGGCGCGCTTGCGGCCGGCATCGTCAGTCTGGGCGAGCGTGAAAATCTCCTCGAACTGGTCGAAGATCAGGATCGGAATGAGCGTGCGACCGCTGGCGTCCTTGAGGATGTCGTCGCGGTGATGCAGGAATTCCCAAAGCGACTCGCCCGAGACGGCGGAACCGCTTTGCGTCCACGAGCCGGCGGCCAGGGTGGCGCGGAAGACGGCGCGCTTGATCTGCTCCGAGGGCGGCGGCGAGTTCGGGTCGTAGTCGAGCCGCACGTAGACAGGGCAGAAGCCCTCGGGCCGCAGCCGCGGCACGAGGCCGGCTTGCAGGATGGAGGTCTTGCCCAGGCCGGACTGGCCGAAAAGGATGGTGAGAAGCTTGCGTTGAACGCGACGGCCGAGCTCGGCCGCCTCCTCCTCGCGGCCGTGAAAGTAGCTGCGGGTCTCCTCGGTGAACGAGACGAGGCCGAGCCAGGGATGCTGTTCGTCGACCGAGACGAAGGGGGCCGCGGGATTCGTGGGGTCTTTCATGCGCGCCGGGTGTTGCAGAGTTCCTGGAGCCGGCGGATGAACTCCGGCGTGGGTTCCCCGCCGGGCAGGCGGCTGAAGTGGACGGCCTTGAACTTCTCCGGGGCGATCGCATCGGCCTCGGTCGTGCCATCGATGCACACCGGCAGGATGAACACGGCGCCATCGGCCATGCCGCGCGTACGGTCGACGGCATAGTTCCATTCGCGCCGGAAGTAGCCCTCGTGCCGCGCCTGGGTCGTGGCGGAAACCACCGGCACGAAGTACGAACAGCGTGCGATGTTGCCGCGGATCTTCCGGTCGTAATCGTCGCCGCCCTCGAGGCGGTCCATGTCGAACCAGGTCGTGAGGCCGGCGGCGTCGAGCGCCGCCTTGAGCTTTTGCACGGCCGGCAGGTCCTCGCGGGCGTAACTGATGAACACCGCGTGCTCGGGCATCTCGCGCGCCGGTGGCAGGAATCTCATCGGGGCGGCGGAACCGCCGGCAGCCGCGACGGCGCCCCCGTTGCGGGCCATCCAGCGACGGTGCAATTCGGCGACGAACTCGACGGCACCAGTGAAGAGCCGCGTGCGGACGCTGACCTGCTGGAGAAACGACACGAGCCGGACGTCGCGCATGGTGTGGCTGTCGGCCAAGATCTCGCCCACATCGCGCGGGTCGGAAAGGCGGCGGCGCTTGGTCATGCGGAGGAAGAGCCGCGCGAGCCAGTTGGAGAAGTCGCTGCCGATGACCAGCAGGTGATTGTGCTCGAGCGCATGGAAGAGCTTTTCCGGGGTCAGGTGCTCGCTCTGCAGGGCGCAGACGAACTCGAGCATGTCCTCGTCGGAAATGACATAGGTCGGCGACGCGGAGAGCCGGCCCAGCAGGTGGTAGACGACCGGGCGCTGGAGATCGTCGCGCTCGACCGGCAGGTCGGCCACGCGGTTCGGGGCGTAGGCGATGACCTCGGTGTTGGCCGTGCCGCCGAAGCGAACCGCGTTTATGGCCTGCTCGAGGAGCGGGTCGAAGGTCGTCGACACATAGAGGTTGAAGTCGGTGATCTCGGCCAGCTGGCGCAGCGGGATCGGCGGCGCGAAGTTCGCCTCGCGCATGATCGAGCGGAGACGCGTGTAGGCCTCCTCGCGCCGGCCATGGTTGGCGAGGTAGGCGCAGACGACGTCGTTGAGCTCGAGCGGCTGCGCCAGGCCGGCGGTCGCAACGTTGAGGCGGGCGGCGAGTTTTTCGGCCAGCCATTCCATGAGGAGGCGCGGGCCGCCGTCCGTGTCGACCCGGAGCAGCTCCGGGCCGATGATGGGAATGACGCGTTTCTCCTCGATGTAGTTGAGGAGGTCGTCCCAGACGTCGTCGTTAAACGGCGCCGCGGTGACCGTTGCAGCGGCAGGTTCGGGGTTCATCAGCGTGGAGGGGGGGGTGATTGATTGACTGGCCAGAAAGTCAGAAGAGCGGCGCGTTGTTCTTCGGGTCGGCGAGCAGCGCCTCGAACCGCGGGTCGCCCTGGAGCGGCTGCAGGAAAAGGCTTCGGCGGCTTACGTGCACGTTGGCTTCGCCGGTGGCAAGTTTCCGGCCGAGTTCCGCCAGGGCCTCTTCCTTGTCGCCGAGCCAGGCGTAGAGTGCTTCATCTCCGTTCGGCTGCCCGAAGAGGTTTCCGGTGTCCGGCTGCTGGAGTTTCATCTGCCGCGCTTGGAGCGCACCCGACCGGTCGCCGAGCAGTGCCCGCGCCAGCGCGAGGTTGGTCCAGCCATCTCGGCTTTCCGGTCGGTCGTTCAAGTCCGCGGCCAGCCGCGCCTGGGCTTGCTCCAGCAGGGGTCGCGCCTTTCCCGGCAGGCCTTTCACTTTATAGGCCATGGCGAAGCCGACCTGGAGAAAGCCGGCGACCGGCCGCCCCGCGATCGGATGCTCCGCCATCCAGATCAATTCGTCGGCCCGGCCGCAGCGGATCGCCCACGTCGTCAGCGCGCGCCGCGCCACCGGGTCCGTCAGGCGCGCCTCCGGTGATATTGACGCCAACACTGCCTCGGCCGCGCGGGCATCGTTTCGCGCGGAATGCGCGATCATCGCCCGCTCCAATGATTCAAGGACGTTGGCGGGCGGGATCAGTTCGGCCGATTCCCGCACCAAGGATTCGGCCTCCTCGTATTGGCGGCGGTTGACCAGCCGGATCAACAGTCCGCGGATGATGACGGGGTTGAGCGGATCCAAAGTCCGGGCCTGACGGTAATAGCCCAGCGCCTCGGCATGCCGGCCCAACCGCGTCGCCTGGTGACCGAGCACGGCCAGGGTGAACGCCTGGCGGGGGAAAAGCTGCTTGAGGCGGGTGGTTTCCTCGACGGCTTTGACCTGGTCTCCCGTGTCGATGTAGTAGTTGGCGAGCATCCCGATGATCTCTCCATTGCCGGGATCGAGGCTCGCCGCGGTGTCGAGCGCCGCCTTGGCTTGGGCCGCGCGCGCCGGCGACCGATCGAACTCGTTGTAGACACCGAGGTGGTCCGCTCCGAGCTCCAGCCAGGCCAGTGCAAAGTTGGGGTCGTACTGCAGCGCGCTTTCCAGCAGGGGTTGCGCCCGCGCGATTGCCTCCCGCCGGTTTCCGGTGGCTTCCCGCCGCCAGATCTCCCGGGCTTTCAGGTAAAGATCATAGGCGGTGAGATTTGTCGTTGGCGCACGGTCGAGAGCCGCCTTCTCGCCCGGCGAGATGGCGGCTTCGAGCTTCGCCGCAATGCTCTTGGCCACCTCGGACTGGATGGCGAAGATGTCGGCGAGGTCCCGGTCATAAGGATCGGGGGCCAGCACGTGCTGACCCGTGCGGCCATCGATGAGCTGGCAGACAATGCGCACCTTGTTTCCCGCGCGCCGCACACTGCCTTCCAGCACGTAGGTCACCCCCAATTCGCGGGCGATTTGCTGGATCTTCTTTGTCGTGCCGCGGTATTCCATCACCGAGGTGCGGGCAATGACCTTCAGGTCCGAAATCTTCGTCAGGTCGGTCAGCAGATCCTCGTGCACGCCGTCGGCAAAGAAGGCATTGTCCTTGTTGTCGCTCATGTTGTCGAACGGCAGGACCGCGATGGATTTGTCCGCCTTTGCCGGGGTCGCCACGTTTGCCGCGGCTTCCGCGGCCGGCGCGGAGGACGCAGGCCCCGCGGCGGTTTTGGTCTCCACCGCAGAAGCCGACGCGAGAGTCGATGGTTCGGCGTGTTTCCGTTCGGACACCGGCTTGGCCGACCAGTGATTCCAGGCGATGAACACGCCGAGGCTGATCACCAAAATGGCGATCAACACCCAGACCCATGCGGGGACTCCCTTCTTTTTTTGGGGCGCGGCGGGTGCCGCTCCAGTCGCAGCCGCCTTCCGCGCGAGTCCGGCCTGCTTGAGCATCGGCGGCAACGTGGGCGGCTTCGGCAGGTCGGGCTTGAGCGCGGGTCGGCGGGGTTTGGCCAGCAAGCCTTTGACGCGCGCGACGAAGTCCGGCGTCGGCTCGCCCTGCGCGAGTCGCGTCCACTGCAATTTCAAGAACTCCTCCGGCACCTCGGCGGCGGCTTCCGTGGTATCGTCGATCACCACCGGGATGATGAAGGCGCGCCCGGCGGCCATGTCGTGGGAGCGGTCGACCGCGAGTTTCCACTCGCGGCGAAAGTAACCCTCGGCGCGTGCCTGGGTCTGCGCCGAGATGATGGGCAGGAACAGGGCGCATTCCTTGATGCGCTTCCGAATCATGGCATCCCAGGCGTCGCCACCGCGCAGCTCGTTTTGATCGAACCACACCTCGATGCCGAAGCCACGCAGAGCTTCCGCGATGCGTCGCGCTGCGTCGGCGTCCTCGCGTGCGTAGCTCAGAAACACTTCGCCGTCCGTGCGAGCGTGGTCTGGCATAAGTTGCCGATTTCATGGCGGTTAAGCTTAGGCCTTGCCAGCATAAAGCGGCACTGCCACCCGTTGCTGCCACCTCCTGAGGCCGAATGTCCTCCCCTCCCGCCACCGCCAGCCAGCTGCCGCTGTTTCATGTCGTGGGCTTTTCCGGGCACCGCCAGCTGGCCGATCCGGCCGGGGTGGTGCAGGCCATCTCCACGCAATTGGAGGACTTGCGACGGGAGTCGCCCGGCGAATGGATTGCGCTGTCGTCCGCCGCGGCCGGCGCCGACCTCATCTTCGTGCGGGCCGCGCTCGGCCTCGGCCTGGGCTGGGAGGCCCTGCTGCCGTTGCCCTTGGTCGACTTCGAACGGGACTTCGCTCCCGGGGAATGGGGTGAAGTCAAGGGCCTGCTCGCGCGCGCCGAACACCTGGAAATCGCGGCTGAGCCGGGCTCGCGCGACGAAGCGTATCTCTCGGGCGGCTTCGAGATCGTGAACAATTGCGATGTGCTGCTTGCCGTGTGGGACGGCCAGCCGGCCCGCGGCAAGGGGGGCACCGCCGACGTGGTGGCTTACGCGCGGGCCATGGGCCGGCCGACGGTCATCATCAACCCGGAGAGCAAGGCCGTTCGCCGCGAGAATTTCGGCAGCCTGCGGCTGCATGATGCGAACCTGCGTTTCCTGAACGCGGTGCCCGGCGGCGCCGAGCCGACCGCCGGCACGTCGCGGGATCGGGTGGCCGCCTTCCAAAAAAAAGTCGACGCCGCCGCGACGCACAGCTCGCCGCATTTCCGGCGCCTGATCGTGCTGACCGTCGCGCTGCACGTGGGCGCCACAGCGCTGGCCACGGCTGCGCTCGCCTTCGGCTGGCACTGGATGTGGGTGCCGTGGACGAAGCTGCTGCTGCTGCTGGGCGCGCTCGGCGTCGCCTTGATCATCCGGTTTCGGGCCACCCACCACCAATGGACGCGTTGCCGGCTGGCCGCCGAGATCACACGATCCGCCCTGGCCATCTGGGGCCTGCCGCGCGCCACGCGCCTGTTTGCCGATTTCGACTGGTCCGGGCTCGAACCCTTGCGCCGCTCACTCGACGTGCTCCACCGGCGCGCGGCGCGCGAGGCCCCGCCCGACTTCGATACATTCAAGCAAGGTTACCTGACGGGTCGCATCGACGACCAGCTCGCTTACTTCGCCCGCCAGGAAGCGAAGGCCATCCCGCTGCTCACACGCCTGCGGTGGTGTTTCACGGTGTGTTCGGTGGCCGCGATCGTCTGCACCGGCGGCTACGCGCTCCACGACACGATGGAGTTCGAGGTGCCGTCCTGGTTCATCGAGCTGTGCTTCCATTTCGCCCCGATCATCCTGCCGGTGCTGGCCGCGGCGTTCATTTCGCTGATCTCGATCAACGACCTCACCCGCCGCGTGGCGCGGTACCGCGAGATGTGCATCCGGCTCGAAACCGTGCGCAAGGAGATCGCGCACAGCCAGACGTGGGCCGGCCTCGAGCGCGCCATCGCCAAGGCGGAGCGCGGGCTGCTGCAGGAGGTGTTCGAGTGGCACTCGATCACCAGCTTCACGGAGTCGCACTGACATGCCGCGGATCCTCTACACGGTGCGTGTAACGCTGCCGACCGTCCACCAGCGCGGCCGCTTTCTCTCGTGGCTGTATCCGGATCACGTCCTGGCGGTAAAGGCCGGCGGGGCGGAGGCGGTGCGCGTCGTGCTGCCCGACCAGGCCGATGCAGCCGGACCCGCGGTGGTGGAGACCCAATATGTATTTCCGAGCCGCAAGGTGTTCGATACCTACCTGCGCGAGCACGCGCCCACGCTGCGGCTCGAGGCCTTGAAGCGATTCCCGCCGGAAAGCGGCGCCGTTTTCGAGCGCCAGGTTGCGGAAATCGCAAGCGAACTGGCGTGAGGCCGGCCGGCCGGCGCCATTCTAATGTTAGCGGGAAATCATGCGGAAATTTGGTCGAAGCAGTGAAGCCCGCTCGCAAGCTTCGGGCGATGTCTGAAAAGCCGCTGATCACGCATCTGTTCACGGCCGACCCGTCGGCGCACCAGTTCGAGGGCAAAATCTACATTTATCCGTCGCACGACCGCGACACCGGCATTCCCGACAACGACCTGGGCGACCAGTACGACATGGACGACTACCATGTCTTCTCGATGGATCGCGTCGATGGTGAGGTGGTCGACCACGGCGTCGCGCTCGCGTTGAGTGACGTGCCGTGGGCCAGCAAGCAGCTGTGGGCCCCCGATGCCGCCGCGAAAAACGGGCGTTATTATCTCTATTTCCCGGCGCGGGACAAACAAGGCGTGTTCCGCATTGGCGTCGCGATCAGCGAGCGCCCGCAGGGACCGTTCCGGGCCGAGCCGGAACCGATCAAGGGCACCTACAGCATCGATCCGTGCAGCTTCGTCGACGACGACGGCCAGGCTTACCTGTACTTCGGCGGCATCTGGGGCGGCCAGCTCCAGAAATGGCGCACCGGGCGGTTCGACCCGAATGGCCAGGAACCCGCCGATCAAGAGCCGGCGATCGGCCCGCGCGTGGCGAAGCTCAGCGCGGACATGAAGTCGCTGGCGGGCGAAGTCATCGAGCTGAAGATCCTCGATGAAAAGGGCCAGCCGCTGCTGGCGAAGGATCACGATCGCCGCTACTTCGAGGCCCCCTGGGTCCACAAGCACGGCGGGCTGTATTATCTTTCGTATTCGACGGGCAACACGCACTACCTCGTGTACGCCACGAGTTCGCACCCGACCGGCCCGTTCACCTATCGCGGCCGCCTGCTCGAGCCCGTGGTCGGCTGGACCACGCACCATTCGATCATGCAGTTCAATGGCCGGTGGCTGATGTTCCACCACGACTCCAGCCTGTCCGGCGGCGTGAGCCACCTGCGTTGCGTGAAGCTGAAGGAAGTCGTGCACGACGGCCCGGGCAAGTTGCGCGTCGTCGGGCCGGTGTGAGGCGGGCAGGGCGCGGCAGGTTGGGCGCGCAGTCCCTTGCACCTGACTTGAAAGGTGGAGCGCCCTGACCCCAGGGCGCTTCCGGAAATCCACCGCCCAGCAACGCGCTGGGGTCAGCGCGTTCCACTTCAAGGCATGCCCCCGCTTCAAAACCGGTACTTGATGTAGCCCTCGGCGCGCAGCGGAAGTTCCGGCAACACGAGGATGCTCGACGTGTAAGCGTCACCGTTGTGAATCCAGTTGCGCTGGTCGGTGAGGTTGAGGAAATCGACGTTCACCGTCCACGGCCCACGCTGCCAGGAGAGCGAGGCGTTGAGCGTGTACTGCGCCGGGATGTGCCACTGGTCGTCGAGGTTGCCGCGCTGCCGGCTTTGCCACTGGCCGTCGAGCGCCGCGCCGAAACCGTTGGCCCAACGGTAGCGAATGCTGCCGTTCAGCAGCACATGCGAGAAGCCGACCAGCGGCCAGTCCCCCACCGGCACCTGGTTGTCCCACGGGCTGTAGTTTTCGTCGCCCGTGCCGCGCCCCCCCGGACCGCGGCCGGCGGCGTACCCGGCGTAGATGTCGCGCCCGCCGAGTTGGAAGGGATCAGCGTGCAGATAATGCCCGTCCTGGATGGTGGCGTTAAAGGTGGCGCTGAAGCGCGACGAGGGCTGGTAGACGGTTTCGAGTTCGAGCCCGCGCACCCGCAGGCGCTGGTGCACGTTGCCCAGGCCCGTGCGCGAACGCTGTTGGGTGAACGCCGCCACGCCGGCATAGAGTTTGTTCTCGAGGAAGCTGTACTTCGCGCCGGCCTCGAGCAGCTCACTGCGATTGCGCAAGTCGCCGGGATCGATCGTGCCGTCGGACTGGAGACTGATGCCACCGCCGCCGAGGTTGCCGTGCAGCGAGCTCGTGTCCTGCCAGGTCAGGTAGTAGCTGGACCGGTGCGTGGCACGAAACAGCAGGCTGGCGTCTCCGGAAAGCTCCTGCGCGCTCGCCGTGTCGCGGGCGACGGTCGTCACGCCCGGGGGCGGCAGCGGGTCGAGCGCGCGGGCGTAGAAGCCGTCGCCGCGCAGGCCGGCGAGGAGGTGAACCTTTTCCGCGAGCTTGATGTCATCCTGGACGAAGATCGCCGGGTTCCACACACGCGAGTCGCCCGTTTCCGGGGTCGGCACGGAGGGATCGAGCGGGCCAAAGAACAGGAGGCCGCCCGGACCCGGGTACCCGGGAAAGAACGAGGTCGGAAATTCCGCCGCCTGGTTGAACACGCGGGTCGGGTCGGTGAGGTCGAAGTTGTAGAGGTATTCGTTCGTGTAATTCTCGAACGAGCGGACCGCCTGCAGCCGGACGGCCGCGCCGGCGACGATCGATTGCGGCCGGGCGCCCGCGAGATCGAGGTGCGCCTCGGTGCGATTCTCAAAGGTGTGCTGCTCGACGAACTCGAGGTAGGCGCTCTCGTAGACGCGTTTCCGGTTCACCCATTCGAAAAACGTGCGGTTGACGAGCGTCAGCGCGGGCGAGATCTCGTTGGTGACAATGAGCTGCGCGTTGGCAACGTGGGCCTGGGCGTAGTCGCCTTTTGACAACAACGTGGCGTCCCACGGGAGTTTCACGGCCGCGGTGGCCGGGATTGGCCCGGGATTCCAACCGCCGTCGACGGACAGACCGGTGTAGTAGATGGCGTGGTCGATCAGGTCCTGGTTCACGCGGTTGACGCCGAGGGTCTCGTTCGTGTTCTGCCACATCCACTGGGCGTTGAATTCGAATTTGAGGCCCGGGCGCGGCAGCCACGTGAGTGCGCCGTAGAGGTCCTGGCGATCGTCGCGATCGTTGTTGCGCCGGTAAAAGGTGTCACCGCCCTTGCCTTCGTAGCTGAAGCGCCACGCGAGCCGGTCGCTGACCGGGGCGGAGCTGTCAACCTGCAGGCTGCCGTTGAAGAACGACAGGCCGCCGGCGGCCCAAGTGCCGAGCCGGGCCGTGACCGTCGTCTCCGGCGCGGAGAACTTCGGCTTCTTCGTCTCGTAATTGACATAGCCACCGGTGAGGTAACCGGCGCCGAACACCGCCGAGCCGGCGCCGCGCACGACGTCGACGGCCTCGACGCCGTTGAATGAGGGGAGGAAGCCGTAGAGATTGTTGGTCCGGCGCTGGCCGTTTACATACGCCTCGGCCACATCGCCACGGATGTAGGGCACCGTTAGTTCCCCGTAGCTTGAGGGCGCGTAGGCGCCGGGGCTGTATTCGAGGATGTCGCGCAGGCCGTGGACGGCGCGCTCGTTGACCAGCGCGGCCGTGACGGTGCTGACGGCGCGCGGCGTGTCGAGCGGGCCGCGCAGGTCGCCCATCACAGCGCCCGTCTCGCGGGTCAGCGGGTTGACCGATTGCTCGATCGGCACACCGGTGACAATGTAACGGTCGAGCTGCACGGTGTCGCCGGTGGCTTCGGCCGGCGCCGACTGTGCTTGCAGCGAGAGGCCGGCGCCCAAGGCGGCGATGAGAGCGGGGAGGCGGAGCGGGAGTTGCATGGGTGGGTGCCCGACCTCAAGCGAACTTCCCGTGGGGGAAACAGGCGGCGCGCCTTTGCGCCGTTGCTAGTTTCCTTCGCCGGTATGATCCGTTTCAGGTTCCAAGGGTTTAGCGGCCGTGCGAACCGCAATCTCAGCCCTCCGCGGAGGACACCCCTACGAGCAGATCCCACCAAAGGCGGCCCGGCGGGCCAGTCAACCGCGGTTTGCGTCATGGCTGCCCGCCAAAACATGAAGGGCGCCCCTTGCGGGACGCCCTGCATGACCTAACACCAAGCAAACCGTAAGAACTACAAACAATGTTCGTTTCTAAAAACGACGCACTGATGTCACCGAGGTAGACGCAGGCCGGCCCAAAACGTTGAAAAAATCTTTGCAGTCTTTTTTCCGGCGGCGATCGGGCTCGCAGACCCTCCGCACAAATGACGATCTAGCTTCTGATTATCAGAAGTTTACAAATGAATCTCTGCCGGCACAACGGCGCCCGGTGGCGTCGAAATCGCCTCGCTTTTCAGCGGATAGCGGAACGTTTTTCCCTCGAAATTCCGGAAAACCACCTCGTCGTCGGTGATTTTCTCCACGTAGTCCGGGTTGACCGGCACCTTGCCGCCACCGCCGGGAGCATCGATGACGTATTGCGGCACGGCGTAGCCGGTGGTGTGACCGCGAAGCGCCTTGATGATCTCGATGCCCTTCCGGACATCGACCTTGAAGTGGGCGCCGCCGGTGATGAGATCCATCTGGTAGATGTAGTAGGGCCGCACCCGCATGCGCAGGAGGCGGTGGACGAGGGCCTTCATCACGTCGGCATCGTCGTTGACCCCGCGCAGCAGCACGCTCTGGTTCCCCAAGGGAACGCCGGCATAGGCCAGGCGCTCGCACGCCGCCTTCAGCTCCGCGGTCGCTTCGCGCGGATGATTGACATGGATGCTCATCCAGATCGGGCCGTGCTTCTTGAACACCTCGCACAGCTCGGGCGTGATCCGTTGCGGCAGGAACACCGGGATGCGCGAGCCGATGCGGATGAACTCGACGTGCTTGATCGCGCGGAGGCGGCCGAGCAGGTGATCGAGCTTCTTGTCCGACAAGAGCAACGGGTCGCCGCCCGAGAGCAGGACGTCGCGCACCTCCGGGTGGCTCTCGATATAGCGCAGCGCCTGCTCGTATTCCGGGTGAAAATTGTAGTCCTGCGCGTTGCTCACGAGCCGGCTGCGCGTGCAATACCGACAGTACGCCGCGCAACGATCGGTGACGAGGAACAGCACGCGATCCGGGTAGCGGTGCACCAACCCGGCGACGGGTGAGTGCTCGTCCTCGCCGAGCGAATCGAGCATTTCGCCCGACGACACGATCATCTCGTCGCTGCGCGGGATCACCTGCCGGCGAATCGGGCAGGTCGGATCCTGCCGGTCGATCAGGTTGAAAAAATAGGGGGTGATCGCGAGCGACAGCTTGTGGTTCGCGAACAGGCATCCGGCCTTTTCCTCGGGCGTCAGGGTCATGTAACGCTCGAGCTGCTCGACCGTGGTGATCCGGTTCTTGAGCTGCCAGACCCAGTCCTGCCAATCCGCTGCGGGCACGTGCTGCCAGAGTCCCTGGCCCTCGAACCAGGCGGAGCGATCTTCGGAGTAAGGCATGATGCAGAGGGAGACCTATTTGATTTCGCCCGGGTGTCAAATGGCGTAGCCGGAACGGGCCGGTACAGTTTCCCCCGTCGCCGGCGCGGCCCGTTTGCCCGCGGCACCGAGCGAGAGGTTTTTGTATCGATGTAAGGGCCGCCGCCAGTATGGTCCCCCTCCGACGGCAGTTCCCCGCCGGCCGTCGCGAGAAGCCCCTTCTCATGTTTTCCTCCCCCGTCCACCGCGGAGTCCCGCGTTCGGCATCGCCGTTGCGCGGTTCCATCTTCGTGCCGGTGTATGCCGGCGTGGTGATCCTGCTGGGCGCGGTGTTCGTGTGGCTCGTGCTCTCGACCGGGCCGGCGGTACCCGCGCTGCAGATGGCGGTGGCGCTGGCCATCACCTTGCTGGCCCTGGGCGTACTGTTCCACAGCCTCGCGACGACCCGCCGTCGGCAGGATCTGGAGCGAGCGGTCGATGCCAATCGCTATGCGCTGGACACCACGCTGCCGAAGTTGCGCGCGTTGTGGGACGACGCGCCGCTGAGCATCATGTTGTTCGAGCCGAATGATCCCGAGGTGCCGGTCAAGATCGTCGACTGCAATCCGATGGCTTGTGCCCTGCACGGCTACACGCGCGAGGAACTCATCGGCCGGAGCGTTGATTTTCTCGAAGCCCGGCCTTGGACGAAGGAGTCGGCCCCGGGCTGGATCCAGGGCCTGCGCGAAAACCGTCGGATGGAAGGCGAAAGCCAGCACAAACGGAAGGACGGATCCCTGTTCTGGATCGAGTATTTCACCAGCCGCGTGCTGATCGATGGCCGCGAGATGGTGATTGGCATGGATCGGGACGCCACGGCCCGTAAGCTCGCCGAACAAGCCCTGGTCCGGGAGCGCAACCTCACGCGCGCCCTGCTCGAGAACATTCCCGACCGCGTCTACTGCAAGGACCGGGAATCGCGCTTCCTGATTGTGAGCCGGGCGCTGGCCAACAGCTTTGGCCGGGCCAGCCCGGACCTGGTGGTGGGCAAGAGTGACTTCGACTTCTTCACCGAGGAGCACGCGCGCAAGGCCTACGAGGATGAGCAACGCATCATCGCGACCGGCCGACCCCTGCTGGGCGTCACCGAGAAGGAGACCTGGGGCGACGGGCGGGTGACCTGGGGCCTGACCACCAAGACCCCGATGCGCGACGAGACCGGCGAGATCATCGGCACGTGCGGCATCACGAAGGACATCACCCAGATCAAGGAAGCGGAGGAGTTGATCAAGCAGGCCAAGGACGCGGCGGAGGCCGCCGACCGGGCCAAGAGCGAATTCCTCGCCGTCATGAGCCACGAGATCCGCACGCCGATGAACGGCGTGCTCGGCTTCACCAACCTCCTGCTCGACACCCCGCTCACGACGGAGCAGCGGGACTGGCTGCATACGATCCAGTCGAGCGGCGAATCCCTGCTGACCTTGATCAACGACATCCTGGATTTCTCCAAGATCGAGTCCGGCCGCATGGAACTTGAACAGCAGCCCGTGTCCGTCCGGCGCTGTGTCGAGGAGGTGCTCGACCTGCTGTGGAGCAAGGCGAACGAAAAGAAACTCGAGCTCCTGCAATGGGTCGAGCCCGACGTGCCCGAGTGGATCCTCAGCGACGAAACCCGCCTTCGCCAGGTGCTCGTGAACCTGGTGGGCAATGCCATCAAATTCACCGCCCGCGGCGAAGTCGAGGTGCGGATCTCCCTCGAGGCCGGCGGGCAGGCGGGGCGCATCCAGTTCGCGGTGCGGGACACCGGCGAGGGCGTGCCGGCCGATCGCATTGGCCGGCTCTTCCGGCCGTTCAGCCAGGCCGATTCGTCCACCACCCGTCGTTTCGGGGGCACCGGCCTCGGCCTGGCGATCAGCCGCAGCCTGGCGCAACTGCTCGGAGGCGACATCGCCCTCGAGTCCACGTCTTCACAGGGAAGCTGCTTCCGCTTCACGATTCAGGCGCCCCCCTGCCCGGCCCCCGCCGAGCTCGCGGAGGCGCCACATGCCGCGCACCCCGCCGTGGCCCTCGCGGGCCGACCTGCCCTGGTCGTCGATGACAACGAAGCCAATCGCCGCATCATCACCAGCCAGCTTCAGCGCTGGGGTGTGCCCAGCCACGCCTGCGCCCATGCGGATAAGGCCCTGGCGCACCTGCGCGATCACCCGGAGATCGAATTGGCGCTGCTCGACATGATGATGCCGGAGATGAATGGCGTCGAACTCGCCGAACGCATCCATGAGCTGCCGGGACGCGAGCACCTCCCGCTGCTCCTGCTCTCATCGATCGGCCGCGAGGAACTCCGGGCCCACGGCCCGGAAGCGCACTTCCGGGCCATTCTCATGAAACCGGTGCGCCAGGCGGCGTTGCTCGAGGCCCTGAACCAGACCTGCGCGGAGGTGTCCGGCGCGCCCGACGGCGGCCTCGCGCCCGCGCCGCGTTTCGATGCCGAATTCGCCGCCCGCCATCCGCTGCGGATCCTCGTGGCCGAGGATAATGCCGTGAATCAAAAGCTGATCACGGGCCTGCTTCGCCGCCTGGGCTACGCCCCGGAACTCGCCGCCAACGGCCTCGCCTGCCTGGAGGCCCTCCGGCAACAGCCCTTTGACCTTGTGCTCATGGATTGCCAGATGCCCGAAATGGACGGGTACGAAGCCACGACCCGCATCCGCGAGGGTGATGCCGGCGAACGGAACCGCCGGGTCTCGGTGGTTGCCCTGACGGCGTCGGCCATGGTCGGCGACCGGGAACGCTGCCTTGCCGCCGGCATGAACAACTACCTCACCAAACCGATCCAGCCGGGCGACCTGATGCGGCTCCTCGAGGAGACGCCCGTCCCGCCGGCCTGAACGCGGGGCACGAGGCAAGTTTCCCCACGGGCGGCCGGATTCCCCTTGCACGCGCGGTGCGACCCCTTTTCGTGTCGCGCTGATGTCCACCTTCAAGCCCGCAGTGCTTGCCCTCGAGGATGGCAGCGTGTTTCGCGGCGCCGCCTTCGGCGCCGATGCCACCATTGCCGGCGAGTGTGTCTTCAACACCTCAATGACCGGTTACCAGGAAATCCTGACCGATCCTTCGTATTTCGGCCAGATCGTCACCATGACCGCGCCGCAGATCGGCAACTACGGGGTGAATGAGGAGGACGAGGAATCGCAGGCGCCGAAGTGCTCCGGGTTCGTCGTGCGCGAGATTTCGCCGGTGGTCAGCAACTGGCGCAGCACCAGCACCCTCGACGCGTACCTGCGCAAATATGGCATTCCCGGCATCAGCGAGGTCGACACGCGGGCCCTGACAAAAAAGCTGCGGGTGGACGGGGCGATGAAGTGCTGCCTCAGCACGCTGGCGCTCGATGACAAGGAGGCGATCGAACGCGCCCGCGGCTGGTCCGACATGGCCGGCAGCGATTACGTCAAGGACGTCAGCTGCACCGAGCCCTTCATCTGGCGCGCCGAAGATCCCGCCCGGCACAACGCGCAATACCTGCCGCCCGGCACGACGGGCGGCGCCACGGTCACGCCAGCCCAGGTGTTCAAGGTCGCCGCCTTCGACTACGGC
Organism: Lacunisphaera sp.; assembly: GCA_035549095.1. GTDB lineage: Bacteria > Verrucomicrobiota > Verrucomicrobiia > Opitutales > Opitutaceae > Lacunisphaera. Next base: position 372,455 of record DASZRV010000066.1, on the reverse strand, counting down.
GCGAAGTATTCGATCTACCGCAAGCTCGTGCGCCATGGCTTCGAGGTGCACGTGTTTCCGGCGCGGGCCACGGCCGAACAAATCCGCGAACATGGCGTCGACTGTGTGTTCCTGTCCAATGGTCCCGGCGATCCCGCGGCGCTCCCTTACATTCACCGGACGGTCACGGCGCTCCTGCCCGACTATCCGATCTTCGGCATTTGCCTTGGCCACCAGATGATCACGCACGCCCTCGGCGGCAAGACGTTCAAGCTGAAGTTCGGCCATCGCGGCGGCAACCAGCCGGTCAAGAACCTCGAGACCGGCAAAGTTTCAATCACGGCGCAAAACCACGGCTTCGCCACGGACCCGAAGTCGCTCGAAAAATCCGGCGCGGTGGTGACGGAGGTGAACCTGAACGACCAGACGGTCGAAGGGCTCCGGCACAAGGAACTGCCGGTGTTCTGCGTGCAGTATCACCCGGAAGCCGCGCCCGGCCCGAATGACGCCGATCCGCTCTTTGAGGATTTCCACCAGCTCGTCGCGAAGCGCAAAGCCGGCAAGATCTAACGAGCCATCGGTTCGTTCCCTCCCATGAGCCACGAAACCTGGGCAGCGGTCGACCGGTATCTTGAGGAAAAATTCCTCCCGGCTGATCCCGCATTCGATGCGGCGCTGAAAGCCAGTGCCGCGGCGGGGTTGCCGGAGATCCAGGTCACGCCGCACCAGGGCAAGTTCCTGCACCTGCTCGCGCGCATCCAGCAGGCACGCCGGATCCTTGAGGTGGGAACGCTCGGCGGTTACAGCACCCTGTGGCTGGCACGGGCGCTGCCGACGGGCGGCCGGGTCGTAACCATCGAACTGGATCCAAAGCACGCCGCGGTGGCACGCGCCAACTTTGCCGCGGCGGGTATGGCAGATCGCATCGACCTGGAGGTCGGCCGCGCCGTGGATGTGCTCGCGCAACTGGCAACCGCCGGCGCGGCGCCGTTCGACCTTGTGTTCATCGATGCCGACAAGGCCGGCACCGCGGATTATTTCCGCCTTGCCCTCCGGCTCTCCCGCCCGGGCACCGTCATCGTGGTGGACAACGTCGTGCGCAAAGGCGCGGTGGCGGACCCGGCCAGCACCGATGCCGCCGTGCAGGGCATCCGCCGGTTCAACGACGTCGCGGCCGCGGAGCCGCGCGTCACCGCCGCGGCACTGCAGACGGTCGGCAGCAAGGGCTACGACGGCTTCGCCCTGCTGTTGGTCACGAGCTAGCTCGGGCTCCTCACGTCTGGCGCCCATCCGCAGGTTCGTCGGACATGAAGCGGCTCGCGCGTTGAAGGCACTCCGGACAGATGCTGTGCGTGATCCGAGGGGCGACGGCGCCCTGAAACGCCCGGTGCTGCTCGATCGCCTGCTCGATTTCCACCCAGTGTCCGGCGCTCAGGGACACCCGCGCGCACCAGCCGCACATGACCACAAAATCGCGGCTGCGCACCGCCGCGCGATTGAGCCAGTCGACCGGTGAGCGCGCCTCGCTGGACACCATCTGGGAATGGAACTCCACCACGTCACCCGACACGGCGCTGATTCGCATCGCGAAGACCCGCCGCTCGGCCGGTGCGTCGCAGCGATAGCGAAATTGCACCGCGTGTCCGCTGCGGGCGCGAGCAATCATCCGCCGGTAAAGCTCGCGTGTCGTCTCGTCACCCACGAACGACCACAGTTTCCTGCCGATGACCTGCTCCGGCAGGCTATCCTGCCCAAGATTCGCCTCGGCGAACTCGCTCCAGGACGGGCTGACCGAGACGATTCGGTCCGACGCATCGATCCGGTAATTGATGGGCGAAGGGTTCATGGACACGGGAGGACAAACAACCGCGAAGGCGGCTTGATCTACCTGTCTCTGAAGGGATGCGCCGCCGGACCGTCGCTCATCATTCTCGCCGCAGCGGGCGACGGGGGTGGCCTGACTTCAATCAAGGTTGGCACACCCATCCGCTAGCACTTCCCCAGGGCATTGACAATTCGCCTCTGGCCCTGAACCAGCCGACGATCCCTTCTCGAATTGGATTTCCGCTCACCTCGCTCCGAGCGCCAACTCGAAGAGTTTCGCATCCTCCGGCGTGTCCACGCCCACGCTCGGATCGTTCGTCACCTCGATGGCGATCGGATACCCGTTTTCCAAGGCGCGCAGTTGCTCGAGTTTCTCGATCTGCTCCAGCTTGCCCGGCGGCAAGGCTACGAACTTCTCAAGGAACTCCGCCTGGTACGCGTACAGGCCGAGATGTTTGAAACATGGGTTCGCCGCGACCCAGGCATCGTCGATCGTCAGGCCGAGGTCGCGCGAGAACGGCATCCGGGAACGGGAAAAGTAGAGCGCCCGGCCGGTTTGCGACATCACCACCTTCACCTGGTTGGGATTGTAGAAATCGACGATCCGCTTGAAGGGCGCGGCCAGCGTGGCCATCGGGCATTCGCCTTGGATCAACCGGGCGAGGGCTCGCAATTGCCCTCCCGTGACCAAGGGTTCGTCCGCCTGCACGTTGAGCACATGGCTGGCTCCGACCGTCCGGTTGGCCTGCGCGATCCGGTCCGTGCCGCTGGGGTGGTTTGCGTCGGTCAAAATCGCCCGAAACCCAGCCTTCTTCAGGCACGCGGCGAGCAACTCGTGATCGACCGCAAACCACAGAGGAATATCGGGCATTTCGGCCGATATTCTCTCAGCGACCCAAAGTACAAGCTCCTTCCCCTTAATAAGATGAAGCAACTTCCTGGGGAACCTGGTCGACTCCAGCCGACACGGCACGATGATGGCGAAATCGGGCATGGGGGCTTTGTTATTGCAAGGCGGGTCGCGACCGGCTTTTAGCGTTCCCCTTTAATCCGACCTGCCTGCCCAACCGCAATGGAAAAGAGCGACACCACCACCTCCGCCTCCCACGTGAAGGAACTTCTCGTGCAGAACAAGATGGGCATCCATGCCCGTCCGGCGGCGATGATCGTGCGCGTGACCAATCGGTTCAAATCGGAGGTCTTCGTGGAAAAGGATGAGGAGCAGGTGAACGGCAAAAGCATCATGGGCCTGATGATGCTGGCCGCAGCCAAGGGCTCGAAGGTGAAGTTCATCGCCACGGGCCCGGATGCCGAGGCGATGTTGAACGAACTCGAGGCCCTCTTTGCCCGGAAGTTCGACGAGGCCTAAGGCCTTAAACCGTAGAAGCTTCTCGCGTTCGCACTCGTGACGGCCGCGAGTTTGGAATTGTCGATCGCGAATAGGCTGGCGCAGTACTCCGCTGTGTATCGCAAGTAAGAGGGCTCGTTGGGTTTTCCACGATGCGGCATGGGGGTGAGGTAGGGCGCGTCAGTTTCGAGCATGAGCCGATCGAGGCCTTGCGCCAGCGCCGCCGATCGGACCACCTCGGCGTTTTTGTACGTGATGATGCCCGTGAACGAGCCCCAGCCACCGCGCCTGGCCAGTTCCGCCATCTCTGTCGGTCCTTCCGCAAAGCAATGAAAGACGACCTTACGCCACTCGATTCCCGCGACATCGATCATGGCGACGCACTCGTGGAAAGCGCCGCGCGAATGCACCACCACCGGACAGCCGAGGCGCTTTGCCAAGGCCAGCTGGGCCGCGAAGGCTGCCTTCTGCCAGCCGAAGATGCGTTCTGCCTGCTCCGGATTTTCCTTCGGCAGATGAAAACGATCGAGTCCGCATTCGCCTAGGGCCACCGGATAGGGCTCGGACTCCGTCCGAGCCGCGGCAGTTTGCGAAGTGCCCGCCCTGGCCCAAAAACCTTCCAGCTGCGCCACTCGGCCGACCCAGTCTTCGCCCACGCTGCAGGGGTGCAACCCGGCGGTGTAATGCACGATGCCCGCATGGGTCATCGCCAATTCACGGTAGAGCGACCAGTCGTCCACATCGGTGCCAATCGTTACTAGCGCGTCGAGACCGGCCTCCTTCGCGCGCGCCAAGATCGACGGCAGTTCACCGCGCCGGGCGAAGGAATCCAAATGGGTGTGTGTGTCGATCAGCCCCATGCCGCGATTGAAAACATGCCAAAATCGGAAGCCAGCGCTTTCGCGCTGGCTTCCTTTGCACACATACCAGTCTGCCTGGTAAAAGCCGCGATCGGCGTCGAGAGGCCGAATCAAAAATCAGGTTGTTCGAATGCGAATGTCACCGCCGCTCGAACCGAGATAAAGCTCCGGCCCGCCGCCATTCACCTTGCCGGACAGGCTGCTGCGACGCAGCCCGCCCTTGTCGATCGAGATCGTGATGCCGGCCGCATCCACGTCGCCGCCACTCGTGTGGGCTTTCAGGTCAAAGGCCGCGGCCTTGTCGACGGTCACGACAACTTCGCCGCCGGAGGTCGTGAGCTTGCAGTCACCCATGAGCGGGCCCTCGATGTTGGCGCGGACGTCGCCACCCGAGGTCGTCGCCGTGAGGCGGTTCTTGACTGCGTTGATGATGATGTCGCCGCCCGAGGTGGAGAGGCTGGCCTCGCCGCCGGCGCGATCCACATGGATGTTCCCGCCGGAAGTGGTCAGGTGCACCTTCGCGGTGCCTTCGCGCAGGAAAATATCGCCGCCGGACGTGCCGCCGTCGACTTCGCCCTCAACTTTGTCGCATTTCAGGTTGCCGCCGCTCGTCCGCATGCGGGCCTGGCCGCTGATGCTGGCCAGCTCGATGTCGCCACCGGACGTCGACAGGTCGACGTTGTAGTGCGACGGCACAACGACAGTGAAGCTGACTTGGACCGGAGGCCAGTTGCCCACATGCCAGCCGTGATCGCCCTCGTACTTGGCGATCGCCGAGACGTCGTTGCCCTGTTGCTCGATCGTGAGATCGAGGTCCTTGAGCAGTTCGTCAGCCTTCGCGTCCGAGCTGGCGTGGATGTATTCGGTGGCCGTGACCTTCACCTGGGTATCGGTGCCGGTCACCACCTTGACGTCGCCGCCGGCGGTCTTGACCTTGAGGTTTCCGCCGGGTTGCACCGTGAAGCTCTTTTCCACGGTGCGGGTGATCTTCGCCTGGAGGAGTGCGGGCGCAGCCAGCAGCACCCCGAGGGTGACGAGGGGAATGATGGATTTCATGGGAGCTTGTATGGCAGTAAACACGACTACGCGGGGAAAGTTACAGGTATTCGACGGCGGCGCCTCCTCATGCGGCCGCCAGCAGGCTGACCTGCATGCGGCTGAGACGCTCGAAGAGTCGTTGTTCGCGGCGTACCGGCCACCAGCCGTAGAGGTAAATCTCCAGCGGGCGCCACATGGCCACCCAGCCGCAAATCGTCAGGCTCTCGCTCAGCACAACCCCGGCCGTGCCCCAAGGTGCCTTGGCCACCAGGCCGCTCAACGTCAGGCAAGCAGCCAGGAATGTGACCCCGATCAGGAGCGTCTGGCGTCCGCGGGCCATCAGCTGACGGAATTCGAGCAGTTTCGTCAGCGCTCGGGCCCGAAAGTAGTTTCGGACCGCGTCCTGGAGCCCGGCGGCGCGATCCGACGGCGGGGGCGTTGCCAGGTGAATTGCCAGCTCAAACTCCCGATCGGCCGGCTGTTCCCGCGCCCAACCGACGACGAACTCCTCCGCATCGGGATCGAGATCGCGATCGATGAACGGCGACGGATCCATCGAGTTGAACATCTGCGCCAGCTCGCGCAGGCGCATCTCGATGCGGACAGGTGGCGGAGGCATCGCGAACCAGTATACCGGCCACGGCTGGTTTTCCAACGCCGGACTGGGGGCACGCTCAGCGTTCGAGCGCAGCCGCCCACTCGTCCTCGTCAAACCCGACCAGCGCGACGCGCGGCCCGATCAGGAAAGGGCGCTTCACGAGGCTGCCATTCGCGGCGAGCAGCGCGATCGCCTCGGCGTCGCCCAGGGCCGGCAGCGTCGCCGCGAGTCCTTGGGCGCGGTACTCGCGCCCGGCAGTGTTGAACAGCTTGCGCCGGTCGCCGCCGAGTGCAGCCAGGGCTTGCTGCAGCTCCATCGCGTTCGGCGGGGTTTCGCGGATCGGACGCTCCTCAAATTCCAGCCCGCGGGTCCGCAGCCATTTGACGGCGCGGCGGCAGGTGTCGCAATTCGCCAGTGTGTAGACCGTCAGCGGCCTCACTTCGCGAAGATTTCCCGGAAGAAGACCAGCATGTGCGCCCAAGACCGGTGATCGGCCGCCGCGTTGTACGCGATATTTCCCGTCAGGCCGTTGAGCGCGGCCACCTTGTCGGCGTCAGGATTCGTGAACGCATGTACCGCTCCGGCATAGCTGATAAACTGGTAGTCGAACTTGCCGTCATCCATCGCCTTCTTGAACGCCGCAACCGCCTCCGGCTTCACAAACGGGTCCACGGCGCCATGGCAGATCAGGATGCTCGCCTTGTTCCGTGCGGCCGCATCCGCCGGCACGGGGATCAAGCCGCCGTGGAAGCTCACGATGCCGGCCAGGGGCGCGCCGCTGTAGGCCAGCGCTTGGACCGTGGAGCCGCCGAAACAATAGCCGATGGCCGCCACGTGATTCGCTTCCACGAAGCCGGTCGCGAGCAACTGGTCGAGACCTGCCCGCGCCCGCTCCGCCATGAGCGGCTTGCCGTAGAACTGCCCGGAAAGTTCGCCGGCTTTCTTGGCGTCGGTCGTGACGACGCCCTTGCCATACATGTCCGCCGCGAACGCCACATATCCCAGGGCCGCCAGTTGTTTCGCCCGCCCCTTGACGTAGTCGTTCAGCCCCCACCACTCCGGAATGACGAGCACGCCGGGCGCCTTCTGGCTCGATGAGATGCGCGCGTCGTCGTACGCGAGAAAACCCTCCAGTTTCACCCCACCTTGTTCGTAGGCGACGGGCTTGGTCACGATTTCAGCTTGGAGCGACATGGCAAAAGCAGCAACGGATCCGAGGACGAGCAGCAGCGTGGGTTTCATTGGCGGAAGCTAGTCGAAATGCGCCGAAATACAATCCCAGGCGCGGCGCGGACCGGCTTACTGATGTACGGGCGGCGAAAAACCGCTAGCGGCGCAGTTCGACGACGTCGCCGGCCAGCAATGCCAGTCGGCCTGACTCCGGCTTTTTCAAATCGGCGGCGAGCAATCTTCCACCGCGAAACACCTTGGCCGCCCGAAAACTCCCTCCGCCCGCAGCCGTCGCCGCATAAAGCTGCATCCCCTGCTGCCAGGGCAACTCCGTCATGGCCCCGGTGGAAGCATCGACCACCACGACCATGCCCGCCCGGGTCAACTTGGCCGCAGATTCCATCGTCACGACGGTCACCGTCCCGGAAGAACTCATCGCCGTGGAGGCGACGCGTCCGCCCGTCTCGACCGCCGTCACCGTGACTTTTCCGGCTGTCTTGACCGAGGTGACCGCCACCGCGCCCACCGCGGCAACCGTGGCCCCCACCATCAGGCAGCCGCCGGCGGCCAGCAGGACGCACGCCGCCAGCAGCGCAGCCAACCACCTCACGCGGTCAGGCCGCCGGCAATATACTGGCGCAACGACTCCGCCTCCGCGCGGTGCGCGTTCGCAACCCAGCGCGACACGTCACCGATCGAAATCAGCCCGACGAGCTTTCCGTCCTGCGTCACCGGCAGATGGCGGCACCGGCGCTCTGCGAAAATATCCATTACTTCCTGCACGGTGGCGTCCGGCCGGATTGTCAGCACGTTGGCCGACATCACCTGGGTGATCGGAGTCGCCTTCGGATCCAATTCGGCCGCGATCACGCGCGTGAGTGCGTCGCGCTCCGTGAAGATGCCGGCGAGTTCCGTCCCGTTCATCACGAGCACCGAGCCGATGCGATGGAGGTTCATTTCTCGGACGGCTTCGGCCACGGTGACGGTCGACGAAACGGCGCGTACCGCGTGCCCCTTGCCGTCCAGCAAGGCGGTGATCGAGGTATTCATGGGTTTGGGGTGGAGACAGTCTACGGCGCGACCGCGTTCCCTCAACCGCAAATTCCCGGGCAACGGATTATTTTCGGAACAACTGGTCGAGCGCTCCGAGGCTCTTGAGCGGAGGTCCCTTGGCCAGGCGGGCCGCAGGCGCGGCGGCGCGGGTTTGTGGGGCGGGACCGGTCGCTCCGCCGGGAAGTTGGAGTTCGGCGAGCAACCGCTCGAGCCGGACCGCGGACACTGGTTCCGCGGTGCCCAAGTCCTGCGCAAAAAGGCTTACCCGGAACTCCTCGACCAGCCAGCGGAAGTGCCGCGTTCGTGGATCAGCCGGGGCCTTCTCCGCCAGCGCAGCCGCCGCGCGTGCGAACGGCGCCAGGATGTCCGCGCGTTGGGCGTCCTTCGCGACGTCCTTTCTCCAACGGTCGGCGCGCGCGAGCATCCCGCGAAGATAACGGGGAAGGTCGCGCACCCGGCCAAACGGCACGCGGCAAAGGAAGTCCGGCGGGAGCAGGGCGGCGAGATCCTCGGCCAGCCATGGATAAGGTTGCTTGTGTGTCTCGAGCGCGAGCCGGAGCGTGAACACCTCCTTCAGCCAATCCGTGAGTTTCGACACGACTCCGCGCAGCTCGCGTTTCGCCTCACCGACCTGCCGCGTGAATTCGGCGGCATGCAATGGTTCCACCTCTCGCCCGCAGGCCCACACTCGAATGGACTGCAATGCGTCCGCCCGCAGCGTCTCCGGCGTCGTCAGGGTGACCGCCACCGGGCCGAGCGTCCGGAGGGCTTTCAGGTCCTTCTCGAGCCAGCCCAGGTCATGGCGCAACTGCGTCTCGAACAATTGCGCCAAGCCGGCGCGGCTCGCCGCCCTCGCCTCCTCCGGCGTCGTAAACAGCCGCACGGCGACCCCGGCCGGAAATGCCTGCAGGCCCGGATAGGCTCGCACCGGCACGCCATGATGTTCGCTGACCATAACCTCTTCCGGAAGATCGCCAAAATCCCATTGGGTGGCCGGCGCGGTTTCCCACTTGGCTCGCGCCGCGCGCCAGGCGCCAATGTCTCCCGCCGCCGCTTGCTTGCTGACGTCGCGCGCACGCAAGTGAAGCTGCTCCCGAAGCTGGGCGAGATCGCGACCGGCCCAGAGGGCGCGGCCCTTGGCATCGAGCACCTCGACGCGCACGCGCAGATAATCCGGGAGCGGCTTGTCCGCCCATTGCCGGGGATCGATGCGCGCGCCCAATCTCGGGGCCAGGAGTTCGGCGAGCGCATCCGCCAGCGTCGGCGGTTCGGCTCGCGCCCGAAGCAGAGCCAGCTCCGTTGTCAATTTTCGCGCCGTCTCGGCCAGCGGGATGAGGTCGCGTCGCTGCTCTTTCGGCAGCGCTTTCAACATCAATTCCACTTTCTCCGCCAGATGGCCCGGCACGGCCCAGTCGAGCATCGCCGGGGTCAATGCCTCCGCCTCGGCCAGGCCCACCCGCAGGGTGACGCCGTCGGCTTCCTGTCCGGGCTGGTAGGCATAACTCAGCGGCAGTACCCGGTTGTAAATCGGGACGGTCGCAGGAAAGGCCGCCGGGTCGGGCTGGGCTTCCGCCGGGGGCTGCAGGTCCGCCTCGGTCATGAACAGGAACTTCGGGTCCGAGGCCTGGCGGTGGCGGACGAGATCGACGAGTTCCGCGACGGAACTGACGCCCTGGTAGGTCGCGGACTCCGTTCCGCGCCGCGCGGCGAGCAGCGGAGGGCCCGCCCTGCCCTCATCTGGCATCAACTGCTGCGCGTAGAACCGATAGACGACTTCATCGAGGTTCATATACCCGGCGCTGCGGGTGCGGGTAAGCAAGGCCTCGATCTCGGCGCGCAGCCGGCGGTTGTGCGCAAGGAACTCAAAGGGCCAGCGGATCGTGTCGCCGACCAGGCCTTCGCGAATGAAGATTTCGACCGCCTGGGTGGGATCGATGCGGCCGAAGGCAACGGCGCGAGTCTCCAGTTCCAAGTTGTAGACCCGCCGGCGTTCCTTCGCGAGCACCCGGCCGCCATCCGCATCCCAAAACGGCTCGCTATACGACGAGCGCACGAGGTGCGCCCCGAGATCCAGCACCCAGTGCGGATCGATTCGGGCGCACGTGCGGGCATAGATGCGACCCGTCTCCATGACCTCCGCCGCCATCAGCCAGCGGACGATTCGCTTGGCGGGTTGCGCGGTGCCCCTGGCCTTGGCGACGGGGGTCTTCCTTGTTGACTCCTTCCGGTCAAACAGCGCCGAGCCCGGGAAGATGCCGACCTTGCGGTCGTGCGCGGCGTGGTAGTCGCCGTCGTCGGTGCGCACCGCGATGTTTCCGAGCAAGCCGCTCAGGATCGAGCGATGAATCGCGGCATAGGCGGGCGTGCCCAGCGCCAGCTTCAGCGGTTGCCCCTTTTTCAGGCCATCGTACACGGACGATCCGGCGAAACCGTCGCGCTCGCGCAGGGTCTCCTCGAGCTGCGCGTGGACATCGCGCCATTCGCGCATCCGGAGGAATGACAGGAAGTGGGCGGTGCAGAACTTCCGCAGCTTGCCGAGCGTCATCCGCTCGAATTCGTCGTGGTAGGCCTCCCAGATGGCGAGCAGCGTGAGAAAATCAGAATCCGGATGGACAAACCGGCGATGCGCCGCCTCGGCTTTCTCCCGCTGGTCGGCCGGTCGTTCGCGGGGATCCTGGATGCTTAGCGCGGCGGCGATGATCAGGACCTCGCGCTGCGCCTTTTCGGTGCGCGCCTGCAGGATCATGCGACCGACGGTGGGGTCGACGGGCAGCTGCGCCAGCGCGTGACCGAGATCCGTCAGCTCCCATTCGTTGCAGGGCAGAGTTTCCAAACCCCGCTTCGCCTGGTCTTTCCTTGCTTCGGCGCCGGCGGGGTTCGGCGACCCCGCCCTACCACGTGCCAACGCCCCCAGCTCCTCCAAGAGCGCGTAGCCGGCGCGAATACCCTTCGCCGGCGGCACGTTGAGAAACGGAAACTCCTCGATGTCGCCGAGGCCGAACGCCTTCATGCGCAGGATCACGTCGGCGAGGTTGGCGCGCTGGATCTCCGGCTGGGTGAAGCGCGGGCGGTCGAGATAATCCTGTTCGGAATACAGCCGGATGCACACGCCATCGCTGACGCGTCCGCAGCGGCCCTTGCGCTGGTCGGCGCTGCTCTGCGCGACCGGCTCCACCGGCAGCCGCCGCGTGTGGCTGAGCGGCGCATACCGGCTGATTCGGGCCAGCCCGGAGTCGATGACAAACCGAATGCCGGGGATCGTCAGCGAGGTCTCGGCAATGTTTGTGGCCACAACCACCTTGCGGCCGCCGCTGGGCGCGAACACCCGCTGCTGCTCGGCATTGGTCAGCCGGCCGTACAGCGGCACGACCTCCACGCGCGGAAATTTCCGGCCCTCGAGCAGGTCGCTCATTTCGCGGATGTCGCGTTCCGTCGGCAGGAATACCAGCACGTCGCCCTGCGTGCTCTCGTGGAGCACCCGCGTCACCGCCTCCACGGCGGCATCGATGTAGGTGAACTCGTCTTTGCTTCGTTCATCGCGGTAGGGGCGGTTGCCCTCAACCGCCTTTTCCGCTTTCCCCTCCTTCCGCGGGCCGTTGGGGGCAACGGCCCCTACCATCTCCTCGAGCGGCGACCAGATGACCTCGACCGGATAGACGCGGCCCGACACCTCGATAATGGGTGCGTCGTCGAACGCCTTGCTGAACGCTGCGGTGTCGATCGTGGCCGACGTGATGATGATCTTGAGCCCCGGCCGGTGATGACGCAGCCGCCGGAGGTGGCCGAGGATGAAATCGATGTTGAGTGAACGCTCGTGCGCCTCGTCGACGATGATGGTGTCGTACTCGCGCAGGTCCGGATCGGCCTGCAGCTCGGCGAGCAGCATGCCATCGGTCATGAACTTCACGACCGTGGCCCCCGAGGTCTGGTCGGCAAAGCGGATCTTGCAGCCGACCTCGCGGCCGAAGTCCACGTTGAGCTCCTCCGCCACCCGGCGCGCCACCGAAGTGGCGGCGACACGCCGCGGCTGCGTGCAGGCAATGCGCCCGTGCTCGCCGCGGCCGGCCACCAGGCAGAACTTGGGGATCTGCGTCGTTTTGCCCGAGCCAGTTTCGCCGGCCAGGATCAACACCTGGTGGTCCCGAATGGCCGCAATGATCTCATCCGCCCGCGCGCTGATGGGCAGCTCGGGTGGATACTCGATCCGGAAGGGCCAGGGTTTTTTGTCTGGTGGCGGCATGCCGCGCGGTGTCAGGCTGAGCGAAGCGAAGTATCACGGATTCTAAATCAAAAACAGTCGCCATGTCCGTTCCCGAGCCCACGCCCCAGGAAAAGGCATTGCGCCGCGTCCTCAAGGTGTCGCGGGCCAATGGCTGGAGCGTCGTCGTGGTCGCGTCGCTCGGCATTCTCCTCGCGCTGCTGCTCGGCGACCTGTCGAGCGTGTTCATTGGGGCGCTGGTCGCCTTCGCCGGCGGGATGGAAGTCCGCGGCAATAAGAAGCTGCGCCGGCGGGATGCGGACGGCCTGAAGCTGCTCGTCCGCTCGCAGCTGTTCCTGCTCACGGTCATCCTGGTGTATTGCGCCATGCGGCTCGGCAGTTTCGACGCGGACACGGTGATGGGCAGCCTCACGCCGGACATGGAGGCCCTCCTGAAGGAGTCGGGCATCCAGCGCGCGGACATCCTCCCGCTGGTCCGGCTGGCCTTCTACACGCTGTATTTCACCCTCGCCGTCGTGTCGCTGCTCTACCAAGGCGGCATGGCGTTGTATTACCGCGCGAAGAGCCGCCGGGTGCGCGAGGCGCTGGCGGCTCCGCCGGCCGTCGCGCCGAACCCACCGCTTGCTTAAGGCGCGCCCGCGGCTAGCCTGCCGTTCCCATGTCGAAGGAGCGTTACATCGCGGCCAAACAGCGATGGGCCGAGAAGCAACTCGCCCGCGGCTTCAAGCCGCGCAAAGTGGCGGTGGCGGACCGGCTGCCGCCCGGGCAGAAGCTCACGACCGGGTTTCCTGTGCTCGATCTCGGCGTGCAGCCGGAGATTCCGCTCGCCGACTGGACGCTCGCGCTCGATGGTCTCGTGGTGCGGCCGGTGACGCTCACTTGGGACCAATTCAATGCGCTGCCGCAGGTGTCCGACGTCAGTGATTTCCACTGCGTGACGGCGTGGAGCAAATACGACTGCCAGTGGGAGGGCGTGGCCTTTACGACCCTGTTCGATCTCGTCCAGCCGCTGCCCGCGGCGCAATTCGTGTACTTCACGAGCTACGACGGTTACTCGACGAATGTCCCGCTCGCGTCGCTGCTCGACGATGATGTGCTCGTCGCCACGCGTTTCGCCGGCGCCCCGTTGAGCCGGGAGCACGGCGGCCCGGCGCGCGTCATCATTCCCAAGCTGTACGCGTGGAAGGGCGCCAAGTTCGTCAAGACGATCACCTTTCTCGCCGAGGACCGCCCGGGTTTTTGGGAGGTCCGCGGCTATCACTCCGTCGGCGATCCCTGGAAAGAAGAGCGTTACGGCTGAGATCCCATTCCCCTTCCCCATGAGTTCGTCCTTCTTCCCCCAGGACATCATCATTAGAAAACGCGACGGTGGCGCCCTCAGCCGCGAGGAGATCGAGTTCTTCGCCCGCGGCGTCACGGATGGCCGCTTTGCCGATTACCAGGCGACCGCGCTCCTCATGGCCATCTTCTGGCGCGGCATGACGGCGCAGGAGACGGCCTGGCTGACGGACGCGATGATGCGCTCCGGCGAGGTGATCGACCTGCGCGATGTGTCGGGAGCGAAGGTCGACAAGCACTCCACCGGCGGCGTGGGCGACAAGGTCTCGCTCATCCTCGCGCCGCTCGCCGCCGCGTGCGGCCTCAAGGTCCCGATGATGAGCGGGCGCGGCCTCGGCCACACCGGGGGCACCCTCGACAAGCTGGAGGCCATTCCTGGATTCAAGGTGATGCTCAGCGTGCCCGAATTCCGTCGCATCCTGCAGCAGACGGGCGTCGCGATGATCGGGCAGACGCCGCAGGTCGTCCCCGCCGACCGCAAGCTGTACGCTTTGCGCGATGTCACCGGCACGGTCGAATGCATCCCGCTCATCTGCGCCAGCATCATGAGCAAGAAGCTGGCCGAGGGCATCGACTCGCTCGTGCTGGACGTCAAGTTCGGCCGGGGCGCTTTCATGAAACGGAAGGACGACGCCCTCGCCCTGGCCCGCGCCATGGTCGAGGTCGGTCGTGCCGCCGGCAAACCGGTATGGGCGCAGCTTTCCGCGATGAACCAGCCCCTCGGCCGCGCCGCCGGGCACTCGACCGAAGTCATCGAATCGATCGAATGCCTGAAGGGCCGCGGTCCGGCCGACCTGATGGAGATCACGCTCGCCCTCACCGGACACATGCTGGTTCTCGGCGCTGTGGCCCGCGATGTGGCCGCTGCGAACAAACTCATGGCCGCGGCGATCGCGAACGGCTCGGCGTTGGAGAAATTTCGGCAGATGTGCGCCGCGCAGGGTGGCGATCCACGGGTTGTGGACGACTATGGCGTGCTCCCCGCGGCGAAAATGCGGCGCGAGATCCGGGCGCCTGCCGAGGCGAGGGGTTTTGTCAGCGAGGTCGACGCCCTGAAATGCGGCCATGCCATCATGGCCCTCGGCGGCGGCCGCGCGGCCGTCAGCGATGCCGTCGACCATGCCGTCGGCATCGCGGACCTGATCAAGATTGGCGAACCGGTCGCGTCCGGCACCCGCCTCTGCACCCTGCACATCAACGACGACGCCAAGGGGGTCCGCGCCGAAGCCTTGATTCGCGAGGCCATCAAGTTCACCCCCGGCGCTCCGCCGCCGGAGCGCCTCGTGCAGGATTTGGTTCAATGACACGAGGCCGCGGCCCAGCCGCGCCTTGTCGGAGCCGGAATCTCGAAGGACACTTGCGCCATATTGTTAGCGCGGCACACGGCCGCGGAATGGCTTGAGGCAACGGGTCGATCCGGCAACCTTGGCCGCTTTCCACCCCGACATCTCCATGAGCCTCTACATCGGTATCGACAGCGGAACCCAGAGCACCAAAGCCGTCGTGCTCGATCTCGACCTCGGCCGTGTCATTGCCGAGGCACGGGCCCCCCATTCGTTGATCGCCGGCCTCCCGCCCGGCCACATGGAACAGCAGCCCCAACACTGGACCGAGGCGCTCGACGCCGTCATCGGCGAAGTCGCCGCCAAGATTGACCGACGGCGCGTGCGCGGCATCGGCATCTCCGGCCAGCAGCACGGCTTCGTCCCGCTCGACGAGCGTGGCGAGGTCATCCGTCCCGCCAAGCTCTGGTGCGATACTTCCACCGTGGCCGAGTGCGCCCTCCTGACGAAGAAACTTGGCGGGACGAAGGCGGTAATCCGGCAGACGGGGTTGCCTTTCCTCCCGGGCTACACGGCGCCAAAGATCCTGTGGCTGAAGCGGCACGAGCCGGCGAACTTCAAGCGCCTCCGCCACGTGCTGCTCCCGCACGATTACCTGAATTTCCATCTCACGGGAAATTACTTCATGGAACCGGGCGACGCCTCGGGCACGGCGCTGCTCGACGTGCGCAAGCGCACCTGGTCGGCCGCGGCACTCCGGGCCATCGACCGCAATCTCGGCGACTGGCTGCCCGTCTTGTCCAAATCGTCCGAGGCGGCGGGCACCCTTCGCCCGGCGCTCGCGCAGCAATACGGCCTGTCGCCCGACGTGGTGGTGAGCGCGGGCGGCGGCGACAACATGATGGGAGCCATCGGCACCGGCAACGTGTCCGCGGGCGTCGTGACCGCGAGCCTCGGCACCAGCGGCACCATCTACGCTTTCAGCAAGAAGCCGGTCATCGATCCGAATGGCGAAATCGCGGCCTTCTGCTCGTCGACCGGCGGTTGGATGCCCCTGCTGTGCACGATGAACCTGACTCTCGTCACCGAGCAGTTCCGCACGATGTTCGGGTGGGATCATGCCGCGCTCGAGCAGGCGGTCGCGGCGACATCCGCGGGCGCCGACGGCCTGACGCTGGTCCCCTACTTCGACGGCGAACGCACGCCAAACGTACCGCACGGCACGGGCGTGCTGTATGGATTGGGTCGCCGCACCTTGACGCCGGGACATCTTGCCCGCGCGGCAATGGAAGGAGTAACGCTCGGTTTGAACTATGGCCTGCTCCGGCTGGCGGCGTTGGGCGTGAAGCCCCGGGAGATTCGCCTGACGGGCGGCGGCGCGAAGTCCGCTGTCTGGCGCCAGATCATGGCCGACATCTTCGGCGTTCCGGTGGTGGCGATGGTCGAGGACGAAGGTGCGGCGCTCGGCGGCGCCCTGCAGGCCGCGTGGTGCGATGGATTGCGCCAGGGCGGGAAGACCGACCTGGCGGAGCTCACGGACCGCGTCGTGGCGCTCAATGATGCGACCCGCTGCGTGCCGGACAAAAAGCACACGACCTACTATCGCTCGCTGCAGACCAAGCAGGACAGCCTGAGCCTCACGCTGCGCGAAACGTTCGAGAAGTTCGCTGGCGTCTGAGCGTTATTCACGCACTGCGTAGGTCGGGCTTTGCGCCCGACAAAACGCGGTCTCCCCCCCACGTCGGGCGTAAAGCCCGACCTACATTTTTCAGGCCGCACAGCCTTTGCTTCTCGCTTCGCTCGGCGAAGCCTGGTGCTCGGGGGGGGACTCGAACCCCCATGCTTTTAGGCACAGGCTTCTGAGACCTGCGTGTCTACCAATTCCACCACCCGAGCAAAAAACGGAAGGGCCATGGATACGTCCCGTCGCGGGTGGCGCAAGTGTTTTGTTCGGGCCCCGCCGGTTCACGCCCGGGCGAGTTCCCATCCTGCTTTTGACCACGGATCGCGTGGATTCACCCGGATCCAAGGCATTGTTACAGGAGGACGCCGAGGAAACAGAGTTCTGAAATACTCTGGCGATCACCTCTGCTATCTCTGTGTTCTCCTGTTAAACCTTTCGGGATTTGAGTTCAGGAAGCGTATTTCCGCTCGTGTTCGAGGAGGCGCTGCTTCCGCCACAGGCCCCCGGCGTAGCCGCAGAGCGAGCCGTCGGCGCGGATGACGCGATGACACGGTATCACCAGGGCGAGCATGTTGGAGCCGTTGGCCCGGCCAATGGCACGGGGTGCGCGGGGCACGCCGAGCCGGGCCGCCATGTCGGCATACGAGCGGGTGCGTCCGGGAGCGATCCGACCCAACTCAGCCCAGACCTTGCGCTGGAATTCCGAACCAACCGGCGCCAGCGCCAGATCAAAAGTCAGCGTCTCCCCGGCGAAATATCGCGCGAGCTGCCGGCCGGTCTCCTCCAGGGTTGGATTCGTGCCGGGCACGATGGCGCATTTGAGACGCCGCCGGATCACCCGCAATTCGCGTTCGAGGCCGCGCCGGTCGGCGAATTCAAGCAGCCGCAGCCCTTGGTCATCGGCCAGAGCCAGCATCGTCCCGAGCGGCGTCTCAAAGCGTTGCGCAAACAAACAGGCTTCGCCCTTCGCGCGGCGTGGCGGTTGCCCGAAGATCCGGGTGAACGCATCGCGAAACCCGCTGGTGGACTCGTAGCCGCGGGCCAGCTGCACGTCGATGACCGGCCGGCCGGCGCGCACATCCCGCAGCGCCAGGCCCATCCGGCGGGCGCGCTGGTAGGCATGAAAGGTCATGCCGTGATAGCGCTGGAATTGGCGGCGCGCCGTGGATGGTTCGATGCCGAGCGCCGCCAGTTCCTTGTCGCTCACCCGGCCGTCGGGCGAATCATCGACCGCGCGCCGGAGACGCTCGATCAGCGCGGGAACCGGGCGCGTGGCATCCATCGGCCGGCACAAGCGGCACGGCCGGTAGCCGCCGTGCAGCGCTTCGCTGACGCTCGGGAAGAACTCGACGTTTTCCGGCTTGGGCTTCTTGGCGCGGCAGGTTGGGCGGCAGAAGATTCCGGTGGTCTTCACCCCGGTGTAGAACACGCCCTCGTAACCCGGATCGCGGCGGCTCAGCGCGCGATACATCGTGCGGGTCGAGGGCAGCGTCTTCATGAGTGGAGCGGCGGCAGAGGAGGATTCGAAAAGCGTCATGCCCGAATATACTGCGGATGACGTCGATGATGCCGCCGAATTTCAGGCAGGGTATTTCAGGTTCCCGACGGCAGAAACTTGGCGATGTCGGGAAGCTCGCGCGTGCGGCGGCCACTGCGGTCGCGAGTGAAGTAGGGCTCCTGCGGCAGGAGACCGGACTCCCCCTCGTCCTCCTCCTCGTCGTCGGTCTCGAGTCCCTCGATTTCACCGATGGCTTCGCCTTCGTCGAAATACTGCGAGACCCGGCGGGGCGTCGGATCCAGCAGCAGGGCTGGGTTCGGCAGGTCGCCCTTGGCCTTAACCTGGACGAAGTGGCAGGGATAGCACTCGTCGGTGAACAGCTTGATGAAGTCGCTGATCCATTTGTTGGCGACTCCGCTCCGGTTGGTGAGGAACACCACGTCGGCGAAATGGATGCATGCGGCGAACCATTGCCGCAGGGACGGCTCGCGCTCGGCGAGCTGGCAATCCACGAAGCAGAAGACGCGCGCCAGTTCGGCGCCGTGGCGGGCGAGCCAGGGTTTCAGCGCCTCAAGCTGATCGATCGGGTTCACGTGCGAATCCGCCAGCAGGAAAACCGTCGAGCCCGCCGGCAGGTCCATCGCGGGCAGCCCGTCCGGGGTCCAGGTCCAACGCGCCACGGTGACGTTGCCGAGCTGGCCCAGCGGCAGGTCAGCAGGATCCGCGGGTTCACCGTCGGCCACGAAAATCCGCACAGAGTCCGACGGCGCCAGGCCGTTCTCGACCAGGTCGCGGACGGCGGCCCGGCGCCCGGAACCGGGCGTACCGAGGATGAAGTAAACGGAACTCATTCTGCCCGCACAGAGGCGCAATTCGTCTAAAAGACAATCCCGTCTTTAGCGGGAGGGAGCCTCCGCGCGATCGCGGTGGGAATCGGCTGGAATCGCGAGCAAGCTCGCTCCCGCCCGGCGGGCTCGTCAGAACTTGAAGGCCTGGTTTTGCGCGTGATCGCGCATCCAGTGGTCGACCAGCACGAGCGCCGCCATGGCCTCGACGATGACGACGGCACGCGGCACCACACATGGGTCGTGCCGGCCCCGCGCCTGCAATTCGGTTTCGGAGCCGCGCACGTCAACCGTGCGTTGGGCCTGGAGGATCGTGGCGGTCGGCTTGAACGCCACACGGAAGACGATCTCCTCGCCATTGCTGATGCCGCCCTGGATCCCGCCGGAGAAATTCGTGGCGGTACCGATCCGGCTGGCGTGTTTCACGAAGGGATCGTTGTGCTGAGAGCCCTTGAGGAGGGCGCCGGCGAAGCCACTTCCAACTTCGAAACCCTTCGTCGCCGGGAGCGAGAGCATCGCCTTGGCGAGGTCCGCCTCGAGCCGGTCAAACACGGGCTCGCCGAGGCCCGCGGGGACGTTGCGCACGCGGCATTCGATGACGCCGCCGACCGAGTCGCCCTTCGCGCGCACCTGCTTGATCCGCTCGATCATGAGCGCGGCGGTGTTGGCGTCGGGACAACGCACCGGCGTGGCGTCCACCTCGGCCAGCGAGGGGAACCGGGTGATGGGCGGCGCGATCAGGTCGTGGATTTGCGTGACGTAAGCGCGAATCTCGACGCCGCTGGCCAGATGGAGGATCTTGCGCGCCACAGCGCCGGCGGCCACGCGGCCGATGGTTTCACGTGCGGAGGATCGCCCGCCGCCGCGATGATCCCGATGCCCGTACTTGGCCTGGTAAGTGAAATCCGCGTGCGAGGGCCGGAACTTTTCCTTCATTTCGTCGTAGGCACCCGGGCGCTGGTCCCCGCTGTGCACGACCAGCGAGATCGGCATGCCGGTCGCCAGCCCCTCGAACACGCCGGAGAGGATCTCGACTTTGTCGGCCTCCTTGCGCGGCGTGGTGATGTCGCTCTGGCCGGGCCGGCGCCGGTCCAAGTCCGGCTGGATGTCCTTCTCGTTGAGCGGCAGGCGGGCCGGACACCCGTCGATCACGACGCCAACCGCCGGGCCGTGACTCTCACCCCACGTCGTGATTTGGAAGAGTTTGCCGAAGGAATTGGGCACAAGCATCGACGTTGGCCCAAGGTCGCTTGCAAGCAAGCCCTAGGTGGCGCATAGCTCGGCCATGAAGTTCTTCGTCCTGAGCGGCAGCCATCGACCTGAGGCGCAGAGCCTGAAGGTCGCGCGGTATGTGGAAGCGGTGCTGAAGCGCGAGCACGCCGGTGCCGAGGTTCACCTGTATTCGCTGTCCGGCAATCCCCTGCCCTTGTGGGACGATGCCCATGGCGGCGCGCCGGATGCCCTGTGGGATCCGATCTCGGCGGAGTTGCGGGCGGCCGCTGCGTTGGTGGTGGTGACGCCGGAATGGGGCGGCATGGCGACGCCGGGCGTGAAGAATTTTCTGCTGAACTGCACCGCCGATGAAATCGGCCACAAGCCGGGCTTGATCGTCACGGTGTCGGCCAGCCGCGGCGGCAGCTATCCCGTCGCCGAGTTACGGATGAGCGGCTACAAAAACAACCGCCTCGTGTGGATCCCGGAGCATGTGATTGTCCAGCATGCGGAGCAGAACTTCAACGCACCCGACGGCGCGGGCCTCGCCAAGGAGGATGCCACGATCCGCACCCGGTTGCGCTATGCCCTGCGGCTGTTGGAGGAGTACGCCAAGGCGCTGGCGTTGGTGCGTGCCAGCGGCGTCATCGACCACCGGACATTTCGGAGCGGGATGTGAGGCTGTGACACGTTGCCGGGCCGAACTACCTGGTCACACCTTTCGGCGAAATCCCCCCATTAAATAAACAATCAAGCAGATCAACAGGATCAGGCCCAAGCCGCCGCCACCGACCGCAGGCCCGCCGAGATAGAAGCCGCCGCCGCCGAAGAGCAGCAGCAAAAGCAGTATCAGTAGAATCATGTTCATGGCGGCAACATAGTCATCTGCCGACACCACAAAATGGGGTCTATCCGCCAAGCTTATGGAGGACAGCCTTGCTCTCGCTGCGCTTGGCAACGGCTGGTGCCCCCGGGCGGAAACGGGAGGCGAAACAAGGGAGACTAATTAGTAACGCCTTGAGGCATTTCCCAGAGGGAGGCTGCGAAAAATCATAAGCGAGCGAACCGCTCGCCTGAGACAAACCAAGCTGCCAGTCCGGCCGGGGCGCCTCGCTCGTTTGTCTCTTTGTCTCATGCGGAATATCGCCGCCTGCAACGCACAACAGCCTGACCCGGTCGGGTTCCTACGATTCGCCAACGCCTGCGCTATGCGCTGCGGCTCCTGGAGGAGTACTGCAAGGCGCTGGCGCTGGTGCGCGCCAGTGGTGTCATCGACCACAAGACATTTCGGAGCGGGATGTGATGAATCCGCCGTTGTCACCGCTCATGACCAAAGTCCGCCAGGTTCCATCGGCCAGCTGCCGCGGGTAACCCTCGACGCCGTGCGGGCCCAGTTCACGCAGGAGTTCGGTCGGTGCTTCGGCCGTTCGAACATACTGCGGCGCGCCGGGCGGGATCGCGGCGAGCGCGGCGACAATCGCCCGCACATGATTCGGGGGCTTGGCGCCGCGCGCATCCAGTTCGGTGGGTGGCGGGGCCGCAGGTGGTGGCACGCGCGCGGCAACGTCGCCGCGATCGGGCAGGCAGGTTGGCGACAAGGCGGCGAAAGAAGCCATGCTGCCAAGCTATCTCAGGTCGCTTCCCTCTGCCTTGATCCATGTCAACTACCCGCGCGATTTCGCCCGTGGCGCGAAGGCGGCGCCAGGCTTTTGACGCTTGGAGGGGCGAACAAACTGCTGTTCGCTGCCGTTGCCGCAGACCCTAAACTCGCTGCCCATGCCAGCTGATTCCGCAGGACCCAGTGACCACCGCCAGACCGTCATTATGGCCTGTCTGCGGCAGAATCGCATTTTTCAGCAGCTTCCCTCCGAGGACATCGCGGCGATCGCCGAGGCGAGCGAACTGCGCACCCTGCGGAAGGGGGAGCGCCTGTTTGGCGAAGGCGAACCCGCGGCCGGCTTCTACCTGCTCCAACTCGGACAAGTGGGCGTTTACTTTCTCACCCCGGACGGACGCGAGCAGATGATCTCCGTCTTCCGCGCCCCTGAAAGCTTCGGGGAAGCGGCGTTGGTAACCCTCGATACCTATCCGGCCAACGCGATGGCCTTGGAGTATTCGCGCGTCATTCTCGTGCGGAAGCGTCCATTCCTTGAATTGATCAATCGAAGGCCGCAGCTCGCCCTGCAAATGCTCGTGTCCATGAGCCTGCACCTGCGGGAATTGTTGCGTCTCGTCCAAAGTTCTCGCGGGAAACAGGCGGAAGCGCGCTTGGCGGAGTGGCTGATGCAACACAGCCCGGCCCTGGCCGCCGGTTGCCCGACCGCGCTCGAGCTCCCGGTGCCGAAGAAGGTGCTCGCGAGCCAGCTTGGCATAACGAGCGAGACGCTGTCGCGTACGTTCGGACGCCTTCGCAAAGCAAAAGTCGTCCGGGTGGCGGGTTCGAAGATCTTCGTGACCGACCCGGCGAAACTGCGCGATTACGCCAACGGCGTGGCGTAACGGCGAGCCAGGCCGCGGAATCCGGCCGGGTTGCCCAGGGGCCCGCCGTCGCCGGGGGCCGGCCGCGAATGGTTCGCCGGGAAAATGGCCACGTCTTCGCGTGGCGCCGTGCTCTCAGCTCCGGGCCTTCAGCTCGCGATGCTGGGTCGCGTCATCGATTGCCAGCGACTCGAATCGCGACCGCGGGGCGGTCGGTTGTGATGGCCGTGCGCCCGCCCGCAACCAGGTGATCGCCGCAGCGAGATAGGAAACGTAACCAATCACCACCGCGAGCGAGGGCGTGCTCGTGTAGCCCAGAAGCGTTTTGGCCGCCGTGCCGAGCGGCGAGTGCTCGTCGAGCAGGTGGCGTGTATTCCACACGGGATGAACGAGGGCTGGAATCCAGCCGACCTCGATGAATTCGCGCACCCCCTTGGCGACCAAGCCCGCCGCGAAGAGGATCAAAAGCGCGGTGGTGACCTGAAAGAATCGGGCCAGGTTGAGCCGCGTCGTCGTCGCGAAGAGCAGCCAGGCGAGCCCGGCCGCCCCGGCGAGACCCAACAGCGCTCCGGTGGTGGTCTGCGCCGCGCTGCTGTCGAAGGCGACGGCAGTCAGGAACAGCGCGAGCTCGGTTCCTTCGCGCGCGACGGCGATGAACGTCAACCCGAACACACCGCCGATTCCGGGCGAACAGACCGCTCGCCGCACGCGAGCTTCCATCGCGCCGCGCGCGTGGCGCGCCTGCCGGTTCATCCAGGCAACCATCCAAGTGAGCAAGCCGGCGGCCATGAACAAGGTTGCACCCTCGCCGATGGGTTCGGCCGGGCCCCGCAGCTCCAGCCCGAGCGCGCGCAGCGCGAGCGCTACGGCAAGGCTGAAGAGCCCGCCGGAGACAACGCCGAGCCAGACGATTCGGGTGCAATCGACCCGCTCCAATTTTCGCAGCACCCCGAGCACGATCCCGACCACGAGGGCCGCCTCCACCCCCTCTCGCAAAGCCAGCAGGAAACTCGGCCACATGACCTTCTCCTGAAGCCTTTACTTGGCTTGACCGGTTGTGGTGTCGCTCCCGGGCCCGGGCGCGACGTCATCGTTGCCGATGGCCTCGACCGGGCAACCCAGGCGGGCCTCCTCGGCGAGCGCCAGTTCTTCCGGTGTCTCCGGCTGCTTCCGCACAAAGGAATAACCGCCCTCCTCGTGGCGAGCAAAGATCATCGGCGCCGTTTCGCGGCAAAGATCGCAGTCAATGCAGGCCGAATCGACATACCAGCGGCCGGGAACATTTTCGCGTACACGATCAGCGGGAATAGCCATGAGGAAAGAAGGATTGTTCGCCGCCATGCTAGCACCGCGTCGCGGAATGCGGAAATTCATTGGTGGCATCGATTCATGCCGCCGATGCATGAGTTGCTTGACCTGGATCAAGTGGCGGACGCCGAAGTTGGGTGATACTGGGCCTGTTCCACGGCACAACCATGCATGACTATCTCGCCACCGCGCCTTTCGATATCTACGAGCTGCACCTGTTTCACCTGGTGGCGAAGCACCGGAGCTTCACGAAGGCCGCGGAACTCGCGGGGCTGACCCAGAGCGCCGTCACGCGCCAGGTCCAGGGCATGGAAAGCAGCCTGGGGATCGAGCTGTTCAACCGCACGACGCGCACCGTGGGCCTGACCGACGCAGGCCGGATGCTCGCCGTCCAATCGGCGCGCGTGCTTGGCGACATCGACCAGACGCTGCGCTCGCTGCGCGAAGAATTCGCCGGTGCGGGCAAGGAAATCCGCGTCGGGGTGTCGCGCTCGGTCGGGCTCGCGTACCTGCCGGGATTCTTTCATGCGAACCTGCGCCGGCTCAAGCGCGTGGCGTATCGCGTCTCCTACAACCCAAGCGCGGAAATCCTGAGCGCCTTGGAGGCCAATGAACTCGATGTCGGCGTCCTGTGTCCGCCGCCTCGACTCCCGCGCACCGTGCGCGTGACGCATCGATTCAGCGACGCGTTTACGCTGATTGCGTCCGGTGAGGCCGAAGCCGGCTTGGAGGCGGCGCAGCCTGGGCGGGCGGCGGGGTTGGAGTGGGCTCATCGCCAGAACTGGCTGCTGCTCGACGAGCGGGCGAACACGGGCAGGAAGCTTCGGAGCTGGCTCATCCGCCAAGGCATCCGCCGCGAGCCGGCCATGCAGTTGCCGGGCTTCGACCTCATCATCAACCTGGTCGCGCTCGGCATGGGAGTCAGCTTCGTGCCGACCCGGGCGCTCGCGCTCTACCGCGGCAAACGGACCCTGCGGCGACTGCCCTGGCCGGATCGGTTCGTCCGCGAGCTCGTGGTGCTGGTGCGGCAGCATCGCCGGTTGCCTCCGCACGTCGAGCAATTCGTCGCCAACGTGCTCTTCTAGCGGGAAATGAAAATCTCCGCGTGCCAGGCGGAAACCTTCCGAAAAATTGACGCGGATCAATTCGGCTTGGGGCATTTTGCGCTAGATTGGGACCGGATAAGAGCTGACGCCGCCGGCGTGCGCCCCTCCCGATCTTCCATGTCGAACCATCCCATCACCATTGAAACCACCGTCGCCGACATTGTGCGAGCCGTTCCCGGGCGTTCCCGCCTGTTGGATCGGCTCGGCATCGATTATTGCTGCGGCGGCAAGAAATCCCTCGCCGACGCCTGCCGCCGCCAGGGGCTGGACCCCGCGACGGTCGTCACGCTCCTCAACGCGCTCGATGCCACCGCGGCCGACGACGACGGGAACGGGATCAATCCCGACACGCTCACGCTCGCGGGCCTGTGCGACCACATCGAACGCGTCCATCACGATTATCTGCGCCAGGAGCTGCCCCGGATCGAATTCATGACCCGCAAAGTCGCCGCCGTGCATGGCGACCATGAACCCCGGCTCCTCGAAGTCCGGGAGGTGTTCGTGCGTTTCGCGACCGCCATGGCCGCGCACACGGACGAGGAAGAGAAGCTGGTCTTCCCCGCCATCCGTCGCATCGAATCAGCCGGCCGCGCGGCGAATGCCGCCGCCCAGCTCCAGGCGACGCTGGAAAAGCTCGAAGCCGAACACGACCGTGCCGGCGCCGCGCTGGAGCGCTTTCATGCCCTGACCGACGACTTCACGCCGCCGGAGTGGGCCTGTAACACTTTTCGCGCGCTCTACGCCGCGCTGCGGGATCTTGACCGCGAGACGCACCGGCACGTTCACAAGGAAAACAACGTGCTGTTCCCCCGCGCGCTCGCGGCGTGCCGCGCCGCATAACTGGTCGGCCCCGGCGCGGAGCCGGCCGACGTTTTCAACGAACTCTAGCATGAAACGTGATCAACTCTATCTGCTGAAACCCGGCTTTCGCGACCAAGGCGCGACTTATTACTGCCCAAGCTGCGCCGAACTCGCGGGCCTGTTGGCTTTCTATCCGGCGCTCCAGGCCAAGCTGGAGGTTCACTACGTCGATTTCCCCCGGCCCCGCCCCGAACTGGCGTCGCGGCTGGGCGAGGCCAACCAGAGCTGCCCGGTGCTCGTGCTGGCTGAAAACTCGACGATCCCCGACGCGCCGGCCGTCCGACAGGCGAACGGCCACGGCTTTGTAGCCGGGGCACGGGAGATCGGCAAATACCTCGCCCGCCGGCACGGGATCGACCTGCCGCACTGACACCGTCGCGCCCCCCGGCGACCAGAATCCTTTCCACCCACATGAAATCAGACCATGCCCATAACGGCGCCGGGACGATTAATCCCGGCACCATTCTCGATGTCCGCCCGCTCGCCGGGCGCGTCAAGCACTCCACCATCTTCCAACGCTGGTCCGACCTGCCAGTCGCGGCGCACTTCGTCCTGGTCAACGACCACGATCCGATCCCGCTGAAATACCAGTTCGAAGCCGAGTACTCCGGCGCGTTCCGCTGGGAATACCTGGAGCGCGGACCGGAGGAATTTCGCGTCAAGATTACGAAAGTCCGCGCCGTCGCCCCGGTGACGCCACCGTCTCCCGTGCGGCGACCGGCCGCCGCCGCCGCTGCCTCGGCGCCAGCGAAGGGGGTCCAGGAGACCGACGTCCGCGGACTGGAACCGCCAGAGCCGCTGATCCGGATTCTCGCCGCGCTCGAAGCCTTGCCCGCCGGCACCAAGCTGCGGGCGCACACGGACCGCGAGCCCTGCCATCTCTTCGGCGAGGCGGAGCAACGCGGTTTCAGCCACGAGTGCAATGAGCAGCCTGACGGCAGTTGGATCACTGTCCTTGCCCGAGCGTGACGTTTCGCCGCGAGTGAGCGCGCGCGCCGCCGCACCTTCGGCCGGCGCGCGCAGTTGGCTCGCCGGCCAGGGGCGACTGCCGCTCGCGTTCATGGGGCTGGCCCTCGCGTGGCTGGTTGCGGCCACGGGGATGCTGGTCCTCGCTCCGGAACTGCTCTTGCTGCCGCATGTGCATCCCCACGTCGTGGCGCTCACGCATGCGTGGATCCTCGGGTTCTTCGTCACGGTCGCGTGCGGGGCCGTGTATCAACTGGCGCCGGTGGCGTTGGGCACCACGCTGGCCAGCGAGCGCTACGGCTGGTGGCATTTCGGCCTGCACGCGGTGGGTGTGCCGGGGATGGTGTATTCCTTCTGGCAGTGGGATCTGCGCCTGCTCGGCCACTTCGGGTTCGCGGTGGGCCTCGGCCTGACGCTCTTTGCCGTCAACTCGTGGCGGACGGTGAGGCGCTCGGCCCGGCGCGGCACGGTGGCGTGGTCGCTCAGCCTTGCCGCGAGCTGGCTGCTCCTGACGGTGTTGGCGGGCCTGCTGCTGGCGGCGAACCGCTTCTGGAGTTTCATTCCGCTCAACCCGGTGTTCCTGCTCCGCGCCCATGCCCACTTGGGACTCATCGGGTTTTTCGTCACGCTGCTCCAAGGCGTCGCCTTCCAGCTCGTGCCCATGTTCACGCTCGGCGCGGTGCGCGACTGGCGGCTCGCGAACGCCGGGCTCGGGTGTTCGCAGGCCGGGCTGGTCGTGCTGACCCCGGCGCTGGCGTGGCACGTTGAGCTGCTGGCCTGCATCGCGGCGACGGCCATTGCCGCGGGCATGACCTGCTCCGCCATCGGGATAACGCGCGCGCTCGCCAACCGCAGGAAGCGAGCGCTCGATCCCGGCGTGCAGGCGTTCCTGCGCGGCGGGATGGGCCTCTGCCTTGCCGCCCTCGCCGGCGTGATCCTCCTGGTGCCGCATACGCCTTGGGGCTCGGCCGCGGGCGGTTTCAATGCGATGATCTATGCGCTGATCGCGATTGCGGGTGGCCTCCTTCCCTGCGTCGCCGGCATGCTCTGCAAAATCGTGCCCTTTCTTACTTGGATGCGGGCTTATGGCCCGCGGGTGGGCCGCGGGGGCGTCCCGTCGGCGGGCGCGCTCACGAATCCGCGACTTGAAACCTGGGGCCTTGGGCTCCAGCACGCCGCGGTCCTCCCGTTGCTAGTCGGCGCCTGGTCCTTGCAAGTGTGGTGGGTCCGTTTCGGCACGTGGCTCTTCGCGGCCGGAGTCCTGCTGTTTTCTTGGGATATGCTCGGCGTGCTGAAACACCTGCGCGCGCAACCGGCCCCGGCCGCCACCGCGGCGCCAAAGTCATGAGCCTCGATGCCCATACCGTGTGGGAAACGCTCCGATCGATTCCCGATCCTGAGTTTGGCATCAACATCGTCGATCTCGGCCTGATTTACAGCGTCGAGTGCAGCGATGGAGGGACCGTTGATGTGACGATGACGCTGACCACGCCGACCTGTCCCTCGGGCAGCTGGATTCACGAGGGCGCGAAGGAAGCGCTCGCGCGCCTTCCCGGGGCGACGAGCGTCAATGTCGCCATGGTCTTCGATCCGCCGTGGTCGCCGGAAATGCTGAGCGAGTCTGCCCAGCGGCAACTCGGAAGGATTCCCTGAATCATTGCGGCCAGCCGGTGGCGCTGCCCAAGGCTGGTGCCCCCGCCCGGAATTGAACCGGGATCACACGTTTAGGAAACGCGTGCTCTATCCATTTGAGCTACGGGGACTAAGCTGGTTCCCCATCATTGCCCGGGCTCGATAGAGGCAATTCAAAAATGCCCGTTGACAGGCCGGAGGGGAAAGCCAACCTTCCGACTCCTTTTCCATCCATGAGTGCTACCGAGACCAAGCAACAGACCCTCAAGCCCGAGGAGATTCCGCTGACCCAGCCGCAGTTGATGAGCCGCTACATCACAGACACGGGCAAGATTCTCCCGCGCAAGTACACGGGCCTGTCGGCCAAGCAGCAGCGCCGCGTGACCGCCAAGATCAAGTCCGCGCGGAACCTGCTGACGATGCAATAAGCCGTTGCCTAGGCAGCGCCTTCCGCCGGAGCATCTGCTCCGGCTTTTTTATTTCCAGCCGGAATGCAGACGCGGATCCTCCAACCCACGCAGCGTAATCTTTGCCGCCTTGGGCGCGTCCTGCGCGAGGGCGGGCTCGTGGCAATCCCGACGGAGACGGTTTATGGCCTGGCGGCGCACGCGC
Source organism: Lacunisphaera sp. (assembly GCA_035549095.1). Classification (GTDB taxonomy): domain Bacteria; phylum Verrucomicrobiota; class Verrucomicrobiia; order Opitutales; family Opitutaceae; genus Lacunisphaera. Next base: position 343,543 of record DASZRV010000066.1, on the reverse strand, counting down.
TCGATCCGCAAGCCTGCGAGGCGATCTTTCGCGCCAAGGAGCGACCGGCCCACGATCCGCTGATTGTCCACGTCACGGGACTGGCGCAGGCGGAGCAACTCGCAGACTTCAATGCCGAGGCCCGGCGGCTCGCCCGTCGATTCTGGCCGGGCGCGTTGACCCTCGTACTGCCAAAAAACCCGTGCGTGCCGGACGTTGTCACTGCAGGCGGCAATACGGTGGCGCTGCGTTCGCCCGCGCATACACTTGCCCGTCGGCTGCTCCGGGTTGCCGGGGTCCCCCTCGCGGCACCGAGCGCGAATCGTTTTGGTTATATCAGTCCCACCAGTGCCCAACATGTGATCGACGGGCTGGCCGGACGGATCGGCTACGTGCTCGACGGCGGTGATTGCCCGATCGGGGTGGAGTCGACGGTCCTCGACCTCACCCGGCCGGCCAAGCCGCGCATTCTGCGTCCCGGGGCCGTCACCGCCCGCGCCTTGGCCAGATTTCTCGGTCGTCCGGTCGGAATCGTGCGACGGCCCGGCCGCACCCGCAAGCCCCTGGCCTCGCCCGGCCTGTTGGAAAGACACTACAGCCCGCGAACACCGCTGCGGCTGGCCGCGCATATCACCGGCGATGATCCAACGGTGGCCGTGGTGCGGTGGAGCAAGCCGGCCGGTGCGACGGCCGAAAATGTATTCTGGCTGAGCCGCGGTGGCAGCCTGGCGGAGGTGGCCCGCAACCTTTACCGCGTGCTGCGGGCCGCTGATGCCGGCGGCTTCCGGGAGATCCGGGTTGAATCACCGGCTCCCGGCGCCGGTGATCTCGCCGAGGCCATCAAGGATCGCCTGGAGCGGGCAGCGACGCGCCATTAACGGGCCGGAGAGTCGTTCTCCTGCTTCGCCATCGTCACGTAATAGTCCTTGTAGGACTTGTCGTAATACTGGGCGTAGTAATAACCGGACACCGCCAGGTTGAGGCCGTTGAGCACGGCGCCGAAGCAAGGCACATTCGCTTCGAGGAGTTTGCGGGCGCTGAACTGCGCAGCCTTGCGGCGGACGCGGTTGAAGAAGATGGTGAAGAGCGACCCGTCCACCAACGGCAGGATGATCAAGGCGTCGCTGACCGCGGCAAGAGGCGGCGTATCGATAAAGACGCGGTCGTAGCGCTTCCGCAGCTCGGCGATCATGACCTCAAAATGCTTGCTATTGAGAATCTGCGTCGGGTTCTTGGCGCGTCCGCCCGCGGGGATCACGTCCAGGTTGGCATGCACGTCGCGAACGAGCACGTCATCAATGGCGTGGGTGCCGGCACAAACGTCGATGACCCCCTTGAGGTTCTCCAGCCGGAAGGATTTGTGGATATTCGGCTTCCGCAGGTCGCAGTCGACGATGACCACGCGCTCCCCGTGCGCCGCGAAGGTCAGGGCGAGGTTGGTGGTGGTGAAGGTCTTGCCTTCGCCCGGGATGGTGCTGGTCACCAGGATCGATTGGGCGCGCTTGCTCTCGTCTTTCAAGCGCAGGCTCGAATGAAGCGTCAGGAAGGACTCCACCACTTGCTTGTCATGGTTGTTGACGACGATCTGCGCCTTTTCGGGCTGCTCCATGCGCTTGATCTCGGGAATGATCCCGATGAGGGGCAGGCCGACGACCGATTCGATGTCGAACGAGCTCTTCACGCGATCGTCGATATAGGCGACGAAGAACGCAAAGGCCGTGCCCATCGCGAGACCGCCGAGGAAGCCGAGCGCAAGGTTGAGCGGAATGTTCGGTGACGACGGCTTCAGCGACGGGCTCGCCCGGTCGACCACGCGGGCGCTCTGCGTCTCGATCGTGCTGCTCATCGAGGTCTCGCGCATGCGGGCGAGGATGTTGTCGAGCAGCCGTTCGTTGATTGTGAAGTCCCGCTCCAGATTCGCGTAATCGACGGCGAAGCGGTCCAGTTCGAGGGAGTCGGCCTCCTGTTTGGTCAAATTGGCCCGGGCCTCGGTGTCGTTGCGCTTGGCCGTCTGGAAATCCGCTTCGACCGAAGCGGCCGTCGCCGCGATGGCGCGGTTCAATTCCTTTTCCGTCTGCGCCAGCGAGTTCACCGCCTCGATCATTTTCGGGTGTTTGTCGCGATAGTGTTCACGCAGCTGGGCGATGACGATCTTTTGGGCGGCGATCTGCTGCTGAAGCTGGCCGATGAGCTGCTGGTTGGAGATGAACGGGAGTTCGAGCAGCAGCGCGGGATCGGCGCGCCGCTCCTGGACCTGCTTCCAGCGGATCTCGGCTTCATTGAGACGCGACGTCGTCTGGGTCACATAAGCGTTCAACGCCTTCAGCTTCTCGGTGACGATGTCCTTGCGCTGGTCCAGCGACACCATCTTGTTCTTCTCACGGTAGGCCTGAAGGTTGATCGCCAGTTCCTCGACCTTCTTTTTCTGCTGTTCGGCCCGCTCCTTCAAATCGTCGACCGCCTTCATCGAATCCTCGATGCGCAAGCGCGAGTTGTACGAGATGTATTCGTCGATGAAGAGGTTGGCCACCTTCGCGGCGATGAGCTTGTCGGGATGGGTGTATTGCACCTGCAGCACGAGGCTCAGGCGCACGGGCACAATCTTGCGGTTCTTGAAAATGATCGTCGCGGGATTGAGCGGCTCGCTGGAGTTTTCCTTGCGGTAGGGCGCCAGGAATTGTTTCAGGTCCTCGCCGGTGAGGCGATCCGCGACCCGCTGGATGATGGTGAAGCTTTCCAGCACCTTGACCTGGGTGTTCAGGTCCTCGGCCGAGCGGATCTCGTTGTCGTTGACGCTCTGGACCTGCATGACCACCTGGTCGCGGCGGAACACCTGGACGCTGGCGACCGACATGTACAAGGGCGTCTTCGTGAAGGTGTAGATCGCCGCCGCGGAGAAGACCAACGCGAACACCAGGACGATGTACCACACGCGTTCGCGCAGGATCAGCAGGTAATCCTGCATGCTGCGCTGGACCTGGTTGTCGCTCGGGCCGGCGGCATTGTAGCCGCTGTAGCTCGTCCCGTAGTAGGTATAAGGATAAGCCTCTGCGCCGCCCTGCGCTTTCTCCGCCTTTGGTACTGAATCCATTGGGTTGCTCGATCAGAGAATCCGCTCGGGCACGAACACCGTGTCTCCCTTGCGCAGGAGCCACTGGTCGTTCGAATTACCGATGCCCTTGATCATGTCGTCGACGTTGATGGTGAAATTCTCGGTCTTGCCGTTCTCATCCGTGCGCGTGAGGCGAACCCGCTTGAGGTCCGCGATGCGCGACTGGCCGCCCGCCCGGGCGATGGCTTCCACCAGGCCCATTTTCTGTTCCGGCGGGAAAACCACGGCGCCGGGCTGGTTCACGGCGCCGACGACCTGCACCGTGCGCTGGGAGTATTCGAGGACGGTGATGTTAATCTGGGGATTGACCAGGTAGTCTTTGTCGTAGAGCTCCCGAATCAACTCCTCGGTTTGACGCACGGTCCGGTCGTGCACATCCAGTGTGCCGATCAACGGCAGCGTAATGGTGTTTTCCTGCGTGATGCGAACCTCGCGCTGCAAGTCCGGCTCCTGGAAGACCATCACTCGCAACAGGTCGGATGGCTGCAGCACATAATCCGAACTTGCAGGTTTCGAATCGGAATCAGCCTTGGCCTCGTCCGCCGCGAGCCGGATGGCAAGCAATCCGGAAATGGCGACCACCAGCGCAAAGAGACGTCGGAACGGCATGAACGAAGGAAAACAAAAAACGGAAGAAGATCAGCGACCTTCTTCCGTCAACATTATTGCAGGAAGTTCAGTAACGGACGTTACCTCCCACCGCGAAGACATTGTTGGTAAATTCGGAGCCGGCGCTTGCATGGTCCGAACTGTTATTGCGATACGTATATGAGGCCGTGAAGTTGAAGTAACTATTGTAAATGTAGCTCACACCGAGCGAACCTTCGACGTAGTCGTCGGTCCGCGTCGGGTACTGGATCGCCCGCCAGTTCAGCGACGCGTTTACGGCCCACTGGTCCGTCATCTTCGTCGAAACGCTGCCACCGAAGGTCAGGTTTTTCGTGGAATCGCCCGTGCCGGCGTTGCCGAAATCGTTGCTGAAATTCAGCTGCACCGTGGTCTTTTCGGAGGGCTGATAGGTGAAGTTTGAGTCGAGGCCGAACAGCGACTGGCTGCCCGCGCGGTCAAATGAGCGCTGGGTGTAACCGACCTTCACCTGTCCCGAGAACTTCGGTGTGAATTCGCCGCGTGCACCGAGGTTGAAGAAGCTGTCAGTGTTGTCGTCGGCACTGCCGGAGAGCTGGGAGTCGCGATACGCATAGCCCAGGCTCCAAGCGAGCTTTGGCGTCGCCTGATAATAGAGATCGATCGGGACGGTGAAGATATCCGAGCTGGTGAATGCCTTGGGAATGTAATGCGTCTTCACGTAGGTCGCGCCCACGCCGATCAGGGTCTTCTCAGAAATGCTGAACTCTGAGTTTCCGCCAAGATTCGTCACATTGCGCCGGGCAATGTCACTGGAGAGCGTCGCGCCCACCTGGTTCTGAGCGATTTCGGCATAGGAGGCGTTGAAATCAGCCTTGGTCAAGCCATTGGAATAACTGGACCTGCCGCCCACCGACGCGAGTTCGACGTCCTGCTTGGAATGGGAGCTGTAGCGGCGGATCTCCTCGTTGAAATAGACGTCGCCGGACGTCTGGGAGCCCTTGCCGAACACCAGGTCCAGGCCAGGCGTGAAGCTGTAGACTGTGTCGCTCTTGCCTGAAGAGCTGAGATAAATGTTATCGTCCGCCTGCACGAGCGCTCCGGCCGTGACGAACAGCTCGGCATTATCCCCTACCGCCATGAAGGGGGCCGCGCGGCCGATAATAAAGGCAACTGAGAATAATGCCGCGAAGCGGATGGTGGTTTTCATATGAAGCTCCTTGGGCCCTTGGTGTAGGTTCGACGCGTGAAAAAACTGCAAATCACTTTCGGGTTCAAGCCAATATCTTGCGCATTTTCCATGCTCTAAGCCCGTATCAGCCCGGAGATTGACGCGTTTCGCTGCCACGGACCCGCTCGGCCCTGAACCTGCGCCGCCATTGGGGTGTTACACTCACCCGCTTCGTTCGGTGCGTCAGGCCGGACTCAAGCCGCCTAGCTGTGCCCCAGCCCTTCAGGTAGCAGGCTGAGCAGCCGCTCGTTTTGCGCCGGTGTGCCGACGGTGATGCGGACCCACTCCGGCAACCCATAGGGTTTCAGCGGTCGGACGATCATCCCGCGCCGTTGCAACGCGGCAAACACACGCGTGCCGTCACCGACTTTGACCAGCAGAAAGTTTCCGTGCCCAGGGACGAATTCCAGCCCCAGCTTGCGGAACCCCGCGGCAAGTTGTGTCAACCCTTCCAGGTTCGCCCGGCGGCAGCGCTCGACAAACTCCGTGTCGTCCAATGCCGCAAGTGCCGCCGCCGCCGCGATGGCATTCACGTTGAACGGTTGCCGCACCCGTTGCAGCAGCGCGATCAGTTCCGGCGCGGCGTAACCGTAGCCGATGCGCAGCGCGGCCAGGCCGTAGATTTTGGAAAAAGTTCGCAGGCCGATCACCTTTCTCCCTTCGGCCAACAGTGGGCGGATGTCGGGCGGTTCGGGCAGGAAGTCGACATAGGCCTCGTCGAACACGAGCACGACATGCGGCGGCAGCGCCCGCACGAGCGCCGCAATTTCCGCCGCCGAACTGGTGGCGCCGGTCGGATTGGCCGGGCTCGCCAGGAACACGAGCCGGGTTCGCGGCGTGATCGCCGCGAGGAGCGCCGGCAGGTCCTGCCGCAAACCCGGCCCGAGCGGCACCTCGACGGGCTTGGCGCCAAACATCAACGTCACGAGCTTGTAGACGACGAATGCCGCCTGGTGCATCACACATTCGACCCCGGGCGCCAGAAACGCATGACCCAGCAACTCGATGAGTTCATTGGAGCCATCGCCGATGACAAACTGGTCCATGCCCAGGCCGGTTTTCCGCGCGAGCTTCTCGCGAAGTGCGTAGTAGCCGCCGTCCGGATAAAGATTCGCGTCGCGCAGCGCCCGTTCCGCCGCCGCGATCGCCTTCGGCGACGGCCCGAAGGGATTTTCATTGGAGGCGAGCTTGATGATGCCGGCCGGATCGAGTCCCAGCTCCCGCGCCACTTCCTCAATCGGCCGGCCGGGTTCGTACACTGGCTGGTTCAGGATGCCCGGGTTCGCGAGCTCGGCATACGTCATCCGGCCAGCCCACCGCTTTCGCCCGGGCGACTCAAATGAAAAAGCGACGAGGGCTCAGCGACGCCGCGCCGGCCGGCTTTCGACCCGGACCCATTTCATGCCGGCCGCCTCGGCGGCCTTGATGCCGGGTTCGGCGTCCTCGAACACCAGGCACTTCTCCGGCGCGACGCCCATCATGGTGGCCGCCAATAGAAACATGTCCGGCGCCGGCTTGCCGTGCGCCACGTCCTCCGGCGTGACCACGACGGGGAAAAGGTTCTTCAGCCCCATCAGCTCCAGCGTGTGGCGCACGATCTCGCGCGGCCCGCCCGAGGCCACGCTCACCGCCTGGTGCGCCGCGGCGGCCTTGCGCGCGAACGCCACGACCGCCTCGATCAGCTTCATCTCCGTTCGCAACTCAAGGAACAGCGCCTCCTTTTCGTGAAACACCTTCTCGACGTCGATGCGCAGGCCGTAGTGTTCGGCCAGCAACTGCGCGACCCGGCGGGTGGGCACGCCGCCGAGGGAATAGAAAAGGTCCTCATTCAGCTCCTCGCGCAACCCGGCCCGTTGCATGGCGCGATTCCAGGCCCGGTAATGCAGCGGCATCGTGTCGACCAGGGTGCCGTCGAGGTCGAAGATGTAGCCGGCGAAGTCGCCGGCGGGAATGTCGAGTTTCATGTGCGTTGGCGCGCCCGGCGACCCTGCTCGCCCTGGTCCGGGCTCTTGCCGCGCCGCGGGGCCGGTGCGCGGCTAGCGGCGGCCGCCCCGCGTGAGGCGACTTTTGGGTTTCTCCGGGGCGACCTGCGGCATGCCGCCGCCATCGAAGATGCCCGAGTAAACGTAGGTGAAGCCCTCCACCTTCTTCCACTCGATGCTCTGGCCGATGAAACGCTCGATGCTGCGCGCGTCGCGCCAGGTTTCCTCCGTCACGAGCGTAAAGGCATCGCCCGTCTTGTGCGCACGCCCGGTGCGCCCGATGCGATGCACGTAGTCCTCCGGGTTCTCCGGCACGTCGAAGTTGATGACGTGCGACACGTCGGCGATGTCGAGGCCGCGCGCCACAAGGTCGGTGGCGACGAGGACCTCGTATTTGCCGGATTTGAAGCCCTTGAGCGCATCCGTGCGTTCCTGCTGGCTGCGGTCGGCGTGCATCACGGCACAAGTGTGCCCGGCGTGTTTGAGCCGGCTGGCGACGTAATCCGCCCCGCTCTTCGTGCGCGAGAAAATGATGACGCTGTGATACTGGGTCTGCTCCAGCAGGTGGGCGAGGAGGTCGAACTTCTGCGACTGCACCACGGGATAGAACGCGTGGGTGATCGTCTCGGCCGTCGAACGCTCGCGGTTGACGGAGATCTTGAAGGGATCGCGCAGCGCCCAGGCCGCAAGCTGTTCGATCTCGGGCGGCAGGGTCGCGGTGAAGAACAGCGTCTGCCGGTTCTTCGGCACCTTGTTCACGATTCGCTTCACGTCGGGCAGGAAACCCATGTCGAGCATCCGGTCGACCTCGTCGAGCACGAGCACGTTGACGTTATCGAGCCGCACCTCGCCCTGCTCCATGAAATCCAGCAAGCGCCCGGGCGTGGCCGCGAGCACATCGGGACCAGCCAGCAATTCCTCCCGTTGCCGGCCGTAGCCGACGCCACCGTAAACCACCGTCACGCGCAGGTCGGTGTATTTCGAAAAGCTCTTGAACGCCTCCTCCACCTGCACGGCCAGCTCGCGGGTCGGCTCGAGGATCAGCACGCGCAACGCGCCGTGCCTTTCCAGCTTCTGGAGGATCGGCAGGGCGAAGGCCGCGGTCTTGCCGGTGCCTGTTTGCGCGGAACCGATCACATCCTTTCCGGCCAGCACTTGGGGGATGGCCTGCGCCTGGATCGGGGTCGGCGACGCATAGCCCATCTGCTCGACCGCATACGCGAGCCGGTCGTTCAGGCCGAGCGCGGAAAACGGCGTGTCCATCTTCGGCACCTCAGGCAACGGCTTGGGAGTCGCGGGCGCCCGGTGGGCGGGCGCGTGCCTGGTCGCGGCCGGCCGGCCGTGCGCATGGGAAGCCGGGCGCGCACCCTCACCGGGACGGTGCTGCTGATGGCCACCCCGTTTCTCCGGCCGCCCGGGCGCGGTCGCCTTGGGCGCCTGTTTCTGGGCCTTGTGGCTGGGTCGGTTCTCCGGCTGTTTCCCCGTGGCGAGGGACTGCTTGATCTTGGAAAATAGCTTACGAAGCATGGGTAGTCAGAGCCAACGTATCGGGCTCGACCGCTGGCATTGCAACACCGCACTCGCCTTCGGCCCCAAGCCGGGCGGCGCCGCGCTCACAAGCCGGCCTTGATCTTGTCGAGAATCGAGACCGACAGGGATTCATCGCCAAACAGACCCACGCGAATCTTGATGTGGGTCAGTCGCTTCCCCGAATTCTCGACGGTGATCTCGACTTTCTTGTCGAGCGCGGTTCGGGCGACAAACACCGCCTTGAGCGCATCCTTGTTTTCGCTGACGAGCGCAAATTCCAGGTCCTTGATCGACCGACGCGTCGATTCCACCACCTTGCTGTAATCGGTATTGAGGTTCGCATCGAGTTCGCCGCGGACGTAGGCCACCGCGCCGGCGCCGGCGCCGGCGGCCGCCACAATGCATCCGGGCAGTACGATCAGGGAGGAAGCCGCCACCACCAAGGCCAGGGCCTGCCGCAACCAGACGGTCGATAACGTGGGATTTTTGTTCATGTGTCCGAGGACACCAACAGATGCCCTTGGCTCCCGCAATGCCTGAAAAAACCCTGACGGGGTTTTTACGCCACGTTGCAGGCCGGGCCAATGAGACTCGCCACGGGTCATTTCGGCCTTTTGCCTCGCGCCATGTCCTGCCACCTGCGCGCCGCCACGCCGGCCGACGTTCCGCTCATCCTCCGCTTCATTCGCGAACTGGCCGCTTATGAGAAGCTGCAGCATGAAGTGGTGGCCACCGAAGCGGCGCTGCATCGCACCCTGTTCGCCCCCACGCCGGCGGCCCATGTCGTCCTCGCGGAAACAAACGGCGAGCCCGCCGGCTTCGCGCTCTATTTCTTCAACTACTCGACGTTTCTCGCCCAGCCCGGGCTGTATCTGGAGGATCTCTTCGTCCGCCCCGAGTTCCGGGGCGCAGGCATCGGCAAGGCGCTCCTGCTGCACCTGGCGAAAATCGCGAACGCCCGCGGCTGCGGCCGCATGGAGTGGGCGGTGCTCGACTGGAACGAGCCGGCCAAGGGTTTCTACCGCAAGCTCGGCGCCGTTCCGCTCGAGGACTGGCGTGTGATGCGACTTACAGGCGCCGCGCTCGCGCAGTACCGCTGAGCGCGAAGTTTTCGGCGGACCGGACGCTGTCATTGCCCGACAGCGGTCGCCGCTGTATCGGTCCGCATCGGTCCGACTGCTCCTAGGCACCTTCGCCGGTGCTGCTAGAATCGCCCGGATGAAACTTCCGCTCTATTGGGTCGATGCCTTCACGTCCGAGGCCTTCCGCGGCAATCCTGCGGCGGTGGTGCCGCTAACCAGCTGGCTGCCGGATGGCGTCATGCAGCAAATTGCCCGCGAGAACGGGCTGTCGGAAACGGCCTTCCTCGTGCGCATCGGACCGGCGACCTATCATCTTCGCTGGTTCACGCCGGCGGTTGAAATCGATCTGTGCGGGCACGCGACGCTCGGGACGGCGTTCGCCCTCTTTCACCATTTGGGAGAGGCGGGCGAAGCGATTGCCTTTGAATCGCGCAGCGGTCCCCTCCTGGTGCGCCGCCGCGGCGACCTGCTGGAGTTGGATTTTCCCGCGCAGCCGCCGGAACCGGCCGAAACCTCCGCGGCGCTGGCACAGGCGCTCGGCCGCTCGCCACAACAATTCCTCCGCACGAAGAGCCGGTGGTTGTGCGTCTACACCGCAGCGGCAGACGTATTGGACCTGCAGCCGGACCATTCACTGCTGGCCAAGATCGTGCCCGGTCGCATCACGGTGACCGCTCCCGGGACCGATTGCGATTTCGTCTCGCGGACGTTTGTGCCGGAGGTCGGCATTCCCGAGGATCCTGTCACCGGTTCGGCCCATTGCACCTTGGTTCCCTACTGGGCCGCGCGGCTCGGCCGAACCCAACTGCACGCCCGGCAGGTCTCGGCTCGCGGCGGCGAGCTGTTCTGCGAGCTGCGTGCCGACCGCGTCGGCATCGGCGGGCATGCCGTGCTCTACCTGCAGGGCGAGATTACGGTCTAGCGCTGGCGGAACACCTGGTCTTCGGGTTGGGCAGGAGTCGCGAAACCGGCGTGGCCGGCGACCTCGCAGGCCACCAATCGAACCGCCCGGGCTGATCCGGGCGCATTCTTGTGCGTCTCATTCCCGGGAAAATTGTCATGGTCACAGTGCCGGATATTTGCCACTGTACTGGTTTCAATTAAGGACGGCTGCTGCTGCCTCGCCACGGCCCTTTCCCGTATCTTCCCGGCCACTTTTTCCACGCCATGATCGAGACCCTGCCCACCGCCCCGGCCAAGCCGGCCCTCGCCGTGATGAACCAGCCGCTCTATGCCGAGCTGGCCAACTCCCTGCAGACCCTCATCGAACAGGGCACGCTGCGTCCCGGCCATCGGGTTCCGTCCGTGCGCCGCATGTCGCTGCAACGCGACGTGAGCATCGCCACCGTGCTGCAGGCCTACACCGTCCTCGAGAATCGGGGCTACCTCGAGGCCCGGCCGCAGTCCGGATATTACGTGCGCCCGCGGCCGCCTTTCCTCAGCCCCGAACCGCGGATGGCCAAGCCGATGGCGAAGCCCACCTACGTCGGCGTGAAGGATCTCACCACCGAGGTGATGGAGCGCTCGATCAACGCCGATTTCATTCCCTTTGGCGCGGCCTGCCCGCATCACAGCCTGTTTCCGAACAAGAAGCTGGCGCGGCTGCTCGGCTCCGTGGCGCGCCGCGACCCGACGCTCATCAGCCGGCAGACGATGAACTGGGGTTACGAGCCGCTGACGCGCGAGATTTCCCGGCGCTATCTCCAGGGTGGCGTGCCCCTCGCGCACGATGAGCTCGTGGTGACCGTCGGCTGCTCGGAGGCGCTCAATCTCTGCCTGCGCGCCGTCACCAAGCCCGGCGACACCGTGGCGATCGAGACCCCGGCATACTTCGGCTTCCTCGAGATGATCCAGAGCCTCAACCTGCGCGCGCTCGAAATCCCGACCTCGTCGCGCGAGGGCATCTGCCTCGATGCGCTGCGCGCCGCGATCGAACAGAACGAGGTGAAGGCCGTCCTTGTCATGCCCAACTTCCACAATCCGCTTGGCAGCCTCATGCCCGACGAGAAGAAGAAGCGGCTCTACGACCTGCTCTGCGAATACGACCTGCCGGCGATCGAAGACGACATCTATGCCGACACGCATTTCGGGGACGTGCGCCCGAAGCCGCTCAAGGCGTGGGACCGCGACGGCCGCGTCATGTTGTGCTCGTCCTTCGGGAAGTCGCTCGCGCCGAGCTTCCGCGTCGGCTGGACCGCGCCCGGCCGCTACTTCGAGCGCGTGCGCCGGCTCAAGTTCACCAACACGATGGGCACGCCCGTCATCCTGCAGAAAACCCTCGCGGAATTCCTGCGCGATGGCGGCTACGACCATCACCTGCGTTCGCTCCGGCGCGCCTATCACCAGCAGCTGCACTTGTTCGCGCAGGCCATGCAGCGAAATTTCCCCGATGGCACGCGCTACAGCCGCCCGCAGGGGGGCAATGTCATCTGGGTCGAATTCCCCGCCGGGGTCGACACCCTCAAGCTCTACCACGAGGCGATCAAGCACCGCATCAACACCGCGCCTGGCGCGCTGTTCTCGGTCAAGGATCGTTACCATAATTGCCTGCGGATGAGCTGCGGGCTGCCCTGGTCCGACGAGATCGCCGCCGCGCTCGTCCAACTCGGCGAGCTCGTGAAAAAGCAGCTCTGACCTCGCGCCGGAATTCGCCGCGCGGTTTTCGCCCGTGACCACGGGCTCCGGCCCGGTTGATTTCACCTCCTTCCCGCTCCCGCCATGACTGCATCTGAAAGAACCCCGACCCGGTCCGCCCTGATCGCCGGGTTCGCCGCGATCTACCTCATCTGGGGCTCGACCTACCTTGGCATTCGCGTCGTGGTGGAGACGATCCCGCCGTTCCTGATGGCCGGCGTGCGCTTCCTGGTGGCCGGCGCCTTGATCGCGGGTTACCTCGCCCTGACGCGCGGCTTCCGCGCGACCGCGCGCCAGTGGCGCGACAATGCCGTCATCGGTGGTTTTCTCTGCCTGGGCGGCAATGGTCTCGTATCGTGGGCCGAACAGAAAATCCCCTCCGGGATCGCGACCCTCATCATCTCGGTCGGCCCGCTTTTCATCGTGCTCCTCGACTGGGCGGCGCACGCGCTTTTCCGCGACAACCGCCGTGGGACCAAGCCCACGCCATTGACGTTCGTCGGGCTCGCGCTCGGGTTCGCCGGCCTCGCCGTACTCGTCGGGCCTGATATCGTGAACCAAGGGGTGGACGGGCTCGACGGCTGGAGCGTGGTCGGGTTGATCGGCGCCTGCCTGTTCTGGGGCATCGGCATGATCTACACGAAATACGCCCATGATCCGGTCGAGCCTTTCACCGGCGCGGCGATCCAGATGCTGGCCGGATCCGTCTGGTTGCTGCTGACAAGCTTGGCCTGGGGTGAACCCGGACGTCTCGTGGTAAGCGCCATCAGCGGGCGCTCAATCCTTGCCTGGAGCTACCTTGTGGTGTTCGGCTCGCTCATCGGCTTCACCACCTTCGTGTGGCTGATGAAGCACAGCACGCCGGCGCGCGTCTCGACGTATGCCTACGTGAATCCCATCGTAGCCGTCTTCCTCGGCTGGTGGATCCTGCGCGAACCGATCAGCCCGCGGATTTTCGTCGCCTCGGCCATCATCATCGCGGGCGTTGCAATCATCACGACGCAGAAGAACAAGAAGACGCTTGCGACCCCGCCCCGCCAGGCGATCGCCGCGGCCGATGTGCATCCGGACGACGAGCCGGCCGCTGCCGGGACCAAGGCCTGAACCACCGCCTAGGCCAGCAGCGCTTTCTGCAGCAGCGGCCGGATGCGACGGGCCAGGGCGGGGTTGGCGTAACCCGTCCAAGCCACGGGCGTGGTGGTATCCAGCGGTGCGCGCAAGGGCGAGCCGTCCGGAGCCGTGACGATGCACCCCGCCTCCTGGGCGATCAGCGCGGTGCAAATGTCGTAGGGATGGCAGGCCAGCGCCGCGGCGATGCGCAGCCGGACAAAGGCAATCGGGCGAAGATCGGCGACAAAGCGATCGTGGCCCATCGCCAACTCATAGATCTGCCCGCCCGTGCTCAAGTACTGGTCGTCGAAGATCTCGTGCCCGTCGTCGAGCGCCCGCAGCAGTGCCGTTTCGCGTTCGGTGAGCCACGTCTTTCCCGGAGGGAAGAATTTGGCGAACGACGCAAAGCCGCCGGTCAGGATGCGTGCCGACGATGGCCGCACGGCCAGCCTGGACCGGCGGAAGTTCCGCAAGTCAATCCGCTCGGCGTGCAAACCACGGCCGCGCACGGCGCTGAGTTGGTCCGCCTGCCCGGATTTGGTCACCGGCAGCTCGGTCATGGCAGCGACAAATATGTCGTTCAGATTCGTCTTCGTCCCGCGCTGGGGCGCGACGGCCGCCAGGCTCCATGCCGGCCGCTTGTCGTACATCAGACCGCGGGTGCCGTCGATCGGGTCGAGGATGCACTTGAATTGGGTGTCCGTGGCCGGCGTGCCGCGGGGAAAGGTCGTCGTGCCGGTGGCGGCAAGCCCTTCCATCACGAGTTCAACCGGCCAGTGTCTCGGCCAATGGGCCGCAAACCACGCCAGCACCGCCTCCTCGCTCACGCGGTCGATCGCGTAGATGGTGTCGGCCGAAGTAACTGCCGCGACGCGCGCCATTCGCCCGGCGCCGCGCCGCTGTCCGGCCCGCACCGCGGCGCGAATGGTGTCCTGCAGCCGGCAGAGCAGCCGGCGCATAAGCTCGAGGTCGCGAGGGTTCACGGCGGGAAGTTCAGAGCACCTTTACCGCGGCCGCGACCAAGCGTTCGAACGCCGCGGCGCCACGCGCGGCATTTTCGAGCGTATGCGCGTGGGTCAGGTGCTCGTCTGAGAGGCCGGCGCCCATGTTGGTGATGCATGACACGCCGACGACTTTCATGCCGCAGTGTCGCGCGATGAGGCAGTCGGGCACGCTCGACATGCCGACGGCATCGCCGCCCCAGCCCTGCGCCATGCGGATTTCCGCCGGCGTCTCGAAGGATGGACCGCGGAATGCGACGTAGACGCCCTCGTGCAAGGTGATTTCCCCGGCGCGTGCGACCTGCTTGACCCGGTCGCGCAGGTCCTGGTCCCACGCGTCGGTCACCGGGAAGAACCGCGGGCCGAAGGCGTCGTCATTCGGACCCGTGAGCGGATTCAAGCCGAGAAAGTTGATGTGGTCGGTGATCAACATCAGTTCGCTGACCTTGATGTGCGCGCGCAGGCTGCCCGCGGCATTCGACAGAAAAAGCGTGTCGGCTCCGGCGGCGCGGACGGCGCGGAGCATGGTCTTGAGCGGATAGGCATCGTTCGTCTCGTAGAAATGCTTCCGCCCTTTGAGCACGAACACCGGCACGCCGTTCAGCTTTCCGATCAATAGCTCGCCGACGTGGCCCGGCACCGTCAGCTCCGGGAAGCCCGGCAACTCCGCGTAGGCCAGCGTGACCGCCTGCTCGATTTTTTTCGCGAGTCCGCCCAGTCCTGAACCGAGGATGATGGCGATCCGCGGCTGCAAGCCGCCGAGCGCCTGCCTGATCTTGGCGGCCGACTGCCGGACGTTTTCCACGTGAAGCTGCACAGGGGTCATGGCGATACAGTGAACGAGGGCGGGCTGCGGTAAAAGACCGGAGTGTGGACCGGGCAGGCGCCCAGTTTGCGGTCCGGACCATCGCCAGCTTGCAACGGCATTTATGACACAGCACTTTCGGGCCATGCAAACTACCTCCACGCCCACCCCAAAGATTCCACGCGCCGAGCCGCCACCCGCCCGTCTCCTCTCGCCGCGGCGCAAGACCACCACCGCCACCACCCTCCACGACCTGGCGCTCGAACAGCTCGAGCACTTCCACATCGACCCGCAGAGTCCGACCGGGCAGCCGCTGTTGGCGCTCGCGGAAAAACTCTATGCCGCGCACGGCGACGTGATGGATTTGTGGGAAGCCACGACCCGCGAACTCGGCCGCCTCCCCCGCCAGGACCGGCTCGCGCTTTTCAACGCCAAGAAATTCCTCTCCTTCCAGCTGGCGAAGCTGCTCGACACCCTACAGAACCCGGCGCGCCAGACGCACCAGTCGCTGCGTTACAGCAACGGCACGGTCCTCGCCAAGGGGCCCTATCCCGTCTTCGACAATGTCACGGCCATCTTCTCGGCCAACCCGGTGATCACGCGCACGGCGACGTACCTCTACGCGTGCTCCGAGTGGATCGACGACGCGTTCCAGGGCCGCGAGTTCCTCCACGAAATCTATTCGCGGCTCATGAACCCGACGTCGATCTCGCTCGCCAACCACATCGTCGATGTCGAGGCCGGGCCTATGGCGGGCGAATACATGGCGTGGAATTTCAACTCCGGCATGGGCGCGATCGACGCCGCGCTGTCGCATGTGGTCGGCTTCCAGGACGTCGTGCTCGCGTCGCGCAACATCTACGGCGGCGCCTACCAGTTGCTCCACGACTGGTTTGGCAAGCGTTCCAACCTCGATGTCGCCGTCGTATTCTTCGACGGTTTCACCGCCGCGGGCTTCTCGCGCGCGCTCGCCGGCGTGCAGCGGCAGTACGCCGAGCGGCTCGCGGCCGGCCGCAAGGTCTACGTCTACCTCGAAAGCCCGTGCAATCCCCATGGCGTGTTCCTCGACGTCCCCGGCATCTGCGCTGCCGCGCACGCCGCGGGCCTCACGGTGCTTTGCGATTCGACGGTCGGCACGCCGTTCCTGGTCCGCCCGCTGCAGCGACCCGATCCCGCTGAGCGGCCGGACTACATCATCCACAGCTACACGAAGGATTTGACCGGCCATGGCACGACGACGGCGGGCGTCGTGATCGGCCGCAACGAGGACATGTTCCTGCCCAAGGGCGACACCGCGCCGTCGGGCAAGAGCTGGCATGACACGCTCTTTTGGAACGTCTACTACATCAAGGGCGCGTTCCTCGATTCGGACAAGGCGTTCGAAGTCCTCACCGGCATGAAGACGCTGGAGCAGCGCATGCTCAAAAAATGCATCAATACCCTGGTTTTCGCCCGCTGGCTCGCCTCGCATCCGCACATCACCGTCAGCGGCCCGGCGAATCCCGCCGATCCGAACCATGCCATCGCCGCGCGGCTGTCCTACCTGGGCCTGCCAGCGCCGCTCTTCACCATCCACTTTGAGCGGGCGAAGCTTTCGCGCGTCACGTTGGAGCGCTTCTTCGATTCGCTGGCCCCGATGTTCGGGCACATGGTCTCGCTCGGGCAGAGCAACACGCTCGTGCTGTGCCCGGCGCTCACATCACACTCGGAACTCAGTCCCGAAGCGCTCAAGGAAGCCGGCATCACGTCGACTACGATTCGCTTTGCCGTGGGCGACGAGGCTCCGCGCGAACTGATTGGCGATTTTCTCGAGGCGGCGCGAATCGCCATTGACCCGGCGATTGCCGGCTTCAGCCGTCGCTTCATGGCGAAGACGGCCGTCGATGCCATGGTTGACGAGATCTACACCGACGTACACCGGCGGCATGCCGCGGCGCAGCCACGGTTCGCCGTATGCACGCGCTGAATCCGGAACCCGTGCTTCGCCCGGCGACCGCGGCCGATGCCGCGGTCGCGCTGGCGTGGACGCCGCGCGACGAAGACCTGCGCCGCTGGGCGGGTCCGAGCACGCGCTGCCCGGCTACGCCCGAATCATTCTGGCAGGACATCAACAACGCCGATGCGCGTTCCTTCGCGCTCGAGCTCCCGGGCGCCGGCCAGGTGGGCTTCGGCCAGGTCCGGCACCGCGAAAATCGCTATGGCCACCTCGCGCGCGTGATCGTCTCGCCGGCGCATCGCGGGCTGGGCCTCGGACGGTGGTTGTGCACGGGCCTCATGCGGGAAGCCTTGCGGCTACACCCGATGGAGGCGTTCTCGTTGTACGTGTTCCCCGACAACCTCCCCGCGCTGGAGTTGTACCGGTCGCTGGGCTACGTCGAACGCGGCAAGCATCCGCGCTTCGATTGCGTGTTGATGGAAGCGCCTGTGGCCGGTTTCGCCCAGGGTGCAACGCCGGGAGAGATATAAGCACGCAATAACACCCTGCCCGATCACTGTGAGCTCAAGGAGCGGCCCCCGCCGTTCGCCGCGCACAGGGTCAGGCCTGCGGCCAGGGAGTATGCGTCTCGCGCTTGAGTTCGCGGGTCATCAGCGCAGTCAGGGCGTCGGCCGGTTTCTTCTGCCGGAAAAGAATGGCGTAAACCTCCGCCAGGATCGGCGCGGTGATGCTGCGCTCGCGGCACAGGCCGTGCAACGCCTCGGCGGTACGGTGTCCCTCGACGACGGTTTTGCGACCGGTCAACAGCTCCGTCACCGATTTACCGGCGCCGATCTTTTCGCCGAACTCCCGGTTGCGGCTCCACGCGCCGTAGCTCGTGGCGATCAGGTCGCCGGCCCCGCTCAGCCCGTAGAACGTCTCGGCTTTTGCGCCGAGCGCCGTGCCCACCCGGACCATTTCGGCCAGCGCCCGGGTCAGCAGGGCCGCCTTGGCGTTGTCGCCGAGTTTCAGACCGTCGGAGAAGCCGGCGGCGATCGCATAGATGTTCTTCAACCCGGCGCCGTACTCGGCGCCCGCGAGGTCGTCCGAGGTGTAGATCCGCAGCGTTGGCCCGCTCAAGGTCGCCTGGACCTTTCGCACAAACTCCTCCGGGCGCTGGGCCGCCATCACCATGGCGGCCGGCAGACCCTGCGCGACCTCGGCGGCATTCGTGGGTCCCGTGAGCGTGCCGCAATTCAGCCCGGGCAGCAGCTGCGCCATCATCTCGCTGGGCCGGAGGTGGGTGCCCGCCTCCAGTCCTTTCGCCAGGCTGAGGAAGAGCTGGAGCCGCGATGTGTCGTGCAGCACGGTGTGGATTTTTTCACACCAGGCCCGCAACGATTGCGATGGGCAGGCGATGAGCGCCACGTCGGCCTCGACGAGTGCGGCGCGGAGTTCCGGCGTGATTTCGAGATCCTTGGGCAGCCGGATGCCCGGCAGGTAGTCGCGGTTTTCGCGCTCGGCGCGAAGTGACTCGGCATGCTCCGGGCGCCGGGCAACCAGCGTGGTGTGCTGGCCGCGACGGACCAAGTGGAGGGCCATCGCCGTGCCCCAGGCGCCGGCGCCAATCACGGTGAAATTAAGGGGGCGCGGCTCGGACATGGGACAACCGTCAGGTCTTCAGGAAACCGGGAATCTTCTCACCGGCGACCATAGCATCAAAGCTCTCCCGCGCGTTGACCAGCTCGAATCGGCTGCCGGACACCAGCACCTCGGCGGGCATCGGTCGCGTGTTGTAGCGGCTTGCCATGGTGTAGCCATAGGCCCCGGCGCTCATGAACGCCACCAACTCGCCCTCGCCGACTTCCTGGATGACGCGATCCTTGGCAAAGCAGTCGCCGGACTCGCAAATCGGGCCGACGAGGTCGGCCTTGAGCGCGGGACGCGAAGTGTCGCGCAGCAAGGGCACGAGTTCGTGGTAGGCTTCGTACATGGCAGGGCGAACGAGGTCGTTCATCGCGGCATCGAGCACGAGGAAGTTCTTGTGCGCGCCGCGCTTCAGGTATTCGACCCGGGACAGCAGCACGCCGGCATTGCCGACCAGGAAGCGGCCGGGCTCGAGCAGGATCTTCAGGCCGAGCGGCGCGAGCAATGGTTTCAGCGCCGCGCCGTAGGCCTCGGGCGTGAGCGGTCGATCACCGGCGGGCCGGCTTTCCCACCAGGCTGCGTCGCCGCTGGCGAGCGCGTCGTGGTAGACGATGCCGATCCCGCCGCCGATGCTGAAGTAGCTGATGCCGTATCGCTCCTTCAGCTCCTGGACGAAAGGCACGACCTTCTCGACGGCTTCCACGAAGGGCGCGGCGGAGGTGAGCTGCGAACCGATGTGCATCTGCACGCCGCGGAGCGAGAGGTGCGGGTACTTGGCGGCGGTGGCGTAGGCGGCGGCGGCGTCCTGCAGCGGGATGCCGAATTTGTTTTCGCTTTTGCCCGTCGTGATCTTGGCGTGGGTTTTCGCGTCGACGTCGGGATTGATGCGGATGGCGATCGGCGCCTTCCGGCCGAGCTGGCCGGCGAGGTGGTTGATGCGCGCCAGCTCGGGCTCGCTCTCGACGTGGAAGCCAAACACGCCCTGTTCGAGGCCCAGGCGGATCTCCGCCGCGTTCTTGCCGACGCCGGCGAACACGCTGCGCGCAGCGCTGCCGCCGGCGGCCTGCACCCGGCGGAGTTCCCCCCCGCTGACGAGGTCGAATGCGGCCCCGAGGTTGGAAAAGTGCCGCAGGATGGCCAGGTTCGAGTTGGCCTTCATGGCGAAGCACAATTGCACGTCCAGGCCGGCGAGGCTCCGCGTCAGCCGCGAATAATTGTCGGTGATCGTCTGGGCGCTGTAGACGTAGGTCGGCGTGCCGTGGAGCTGTGCGACCGCCGCGAGATCAACCGACTCGCAGTGAAGCCGCTGGCCTTGGTAACGAAAGTGATGCATCGGGACAGGTTGGAACGTGGGAGGAGTCGAGATAGCCAGAATCGTCCTGAAAGGAAGAGCTATTTTCTCGCCCCTGCTTGCCGGCGCAAAGCGGATTGCCTGCCCCGTCCCGCGGCTTTTAGTGGCCCCTCGTGCATCCCGATGCCGAACTTTATCCATGGGTCTCCACGGCCGCGATAGCCTGGGGCCTGCTCGACTGCTTCTTCGGCTACCGCATCTTCAAGATCACCCTAGCGATTCTGGGCGGCCTGATCGGCGTGGTATTCGGGCAGGCCGCCGGCGCCGCGCTCGGTCTCGGCCCTGCCGGCGAAATCGGCGGCATGATTGCCGGCGGGTTGCTCGGCCTGGGCCTGACCTTCCTTCTCTACCTCGCCGCCGTGTTCACCGCGGGTTTTCTCGCGGCGGGAACGCTGGCGATTCTCCTGCTCGCCAACCTGCACCACATGGTCGCATTGCTGGCCGCCGGCGTGATCGGGCTGGTCGGCGGCTTCCTGGCCCTCAAGTTGCAGCGGATCGTGCTGGTGCTGGC
Organism: Lacunisphaera sp.; assembly: GCA_035549095.1. Taxonomy (GTDB): domain Bacteria; phylum Verrucomicrobiota; class Verrucomicrobiia; order Opitutales; family Opitutaceae; genus Lacunisphaera. Next base: position 323,068 of record DASZRV010000066.1, on the reverse strand, counting down.
GACGGCGCTGTTGGGCGCGTTTCGCGTCATGCTCGCGATCTGCTATTTCACGGAACAGCTCGACTGGCTGTTTTATTTCGAGAAGCCGCAACAGATCCCCGCCCTCGTCGCCGGCCATCCGTGGATGCTCCCGTCCGTGCTGGCCCTGGCGGCCGTCGGGGCCGTGGTGCAGCTGGGAACGGGCGCGAAGGCCTCGAAAAAAAAGGCCAAGGACGAGGACTGAACTTGCGGCGCGGGGTGGAGATCGCAGCATCCGCGGTATGAAGCGACTGCCCCTTCCCCTGCTTTTGCTCGCAGCACTCGCCGCCTTCAGCGGCGGGTGCCAGAACGTTGGCGAACTGGTGGTTTCCGGGTTGCACGTGGAGTTGAAAGCGATCCAACGCCACAGCCCGGGTGCGACGACGGCGGACATCACCTTGGTAAACCCCAATGTGGTTTCGTACCTGATCGCGGGCATCAACGCCAAGGTCTACCTCAACGGCACCTTTGTCGGCACCCTCGCCCAAGAGGGGCCGCTGGGTCTGCCGCCGCAAAACCAGCTGGACCAAACCGTCACCTTGAAGCCCGCCGGCGCCGCCGCCGAGCAGGTTCTGGACGCAGCGGCCCGCAACGGCTCGGCCACCTATCGGCTGGACACGATGCTCGACATCCAGGTGGTGGGCACGAAGCACGAGCGCGGCGAGGTCACCCATTCGGGCACCGTCGCCGTGACCAACAAATAAGAAGCGGCCACGGTTGCCCGTGGCCGCTGGTGTCGGTCGTGAAGGGGTCTCAAGCCGCCAGGCGCTTGACCGTCGGCTCAACCGTGCGCCGCGCGAAATTCACAGGAAGGTGAATCGGGCGGGCCCGGCTGAGCTCGCGGGGCGAGCGGCTGTATTGCTCGACGGTCCAGGCAACCAGACCGGTGGCGAAGGCGATGGCGGAAAAGTCGGCGGCGTCGAAAGGACGACCGCTCGCATAAGAAGCGACTCCGAGGAGGGTCGCGGTCAGGACGGAAGTAAGAGCGGTTTTCATAGCAGGTTTGGGTTGATACCATGAAAACCCACCGACTCGCGAAAAGTTGCAGACATTCGCAAGTGGCGGCCACACCGGCGCATCCCCATCTCGTCTGCGCGAGTGCCAGCACTGGCCGCTTGCCATGGCAGGACGGTCAGAAAGAATCGAGCCATGCGCGTAGCTGTTTGCTGCTTCGCCCTGCTGGCCGGCGTAACTCTTGCGGGGGGCGGCGCCGGGGGAGAGCCCAGTCACTTCGAGGTCTTGGTGATTCCCACCATCCAATATGCGCATCGCGACATTTGGACCCAAACCCCGGCCGCGCGCGGACCGACTGCGATGACCGTCGACCAAGTGGTGCGCGGCCAGGAAGTGCAAATCCTGGTTTTTGCCACCAACTGCACTGTTGGCGCGGATGGAGCCGCGGAGGTGACCTATGATATTTCGTTTGTCAGGCCCGATGGGAAAACCGGGGGCAGCAAGACTGGACTCCGGCTGATTCCCCGCGGTCCGGTCAAGAACAGCCGCTATGTCCGAAAGGCCGTCGACATGGTGGGATTCGTCGCGAACGGCGAGGATCCGTTGGGCGAGTGGAAGGTGGTGGTGGCGGCAACCGACCGGATCGGCTCGCTCACCGTGCAGCGGGAACAAACTTTCAAGGTGGTCGATTATGGCGTGCTCGACGCCCCGGTTCCCGGCCATGCAGACCCGGGACGCTGGCTGATGAACTATCACAACCGACCGGCGCCTCATCAGCTGCTCGCGATGCTCCAGCAGTTCGCGGAAAATCCGCCGGTCGGAACTCCGCCTCCCGTCGATGAGGAGAACGGCGCCCTGCTGGGATTCTTCGAACAGGTGCTCAAGGACAACCCGTGGCTGCTACCTCACGTTATCGCGCGGCTGGCCAAGACCCAGGACCGCGAACGTGCGCTGCTGTCGGTCCTTCTTGCCTATGCCAAGCGCGATGATCCTGCTTTCGCCGACAGCCTGCCGGATGCGCTGCGGGATTCGATCAAGACCCACAGGCTCGAACGCTGGCCCGCGCCGACAGCAGAACCACTGCGCGGCGCGCAACTCGACGTGCTGTGGGGGCGTTTCTTTGCCAGCGGCCGCTATGAGCCGATCCGCGCCTTGGTTGGTGTCCTGGCCTACCATCCGTTCAAAGAAGCCCTGAGCGAATACAAATTGCGGTCGAACAAACCGGCGCCGCCGCCCGTTGAGGTGCTGAAAAGCGCCGTTTTCGGTGCCGCGGTTTGGTCGCTCCGCAGCAATATCCAGCAGGACCAACTCGTGCGGGACTATTGTGAGGCCATTCTCCTGCGCCGGGAGCTGCCGGAAGCCGAGCACGCCTGGCTCGCCGGCATTTACCGAATGGCCATGGAAAAAACGAGTTCCCCGCAAGGCCAAGCGGGGCCCTGACTCGAAACCCGATTGAAGCGATCCCCCGGACTCAGCTCGCGCCGCCGCCGGCGTTCGAGACGGGGCGGAGTTTGGCGCGGAACAGCGCGCCGACGTAGTCGCGGTTCATGCGCGCGATGAAATCGTGCGAGATCAGCTTTGGGCAGACGGCGCTGCATTCGTACTGGTTGGTGCAGTTGCCGAATCCGGCTTCGTCCATGGTCTGCACCATGGCGAGTACGCGCTTGTCGCGCTCCGGCTGCCCCTGGGGCATGAGGCCGAGGTGCGACACCTTCGCCGCGACGAACAGCATGGCGCTCGCGTTCTTGCAGGCCGCCACGCACGCGCCGCAGCCGATGCAGGCGGCCGCGTCCATCGCCAGGTCGGCGTCCTCCTTCGGCACGGGAATGGAATTGGCATCGGGCGCCGCGCCGGTGCGCACGGAAATGAAACCGCCGGCCTGCTGGATGCGGTCAAAGGCGCTGCGATCGGTCACGAGGTCCTTCACGAGCGGGAAGGCCCGCGCGCTGAAAGGTTCGACCACAATCACGTCGCCCTCGTGGAAGCCGCGCATGTAGAGCTGGCAGGTGGCGATGCCGTGGCCCGGGCCATGCGGCTTGCCATTGATGGTGCATGAGCAGGTGCCGCAGATGCCTTCGCGGCAATCGTGGGCAAAGGCGATCGGCTCGCCGCCCTCGCGGGTCAGCCGATCGTTCACCACGTCCAGCAACTCGAGGAAGGACATATCCGGGTTCACGCCGCTCGCCGGATAATCGACGAACTTGCCGGGCGCGCCCGGGCCGGCCTGGCGCCAGACGCGGAGCGTGACGGAGAAGAGCTTCTTGGATGATTTCTCGGCAACCATGATGGATTCCCCGGCTTATTTATAGGAGCGCACGCTCATCTTGGTGAACTCGTAGTTGAGCGGCTCGATGTTGCGAAGCGGCGCCTGGCCTTCGCCCTGGTACTCCCACGCCGCCACGTGCCCGAATTTCTCGTCGTCACGTTTGCACTCGCCGTCGGGGTACTGGTACTCCTCGCGGAAATGCCCGCCGCAGGATTCCTCGCGCGTGAGCGCGTCGCGGCACAACAGTTCGCCCAGCTCGAGGAAATCGGCCACGCGGCCCGCCTGCTCGAGCGATTGGTTGAGGGTGTCGGCCGAGCCCGGCACCTTGACGTTCGCCCAGAACTCCTCGCGCAGCGCCGGGATCTTCTGGAGCGCGGCCTCGAGGCCGGCGCGATTGCGAGCCATGCCGCAGTGTTCCCACAGGATCTTGCCGAGGCGCTTGTGGAAATGGCTGACGGGTTCCTTGCCCTTGCTCTCCAGCAGCCGGCGCGTGATGTCGCGGACATTCTCCTCGGCCTGCTGGAACTCGGCGGCATCGCTGGACGGTCGCGATCCGGGCTTTTGGCCGGCGAGGTAGTCGCCCAGCGTGTACGGGATGACGAAGTAGCCGTCGGCCAGGCCCTGCATGAGCGCGGACGCGCCGAGCCGGTTGGCGCCGTGGTCGGAGAAGTTCGCCTCGCCGAGGACGAACAGGCCGGGGACGTTGGACATCAGGTTGTAATCCACCCAAAGCCCGCCCATCGTGTAATGCACCGCCGGGAAGATCCGCATCGGCGTGTGGTAGGCGTTCTCGTTGGTGATCTCGTGGTAGATGTCGAAGAGATTGCCATAACGCTCGCGGACCACGTTCTCGCCGAGGCGCTTGATCGCGTCGGCGAAGTCGAGGTAGACGCCGAGGCCGCTGTCGCCGACGCCGCGGCCCTCGTCACACATGCGCATGGCTGCGCGCGAGGAGACGTCGCGCGGGGCGAGGTTGCCAAAGCTCGGGTAGATGCGCTCGAGATAGTAATCGCGATCCTCCTCCGGGATCGTGTTCGGGTCCTTGCGGCAGTCCTCCTTCTTCTTCGGCACCCAGATGCGGCCGTCATTGCGGAGGGATTCCGACATCAGCGTGAGCTTCGACTGGTAGTCGCCGGTAACCGGAATGCAGGTCGGGTGGATCTGCGTGTAGCAGGGATTGGCGAAGCACGCGCCGCGCTTGTAGGCGCGCCAGATCGCCGTCGCGTTCGACTGCCGCGCGTAGGTGGAGAGATTGAAGGTGTTGCCGTAGCCGCCCGTGGCCAGCACCACGGCATCCGCGTTGTGGCGGCTGATGGCCCCGGTGATGAGGTTGCGGACGATGATGCCTTTCGCGTGGCCGTTCACCACCACGAGGTCGAGCATCTCGGAGTTGGGATGCAGCTGCACTCCGCCCTGGCCGATCATCCGCGAGAGTGCCGAGTAGGCGCCGAGGAGAAGCTGCTGGCCGGTCTGGCCACGGGCATAGAACGTGCGCGACACCTGCGCGCCGCCGAAGGAGCGGTTGGCGAGCAGGCCGCCGTACTCGCGCGCGAAGGGCACACCTTGGGCCGCGCACTGGTCGATGATGTTGACCGAGACCTCGGCAAGGCGGTGGACGTTGGCCTCGCGCGAGCGGTAGTCGCCGCCCTTCAGCGTGTCGTAAAAGAGCCGGTGGACGGAGTCGCCGTCGTTCTGGTAATTCTTGGCGGCGTTGATGCCGCCCTGCGCCGCGATCGAGTGCGCCCGACGCGGGCTGTCGTGAAACACGAAGTTCTTAACCTTGTAGCCGAGCTCCGCGAGCGTGGCCGCGGCCGAGGAGCCGGCGAGGCCGGCGCCGACGACGATCACCTCGTATTTCCGCTTGTTCGCCGGGTTGACGAGCTTGATCTCGGTCTTGTGCTTCCGCCATTTCTCGGCGAGCGGGCCGGACGGGGTCTTGGATTCGAGTTTGGCCATGGCGGGGAGGAATTCAGGCGTGGAGTTTGACCAGGCCCCCGAGCACGGAGAGCGGGATCGCAGCGTTCAGCAGAAAATACAGCCAGCAGTAGGCGACGCCGAAGCGCTCAAGGCCGCGGCTCCAGCGCTCGTTGCGGAGACCCAGCGTCTGCACCATGCTGCTGATGCCATGCGCGAGATGGTAGCTCAGCAGGCCCACGGCGAGGATATAGAAAAACGACACGCCGGCGCGGCTGAAGCCGTGCACGACCATGTTGTAGACGTCGCGCACCATCACGCCGTTCGCGAGGCGGAAGGTGGGCTCGCTCCATTCCGGGTGTTGCACGCGGAAGGTGAAATCCAACAGGTGGTAGACCAGGAACGCGAGCACCACGATGCCCGTGCGCGCCATCACGCGCGAAGCCAGCGAGGCCCGGTTCGTGAAATCCACGGCGTAGGAAACCGGGCGCGCCACCATGTTCTCCCTTGTCAGTTGGATCGCGACCCAGATGTGGATCAGCACGCAGGCCAGCAGGACGAAGCGCACGACCCACAACAGCTCGCCGACGGATTCCAGGAAATGGCCGTAGGCGTTGATGTGTTCCGGCGCCAGGAAGATCTGGAGGTTGCCCAGCAGGTGCCCGGTCACGAACAGGAACATGACGAGCCCGGTCACGGCCATCAGGAACTTTTTGCCAATGGACGAGCTGAGGAGCGAACCAAGAGGATTCATCGCGTGGAACAGGGCTGGGGGGTCAGTCGGATGGCCGGCGGGGCGGCAAACGATAAACCAACGCAGCTTGGCGATGTAAAGGACGCGCGCAAACCGGTGGCCGATTAATTAGCGAGGCTAAATCGGGCGAGAAGGCGGGATGCGTCACGGACGGCGCCCGCTGAACGCCGCTCCTAGCGCGCCAGCGGCTTGAGCAGCGCAAATTTGCCGCTCGCGGCCGGCTGGATGAATTTCCGCCGGAAAAGGTTGACCCGAGCCTCGGGCCCGAGGGCTGCCGCCAGCGGACCTTCCATGCCGGCGGGCGCGATGGCATCGGCGACGTATTGAAAGTCCCAGCGGTTTTCCGACACCTGCACCAGGCTCCAATGCCAGCAGCTGAACTCGTCCGGCAAGGCCGCATCGATTTCGAAGGCCGACACCACGCGACCGTCGGCGCTGTAATAAAGGTCGCGCTCGCGGCCGAGTATCCGGTAGCCGCTCGGCATGCGCCGGACAATGTCGCCGGTAAAGTAACGCAGCAAGGGCATGGCCTCGCGATCGCGGGTGGTGACGTTGATCTGGAACACGTCCGTCAGCTCTGGGCGCCAGGGTACAAGCTCGACGAAAGCGTTGCCGTCGATTGCGCGCAGGTTGTCGCCAAAGGCATCGCCGACGAAAATGTAACCGGCCTCGGTCGAGCCGTAGAGATCAACTTGGTTGGCCGGGAAGGCCTCCGCAATCCGCCGGCTGTGCTGCCGGCTCGCCTTGCCGTAGGTGAGGATGACCGTGCGGATGCTGGGCACGCGCACCTTGCGCTTCTGCACCGCGCGCGCGAGCAGGGAAAGGTAGATGGGCTCACCTTCGATGACCTCCGGCTTGAGGGCCTGCAGCTCGAGCACGATGCGATCCCACTCCGCTTCGGCGAAGACAAACGGGTCGCTCGAGAGATTCAGGTAGACCGTGCCGTCGAAGTAGCGATGCGGGAAAGGGTGATCCTCATAGGGGCAGAGATTGCTGGAGCAGCCGACGGGCGCCAGCACGGCCTTGCGATAAGGCCGGTCGACATACTGCGCCAGTTCCGGGTGGGCGAGATAGGCCCGGCGAAGCTGGGCGTTCCACCAGCCGTCCTCCATCACCACCGTCATCGGCTTGGCCGTCGAGCCGGACGTGTGCTCGAACTCGTAGCGTTTCTCCTGCAGCCCGCGCTCGATCTCCGCATAGTCCGCAAAGAAGGCCGTGTGGCCGCGATCAAGGATCTCCTGTTTGGTCAGCACCGGGATCTCGCGATAACAGCTCCAGTGCAATGGTTCCACGTGAAGCGGAAACCTCTGCGCGTAGAGCGGGCTGCGGCGGTAAATGGCCCGGATTTCGCGTTCCAGCGGCTGCGGGATTGCAGGTGCACCGTTGCCCGAGAAAACTTCGGGGGCGTTGGCGAAAAGGGCGGGCTGCGTGGCGGCTTCCATCAGGTTGGGGGAGTAAAGTCCGGGTCCCGGCAATGTCAAACGACCGCCCGGGATGGAGAAAAGCGTGCCTCCGAGCGGGTTGGGGTTGCGGGCGGGCGGCCGTGGTGCGGGCGCAGAATGCAGTCGGATCCGCTCAGCTGGTTCGCTTCAACTGCTCCCACGCGGGCATAAAAAGCAGCAGCGCGTCCAGGACCATCGCATGCGTGATCTCTCCCCGGCGGGCCATGGCGTAGACTTCCTCCACCGGACGCGTCATGATCTCAAACTCCTCATCCGGATCCCATGCCAATCCGGCCTTCGGATGCGCCTCGGGCACCAGCACGAGATGGCAGCGGTTGCTCTGCATCGCCGGGTTCGGATGCACGCTGCCCAGCAACCGGGCGGCGGATCCCACGTAGCCGGTTTCTTCGCGCAATTCCCGCGCGCCGGCGGCAATGGCATCCTCGCCCGGCTCCATGATGCCACCGGGAATCTCGAGGGAGAACTCGTTGATCCCATAGCGAAACTGGCGGACCAGCACGATTTCGTGGCGCGGCGTGAGCGCGACCACGTTCACCCAATCCGGGGCGTTGATGACAAAGAACTCCTGCTCCCGCGCGCGATGGGGGTGACGAAAGTAGGTGCGGGTGACATCAAAGATGCGCGTGGTCGCGTGGGGTTCGGTGCGAAGCCGTTGCCAGCGCTGCGGCTGCGGAGGTGAATCGGGCATCTGGAAATAAAAATGCCTCCACGACGCAAGGTCGAGGAGGCATCGGAAAAAATCGGCCGCAATTACTTCTTCGGGACTTTGACCTTCTGGCCAACCTTGAGGTGGGCGGCGTCGATGCCGGGATTCTCGGCTTCGATCGCGTCGACGCGGGTCGCGAATTTCTTGGCGATCTTCGACAGCGTGTCACCCGGGGCCACGGTGTAGTTGCCATTGGCGTCCACCGTGCCGGTCACCACACCCGCACCACCGCCCTTGCCGCCGGCGACCGGCGCGGGCTTCTTGGCCGCTTCCTCGAGCTTGGCGATCTTGGCGTTGATCGTGCCGATCTCGCCGCCGACCTGATCAAGCGCGCTCTGAATGCCCGAGCGCAGGCCCTTGATGTCGCTTTCGCTCTTCGCGGAGGCCGCATTGACGGAGGCCTCCAGCGCCGGGATCTTGTTATTGATCGCATCCTCGTGGGCCACGACGGTCTTCTGCAGCGTCGAGAGCTTGAAAAGGGCCGTGGCGGATAGCACCAAGGCAAGGGCGCCAGCGATCACCCCAACAAGGGGCAGGACGCTGCCGGAGCTGTTACTGTCGCGGGAAAGAGTGTCCATTTTTCGATAAGAGATTGAGGGGACGTATATAGGGGTAGTCCGACAGGTGACGCAAGAAGCATTTAATCGCAGTTTATGGCGTGGAAGCGCTTTTCCCTTAATCCTTGGACCGCGGCCCATTGAACCACCCGCGGCATCCCGCGGTCTGGGCGTACCGTTTTTTGGTCGGGGCGGCGAGATTCGAACTCGCGACCTCCTGGTCCCAAACCAGGCGCTCTACCAGGCTAAGCTACACCCCGAGGTGGACGCCGATGGGACGCTCCCCCGCCCTTCCTGTCAACTTTCCCGTGGCGGCCCTAGATCCCGAGGCCAGCTCCATCCGGAACTCCCCATTTATGGGTAGGACGGGCGATGGCGGCACCGCCGTTCTTCGCGCTGGCTGAGGGCCTCGAAGCCATGCCAACCCGAATGAACACCATGCGAGTTTCCCCGTGGGCTATTCTCCTAATCGCGGCCCTGCTACCGGCCGCGCACGCCCAGACGAATCTGGTGACCTTCGCCTTTACCGACCAATCAAGTCCGGCGGCCACGCTCGCGCCTACCGCAGTCGCCTCTCACTTGTCGGTGGGAAGTTTCACCGTCTCGGATGGCGCCTTCACCAGCACCAACTTCACCACCGGTTCGCCGCCGGATGCCCCGGCCGTGGCGGACGGGGGCGGCTGGACCTCCACGACCCCCGCCAAGTATTTCGCGTTCACGATTACGCCTGACGCCGGCTACCAATTCGATGTCACGGCGATAAGCTTCGACTATCGCCAGACCAGCACCGGTCCGGCCAACTATCAGGTCGATGTCGGACTGATCACCAATGTCCTTTCGGGCAGCTTCCTGACCGACAGCGCGTGGCATGCGATCAGCTCCATTGTCGATGTCGAGGGCCTGGCGTCGCCCCAGCAGGTGCGAATTTACGGCTTCAATGGCGGGTCCGGCAGTTTCGGTTTGGACTCGGTCGTCCTGACCGGAAGCGTGACTGCCGTTCCGGAGCCGGCTGCGATGGCGGCGGGCGCCGGCATCGTGATGCTGGTCGCCGCGGTCAAACGACGACGAGCGAGACCGCCGCGAAAAGCCCTTGGCTGAATTCGCACCGCCGTGGCGTCACGGCGGCGCCCGTTCACCGCGGCAGGATCACTTGCCGGGCTTGAAGGTGAGCCCGGCGGGATTGTTGGCCGGCTGGGCGGAGGCGGGAAGCGAAGCCAGGAGGACGGTCGCACGTTGCGACCAGGTGCTCGTGGGTTCGAGGCGCCCGATCTCATCGACCAGCTTGCGGACCTCGTCGAAGTTGCCGGCATCCAGCGCGAGCGTCGCCAGGTGATAGCCGGCCTCGGCCCGCGCGGTCTTCGGCAATGCCGCATCGGCGTAGATCGCCTTCAGCGCCGCGGTGCCGGCTGCCTTGTCGCTCCCGTTGACCTGGCTGACAGCCGCACCGAGGCGGGCCCGCGACCGCAGCGCATCGTTATGCAGGTTGTCCGTCGCCTTCTGGTAAGCAGTCGCCGCGCCGGAGAAATCGCCGGCCGTGAATTTGTCGTCCGCCAGCTTCAACCAAGCCACGCCCGCGAGCGGGTGCCCGGCATGGCCCTCGGCAAATGCGCTCAACTTCGCCGGTGAGTCCGCCACCTGCGCGAACTCCGCCTGCACCGACTTCTCGCGCTGGGCGGAGAAATACTGCACAGCCTCGCGGCCAATGAGGAGGAGGAGGGCGACGACGCACGCGCCCAGCACCACCGAACGGTTCCTCTCCCAAAATTCATGCAACGTCAGATCGACATGCGCGTGCGCCGCGGCCGCGGGATCCGCACCAGGGGAGGCGTTTTCGACGGGCTTGGATTGACTCATGGAACGGAGAAGAGAGCAAAAGCCCCGTCGCCTGTAAATGATGGAAATACCACGCGGGACAGGCCGCCGGGACGCGCGCAAATCGATCAGTCAAACACCACCGTCTTGTTGCCGTAGATGAGGATACGATTCTCCAAGTGCCACCGCACCGCCTGCGCCAGGACCGACTTTTCCAAGTCGCGTCCCTGGCGGATGAGATCGTCCACGCTGTGGCGGTGCGTCACGCGCGCCACGTCCTGCTGGATGATCGGGCCGTCGTCGAGGACGGCCGTCGCATAGTGGGCCGTGGCCCCGATGAGTTTCACCCCGCGCTGGTGCGCCTGATGGTAGGGCCGTCCGCCGGCGAAGGCCGGCAGAAACGAATGGTGGATGTTGATCACCGGCCGGCCGAACTTCGCGAGAAAGTCCGCCGACAACACCTGCATGTACCGCGCGAGCACCACGAGTTCGATTCCGAGCTTGCGCAGCAGCGCCAGCTGGCGCGCTTCCGCGGCGGCCTTGCGGTCGTGCTCGACCGGGATGCGGTGAAACGGCAGGCGATAGGCGCGGGCCGCCGGCGCCAGGTCAGAATGATTGGAGACCACCGCCGCGATCTCGCAAGGGAACTCCCCCGCTCGCCAGCGCAGGATGAGGTCGTGGAAACAGTGGTCGGCCTTCGACACGAAGATCGCGACGCGCTGCCGGTGCGTGGAATCCTTCACGACGGCGTTCATACCCAGCCGCCCTTGGGCGAAGCGCAGAAATGCCTTCTCTTCCATGGCGAGGCGCCGGCTCGCCGGCGGCACCCATTCGATGCGCTGGAAGAAGATCCCGGCGTCCTCGTCGCGGTGCTGGTCCGCGTGGAGTATGTTGCCGCCGTTGTCGAAGATCCACCCTGCCGCCCGCGCCACCAGGCCCGGCTGGTCGGGACCGTGCAAGAGCGCGACGAGCGTGGCGGCGGTCTTCATCGCGGCCTCACATCGGCACGACGCTGTGCCGGTATTGCTGGAGCGGGCGCACATCCACGCGCTTTTGCTTCATCGCGCGAATGCCGCCGAGCGCGGCCTGCGCGCCGGTGAGCGTGGTCATGATGCAGACGGAATTGGCGACCGCCGCGGCACGAATGGCATTTTCGTCGTGGCGCGGAATCATGCCCTTCGGCGTGTTGATCACCATCTGGATCTCGCCGTTCTTGATCATGTCGACCGTGTTGGGCCGGCCTTCCTGCAGCTTGTTGACGAACTGCACCTGCAGCCCGTTTTGCTGGAGGAGGCGGGCCGTCCCCCCGGTGGCCACGATGGAGAAGCCGAGTTCCGCGAACGCCCGCGCGATGCCGACGGCCTCAGGCTTGTCGGAATCCTTCACGCTGAGGAATACCTTGCCCCCCAGCGGCAGCCCGGGTTTGGCCGCCATCTGCGTTTTCGCGAACGCGATGCCGAGGTCGTCGTCCATGCCCATGACCTCCCCGGTCGAACGCATTTCCGGGCCGATGACGATCGTCGCACCCGGGAAGCGGGCAAAGGGGAACACCGCTTCCTTCACGCACCAATGCTTCGGTTTCACCTCGCGCGTCAGGCCGAGTTCCGCAAGTTTTTTGCCCGCCATCACCTTCGCGGCGAGCTTCGCCAATGGCACGCCGATGGCTTTGGCCACGAACGGCACCGTGCGCGAGGCCCGCGGATTGACCTCGAGCACGAACAACTGCTCGTCCTTGATGGCAAACTGGACGTTCATCAGGCCGACCACCTTGAGCGCGCGGGCCAGGGCGTAGGTGGCGTCGCGCACGGTCTGCAGCATGTCCGGTGACAGCGTGTGCGGTGGCATCACCATCGCCGCGTCGCCCGAGTGCACGCCGGCAAACTCGATGTGCTCGAGCATGCCGCCGATGATCGACACCTGGCCGTCGCTGATGCAATCGACGTCGAGTTCGATCGCGTCCTCGAGGAACTTGTCGATCAGCACGGGCTTGTCCGGCATCACCTCAAAGGCCTGCCGGATCACCGCCTTGAACTCCTCCTCGCTGTAGACGATGAACATGCCGCGGCCGCCGAGCACGAAGGACGGGCGCAGCAGCACCGGGAATCCGATCTCGTGCGCGAAGCCCAGGGCTTCGCCCTCGTTCATCGCGGTGCGGTTCGGCGGCTGCTTCAGCTGCAGGCGGTCGAGAATCGCCGCGAACAGCTTGCGGTCCTCGGCGGTCTCGATGCTTTCCGGGGTCGTCCCGATGACGTTGACGCCATGCGCCTTCAGCGGGACGGCCAGGTTGAGCGGCGTCTGGCCTCCGAACTGGACGATCGCGCCGACGCACTGCTCCTGTTCGTACACCTCGAGTACATCCTCGAGGGTCAGCGGCTCGAAATAGAGCCGGTCGCTCGTATCGTAATCGGTCGAAACGGTCTCGGGATTCGAGTTCACCATCACCGTCTCGTAACCGATCTCGCGCAGGGCGAACGAGGCGTGGACGCAGCAGTAGTCGAACTCGATGCCCTGGCCGATTCGGTTCGGACCGCCGCCGATGATCATGATCTTCTTCCGCGTCGAGGGGATGACCTCGTTCTCGTCGCCGTAACTCGAATAATAGTAGGGCGTGAACGCCTCGAACTCCGCGGCGCAGGTGTCGACCAGGCGGTACGTCGTCTTCACGCCGGCCTGCTTGCGATGGGCCCGCACGGTCTCGAAATCCGTTTTCAGGAGATGGGCGAGCTGCGCATCAGAGAAGCCAAACTGCTTGGCCCGTCGGAGCAGACCGGTGTCGAGGGTCGCGAGCGAGCGGGCCGCCAGCAACTGCTCCATTTCATGGAGCTCGCGCAGCTGGTGCAGGAACCAGGGATCGATCTTGGTCAGGTCGTGGATCTGTTCCACGGTGTAGCCCGCGCGGAAAGCGTGCCGGATGAAATAGACGCGCTCCGCGTTCGGGGTGCCGAGGCGCTGGCGGATGATCTCGTCCCCGGGAATCTCGTCACCGCCGAATTTCCCGCCACCGCCGAAGCCGCGAGCGCCCGTCTCGAGTGAACGCAGACATTTTTGGAACGATTCCTTGAACGTGCGGCCAATGGCCATGGCCTCACCCACTGATTTCATGGCCGAGGTGAGCGTCGGGTTGGCCCCGGTGAATTTCTCGAAGGTGAAGCGCGGGATCTTGGTGACAACGTAATCGATCGTCGGCTCGAAGCTGGCCGGCGTGAGCCGCGTGATGTCGTTGCGCAGCTCGTCAAGCGTGTAGCCGACCGCGAGCTTGGCCGCGATCTTCGCGATCGGGAAACCGGTCGCCTTCGAGGCCAGCGCCGAGGAGCGCGAGACGCGCGGATTCATCTCGATCACGACCTGCCGGCCGGTGCGCGGGTCGAGGGCGAATTGGATGTTCGAGCCGCCGGTCGCCACGCCGATCTCCCGGATGACGGCAAACGAGGCGTCGCGCATGACCTGAAATTCCTTGTCGGTGAGCGTCATGGCCGGGGCGACAGTGATGGAGTCCCCGGTGTGCACGCCCATCGGGTCAAAATTCTCGATGGAGCAGATGACGACACACTGGTCCTTGTGGTCGCGCATCACCTCCATCTCGTATTCCTTCCAACCGAGCAGGCACTCCTCGACGAGCACCTCATGCACCGGCGAAACCTCGAGGCCGTGGTTCACGATCTGCTCGAACTCCTCGCGATTGTAGGCGATGCCGCCGCCGGAGCCGCCGAGCGTGAAGCTCGGCCGGATGATGAGGGGCATGGTGCCGATGTAGTCGGCCGCCTTGCGGGCGTCCTCGAGCGTGTGGACCGTCATCGATTTCGCCACGTCGAGGCCGATCTTGACCATGGCCTGCTTGAACAACTCGCGGTCCTCGCCCTTGCGGATCGCCTCGGGGCGCGCGCCGATCATCTCGACGCCATAGCGGTCGAGGACGCCCGCCTTATGCAGGTCGATGGATAGGTTGAGCGCCGTCTGCCCGCCCAGCGTCGGCAGCAGCGCCGAGGGTTTCTCCTTCGCGATGATCTTCTCGAGAATGTCGACCGTCAGGGGTTCGATGTACGTGACGTCGGCAAACTCCGGGTCGGTCATGATCGTCGCCGGGTTCGAATTCACCAGGATCACGCGGTAACCCTCCTCCCGCAGGGCCTTGCACGCCTGCGTGCCGGAATAGTCAAACTCGCAAGCCTGGCCGATCACGATGGGGCCGGCGCCGATGATCAGGATGGACTCGAGGTCGGTGCGTTTGGGCATGCGCGTAGATTTTGGCGAGGCTTGCTAGGCCCCCATGGCGGGGCAAGCGGGAATTGGGAAATTCCCGTCACGGCGCGGCGCCCGCCGCGCACCGACCCCGGGCCGCACCTCAACCGAGGCGCGCAACGTCGATGTTCAGGGTCTTGGCGGCCCGCGCCTTGTCGCCCTGGCACGCATTCAACACCCGGCCGATGTACTGTTTCTCCTGCCCGGCGAGGTAATCGGCGAGGGTCGGCCAGTCGTCCAGTTCATGAATGCGCAGCGGCAGCTGCGCCGAGGTGACGACACGGGTCTCGGTGGTGGTAACCACCTGCGAAATGACCTGGCGAAATTCCGCCAGGTTGCCCGGCCAGCGGTAGGCGCGGAGCGTCGCCATCGCATCCTCGGTGAATTCCACCAGCTTGGCGTCGAAATGCGGGTTCGAGGTCTTGCCGGCGATTTCCTTGAGCAGAGCCGGCACGTCCTCGAGGTGTTCGCGCAGGGGCGGCATCTGGACCGGCAGCGCGGCCACGCGATAGAACAGTTCCTCGTTGAACCCGCCCTCTTCCGCGAGTTTCTCCAGGTCCTCCTCGGTGGCGCAAATGAGGCGGAAGTTGTGGGCGTTGTTGCGCAGCACCGACACGAGTTCGGATTGCGCGTCCTTCGGGAGGCATTGCAGGTGCAGCAGGAACAACGTGCCGCCCTTTGCCTCCTGCACCCAGTTGCCACCGGCGCCGTTCTGCCCGAGCAAGCCAGTGCGGAGGCTGTCCATCGAGCTGAGCCGGCAATCAATGCGCACCAGGGGGCTGTTCGAGGGTGTGCCGGCGGCATGAAGCAGCTCGGCCGCGATTTCATGGCCGCTGCCCAGCTCGCCGGAGATCAGGATGGGCGTGTGCGCCGTAGCCAGCTTCTTGAGCTGGGCGATGAGCCGCTTTGTCTTGGGGCTTTGGCCGATCAGGCGCGCCTCGAAATCGCCGGCGCTGATGGCGGGCGCACTGCCGGTGGCTTCGCGTTCCGCAACGGTGCGGCGGAATTCCATGCCGCGCTTCAGCGCCTGCATGAGTTCGTCGACCTTGAAGGGTTTCTGCAGGTAGTCGAAGGCCCCGAACTTCAGCGCCTGAATCGCGCTCTCGGTGCTGGCGTAGGCCGTCATGATGATGATGACTGCGCCGGGATCGTAGAGCTTCAACTGCTTGAGCAGCGTGATGCCATCCATCGGCTTCATGTCGATGTCCGCCAGCACCAGGTCGTACTTCTCGGCCTTGTAGCGCGCCAGGCCCTTCTCGCCGTCCGTGGCAAAGGCGGTGCTGTATCCCGTCGGCTGGATGACGGCCTCGAGCATCTCGTGGATCGAGATCAGGTCGTCAACGATGAGGATCGAGGGCATGAAAATGGGGACAGGAATTCTGGCCCGTGCCGCCACGGGCACGCAAGTGGCTTTGCAGGTCGCGCGTAAAGATTATTGCTGCAAGCCGCCGGCCACCGCACCGAGTTGGAAGATCGGCAGGAACATGGCCATCACGATGCCGCCGACCACCACACCGAGAAACACGATGAGCATCGGCTCGATGAGCGACGTCAGCGCCCCGACGGTGGCATCGCATTCCGTGTCGTAGAAATCCGCGATCTTGTTCATCATGCCGTCGACGTTGCCGGTGGTCTCACCCGCCTTGACCATGTGCTTCATCATCGGCGGGAAGAAGGGATTGACGGCCATGATGTCGGAGACCTGGCCACCCTGGCTGACGTGCTTGGCAATCTCGGCGCAGGCATCCTCGACCTGCACCTTGCCGCTCGCGGAGGCCACGATCTCGAGAGTCCGAAGGATCGGAACACCGGACCGCATGAGCGTCGCATAGGTGCGGCAGAAGCGCGACAGGGCGATCTTGTGGATGAGGTTGCCAAAGATCGGCGCCTTCACGAGGAAGTTGTCCTTTTGGCG
The DNA here is from genome assembly GCA_035549095.1 of Lacunisphaera sp. GTDB lineage: Bacteria > Verrucomicrobiota > Verrucomicrobiia > Opitutales > Opitutaceae > Lacunisphaera. The sequence goes on along the minus strand of DASZRV010000066.1, from coordinate 306,470 downwards.
GCGTCCGTTGGGGGTCGCGATATATTTGCCGGTGACGAAATAGATCAGGTAGGCGCCGATACCGATGGCCCACCACCATTTCTTCATGAAATTGCTGAGGTCGATGAGCATCTGCGTCGGGGCCGGCAGCTTGGCCCCGAAGTCCGCAAACATGGCGGCGAACACCGGGATGACAAAAATCAGCAGCACGTTGACCAGGGCGATGGCGAGGCCGATGACCGCGATCGGGTAAGTCATCGCCGACTTGACCTTCTTGGTCAGTTTGACCGTCGATTCGAAGTAACCGGCCACCTTGCCGAGAATTTCCGCCAGGCCGCCGGACGCCTCACCCGCCTCGACCATGGAAATAAAGAGGTTCGGAAAGGCCTTGGGGAACTTTTTCACCGCCGCCGAGAACGAGGTGCCGGTCGAGATGTCATTGCGCACATCGCGGATCACAATGCGGAAGACCTGGTCCTCAGTCTGGTCCTGCAAGGCTTCCAAACATGAGACCAGCGGCAGGCCGGCGGAGAGCAGCGAGGCCAGCTGGCTCGTGAAGACGGAAAGTTCGCTCAGGTCCAGCTTGTAGGTCTTCGCCTTCTTCTCGAGCGCCTTCTGCTTGGCCATCGCCTGCGCCGCCTTGACGCTCGACTGGGGTTTGCCTGCCGCGGGATTCGCCATATGGACGCGATATATGGGCATTCAAACACCGCGGGCAATCCCATTTACGACGCCGGCGGAGCGCCGAACAAAAGCTTGAACGACCCGCCACCCCGGTCAGCCTTCCCCGGGAATTCGCGGCTATAGTTTAGTGGTAAAACCTCTGCCTTCCAAGCAGGTGTCGTCGGTTCGATTCCGACTAGCCGCACCAGCTTGGGCCACGCAGGCGCCAGAACCCGTCCCGCCCCGGCCATTCGGCCCCGCTCGAGAGCGATGCGATTAAGGCTTTTTTAACCAAGCGGCGATCACCACATGAAATAATTCTCGTCCATGCTAAGGAATCGGTCGCTCGGTGGCGCATAGACCACCCGCCAGACATCGGCGTAGCGATTCCATGGTCCCGGCACCGGGCCGTCATAGATGAGGCGCGCCTTGGGCGGCGTCTTCGTGCGCAGCGAACGCAGCCGCTCGAGAAACAGCTCGTGGCCCTCCTCGAGCGCAAAGAACAGGCTGCGCCGTTCAATCGGATGGGCCGAAGCCGGCAGCTGGTTGCGAATCTGGCCGGCGTGCGTCAGGGCGAAATGCGCCACGACCTGTTCGTGCCGCTGCATCTCGATGGCCGCCTTGCGGCAGGCGCCGTCAAAATCCAGGGCGGACGCGTGGCCGTAGGCGACGAAACCTTCCGGTGAGCGCTTGAACAGGATGACGGTCACGCCCGGAACCTCCGAGCAGATTGCCGCCGCGCGCACTCCCGGCCAGCGGGTATCGGATTCGAACGCAGCCAAGCGGCCTTCCCACCAGTTGAGCAGGTTGAAGCGCTCGGCGGCCTCCATCAGGGCGCTCGGCCGGGCCTGGCGGCTAAAGACACCCGGAAAGGCCGCCATGCCATTGCTCGAAGGATCGACATCGAAACCGTAGCGGTGTCCGTCGGTGCTTTGGTGCATCTGCCAGTGGGCCCAACGTTCCAAGGCCTCAGACACTGCCATGAAGCGGGCGACCATCGGCGACGATGCCGTCCCGCTGCCATTGGCCTGGCTGAAGACAGTCCGGTCGCTCCGGTTGCCCGCCAGGCCTTCCTTCAGATATGCGTTGGCCAGAAAGCCTCGCTCACCAAGGATCGAGACGTCCGAGAGTTCCAGTCGCTCGATCGGGCCGCCGGCGGCGGCCAGCACGTTGCGATAGCGAAAAGCAGCGAGGCTGAACATGAAAGGTCGGCGACGCGCGTGCTATCAGTTCGGCTTCGGCGTGAAATAGCACGGGAAGACGCAGGGATCGGTCGCTTCAGCGGCACGGGCCGGACCATTGAAACGGATCGCGGACTGCTTCATGGGATCCGTCTTCTCCGCGAGGCGGGTAAGACCGGCAGCGAGAAAGAGGCTCGAGGCGAGCCCGGAGGTAGCTTGCTTGATTGATTTCATAGTGCCTCCACCATGCCACGAAATCGTCCGCTGTCAGATGGGTGAATCCGCCTAAAATCAGGCAGCGCCGTGACCTGATTTTAGGTGGCGATGTAATTTGCCGTCCGCGCGCAAACCTTTGATGGTATCAGCCGATCAGTGAATATCTTGCCTCCAAAAATACGCTGGCCCGCCGCGCTGCTCGCGTTGTGCGTGATGGTGTCCCGTTTGGGCGCCGCGTGGAACGATGCAAGTGTCGGGCAGCCGCTGAGTGAGTTCCTCACGTTTAAAGACATTGGATCCGATTCCACGCCGTGGATCCTCCTCCAAGATAAATTGGGGCGTTTGTTCGTTGGGGCAGAAGCTGGTCTGGAGGTCTTCGACGGGCGATCTTGGCGGCTGTTTCCCATCTCCGACACCCATTCGCTTCGGGCGCTAGCATGGGGCAATGGGGGGCGGCTTTGGGCAGGTGCCGCCAATGAGGTCGGATATTTCGACGAGAGCCCGTTGGGCAATTTTCGCTATCATTCTCTGCTAGGTGAACTGCCTGAAATGGAACGGATCTTCGGCGATGTGTGGAGCTGTGCGGTGCAAGGCAAAGATGTGATCTTCTTCTGCCGGGAGAAAGTCCTACGCTGGGATGGCTCGCATTTCACCATCTGGACCTTTCCCACCAAGACCCGCCTCTTCCCTCTTCGGCTTGGTAACGACATTTGGTTCCACCATATCGAATCCGGGCTTTATCGGCTTACGCCTGACGGACCGAATTTGGAGTTCCCTCCTGAGCGTCTGCGCACAACCGGGATCATTGCGCTGGCGGGGGATGACGATGGAGTGCTGTGCGTTAGCAATGAAGGTGTGTTTCGGCCGGGCGTGCCGGCCAAGATCGTCTCCGACGATCTCTTAACCCGCTATCTCGGACAATCACGGGTTACCAGCATTGCTCCGCTGGCGGGCGGCTATTATGCCATCGGCACCGTTTCTGGCGGTCTTGCCCTAGTGTCACCGAACTGGAAAGTTCGCCAAATCCTAAACAACGCCGCCGAAGGGATGCCGTCGCGCAGTGTATTGTGGCTGTCGACGGACGCGCAAGATGACCAGCTATGGGTTCTGACTTTCCAAGGGATTGCGCACCTGAAGGCCGATGGGCGGGCGACTTTGATCGCGTCAACCCAGGCGTCGTCGGCCTTGATCAATCGTGGTATCCAGCACCAGGGCGAGAAGATCCTCGTCGCAACCAAAGAGGGCGTTGCGGAAATCGTCACGAATTCTGGCCAGCCAGCTCAGCTCCACCCCATCCCCCAGTTGAACGGGGTCTATTCGAACCTCTTACCCTTCCATCACGGCTTGCTGCTCTCCCGTTTCGGCGGCATGGACTATTATGACGGCGCGAGTGTTCGCGAGCTCTACGCACAACCGGCTCGAGCCGTTGTCTTTGCCCAGCCGTCCCGTCTCACTGCAAATCGTATCCTGGTTTCAGAACAACCCGGCCTCAGTGAACTTGTCGCCAACGCCGATGGCACGTTCGAACATCACCATCTCGTCGATCTGCCGGACCTGTGCTGGTCGATCCATGAAGGAAGCCCGGGAGCCCTCTGGATTGGTACCTTTGGCGGCGGTGCCATCGAATTCGATCGAACAGAGGGGGTATTGCGACCCGTCAAAGATCCCACGAACGGTGCAGCGTTGACCGGCTTGGTTGGCGTATTCGGGGACGACCGCAGGATTCTGTTTCTCAATCACGGCCGACTCCTGATGAGCGATATCCGTGGCTCCGATTTGCACGTGGTAGAGGGCATACCTTCCTTGGGCAATTCGTGGACTGTTGTGAAGAGGCCGGATCGAGCGGAATGGCTCATCGCCTTCGTCCGCAGTTACCCAGGCCCAAGCCAGAACCTAGGCAGGTTCGGCTTCGATAGCAATGGAACGCCTTTATGGTCTGAATTGAACCCGCCCGGTCTGTCCCACGCCGGCTTTGTCACGGCGATGGATATCACAAATGAAAATGACCATGAAATCCTCTGGGTCGGTGGCTCAGAAGGTCTGCTCCGATACGACTATGCATCAATCCCACCCATTGTTCCGCCCAGCTCACCGCTGATCCGGCTCGATGACGGCCATTCCACCCGCGTCGTGCAGGACGGCGGCCATGAGTTTCCCTTCAACAATCATCTCGTCAGCTTCCAAGTCTTCACGAGTGACTATGCGAGCGGCAAGGAGCTGCTGTTCCAGACCCGCCTGGGGGGCGGCAGCGGTGGTTGGTCGGAACCTTCGTTCCGCCGTTCCTACGAATTCTCGAATCTTTCGGAGGGTCCCTACAGCTTCGAAGTCCGCGCGGTGAACCGCGCGGGGTTGGTCAGCGAGCCGGCGACGTTCTCCTTCCGCATCCTGCCGCCGTGGTATCGGGACGGCTGGGCCTATGCGGGCTACGTCGCCGCCATCGGCGCAATGGTTTTCGGACTCATCCGCATTCGCGAGCGCCAGATCCGCGAGCGCAACCAGGAACTCGAGCGGCAGGTGCGGATCCGCACGGAGGAACTGGTGAAGGCCAATGCCGCCAAGGACGAATTCCTCGCCAGCGTCAGCCATGAAATCCGCAACCCGATGAACGGCGTCATCGGCATCGCCGCGACGCTGCGAACCGAAACGCTCGATGCCGACAGCCGGCGTAAGTTCGGCCTGCTGCGCCAGTGCGCAACGCACCTCGGTTCGCTGCTCGAGGACCTCCTCGATTTCTCGCGCGTGCAGGCGGGCGCCGTCGAACTCGAGGCGCGGGAGTTCACCCTGTCCGAATTGGTGCAGTCGGTCGCGGCCATGACCTCGGCCGAGAGCGAGCGCCGCGGCATTCCGCTCGACGTCGCCATCTCGCCCGCCGTGCCCGACCGGCTGACCGGCGATCCGCGGCGGGTTCGCCAGATCCTGCTCAACTTCGTGGGCAACGCGCTGAAATTCTCCGGCCGGGGCCAGGTGCGCCTGACCGTCTGGTGCAAGCCCGCCGGGCATCTGCGCACGGAAATCATCTTCGCCGTGTCAGACGACGGCCCCGGCATTCCTCTCGAGGAACAGAAGCGCCTGTTCACCCGCTTCGAGCGCGGCTCCGCTGCGCAACGCGGGCGTGTGCCTGGAACGGGCCTGGGACTCGCGCTCTGCAAAGGACTGGCCGAGAAAATGGGCGGACGCCTCTGGCTGGAAAGTGAACCCGGGGAAGGCTCCTGCTTCTACTTTAGCGCGCCATTCGAGCACGCCGCGGACACCGTCGAGCCGGCTCCGCGCACCCCGGAGCGGCCGGCGGAGCCGGCGGGCGTCGCGCTCGTCGTCGACGACGAGGAATACAACCGGGTGGTCCTGGTCGACCTCCTTGAATCGCAGGGCTATCGCGTGCGGACCGCGGCGGACGGGAGCAGCGCCGTGGCGGCGGCGGGCGAACAGGAGATCGATATCGCCTTCCTCGATTACGATCTGCCCGGCATGAGCGGACTCGACGTGGCGCGCGCGATCCGCCAGTTGCCCAACCGGTCGGCGCGCGCGCGGATCCTGGCCACGACGGCCTTCACCACGACCGACAAACGCACGCAGTGCCTCGCGGCGGGCATGAACGGTTTCCTCAACAAGCCCGTCACGATGGAACGGCTGCGCCAGGCCCTCACGGTCGCGACGGAGGCCGCGGGGGCCGCGGCGGCTGACGCGCCCCCGCCGGTCGATCCGCTCGCCAACATGCGTTTGATCGCGCGCCGCAAATCCGTCCCGCTCTCCGAGGAGGTGGCGCTTTATCTTTCGGAGTTCTCGGTCGAATTCGAACAGCTGCAGGCCGCCCTGCAGGAGGAGAACGCCGCGGCCGCGGGCCACTATGCGCACCTGCTCTATGGCCGCTGCGCCTTCATCGCCGAACGGACGCTGGAGGAGGATTTCCGTCAGATCGAGGCCCTCAGTGCCGCGACCGAGTGGGATACCGCCCGCGCCCGCGGGCGCGAAGCGCAGGCCCGCTTCGATGCGCTCAGCCTCAGGTTGGCTTCTGCTGACCCAATCGGTCCGACCGGGTGAGCCCGTTGACGATGGCGTAGTGGATGAGCTTCGGCGTCGTGTGGATGTCGAGCTTGCGCATGACATCCCGTCGGCGCGATTGCACCGTCGCCGCGCTCACACCCAGCACCGCGGCAATTTCGTCATCGGTCTTCGATTCGCCGATCAGCGAGAGAATGCGGGTCTCGTAATCCGAGAGCACCCGGATGAACGCCTTGGGGTCGCGGCGAATGGTGGAGCTCGATTCATTGACGATCGGGGTGTAGAAAATGCGCCCGGCGAGCACCGCTTCGATGGCCTCGGTCAGCACATCCGGCCGCTGGTCGTGCTTGTCAACGAACCCGTGCAGCCCGAGGCGTTGCACCTGGAGCATCGACCAGGGGTCGCGATGCGAGGAAATGGCGATGATCTTGAGCTCCGGTTGCTCTTCGAGCGCGAGCGGCGCCAGATCGAGCCCGTCGCCGTCCGGCAGCGAGAGATCGAGCAGCACCAGCGCCGGATGGAATTTGCGGATGGCGGCCAGGCCTTCCCGCACAGTCGTGCAGTGCTTTACCACCTCGAAACCCAACGACTCGCAGTGCAGCCGGAAGAATTCGGCAATGAGCCGCTGGTCTTCCACCACGACCACCGGCCGGCCCCGGCCCAGGTTGCGCCGGGAGGAACTGGATTCATTGGCGCTCACGAGGAATCAGGATGGTCCCGGCGTCGCGGACCCGGCGCGGGATCTCGCAAGAATTCGATTTCTCCCGCCGGGAAATGGTTTCATCGTGGCAACGCGACCCATTCGGCATGTGAATATAATCCTTTTCGAACCCGGGGAAGTCCAGCTTCCCTTGCCTTTGGACGACGCGCGCGCAATTCATTTGCTCAAAATTCTGCGCCGGCGACCTGGTGAGTCCTTCGATGCCGGCATCATCAACGGGCCGCGCGGTCGCGGCACGATCGCCGCTGTCGGGGAGAATTCCGTCTCCTTCACCTTTGTCTGGGGGGAAACACCCGCGCCACCATGCCTAATTCATGTCATCGTGGGTCTGCCAAGACCCCAGACCGCCCGGGATATCCTGCGGGATGCGACTTCGCTCGGGGTGGCGGCGCTTCATTTCGTGCGCACGGACAAAGCCGAAACTGCGTATGCGTCCAGCAGCCTGTGGCGATCCGGCGCGTGGCGCCGGTGCGTCATAAACGGCGCGGCGCAGGCGTTCTGCACGCAATTGCCGGAGGTGACCCATGGCCACAACCTCGATGAAATCCTCGCCCTGCTGCCCGCGGGTGCGGCGCGCCTGGCGCTGGACAATTACGAAGCCTCGGCGCACTTGAGTACTTTCGATCTCGGCGGCGCCCGGCGAGTCGTGCTCGCGCTCGGCGCCGAACGCGGCTGGTCCGCCGCCGAGCGCGACTGGCTGCGTGCGCATGGTTTCGCGCTGGTTCATCTCGGCCCGCGCGTCCTGCGGACCGAAACCGCCTGCATCGCCGCCGTCACGCTACTCCAGGCGCGGCTGGCGCTCTCCTGAAAATGCATGCGGTTGGTTGGCGCGCTCCCTTGCCCAGCCGCTTGACGCAGCGCCAGCCGGTGGGTGCGAGTTCCAGTTCGCCGGGCATTTCGAAAACCACCAACGGATCAGGCAAGGCAGCGAGAACCTCATTCAGCCGCGCGAATAGTTTCGGCGCGAGACCCGCAATCGCCTCATACGGCGGATCAATGAACACCAGGTCCGGCGGCTCGCCCCAAGGCGCGCTCGTGGCGTCGGCGGTGATGACCTGCAGGGCGGCGGGATCACGCCGCACGCTCTTGGCCACGGCCGCGATATTGCGGCGAATGTAAGCCGCGGTGGGCGCATCGCGTTCGACAAATGTCCCGGCCGAGGCGCCCCGGCTGAAGGCTTCCAAACCGTAGGCGCCGCTGCCGGCAAACAGGTCCAGGAATCGAGCACCAGGCACGCGCAAGGCCAGGCTGGAGAATACCGCCTGCCGCAATGCATCGGTCGCCGGGCGAACGGCATCGCCCCGGGGGAGCACCAAAGGGATGCCGCGGGCGTCTCCTCCTGTTATCCTCATCGGACCCAATGGGCTCCATCTACAAGCTGCGTGCCGACAAAATCTTCGGCGCGTTCCCGGGGAACTCTTGTTGCGGAAACCTGTTGTAACATAGCATTTGCACGACGTCGAGGGGCGGCTAGTCTCATTCCTCGGCATCGTGAGGTCGGCCACCTTCCTGGCCTCCGGACTGCGCAAAGGCAATGCCTTACAAACCACCAAGCATGATTCCCCGACCCTGGGTCCGGGCGGTCCTCGTTGCCTGCCTGGCGGCCGGACTGCTGGACGCGCGGGAGCGCAATGTCTGGCCCTTCGCCGTCGAACAGCTGGGACCATCGGGCGAGGTCCAATCCGGGGAATATCTGGGGCCGCTGGTCTTCACGAAAACGAACGCCGACGGCTCGACGGCGGAAGTCTTCCGGCCGTTGTTTCTCCGGCAGCGATCGGCCGATCAGGAGATGGACACCCTCCTCTATCCGCTGGTCACGTGGCGGACGCAGGCAGATGAAGAGCGCGCCTTCAGCCTTTTCGAGCTGGTCAACTTCAAGCGCTATCGCGAGGACTCGTCGCTCGTCCGAAACTTCGACCTGTGGCCATTCTATTTTTCGCACGAGACGGCGGACCCGACGGAGAGTTACCACGCATTGTTCCCGCTGCGGGGCACACTCAAGTATCGCTTCGGCAAGGATCGCATCGATTTCACCCTGTTTCCGCTCTATGCGCGGGTCGGCAAGTCCGGCATGGAAACGACCCACATTGTCTGGCCCTTCCTGCGCTTCATCGATGGGGCCGGCAACCATGGCTTCGAATTCTGGCCCCTGTTTGGCCACCGGGGCCGGCCGAGGGACTACGACAGCCGGTTTTTCCTGTGGCCGTTGGGTTACCGTTCGGCCCGACACCTCGACGAGGCGCAGCCGACCTTGAGCGTCGGCGTCCTGCCTTTCTACACTCGCGACACCGGACCCGGGTTCATCAGCGAGAACTATGCCTGGCCGTTCTTCGGTTACACGCATCGCACGGCCCCGCAGCGATACGACGAGCGGCGCTACTTGTGGCCGTTCCTGGTGCAGGGCCGCGGGGACCAGCGGCGCGTGAACCGCTGGGCGCCGCTCTACACGCACTCGGTCGTGAAGGATCTGGATAAGACTTGGGTCGCGTGGCCGCTGTTCCGGCACGCCACCTGGCAGGACACCGGCGTGGCCCAGGAAAAGAACCAGTTCCTCTACTTCATCTACTGGTCGCAGACGCAGCGCAGCCTGACCAATCCCGACGCGGTCCCGGCGAACAAAACGCATGTGTGGCCGCTCTGGAGCTCATGGGACAACGGCGCCGGGCGGCGGCAGGTGCAGGTCTTGAGCCCGTTCGAGGTTTTCTTCCCGACCAATGAACCGATCCGCGAACTCTACACGCCGTTGTTCGCACTCTATCGCTACGACCGGACCGCCCCGGACACCGTCCGCCAGTCCTGGTTGTTTCACCTGGTGAGCTGGAAGCGTTCGCCCGTCGAAAGGGAGTTTACCTTCGGGCCTTTTCTGCACCTCGATCGCACGGTGCGCACAACGCAGATTTCACTCGGACGCGGACTGATCAACTGGACGCGGGCCGCCGGCAGCGGCTGGAAGGTGTCCGTGTTCGATTTTCGCGCAAAAGAATCCCCCCGGGCCCTCGCGGCCCAAACACCATGAAATACCTGACCCTCGTCTTCGACCACATCGGCGGCACCGTGCTCATGATGTTGCGGGCCCTCCGGTTCACCCCGACGCTGCCCCGGCAGTTTCCGCGGTTTGTCGAGCAGTGTTACCTGGTCGGCTACACGACGCTGCCGATTGTCACGATCCTCAGCTTCTTCATCGGCAGCGTGCTCGCGCTCCAGAGCGGCTACAGCATGGAAAACTTTGGCGCCAAGCAGTTCATCGGCACGCTCGTCGGCCTCACCATGGCGCGCGAACTCGGGCCGGTCATGGTCGCCGTGCTGGTGACGGGCCGCGTGGGCTCGGCCATCACCGCCGAGCTCGCATCAATGAAGGTCTACCAGGAGGTCGACGCCCTCGTGACGATGAACATCCCGCCCGAGCGCATGCTCGTGCTGCCCCGGCTCGCGGCGATCCTGTTCATGATGCCCGTGCTGACCATCATCGCCAACATCTGCGGCTGGTACGGCGGCGCGCTTGTGTGCCAGTACACGCATTTCATCTCCGTCGACGGCCAGGCCTACTTCGCCGCCTTGAAACGGTTCATGGAGCCGAAGGACATCGTCGACGGGCTCCTCAAGGCCGAGGTCTTCGGCTTTGTGGTCGTCCTGGTCTGCTGTTACACGGGCCTCATGACCCGCGGCGGCCCGCGCGAAATCGGCGCCGCGGTGACGAAAGCCGTGGTGGCCTCGCTCATCCTCATCCTGGTGCTCGATTATTTCGTCACCAAGCTCCTGCTCTTCACCACATGAACTCGTCGTTCACCGCCACGCCCTTCGCCGGCAAAACCTTCGGCGTCACTGTCACGCGGCTGAACAAGCAGTTCGGCGGCGTGCCGGTGCTGCACGATGTCAGCCTCGACGTGAAGCCGGGCGAGATTTTCGCCATCATGGGCCCCAGTGGCTCGGGCAAGAGCGTACTGTTGCGCCACATTGCCGGCCTTGAGACCGCCACCAGCGGCGAGGTCCGCATCGGCGACTTCAACGCCGCCGACCCGGACACGCGCGAGAAGGTCCACCTCGCGCTGGTGTTCCAAGCCGGGGCGCTCTTCAACTCGCTCTCGGTTTACGACAACCTCGCCCTTTATCCCCGCGAACATCGGCTCTGCCCCGAATCCGGCATCCGCGAGCGCGTCATGCACGCGCTTTCCATCCTTTCGCTCGAGGCCGCGGCGGGAAAGTTTCCGTCCGAGCTGTCGGGCGGCATGAAAAAGCGCGTCGCCATCGCGCGGGCCCTCGTGATGGAGCCGCAATTGCTGCTCTACGATGAGCCCACTTCCGAGCTGGACCCGGTGATGGGCGCCACAATCAGCGAGATTATCGCCACGCTGCGCGAGCAAACCGCGGTGACGACGATCGTCGTCACGCACGACCGCGAGCTCGCCCTCGGCATCGCCGATCGCATCGCGATCATCATGGAGGGCCGGATCCGCGCCACGGGCCGACCGGCCGATTTTGCCCAGCCGGCCGACCCGGCCATCGCCAACTTCCTGAACCCGGTCATCGACCTCAAGAATCCCCGCTTCAAACAACTGGAGAACAACCATGAATAACCCGCAACAGACCATCCGCGTCGGGCTCTTTTTCGTGCTCGGCCTGGCGCTCGCCTGGATCACGTTCGAGTCGCTCAACGGCGGCCACCTCTTCAAACCCGCCGGCTACACGCTCGTCGCCCCTTTCAACAGCCTGAAGGGACTGAAGGTGGGCGACGATGTCCTGATGGCCGGTGTCAAGATCGGCACCGTCGCACGGACGCAGCTGGGCAACCAGCGCGTCGAGGCCGTGCTTTCGATCCAGCCGAATGTCGTGATCCCGAACGATGCCGTCGCGAGCGTCGAGGTTTCGAGCCTTCTCGGTTCGAATTATCTCGGCGTGACTTTCGGCACGAAAGGCGCGCCGGCGTTGAAGAACGGCGACGAAATCAAGACGATGAACACCATCGACATCAACGAGGTCATCAGCCAGCTCGGCAGCCTCGGGGCCAAGCTCGAGCAGGTCGTCGGCGACATCGGCAAATCCTTCGGTGGCGGCGCAGACGGCAAGACCGGCCTGCTCCAGCGCCTGGACCAGCTCGTCACCGACAACGGGCCGAAGCTCACCGAGAGCATCAGCAACCTCCAGTCGATCACGACCAAGATCAACCAGGGCGAGGGCACGCTCGGGCGCCTCGTGAACGACCCGAAGCTGCACGACGAGTTGCTCGACAGTGTGAAGGAGATCAAAGCCGCGGCTACGGATGCGCGCACCTTCATGGCCGACACCAAGGGCATTGTCGCCGACGTAAAGAGCGGCAAGGGCGCGCTCGGCGTGCTGCTTTATGATGAACCCACGGCCGCCAGCCTGCGCGCGTCGGTCACCAACCTGAAGGAGGTCTCCGAGAAGCTCAACAGCGGCAAAGGCACGCTCGGACGGCTGATCTCCGACGACAGCCTGTACCTCAGCGTGCAGTCGACCATGAAGAAGGCCGACCGCGCGCTCGAAGGCCTCGGCGACCAAGGACCGATCACCGCCGTCGGGGTCGTGGCCAACTCACTGTTTTAAGTCGGCGTTGTTCTCCAGTTGCGGCGGCCGAATTGGCCGCCAAGCCGTCGAGCCGGTTCCATCAGAACCGGCTCGATTCGTTTTCCGACTGTTCAGCCAGCCTTCTTGTGGTACCGCCCGTCAAAGGCGGTCGTCCAGGTCTTGCCGCCGTCGGTGGATTGTTCCCAGTGCTGGCGAACGACACCGTCCGGCATCGGCGTCCAGGTGATCCGCTCGATTGTGGGTTTGTCGCCCACGACGTGCTCGCCTGACATGACCATGCTGCCGTCGACCAAGCCGCCTGCGAGTTCAAGCACCCCGCCCACGCCGACCCAATACTGCTGCCACTGTTTCCGGGCGACATTGTAGCTGTTCAGGCTTTTCCCATCGGCGCCGCCCGCACCAGTCCAATTTTCCAGCAAACCGTAGCCCTTGGCGACCAGTTCAATGCGGCTGGTACCGACTTGTTTTCCATTCGGGGCCGTTACGTCCCATTCGCCGATCCAGAAATCAAATTGCCGCGCCTCGGGCGGCGGCGCGGGCAGTTTGGGCGGAGCGGACTGCGCTGACATCGGGACGGCGAGCAAGCCGAGAGTGGTGAGGAGCAGGAGGAATGATGGGGGTTTCATAGGGGAAAGTCGTCCGGCATCGTCACGAATGCACCGGAATGTAGATGGCATCAAAGCCGGTCTGCCAGGTCGCGCCGCCGTCGCGCGATGTTTCGATGACCTGGCGTACGCGGCCTTCGGCCTGCGGAGTAAGGGTCGTGCGGTCCAGAATCCGGATGCCGCCCTTGCCGATGACCGTGCCCTGGAACCGCACGCTGCCGGCCGGGGCGTCGTCCACTTGCGCCTTTTCTTTCACGAAGCCGCCGTCGGTGACCCATACCTGTTTCCAGCGATTCTCCGGGCGGTAGAAATAGAACCAGCTCTTGCCTTCATGGTGATCCGGCTCCGCCCAGTTTTCCTGCAGTGCGAATCCACCCAGCAAGCGTTCGATGCGGTTGTCGCCGGCCTTCTGTCCATCGGCTAACACGACATTCCAGGTGCCGAGCCAGAAATCCAGTGCGTGCAGGCCCGCCGGCTCGGGTGCCGGCGTTTGCGCGTCCAAGCGCAAGGCGAGCAACCCAACGGCGCCAACCAACCACCAGCATCGTTTCATGCGCGCCAAATTGTCGGCGAATCCGCACCCGGGCAACGCGAAGGTGACCAGCGCATAACATTCACCGACCAAGCGCATTTCTCCCGCGACAAAAAAAGGGCCTCCGCCGCAGCGAAGGCCCTCGTCAGCGAAGCTGTACTGCCCGGTTAGAACCGGTAAGCGAAGTTCACGTAGTAGAACCGCCCGATCGAACTGTAGATGCTCGTGTCCGCCGGCGGATCAGAGAAGTCATTCGCATCGGTCGGCGGAAACCGGTTGAAGAGGTTGTTGATGCCCACGGTGACGTTCAGGCCACGCAGCCCCTGGAACACCTTGCCGGCATCCATGGAACCGAGGATGTCAACCGACGAGTAGGATCCGACGTGGAAGGTCGGGTCGTTAAAGCTCTGGACCGAGTCGATGAACGTGTTGGCCAGGTTCGCGGAGTACGCGCCCTTCTGCCAGCTGAGGGTGGTGTACGAGCGGTACTTCGGCAGCGTGCCGAAGCCGTTGTTGCCGACGTACTCGGTGTACGGCTGGCCCGGGGATGACTGCAGCTGGAACTTGTGCAGGTACGCCCAGGTGGTGCTGAAGTCGAAGCGTCCGTAGCCCGTGTCGAGGCCGTACTTCACGCCGATATCCATGCCGTCCTGGTTCTGGCTGGCCACATTGGCGCTGAACTGGTCGACGAACACATTCGCGGGGTTCACGTGCAGCTGGCCGGGAGCGGTGACGAGCGTACCGCCCAGCTGGCCGAAGTTACCCAGGTGGATGTAGGGCGCGAAGATCGAGGCCGGGCCGAACTGTTCCACATCCTGGATCATCGTGGAGGTGGTGGCCAGGGTCCCGACGATGTCGGTTTCCTTGATATTGTAGTAATCAACCGAGACGGAGAAGCCCTTGAACCGTTTCGGCGAATAGATGAAGCCGACCGTGTAGTTCTTTGACTTCGACGGGCGCAGGTTCGGGTTGGCGCCGCTCTGCTGCGCGCCCTGGACGTTCGGGAAGTTCCCGATCGCGTTGCCGCTGCCGTCGTAAGCCGTCAGGCCGCCGAGTTGCGGCGTGGCGCCGGAGCCGGTCGGGCCAAAGAGACTGAAGAGGATCGGCGCCGAGAATGACTTGGAGTAGGTCGAGCGCAGCGCGAACTCGTCGTTGAACGGCAGCCAACGGAGGCTGACCTTCGGGACGGTGGGATCGTCGGTGTCGCTGTAGATCTCATGCCGAATGGCGCCATCGAGCGAAACCGTGTACAGCCCCGGGATATGGTTCTCCGGGCTCGTCACCGGGATCTTGGCCTCGAGGAACATGGACTTGACGTTGCGGCTGGCGTCGAACGGATCGACCGAGACGCCGAAGTTCCACGCCGAGGTGCCGGTCACCGGGTTATTGACGCTGTTCTTGTCCGCCGTGATCGAGCTGGCCTCCTTGCGATAACCCACGCCAGCCGCGATGTAGACCGGGCCGGCCGGCAGGTCGAAGAGGCGGCCGTTGACGCGCGCGTCGTAGGCGATGATCTGGCTCTTGCCGATCACCTGGGCGTTGCCCAGGACGCCCGCCTGGGCGAGCTTGTTGAGGTCCTGGTTGATCGCCGTGAAGTTGATCAGGCCGGTCTGGATCCCGGCAACCAGCGCGGAGTTGAGCACCTGGTTGCTGTAGGTCGCAAACTGCGTGGAGGTATTGTAGAGGGCGTCGGCGGACCAGTTCCAGTCGGCGTTGATCTTGCCGTCGACCTGGACCGTGCCACGCAAGCTGTCGGTGTCGGTGACGTAGTCCCGGTTGCCGGCGTTGAGGAAGCGGTTGCGGACCTGTGCCTTTGCATCCGTGATCGGAATCCCCGGCAGGTTGAAGCTGGTCGGGTCCGACGGATTGTTGATGGTCAGGAACAGCGGCTGGGGATTCAGGTTATACTTGTTCGAGGTCTTGGCGTACAGGAGGCTGGTGCCGACCGACAGACTGTCGGTGATCTTGTGGGTGGAGGAGAACGTGGCGACCTGCTTGTCGAGTGCGCCGAGGAAGGTCGGGCGCGTGGATAGGTCGAAACCGTTGGCCACGTCATCAATGCTGGTCGGGATATAGACGCCAGCAGCGACGAGGTCGGCCAGCGAACGTTGCGGCGTCGCCGGCGCCTCGGTGAGGTTCGGATTGAGTTTGTAGAAGTTGCCGGCCGCGTCGTTGACCACGCCGGCGTACGTGACCGTGAGGCCGAGAACGGGCGAAGTGTAACTGTAGTCGCGCTCGTAGAGCGGGTCCGACTTGCTCCACTCGGCGGACACCGTGACGTTGGTCCGGTCGGTGTTGGCGCCGAACATCACGTGCGCCGAGCGTTCGCGATACATCGCGCCCGTGCGGTCGGCCTTCTCGAAGCCGTAGGAGCCGCCCACCTCGCCACCTTGGAAGTTTTTCTTCAGGATGATATTCACCACGCCCGAGACCGCATCGGAACCGTAGATGGCGGAGGCACCGTCGGTCAGAACCTCAATGCGATCGACGGCCGAGACCGGGATGATGTTCAGGTCGACGAACTGGTAGCCGCCCGTGCCCGATACCGGATCGAAAGCGGCGCGCTGGCCGTCGATCAGCACGAGGGTGCTGGTGTTGCGGAGCGCCACCTGCGAGCCGCCATTGGTGCTGTTGCCGGCGATGTTGCCGTTTTCCACGCCGATGTTGAGACCACCGACGATCTGGGGCACCGCCTTGCGGAGGAGGTCGAGGGCGCTCTTGGTGACGCCGGTCAATTCGATCGACTTGGTGTCGACGACCTGCACCGGGAGGGCGTTCCGTTCATCCGCCGCCGCGGGGATGTAGGAGCCGGTGACGACAAACTTGTCCAGCTTGACGGTGTCGCCGTTGCTGCTGCTGTCATTTTGCTGGGCAAAAGCGGCCGAGGCCGCGAACACGGTGAGGGCCGCGAACGCCAGATGGCGCGCGCCGCCACGCCACCTGTCTAGGGTGCGTGTAGATTTCATGCGTTTACTTGGGTGTGTGGAGCGCCCGGGACGAAAACCGCACCGGCGCGCCGCCATATGACACGCGCCCCGACCGGTCGCACAATTACGGTGCGACGGGGCTGCACTTCCGCGATACAAGTGGCGGTCGGCGCGCGCCGGGCCGCCAAGCCGGCGCGACGGGACGCGCCGGCGTTCCGGCACTCAGAGGTGCGCCTTGAGGTCGTGCACGAAGGTGCGGCTGACCTTGAGCTTGGCGCCGTTTGTCAGCTCGACCGTGTATTCCCCGTAAAGGGCCGGGCTCGCCTTCCGCATGTGCTTCAGGTTGACGATCGTCGACCGGTGGATGCGGACAAAATGCGCCGGGTCGAGCTTCTCCATCATCTTGAGCAGCGACATGCGCACGAAGCGCGCCTTGTCGGCCACATGCAAGCGCACGTAGTCGCCGTCGGATTCGACCCAGAGGATGTCTTCGGGCGCAATGACGTGAATCTCGCCATCGCAGCGGATGAACAGCCGCGTGTCGGGCTTGCCGGCCGGCGCGTTTTCCCGCCCTTCGCGCAGTTTTTGCAGCGCGCCCATGACCTCGTCGAGGCGCCGCGCCATCTGCTGGGCGTCGTGCTCGCGCACCGCGGCCTTTGCCCGCGCGAGGGCCTCGGCGAAGCGGACCCGGTTGAACGGCTTGAGCACGTAATCGATCGCCTGAACCTCAAAGGCCTGGAGCGCGAAATGATCATAGGCGGTCACGAAGACCACCTGTGGCAGCAGCGTGTCGGGGAGTTTGGCCAGCACGTCGAAGCCGGTCATCCCGGGCATTTGGACATCGAGGAACAACAGGTCCGGCCGGTGCTGGCGGATGGCCTCGACGGCTTGGGCGCCGTTGCTGCATTGGGCGACGACCTTGATCTCGGGATCGTCTTGGAGAAGGGCCTCGACGTTTTCGCGGGCCAGCACCTCGTCATCGACGATCATGGTGCGGATGATGGCGGTGGTAGTTTTCATGTTGTGTTGGTTTGAAAGGGCAGGATGACCTCGGCGCGCACGCCCCGGGGCGGGTGATTACGCAGCCGCAGGCGGGCCTCGTCGCCGTAGAGCATGCGCAGGCGCGCGATGGTGTTCTGGAGGCCGATGCCGTTCGCCAGGGTGGCGTCGTCCTTGGGCAGCGGCGGGCCGTCGTTGTACACCGTGAGAATGAGCCGGGTGCCGTCGCGGATGGCGCTGATGCGCAGGAGCCGGGCGGCCGGATCCTGGGAGATGCCATGCTTCATGGCATTTTCCACCAGCGGCTGGAGCACGAGGCTGGGCACCAGCGAACGCAGGCATTTGGGTTCGATGTCGTACTCGACCTGCAGCCGATCCTGGAACCGGATGCACTCGATGTCGAAGTAGCGCCGCAGGAACACCAGGCCCTCCTCGAGCGTCTCCTTGGCTTCCTGGCGGTGCTCCAGGGAACGGCGCAGGAGTTCGCCGAGCCCGGCGACCACGTCCTCCGCCTCGCGCGTGCGCTCCTTGCGAATCAGACCCGTGATGGAATTGAGGGTGTTGAAGAGAAAATGGGGATGCAGCTGCATCTTGAGCGCATCGAGGCTTGCCCGCACCAGCCGGGTCTCGAGCTGCGCGTTGGCCACCACCAGTTCGTCCATCCGCCGCTGGCCGGCGCGCCACTCCCGGTAAAAACCGATCGTGTAGAGCGCGAACGTGAGCAGCAGGTAGATCAGGGCCGGCGTGTAGCTCCAACCGCCGGTCCAGCGCAGGTCATTCACCACGACCGGCAGGAACGAGGCCGGGAGGTGATTGGCCAGCACCACCCGGATCGAAGCCACAACGACAAACAACACCGTGACGAGGATCGCCATGCCGGCGTGCAACGTCAGCGTCCATGCCCACCGGCGGTCCATGATGGTGAGATGCGAGTGCAGCCAGAACACCAGCGGTAACAACAGCCACCAGAGGCCCTCGATGGGCCAGCGGTTCAGCCGGGTGTAGCGAAACGTCACCTGCGCCGAGCCGTGCAGCCACGGCCACGCGTCCCAAGTGAGCACGGCACCGAACGCAAACGTACCCACCAGCCAGATCCCGAGCCAGGTCCGCCAGTCTCGCCAGAACGGCGCGCGAATCATGCGGTCGCCGTCGATCATAGGTCGGGTTGCACTCGCACGGGCTCGTCCGGCACCGGATTGGCCGCCAGCCAGAGCCGCTTGGGCGACTGCCGCCCCAGCGGGTCCTCATACCATCCCCGGACCTCGTCCGCCATCAGCGCCGCGCGCCGCGTGAACGTGACCGGCACGGCCGGCATCGCGGCCATCGCCCGGCGCTCGGCCTGCTCGAGAATCGCCAGCCGCGCGGCGCCACTCGTCGCTTCGGCCTTCGCGAGCAGCCGCGCAAATTCCGGGTCGACCCATTTGCTGTAGCTGTATTCCGGCGGCCAGACGAAAACCCCGAGCAGGTCCGCGGCGTCCGAGACCGTGGCGGTGAACGTGCCGTAGACAATGTCGTAGTCGCCCTGTTTCACGCGACGGTCCTGCCGCTCGGTCGGTTCGTAGCAGAGGTGGGTCTTGATGCCCAACTCGCGATACCAGTTCTCCGACCAGGCCGGGGGAAAGGGATCATCCTTGCTCTGGCTGGATAACGCCATGGTGAGGACCGGGAACCCCTGCCCTCCCGGAAAGCCGGCCTCGGCGAGGAGGCGGCGCGCTTGCTCCGCGTCTTCCTTCATCAATGCCAGGCCCTCGCGCCCCGGGATGCCCGGAACCCACGACCACGCCGGCACCAGCCGGCCGCGACCGAACCGGTCGATGGTCTCCCGGCGGTGCAGCGCCATGGCCAGGGCCTGCCGCACTCGCATGTCATTCAACGGGCCGCGCAGGAGATTGAAATTCAGCGAACTCACCGCGAGCACCAGCTCGCTGTGCATCGACACCGGTCGATGGGTGGGCCAGGGCTGGTCGGAAAACGCCCCCAGGGGCGAGACGAGGTCGACGACCCCCGCGGCCAGAAGCATCCGCTCGACGCGGAAATTCTTTGCGCGCACAAACGCCACGCCGTCGAGACGAACTTCCTTTCGCCCGTGGAAATGATCGTTGACGGCGAACCGGTAGCCGTCGCCTCCGACCGCCACGAGCCGGAACGGGCCGTTGGACACGAGGAGCTGCGGCTGGGCGACATACGCGCGGGTCGCCAGCACCCGCTCGGTGGTGGCGTGCAACGGCGCCAGCAACGGATTCGCCAGCTGGGCGACCACGTTGGTTCGCACCTGCTCCAGCTCGATGCGCAGGGTGAGATCGTCGAGGGCGCGGGCGCCGACCAGCGCCGGGTCCCGCAGGCGGCCCGTGTTGAAGGCTTCGGCATTTTTCAACAGGTATAGTGGTTGCGCCATTTCCATCGGCTGCCGGAGCAGCCGCTGCCAGGCGCGAACGAAATCCTCCGCCCGCACCGGATCGCCGTTGCTCCACCTTCCGTCCGGACGGAGCTTGAAGGTCACGACGAGCCCATCGGGCGACACGCTCCAGCTTTCGGCCGCGGCCGGTCGCGGCTGGCCCGTCATCGGATCGCAGCCGACCAAGGGCTCCCAAAGCGAGAGGATGAAGTGATTATAAGTCGGCATCGGAATGCTCCACCGATGCGGGTCCGGCACAAGGTTCTCCGTGAAGGCGATGCGCAGGACGTTGCGGTCCGCCGGCGGCCGGGCCAGCGCGGCGAGATTCTCCCGGCGGCCGAAACAGGCCAGGGCCAGCGCGGCGCCCACACCCAGCACGACAACGCTGGTCCACCAGTGGATGCGGGGGCTCGGGCTCATGGGGGGTGCGCCGTTCCTAGCGAAGCCCGGAGCGAAGACAATACACGACGCGCCTACAACCGGTGCGAGTCGGTCCGGCAGGACGACGCGACGAAACACCAACGTGGCGCGCCGAAACGCACCTTATCGATCGCATCCGTACCCGTCCGGTCGCCCGAATTTGGCGGCTGGGCGCGCCAATCAGGTTGCTGGTCCGCCTTGGGCGAAATGCCGCGCCCGCAGCCGCAGGCCGTTGAGGCGGATGAAGCCGGTCGCGTCGCTTTGATTGTACCAGCTCTTCACGCCCTCCATGGAGGCGACGTTCATGTCGTATAGGGAGTACTTCGATTTCCGGCCGCAGGTGATGACATTGCCCTTGTACAGCTTCAGGCGGACGGTGCCCGTCACGTGTTTCTGGGACTCATCGACCAGTGCCTGCAGCGCCTCGCGTTCGGGCGCGAACCAGAACCCGTAATAGACCAGCTCGGCGTATTTCGGGATCAGCGAATCGCGCAGGTGCATGACTTCGCGATCCATCGTGAGGGATTCGACCTGCCGGTGCGCGTGCATCAGGATCGTGCCGCCCGGCGTCTCGTAGACCCCGCGCGATTTCATGCCGACGAAGCGGTTCTCCACCAGGTCGACCCGTCCGATGCCATGCTTGCCGCCCAGCTTGTTCAACGCGCGCAGCACCCCGGCGGGCGAAAGCTTGCGGCCGTTTACGGCGACACAGTTGCCGCGCACAAAATCGAGCTCCACGTATTCGGCCCGGTTGGGCGCATCCTCGGGTGAGACAGAGAGCTTGAACATGCCCTTGTTCGCTTTGGTGGTCGGATCGAACCATGGGTCCTCCAGGATGCCAGCCTCGTAGGAGATATGCAGGAGGTTGCGGTCCATCGAATACGGTTTCTTGAGCGAGGCCTCCACCGGGATGCGGTGCGCCTTGCAGTAATCGATCATCTCGGCGCGGCCCGGGAATTGGGCGCGGAAATTCTCAAGCTTCCACGGGGCGATGATCTGCAGCCGCGGCGCCAGTGCCATGTAGGTGAGCTCGAAACGACACTGGTCATTGCCCTTGCCGGTGGCGCCATGGGCGACCGTATCGGCCTTTTCCCGGCGCGCGATGTCGATCTGCGCCTTGGCGATGAGGGGGCGGGCGATGGATGTGCCCAGGTAATACTGGCCTTCGTAGATCGCGTTGGCCCGGACCATCGGATAGATGAAGTCGCGCGCGAACTCCTCGACGAGATCCAGTGTGTAGTGTCGGGAGGCGCCGGTACGCTTCGCTTTGGCCGGCAGACCCTTAAGCTCCTCTTCCTGCCCGATGTCCGCCGCGAATGTGACGATCTCGGCATCGTAGGTTTCCTTGAGCCATTTGACGATGACGGAGGTGTCCAGTCCCCCCGAGTAGGCGAGCACGATCTTCATGGTGAGCCGGTAGCCTTGCGGAAGGGTTTGTCGGCGCAAAGTAAAAAGCGGGCTTTTACCTGGGATTCACCCCAGCGATGTTGATTTTAAGAGTCAAACTGCGACCATCCCCGGCACATGAGCAAGGCCACGCCACGATCCGGCTCCCGCCGCCAGTGCGGCTTCACCCTCGTGGAAATCATGATCGTGGTCGTGATCATCGGGCTGCTGGCGGCGATGGCCATCCCGGCGTTCCAGCGCGTACAACGAGCCGCCCAAAATTCCAGCGTGGTGAATGATTTTCGCGTCTTCGCGCAGGCCTTTGAGATCTACAACACGCAGAATGGCGGCTGGCCGGCCAATGCGTCCCCCGGCGTGGTGCCGAGTTCGCCGGTGTCGATGAGCAATGATTTCAAGGTCTCCGTATGGCAGTCGACCACGCCGATCGGCGGACGCTGGAATTGGGATCGCAACATCGCCGGTGTGTCGGCCGGGATCTCGATCTCGAGCTACACGTGCACCGATGCCCAGCTGGCCGAGATCGACGCGAAGCTCGATGACGGCAATCTCTCCACGGGCTATTTCCAGAAGGTCCAGGCCAATCGCGTGACGCTGATCCTGGAGGAGTAACGTCGGTCAGCCCCGGGTCCGGGCGAGGGTGGTCAGGATCGCCTTCTGCACGTGCAGGCGGTTCTCCGCCTGGTCGAAGATCACGCAGCGCGGGTGATCCAGCACCGCCTGCGCCACCTCCTCCCCCGCATGCGCTGGCAGGCAGTGCATGAACAAGGCGTCGGGCTGGGCGCAGCCAAACAGTTTCAGGTCGACCTGGTAGGGCAGCATGCGGGCGCGGCGGGCGGCCGCCTCGCTTTCCTGACCCATGCTGGTCCAGACGTCGGTGTAGACAATGTCGGCCCCGGCCACCGCCACGCGCGGGTCGGTGGAAAACTCAAACGTACCGCCGGCTTTCGCCGCCAACGCGGCAATTTCCTGCGACGGCTCGTGTCCGGCCGGGCCCGCCAGAGCGACCTTCATCCCGAACAGCGCGGCACCCAGGATCCAGGAATTCGCCATGTTGAATGAAGTGTCGCCGAGAAAAGCCACCTTCCGGCCGCGCAACGACGCCATGAGGTCGCCCTGAGGTCCGGCCCAACGCTCGGCCGCGGTGAACGCATCGGCATAGATCTGGCACGGATGCAGGAAATCCGTCAGCGCATTCACCACGGGGAGCCCGCCGTGAGCCGCCAGCTCCTCCAACTCAGCCTGGGCGTGGGTGCGCACGACCAGGCCGTGCACGAAGCGTGACAACACCTTGGCCGTGTCGGAAATCGTTTCGCCGCGCCCGATCTGGATGTCGTTTTTGTTCAGGAAAAGCGGATTCCCGCCGAGCTCGTGGATGCCGACCTCGAACGACACCCGCGTGCGCGTGCTCGACTTGGCGAAGATCATCGCCCAGGTCTGCCCGGCGAGGGTGCGCTCGTGTTTGCCGCGCTCCTGCTTCAGCCGCCGCGCGAGCGCAAAAATCTGCGCGGCCTCGGCCCGGCTAAAATCGGTTTCCTTGAGAAAATGCCTCATGGCTGCGGCGCCTTGGGTTTGGCCCCGGACAGGACCGTCCGAAGGATCGCGGTCGCGCGATCGAGGTGTTCCATGGTCGCAATCAGCGGCGGAAGCAAGCGGATGCTGTTGCCGCCGGCCACGACGGCCAGCAAGCCCGCGTCGCGCAAGGCCGCGAGCATCGGGGCCGGCTCGCCCTGCAGCCCGAGGCCGACCATGTAGCCGCGGCCCGCGACGGACTTGAGCTGCTGCGGAAATTCCGCAACCAGTGCCTCCAGCTTCTTCCGCCAAGTGGCGCCGTTGGTCCGTACTTTCTCCAACAACTGATCCCGCTCGATCACATCGAGCACGGCCAGCGCCGCCGCACAGGCCAGCGGCGTCCCGCCGAAAGTGGAGCCGTGCGAACCGGGCTGGAACAGGTCGGCGTTTCTTTCCGCCGCCCAAATGGCGCCCATCGGGTAACCGCCGCCCAGGCCCTTCGCCATGCCGATGGCGTCGGCCCGGATGCCGGATTGCTGGAATGCGTAGAACGTGCCCGTCCGGCCGATGCCGCACTGCACCTCGTCCAGCATGAGCAGCAGGTTGCGCTCGTCACAGAGTCGCCGGATGCCCCACAGAAACTCGTCCGTGCACGGCACGACGCCGCCCTCCCCTTGCACCGTCTCGAGAAAGATGGCCGCGGTGTCGCCATCAACGAGCGCGGCAAAGCTGTCGAGGTTGTTGATCTCGCCGAACGCGAAACCGGGCACCAGCGGCCGGAAGCCCTTCTGGATCTTTTCCTGCGGGGTCGCGCTCATCCCGCCGAACGTGCGGCCATGGAAGGCATGCTTTGCCGCGATGATTTTGATGCATTTGCCCTCGACGCCGGATTTGCGCAGGCCGTGCAGGCGCGCGAGCTTGATCAGGCCCTCGTTGGCCTCGGCGCCGCTGTTGCAGAAGAACACGCGCCCGGGCCCGGCCTGCAGCACCAGCCGGCGGGCGAGTTCGCCCTGATTGGGATGACGGAACAGGTTGCTGACGTGGATCAATTCACCCGCCTGCCGGCGGATCGCCTCGACCCACACCGGGTGACAATGACCGAGCGCCGAAACCGCCACGCCCGAGGTGAAGTCCAGGTACTCGCGACCGGTGTCGTCCCACACCGACACGCCCTGGCCGCGCACGAGTGTGATCGCGGGCCGGCCGTAATTCTTCATGACGTAGGCGTCATAAAGCTCGGCGGTGTTGGTCCGGACAATGGAAGGCTGGCTCATGGAAGATGAAGAGGCGGCAGTTTAGGAAACGCGGCGGGGAATGCACGCGCACAATGCGCCGCCCGACGATCAGCTGTGCACAATTTCCGTGCCCACACCTTTGTCGGTGAAGATCTCGAGCAGGAGGCTGTGCGGCATCCGGCCATCGACAAAGTGCACCCGCTGCACGCCGTCCTCGAGCGCGCGCACGGCGCTGTGCACTTTCGGGCGCATGCCCTTGTCGATGATGCCCTTCTTTTTCAAGGCGTCGACGTCGCCCACCTTCAGCGAGGAAATGATCGAGTCCGGGTCCTTCGGATTCGCGAGCAGGCCGGGCACATCGCTCATGTAGACGAGGCGGCGCGCGCGCAGCGCGCTCGCGACGCGGCCCGCGGCGGTGTCGGCATTGACGTTGTAGGGCTTGCCATCGAGGCCTTCCGCCACCGGCGAGATCACGGGCATGTAACCGTCGGCGATCTCCTTCTTGATGAGCTTCACCTTGATCTCGGTGACGTCGCCGACGTAACCCAGGTCACACGGGTTGCCATCGTCGTCGACCTCGAGCTTGTTGCAGACGATGACGCTGTCGCCGGGCAGGCCTTTCGGATTGGCGCGCACCGAGGCGAGCGTATCGCACACGTCCTTGTTCACAACCTCGTCGAGGGTCTTCTTCACGATTGCAATCGCCGCCTCGTCCGTGACCCGAAGGCCGTTACGAAACACCGCTTTCAGGCCCGCCTCGTCCATCGCGCGGCTGATCGCCTTGCCGCCGCCGTGCACGACGACGACGTTGATGCCGACCGCGGCGAGAAATGCGAGGTCCGTGGCCACGCTGCGCCGCACCGTGGGATCGGGATCGTCCATGAAGCTGCCGCCGTATTTGACGACGAAGATCGAGCCACGGAAGTCCTGAATGTAAGGCAGGGCCTCGAGCAGCACCTTGGCCTTGGCGATGATTTCAGCGATGTCCATGAAGGAAGCGACGGATCCGCGCCTGGCGCCGGATCACTGGTTCACGTGCACGACCTTGGCCGGCGGGAAACCGTTGAAGTAGGTGGCGGAGGCGTGGCTGTACGCGCCGATGTTTTCACTGTAGACAAACTCGCCGCGCTGCAGGTCCGGGAGATTTTCCGCCATCGACACGACATCGAGCGCGTCGCAGGTCGGGCCAAACACCGAGCAGAGCGAGGTCGTTCCCTTCTTGAACGACTTGATCGGGTATTTGCAGTGGTCGAAGATCACGCCCGAATAGGTGTGATAGACGCCGTCGTTGATGTAGTAGCTCGTTTTCCCATCGCGGACCGCCTTGCCGATGATCTTCGAGACCGCGTACCCGGCCGATGCCACGAGGAACCGGCCCGGCTCGGCCAGCACCTGGATGTCCTTCGGGAAAAGGCGGTCGATCTCGGTGTTGATCACCTTGGCGAGCACCTTCAGCGGCTTGACCGTCGCGTCGTACGGCGCCGGGAAACCACCGCCGATGTCGAGCAGGTTCATCTTCGTGTAGCCGCGGTCCCGCGCCTCCTGGAAGATGCCCGCCGTCAGGTTCAGGGCCTGGACGTAGTTCTCAAAATTCGTCGTCTGGCTGCCGACGTGGAAGCTCACGCCCTCGACGACGAGACCGAGCCGGTCGGCCTCAAGGATGAGGTCGACGGCTTCGCCGGGCATCGCCCCGAACTTCGAGGACAACTCCACCATCGCGCCCGTGTTGGGCACCTTGAGGCGCAACGCGAGGCCGGCGTTCGGCGCGTGCTTCTTGATCTTGTGGATCTCCTCGAGGTTGTCGAAGGTGACGAGCGGCTTGTAGCGATCGAGCTCCTCCAGGGTTTCGGTCGGCTTGTTTGGATTGGCGTAGATGATCTTGTCCCAGATCCAGTCCTGGCGCTGCTTCGCCGGGAGGTGCTTGATGTTCTGGTAGACGATCATGAACTCCGGCATCGAGGCGACGTCGAAGCTCGCACCCTCGCGGTAGAGCGTGCGCACGATCGCCGGGTCGGAGTTCGCCTTGACGGCGTAATAGACCTGGATGCGCGGCAGGTGCCGGCGGAAATCCCGGTAGTTTTTCCGCAGTTCGTCATGGTCGATGACGAACAACGGGGTGCCGTGTTGCTTCGCGAGCCGCTGGAGCCGGGCCTGGGTGATCATGGCAGGGCCGTCACCCGGCGTCGGTCACCAGGAAGTTCTTGAACTGCCAGGGATCGCGCAAATCGAGGTCGGGCTTGTTGTACTTCGCAAAGGTCTGGTCGCGATCCTTGAGCGGCGTCCAGTCGGACGGCTTCGAGATCCAGCGGCCGAGGTACGGCTTGGCGATCTTCAGGATGTAGTCGTGGGGCAGCTCGTCCGGCACGCGGACGCCTTCCTGCGGATTCTCCATCATCCACATTGAGGCGGCGATGACCGAGATGGCCACCTGCATCGTGGTGGCGTTCTGGTGCGGCACCAGGCGGCGCGACTCCTCGATGCTGAGGTCGCTGCCAATCCACCAGGAATTGTAGGCGTGGCCCATGAGCAGCGCGCCGAGGATGTCCGCGCCGGACGTGATCTCGTCGTTCATGATGCGCTGGTTCTCGTTCAGCTTGTAGTTGTAGCCGCGCATCTCGTTGAGCGAGGAGATGGCCTCGTCGCACGGGCAATACGCGTAATGCATCGTCGGCCGGTAAACGGCCTTGCCGTTCTTCCAGACCGTGAGCGCATCGGAAATGGTGAAGGCCTCGCCGTGGCGGACCACCATGCCGAGGATGTTATAGTCCGGCACCCACGAGCGCACCCAGGTGTTGATGCCCATCTGCGCGAGGCAAATCTGGTTGCGCGGCCCTTGTTTGTGCTGGAAGGCATTTTTCGGGAGCGTCTTCTCGTGCGTGCCCCAGCCCATCTCGGCCGTGGTGGTGCCTTCCTCGCGAAAGCCCTCGATGCTCCAGGTGTTGACGAATTCGTCGACCTGCTTCGGCACGTTGGTGATCTGCGTGTCGCGCTCGGAGCAATGGATGACCTTCACGCCCAGCTTCTGCGCAAGGACATTGAACTTCCGCGCGGCGATGAGCTCGCTGATCGTCTCGGCGTCGCGGCCGCGGGCCTTCTTGTCGGCGATCAGTCGTTTGCCGATGTCGATGAGGCCCTGCTTCACGAAATGCGAGATGAGGCCGGGGTTGGCGCCGTGTTCGATGACCGCGCTTGCGCCCTTGGTCTGCCATTTCGCGAGCATCCGGCGCAGGTTCATGTGCCGCCAATAGAGCGTCTTTTCAGTCGGGTGCTGGTTCGGGCCCGAGGCGTACGGGTCCCACAACTCGGTCGAGGTGTTGATGTACATCACGCCGTGGTCGCGGCACCAGGTCAGGATCTCGAGGGCGTCAATGTTCCAGGCGAGGTCGATGAGCAGGTCGCCCGGCCCAACGTGCTTGCCGAGCAGCGCGCCCAGATTGGACTTCGTGACGCGATCGCGGACGAACTTCACGCCCTTGGCGGTCCACGGCTTGAGCTTCTTCGTGCGATCCTCGAAATCCATCACCGTGACGTTCTTCGCCGGCACCTTGATGTGCTTGAAGAGAATCGGCAGGGTGCATTCGGCCACGGCGCCGTAACCGACGAAGAGGATCTTGTGATTGAAGTTAAGCATGTCTGCGGAGCGTTGGTGTTATCGTGTGTCCGGCGCGTGAAGGTCACGGCCGTCCGGGGAAAATTTGTGCAAAATGTGGCGACGAATCCGGCGCCGGCGCAAGCGATTAGTGAGTGACGAAACGGCGACGTTTCGATCGCGGCCCGAGCCGACCACGCCCCGGGCGGATCATTCGCTCTTGTTGTAGTTCACGTAGCCTTCCGTCAGGTCCGAGGCGAGCAGGCGGAACGAGGCCTTTCCCAGGTGCAGGTTCAGCGTGATGGTGAAGCGGCGGGCCTTCACGATCTCCTTCCATTTCGGCTTGAGCTCCGGATGCGGGCGGCCGGCCGTCATCGCCGGCGTGTCGTTGTAGAGGATGTCGAGCTTCGCCTCGACGAGCTTGGCGCCGGCATAGCCGGCGGCGTCGGCCAGGCGGCCCCAGTTCGGGTCCTCGCCGTACCAGGACGATTTCACGAGCAGGGAGTTGCCGATGGCGCGGGCGACTTTCTCGGCGTCCTCGGCCGAGGCGGCGCCGGTCACCTTCAGCTCGATCACCTTCGTGATCTTCTCGCCGTCGGACACGATCTTGTCCGCGAGGGCGTCGCAGGCCTTCCACACGGCCTCGGCGAACAGCACCCGCAGCTCGCGCGGGCTCTTGTCGCCAACGCTGACGCCGGAATGACCGTTGGCCAGGATCAGCACGGTGTCGTTGGTGCTCATGTCGCCGTCGACCGTGATGCAGTTGAAGGTCCCGGCGACGGCCTCCGACAGCGTCTTCTGGAGGAAGCTGCGCGGCACCGAGAAATCGGTGGCGAGGAATGCCAGCATCGTGGCCATGTTCGGCTGGATCATGCCCGCGCCCTTGGCGATGCCCGAGACAAAGTGCTTCTTGCCGTCGTAGGTGAAGCTGACGGTCACGGTCTTCGGCCGCGTGTCGGAGGTCAGGATGGCGCTGGCTGCCTTCTGCCCGTGCTCGGGGGTGCGGCCGCGCTCGGTCACGGCGCGCTCGAGACCTTTGATCAGCTTGGGCATCGGCAGCGGCTGGCCGATGCGGCCGGTCGAGCAAACGAAGAACGCCGCCGGCTTGAGGTTGAGGGACGCGGCGATGCGCTGGGCGGTGGCCTGGGCATCGCGCAGGCCGTCGGGGCCGGTGCAGGCGTTGGCGTTGCCGGAGTTGGCGACGATACCGTGAAAGGGACCGCCCTCCTCGAGATGTTTCTGGCACAGGAGCACCGGCGCGGCCTTCACGGCGTTGGTCGTGAACGTGCCCGCGGCGGTGCACGGCCGCAGCGAGAAGAGCAGCGCGAGGTCGAGGCGCTTGAGATCGTGTTTGTCGCGAATGTCGCAAGCCACGCCTGCGGCCTCGAAGCCGGGGACATCGGTGATGCCGGCGCTATCCAGGGTAACGGTCAGGTGCGTCATTAGGGGTGATGAGATGCTGCGCGTCGGCGCCGGGGGCGCTCAGACCAGTCCCGCGGTCTCGGGAAAGCCGAGCCAGAGATTCATGATCTGCACCGCCTGGCCGCTCGCCCCTTTCACCAGGTTGTCGAGCGCCGAGGTGAGGACAAAATTGCCGGTCCGCGCATCGAAGACCGCGGCGATATCCACGCGGTTCGTGCCAACGGTGTACGCCGTGTCGGGCGTCTCGCCGGCGGGCAGGAGCGAGACGAAGGGCCGCCCGGCGTAGGCCGCGCGCCACGCCGCGTAAAGGGAGTCGATGGTGGCGCCCTCCGCCGCGGGCACGGTGATGGTCGTCGCGATGCCGCGCCGCATCGGCGCGAGGTGGGGATTGAACTGGATCACCACTTTGGCTCCGACCGAAAGCGAGAGCTGTTCCTCAACCTCGGCGAGGTGGCGGTGCTTGGTCAGCCCGTAGGCCTTGGCGCTCTCGGCGCGCTCCACGAAGAGATACTGTTCCTCCGCCTTCCGGCCGGCCCCGCTGACGCCGCTGAACGCATTCACCACGATGTGCTCGCGCGTGACGATCCCGGCCTTGAGCAACGGGGCCAACGGTACGAGGGTGCCCGTCGGGTAGCAGCCCGGCGCGGCGGCGACCTTGGCCTCGGTCCGCCATGTCGGGTCGGCCAGCTCCGGCAGCACGTAACGGGCCCCCGGCAGCAGATCCGGCGCGTGGTGGGCGCCGTAGTAC
Source organism: Lacunisphaera sp. (assembly GCA_035549095.1). Lineage (GTDB taxonomy): Bacteria > Verrucomicrobiota > Verrucomicrobiia > Opitutales > Opitutaceae > Lacunisphaera. Next base: position 276,379 of record DASZRV010000066.1, on the reverse strand, counting down.
TTCTCGAAAGTCGCACGATCGGCGATCCGGAAATCCGCGCTCAGGTCGATGATCTTCGCGCCGGCCGGCACGAGCACCTTGGCGAAATCCGCGGCTGCGCCATGCGGCAGCGCGAGAAACCACAGCCCGATATCCCGGCGCGCGGCGAGCGCCGCGGGGTCGGAGTCGCTGAACCGGATCGACTCGGCGGTCGTGCCGCGCAGGGCAGGAATGACCACGGTCAGCGGCTTGCCCGCATGTTGACGGGAGGTGACGGCCGCCAGTTTGACCTGCGGGTGACCCAGGAGCAGTTTGACCAGAACTTCGCCAGAGTAACCCGACGCGCCGACAACGCCGACATTCATTTAAAGGGAGTGGCAGAATTAAGAATTCCCCCCGGGGAATCGAGAAGTTTCGTAACCCGAAAAAGAAGAAGCGGAGGCCGGGGGGCGCTCCGCTTCGGGGAAACCGGATTCCAGTTCGGGGCGATTAACGCTTGGAGAACTGGAAGCGCTTGCGGGCGCCGGGCTGGCCGGGCTTCTTGCGCTCTTTCTCGCGCGGGTCACGGGTGAGGTGGCCGGCCTTCTTCAAAGTGACGCGAAGCTCGGGATTGAACTTGAGCAGGGCGCGGGCGATGCCGTGGGCCACGGCGCCGGACTGGCTGCTGACGCCACCGCCGGCGACGTTCACCATTACGTCGAACTTGTCCTTGCTGTCCGCCGTGACGAGCGGAGCGAGGGCGCGGCGCACGAAGTTGTCGTGCGTGAAATAATTCTCGAACTTGCGATCATTGACCGTGGTCTGGCCGGAACCGGCCACGAGACGGACGCGGGCGGTCGACGACTTGCGGCGGCCGGTGCCGAGGTAAACGGAGGATTCAGCGCTCATGGGTTACTTCAAAACGACGGGATTCTGCGCCTCGTGGTCGTGGGTCGCGCCCGGGAAGACCCGGAGCTTGGTCAGCATCTTGGCGGCGAGGCGATTGCGCGGCAGCATGCCCTTGACGGCCTGCTTGATGATGAACTCGGGCTTCTGGCGGCGGACATCGGCGAGCTTGCGGTACTTCTCGCCGCCGACGTAGCCGGAAAACGACATGTACTCGGTGGCGTCTTCCTTCTTGCCGGTGAGCACAACCTTGCTGGCGTTGATGACGACGACGTAGTCGCCCGTATCGACGTGGGGAGTGTAAGTGGGCTTGTGGCGGCCGCGCAGAATGTTCGCGGCTTTAACGGCGAGACGACCCAGCACCTTGTCGTCGGCATCGATCAGATACCATTTGGGCTGCACCGTTTCTTTCTTGGCCAGATAGGTTTTCATTTGCGGAAAGGGGCCAAAGGGAAGGTTTTCGACATGGCCTGTCAACCTCGAACCTTTCACATTTTCGGCGGCTGCCCCGGGTGCAGCTTAACCCCTCAAAAATCGAGGTTTACGCCCAAAGTGGCCCAGAAATTCGAGGTCGCCGACAAGCCGAAAGGTCCATGCGCCAGGGAGCGCCCGGAGGTAGCGGAATAATGTAGTCCGGCCGTGATCGTCGTGTGCGCGCCGACCCGATACGGCAGGCGCACCTCCGCGCCCCAATAGCCGTAACCGTCGCGACGCCGTGGGCCCGGTGCGTCGGGCCGCCAGTCTTCACCCGCGGTCACACCGGCGAAAGCGTTGCACTCAAGAAACGCGCCGAGCCTGGTCAGGGGAATGCTGCGCGCGCACGCCAGCTGCACGGTATCGGCATCAAACGTGAAATCATGCCAGCACGCCACGCTCGGCACGAATCCGCGCACATTGGCCAGGGTCGCCGTCAGCCCGCTCTCGAGGGAATGCCCGACGCCTCCGCCCGGCACGCGGTTGAACCAGGAATGACCGGCGGATAATTCGAGCGAGATTTCCTCGCTGGGATTCCAGGCATAGCCGGCATTCACGTTGGTCTCCCGCACCTGCCCGCGATCGAAGGGCTGGTTGGTCCAGGCGTCGCCCCGCCACCCGCCGCCGGCAAACTCGACGTTCATCTGCGCGGACGATCCCGCTCGTGCAATGCCGCGAAACACCTGGCGAGACACCACGGCAAAATCCGACCGGAAGGCCGGCTCGTCGGCGCGCACAGCCGGGCCGGACAGCAGCGCGGCGAATGCGGCCAGCAGGAGCAATATCGGCCGGGCCTTCATGGGGTCATTGACCATGGATGTGTTTGTTTTCAGCCGCCTTGTCCATACAGTGATTTCGCCATGCAGACCACCTCGCGGATGATTGTCGTTGCTTCCGGCCTGCTCGGATTCGCCGGAGTCGCCTTGGGTGCATTTGGGGCCCATGCCTTGAAAGACACGCTGGCGGCGCGCGGTTCCGCGACCACCTGGCAGACAGCCGTGCTCTACCAACTCGTCCACGCCGTTGCCCTGCTCGCGCTGGCCGGCTGGAGCGGCGGGCTGCCGCACGCGCGTGCGATCGGCCTGTGCTGGACCCTCGGGGTGCTGTTATTCTCCGGTTCGCTGTACTGGCTTGCGTTGGGCGGACCGAGGTTTCTGGGGCCGGTGACGCCGCTCGGCGGCTTGCTGTTCCTCGCGGGCTGGCTGCTGGTCGCCTGGACCGCTTTCCGGCAGACTACGTCATGAAGCTCTCCCCCGCCCTCCTTGCCGCTCTGCAAGCCCTCCGCAAGGCGGGGGGGCGCCCGCGGCTGGTCGGCGGTTGCGTGCGCGACTGGCTGCTCGGCCTCGAGCCGAAGGACTTTGACGTCGAGGTGCACGGCCTTGACTACGAGGCGATGGGCCGGGCGCTCGCACCGTTCGGGCCCACCGATGTCGTCGGCCGGAGCTTCGGCGTCCTGAAAGTCCGGCTCGAGGAAGCGGAGTACGATTTCAGCCTGCCGCGCCGCGAATCCAAGACCGGTGCCGGTCATCGCGGCTTCGTCATCGAGCCGGATCCCAACCTGACGGATGCCGAGGCGGCCGCCCGGCGCGATTTTACGGTCAATGCCATCGCCTACGATCCGCTCGAACAGAGGGTCCTTGATTTTCACGCGGGCGTCGCCGACTTGAAGCAAAAGGTGCTGCGCCATACCAGCGGCGCCTTTGCAGAGGACCCGTTGCGCGTGCTGCGCGCCTTCCAGCTGGCGGCGCGGTTCGACTTCGCGCTGGCGCCCGAAACGGCCGAGCTTTGCCGGTCGATCAGCGGGACGTACAGCGAGCTGGCGCTGGAGCGGGTGTGGGGCGAATGGGACAAGTGGGCGACCAAGGCGGTGAAGCCGTCGGCCGGCCTGATGGTGCTCAAGCAAGCGGGATGGCTGCGCCATTTCCCGGAAATTGCCGCGCTGGATGGGCTGCCACAGGAGCCCGAGTGGCACCCCGAAGGCGATGTGTTTGTGCACACCGGCCACTGCCTGGATGCGCTCGTTGGGTTGCCGGCGTGGAGCCAGGGCTCGGTGGAAACCCGCCGCATCCTCTCTTTGAGCGTGCTCGCCCATGATTTCGGTAAGGCGACGACCACCAAGCAGGCGCGGAAGCGCGGCCAGATGCGTTGGGTGAGCCCGGAGCACGAAGCCGCCGGCGGACCGCTGGCCGAGGGCTTCCTGCGGCGGATCGGCGCTCCCCTCGACCTGACCGACCGCGTGCGCCCGCTGGTCGTCAATCACCTGCTCCACCATCATGGCCCGATGGAATTTCGCGATACCACGGTGCGCCGGCTCGCGCGCAAGATCGCGCCGGCCACACTCGACGAATTGATTGCCGTCATGCAGGCGGACCATCTCGGCCGGCCGCCGCTGATCTCGCAGCAGACAGTGCAGCGACTCGAGCTTTTACGGGCGTCGGCCCACCGACTGGCGGTGGAATACGCCGCGCCCAAGCCCATCGTCCTCGGGCGCCATCTGATCGCGCTCGGGCTCAGCCCGGGGCCGAGTTTCACCCCGGCGCTCGAGGCCGCGTTCGAATCGCAGCTGGATGGTGCGTTCGACGATGAAGCCGGCGGCATTGCATGGATGAAAAATTACCTGCGGGCGCATCCCACGATGCCCCGCGCCACCTCCATTACCACGCCATGAATGCCCAGAACCAACTCGATCGCCTGAAGCAATTCACCACGGTAGTCGCCGATACCGGGGACTTCTCCACGCTCAAGGCGTATACGCCGCAGGACGCGACCACGAATCCCAGCCTGATCCTCAAGGCCGCCGGCATGCCGGCATACGCGCATCTCGTCGACCGCGCCGTCAAGGATGCCGGGGCCTCGGCCGTCCCCGACCAGGTGATCGATCGTCTCCTCGTCCTGTTTGGCACGGAGATCCTGAAGATCGTGCCCGGGCGCGTGTCCACGGAGGTTGATGCCCGGCTCTCCTTTGATCGCGAAGGTTCCATCGCCAAAGCCCGGGAAATCGTCGGGTTGTACGAGAAGGGCGGCGTGCCGCGCGAACGCGTGCTCATCAAACTCGCATCGACCTGGGAGGGCATCAAGGCCGCCGAGTTGCTGCAGAAGGAGAAGATCAACTGCAACCTCACGCTGCTGTTTTCCTTCGCCCAAGCCGTGGCCTGCGCGGAGGCAAAGGTGCGCCTGATTTCACCCTTCGTCGGCCGGATCCTGGACTGGCACAAGAAGAATACCGGCCGCGACTTCGCACCGGCGGAGGACCCGGGCGTGAAGTCCGTCACGCAAATCTACACCTACTTCAAGAAATTCGGCTATGCCACGGAGGTCATGGGCGCATCGTTCCGCAACAAGGGCGAAATCCTCGAGCTGGCCGGCTGCGATCTGCTCACCATCAGTCCGCCACTCCTGCACGAACTCCAGGCATCCAAGGAGCCGGTCGAACGCAAACTCGATCCGGCGCGGGCGAAGGCGACCCCGGTGGAGCGCGTAACGTTCGACGAGAAGGGCTTTCGCTATGCCTTCAATGAGGATCCGATGGCGGTCGACAAGACGGCGGAGGGCATCCGCCTGTTCGCCGCCGACATCGTCAAGCTCGAGCAGTTGATCCAGCAGAAACGCCGCTAAATGCCGCCCGGGCGACGCTCCGCGCCATGATTCGAGCCTTCCAGTGGGATTTCGCCCGCCAGGTGGAACGCCCGGATTTTCTCCGCTCGCTCCTCCCGCGTTATGCCGCCTGGGGGTACGAAGAACTGTACCTGCACCTCGAGGATGCCGTGCATTATCCCAGCCTGCCGGGCCTCGGGCGCACTGAGGCCTGGTCCATTGGGAAATTCGAAAAGCTCATTCGCGCGGCGGCGCGCTGTGGCATCAAGGTGGTGCCGATCGTCAATCTTCTCGGCCACACGCAATACGTGGTGAAACATCCTGCGTGGCGCGACTTGAACGAGCTCCGCGATGAAAACGACCGGCCGTTGGAGCGCGGCCAGGTCTGCCCGCTCCACCCGCGCACCACCGAACTCGCCGAACTCCTCATCCGCGACATGGCGCCCTTCTGCACCGCCGGCAAAATCCATGTCGGCCTCGATGAGTCCTACCATCTCGGCCAATGCCCGCGTTGCCGCGCGGAAGTGGCGCGTCACGGGCTCGCGGGATTGTTCGCCGGCCACGTGCAGCGCCTGCATGAGGTCGCGCGGCGCCACGATCTCCAACTCGGATTTTGGGCCGACATGCTTTACTTCGTGCCGGAGGCGATCCCGCTGCTTCCGCCCGGTCTCATGGCGTACGACTGGTACTACTATCCGTTTGGACGGAAGCCGCGGGTTGAGCTGTTCAATTTCGCCGAACGTGACCTGGCGCCCGCCCTCCGGAAGCAGCACATCGGCTACTTTGGCTGCCCGATGAACGGCGCGTTTCGCCATGAACCGTTGCCGGTGTTCGGTGACCGGCTCGGAAACATTCGCTCCTGGTGGCAGCGCTGCGTCGCCGTCGATGCCGCCGGGATGTTGATTACGTCATGGGAGCCGAATCGCCTGGCGCTGGAAACCACGACACTGGTCGACGCCGCGGCCGCGTCCCTCTGGCTGGAGCCGGGCCACGATGATCACACCACCCTGCTGGCGGGCGGACTCAACCGGCTGTTCCCCGGCAATTCGAACCAGCGGCAGGCTCGCGCGCTGCTCGCCGCCGACGCACATGCTTTCGCCGGCTATGCCCGGTGGCAGATCAACGAGCGCTGGGACGTGTTCGGCGGCAGTGAGAGCCCGAAGTCTTTCGAGGCCGGCGAACGATTTCTTGCGCGAATCGCAACGCAATCCTGGCCGCCACCCCTGGCCTCGAGCCTGGAATTCCGGCATTACCTGGCGCGACGCGATGTTTTCGTGCGCCAGGCGGCGCGGCAGGTCCTTCGATGGCGCCGGCTGCTGAAAAAGGACGAGGTGGCGGCGATCATCGGCGGGATCAAGCAGGCCGATGAAGCGGCGGCCGACTTTGCGCTCTCATTGCCCCCCGCGCGATTGGCGGCAGACGGCATGTGGCAACGCAGTCGCCGCCGGAGCCAGCCCAACCCGAATATCGCGATGCTCCGCGCGGACGCGGCGCGGCTCACTTCCTGGCGCCGGTGGCTACGGGCCGCAGCCCGCCGGCCGGATATCGTGTGGCGGGAGAGTCCCATGGCCGGGGCGTGGCAGTTGCAGTTCGTGGTGCACAACTTTGCCCCGGCTCTCCAGCGAGTCGTGGTCGAACAACGGACGGACACGGGTTCGTGGCGCGAGGTCATTGGCCGGTTCACGATTGAGTTTCGCGCCCAGGCTGCGCGCCCGCGCACCAAGATCAGGCGTGAGTTCGTCGCCCCGCTCGACAAGCCCGATCTCCCGCTGCGGATCGCCGTGCGCGGAGTCGGCCAGGTGGCGATCAGCCAAGTAGCGCTGATCAATGGCGCGGAGTCGCGGCCAATCCGCGGCTGGCGTGGCGCCAAGGTACTCGGACAGCCGGCACCGGCGCGCGGCTGGCCCGCGCCCAATTGGCAGGAGAATGCCGCGGTGCTCGAGCTTCGCGCCGGGCCATCCCGCTGACGCTCGGGTGGGAGCGGCAAAAGCCCGTCCCCCTGATCCGTGATTGCGGCCGGCGACGACGCCGTTTCTTCTAGCGATACTGCAACTACCATGAAAGCCCCGTTCGTCCGACTCCGGCTGATTGTTGCCGCGTGGTGCGCCAGCCTCCTTGGGTTCATGCCGGCATTGGCCGCGACCGTCCCGCTCGAGGATTTCTTTGTCGAGGCGGATATCCGCGCGCCGCAGGTCTCGCCCGATGGCCGGCATCTCGCCTTCCTGACCACCCTCGGCTATGGCAAGGTGGGCGTGGCGTTGATGGACCTGACGGCCGGCGGCGCCCCCGAGGCCTTGGTCTCCGCTCAGGATGAGAACATCAAGCAGTTCTTCTGGAAAGGAAACGATTACATCGTCTACGGAGGCGATGTCGGCGGTGAGGAATTCTCCGCCTGGCGCTCAATTCCGATCGCCCCGCCGAAGCCCGGGGCGAAACGCCGCGTCCTGGCGCTGTCGGAGGCTTACCAGGAACGATATAATGAGGAGGCGAAGGTCATGTGGATCGTTGATACCCTCCGCTATGATCCTTACCACCTGCTCGTCTTCGGACGGAAGGAAACGGGCGGAAACAGTTTTTCCATGTATCTGGTCGACGTTCGCACCGGCAACCGATCTTACGTGGCGCACTATGATCCCCCGGTGGCCCGCGACGAGGTCCAGGCATTCTTCGACAGCAGCAACGTTGCCGACAACGCCGGACGGCTCCGGGCTCGCAGCTGGCTGTCGGGTCGAAACCTCGTCTACGAGGTCCGCCCGGCGCCGGACGACTCCTATGTCAAGGTGGCGGAATCGCCCGGCGGGGCGCCCGCGTGGGAGTTTCTGTTCTTCGCGGCGGACAATGAGACTCTTTACCTCCTCAACTCATCCGACCGCGATACCCCGGTGTTGCAGGCGCTGAATGTGCGCACCCGCGAACTCGGGGCGCCTCTCTTCCAGGCGCCGGAAGGCGAAATCGAAAACGTGCTCACCTCGTGGGACCGGTCACGCCTGTATGGCGTCACGTATGTCACCGACAAGCGGCACTACCACTTCTTCGACGCGCACCGGGAGAGTCTGCAACAGGTCATCGACCGTTCACTTCCTGGCACCGCCAACGACATCGTAAGTGCGTCCGAGGATGAGAAGACCCTGGTGATCCGGGCGGGCAGCGATCGCGACCCCGGCACCTATTATGTCCTGAACCTGACCGCCGGGCGCTTGGGCATGGTCGGCAAGGTCAACGCGCGCATTCATCCGGAGCAGATGTGCCCGATGGTACCGATCTCCTTCACCGCGAGCGATGGACTGATGCTCCATGGATACCTGACCCGGCCGCTCGAATCTGGAGCTGCGCGCGTGCCGCTCATCATCCATCCCCATGGCGGCCCCTATGGCATCCGTGACGACTGGGGTTATGATCCTGAGGTCCAATTTCTGGCCAACCGGGGGTATGCGGTGCTGCAGGTGAATTACCGCGGATCGGGTGGCTATGGTCGCAAGTTCGAGAGCGCCGGCTACCATGAATGGGGCGGCAAGATGCAGCAGGACCTGACCGACGCGGTGCACTGGGCCATCGAGCAAGGCATCGCCGACCCGGCGCGGGTGGCCATTTACGGTGCGAGCTACGGCGGGTACGCCACGCTGGCCGGCTTGGTCTTCACGCCGGAACTCTACTGCTGCGGCGCCAACTATGTTGGTCCGTCCGACCTGACGCTCCTGGTCAACATGGGCCGCAATCGGGGCACCCGGAGTGCGGACATCTTTTATCGTGAGCATCTCGGCACGGACCGGGATTACCTCGCGTCGCGCTCCCCAGTCAATTTCGTGGAGAACATCCGGGTCCCGCTTTTCAACGCCTATGGCTTCAATGACCCGCGCGTCGACTATGGGCAATGGACGCGCTTGGAGGCGAAGCTCAAGCATTTCCACAAGCCGTACGAGATCCTGATTGAGCGGAATGAAGGGCACGGCTTCTACAACGAGTCGAACCGGATTGAGTACTACAAGAAGCTCGAGGCTTTCTTTGCCCGGCATCTCGCGCCGAAGCGCTAAGCGGACGCGCGGAATTGCGACGCTCGGGCTTCCGGGAAAAACAAAGGGCTTCCCTCGCGGGAAGCCCTGAATCGACTGGCCTTGGAGGCCCGCTCAGAACTTGTAGTTGAACTGGGCGTAATAGAACCGCCCGATCGAGCTGTAGATGCTGGTGTCGGCCGGCGGATCGGAGAACTCGTTCGGGTCGACCGGCGGGAACCGGTTGAACACGTTGTTGATGCCGAGCGTGACATTCAGCCCATGCAAGGGCGCGAACACCCGGCCCACATCCATCGAACCGAGAATGTCGACCGTCGAGTAGGACCCGACCTTGTAGGTGGGATCACCCGCGCTGGTGACCGAGTCGATGAACGTGTTGGCGATGTTCGCCGAATAGGCGCCCGACTGCCAGCTGAGGGTGGTGTATTCGCGGTACTTCGGCAGCGTGCCGTAGCCATTGAAGCCGACGTACTCGTCGAATGGCTGGCCGGCCGAGGGCTGGATCCGGAAGCTGCGCAGGTACACCCAGGTGCTCGTCAGGTCGAAGCGGCCGACGTGGGAGTCGAAACCGTACTTCAGCGTGATATCCATTCCATCCTGGTTCTGGCTGGCCACGTTCGCGTTGAACTGGTCGACGTACACGTTGGCCGGGTTGATGTGCAGCTGGCCGGGGGCGGTCACGTTGGTGCCGCCGAGCTGGCCGAAATTGCCCAGGTGGATGTAGGGCGCGTATTGCGAGGCGGGGCCAAACTGCTCGACATCCTGGATCATGGTCGAGGTGGAGGCGAGCGACCCGACGATGTCGGTCTCGTGGATGTTGTAGTAGTCCACCGAGAACGAGAGGCCCTTGAACTTCCGCGGCGAGTAGATGAAGCCGACCGTGTAGTTCTTCGACTTCGAAGGCTTCAGGGTCGGATTCGAACCCGACTGCTGCTGGCCCTGGACGTTCGGGAAGGCACCGATGGCGTTGCCGCTGCCGTCGTAAGCCGTCAGGCCACCGAGCGAAGGCGTCGCGCCCGAGCTCGTCGGCCCGAAGAGGCTGTAGAGAATCGGGGCCGAGAACGACTTCGAGAACGTCGAGCGGATCGCGAACTGGTCGTCGAAGGGCAGCCAGCGGAGGCTGATCTTCGGGACGGTCGGGTCGTCGGTGTCGCTGTAGATCTCATGCCGGATCGCACCGTCGAGCGAGACGGTGTACAGGCCCGGGATGTGGTTCTCCGGGCTCGTCACCGGCACCTTGGCCTCGAGGAACATCGACTTGATGTTGCGCTGGGCGGCGAAGGGGTCGACAGAAACACCGAAGTTCCAGGCGGAGGTACCCGTGACCGGATTGTTGACGCTGTTCTTGTCGGCCGTCACCGAGCTGGTCTCCTTGCGGTAGCCCACGCCGGCGGCGATGTAGACCGGGCCGGTGGGAAGGTCAAAGAGGCGGCCATTGAGGCGGGCGTCGTAGGCGATGATCTTGCTCTTGGAGATAACCTGGGCATCGCCGAGGACACCGGCGGTCGCGAGGTTGCCGAGATCCTGGTTGATCGCCGTGAAGTTGATCAGGCCGGACTGGATGCCGGCAACGAGCGCCGAGTTCAGGATCTGGTTCGTGCTGACCGCGTGCTGGTCGGCGGTGTTGTAGAGGGCGTCGGCCGACCAGTTCCAGTCGGAGTTGATCTTGCCGTCGAGCTGGATCGTGCCGCGCAGGGTGTCCGTGTCGTTGATGTAGTCGCGATTGCCCGCGTTCATGAAACGGTTGCGGATCTGGGCCTTGGCATCCGTGATCGGAATACCCGGCAGGTTGAAGCTGGTCGGGTCGGACGGATTGTTGATCGTCAGGAACAGCGGCTGCGGGTTCAGGTTATATTTGTTCGAGGTCTTCGCGTAGAGGAAGCTGCTCGAAACCTTCAGGTTGTCGTTGATGTGGTGCTCGAGCGAGAAGGTCGCCACCTGCTTGTCCAGGGCGCCGAGGAACGTCGGCCGGGTGGACAAGTCGAAGGCGTTCGCGACGTCATCGATGCTCGTCGGAATGTACACGCCGGCGGCCACGAGATCGGCCAGCGACCGCTGCGGCGTGGCGGGGGCCTCCGTCAGGGACGGATTCAGCTTGTAGAAGTTACCAGAGGCGTCGTTGACCACGCCGGCATAGCTGACCGTCAGGCCGACGGTCGGCGAGGTGTAGTTGTAGTCACGCTCGTAGAGCGGGTCCGACCGGCTCCATTCGGCGGATACCGTGATGTTGGTCTTGTCGCTGTTGGCGCCAAACATGACGTGGCCCGAGCGCTCGCGATACATGGCACCGGTGCGGCTGGCCTTTTCGAAGCCGTAGGACCCGCCGATTTCCCCACCCTGAAAATTCTTCTTCAGGATGATGTTCACCACGCCCGAGACGGCATCGGAACCGTAGATGGCCGAGGCGCCATCCGTCAGCACCTCGATGCGCTCGACGGCGGAGACTGGGATGATGTTCAAATCGACGAACTGGTAGCCGCCGGTGCCGGAAACCGGGTCGAAAGCCGCGCGCTGGCCGTCGATGAGCACCAGGGTGCTGGTGTTGCGGAGGGCAACTTGCGAGCCGCCGTTGGTGCTGTTGCCCGCGATGTTGCCGTTTTCCACGCCGATGTTGTTGCCACCGACGATCTGGGGCACGGCCTTGCGGAGGAGATCCAGGGCGCTCTTGGTCACGCCGGTCATCTCGATCGACTTGGTGTCGATCACCTGCACGGGGAGAGCATTGGCTTCATCGGCCGCGGCCGGGATGTACGAACCGGTGACGACGAACTTGTCGAGCTTCATGGGCTCGTCCTTTTTGCCGGTGTCGTCAGCCGATTGACCAAAAGCGGCCTGAGCCGCGATCAGGGAGAGCCCGACGCCAAGCAGCGCCAAAGGCCTCCGCAGATTACTTACGGAGCTATTGTTCATAGTTCTTAGGTGTGTTGTGTTAAATACGTTGCCGTATTTGCGGCCTGCCTACTTGTGTCATAACCCGCAGCAACAGCATATCGATGGACTGCCGGGTTATCGGAACGGACAGCTCCAAAACTACGACGGAATGCACGGCGATTTTCCGCCGATTTGGCGGCTAGCGCCGCCCAGTCGCCATCGCGGCGAGACGGACCACCAATCCGCTCAGTCGATTTCCCCGGACGCCGACAATCTCGCTATGATCTGCTTGAGCCGGCCCCGATTCTTCCGGCTCAGGCGCAACTTGGTCTCGTCGCTCAGCAGGACGATGTAATCACCGTAAAGGGCGGGAGTGACCTTCTTCACGTGATCGAGATTCACCAGGGAAGATCGGTGGATCCGGAGGAACTTGCCCGGGTCGACCCGCCGCTCGAAGTTTTGGAGGGTTTCCCGCACCAATTGGGCGGCGCCAGTGGTGTGGACCCGGACGAAATCGGCCTGGGCTTCAACCCAGACGATGTCGGCCGTCTTGATGAAGTGCAGATCGCTGCCGGCCTTGATGACCACCCGGTCGGACGGCGCTGCGGCGGCGGGAGTCGCCGGGGCCTCGACGGGAACCGCGTCCGTTCGAACCATCGCCTGCACGCAAGCGAGCAGGCGTTCCATGGTCTCGCCCATGCTCACCACCCGCTGCCGGCGGATTTCGGCCTTGGCCCGGGTGAGAGCACCGACAAACCGCGAATCACGAAACGGCTTCAGCAGATAGTCGACGGCACAGTTCTCGAAAGCCTGGATTGCATATTGGTCGTAGGCGGTGACAAACACCACCGCCGGCCGCTCGGCGGGCTTGAGTTCGCTGATCACCTCAAATCCGCTGCGCTTGGGCATCTGGACATCGAGAAACACGAGGTCCGGACGCTGCGTCCGGATCGCGGTCACAGCAGACTGGCCGTCCGCACAGCTGCCCACCACCTCGATCTCCGGGTCCTGCGCCAAGAGCGTAAGGATACCCTCGCGGGCCAGCGGCTCGTCGTCGACAACCAGGGTGCGGATGGATTGATTCACGGCTTCGGCGGTGGCACCGCGGTGCGCAGGGGCAGATCCAGCGCAACGGTGGTGATTCCGCGCGGGTCATGCATGAACTCCAGGCGGTAATCAACGCCGTAAAGCTTCTCCAGTTGCGCCCGGGTGTTGGCCAGCCCGATGCCGGTGCCCGTGCCGGGGTCGGCGGCCCCGGTTGAGGGCTCATCCGCGCGGTCATTGCTGATGGTGATATGCAGCCGCCCGCCTGCTTGGGTCGATGCCAGCCTGACCGTGCCCGGGGTCGTTCGTTTGGAGATGCCGTGCTTGATGGCGTTTTCCACCAAAGGCTGGAGAACGATGTTCGGCACGAGCGCATCCAGGGTGGCCGGGTCCACCGCGAGTTCCACGCGCAGTTTCTCCGCGAACCGGACGCGCTCGATGGCCAGGTAGCGTTCGATGAATTCCATCTCCTGGTGGAGCGGGATCTGGATCAGCCCCGTACGCTCGATGGCCAGCCGGAGCAGCGCACTGAGCTGCGCGATGATCTCCACGGCCTCATCGTTCTTCTTCTGCCGCACCAGCGTCGCCAGCGCATTGAAACTGTTGAACAGGAAATGGGGGTGGAGTTGTCCGCGGAGCGCAGCGAGTTCCGCCCGCGTGAGGTCGGTCTGCAGGCGGGCCGTATGCAGCTGCAGCCGGACCGTCTCTTCGGTGCGGCGCCGGTCCTGGAAAAAATAGTCGATCGCGAACGTCACCGCGAAGAACCCGCAATACGTCAGGATGTCGAGCGGCCAGAGGCGGAACGTGTTGTAGAGGTAATTCTGCCAGTCGGTCGGCAGGTCGGCGGCGTCCGGTCGCCAGATGTTTCCCGCCACGCTCAGGATCCAGCGGAGATTCATCACCGCCAGCCCCAACAGAACGCTGCAAACCAGCATGCGCCCCACGTTTCGCCAGGCCATCTCGTGGAGATCGAGAGGAAACTCGCGCACGATCCAAAGCATCACCGGCGCGGCGCCGAGCCAAACAAACCAAGCCGCGCTGTCCCAGCTCAGGAGGAAGGTCTGCAACTTGTCATGCTCGGCCTCGGTCCGCCATTCGCGCACCTGGTTGAAGCCGAATTGCAGCAGCAAACACATCATCAGCAGCAATCCAACCAACAGCAGGAGTTCCCGCCGGTCTTGCGCCGAAAACCGCCGGAGGGCGAACGTCGTCACGCGGTTCCACAAGTTCATCAGTTCTGTGCGGATGCCGTCGCACAAACGGTCTGGCCGCAATGCTATTCCCTTCATGCCCAGGCCCGGTTTGCCGCATCGGCGCAAATGGTGTCTGGGCAAAAAAAAGCGCCCTCCTTTCGGGAGGGCGCTTGGGATAAGCCGTCGTGGCCGTTCGTCAGAACCGGTAGCGCACGTCCGCGTAGAACATCCGGCCGAAGAAGCTGTAGGCGCTGGCGTCGAACGGCGGGCTCGCGTAGTTCGTGCGGTCCAGCACCGGCGGCTCGTCGGTGAGGTTCTGAATGCCAAGGTTGATGCTCAGGCCATTGAGCTTCGAGTTGGTTTCGCCCAAGTTCCAGCGGAACTGGGCGTCCAGGGTGTTGTAGGCCTCCATGTGGTCACCCGACAGGTTGTCGACCGCCGCGATGTAGGTCCATCCGAGCGTCGCGCCGTAGCTCTTGTAGTCCCAATCGAGGGTGGTGTAGGCGCGGTGCTTCGGCAGGGTGCCGTAATCGTCGTAGCCGGCATAATCGGTGCCGGCCGCCGTCGGGCTGGCTTGCAGGTTGAACTTCTGCAGGAACGCCCACCGCGAATCGAGCACCCAGCGGCCGTAGGACGCCCAGGGGAACGTGTACCGCACATCGACGTCGAAGCCGTGCTGCTCCTGATTGGCGATGTTGACCACCTGCTGGATGACGTAGACATTGGCCGGATTCTGCGAGATCTGGCCGGGGGCCGTGACATGCGTGCCACCGTTGAACGCGTAGTTACCCAGCGTGACGTACTGCGTGAACGGAGATGCCGGACCGTACTGCTCGACCGACTGCATCATGGTGAGGGTGCCACCGGGTGAACCGATGAGGTCGTCCTGCTTGATGCGATAATAGTCGACCGTCAGCTCCAGGCCCTTGAGCGCCTTCGGCGAGTACACAAAGCCGGCGGTGAAGCTCTTGGCGGTGGACGGGGTCAGGTGCGGGTTGAACCCGTTGATCTGCTGGCCCTGGATGTTCGGGAACTTCGTGCCCTTCGCGTTGCCGGAGGAATCGTACGCGTTCAGGCCGCCGGGCGAGTTGGTGAAACCAGACGACGACGGGCCGTACAGGGCGTACATCGTCGGCGCGGTGAACGATTCGGCATAGGTGGCGCGAATCGCCAGCTCGTCGTTGAACGGCAGGTAGCGCAGCGAATACTTCGGCACGGTCTTCTTGTTGCCTTCGCTGTACTCTTCGTGGCGCGCTGCCACGTCCAGCGTCACCAGGTGCAGGCCGGGGAGGTTCTGGCTGGGGCTGAAGACGGGAACCTTGACTTCGGCGTACTCCGCCTTGACGTCACGCTTCTTGTTGAAGGGGCTCAACGAGGTGCCGTTGTTCCACAACGACGTGGTGGCGCCCGGGGGAATGATACTGTTCATGTCCGCCGTAGCGACGAGCGACTGGTTCCGGTACTCGAGACCGGCCGCATACTGCACGGCACCGGCGGGCAGGTCCCAAATCTTGCCGTCAGCCATCGCGTTCAGGGTGTACAGCTCACTGTCGTAATCCGCGACCGAAGTGCCAAAGATGTTGGCCGCCGACAGCTTCGACGCATCCTGCTGGATGGCGAAGAGGTTGATCTTGCCGGTCTGGATGCCGCTCAGGAGCGCGGAATTGAGGATCTGGTTCTCACCCAGGGCAACCTGGTAGGAGCTGTTGTAATTGCCGGCGAGGCGCCAGTTGAAGTACTCGCTCACCTTCCCGTCCAACTCGGCCGTCAAGCGGTAGAAGTTGGTCTTGTTGTCGTAAATACGGTTCGGTCCAAAGATGAACCGATTGCGGACCGTGATCCCGGTGTCGGTGAGCGCGGACTGGCCGTAACCGATCAGCGTGGTGCTCGAGGCCGAGACCGGCTGGGGATTCAACTGATAGTTCGTGTGTGTCGTCCCGTATAGGAAGTCTCCCTTAAGCGTGAGCTTGTCGGAGATGTCGTGCGTCGCGGCGACCGTCAGGATGCGCTTGTCGACCTTGTTCAGGATGGTCGGCTTCTGCGAAAGATTGAAGCCCGTGGTCGGGTCATCAACCTTGTAGTAGATGCCTTGGGCCACGAGGTCCGCGAGGCTGTTCGGGCCGGCTGGCGGCGCGTTGAGGCCGTCCTTCAAGCGATAGAATTGTCCGGCGCCGTCATTGATCACGCCCGGATAGGATCCCGTCCCGTAGTAGGGGTTGTCATACGTCGTTTCACGCTCCCAGAGCGGGTCGTTCTGGCTCCATTCAGCCGAGACCGTCACGTGGGTCTTCTGATTGCCACCACCGGCGACGACGGAGAGGGACTTCTGGGTCCAGTTGCCGCCGGTATCCTTCGGGGCCATCGTGTAGTGGAAATCAATTCCAACACCCTGATAGTCCTTGCGGAGGATGATGTTGATCACACCAGACACCGCGTCGGTGCCGTAGATGGCGGACGCACCGTCCGTCAGCACTTCGATGCGGTCAACGGCCGAGATCGGAACGAGGTTGAGGTCGACGAACTCAGTCGCCCCACCCGACGCACCGCCCGCCGCCACGGCAGAGGCCGCGACGCGCTTGCCATCGATCAGCACCAGCGTGTCTGTGTTGCGGAGGGCCACCTGGGAACCACCGTTGGTGGATCCGCCGGAGATGTTGGCATTCTCGATGCCGATATTGTTGGCGCCCTGGATCTGCGGAACCGTTTTCCGGAGAAGGTCGAGCACGTTGGTCTTGATGCCCGTTACCTCCATCGCCCTCGTGTCAATGACCTGGACCGGCATCGCCTTGGCTTCGTCCATGGCCGCCGGGATGTAGGAGCCGGTGACCACAAACTTATCCAGCTTCATCGTCTCTTCGGTATTGGACGATTGATTGCTCGCCTGCGCAAAAGCGGCTTGGGCCGCGAACAACGAAAGCCCGGCGCAAAGCAACGCCAAGGGCTTCCGTAGATAACTTACGGAGCTATTGTTCATAGTTCTTTGGTTGTGTGTGTTGGTGGAAAACTGCCGTGAACGGCTATTTTCTTGCGACGAATGGTGCATTTTCCACGCCGGGATTCAATAATTATCTCGAGCCGAGAGCCTTCAGCGAGTCCAGTAGTTTTTCTCTCGTGACCAATTAGTTACGTAAATCCAGCTGGATTATTTGGCCGGGAATGCGATGACTCTCACCTGCTGAAGTCCCGTGACTTGCGGACCAATGTGAAAGATAGCCTCGTGTTTCGGCTCGCCGGCCGCCGTGATCGTCGGGGCCGTCCTGCGGCGCCCGAAACGGTACTTATGACCCCGAATATGACACTGAATTCGACCCATGATGCCACGAGGTTCAGCTGGATTGAGTCGGCGAATGAGCCGGGAAACGACTTTCCGCTTCAGAACCTGCCCTTCGGACTTTTCCGCCGCCCAGGGGCGCCTGGCAGACGGGCGCTCGGCGTGGCAATCGGATCATCGATCCTCAACCTCCAGGCCGTCGCATTGAAGGGCTTGGCAAAGGCCGCACTGGGCAGCGGCGCCTCGAACGAAGTGTGGACTGCGTGCCAGGCGGAGGATCTGGCGGCGTTGATGGCCTTGGAGCCTGAAGCGAACTCGGCCCTTCGGCGTACCATCTGCGACCTGTTGGATGCTGCGACCTGTCCCCCCGGACCGCTTCGTACGGCGGTGTCGGAATGCCTGCTGCCCGCGAGCGCCGTCGAGATGTGCGTCCCCGCCAAAATCGGCGATTACACGGACTTCTATGCCTCGCGCCACCATGCCGCACGCGTGGGAGCCATGTTCCGACCCGAAAGACCACTCCTGCCCAACTATTCCTGGGTGCCAATCGGCTACCATGGCCGCGCGTCGTCGATCGTCGTCAACGGCACCGAGGTACGTCGTCCCTCCGGGCAGACAAAAACTGCGACCTCGTCGTCACCTTCCTTCGGCCCCAGCACCCAACTGGATTATGAACTTGAGGTGGGCGCCTTCATTGGGCGAGGCAACTCGCTCGGCACGCCGCTCCCCCTGGCAACCGCGGAGCACCACCTGTTCGGCATCGTTTTACTCAATGATTGGTCGGCGCGCGACATCCAGTCGTGGGAATACCAGCCGCTGGGGCCGTTCCTCTCGAAGAGCTTTGCCACCACCATCTCACCTTGGGTCGTAACAATGGAAGCCTTGGCGCCGTTCCGCGTGCCCGCTGCGCCGCGCCCGGCCGGCGAGCCCGCTCCCCTGCCCTATTTGCATTCGGCCGACAATGAAGCTGCGGGTGGCCTCGACCTCACCTTGGAAGCATGGCTGTCGACCTCACGCTCGCGGACTGCAGGCGCACCGCCTGTGCTGCTCTCAACAGGGCGCTTCCGGGACATTTATTGGACCTTGGCGCAACTGGTCACGCATCACACCAGTAACGGCTGCAATCTTTCGCCGGGCGACTTGCTGGGCAGCGGGACCGTCTCCGGCTCCACGCCCGAATCGTGCGGCTGCCTCCTTGAACGCACGCACCGAGGCACCGAACCGCTCCACCTGGCCAACGGCGAAGCACGAGCCTTCCTCGAAGATGGCGACGAGATCATCCTGCGCGGCTATGCCGAGCAGCCGGGCTTCCGCCGGATTGGTTTCGGTGAATGCCGCGGTATGATCCAGCCGGCGGTTTGAGCGGGCCCCGCCGGGCGGGAATTTCGCTGCTCCGAAACCTTATCGCGGCAGCCGGGCCTTGGCGGCCTGCGCCAGCTCGAAGGCCCGCTCGGCGCTGTCTGCCGTAATCGTGAAATGCCCCATCTTCCGGCCGGCTCGCGGCTCGCGTTTTCCGTAGAGGTGTAACTTGGTGGTGGATTGAGCGAGCAGCCCGGGCCAGTCGGGTTCCGCTGCCGCGCGGTTCGAGCCGGCCCGCAGTCCCCAGGCATCGCCGAGGATGTTCACCATCACCGCCGGAGAAGTGAGCGTCACGTCACCCAGCGGCAAACCGCAGATCGCGCGCACCTGCTGCTCGAACTGCGACGTCGCGCACGCATCGAGCGTCCAATGCCCGCTGTTGTGGGTCCGTGGCGCCAGCTCGTTGACCAGGACGTTTTCCGCCCTCGTCACGAACATCTCCACGCCCATCACGCCCACGAGCCCGATCGCTTCGGCGATGTGCCGGGCCAGGTCCTCCGCCGCTGCCGTCACTGGCGGCTGCACTCGCGCCGGCACGATCGAAAAATCCAGGATATGGTCGGTATGGATGTTTTCCGTGACCGGGTAAACCCGCACCTCTCCCGTCGCCCCCCTGGCCACCACGGCGGAAATCTCACGGGCAAAATCGATCCATTGCTCGATGACGCAGGCCCGGTCGGCGAAAGCTCGCGCCGTCGCCGGCACCTCCGACTCCTCGCGCACCTTGATCTGGCCTTTGCCGTCGTAGCCGAAATCGGCCGTCTTCACCACGCACGGCAGGCCGACCTCTCGAACGCCCGCGGCCACATCGCCGCCGGCTGGCACCTCGGCGAACCGCGCCAGCGGAAAGCCGCGGGCACGCAGCCAGTTTTTCTCGCGCGAGCGATTCTGGCAGGTTTCGAGCACCTTCCAATGCGGGTGAAGCTGGGTCAGCTCCTCGATCTCGCGCAGCGGCGCCGCCGGCACGTTTTCAAATTCGTACGTGACGACGTCGCATTCCCGCGCGAACGCCGCCAGCGATGCCACGTCCTCGTAAGGCGCGTTGACCTCCTTGCGCGCCATCTCGCCGGCGGGACACGGTCCAACCGGCTCGAATACGTGCACGTGATACCCCAGCCGCCCCGCCGCCTGCGCCAGCATGCGGCCCAGCTGTCCGCCGCCGAGGACGCCA
Source organism: Lacunisphaera sp. (assembly GCA_035549095.1). Lineage (GTDB taxonomy): Bacteria > Verrucomicrobiota > Verrucomicrobiia > Opitutales > Opitutaceae > Lacunisphaera. The sequence continues at coordinate 256,528 of DASZRV010000066.1, read as the reverse complement.
ATGGTGCCGCCGGGCAGGATCAATTCACCGCGGCTCACGGGAGCTTCGCCTTCAGGACCTTGCTGGTTTGGTCGGCGCGGAATTTTTTCCAGGCCGCCCGGGTCTTGCCCTCGCCGTGCGCCAGCACCGACGCCGCGAACAGCGCCGCGTTGATCGCTCCGGCCCGCCCGATGGCAAACGTCGCCACGGGCACTCCACCGGGCATCTGCGCGATGGAGAGCAGCGAGTCCAATCCCTTCAGCGCCCGAGATTCCACGGGCACGCCGAGCACCGGCAATGTGGTGAGCGACGCCACCATGCCCGGCAGGTGCGCCGCCCCGCCGGCACCCGCAATGATTAGCCGCAAGCCCCGCTTCTCCGCCGCCTCCGCGTAGCTCACCATCAGCCGCGGCGTGCGGTGGGCGCTGACCACGCGCTTCTCGAAAGGCACCCCCAATTGTTCCAAGGTTGCGGCGGCATGCCGCATTGTCTCCCAATCCGAGGAGCTGCCCATGATGATTCCGACCAGAGGCTTTGCCATAGGCGACAATTCCCTAGGGCCGCGCCCCGCCCCACCGCAAACGAAAAGGCTGTCACCGGGCCGCCGTCGGCCCGGCGACATCATCAAAGCAGCGGCGTGCCCTTCGGCACCCGCACGATTGTCGTGCCGGCGATCTTGTCGTGCCACGATTGCTTCTCGTCATCAAACGCCACCCAGATGAATCCGAGGCCGGCGGCAATGAGGGACATGAACGCGGTGATGGCCCGCACGATGGCGACACCCCAATCGATCGGCCGGTCGTCCACCCGCACGAGCTTCAGGTTGCAGATGATGCCGCCGATCGTCGTGCCCTTGAGCTTCCACATGATCGGGTGGTAGGCGATCCAGGCGAGGAAGATGATGCCCGGCCCGAGACCAAGGTGCAGGATGCCCTTCAGGAGGATCACGCCGCCCACGAACACCATGATGAAATCAAGGAAGGCTGCGCCGACGCGGATCCAGAATCCGGCGCGCGGCAGCGTCACGGCCGAGATGACCGGAGGCAACGCGGCCAGCGGTATTGCCGCCACCGCGGGTTCGCCTGGCATCACCGGCGGCACGGCTTCGCCGGTGCCGGGAGCCGCGGGAACGACGGGTGCCGTCAGCGGCGCGGCCGCGGCCATCACCGCCGGGGCGGCGCTCACCGGAGCCGCCTTGGGCGGACGGCTGGCCTGGCTCACGCGGATCAGCGTATAGACCACGACGCCGAGACCCAGGATGCCGAGCAGCTTGTAGACCACGAAACCGGCGATCGGAACGGTGTAGAGCAACAGGACGATCGCGCCGCCGATCAGCACCCCGAACACCGGGTGCGACCAGACGCCGTCGCCGGCGAGTTTCGTAAACCGGCGGCCGAGCCACGCGAGCATGACGACCTTGCCGAACAAGGCGGCAAAGAACAGGCCGAGCGACAAGGCCGGGATGAGCACAAACCCGATCGCGATCGCCAGGGTCAGCGACAACAGGATGAAAGCGACCGGCGTGAGCAACAGCGTGAGCAGCGCCGACAGGAGCGAGGATCCCGGCCGCTGCTCAAGCGTTTCCACGCATTTGTTCACGCCCGTGGGCGCCAACAGCGCGATCAGCGCGTAGAAGCCCAGGAACGCCAGGGCGATGCTCCAGGCCCACCACAGGCGCCCGTCGAAGGCGAGCGGGCGCGCGTACAACACACATTTCTCGAACCAGGCGTGCAGCGCGCTGAAATTGAAATGGTGCCCGGCGATCGCGACGTTCTGCACGTTGCCGTGGTGCACCGCATTGGGGTCGTGCTTGTACTCGCCGCCGACGCAGACGATGTCGCCGTCGACGACGGCGTCGGGCCCGAGCTCGACATTGCCGAACACCGCCACCACCTGCCCGTGGACGTGGCCGTTCACATAAGAGTCGCCCAGGACGGAAACCACCGAATCGCCGACGGTTCCCCCGGTTATCCGGCTGCCGCCCATGACGGAGACCACGGCATCGCTGACCTCACCCGCCGACGTGGACGAGCCGAGGATCGAAATGACAGTTTCGGCCGACTCGCCGGCCGCCAGCGTGCTGTTGCCGCCGAACGTGAACTTCTCGTTCCCGGACCGGTTGGTGTGGCGACGGTGACGCGCCGGTGACGCCGGCGGCACCGGTTTCGCTTGCCCGGATTCCGCGGCCGGTTCAACGGCTGGCGGCGGATTCGATTCGGTGGCGGGCGCGACGGCCTGCGAGGGTTTCACCTCGGTGTCGGGAGCAGCCGGTGCGGCGGGCGCGGCCTCGTCGCCCGCCTTGGTTTCGGGAGCCTTCGTGGACTCCGCAGGTGCGGCCTGCTGGTCGGGCGGCGAAGCCGCGGGAGTATCCTCGGCCCGCATGGCGGGACCGGCGACCAAGCCGAGGCCCAGCAGGGCGAGGAGCAAATATTTGAGGTGACTGGCGCTTTTCACGGGGAAACTAATTGTTGCGATAGAGGTAACGGTAAGCGGCTGTGCCGAGGCCGATGAAGGTGGCGTACATGGCGCCGATGAAGGCGAGTCCGCCGTAGAGCCAAAGAGCCGGAATGTTCGCGATCTGCTGCTGGACCAGATTGACGGTCCACTTGCCGGCCGCGACGAGCCGGCCGATCCAATCGAACCCGGCGCCGATGCGTTGGTCGACGGAGGCGAGGGCGGCGCCCTGGCTCATCTGGTAGAAAGCCACGACGGCGAACGCGGCCACGAGCGTACCGACGCCGATGAACGCGGTGCGAACCGGGGCCGGCCAGTACGACCACGAGCGGTGATACCACGGGATGGAGGCCTGGCGTTCGATGGCCGCGAGGACGCGTGCCTCCAGCGTCTGGGGTGCGCGGCGCAGCGGCAGCGCCCGCAATTCGCGATGCACGAGCTGCTCCAATTGTTCCGGCGAAAGCGCCGCTTGGGCCTGCCGCGCCGCGAGCTTCGCCTGGAAGCGCGCCTCGAATCCTTCCGGCGCTTTGCGCGGCGGCAGCGCCCGCAGTTCGCGGTGGATGAATTGCTCGAGTTCCTCAGGGGACATCTTTTCCGGGTTCATGGCGTGTCCTCAGGTGGCGAAACGTTCATGGCTCGCTCCGCTGCGGAGCAGGATCTTGGCGAGGGCCTCGCGGCCGCGGAGGATGTCCGTCTTCACTTTGCTGAGTGAGACCCGAGTCTTCTTGGCGATCTCCTCGTAGGGCATGTCCTCGAAATGAAACAGGACCAGCGGGACGCGTTGGTGTTCGGGAAGCTTTTCCAGCGCGCGCTCAACCCACTCCCGGCGTTCCCCGGAGTCCATGGCGGCGAAGAAATTATCGGGCGCGGCGAACTCGACTTCCTTCTCCTCGCCCTCGTCGTCGCGATGGACGATGTCGGAGAAGAAGGTCCAGCGCTTCTTGTAACGCTGGATGTGATTGATCGAAAGGTTGGTCGCCACGGTCTTCAACCAGCCGCCCGCTGTCGGACTGGAACGCAGGTTGTCGAAATGCTCGTGGGCTTTGATGAACACCTCCTGGGCAATATCCTCCGCCTGCGTCTCGTTCCCGATGAGCCGCACTGCAGTGGAGTAGACCATGTCCTGGTAGTTGCGCATGAAGGTGGTGAAGTCCGGCGGGCTGGTTACGCCTTCGGTCGTGGTTGTGTGCACTGTAGGATCTTCATTCACGCTTAGAACACGGCGTACCGCGGCAGAGTTGCATAAACCTCCTGCCACGCAAAACCCGATCCGCCAAGCCTATAAGCCACTGCCGCGGAGTGGCCGGTGGAGGCACTTCCCGAGCGAAATCGGGGCATTCCGCGAGGCTGAATTTCGCGTTCGCCCGGCGGCGACCGGTCACGGCAGCTGATGCCCTACACAACAACCTGTCGCTTCGCCGCGGCAACTTGCCGGAGCCTGCTTGCCGGCGATTCCGCGGCCAGCCGTGCTTCGCACTCGCCCGTACGCAGGCTCCAACCTCGAACCCGCTGAGACGGGAGGGAAGGCCCGTGCGCCGCCACGCTTACACCCGCGATAAGAGCGGGTTTTGCTCCGTTTGGGTGACCGCGCCGCCCTTGCCATCTTTTCCGCCCGGCGGCACTTTGGAGCCAAACAACTCCGTGCGGCCGCCAGGCCGATCCCCATGAGCACCTTCCTCGTTCCCGACCCGAAAATCGAATCCGCCGTCCGCGCGAAAGGCGAAAAAATCTTCGCCCTGATGGACCAGCAGCCGCCGCCGGCGCTGTTTTCCAAGAAAGGCGCGTACGCCCGCCTGATGGACTGGTCGATGAAGGACCCGGTCTTCAAGACCCAGCTTTTCCGCTTCGTCGATGTCTTACCTTCACTCGACAGTTCCGCCGAGATCGTCCGCCACCTGCAGGAGTACCTCGGCGACAAAGCCGTGGAACTGAACCCGGCCCTCAAGGCCGGCCTGGCCGCGTCCTCCTTCGCCCCCGCGCTTGTCGCCGGCCCGGTGAAGGCCCAGATCGTCGACATGGCCGGCCAGTTCGTGGCCGGCGAGACCGGCGAGGACCTGATCAAGCAGATCAAGAAGAACGCCAAGCTCGGCCTTGCCACCACCATCGACCTCCTCGGCGAGACCGTCGTCAACGATGCCGAGGCGGACGTCTTCCTGCAGCGCAACCTCGAGATCCTCGACTCCGTGTCGAAGTTCTTCGCGAAGGAACCGGCGCCAGCCTTCAGCGATGTCGGCCCGACAGGCCCGCTCCCACGGCTCAACCTCTCGGTCAAGATCTCGGCGCTCACCCCCGACGTCCACCCGGCCGACCCGGAGAACTCGATCGCCGCGCTCAAGGAGCGTCTGCGCCCGATCCTGCGCCGCGCGGCCGAGGTCGGCGCGCTGATCAACTTCGACATGGAGAGCTACAAACTGAAGGACCTCACGCTCGCACTCTTCAAGTCGATCTTCGAGGAACCGGAGTTCGCCCAAAAACCCGCCATCGGCATCGCGCTCCAGGCGTACCTGCGCGACTGCGAGGCCGACCTGCGCGATCTCGTCGCCTGGGCGCGCCAGCACCAGCGCCGCCTCAGCATCCGCCTCGTGAAGGGCGCCTATTGGGACTACGAGACCGTCATCGCCCAACAGCGCGAATGGCCCGCGCCGGTTTGGCAGCGCAAGCCGGAGTCCGATGCGAACTACGAGAAGCTCACTGTTTTCCTCCTCGAGAACATCGACGTCGTGACCCCGAACTTCGCGTCGCACAACGTCCGCTCCTGCGCCCACGCCATCGTGCAGGCCGAGCGCCTCGGCATCGATCCGCGCGGCTACGAGTTCCAGGCGCTCTTCGGCATGGCCGATGAGCTCAAGGCCGCGCTCCTGCAGATGGGCCACCGCGTGCGCGAATATTGCGCGATCGGCCAGCTGCTCCCGGGCATGGCTTATCTCGTCCGCCGGCTCCTCGAGAATACGTCCAACGAAGGCTTCCTGCGCATCAAAAACATGGGCGAGGCGACGAAGGAGCAACTCCTCGGCAATCCGGTCGACGCCATCGCCACGGCTCCCGAACCGCTCGCCCGCAAGCCGCGCGCCAAAGGCGAATTCATCAACGCCGCCAACACCGACTTCTCGCTCGCCGCCAATCGCGACAAGCAGCGCGCCGCCCTGAAACAGTTCGAGGCGACGCAGCTCGGCAAAAAGTGGCCGTGCATCATCAACGGCAAAAAGATTATTGACCGGCCTTTCCTCCCGTCAGTCAACCCGGCCCGCCCGGCGCAGGTCGTCGGTTACTGGGCCAAGGGCACCGTGCAGGATGCTGATGACGCCGTCGCCGCGTCCGTCGCCTATTTTCCAAAATGGCGCGCGACGCCCGTCGACGAACGCGCCCGCATCCTGGAGCGCGCCGCCGATCTGATGGAATCGCGCCGGCTTGAACTGAACTCGCTGCTCATCCTCGAGGGAGCCAAGCCATGGGTCGAGGCCGATGGCGATGTTTCCGAGGCGATTGATTTCCTCCGCTTCTATGCCGTCGAAATGCGCCGGATGGCGAAGCCCGTCGTCACGCAGCACGTCCCCGGCGAACGTTGCATCCAGACGTGGACGCCCCGTGGCGTCGGCGTCGCCGTCGCGCCGTGGAATTTCCCGCTCGCGATCCTCACCGGCCTCACTGTCGCGCCGCTCGTCGCCGGCAATTGCGTGATCATCAAGCCGGCGCGCCAGACTTCGATCATCGGCGCGTTCCTGATGGACATCATGATGGCGGCCGGCACGCCGGCCGGCGCGCTGCACTACCTCCCGTGCTCCGGTGCCGACGCCGGCGCGCACCTTGTGGCGCACCCGCAGGTCGACTTCATCGCCTTTACCGGCTCGCGCGAGGTCGGCTGCGGCATTTGGGAGGAGGCGGGCAAGACGCGTCCCGGCCAGCTCAATCTCAAGAAGGTCGTCTGCGAGATGGGTGGAAAGAACGCCATGATCATCGACAACGACGCCGACCTCGATGAGGCCATACCGGCCGCGCTCTACAGTGCCTTCGGCTTCGCCGGGCAGAAGTGCTCGGCTTTGTCGCGGCTGATCGTGCTCGAGGGCGTCTATGACCGCTTCATGGAACGCTTTGTCGCCGCCTGCTCGGCGCTGCCGGTGGGCGACCCAACCCAGCCCGGCACGATCGTCAATCCCGTCATCGACGAGGCCGCGCAGAAATCGATCCTCGGCTACATCGAGGCCGGCAAGAAGGAGGCGAAGCTCGCGTGGCAGGCGAAGCTGTCGCCCGAGGCCGTCGCCAGCGGCGGCTACTACGTTCCGCCGACCGTGTTCACCGATTGCAAGGTCACGCACAAGATCGTCCGCGAGGAGATCTTCGGCCCGGTGTTGTCGGTGCTAAAGGCGAAGGACCTCGACGAGGCGTTCGGGATGGCCAATGCGTGCGACTACGCGCTCACCGGCGGCTTCTTCTCGCGCAGCCCGCGCGCGCTCGAGCGCGCGCAGCAGGAGTTCCTCGTCGGCAATCTCTACCTCAACCGCGGCTGCACGGGCGCGATCGTCCAGCGGCACCCATTCGGCGGATTCAAGATGTCCGGCGGCGGCACCAAGGCCGGCGGCCGCGAATACCTCGAGAACTTCCTGTTTCCGCGGCTCATCGCGGAAAATGTATTGCGCCGAGGGTTTACGCCCCCCGAAGAGGACTGATTCACAATCCTGCGGACGGCTGAACCGGCACTCCGTGCGGGCCACCCAAGAGGAGCTACGCCGTTGCCGCACTCTCTTGGTCAAATTCCCGGCTGGCAGAGGCAGGAGCTGTGGAGTTTCACCTCCGCTTTTGCCCAGATGGTCTTGAACTGCTTCTCGATCGGCTCGGCGTCGGCGTGTTTGCGCTGGTAACGCAGCGCTTCCGCCAGGCCAAAGAGCGACCAGCCGTTGTTGGGCAGGCGCGCGAGGTCGTCCCGATATACCTGCTCCGCCTCGGCATAACGGCGTTCCTGCATCAGCACCGCGCCGAGCGAATGCCGCACCGGCAGCAGCCAGCCGGGCGGCTCGTCGTAACGCAGCGCGTCCTCGGCCTGCACGGCCGCGCGCAGGGCCGCGATGCCGGAATCGACCTGACCCTCGCGATAGAGAATCTCTCCTTCGACCATGGGCGTGGCGACGGTCAGCACCTGGCGGCTGGTGTTGTTGCCGGCGAGTTCGTCGGCCGGGACGCGCTCCGCCTCGGCTTGGAACAGCGCCTGCTCGGCCCGCGCAGCCTGGGTGTCTTTCTTGGCCGCGAACGCGATCGCGCGCGCAGCGTGGCGCATGGCCCGCGTGAACGGCATCCAGTCGGGATGATCCGGTGCGGCGAGGATGTCGTCCCATTGCCCGAACCGCGTCATCACCTCGTAAGGCATCGCGGCAAACACCTCCAGGCCGAAGTCCTTCAGCGCTTCCTCCGGCAGCTCTGTCACCATCGCACGGATGTGCTCGAGCGCCAGCGTCCGCTGGCCGGTCATCATGGCGGCGTAGGCAAGCATGTGCCGGTTATGCGCGATGTAGACGACGATGAAGCCCTGCGGCGGGCCGGCCACGGCGCGAAAGCTCCGGTCGGCGGCGACCGCGCGCACGTTCGCGTCGATCGCGTCCTGCCAGCGGCCGACGCGGATGTAGATGTGCGACGGCATGTGGACGTTGTGCGCCAGGCCCGGCTGCAGGTTGAGCATGCGGTCCGCCGCGGGCACGGCGCGCTCGGGATGCGGCGAGGCTTCCACCGCGTGGATGTAGAGGTGATTCGCGAAAGGATGCTGGAGATCGAGCTTCAGCACCGCGTCGAGCGTGGCGAGGATCTCGTCGGTGCCGGGCTCGGGCTGGCCCGCGGGCGTCCACTGGTCCCACGGCCGCAGGTCCATCATCGCCTCGGCAAACAGCGCGCCGACGTCGGCGTCGTCCGGGTGCGCCTGCCAGGCCTTGCGCATGGCATCCGCGTAGGCGCGATCCAGGCCGCTGCGGTCGTCCGGCTGCGGGTTGGCGCAGCGTGCCGCGAGCGCGGCGATGAGGTCGCGTTCGACTGGCGTCGCGGCGGCCGCGTGCTGCTGCGCCAGCCCGAGTTCCTTCCACGCCGCCTCCGCGGCGGGCGGCGGCACCAGGGGAAAGTTGATGTGGGGACCGTTCGCCAGCGCGATGCCCCAGTGCGCCATGGCACTCGCCGGGTCGAGGCGCGCCGCCTCGGCAAAGGACCGGATCGCCGCGCCATGGTTGAAGCCGTAATAGAAGCGCAGGCCCTGATCGAAGTACTTCTGCGCCTCCGGTGAGGTGGTGGTGATGTGGCGCGTGTGCGAGCCGAGGCCGTCATAGAAGGGTTCAACTGCCGTGGCATCGAGATGACCAACGAACAGCGCCAACGCCAAGCCGGTCCAAGGGAGAGTTTTCATGTTACTTAGGGTTGCAGCGGTAGATGACTGCAACCGGTCGGCTTGGCAATCGCGCCGAGGCGCAGGTCGTTCGTGCCTTGGACGGCGGCCAGGCAGCGGTTCGCGCGGGAGATTGCGGGATGGAATTAGGGCAGCCGCCGCGATGACAAATTGCGTCGGAGCCAAGCCGCGCAGCCAAGGGCCCCGAGACCCATTGCCAAAGCCAGAGCCGCCGGTTCCGGCACAGCGGTGGCCACCTTCATTTCGTCCAGGGACAGTGTGGCTGCAGGAATGTCATCGAGGCTCGAATGTCCCGCCAGGCGCAGGCCGAAGCCAGTCGACGGACTGGTCGACCAGGTGGCTGCCGGATCGATTTGCGCCGGCGTACCGATGTTCAGGGTCGTAAAGCTCGAGACCGAATCGAAACGGTAGCCGGCAGTCAGCAGTCGTGCGGTTGCACTCCAGGAAAGCTGCAGCTCCACATCCACCGAGGTCGCGGCGACCAGCCCCCAAGGGGCGCCCACCTGCACGTAGCTTGAGCCGTTGAAGCTCCGGTTTTCCGCATAGATCATGTAGTCGGACCCGCTGTCGCGATAGAGATAGAGGCCGAAATAGCCGCTGTCCGCGCCAGCCTTGAAGACCTCGATTCCTATCTCGGTGAAGGTAGTCAGCGCGGACGACAGGTTGGTGGCCACGACGGATGCCTGCCAGTCCTCGGCGAAACTGTTGTTTCCCAAAGTCGAATCGTACCAGACCAGCAGCCGGCGCCCGGCCACGCCGCCCGAGGTCATGCCGGTGTATTCCAGGCGCTGTCCGGTTTCGGCGAAGGCGCCGGTCCCGGTGCCGGTGCTCGCGACCCACCGCTGGCCCGCGCCGATCGTCAGCGAGTTGTCATCGAAGTTGTCGGAACCGGTGAACGCGTATTGTCCGAGTCCGACGGACACCAAGGAGGCCAGGCCCGCGAATGCGCGCAGGGTGCCAGCCATGCGGGGGAGGTGCATACAACAGTCTCCTTTCGCAGCATACTGCCACGCGGAGGCGATCCGACCAAGTCCTCGCGGGCCGCGATCGCGGATATTCTACGCGTGATTCTCAATCAATATCTCCGCTTATGGCACGCCCGCCTGCCTTTGTTGCGTCGTCGCGCCATGCCCAGCCGGCGCGGAAAAATAGCCGCATCAGTCGATCGCCGAGGCCGCACGGCCTGCCGCCGTCGGCTTGAGCAGGATGGCGCCGGCCTTGCTGCGATCGAACGCGCCTTCCCACATCGCGACCACCACCATCGCCACGGCATTACCGCAGAGATTGGTCAGCGCGCGGGCCTCCGACATGAACCGGTCGATGCCGATCAACAGTGCCAAGCCCGCGATCGGGATGTGACTGACCGCGCCGAGCGTGGCCGCAAGGGTGACGAACCCGCTGCCCGTCACGCCGGCCGCACCCTTCGAGGTCAGCAGGAGCACGCCGAGCATCGTGAGCTGCTGCCCGAGCGTCAGGGGAGTGTTGGTGGCCTGGGCGACGAAGATGGCGGCCATCGTCAGGTAGATGGAGGTGCCGTCGAGGTTGAAGGAATAGCCGGCTGGAAGGACAATTCCCACGACCGGACGCGCGCAGCCCAGACCTTCCATTCGCTGCATGATCTGGGGCAGCACGCTCTCGGACGACGACGTGCCGAGCACGATCAGGAGCTCCTCCTTGATGCAGCCCAGCAGGCGGACTATGCTGAAGCCGTGCAGCCGCGCGATCAGCCCGAGCACGACGAACACGAACAGCAGGCACGTCACGTAGACACAGAGCATCAGCTTCCCCAGCGAAGTCAGCGAGCCCAGACCATACTTGCCGACGGTGAAGGCCATCGCGCCGAACGCCGCCACCGGCGCGACCCGCGTGATCAGCGTCACGATCCGAAACAGCACGCGCGCCACGTCGTTCAACAGGTTGGTCACCGGCCGCGCGTGGTCGCCCAGCCCGGCGAGCGCAAAGCCGAAGAGCACCGACACGAGCAGCACCTGCAGGATGTCGCCCTCGGCAAAGGCACCGACAAAGGAATTCGGGATGATGTGCAGCAGGAAATCGACAAACGAGCTGTGCTGCGCGGCGGCGGCGTAGGTCGCGATATCCTTCGTGTTGAGCGTCGCCGGGTCGGCGTTGAGGCCCGCGCCCGGGCGGATCCAGTTTACGACGACCAGGCCGATGACCAGGGCAAACGTCGAAACCACCTCGAAGTAGAGCAGCGCCTTGAGGCCGGTCCGGCCGATCTTTTTCAGGTCGCCCATGCCCGCGATGCCCGACACGACCGTCGTGAAGATCACCGGCGCGATGAGCATCTTGATCAGCTTGATGAAGCCGTCGCCCAGTGGGCGCATCGTCTCGCCCAGCGCCGGGTCGAACTGCCCGAGCAGCACCCCGAGCACGATCGCAATCAGCACCTGCACGTAGAGGTGACGGAGGAATTTCATGCGGGGTAAAGCCGAAGCGGCGCGGCCGGGGCGAAGGCAGCTTGCAGAATCCCGCGACCGGCGGGAGGAAAAAATCCTGCGCCGCCGCCGGCACTGCAGGTCTTTTGACTTAAGCCGCCGCAAAATTGTGACGCGATTTCGCAACGAAAGGTTTGCCCGCGACCGGCACGGGCGTTAACCGTCACGCGCTTCTTCAGTCCACCCCCGCATCCACGCCCCATCATGAATGAACCGAGTTCGTCGGAGCTGCTCGATCGCAAACACAAGCTGGTCATTTTCGCCTCATCTCTTGGCACCGTCTTCGAGTGGTATGACTTCTACATCTACGGCACCCTTGCCGCGTTCTTCGGGAAACTGTTCTTCCCGGCGGACAACCCGACCACAGGCTTTCTCTCGAGCCTGGCGCTGTTCGGCGTCGGCTTCTCCGTGCGGCCGTTTGGCGCGCTGGTCTTCGGGCGCATCGGCGACATCGTCGGCCGCAAGTACACGTTCCTGATCACGATCACCGTGATGGGCCTGTCGACGGCACTGGTCGGCGTGCTGCCGACCTACAGCCAGATCGGTTTTGCCGCCCCGATCATCCTGGTGTTCCTCCGGCTCGCGCAAGGCCTGGCGCTCGGCGGCGAGTACGGCGGCGCCGCCACGTACGTGGCCGAGCATGCCCCGCACGGCAAGCGCGGCGCCTTCACCAGCTGGATCCAGACGACCGCCACCGTCGGCCTGCTCGTGTCGCTCGCCGTGATTCTCGGCCTGCGCCAGGTGATGTCACCCGAGAGCTTCGCCGCGTGGGGTTGGCGCATTCCCTTCCTGATCTCGGTCATCCTGCTGGCGGTTTCCGTCTATATCCGGATGAAGCTCCAGGAGTCGCCCGTGTTCGCCGAGATGAAGGCGCAGGGCAAGGCTTCCACGGCACCGCTCACCGAAAGCTTCGCCCGCTGGGACAACGGCCACGTGGTGCTGCGCGCGCTTTTCGGCGCCACCGCAGGCCAAGGCGTCGTGTGGTACACCGGCCAGTTCTACGCGCTCTATTTTCTCACCGCGACGCTGAAGATGGACTACGTCAATGCCTACGTGCTGATCGCGCTCGCCCTGGTGATCGCGACCCCGTTCTTCATCTACATGGGCCGGCTGTCCGATCGCATCGGCCGCAAGCCGATCATCCTCGCCGGGTTTGCGCTCTCGATCTTCACCTACGTGCCGATCTTCCACGGCCTCACCCGCGCCACCAATCCCGCGCTGGCCGCGGCCATGGAACAGTCGCCGGTGATCCTCCACACGACGGAATATCGCAATACCGTCGAGCTCACCGTACAGGCCGTGGTCGAGGCGCTCGGCAAGGTGACGATGATCACAGCCAAGAAAACGCCCACGGAAACGGACAAGGCCCGGAATTACCTCAATCAACTCGGCATTCCGTTCACGCTGGCGCCGAGCCGGCCCGATGCACCGCTCGTGCTCGACATCGGCGGCCGCGACGCCGTGACCGGCTTCGACGCGAAGAAATTCAGCGAAGCCCTTGCGCCCGCTGGTTATCCCAAGACGGCCGACCCCGCCGCGATCAACAAGCCCGTGGTGGTGCTGCTGCTCGCGATCCTCGTATTCTACGTGACCATGGTTTACGGCCCGATCGCGGCCTTCCTCGTCGAGCTCTTTCCCACGCGCATCCGCTACACTTCGATGTCGCTCCCCTACCACATCGGCAACGGCTGGTTCGGCGGCTTCCTGCCGCTGATCGCCTCGTCGATCGTCGTGTTCACGGGCGACATCTACGCCGGCCTCTGGTATCCGATCGGCATCGCGCTGATGTCGCTGCTCATCGGTTGGATCGCGCTGCCCGAGACGAAGGATAACGACCTCAACGCCTGAGCCGGGAGGTGGTGCGCATTGTCCCCAACGCGCATCGCGCCAATGACTGCGCTGGGAGCGGGGGCGTTCCCCTTGTTGCCCTTGCAACCCCGCCGGGCCCGCCGTGTCCTTGAGGCGTGACGATCGCCTATTGGATCCTCGTCGGCCTGATGCTGCTCACCGGTTTGGTCGGCTCCGCCGTGCCTCTCCTGCCCGGCACCACGCTGATCATGGGTGGCGTCCTCCTACAGAAATGGCTGCTGGCCGACACCCTGTCCTGGGCGGCCGTTGGCTGGGTTGCCGCCGTCTGGCTCCTTTCGCTCGTCGCGGACCTAGCGTGCACGCTGATCGGCGCGCGGCTCCTCGGCGGCAGCAAATGGGGCATGGCCGGAGCCTCGGGCGGAGCGCTGGCCGGAATGTTTATTTCGCTCCCGGCGTTAATCCTCGGGACTCTTCTCGGTGCGGTGGCAGCCGAGAAGCTCGGCGCCAAGCGCACGCACGAGGAAGCCTGGAAATCCGGCGCGGGCGCCGCGCTGGGTTTCCTCTTCGGCACGGTCGCGCGCGTGGCGTGCGCGGTCGTGATGATTGCGCTGTATGTTTTCGCCGTCTGGCCCGCGCGGGGATAGCGATTTCTCGCGCCGGGTCGCTACAACCGGGCGACGCGAGGCAAACCCCGCTGGATCCTTCGCTTCGCTCAGGATGACAGAATCGAAATGGTCAATCGAGACCGGTCAGCCTGAGCGAGGCGAAGGATCCACGGCTGCGACGGCGCACGCCTCCCGCGCGGCCAGATTGCGCCTTAAAATCCCAGCAGCTGCAGAGGGGCGATCTTCACCTGCAGCCGTTCGTCGTATGATTTCACGCGCTGCCAGTCGGTCCGCGTGGTGCTGAATACGCCGTTCACCGGCACAAACATCAGCGAGGCACCGAAGTCACCCGTGGCCGACGTCACGACCGGGCCGAACTTTGGGTCGACCACCGCGAAATCCACGCTGGCTTCGCCCGCCTTGACCTTGGCGAGCAGCTTGAAGCGAAAGGAATCTTTCACGCGCACCGAGGCATGCCGGACCAGTCGCGGTTCCTTGGCAACGACTGCCCGCACCTCGAGCTTTTCCACCGGTACGCCGGTGCCGTGTTCGGTCAGCGGCACCTCGAAGACCATCGTCTCGCCGTCGTCGCTGACCACGCGCGGGTGTTCCAGGTCGGCGGTGACGCTTCTCTCCTTCCTGCCCGACGGGCGAGGCGGCGCCGGAGCGGTCGGGTCCATCGCCGCCGCCGCCTGCTCGGCCCGGCGGGCGTACGCCCGGCCGCGCTTCTCCCCTTTTTCGCGATATTGCCGGATCTGTTTCTCGGTGGGCGGCCGGCCCTCGACCTGCAATGGCGTGTATTGTTCGGGCCACGGCTTCGACGGATCGAATCGCACCACCGTCTCGCCGGGCGCCTTCCTGCCGACCCCGATCTTCTTCACCGTGGTCTCGGTGTAGGCCCAGTGGTCGGTGTCCTGCGCGGTGTTCTTGATCGCGTCTTTGAACAACGCGATCTCGTCGGCCGTTGCCGGCCGCGGCACTTCACCGGCGCCCAGACCGGCGGCCAACCCCGGCAACACCAGGCACAGGAACCAAGGACGCATGGAATTTAGACCATGCGCGCGCCGGCGGTTCCAGCGAAAGCGTTTCAGGCGCGCGCCGGCTGCCGGCGCCAGCGGCGCAGGCCGAAGGCCACCAGCCCGGCGCCCAGCAGGAGCGCACCGTAGGTCGAGGGTTCGGGCACCGGCGTGATCTGCGTGTCGTAGCCCTGCCACTTCGTACTGTTGCCGGAGAAGCTGCCGAATACGACCTGGTTCATCGGCGTGGAACCGGTGGTGTTGAACACGGCGCCGGTCCAGTTCTGCGCGAAGAAATAGTCGGTCGCATTCTGCCAGTTGAGGATGGAAACGGTCACGCCCGCGCTGATGTTCAGGCTGCTGACATTGAGCGTGCTGGCCGAGCCGGCGAAATCAATCGTGGTGTTCCCCGTGATGTTGAGGGTCGCCAGGTTCACGCTGGCGTCCGCGAGGCGCAGCGTGCCGCCGCTGATCGTCGTCGTGCCGGTGAAGGCGTTGCTGACGTCGAACTCGAGCGTGCCGGCGGTCAGGTTGAGATTCCCGGCAAAGCCGACGTTGCTGCTGATGACCAGCGAGCCGGTGCCGGCCTTGGTCAGGCTGCCGGCGCCACTCAGCGTGCCGGCGAAGTTTGTGCTGCCGTTGCTGCCACCGGCAATGAGCTGGCCGGTGCCGATCATCACGCTGCCCGTCCCGGCGAGCGAGCCGATCGTCTCGGTGTTGCCGTTGAGGTCGAACGTCGCGCCCGCGGCGACCGTGACGTCCGACGTGTTGGCCATGCGTTCGCTGGCGTTGAGCCGGAGCGTGCCCGCGCTGACCGTGGTGGCGCCGGTGTAGGAGTTAGCCCCGGCCAGGAGCAGCGTGCCGGTGCCATCCTTGGTGAGCGCGCCGGTGCCGGAGATGACGCCCGTCTGGGTGACGTTGCCGTTGCCGCCGACGGACAGCGCGTTGCCGCCGAGTCCGACGTTGCCGGAAAGCGTGAGGGTGCCGGTGTCGGACTGGATCCGGCTCGCGCCGCCGAGTGTGATCGCGCCGGACAGCGTGTTGTTGCCCGCGAAATTCTCGATCGCACCGTTGCCGGAGGTGCCCGTGCCGTTGATGGAGACGGCGTTGGCCAGGCTGATCCCGCCCTGCAGCTGGAAGTTGCCGGCGCTGCTGACGTTGACCGCCCCACTGCCGACCACCGTGTTGGAGCCGCTGACATTGAGCGTGCCGCCGGTGATGTTGGTCGTGCCGCTGAAACCGGTGCCGCTGCCCGAGAGGTAGACCTTGCCAGTGCCGGCGACGTTGAGGCTGCTCGCGGAAGTGCCGGTGAGGGCGCCGGCGAAATTGGAGTTCGTGTTGTTCGGGCCGTTCAATGTCAGGGCACCCGCGCCGAGCGCGACGGTGCTGGTCCCGCTGGTGCTGGTCAGCTGCGCGATGGTTTCCGTCTTGCCGTTGAGGTCGAGGAGGCCGCTGCCATTGAGTGTGACGGATGAGCCGTCAGCGATCTGGCTGTTGGCGGCGAGTTGCACGGTACCGCTGTTGACGGTCAGGCTGCCCGCGATCGCGTTGGTGCCGGCGTTCTTGGCCAGGACCAACGTGCCGGAGTTGACCGTCGTCGCGCCGGTGTAGGTGTTGGCGTTGCTGGTGCCGTTGAAAGTGACGGTGCCGGCGCCGTTCAGCGTCACGCCGCCCGTGCCGGTCGTGACCCGCGCCACGGCGATGTTGCCAGCGCCAGCCAGAGTGGTGTCGGTGTTCGTACCGGTGAGGTTGCCGGTCAGGTTGAGCGTCGTGGCGGAGTCAGCCGCGATGGTGGTGGCGCCAGTCTCGGTGATCGTGCCTGAAAGCGTGTTGGTGCCGCTGACATTGCGGATCGCGCCGTTGCCACCGATGCCGGTGCCCGTGACCGCGATGGCGTTCGTCGGGCTGATGCCGCCGGACAGCTCGAGCGTCGCGCCGCCGGCGATGGTGGTGGTGCCGGTGCCGAGCGCGCCAGAGCTGGCCGCCTGCACGGCGCCATTATTGATGAAGAGCCCGCCCGAGAAACTGTTGTTGCCCGAGAGAACCAGCTTACCGGCGCCGGTGCCGTCCTTGATCAGGCTGCGCGCCCCGGTGATCGTCGAGCTGATGATGAGGTTCTTCGAGCCGGTGACGTCGGCCACCGTGTTGTTGCCGAGGGCGAGGGTCGAGATGCCGATCGTCTGGTCCTGATAATTATTCTGCTGCTGGATGTAGGGCACCGTGCCGGACAGCGTCAGCGTGTTGGCACCGGTGATGTTGTAGGCCGCACTGGACGCGCCGGCGCTGTTGCCAAAGGTGATGCCCGCGATCGTGTAGCTGGCGTTGAGGTTGACGTTGGGCCGGTTCCTGCCGAGGTCATCGAAAAGCGCGACCTGTGTCGTCGATGGCGCACCGGAGGAGGTCCAGTTGAAGCTGGTGCTCCAGTTTGAACTGCTGCTGCCGTCCCATTCCTTGTAGGGCGTGGCGATCGGGGTCAGCAGGTACGCGCTGCCGTAGGATCCCCCCATGGCCGACGTCGAACCCGCTTCCTGCGCGACGCCGTAGCCGGAGATGTAGATGCTGCTGACCGTCTGACTGGCCACCGTCGTCGCGAGCTTGTCGAGGCCTGTCTCCCAGTTGTTCACGACGAGCACGCCGCTCGCCGGCGCCGTGTAGGTGCCGAAGATGAAGGTGTTGGCGCCGCTGCTGGAGCCGAAGTCGAGGGTGGCGCCGTCGTTGGCCGTAAGCGCACCGACCTTTTCAGAGAAGCCCGCGAGGTTCAGATTGCCGGAGGATCCGATGTTGACGGCGCTGGTATCGGCCAGCCGGTCGCTGGCGCCGAGTTGGACGGTGCCGCCGTTGATCGTGGTGAGGCCGGTGTAGGTGTTGGCACCGCCGAGCGTGAGCGTGCCGGTGCCGGTCTTGGTGAGGCCGCCGGCCCCGGTGCCGCCGTTGCCGATCACGCCGTTGATGGCGCTGGCGCCGCTGTCGACCTGGACCGTGAGCGTCCGGCCGGTGTTGTTGTTGGAGAGGTTGACCGCGCCGGCCTGCGTGGCGCCGTCCAGGGCGAGCGTGTAGCTCCCGCCGGTCTGCGTGAGCGTGCCCGAAGTGGTGATGTTGGCCAGACCCGCGTTGCCGGTGAGGGCGATGGCGTTGCCAACCGTCGCGCTGTTGGTGGACGCCAGCGTGCCGCCGGCGAGTGTCACGGTGCCGGAGCCGAGGGCGGTCGCGGCGTTGGCGTTCAGCGTGCCGTTGTTGATGGTCGTGCCGCCCGAGTAGGTGTTGGCGCCCGCCAGGGTCGCGCTGCCGGTGTCGTTTTTGATGATCGCACCAGAACCGGAGACGATGCCGGAAAGGTTCGTGGCGGTGCCGGTGCCATCGAGCGTCACCGTGTGCCCATTGGTGGCGACATTGCCGGTGAGGTTGAGAGTGCCGGTGGCGTTGTTGCGGAGGTTGATGTCGTTGTTGACCGCGAGCGCCGAGTTGATCGTGTCCGTCGCCGTTCCGTGGGTCTGCGTGACCGCGAGACCGGAGAAGCCCGACACGCCCTGGTTGTCGAACGTCAGGGTGTTGTTGTTCAGCGTGTAATTGAACGGCGCGTCAAAGGTCAGGGACCGCACGCTGCGGTTCGTGCCGGTGTTGATGGTCTGCGCGGTGCCGGCGTAAGTGTTGTCGAAAAGGATGTCGGCGCCGACCGTCGGCACCACGGTGGGATTCCAGTTGGTGTTCGTGCCCCACAAGCCGTCGCCCGCGGCGGCCGACCAGAGGCTGGCGGAGAGCGTCGTGACGTTCAGGTTGCGGACGTCGTGGAAGTTGTTCGCGCCGCCGGTGCCCGAGGAAAACCCGAACTTCAGCGTGTCCGGCCGCGCGTAGCCCGAGAGGTCCATCTGCAGCACCGTCTGCGGATTCGTGCCGCCCTGCTGCAAGGTCACGGTCAGCTGGTTCGTCGCCGTGACGAGGATTTGGACTGTGTTGGTCTGCGTCGGGCGCGTGGTGGAGTCGATCGATTGCGCCAGCGTGCTCGTGCCCCCGAGGTAGGCGTAGCCGTTCGTGCCGCTGCCCGGACCCCGGACAGCGATTGCGTCGGGAACCAAGCCGGTGGTGCCGTTCAGGCCACCGACGCGACCCTCGGACGCGGAAGAGAAATTGCCGTACTCGTCGAGGGCCACACCGAGGTAGCCGCCGGCGAGGCCGTTCACGCCGGTTTTCTGGGCATAGCCCAGCGATCCGCCGTTGGCGCCGACGGCAAAGGGGACCGAACCGTCGAAGAGGAAGAACGTGATGCCGTCCGCCCCGGTGCCGCCGTAGGACTCATAGTCAAAGCTCGCATAGACCGACGCGCCGGCGGCGGTGAATGCCGTGTTGTAGTAGGCGCTGGTTGCCTCATTCGCTCCGGTGTCGGTCAGCCGCAGCCAGCCATCGCCGGCCGCATTGCCGTTGGCTCCAGCGGTGCCGGACGTGAGGTTCGGGGTGTAGTTGGTTCCGGCAAACACCCAGCCCGGCGCCGTCGAATTCTTGAACGTCTCGGTGATTACCTGGCCGCGCAGAAGCGCCACGCTCCCAAAAACGCAAATCACCGCCACACTGACTCGGAGCATCCGGGCCGCGAGTGGGGGGCGATTGGGCGGGGTAACCATGCCGGTAGCCTCCCAGCTCCGGCCAAACGGGTCAACCCAAAACTAGGGGTATATACCCACGTTGATCTAGGTATAAAACAGGTGTAAAAGCTAGGTGTTTACTGCCGAATACGGGATCTACATGCGGCAGATTAACAGCTCCCGTTCGAACATGAGCTCCTTGGGCATGCGCGAATGAAGATCGATGAAAAGCTCTTCATGACCTAAGACTTCCGCGCGCCACGCGGCACGGTCAAACCGTTGCAGTTCGTCGAACTTGGCTTCTGAAAACTCGAGGCCTTCCCACTCGATATCCTTGTACCTAGGCATCCAGCCGATGGGAGTCTCCTTCGCCCGGCCCCCGGCGCGCACTCGGTCGAAGATCCACTTCAGCACGCGCATGTTTTCGGAAAAGCCGGGCCAGATGAACTTCCCCTCGCTGTCCTTGCGGAACCAGTTCACGTGGAAGATCCGCGGCGTCTCGCTGAGATTGCGCTGCATGTTGATCCAATGCCGAAAATAATCGCCCATGTGGTAGCCGCAGAACGGCAGCATGGCCATCGGGTCGCGGCGCACCTTGCCGACGGTGCCGGCGGCGGCGGCGGTCATTTCCGAACCCATGGTGGCGCCGACATAGACGCCGCTCGACCAGTTGAACGCCTGGTAGATGAGTGGCATCGTGGTCGCCCGACGGCCGCCGAAAACGATTGCGCTGATCGGCAAACCCTCGGGCTTCTCCCAATCCGGGTCGATGGTCGGGCACTGCGCTGCCGGGGCGGTGAAGCGTGAGTTCGGGTGTGCGGCCTTCACCCCTTTCTCCTTCGCCAGCGCCGGCGTCCAGTCGCGGCCCTGCCAGTCGATCGCGTGGGCCGGCGGCTCGTCCGTCATGCCTTCCCACCACACGCCGCCGTCGTCGGTCAGCGCTACATTCGTGAAGATCGCGTTGCGGGCCAGCGTCCGCATGGCGTTCGGGTTCGTGACCTGGCTGGTGCCGGGCGCGACGCCGAAGAAGCCCGCCTCGGGATTGATCGCGCGCAGGCGGCCCGTGGCGTCGGGCTTAATCCAGGCGATGTCGTCGCCGACGGTCCATACCTTCCAGCCCTTCTTCGCGAAGGCCGGCGGGGGAATAAGCATCGCGAAATTCGTTTTGCCGCAGGCGCTGGGAAATGCCGCCGCGATGTATGCCTTCTGGCCCTGCGGGTTCTCGACGCCGACGATGAGCATGTGCTCGGCCATCCAGCCTTCGTCGCGCGCCATCGCGCTGGCGATGCGCAGCGCGAAGCACTTTTTGCCGAGGAGTGCGTTGCCACCATAGCCCGAGCCGAACGACCAGATCTCGCGCGTCTCGGGAAAGTGGACGATGTATTTGTCCTTGTTGCAGGGCCACGGCACGTCGGCCTGGCCTTTCTTCAACGGCATGCCGACCGAGTGCACACAAGGCACGACGCGCTTGAAATTTCGATCGATCAGCTGGAACACCTTCAGCCCGATCCGCGCCATGATGCGCATGTTCACGACGACGTAGGGCGAGTCGGTCAGCTCGACGCCGATCTGGGACATCGGCGAGCCGATCGGACCCATGCTGAAGGCCAGCACGTACATCGTGCGGCCGCGCATGCAGCCGTTGAAGAGCCCGCGCAGCGTTTTCTTCATCTCGTACGGGTCGACCCAGTTGTTCGTCGGGCCGGCTGCCTCCTTCGACTGGCTGCAAATGAACGTGCGGTCCTCCACGCGCGCGACGTCGCTCGCATCCGAGCGGGCCAGGTAACATCCAGGCCATTTCCGCTGGTTCAACTTGATGAACGTGCCGTTCTGCACCATCAGCCCGCAGAGGGCATCGTACTCGGCCTTGGAACCGTCCACCCAGTGGATCCGGTCCGGCTGGCACAACGCCGCCATCTTGTTGACCCACCGGATGAGGTGCGGGTTCTTGCTCAGGGGTTTCGCGTGGATCTTCATGGCGGCAGGGAAAGACATGCCGACGGGAGAGTAAACGGGAAAGGCTGGCAGCCCACGGTGAATTAAGCCGCCTCACCGGCCTTATCAGTTGGCCCTCGCCAAGCACGCCAAATCCACCACGCTGGCGCGGCCATGATGAAACTCTGCATCTTCGTCGGCACGACCCTCGGGGGCATCCTCGGCAGCGTGCTCGCCGGCGCGCTGGGGATGGACATGTGGTCCCTCGGCAACTTTTTGCTCAGCGGGGTCGGCAGCATGGCCGGGGTCTACGCCGGCTGGAAGATGGCGCAGAAACTCAAGTAGGCCGGCCGCGCGGCGGCCGGTCATTTCATCGGCTCGATGTGCACCGTCACGTCGCTGATCGCGTGCGGCGAGGCGATCAACGCATCCTTGACCGCGTGCGCGATCTCATGGCCGGCGCGCACCGTGAGGTCGCCGTCCACCCGCACCTGGATGTCCACGAGGTGGCTGAGCCCGCTCTTCCGCGCGCGCACCTTGTCGAGCGCCTGCACGCCGGGCACCGCCAGCGCCAGGGTGCGGATCTGCTGCTCGAATTTTTCCGGTGCCGCCGTGTCCATCACGTCACCGAGCGCCTGGGTGAACATCCCGAGCCCGTTGAAGGCGATGATTACGCAGGCAAAGAGCGCCGCCCAGTCGTCGGCCGTCTCCCAGCCGCGCCCCGCCCAGAGTGCGATGGAAATGCCGACAAAGGCCGCCCCGGAGGTCATGGCGTCCGACCAGTGGTGCAGCGCCTCGATGCCGAGCGCCGTGCTGCCCGCCCGCTTGCCCGCCACACCCAGCCGGCGCGAGAACCAGGTTTTCGTGACGATCACGCCGGCCAGCACGATCAGCGTCCACCACGCCGGACCTTGGTGGGGGGTGGCGATCTCGTGCAGGGCGTGCGAGCCCACCCAGCCGGCCATCAGGAAGATCACCGCGGCCACGACCAGGCCTGCGAGTGGCTCGGCCTTGCCGTGGCCGTAGGGATGGTTCGCGTCGGGTGGATGGGCCGCCACGCGAAACCCCGCCCAGACCAGCAGCGAGGTCAGGATGTCCAGCATCGACTCGGCGGCGTCGGCGATAAGCGCGTACGTGTGGCCGAACACGCCGCCGGCGAACTTCACCGCCGCGAGCACGGCATTCAGGGCCATCCCGCGCAATACCAGGCGCGCGCTCTCGTTCGCGCGCTGGGTGACCTGCAGGTGGGGATCGGGCGGGGACACGGCGTCGACGCTAGCCCGCGGTCGGCGCGGCTCAAGCCCGCACAAGCCGGCATTGACCGCGCCCAGAGCCCGGCCTACCTTGGCCCTCCGCCATGTCCGATACTGCTGTCCCGCTTTCCGCCGATCCCGTGAAGCAATTCTCGGTGTTCCTGGCCAACCGCGTCGGGCAGCTGCTGGACCTGATCGCCCTCCTGTCGAAGCACAACGTGCACATCATGGCGATGACCACTCTCGATACGACGGACTGCGCCATCGATCGTCTCATTGTCGATGATCCTGAGCGCGCCCGCGAACTCATGGCCGCCTCGAATTTTTCGTTTACCGAGTGCGATGTCGTGGTCGTCGAGCTTTCGAAGGAGTCGCAGCTCAAGGGCGTGCTCAGCGCGCTGCTCACGGTCGAAATCAACATCCATTACCTGTACTCGTTCCTGCTGCGGCCCGAGGGCAAGTCCGCCCTCGTCCTTAGCGTCGAGGACAACGATCTCGCCACCACTGCGCTGAATTCGCGCGGTTTCAAGGTCCTCACTCAGCGCGACATCTCGCGCTGACCTCGCTCCGACTCGGTCCGCGGTCGTGGACGCGGACGGGTCTCCGCCGGCTCCTGCGTGGAGGCTAATGGTCGGTACCAATGGCCCTAGAGGGTAAAACTCGTGGATATTGCTCCGGCTAGGCGCTAAACAATTGCGTCAAGACTTGCTCTTGAGGTCAGATCCCGGGCGACAATCGACTTGGAGCCAGACCAATTGGGGAAGCTCGCTAGAAACATTCTTCCCGACCGTCCTCCGTAAAATACCTCATGAGCATCAGACTGCGCCTCCTGCTGGTTTTGGGCCTGCTGCTCATCGCCTTCGCCACGGCGTTGTTCCAGCTCCGGCGGGCCGAACAGGACCATATCGCCCGGATCGTCGAGGGGGTGCGCGACGACAGTCGCATGCAGCTCGCCCACTGGGCCGACCTGACGGGCGTGACACTGCGGCAGTTCACGTCGGACTATGCCGATTGGAGCGAGACTGCCGCGTATTTGAACAAGCCCGACCCGGTCTGGGCCAAAGCGCACTTGGACGATAGCCTGCCGGCGTACGGGCTCGATGCCGCGTGGCTCCTGCACGCCGATGGGCGTCCGGCCCATGTGGCGGTGCGGAATCCATCGGTGCCACTCCCCGACCTGCCGCGCGTAGCGGATTTCGCGTCTTCCGGCGAACCGCTCGCCTTCTTCGCCGCCAGCCCGAGCGGACTCTGGCAGGTGGTCGCCGCGCGCGTCGGCGGAGGTGGCTGGCTGCTCGCCGGCCGCGCCTGGGACGAAGCGCAGGTCGCGCACCTCGGCCAGGTGAGTGACAGCAAGGTCACCCTGCTGCCGACCGATGCCACCCTGCCCGCGGCGACCGGCCGGACCGTGCGTTTCTCGCGCCCGCTCAACGGCTGGGATGGCCGGCCGCTGCGCTTGTTGTCCATGGAACAGGAACTCCCGGCCGAGCTGACCAGCAGCATCGAATGGGATGGTTATGTGATCCGCCTTTTCATCGGTTTCGGCGCCCTGCTGGTGCTGGCACTGGGCTTGAGCGTCCGGAGCTGGGTGCTCCAACCCCTGCGGGCCGTGGGCGACAGCCTCGCCCGGCAGGACCCCGCGCCGATCGCGCCGCTGCTGCAACGCCGCGACGAATTCCAGCATGTCGCCCGGCTCGTCGAATCCTCATTCGCCGCCCGCCGCGCGCTCGAGCACGAGGTCAACGAACGCAAGCACGCGGAGGACGCCCTGCGCGCCAGCGAGGAGCAGGTGCGCCATTCGATGTCGCTGCGCGCCCGGCTGGCCCGTGACCTGCACGACAGTGTCATCCAAGCGCTCTACGCCTCCGGCTTGGGCCTCGAGGCCGTCCGCGCCCAGATGAGCAAGAATCCGTTCGGCGCCGAGGGCCGGATCTCCGACTGCATTACCAGCCTCAACGAAACCATCCGGCTGGTCCGGAATTACATCAACGACATCGAGCCGTTTCCCAACCAGGACTACCAGACCTTCGGCGCCGCCGTCCGCGCGCTCGCGCGCACCATGCATGCGCTGGCGCCCGTCGAAATCGACGTGCGGATCGCCGACGCCGCGGCGGCGCGCCTGACGCCTGCGATCGAGGTGCAGCTGCTGCAGATCGTCCGCGAAGGCATCAGCAACGCGATGCGCCACGGCGCCGCCACGCGCGTCACTGTCACCCTCCGCGACGAGGCGGACGGGGCCGTGCTCGAGGTCACGGACAACGGTCGCGGCTTCGACCCGGCAAAGCGCGCGGGCACCGGCCGCGGCCTGGTCAACCTCGGGGCGCGTGCGGACGAGATGCATGCCAGCCTGCAACTGCATTCCGCCCCCGGCCAGGGCACGCGGATCAGCCTGCGGCTGCCCCCGCCCGGAAAGGAGCCGGCATGAGACGCGCCGCACGTGCTGCTCACCACGCGTTCACCCTCGTCGAAGTCATGATCGCCGCGGTGGTGCTCATCTTTGGCCTGGTCACCGCGATCACCACGATGCAGCGGGGGCAACAGGCCGTCGACACCGCGCGCAACCTCGCCCTCGCGACCCAGCTCATGCAATCGGAGATGGAGCGCCTGCGCCTCAAGAGCTGGTCCCAGCTCGAGGCGCTGCAGAGTTCCGGCGAAACGACGGTCACGCTCGACAGCGCCGCCGGCAGCGCCGCCGCCCGGTTCACCTGCGTGCGCAGCATCACGACGATCAAGACCGACATGAAGGAAATCACGCTGACGACCACCTGGTCGGGCTACGACGGGCGCGAACACACGGCGCGTCTCATCACGCGCTACGGCAAGAACGGACTGAATGATTACATCAACACCACGCACTAGGGCCGCGGCCGCACCCGGCTTCACGCTGACGGAGGTGATCATCGCCTCCACGCTCAGCGCGTTCGTGCTCGCGGGCGTGTTGAGCGCGTTCGTGTTCATCGGCCGGTCCGGCTTCCGCACAAGCGGCCTGAGCGAGATGGAGACGGAGGTGCGCCGCGGCCTCGAGATGTTCGCCGAAGATGCGCGCGCCGCCGTGGATGTGCATTGGAACAGCGCCCAGAGCGTGACTTTCACCCTCCCCTCGGGGGCGGCCTCCACGCAGGTCACCTGGACCTACGACAGCGGCAGCACGGGCGACACCGCGGGCTGCCTTTATCGCGTGGCCGGCGACAGCGCCTCCACCGCGGCGCGGCGCATTGTCGTGCGCAATGTCGCCCCCGACTTCACCTTCAAGCGCTACAAGATCGAACAGGACGGCGTGAGCGACAACACGGCGACGAACGACCTCGAAACGAAACAGCTGCAGCTGGTCCTGCGCGCGCGCCGCACCAGCATCGCCGCGGTGGGCGTCACCCAGTCGGCCGTGACCGCCCGGTACGTCCTCCGCAACAAGCGGGTCACCAACTGATGCACCACGCGCCGCCCCGCTTCACCCGTCGCCCCGACGCCCCTGACGTCGGCGGCCGGGCCGTCGTCGCGGCGGCCGGACGGGTCCGCCTCGCGCGCGGCACCGTGCTGATCGTGGCCATGCTCCTGATGGCCGTGATCGCACTGGCCATCACGAGCTACATGAACCTCAGCCTGGGTTCGGCCCGGCTGGCCCACCGTGGTTTCCAGCAGAGCGCGGCCTTCAATCTCTCCGAGGCCGGCGCCGAGGAGGCCCTGTGGTCGCTCAACCGCGCCAACGACCATCAGTCCGATGCGTGGACCGGCTGGACCGTGAGCGGCTCAACGGCGAAGCAGGTGTTCGGTCATTTCGATTTCGGCAGCAACACCAGCGGCTCCGTGCGCGTATTGGTCGACAACTATTCGTCCACGGGCGCCTCGAACCCGCGCATCATCGCCCAGTCCACAATCCAGGCGCTGAACCAACCGCCGGTGACCAAGATGATCGAGGTCGACCTTCGCCGGCGCTCGCGCTTTAGCGCAAGCCTGATGGCGCGCGACTCCGTGACGTTCTCCGGCACCAACACCTCGGTCGACAGCTGGAATTCCGACCCGGACAACGACCCGGCGACCGCACCCGTCGATTACAGCTCCGGCACGCGGAACGACCACGGCAGCGTGGCGAGCGTGTCGGTCGACAACACCGCCGTCCTCGTGAACCAGGCCGACATCTGGGGCTATGTCTACACCGGCGGCAGCGCGCCGCGGGTTGGCACGCAAGGCTCGATCACCGGCCGCGACACGGCCGCCGGTGTCCAAGTCGATCCCACCCGCGTGGCGACCGACTTCAGCGCCGACTTCCCCAACATCACCGCGCCGACGGACGGCACGCCGCTGGCCTCGGTCGGCAGCACGCTCGGCACCGCCGGCCAGGCCACCAAATGGCGCTGCAACAGCGTCTCGCTCAGCGGCAACAGCACGCTGACGATCTACGGCGACGTCACGCTCGTCCTGACGGCGGGCAGCGGCGCCCATGCGCTTGAGGTCACCGGCAACGCCTCGATCATCATCGCCGCCAACTCCAGTTTGGTTGTCTATACTGAAGGCGACGTTCTCATCGGGGGGAAGGGATTGGCGAACAACAATGTCCGGCCCGGGACGGCCGCGTTCTATGGCACCAACGCCAGCAGCGGCGGCCAAAACTTCCATATCGCCGGCAACGGCACCCTCCGGGCCGTCGCCTACGCACCCAATGCCGACCTGCAGATCAACGGTAATGGCGACGTCATGGGCGCTTTCGTCGCCCGCACCATCAGCGTCACGGGCAACGCGGCGTTCCATTATGACGAGTCGCTCGCCAACGCCAGCAGCGACATGCCCTTTGGCGTCAGCGCCTGGCGCGAGATCACCGATGCCGGCGAGGTTTCCAGCCTGGCCACCCAGCTCCCATGAACCCCGGCGCCATCGTGTCCCCTGCGGCCCGGTCCGATTCTCCCCTCGTGGTGCCCTGGGTCCGCCGCCTGCTGGAGTGGCTCCGGCCCCACACGAGTACAAAGACACGCCTCGCGCTCCTGCTCGGCACCTTGCTCGCCGGGTTCGGTGCCACCGCCGGCGTCCTGCGGTCGATGCACGTCCGCGAAGCCGACGCGATGCTCGCCAACCTTCGCCGCGAGCGCGAACAGCTGCTGCAACAAGTCACCGATCTCAGCAGCCGCTCGCTGCGCAATTTTGCCGCCGATTATTCGAATTGGGACGAGATGCTGGCGTTCGTCGGGTCCGGCGACCGGTCCTGGGCCGCCATCAACCTCGATGCAAGCCTGCAGACCTTCAATGTGAACGCCGCCTGGGTGCTTCGCCCGGACGGCTCGCTGGTCTATGGCACGACCCGCCAGCTTGATGACCGCCTCCGCGAGCCGCCCTGGTCCGCCGCGCCGCTGCTGGCCCGCCTACGCACCGATCATTTCGCCCGTTTCTTCGTCGACCTGCCCGCCGGCGTCCTCGAGGTGCGCGCCGGCCCGATTCAACCTTCGTCGGATGTGGCGCGCACGACCGCGCCGCAGGGCTGGTTCCTCGTCGGCCAGCTCTGGAGCGCCGGTTACCTGCAGAATGTCGGCCGCGTGCTTGACAGTGACCTGTCGATCTTCCCGCCCGACACCCGGCTGGAGCATCCCGCGGATGATCCCGGCCTGCACCTCGAACAGATGCTGGCCGGCCTTGATGGCCGGCCGGTGGCCTTGTTGCATGCCTATTATCATCCGGAACCGCTCGTGCGCCTGCTCGAGGACAACCGGAACGACATGTATGTCTTCTATGCGTTCGGGATCATCGTGATCACCTTGACCTTCCTCGGGGTGTCGCGCTGGGTCATCAATCCGCTGCGGCAGCTCGAGGCCAGCATGGCGGGCAATTCCGCCGCCCCGCTCGGCGGCCTGCTTGGCCAGGCCGATGAATTCGGGCGCCTGGCGCGCATGACCGAGGCCGCATTCCGCCAGCGGACCGAGTTGAAGCACGAGGTCGAGGAGCACAACCGCACCGAGGCCGCGTTGCGCGAGAGCGAGGCCGAGTTGCGGCGGTCCGTCGACCTTCGGACCCGGCTCGCGCGGGACCTGCATGACGGCGTCATCCAGTCGATCTATGCCGCCGGGTTGGGACTCGAATCGGCGCGTGCCGAGCTTGAGACCGACCCAACCGCGGCCGTCCGGCGCCTCGGCGCGGTGCGCGACAGCCTGAACCTGACCATTCGCGACGTCCGCGGCTTCATCACCGGTCTCGAGCCGGAGGGCATCGTCGGGTTCGCGCAGGCGCTGCAGACCCTGGCCACCACCATGGAGGCGTTGCATCCTGTGCACCTCCAACTCCAGATCGACCCGGCTGCCGCCAGCCGGTTGTCCGCCCGCGACCAGCTCCATGCCTTGCAGATCGTGCGCGAAAGCATCAGCAACGCCGTCCGCCACGGCGGCGCCGCCCACATCACACTGCAGTTGCAGCCGGAGGATACTTCCGTTGTGCTGGCGCTCGAGGACGACGGCCGGGGCTTTGACCCCGACGCCATCAGCGCCGGCAGCGGCCTCATCAACGTTTCCGCCCGCGCCCGCGAGATGGGCGCAACTCTCCAGATCAAATCCGAGCCCACCCAAGGCACGCGCCTCATTTTAAAGTTCAACCCGCAAACCCGCTAAACCCATGCCCGCCACCGCCACCAAACCGATCACGATCCTTCTCGTCGATGACAGCGAGCTCGTGCGCACCGGATTGAAGACCCTGCTCGCCAACCCGGGCACCGGTCCCCAGCTGCAGGTGGTGGGCGAGGCGAGCACCGTCGCCACCGCGGTCACCGAGTGTGCGCGCCTGGCGCCGGACGTCGTCCTGCTCGACATCCGCCTGCCGGATGGCTCCGGCTTCGAGGCCTGCCGCCAGATCCTCGCCAGCCAGTCCGAGACCCAGGTGCTCATCCTTACGTCCGTCATCGACGACAACCTCGTCTACGAGGCGATGAGCAGCGGCGCGCATGGCTATTTGCTGAAGGAGATCAACCCGCCCGGCCTTTACCAGGCGATCGTCGACGTCGCCGCCGGCAAGTTCATCCTCGACCCAGCCGTCACCACCCGGGTGCTCAACTTCGTCCGCAACGGCCCGCCCCAAAGCGATGGCGACAAGCTCGCGCTGCTCTCCGCCCAGGAACGCCGCGTCCTCGCGTTCGTGGCCGAGGGCAAAACCAACAAAGAAATCGCGGAGCAGATGGGACTCAGCGACAAGACGGTGAAGAACTACCTCAGCAACATCTTCGAGAAGCTGCAGATCAGCCGCCGTTCGCAGGCGGCCGTGCTCTACACCGAGAATCGGAATACGACTCCGCCATTCGGCTCTAGCCGCTAGGGCCGCTTTCGGCAGGCCAACGCCTGTTCCCGGGCGCGCACCGCCGGCGTAGGATGCTGGCATGCGCACCACCCACGTCCCGAATGGCGCGGCTTCCGTCGGCACCGGCCGCTCCTCCGCCCGCCCTCGCTGGGCTGATTTGCGGGCCTTCACGATCATGGAGGTTACGATGGCTTCCTTCGTCATGGCCCTCGGCATCGCCACCTCGATCATCGCGATCCAGTCCGGCTACAAGCAGATCGACGTCGCCCGCGGCACCACCCTGGCCTCGCAGATCATCCAAAGCGAGATGGAGCGGCTCCGCATGATGCCGTGGAGCAAGACGTCCACCACCGCCGTCGACAGCATCAGCGAGCTGCCCGCGACCGAGACGTTCGATGGCGCCACATATTTCAGCACCAGCGCCGTCGTCTCCGGCAAGTACTCCGTCACCCGCACCGTGGCGGATGATTCCGATCACCCCGGCGAGGTGAAGGACATCACCATCTCGGTGCGCTGGCAGTCCTACGACCTGCGCTGGCACCAGCGCAGCTTCACCGCGATTTACTCCAAGAATGGTCTTTATGATTACTACTACACAGTCGCCCATCCGTCGACCTGACCGGCAGTCTGCCGGTTCGCGCGGATTCACGCTCGTCGAAATCATGATCGGCGCCGGGCTCGCAGCGTTCCTGCTCGCGGCGGTCCTCAGCACCTTCCTCTTCATGGGCCGCAGCGGCGCCAATCTGCGCAATTATAGTGACATGGAGGCGCAGGCCCGCACCGCGCTCGAGCTGTTTGCCGAGGATTCCCGCCAGGCCAGCTCCATCACTTGGAATTCCAACAGTTCGGTGACGCTGTCGGTCATCGGTGTCTCCGTAACCTACGCCTACGACAGCTCCGCCGGCACCTTTTCGCGGACCGCTTCCGGCAGCACGCGGAAACTCATCACCGGGATCACCAGCGGCACCTTCACTTTTACCGCCTATAACGTGAATGGCACTTCGCTTTCGCTCGCGTCGGCCTCCGACTGCACTGCCTCCAGCGCGAGTACGAAGCAGATCCAGATCTCCCTGCAGGCGTCGCGCACAAACACCACCGTTGTTGCCGCCACCAATACCGTGCTCTCCGCGCGCTTCATCCTGCGCAACAAGGTCGTCACCGCCTGATTCCTCCCATGCACTCCCGCCTCCGCTCCCAAAAAGGCTCGCTGCTCATCGTCTGTCTCCTGCTCTGCGCGATCATCGGCATCTCGATCGCCAGCTACCTGCAGCTCGCCCGGACCAGCATCACGATCTCCAACCGCGCCCTCTACAACAACGGTGCGATGAACCTGGCCGAGAACGGGCTCGAGGAGGCGATGTACTCCATCAACAAGGCGGTCGACGACACCACCTACACCTGGTCCGACTGGCACAACGACGGCACGAATGCCTGGCGCCAGTTCCCGAGTTCGGGCACCTATACCTTTGACGGCGGCGGCACCGGCATCGTCCAGGTCATTGCCTACAATTACACGGGCGTCTCGGCCCCGAAATTCGTCGCGCGCGCCACGGTCACGCTCGGCGGCTACACGAGCAAGACCATCGAGAAATGGGTCATGGTCCAGATCCGCAAGACCTCCAAGTTCTCCAACGGCCTCGTAGCGAAGAACAACATCACGTTTAACGGCAACAATGCCACCGTTGATAGTTGGAACTCTGAGAAGAACCCCGATGGGACGACACGCGCCACCCCCGTCGCATTCAACACCAGCTACCGCAATGACAACGGCAGCGTGGGCAGCATTTCGGTCGGCGTCGGCAGCGTCAGCGTCAACCAAGCCGATGTCTGGGGCTACGTGGGTACCGGCGGCGCCGCGCCCAGCGTCGGCAACAACGGCTCCATCATGGGCGCGGATACGCCAAGTGGCACGAAGGTCGACCCGAATCGGGTCTCCACGGATTTCTCCGCCAGCTTCGACCCGGTGACAGCGCCGACGGGCGGCAGCAGCCTCGCCTCGATTGGCAACAGCGATCTGCCCACCTCCATCGGCACTGCCGGAGCCACCAACACCTACACCATTTCGAGCATCTCCTGCTCGGGTGGCGGCCCCACCGCCAAGACCCTCACGATCTATGGTGATGTCACCCTCATTGTTACCTCCAGCCTGAGCCTGTCCGGAAATTCCGGCATCTATATCGCACCCGGCGCCTCACTGAAAATCTACACGGCCGGCACCGTTGATATCACTGGCAATGGGGTGGCCAACAGCGGCCAGTCAAAAAACTTTCAGATCTGGGGCACCAGCACCACCAGCCAGTCTATTTCCGTCAAAGGCAACGGCTCGTTCTCCGGCGTGATCTACGCGCCCACGGCTGACGTCAGCATCGTCGGCAATGGCGACGTCTCGGGCTCGGTCGTGGCCAACAACATCACACTGACCGGCAATGCGGCGTTCCATTACGACGAATCCCTCAGCGACTTTGGCGGCGGCAATCCGTACCGGGTCTCCCTCTGGGAGGAGCTGACCTCCGCGACCCAGCGCAGCACCTACGCCTCGGCTTTCACCAGCCACACGTTCTGAGCAGGCGGCGGGGTGCCCCCCACCCCGTCGGGTCGGATACAGGATTCGCCATTGCGGCGCCGCGGGGTGAGGGCACCCCGCCGCCAGTCGCTTTCTGCGAGGCTGTCCCCGCCGAGGGCGATCGGTCTTACGTAAGGCGTGCCGGGAAGGGAGATTTCCCGCAACCACGTGGCCCGAAAGGGGACTTTGATAGGCATGATTAACCAGCCTAACACGTCCCCGGCTCGTCCGGCGCCTCCCAGTTTGAACTGGCCTCGCTTTCCGGCGCTTGGCAACGTCGTCGCTTCATACCCACCCCTAGCATGAAATTATCGAACGCTTGGAAACTGATGGGAGCGCTGGTTCTGGCGCTGGCCGCATGTGCAACCCCCGCCTTCGCCGGCGAAGCCGACATCCACATCCCGGACCTGACCGCGGTTCGGTTCGACGGGCTCGGCGGCGTCAGCGGCCTCACGTTGATGTACCTCGGCATTGCCATCTGCGCGATCGGCGCGGCCTTCGGGCTCGTGCAGTACTCCCAGACCAAGGCGCTGCCGGTGCACTCCTCGATGGGCAGCGTCTCCCACATGATCTGGGAAACCTGCAAGACCTACCTCGTCCAGCAGGGCAAATTCCTCGCCATCCTCTGGGTGCTCATCGCCGCCTGCATCGTGTATTATTTCATCGGCCTGCAGGGCAATTCGCTCCCGCACGTGCTCGTGATCCTCGCCTGCTCGGTGCTAGGCATCCTCGGCAGCTACGGCGTGGCCTGGTTTGGCATCCGCATCAACACCGTCGCCAACTCCCGCACCGCCTTCTCCGCCCTCAAGGGCAATCCGTTCGCCACGCTCGGCATCCCGCTCCGCTCCGGCATGAGCGTCGGCCTGCTCCTCGTGTGCGTCGAGCTGTTCTTCATGATCTGCATCCTCGTGTTCCTGCCGCGCGAGCTGGTCGGGCCCTGCTTCATCGGTTTCGCCATCGGCGAGTCCCTCGGCGCGTCCGCCCTCCGCATCTGCGGCGGCATCTTCACCAAGATCGCCGACATCGGCTCCGACCTGATGAAGATCGTCTTCAAGCTCCCGGAGGACGACCCCAAGAACCCCGGCGTCATCGCGGACTGCACGGGTGACAATGCCGGCGATTCCGTCGGCCCGACGGCCGACGGCTTCGAGACCTACGGCGTCACCGGCGTCGCGCTCGTCGCCTTCCTCGCCCTCGCGCTGGCCGCCAGCCCGGGCGAGTGCGCCACGCTCATCATCTGGATCTTCGCGATGCGCGCGCTGATGATCGTCACCTCGCTCGTCTCCTATTTTATCAACCAGGTCTTCTCCGCCGCGAAATACGGCCACCAGAAGGACTTTGATTTCGAGGCGCCGCTCACCCACCTCGTCTGGATCACCTCCGCGGTGTCGATCCTCATCACCTTCGTCGCCTCCTGGTTCCTGCTCGGAAAGCAGACCGGCATCACGGGCGACCTCTGGTGGGTCCTCTCCGTCATCATCAGTTGCGGCACCATCGCCGGTGCGCTCATCCCGGAGTTCACCAAGATCTTCGTCAGCACCAACAGCCGCCACGTGAAGGAGGTCACCAACTGCTCCCGTCACGGCGGTGCCTCGCTGAACATCCTCTCCGGCCTCGTGGCCGGCAACATGTCGGCCTTCTGGATGGGCCTGGCCATCATGCTGCTGATGTTCATCTCCTACCACTTCTCGCAGAACCCGGCGCTGCTCGGCCTCATGCCGGCGAAGTTCACCTTCGCCGCCCCGATCTTCGCCTTCGGCCTCGTCGCCTTCGGCTTCCTCGGCATGGGCCCGGTCACCATCGCCGTCGACAGTTACGGCCCGGTCACCGACAATGCCCAGTCCGTCTATGAGCTCTCGCAGATCGAGGGCCGCCCGAACATCGGCGGCGAGATCGAGAAGGACTTCGGCTTCAAGCCCGACTTCGAGAACGCCAAGTACCAGCTCGAGAAGGGCGACGGCGCCGGCAACACCTTCAAGGCCACCGCCAAGCCCGTGCTCATCGGCACCGCCGTCGTCGGCGCCACCACCATGGTGTTCGGCATCATCATCCTCCTCGAAAACCTTTTCGGCGGCGCAGTAGCCAAGCTCTCCATCGTGCAGCCCGAGATCATCCTCGGCCTCATCATGGGTGGCAGCGTGATCTACTGGTTCACCGGCGCGAGCACGCAGGCCGTCGTCACCGGCGCCTATCGCGCGGTCGTCTACATCAAGGAGCACATGAAGCTCGACGCCAAGACCGCCTCCGAGAAGGACTCGAAGGAGGTCGTCCGCATCTGCACGGTCTACGCGCAGAAGGGCATGTGGAACATCTTCATCGTCGTGTTCTGCATGGCGCTCGCGCTGCCGTTCTTCAATGCGTACTTCTTCATCGGCTACCTCATTGCCATCGCGTTCTTCGGCCTCTTCCAGGCCATCTTCATGGCCAACGCCGGCGGCGCCTGGGACAACGCCAAGAAGATCGTCGAGGTCGAGCTCCGCCAGAAGGGCACCGACCTGCACGCCGCCACCGTCGTGGGCGACACCGTGGGCGATCCGTTCAAGGACACCTCCTCCGTCGCGATGAACCCGGTCATCAAGTTCACCACGCTCTTCGGCCTCCTTGCCGTCGAGATCGCGGTCACCATGACCAACGAGACGGCCAAGCACGCCATCGGCGCGGTGTTTTTCGTCATCGCGCTCGTTTTCGTGTACCGCAGCTTCTACGCGATGCGCATCCCCGAGGGCGACAACGACGTCCAGCTCAAGAAAGCCTGATCAACGCTGTAGGGCGGGATCGCTGATCCCGCCACTGGTTTCCAGGCCGCGGCCCTCCGCCGCGGCCTTTTCTTTTCCTTCACTCCGCCCGCATCGCCCCCGGGTGGAGTCAGCTCGTCCCCGGCGGGCTGGTGTGTGCGCCGACGGCTGTTATCATGCCGGTTCGGAGGCATCCCATGAACAACCGTTACCGTACCATGGCATTGCTCGCCGCGGGCCTGCTCGGCCTCGCCGCCTGCAACTACGATTTCCCGCTGACCGAAAAGCCCACGCACAAAGTCGACTCGCGCCTGCTCGGCGACTGGGTGCACTTTGACCAGGACGAACAAAAGCTCGAGCAACTGAGCGTGCGCCAGCTCGACGAGAACGCGTACGTCGTCGCGATGGATGGCGACCTTTATCGCGTCATTCACTCCGACTTTGCCGACACCGCCTTTGTCAGCGTGCAGGACCTGCAGCCTGGCGATCTCCACGGCAAATACGCTTACTATGCCTGGGAGCTTTCGCCGGACGGGCACCAGCTCACCGTCAAGGGCGTTCGGACCAGAATAGTGCCCGAGGACACGAAGGACGCCGCCGCCGCGCAAAAGTTGATTCGTGACAACCTCGCGAACCCCGCGCTCTACGGCGAGCCCCAGGTCTTCACGCCGAAGAAGCGGTGATGGACTCGAAGATGGAGCCCGCGCGGAACTCGTATACCGCGATGGGTGGAGGGTCGGCCTCCCGGCCGACCATACCGTTCAAACTCGGCCGGTCAGGAGAACGGCCCTCCACCTGCGCTCGGTCGGCTCCGCTGGAACTTCCGCCCCCGGCCCGACGCAGAATCCGACTCGGCCGCGCGAGACCGCCCTCAAAGCTCCGCCAGGCGCATCCGGGCGACGCCGTCCACGGGTTTGCCGCCCTCGAGCGCAGGCGCGAAGAACACTTCATCGAGGGCTGCCTTCAGCCCCGCGTCCTCAACCGGTGATTGGCAGTCCCGGTCCTTGAAGGCGCCGAGCAGCGTGCCATCGCCGCCAACCTTCACATAGATGGTCCGCGTCAGCTGGGCCGGCGTGAGGCTCTCGCGCCGGGTGAGCGACAAGGTCCCCGCCACGGCGGCCGGCGGCAGCGTGGCGCCCTTGTGGGCGCCGACATGGTTCATCACGAGGTATTGCTGCGCCTCGGCACGCGTGAGCTCGACACGTTTGCCCGAGAGGTTGGTGGCTACCTCCCGACCCAGATTGTAGATGTGGACCTCGCTATCCACGTACTTGAACCCGATCGGCAGCCCGCCGCGCAGCACGTGCACGTAGCGCGGCTTGCTATCGATCGGCTCGAGCGCCTGCGCGTGGATCGCCAGGCCGTTTTCGCCCGGCTTTGCCGCCGGATCGTGAAACCGGTAGAGGATCACCATGTAGGGCTGCTTGAGTTCGACCGGCGATGAGATCTTGAACGAGACCTCCATGGCATCGTACTGGCCCTTTGCCTCCGCCATGCGCTGGGCGCCCGCGGCGATGTTGCTCGAGTCGGAACCCGCGGAGATCGTGGAATAGTCCGAAAAATGATTGCTGTCCCGCACCTGTGCCTCGGCGGTGGAGATGGCAGCCTGGGCTTCCGCTTGAGTCCGAAAACCCCCGTGCCCCGCCATTTCTTTTACCGCCACAAGGTTGGCTTCGGAATGCTCGATACCCGCTTTCGCCGTGTCCTGCAGGTCGGCTGTCACCATCTGGTTCCGGTTGGCTTCCTCGAGCTTTCGCAGCGGGTTGTTTCCGTAAGTGTAGCCCTCGGCGGCCTTCATCTCGTCCAGCTGCACCGACAACCCCGCCAGCTTGAGATCGGCGTCAACGTGGAGCCCGATCGAGCGCCGCTGCGTCGGCACATAGACGTCCTTTCCATCGACCTTGATCCGGAAGGCGCTGCCCTCGACGTCCTCAACGCGAAAAAGCTTCTTCTCGTACTGCAACATCAGGTCGGTACCCATGAAGAGCACCTGGCCGGGGGACGACGGCGTGGCGGTGGTGGCGGGTTCCGCGGCGGGCGCGAAGCCGGCACCTGATAGCAGGCAGAGGACTACGATGCGGCGAAGGACAGGGGGCTGCTTCATGGGCTGGATCGAAGGTATCGGGCGCTGGCGGCGGCCATCCCGCTGCCTGCAGGACACCTTACGCTGTCCGGCGGGACGCGGATGCGCAACGGGAAGTTATTCCCCGCATGGCTCGCGCCGCGCGGACCAGCTCACGGGCCTTTCAATTCCATCCAAGCCTTGGCGTAACGCCGGCCGAATTCATGCAGCGCCGGGGTTTCGAAATGCAATTTGTCGCCCATATCACCCAGGCCCTCGGCCGACACAAACGCGCACTTGGGCACCCGCGCCGGCAGCGTCGCCAGCACGGCATTGATCGCCGCGCCATCCGGCCGGAAGCGCCCCGTTTCGCCGACGATCACCGGCACGTTTTCGCCGCCGAGGTCGGCCCGCAGCTGCGCGATCATTTTCGCAAATCGCTCCGCGTACGTCGCGGCCTTGTCCGGTGCGCTGTCCGACTCGCCTTGGTGCCAGAGGATGCCGGCGAGCCGACCGTGCTTCATCGCCTCCTTCGCGCGGGCAACGGCGTGGACGTAATGCGGCTGGCCCGGCGCCCACTCATCGAGCGCGCTGCCCCCGAAGGCCGCGGGGATGAGGCCGATGACCGTCCCGGGTTCGGCGTCGGCCACTATCGCGCCGAAGGTCTTGGCGAGCCCCGCCCCGATGCGCTCCGGCTTGTCGAAATGGATCGGGTCCACCGCCGGTACCCAGGCGAGCTCCTTCGTCAACATGAACACGCGGGGATGCGGCACCTTGTCGTCCGGGCCGATGCGGCCGCGGCCGGCCATGTTCGACTGGCCGACGAGAAGGAAGAGCTGCATTTTGTCGGGCTTCACGGCGGCGGGAAGGTTCACCAAAGCGCACGCGAACGCAAGGACCAGGGGCAGGCGCGAGGACATGCGGGCATTCTGCAGAAGCCGTCCTCGAGGCAAGATTGGAGAAGGGTGGTCTTAAACCCCGCCTCAGGAGTCCGGAAAGGCGGGGTTCGGAGACCCCGCCCTACAGATCTCACCCGGGTAATTTGTCCCCGCTCGCCCACTCCGGCCACTGCTTCGCCACGTAGTCCTGCATCTCGGCGAGCACGGCGCGAAGCAACGCGGAGGGCGCGCCGTGCCACATGGCCGCGAGTTCGATCTCCCCGAACCCCGCCAGCGGCAAAACGCGCACCTGGCGATGCCGGACGACGGACGGAATGCCGATGTTCACGCCCACGCCATCGCCGTTGGCGACGAACTGCGTGATCAGCTCCATCGAACTCGCCTCCACCGCCAGCGGCCAGGACAGGCCGCGTTTCCGCAGGCCGGCTTGGAAAGCCTGGCAGATGATCTCGGTCGGCGGCAGGCAGATCAGGGGCTCGGCGGGACGCTTCTGGGCCAGCAACTCCGCGGCGGATTTGATCTTCGCCTGCTTGTGCACGAGCAGGACCAGCGGCAGGCGCAGGAGGCGCAAACAGCGGACCCCGGCCGGCACCCGGCCGCGCAGCGGGATGATCGCCAGGTCGATCTCCCGGGCATGCAACCACGATTCCAACTCCGGCTGGAAACCCGAGCGCAGCGCCAGCCGCAGTTTGGGATGATCCTGCTTCATCCGTTGGATGACGGCCGGCAGGTGATCGCGCAGCACGAGTTCCGAAGCACCGATGCGCAGCTGTTCGGACCCGTGGGTGCGCAGGCGCAGCGCCATCGCATTCAGATTCTCAAAGAAGGGACGGACGAAGTTGTCCAATTCCACCCCGGCCGGAGTCAGCTTGAACGGGCTGCGCTCGAACAGCTTCACCCCGAGGTCCTGCTCGAGGAGGCGGATCTGGCTGCTTACCGCCGGCTGTTGGATGCCGTAGGGCATGTTGCGCACCGCGCGGCTGATTCCTCCGTGCCGCGCCACGTAGAAGAACAGTTCCAGGTGATGGACGTTCATGCGGCAGATCACAGCCGGAGCGTAAGGTGGAGGCAATGTCGTTCCGGGGATCCGCCCGGTCCGCTCCTCCCCCATCATTCCGCTCAATGGGGCCCATTGGCATTATCGATTAACCGTCCCGCTCCCGGTTGCGGTATCCTCCCGGCAATTCACCACCTCCAGCCCTGACGGGAGATCCCCATGAAAACATTCCTCCGTTCCCCTCGCCTGACGCTCGGCGTCCTGGCTGCCTCGCTTGCGCTGGGCGGTTGCATGTCGGCACCCGAGCACCGCGAAGCGGTGCGCGACGCAGCCGCCGACCGGCTCACGGTCGGTACCGTGCAAAAAGAAATCCATCTCGGCATGAGCGGGGCCGAAGTGATCGCCGCCCTCGGTGCACCCAATATCGTCGCCACCGACGAGGAGCGCCGCGAAGTCTGGACTTACGACCGCATCGCCACGGAGGTCGTGCATTCGTCCGGCGGCGCCAGCCTCATGACCCTGGTGCTCGGCAGCAGCGGTTCGCTGTTCGGCGGCGCCTCC
Organism: Lacunisphaera sp.; assembly: GCA_035549095.1. Classification (GTDB taxonomy): domain Bacteria; phylum Verrucomicrobiota; class Verrucomicrobiia; order Opitutales; family Opitutaceae; genus Lacunisphaera. The sequence goes on along the minus strand of DASZRV010000066.1, from coordinate 216,991 downwards.
GGCGGTATGTCGCAATCCGCCGGCGCGACCTCGCGCACGCAACGGACCCTGACGGTGATCATTCGCTTCGACGAACAGAAGAAAGTCCGCGACTTCGCCTACCACGCGTCACAATTCTGAACGCGGCCTGCTCGCTTGCGTGCGTCCCTCCATTGCCGGCTGCCGCTGTGGCTCGCCCTCCCGGTGTTGCTCGCCGGGTGCGCGGGCATTCCCGCCGCGGCGCTGAAGCTCCCGCCTGATTCGGCGGCGGATCGTGAACGGCAGTCCCACCGCTATGAGGGGGTGTCGGAAGCCCGCCTGTTGTCGGCCAGCCTCGGGGTGCTGCAGGATCTGGGTTTCACCGTCGACGGAAGCGAAGGCCGCCTCGGCGTGGTCACCGGCTCGAAAAAACTCACTGCGCGACGCCCGCTGCGTTCCAATGAGGTGATCTCACGCCTGGCCTTGACCGCCTGCATCCCGTATTTTGCCCCCTTTGTTGCCTACGATGCCGCCGCAGGGATCAAGGAACCACAGCTCGTGCGCCTTTCCCTCGTCACGCACCCAGACTCCACCGGCTCCACGCCGGCGTGCTTTGTCCGGGTGACCGCCCAGCGGGTCGTCTATATTGACGAGCAGCTGACCGGGGTAAAATCCCTCGAGGCGCTGGATGACCCGCGATTTTTCGAGGAGTTCTTCAAGCGACTTTCGCAGAGCGTATTCCTGCAGGAGGGGAAAACATGAAATCTCCGTCCCTCGCCCTCATCGTGATCGCCGCGGTCGTCGCCCTGTTGCCAGGCTGCGGCACCGCCCCTGGCATGGCGGTGTTTGAAACCGGCAGCCAGGTCGAGTTGCGCAGCTACCAGTCGCGCCTGCTTCCCGGCACGGACCGGGACGCCTTCCTCCGGGTCGTCATCGGCACGATGCAGGATCTCGGTTTCGTCATCGACAAGGCCGATGCCACCCTCGGCACCGTCACCGGCACCAAGCTCGCCGGCTTCGAGGTGCGCATGACCGTGACGGTCCAGCCCCAAGGCCGGACGCAATTCCTGGTGCGGGCCAACGCGCAAAGCAAACACAAGCCCAACGCCGCCGCCGTCGCGATCGAAGAGCCCGGACCCTACCAGGATTTCTTCGCGGCCCTCGACCAAGCCCTGTTCCTCGCCGCCCACTGAGAACCCGGTGGCGCGATCCCGTTTGCCTGCCGGGGAGGGTTCCGCACGGCCATCACCCTACTCAATGGGCCGGCCCGGTTTTATCGATTAACGGTCTTGGCTCACTCCCCGGTATCCTTGGCGCCATGATTTCCACCACCATCATCCTGCTCCTGCTCACCGTGCTCGTCGCCACCGATTCGGATGCCAACGAATCGGAACCGCCCGCCGTGTTCAGCCCGCCGGCGGTTAACAGGCCGCTGGCCCCGCGCGGCGACCGCACGCCGGCGCCCGCGCGCAAGAGCGGTCTTTCCCGGCTCGTCCTGGCTTGGGATGACCGGACCCTTGCCAGGCAGCCCGCCGCATACCGGGTTGACGCCACCGCTCGTGTCGCGATGAAGTTCCGCGTGCCTGATGCGCAACTTGAATCACCCGGACACCTCCGGGAGGTGCGCCCCCTGCCGCGCTGGCGCATCTGGGCCGTGGAAAAGAACCATTCCGGCTTGGTTCGCCTGACCCGATGATCCCGCCGGGAAACCGCAACTACCCGCTGCTGCTCGCCGGCCAGTTCCTCGGCGCACTCGGTGACAACGCCATCCTGGCCGTCATTCTCGGGCAGCTTACCTACCTGCAGCTGGCCGGCACAATCACCGCGACGCAGCTGCGGACCTACAACACGATCTACACCAGCCTGCTCTTCGTGCCGTACGTTTTACTCGCCCCGCTGGCCGGCTACCTCAATGACCGTTACGCCAAGACCGCCTGGCTCACCGGCGGCAACGCGCTGAAGGTCGCCGGCACGGCCTTGTGCGCGCTGAGCGTGTGGTTCGGCCCGGCATGGCAGGGCCTCGGGTACCTCGTCGTCGGCGTGGGCGCGTGTTTCTACGGTCCCGCCAAGTACGGCATCCTGCCCGAAATCCTCCCGCGCGAGCGGCTGGTGAAGGCGAATGGCACCGTGGAACTGCTCACGCTCGTCGCGATCCTCGGCGGCGCGATCGCGGGATCGATCCTGGCCGACGTCTTCAAGGACCGCGTCATCGTCTCCTTCGCCGTCCTGCTCGGCATCTACGGCGCAGCGCTGCTCTTCAACCTCGTCATGACCCCGACGCCGCACAAGCCGGATGTCCGGCTCGCGGAGAGCGTCGGCGCCTTCGCGCGCCACCTGCGTGATTTGCTGGCCGCGCCGCGTCTTTGCCGGATTCTCGTTGGCACGGCTCTCTTCTGGGTCTGCGGCGCGGCCATGAAGATCAACTTCCAGCCCTGGGGCCTCGAGGTGCTGCACCTGCCGGACAACACCCAGATCGCATTGCTCGGGCTCTGGCTCAGCGTGGGCGTCATGGCGGGCAGCGTGCTCGCCGGGCAGTTGCATGCCGTCGGCGACCTGCGCCGCACCCAGGCGTACGGTTTTGCCCTGGCCGGGATGCTGGCCCTGCTGTTCACGGTGAACTCCTTCGCGTTCTGGCGCACGCCGGTCTGGTCGCTCGGACCGTTGCATCTTGTCGTGCCGGTCGTCGCCCTCCTCATTGCCACCGGCGTCGTGGCGGGACTTTTCCTCATCCCGCTCAACGCCGCCCTGCAGGCCGAGTCCGACCCGACGAAACTCGGCAAGACCATCGCCGTGCAGAACCTCGGCGACAACCTCGGCATGCTGACCGCCGGCGCCTACGTGTTCGTAGCCGTGAAGGCCGGCCTCAGCTCGAGCGCCGTGTTCCTCGGCCTCGCGCTTGGCGTCGCTGCACTCGTCGCCTGGCTGCGGCTCGCCGGCCGCCGGCCGAGCGCCGCTTCCGCTGCCTCCGCATGAAAACCTTTCTCCGGCTCATCGCCCGCTTGTGCTTCCGGTTCCGCGCCTATGGGACCGAGTCGCTCGCGACGCCGGGCCCCGTGCTGCTGGTGCCGAACCATGTGTCGTGGCTCGACTGGATCTTCCTGGGCGCCGTGCTGGACCCGGACTGGAAATTCGTCACCTCGAGCACCACCGCGCAAACGAGCTGGGTCCATCGCCTCTTGATGATCAACCGGCGCACCTTCCCCGTCGACAACACCTCGCCCTATGCCGTGCGCGAGATGTCGGATTACCTCGAGCAGGGGGGCCGGCTTGTCCTTTTCGCCGAGGGCCGGATCACGCTCACCGGCAGCCTCATGAAAATCTACGACGGCACCGGATTCCTCGTTCGCAAGACCGGCGCCAAGGTCATCACCTGCTACCTGCGCGGCGCGAACCGCGGCTGGTTCGTCAAGCACAAGGGCTGGCGGCGCTGGTTTCCGCGCGTGTCGGCACATTTCAGCCCGGCGCTGACCGCACCGGTGATCGAGAACGTATCGGCCACCGCGGCCCGCCAGAGACTCGCCACCTGGATCCGCGACCGGATGACCCTGCAGCAGTTCGAGACCGAGATGGCCTTCGGCCCGAAGCATGTGCCCGGCGCCATCGCGGAAACCGCGGCCAACATCCCGGGCCGGCCCGCGCTCGAGGACATCAGCTTCAAGGAACTGACCTACCGGCGGCTGATGGCAGGGGCCGAGGTCTTTGCCTCCGAGTGGCGGCGGCGTCTCGGCCCGGCCCGGGGCGAACGCGTCGGCGTGCTGCTGCCCAATGTCACGGCGCAGCCCGTGACGCTACTCGGCCTCTGGGCCGCGGGCAAGGTGCCGGCCATGCTCAACTTCTCCACCGGAATCCCGGTGATGTTGCAGTGCGCTGACCTCGCGGGCTTGAAACGCATCATCACGTCGCGCGAGTTTCTCGCCAAGGCCCGGCTCAACCCCGCGCCGCTCGAGGCGGCCGGGCTGGAGTTGATTCACCTCGAGGACGTTGTTCCCGCGATCGGGCGCTTCGCAAAGCTGGCCGCGCTCATCCGGCAGGCGTTCGCGTGCGGCGCCGCCTTGCGCCGACTGCCGCTCGCGCCGGAGGACACCGCCGTCGTCCTTTTCACGAGCGGGTCCGAGGGTGCGCCGAAAGGTGTGGCCCTCTCGCACCGCAACCTCCTGGCCAACATCCGCCAGGCCATCGCCGTGATCGACGTCACCGATGACGACCGTTTCTTCAACGCCCTGCCGCTCTTCCACAGCTTCGGCCTGCTGGGCGGCACGCTCTTCCCGCTCGTGCGCGGTTGCTACACGTTTCTCTATCCATCGCCACTGCACTATCGCGTCGTGCCGACGCTGGTCTACGACCGCGCGTGCACCGTCCTGCTCGGCACCAACACCTTTCTCAATGGCTATGCGCGCAAGGCCCATGCCTATGATTTCAACTCGGTGCGTTACCTGATGGCCGGGGCCGAGAAGGTGCAGAGCGCGACGCTCGACACCTGGGCCCGCCGGTTCGGCGTGCGCATCCTCGAGGGCTACGGCGCCACCGAGTGCAGTCCGATCATCAGCCTCAACACCCGGATGGAGCCCTGCGTCGGCTCCGCCGGCCGCCTCGTCCCGGGCCTGGAACACAAACTCGAGGCGGTCGAGGGCGTCGCCGACGGCGGCCGGCTCTTCGTCCGCGGACCGAATGTCATGCAAGGTTACCTGAATCCCGAAGCGAATGAGAAGTTCCTGGCGCTCGGCGGCTGGTACGACACCGGCGACATCGTCGCGGTCGACACCGAGGGCTTCCTGCACATTCGCGGCCGGATGAAACGTTTTGCCAAAGTCAGCGGCGAAATGGTCAGCCTCACCGCCGTCGAGGACGCCCTCGGCGGAGCTTTCCCGCAGTTCGGGATCCGCTGTACGGTGGCGGTCATCGCCCAACCCGATGCCGACAAGGGCGAGAAGCTCATCGCCGTCACGAACGAATCCCGGCTCCAGCTCGCGGACATTCGCGCCGCTGTCCGCGCCAAGGGCCTCAGCAATCTCTGCGCGCCCCGCGAGGTGCGGGTGGTGACCAGCATCCCCAAGCTCGGCACTGGCAAGGTCAACCATCGCGAACTGGAACGCATGCTGGGCGCCACCGCCGCCGCCAGCGCGACGTAGCGTGATAGCTCCCATACTGTGCCTGTCTCTCGCCGCTGTTTCCTGGATTCTTCGCTGCGCTCAGAATGACCCGTTGCCAAAATCCTACCCCGATGATGTCATCCTGAGCATAGCGAAGGATCCAGGGAAAAAGGCCGCTCCAACCCGCCCTCTTGGCCACATGATCGCTTCCCGCTCCAGTGCCGCGTCCGTTCCGGCCACCGAGCACGTCATCCTGCTCCACGGGCTCTGCCGCACCAGTCGGTCAATGGAGCCGATCGCGAAAGCACTCCGGGCCGCCGGTTACGTTGTCCACAATATCGACTATCCGTCTCGCACTGCGCCCATCGAGGGGCTCGCCGGCCCGGCCATTGCGCCCGCCGTCGCGGCCTGTGAGATGGCTGGAGCCACGCGCATCCACTTCGTCACGCACTCGCTCGGCGGCATCCTCGTGCGACAATATCTGGCATCGCACCGTATCCCGCAACTTGGGCGGGTCGTGATGCTGGGTCCGCCGAACCAAGGCAGCGAGGTCGTCGACCGGCTCGGCGGGTGGTGGTTGTTTCGCCGGCTCAATGGCGCAGCCGGGGCCCAGCTCGGCACCACTGCGGACTCGCTGCCCAACCGGCTCGGTGCGGTGAACTATCCGGTGGGCGTGATCGCGGGCGACCGTTCCATCAATTGGATCAACAGCTTCCTCATTCCCGGCCGGGACGATGGCAAGGTCTCGGTCGACCGGACGCGCGTTGCCGGCATGGGCGATCACCTCGTCGTCCCTTGCTCGCATCCTTTTCTCATGCGCGACCGCTTCGCCATCCGGCAGACCCTGGAGTTCCTGCGCAATGGGCGTTTCACTCGCCCGGCGAAGCGTTCATCCTCCGGTCGGCAAACTGCGCTGATCAGCTCCTGGCGCCGACGTCGCCAGGCATCACGAAACGGGACGATAACTCGAAACCTTGGAGGATCACAACATGCACGGTTTCGCGAGATGGTTTGATCCACCTGAAGTCGTGGTCTGCTGCTGCGCCCTGGCCTTGGTGGGATGCGGCACCCCGGTCGCCGAAGCTCCCCCCGCCCTTTCTGGCCGCATTTCGCTCCCACGGAACGCGCGCATCGTTGGCCTCACTGTCGCCCGGCCGGTTCCGGGATTTTCGCTGGAGATTCCCGTGACCAAACGCGATGCCGCCCGTTCCGTGGCGGCCGCCGGCGCCCGGGACATGGCGCGCGATCCGCAGGGCGCGATGTTGTTTCCCCTTGGCTACGTTCTGGGTGGCCTCGTCGGCGGTATTATCGGCGTCAGCGAAGCCGAGTTGCAGCCGGCGTCGCGCTCGATCTCGGCTGCCGTCCAGTCTTACGCGATTGAAACGCACCTCGCACAGATGATCGTGGACCGGCTCGAGGCCAGCTATCCGGGACGGGTTCGCCTGCTGGAGGCCAACGTTCCGCTGGAGCCCGAACCTGTCCATGGCGGCCTGCGCCAGGACGACCGTCACCGGGTGAACTGGATGAAGCCGCCGCCGGCACCGCATCCCCTCGCCGAAACCGGCGTGGATGTCGTGGTCGGCTTGCGGATAACCGGATGGGGCTTCCGCGCCCGCACCAACCCCGGAACCCACTCGAGCGGGGATATTGAAAAACTAAACCCCCCGCTCGCGCTGGTCGTCTCGGCCGATATCGTGGCGGTGCAGGTCAGCGACTGGACCGATTTGGGTGGAATCACCCTCTGGTACGAGAGCCCGACACGCAAATTCACCGCCTGGGCGGTGGACGACGCGGCGCCCCTGCACCGGGAAATGGAAGCAGCCCGGCAGGCGATCGAGACGCAAATTGTCCGACACTTTCCCGGCGGATCCGCTGCCCCGCCTGCGGCCGGCAGCTGATCGCTCCCCCGGGTCCCGCCGCGCACTGGACATCCGGCGCGGTGCCGGCAGTCTTCCCGCCATGAAAATCCTCCGCGCCCTTGTCCCCGCCCTGGGCCTCGCGGTCGCCGCGCTGGCCCAGCCCGCCCGCCCGGCATCGCCGACTTCGGTCGACCTCATCACCACGCAGCCAAACTTCGACCAGTGGGTCGACACGTTCTGCGACGAATGGATGCGTGCCAATCCGGACCTCGCCACCCAGGCGCAGTACTTCACCGGCGCAACGCAGGACGCGCTCGATCGCAAGCTCACGTCCATCGCGAAAAGCGCCCGCGCCGAACGCACCGCCATCGCCCGTCGCGGGCTCGCCGACCTGGCGCGATTCGAGGCGCGGCGTCTATCCGCCGACCAGCGCGTTTCGGCGGCCGTCCTGCAATGGCAGTTGCAGCAGGTGGTCGAGGCCGAGGCCTTCGCGGACTTCGATTTTGTCTTCAATCAGTTCGGCGGCCTGCACGTCCGGCTGGTCAACTTTCTCAGCCAGACGCACCCGATCCGCAACCGGCGCGATATCGAAAACTATCTCGCGCGGCTCGAACTCGTCGCCGGGGAGATGGATGAAGGCATCGCGCAGGCGGGGGACGCCGGCGCTCGCGGATTCCTCATGCCGCGCTTCATCATCACGGCCGTGCTCGGGCAGTTCGACCGGTTTCTCGCCGCCGACCCGGCGCACAACGTTCTCGTCACGTCGCTCGATGATCGCGCCGCCAAGGTCGCCAGCGTGTCCGCCGCGGACCGGGCCGCCTTCGTCGCCGCCGCGACCAAGACCGTGGCCGATTCCATTTCCCCCGCCTTCCGTCGCGCCCGGGAACTCCTGCAATCCCAGCTGCCGCGCGCGACTGACGAGGCCGGCATCTGGCGGCTGCCCGGCGGCGACCGGGCCTACGCCCACGCCCTGCGTCAGCTCACGACAACCGACTACACCGCGGAGCAAATCCACGCGATCGGGCTCAAGGAGGTCGCGCGGATCGAGGGCGAGATGGACGGCTACCTGAAGCAGCTCGGCTACGCCGCAGGCACGATCAAGGAGCGCATGGAGAAACTTGAAGCGGATTCGCAGCCGCCGGCCGAACCCGACCCGCGGCCGATGCTGTTGCAGCGTTACGCCGATATCCTGGCCGATGCGCAAAAACGCGCCGCGCTGCTGTTCGACCTGCGCCCCCAGGCACCCGTGGTTGTGATGCGCGAACCGCTGTTCACGGAAAAAACCGCCGCGGCGCATTACACCCCGCCGGCTCGCGACGGCTCAAGACCCGGCACCTTCTGGGCGCCGTTGCCCGGGCCCACCTTCGAGATGACGGAAATGCGCACGCTCGTCTACCACGAGGCGGTGCCGGGACATCACTTCCAGATCGCCCTGCAGCAGGAGGAAACGGGCCTGCCGCGCTTCCGCCGCGACCGCCTCTTCGGCTTCATCTCCGCCCACGGCGAAGGCTGGGCGCTTTATGCCGAGAACCTCGCGGCCGAATCGGGCTGGTACGAAGGCGACCTGAAGGGTCACCTCGGCCAACTGAATGACGAGCTGTTTCGCGCGCGCCGGCTGGTGGTCGACACCGGGCTCCATGCCCAGCACTGGACCCGGCAGCAGGCCATCGACTACGGCATCCGGCCCGCCGAGGTCGATCGCTACGTGGTGTGGCCCGGCCAGGCGTGTTCGTACAAGATCGGCATGCTCAAGATCCTCGAGCTGCGCGCGAAGGCGCAGGCGGCGCTCGGCCCGAAGTTCTCGCTGAAGGAATTCCACAATGTCGTGCTCCGGAACGGCACCGTGCCACTGGCCGTGCTCGAGCAGGTGATCGACGACTGGATCGCCGGGCGGAAATAAACCCGCCACTAAGGCGCAACGCCGACGGATGCCCGCTTGCTGCACCCAGCTCGATCCGTCGCGGCGCCCCGGAGACCGCACCGTTGATTGCGATGCCCGGCGCGAACCGTGAACCGAAAACCGTGAACTCATCAGATTTCGTCCCCGACCTCGACGCCTACTGCGCGCGCATCGGCTACCCCGGGCCGCGCGAGCCGACGCTTGCCGTGCTGCACGCCCTCACGCTGCACCACGCGACCTCGATCCCATTCGAGAACCTCGACGTGCTCCTCGGCCGGCCGATCCGGCTCGAGCCCGCGGCGCTCTTCCAGAAACTGGTGCACGATCGGCGCGGGGGATATTGTTTCGAGCAGAACAACCTCTTCCTGCTCGTCCTGCGCGCCCTGGGCTTCCAAGTGACGCCCATCGGCGCCCGCGTGCGCTTCCAGATCCCGCGCGACGTGATGCCGGCGCGCTCGCATCTGTTCCTGCGCGTCCACTTGCCGGAGGGCGACTGGCTGACGGATGTCGGCCTCGGTGGCACCTCGCTCACGAGCGCGATTCCGCTCGAGTTTGACCGCGAGCACCCGACGCCGCACGAGGCGCGCCGCCTGGTCCGGGACGATGGAAGGATGTTTCACCAGTTCTGGACCGGGACCGAATGGGCCGACTTGTGCGAGTTCACCTTCGATAAGATGCATCCCATCGACTGCGAGATGGCCAACTGGTGGACGAGCGCGAGCCCCGTTTCGCATTTCAAGACCGGCGTCATCGTCGGCCGCGCCGGCCGCGATGGCACGCGCAAGGGGATTCGCGGCGGCCAATTCACCCATCGCCGCGGCCCCGACGTGCTGCAGCAGATCGTCGTGACGACCGACAACCTGCCCGCGATTCTCGCCGAACACTTCGACCTGCGCCTGCCGCCCGGCACGCGGCTCGCGCCACCCGGCAGCCCCTAGCCGGACCCCAGGCACTTGAAGGTGGAACCTGCACTCCGTGCAGGTTGGTGGGACTTGGAGGCGGGGCCATTAGCCCCGCGAGGCGATCGTGGCCATGTCAACCCGCGGGACTGATCGTCCCGCCTCCACTTGCCTGCTTCAGCCCACAGGGAGTGCGGACTTCACCCCGCGGCTGGCACCGCCAGGAGCGATTTGTGCAATTTTCTGAGCGCCCGGGAATCTTTACGCCCGCCGGGGGGAGGGGTTCAGAGTGGGAAAGCGGATTGGCCTGCGTGCCACCGCCCACACCAACCTCACCCCTCCAGGATATGAATCAGCTGAACCACGTTCGTTTTGTCGCGTCCCGGCCCATCGGCCGCCGATTGCTGGGCCTTCTCGGGGCCTTCGCCCTCCTCGCCTTCCCCGCCGCCCGCGCCTGGGCCCAAGCCGTGCCGGCCACCAAGGACGTCGTGACGCTTCCGACCTTCACGATCACCGAAGCGCCCGCCAATGCCTATGTGTCAAAGCAGGCGCTGTCCGGCACGCGCATCGCCACGGACATCGCGGACATCCCGCAGACCGTCTCCGTAGTGACCAGCGATTTCATCAAGGACACGATGAGCCAGCGCATGCTCGATGCCGCCAAGTACATCACGCCCGTCGTGGAATCCACCCTGCCGGTCGGCGGCGACCGCTACACCATTCGCGGCTTCCAGGTTTCGCATGAATTTATCGACGGCATGGTGATCTCGGGCGAGGACGGCTACAGCATGTCGCTCGCGCCCTACAACATCGACCGCGTCGAGATCATCAAGGGCCCGAATGCCATCCTCGTCCCCGGTGGCGCCCCGGGCGGCCAGTTCAACCCCATCACGAAGTCGCCCTTCATGAAAGACCAGCAGTCGGTGACGATCGAGGCCGGCCAGTACACCGGCGGCACCCTCAGCGTCGACACCAACCGCATCCTGTCGCAAGACCGCGGCGTCGCCGGCCGCCTGGTCGCCGCCTACTGGGACAAGAACGGGTACCAACACGGGTTCTTCCGCAAGGGTTACATGATCGCCCCGTCGGTGAGCTGGCAGCTCTCCCCGTCAGCCAAGCTCGTGGCGAAATATGAGTTCGTCCATAACGACGAAGCCACCGCCCTCAACGTGCCCATCGACCCGGCGGTCGGCAGCGATGGCTATGCCGTCATTGCCCGCGGCATGCCGCGCGACTTCACGTTCCTCGCAGACCAGGACCACCGGGTGCGCGAGACCCACCGGCTGACGCTGGAGTTGCTCTCGACGCTGAACGATCATGTCACTTCGCGCCTGATGGTTTCCGCCGACCACATCTCGCGCATCGACCAGGGTGGCAGCAGCGGTGCCATCTTCTTCCCCAATGGCTCGGGCGGCTACACCGCCTTCAATCCCACCCGCAATCCCTACACCGGCAAGTATGAGCCGGGCGTGACCTGGACGGTGGACAACTCCGGCACCTTTGCCGTGGCCACGTCGAAACCCACGCCCATTCCCGATCCCAGCACGTGGGTCTATCACCGCGTCAACGGCAGCGATCACCTGTGGTACACCGAGGCCCATTTCCGCAACGACTACGCCGCGAAGTTCAACACGAACTTCATCGATTCCACCACCATCGCCGGCCTGGCGGCCAATGCCTCCAAAACCCGTTGGAAAAGCTGGGCCGGTTCCTCGCAGGGCCCGGACGTGCCGAACACGCCCGCCGGGCTTTCTTCCTTCACCACCACCCCGTATTCGTTCACGACGTTGACGCAGAACAAGACGGCGAAACTGGAGGAACTGCAGGGATACCTCTATGAGACCGCCGGCTTCTTCCAGAGCCGACTGCTGCTGACCGGTGGCGTTTCGAAATACTTCGGTTCGTTGACGCGCACGGACAACTCCGGCATCGGCGCGATCGGCGACCGCACCCTCGATATCACCAGCAACGCCGCGAGCTATGGCGTCATCGTCCGCCCGGTCAAAATGATCGAGGGTTATTTCAGCCACAACTCCACCGGCGCCTCGATGCCCGGTTCGCTGCAGGCCGGCTTCCCCAGCCTTTCCTCGACGGCCAACCCGCCCTTCAAGCCGTCGGTCGGCAGCCAGGATGAGTACGGGGTGAAGGGCTCGTTCCTCCACGACACGCTCACCTTCTCGATCGCGCACTTCAACATCACGCAGACGAACTACGCCGTGCCGAACAGCGAATACTACGTGCTCGTGGCCCAAGGCAACCAGGCCGCCGCCAATCTGCTTCCGACGAGCACGTTCCTCGACGTCATCTCGAAGGGCTGGGAAGCCGAGGGCAGCTGGGTCGTGAACAAGAACCTGATGTTCGTCGGCAATCTCTCTTCCTACAAATATCGCCAGCCCACCGGCGTCCGCATCCGCGGCGTGCCGGACCGGATCTGGGCCGCGTTTGCCGATTACCACTTCACCGACGGCGCCCTCGCCAACTTCGGCTTCAACGTCGGCGTCGATTCCAAGTCGGACATGGTCGGCGAAAGCGTCACGGCGCTGACGACGACAAAGCCGCTGCAGGGCGTCACCGAGACCTACCCCGGCGTCGCCGCCGGCTTCGTCCCGCAACAGGCGTCGTACAAGTACGACGGCCGCACCCTGGTCAACCTCGGCTTCTACTACAAAGCCAAGGACTGGACCGCCCGGTTGCAGGTGAACAACCTGCTCGACAAGGACTACATCCTGGCGGGCGGCAGCCGCACCGCGATCGTGGTCGGCAACCCGCGCGAGTTCATGGCCAACTTCACCTACAACTTCTGAGGCTGCGGGGCTCCAGCCGCACCTTTGTTTAAGCCGGGCCGGCACCTCCAGGTGCCGGCCTGTTTCTTGGTCGGGTGGGTCGCTCGCGGCGGGCAAATCTTACTGGCAGAATTTGGCGGGGTTGGCCCGGTTCCGAACGCCGGCCAGCTTCGGCCCGCTTCACCCCACCCACGTCCGGATGCTGCGTTACTTCGCCCACGGCGATATTCTCCTGAAAGAGCCGATGCGCTGCAACACGCGCACCAATTGGGAATTTTTTGCCGTCATCCGCGGCCGGTGCGCGCCGGTGTTTCGCGACGGGGAAAAGCCCGCGCTGCAGGAGCGCACGCTGTGGATCTTCGCCCCGGAATGCAGCCACGCCTGGGCGGACGACGGTCGGAACGAGTTCCGCCGCATCTCCCTGCATTACGGCAGCGTGCCCTACCCGCTCGACGAGGTCGTGCGCCGCCGGGGTTGGCTCGAGCACCCGCTGCAGGAGGAGGAGATCGCCCAGCTCGAGGCCATCGCGACGGAGATCGAGCCCCATTACCTCAACCCGCACCAGCTGAGCCTGCTGCTGTTCGATCGCCGGCTGATGGATCTTGCCCTGCTCGCGCTGTCCGGCACCGACGCCGCCCTCCGGCCCGCGCTGCCCGAACTCGCCAATTTCAAGGTGGAGAATGCCCTCACCTGGTATGCGGCCCATCTGGCCCAGCGCCCGTCGGTCAAGCAGGTGGCCGACGCGGTCCACGTTTCCACCAGCCACCTGCGACGGCTGTTCTGGCAGGTGCGCGGGACCAGCCCCAAGGCGGCCTTCCAGCGCATCCGGCTGGAAAAAGCGATGGAGCTGATGAGCCGCTCCGCACTCACGCTCGAGGACGTCGCCCGCGATTGCGGCTTCACCAACTCGAGCCACTTGTGCCGCGAATATCGCGCGGCCCACGATTTCACGCCGACCCATTGGCGCAAGCGGCTCATCCATCGCTTCAGCAAGCCATTCCCGCCCGGGGTGACTTTCACCCGGAACTTCAGCGCCCGGCCCTACGAACGCTTGATGCCGGCCTGAGCGGGGCGGGGCGTGACGCAGATTGCTTTTGCGCGCCGAACGACGGGCGCTACGGTCCGCGTCCTCCCGCTATGAAACATCGCCCGTTCGGCCGCCACGGCTTCAATTGTTCGGAAATCGGCTTCGGTGCCTGGGCCATCGGCGGCTCGTGGGGTGCCCAGGCCGACGCCGATTCCCTCGCCGCGCTGCACCGCGCGCTCGATCTCGGCTGCAACTTCATCGACACCGCCGCCGGCTACGGCAACGGCCGCAGCGAGAAACTCATCGCCCAGGTGCTGCGCGCCCGCGCTGCTTCCGGGAAAACAGAACGTGTCTTTGTCGCCACCAAGACTCCGCCTGCGCCGGGCATCTGGCCGCCGTCCCCGTACTGCGTCGCCGATGAGCGCTACCCCGAGGCCTACCTGCGCGCCAATGTCGCGGAGCGCCGGGCCAACCTCGGCGTCGCGAAGATCGACCTGCTCCAACTCCACACCTGGACGCGCGCCTGGAACCGAAATCCGACGCCCTTCAAGGTCCTCCGCCGCCTCCAACAGGAGGGCCTCGTCGGGCTCATCGGCGCGTCGACGCCCGAGCAGGACCAGAACAGCGTGATCGACCTGATGCGCGGCGGCTGGATCGACAGCGTGCAGGTGATCTACAATCTATTCGACCAGGAACCCGCCGCCGAGTTGCTCGACGTGGCCAAGGAGTGCGGCGTCGGCGTGATTGTGCGCGTCGCGTTCGATGAAGGCGCGCTGACCGGCAAATTCACGCCGGCCACGACCTTCGCCGCCGACGATTTTCGCGCCAAATACTTCGACGGCGACCGCCTCGGCCGCGCCATCGCGCATGCCGACGAGATCAAGCGCGACCTCGCCGGCACGCCTTACACGCTGCCCCAGGCCGCATTGAAGTTCGTCCTCGCCCACCCGGCCGTGTCCACCGTCATCCCCGGCATTCGCAACGTGACCCAGGCCGAGGCCAATTGCGGCGTCAGCGACCTGCCCGGCCTCGCACCGGACCTTCTCGTCCGCCTGCGCCGGCACAACTGGCGCCGCGGCGTCTGGTACGGCGGAAAGTGACGCCTCCCCGCCGTCCAGTGGTCGCGTACAGCGGGTGGAGCGGCTTGACCCCAAGGCGCTTTCCCCGGGTTCGACGGCAAGAACGCGCGGTGGTCAGCGCGTTCCACCTGGGTTCGTACCGTTGCCCTACTTCAACAGTGGCGACAACCCGACGATCAGGCCGATGACACCACCATAGGCGACGTGCCCGGCGAAATGACTCAGCCCGACGAGCAGGTCCGCCTCCTTGAATTCCTCGAGCGGGTGGTGGTCGGCCACGACCCAGACCAGCATCAGGCTGACCAGGATGCCATGCAGCGCGCCGACCGCGAGCCCGGTCACAAAGGACAGCGGCATGCGGGTGAATCCCAGCGTTACCAACAGCAAGGTGTAAACCAGGGCGAAGCCGATCGCGGCGGTCACGTGGACGGCGACGCCGACCCGATAGGCGTTGGCCCGGCTCCCGGTGAGCAGGCTGCCGAGCGCCAGGATCATGTCGCCGCGGGGCAACCCGACCCGGGCGATCAACCACATGCTTCCTTCCATCGCCATCCCGCCCAACACGCCCGCGACGAGCGCGGTGCCAAGGTAGCGAACGACAAACATCGCGACATTCATGGTTCCTCCGTGGATGAGGTTGGCCGGACAGCGTGTCGTGGCGGCTCGCCGCCGGCCCGGTGCCACGATACTCCCGGCCGGCGGGAATTGCCATCGAATGTTTGGGCGCCACGACGGCCAGTAAATTCTGGCCATGCCGGGCGCCGCGCGCGATGTTCCCGCCGGCATGAATCCGTTCGCCCTGCTGGCCCCGGTGTTCCTGGTTTTCGAGCTCTGGCAGCTCGTGATCAGCGAGCGCTACATGGGCATCAAGCAGATCCGGGTGAATGCCGACCCGCGCGAGCTGCCCATGTCCGAGGGCCTGGCGGCTGGCTGGAGCATCGGGCTCTGCCTTTACGTGCCCTGGATGCTCACGCTGCTGCTGCATCCGGTCGGTCGCGCGCAAGGCGCGATCCTGTTCCTGACCACCCTGGTCGGTTACGCCGTGCGCAGCGCCTGCGGGATCAAGTGGGTGCTGGTGGTCCTGACGTTTGAAGGTTCCATCCGGATCGGCATGCTCCTGTCCCTCGTCGCTGCGACCTGGCGCCACCTGGCGCATTGAGGCGCACGCCGTTCGGCATCTGCATCTGGAGGCGGGGTGCCCTCACCCCGCGAGGCCCAACCGCGATTGGCAACCCTGCGGGACGGGGGCGTCCCGCCTCCAACTTTCCCGCACGGACTGCGGGCTCCACCAGTGCAGCTTCTGCGTTCGCCCTGCCGCTACCCGCGCGGCGCCGGACCTTCGTCGCGGGCGGACGCCGCGAAGAACTCCTGCGCCGCCGCGATCATCCTTCCGTACTGGCCGTAGTCACCCGCCCAGGAATTCGGCACGCACAGGCGCTTGATGACGCCGCTGCCAACCCGGTCCGGCGCGTCGACATCCGGCGCCAGCTCCAGTGTGAACTTCGGTTCGTGCGTATGGATCACGTAGTGCCGGCCGCCGCCCCGGCGCTCCCGGTCGATCCGGACGAAATGGGGAAAGTTCATCGCCTGTGCCGGCAGCTTGCCCGCCGCCGTGCGCGCCTCAAGCCCCGACTGCGGGTTTAGCCTTGAGAAAGGTGCTCCCGGGGCAGAAAAGAAGCGTGCGCGCGACCCGCCTATGAACCTGGAACCTGCCCCTCGCCTGCCCAAGTGGACTTTTCTCGCGATCGACGCCGGCCTGCTCCTCACGGCCTTCCTCATCGCCTACTTTGCCAAGAATCCTTATGCCCCGCTTCCGTTCATCACCGCCGTGCTGTTCGTGGCCGCGGCCGCCGTGATCGGGCTTGTTCCGTTCATCATCGATTACGCCGCCGATTCCGCCGAGTACGTCCAGCAGGAGCGTTCCCGTGTAGCCGACCAGGTGCAGCGCCTGCATGCCGCCGCCGAGAGTCTTGCGCGGGCCGCCGCCCAGATCAAATCGGTCGAGGAAGCCGTCCACAAGACCGCCCACACCGCCGAGAACCTGCCCTACCGCATGCAGGAGAAGCTCGCCGAGTTCAATGAAGCCCTTGCCGGCAAGGAGGAGAGCGATCGCGAGGCCCTCGAGCAGGAATTGGCCGAGCTGCGCGCGGCCAATAGCGAGCAGCTCAAGGTCGTCGCCGACAAGATCCAGAAAGCCGCCGCCGACTGGAGCGCGTTGGAGGCCGCCGCGCGCAAACACCTCGCCGCCACGCAGGATGCCGCCGCCAAGGTGCAAGCCGCGGGTCAGGACGGCGCCACCAAGTTCGAGACCCGCCTGGCCGATGCGCTGGCGAAGCTCGACGCCAAGCTGGCGGAAATGGCCAAGGCGAGCGCGAGCGCTCCGCCGGCGCCGCCAGCCCGGGAGCGGCCGGCGGAAAAACCCACCGCATCGGAACCCGCGAGCGAACCGCTGCGCGCGGAACCGGCGCCGTTTGTTGAATCCGTT
The DNA here is from genome assembly GCA_035549095.1 of Lacunisphaera sp. Classification (GTDB taxonomy): domain Bacteria; phylum Verrucomicrobiota; class Verrucomicrobiia; order Opitutales; family Opitutaceae; genus Lacunisphaera. The sequence continues at coordinate 199,911 of DASZRV010000066.1, read as the reverse complement.
TCCGTGGTCGATTCCGCTTCCGCCACTCCCGAGCCCCCGGCACCGCCGGAGGAGCCCAAACCGCGGAAACCGCGCGCGCCTCGCAAGCCCAAGCCCGAGGAAACCGCCGCGGCGGCCACGGCCGGGACCGAATCCGGCGAACCCGCCGTGCCCGACGCGCCGGCCGTGACGAGCTCCGCGGACGAAGCGGCCGGAAGCACCGAACCCGCCGCGTCCTCCGATGGCGCCACCCGCCTGCTGGCCACGGCCTACATCGGCATCGGCAACAAACTTTACATCCGCGGCGACGGCCCGGGATTGAGCTGGGACAAGGGCGTGCCGATGCAATTCGTCTCGATCGGGAAATGGGGCTGGGCCACGCACGACGCCACCGCGCCGGTCGCCTGCAAGCTCTACAAGAACGACGAGACCGCCGCGCTGTCCGGCGAGATCCGGCTCGAGCCCGGCAAGCACGTCGAGATCACCGCGCTGTTCTGACTGGAGCCCGCACTCCGTGCGGGCTGGGTTCGATTGCGGTGGGGCGGGCCTAATGCCCAGCGTGTCGGGTATAAGCCCCGAACTACTCCGAATTACGCTCAATAATGCGGCGGCCGCTCCCCGGTGCTTTCTTCCCCCCGACCGTCGGGCACCCCGCCCGCAATCTGCGCCCGCAATGCCTGCACTTCGCGACGCAGCCGTGCCAGTTCGTCGCCGAGCTCGAGCATTGCCTGGTCCTGCTGCGCCACGTGGCGCTGGAGGTGGGCGTAGCGTTCTTCGAGCAAGGTCAGCCGTTCGGCGTCGGTCATGCGCCGCATAATGCGCATTGCGGCACCGCACTCAAATCCTAGTTTGCCCCGACACTGATGACTCGACTGTTCACCTCGCTGCTTCTCTTCCTCTCCACGCTCGCCGTCGCGCCGGCCGTCCCGGTGGGAAACCGCCTGCTGATCCTGGTTTCGATCGACGCCTTCCGCTGGGATTACCTCCAGAAGTACGAGGCACCGGCGTTGAACCAGCTCGCCCGCGAAGGTGTCCACGCCGTGCGCCTCACCCCATCCTATCCCTCAAAAACATTTCCCAACCACTTCACGCTCGTGACCGGGCTGCGCCCCGAGCACCACGGCATCGTCTCCAATTACTTCTATGACCCCGAACTGAAGGCTTCCTTCAGCAAGGCGAACCCGACCGATAACACCGATCCGCGCTGGTGGCAGGAAGGCGAGCCCGTGTGGATCACCGCCGAAAAACAAGGCCTGCGCACTGCGTGCATGTTCTGGCCGGGGGATGAGACCGAGATCCACGGGGCGCGCCCAACGCACTACCTCAACTATGACCGGCACCATGACTCGGCGGCGCGCGTCGACCAAATCCTCGCCTGGCTGGCCGCACCGGCTCCGGCACCGCTGCGCTTCTGCGCCCTGTATCTCGATTCGGTCGACAATGCCGGCCATCGGTTCGGCCCGGACGACCCCCGGACCGGCGCTGCCGTCAAGGACGCTGACGATGCCGTGGCCCGCCTGCTCGCGGGCCTCGATCGCCTGGGCTTGCGTGATCGCACCGACCTCATCGTCGTGTCCGACCACGGCCTCGCCACGCAGGATGTTGCGAAGGTCATCTACCTCGACGACCTCGTGGATCTCTCCCAGGTCCGGGTGGAATCCACCGGCCCCAATGGTGGCGTGAGCCCGCTGCACGGCAGCGCCACCGAGCTCGCAGCCGCGATCCGCGCCAAGGCGCCGCCGCAACTGCACGTCTACCTGCGTGACGAGGTGCCTGCCCGCTACCATTATCGCGACAATCCTCGCATCCCTGCCGTCGTCCTCGATTGCGACGAACACTGGAACATCGAGCTGCGCGCGACCGTCGAGAAATACGCCGGGCACCTGGACCGCGGCAACCATGGCTGGGATCCCGCGCTGCCCACCATGGGCGCAATCCTCATCGCCCACGGACCGGACTTTCGCCGCGGCGTGGAAATGCCCGCCGTCGACAATATCCACCTCTATAACCTGCTGTGCGCCACGCTCGGGCTCAAACCTGCGCCGAACGACGGCGATGACAGGCTCGTTCGCGCCGTCCTGGCCCCATGAGAGCTTGGTGCGCACGGTTGCTGTTCGCCGCGGCCCTCGTGCTGGCCGCTTCATGCCGCGCGGCGCCGCCGTCCGCGGCGAAAGACATCGTGATCCTGGTGTCGATCGATGGCTTTCGCTGGGACTACCTCCGACAATACGCGGCCGAAACGCCGACGCTGCGCGCGCTGGCGGCCGACGGGGTCCACGCCACCCGGATGACATCGTGCTTCCCGACGAAGACCTTCCCCAATCACTACTCGATCGCGACCGGCCTCTACCCCGCCCACCACGGGATCATCGACAACTGGTTCTACGACCCCGGCCTCGGCGAGACCTTCGGCATGACCAAACCGGCGAGCAACACCGAGGCGCGCTGGTGGGGCGGCGAGCCCATTTGGATCACCGCCGAGCGACAGGGCGTGCGCGCCGCCTGCTATTTCTGGCCCGGCTCGGAAGCCGAACACCACGGGCGTCGGCCCTCATTCAGCCAGCCCTTCGACAAGAAGATCTCGTCCGAGGCGCGCGTCGACGGCCTGCTGGCGTGGCTCGCCCGACCCGCCACGGAGCGTCCGCGTTTGTGCACGCTCTACTTCAACATTGTCGACGATGCCGGGCACGAGTTCGGTCCCGCGGCGCCTGAAACTGCCACCGCGGTGCGCGAAGCGGATGACGCCACCGCACGGCTGCTGGCCGGACTTGCCCGCCTCGGGCTGCGCGACCGCACCGACCTCGTCATCGTCTCCGACCACGGCATGTCGGAGCAGAGCCCGGAGCAGGTCATCTTCCTCGACGACCTCATCGACCTCACCCGCGTGCGTGTCGATAGTTCGGGCCCGATCGGCGGGGTGCGGCCGCTGCCGGGCATGGGCACCGCGGCCGACCTGGCCCGGCAAATCAAGGCCAAGGCCCCGCCGCAACTGCACGTGTGGTTGCGGGACGCGACGCCCGCCCGATTCCATTTCCGCGGCAATCCGCGGATTCCCGACGTCGTCCTGCTGGCCGACGATCATTGGAATTTCGAAGTGAAGAAGAACTGGGCCAAGCGGCGCGAACATTACCACAAGGCCAACCACGGGTGGGATCCGGCCACGCCGAACATGGGCGCGCTCTTCATCGCGGAGGGTCCGGCGTTTCGGCGCGGAGTCGAGCTACCGGACGTGCCAAATATCGCCGTTTACAACCTGCTGTGCGCGACGCTTGGGCTGAAACCTGCGCCGAACGACGGCGACGACACCCTCGTCCGCGCCGCGCTCGCGCGCTGACCCATGCCACGGCTCCATGGGGTGGAGCCCGCGCTCCGTGCGGGCTGAAGCTGCACGGAGTGCAGCTTCCACCTTCAACCGCCTGCTCCCGCCTCAGTCCAGGAGGGCCCTCAGGTCGTCCTCCGAGTGCGCCGACGGGCGGCACACCATGCCCTCGCAGGCAATGGCGACCGCGCCGTCCGGCGAAGCCTTGATGGCCGCGAGGTAAGGCCGCCGGGCCGCCAGCCATTGCTGCCCGGCGCCACCATCGGCATGGAGGATGGCGCGGCGCGGGCCGAGGCGTTCTTGGAGAACTCCGGCCAACCGGCGAAACGACTCGCTGGCCGGATCGCCCGCCAGCACAACCGTGCGCGGTTCCGCCAGCGCCAGCTCGAGCGAACAAAGCAGCTGCGGCAGCGCTTGGGGCGCCCGCCGCCATTGCGGCCGCAGGGCGGCGATCGTGCGCAAGGCCTTCTCGCGGGCTCCGGCCAAGCCGAGCATCCAGTCGAGCCTGACGAGGTTGGAGATCGCGACCGAGTTGGCCGCCGGTTCCGCACCGTCGTAATCCTCCTTCAAGCGCACGATCACGGCCGCGTCGTCACCCCGGGAATTGAAATAGCCGCCGCCGGCATCGTCCCAGAACAACTCGTCCATCCGCGCCTGCAGGCGCTCCGCCCACTGCAGCCAGCGGATCTCGAAGCCGCTTTCGTAGAGGTCGAGCAATCCCTGGATCAGGCAGGCGTAATCCTCGGCAAAGCCGGGAACCGTGCCGCGCTGGCCGCGCCAGCTGCGAAAGAGCGTGCCGGTAGATCCGTCGAACAGTTCCCGCTGAATGAACTCCGCCGCGCGCGTTGCCGCGGCAAGGTAGGGCGCGACCGCAGGCCGCGCCGGGTCATCCAACACCTGCGCAGCCCTCGCCAACGCAGAGATCATCAGCCCATTCCATGCCGTGATGACCTTGTCGTCGCGGTGCGGAGGCGGGCGAAGCGACCGCGCCCTCCGCAGGCGTTCGAAGCAGTCGAGCAGCTTTTCGCCGGCGGCCTCGGTCTCGAGTCCGCACTCCCGCGCCGTCACCGCAAGCGACTGCTGCTGCATCAGCACGTTCTTGCCGGTGAATTCGCCTTGCGGATCCTGCGCGACGTTGCCGCCATCCTTCACGCCGAAATGGGCGCAGAAAAACGCGGCGTCGCCGCCGAGCACCTGCTCGATCTCCGCCTTCGTCCAAACGTAGAACGCGCCCTCGGCGTGCTCCGCCTCCTTGGTGCTCGCTCCCTGTTCCTTGGTCCTCGGCGCCGCTTCCGGCGGAATACTATCGGCATCGTCCGCCGAGTAAAAGCCACCCTCGGGGCTCGTCAGCTCGCGCGCGACGTAGGCGAAAAGGTCCCGCGCCACCCAGGCGTAGGTCTCGCGGCCCGTGGCCTGGCGCGCCTCGAGCAGGTTTACGGCAATCTGCGCCTGGTCGTAGAGCATCTTCTCGAAGTGGGGCACGAACCAGCGCTCGTCGACGGAGTAGCGATGGAAACCGCCCCCGACGTGGTCCTGCAGGCCGCCCTCGGCCATGCGCTGGAGCGTGTGCGCCGCCATGCGCACCGCCTCCGCGCCGGCGGGTGACTCGAGTCCTTGCAGCACGGCGGCGCGCAACAGGAAGTTGATCACGGATGCGCGGGGAAACTTGGGTGCGCCGCCGAAGCCGCCCCAGGCCTCATCGAAGGTCTCGTAGAAGTATTGGTGACATTGCTCGAAGGCCGCGCCGGCCGCATCGTGCAGCTCAGCCGCGTCATCTTTGATCTCCCGCGCCCCGCCCTCGACGGCATACCGGCGCAGTGCCTGCAGCACCTCCTCGGCGCCGTGCTCGATCTTCGCCCGGTCCGCGGCCCAGTGGCGCGCGATGGTGTGGAGCAGGGTCAGGAAGCCGGGCCGACTGTGGCGATCCTCCGGCGGAAAATAGGTGCCGCCGAAGAACGGCTTCAGGTCGGGGGTCAGCCATACGCTCATCGGCCAGCCGCCGTGCCCGGTGGTCTGCTGCACGTACGTCATGTAGATCCGGTCGATGTCGGGCCGCTCCTCGCGGTCGAGTTTCACCGGCACGAAGTCCCGGTTGAGCACGGCGGCGATCGCGGGATTCTCGAACGACTCGTGCGCCATGACGTGGCACCAGTGGCAGGTCGAGTAGCCGATGCTGAGGAAAATGGGCTTCTGCTCGGCGCGCGCCCGGGCGAACGCCTCCGCGCCCCACGGGTACCAGTCCACGGGATTGTCCGCGTGCTGGCGCAGGTAGGGCGAGGGCTCGGCGGCGAGGCGATTCGGCATGCCGGCACCATCCGCAAAACTGCGCGGGCTGCAACCCTGGCTTGGTGACAGCTCGCTGACGCCAAGGTGGAGCGACTTGACCTCCAGGCGCGGCAGCGTGTGGGCGCGGCTTCATGTCCCGACAAAATGCCCGGACCCCTGCCTCCAGTCCATGGAAAGGACTGCGCTTCCCGCGTGCGGCGGCGTTCGACAAGCGAATGTTAGCGCTACGGTCGCGGAGTCTGGCGTTGCGGAATCCCGCCTGCCGCGCAGCTTGCGCTCCAACCTCACCCGATCATGTCCACCAAACGCGTCATCGTCACCGGCGGCAGCGGCAAGGCCGGCCACTGGATCGTCCGTCACTTCGTCGAGCAAGGCTATGACGTCACGAATGTCGACACCCGCCGCCCGGCCGTCCCCCAGTGCCGCACCATCGTGGCCGATCTCACCCAGCTCGGCCAGGCCGTCGCCGCACTTTCACCCCACGGCACAGGGAGCCGCGTCCCCTTCGACGGCGTCGTGCACATGGCCGCCATTCCGCGGGCGCATGAGAACCCGAACGACGAGATCTTCCGGGTCAACAGCCTCACGACCTACAACGTCCTCGAGGCCTGCGGCCTGCTCGGCATCAAGCGCGCCGTCATCGCCTCGAGCGAGTCGTCGTACGGCATCTGTTTCGCCGACCAGTTTTTCGAGCCGAAATACCTGCCCATCGACGAGGCGCACCCGCAGCTGCCGGAGGACACCTATGGCCTGACCAAGGTCGTCAACGAGGTCACGGCCGCGATGTTCCACCGGCGCGATGGGACGCAGATCATCTCCTTCCGCATCGGCAACGTCGTCTGCCCCGAGGACTATGCCGGGATCAAGACCCGGTTCGACCACCCCGAGGACCGCCAGCGCATCCTGTGGTCGTACATCGACTCGCGCGACCTCGCCGCCGGCTGCCGCCTCGCCCTCGAGAAGGACGGCCTGGGCTGCGAACCGGTCATCATCGCGGCCGACGACACCTCGTCGAACCTTCCGACCATGGACCTGGTCCGGCGCTTCCTGCCCCGGGTGAAGGACTTCAAGACGCCGCTGACCGGCCGCCGGGCTTTGATCTCGAATGCGCGGCTGAAGCACGTGCTTGGCTGGAAGCAGGAGCACTTTTTCCCGCTTTGACCCGGCCCGCCGGGCGCGGGATTTGGGTTGCCCACGGCTCGATCTGGCGACGTGATGGCCGGCCGCCGGTCACCACGCATGCCTGGCACCACCCGTCCCAATCCAGCCGACGCGTTTTCGCGCCTTACCTTCTGGCAGCTGCAGCTGGCCGGCTGGAGCGGCTTCACCTTGCTTTCGTTGCCGCTGAAATGGGCGGTTTATGGCTCGCTGCCGCCGGCGCTGGCGGTCTCGGCCTATCAGCTGCCGCTGGACTTGGCGCTCACCGGCCTGCTGCGCGAGTATTATCGCAAGCTGCACGTGCAGCTGCCCGGACGGATCATCGGGCTGTCGGTGCTGCAGGTGCTGCTCGGGTGTTCCGTGGGCGGGGCGCTCGACCTGTTGGCGAGCATCCCGATCAACCGGCTCATCAATTTCTTCGCGCCGGATGAACTGCTGCACTCGGGCCTGTTTTTCTTCCGGACCGCGATCTACGTGATCTGGAGCCTGGCCTACTTCCTCATCAAGGCGCTCATCGCCAACCGCGCCCAGGCCTTTGCGGTCGCCGTTGCCGAGGAGCGCCACCGCTTCGAGCTCATGCGCTACCAGCTCAATCCGCGCTTCCTCGCCGAGTCGCTCACGGCCATCAGCCACGAGATCGGCGCCAATCCCGCGGGCGCCGTGGCGATGACCACGCAGCTGGCGGATTATTGTCGGAACACGGCCCGCCAGGCCGACCGGCCGGCGGCCGCCACGATCGGCGACGAGGTCGCGCTCGTGCGCGCCTTTCTCGAGCTGGAACGGCTGCGCCAGCCGCGGGCGGTTCGCGTCAGGTTGGATGTCGACAATTCCCTGCTGGCCTTGCCGCTTCCGCCGGTGTTGCTCCTGCCCCTGGCCGAGCGTGCGGTGCGCGACGGCCGCGGCACCCCCGACCGACCGCTCGAGATCGCCGTGACCGTGCGGCGCCAGCCCGATGATTTCGTCCTGCTGGAGGTGGCCAACACGGGCCGCCTGCACGACAGCCGGCCGCCGCTCGAGGTGCCGGCCGCCGCCACCGCGCCCGATGTCGTCGCCAGCCTCGAACGCCATTTCCCCGGGCGCTACCGCTTCGCGCTGAGCCAGGACAGCCTGATGGTCCGGGCCACGCTCCAGCTTCCGCTCGGCCTTCGGCAAAGCCCTTGACGGGCGCCGGGTCGACCGGCTGACTCGCCGGTCCTCATGCTGACCCTGGCCGATGTTTCCAAGTCCTACGGCACGCGCGAACTCTTCGCGGACGTGTCGCTGTTCGTCGCCCGCTCCGATCGCTTCGGGCTGGTTGGCCCGAATGGCGCGGGCAAGACCACGCTCTTCAACCTCATCCTCGGCGAGGAACAGGCGGATGACGGCGTCATCGAGTGGGAACGCGGCGCCGACTTCGGGTACCTGCCGCAGGAAAGCGCGCCGGCCGGCGACGAGACCGTCCTGCACATCGCCACCAGCGGGAAGAAACTCGAGCCCGACGAGCACGACCATGACATCGACTGGACGCTCGAGCCGCGCGCCAAGAAGATCCTCGCCGGCCTGGGCTTTCACGAGGACGACTTCCTCAAGCCGGCGAAATCGTTCTCCGGCGGCTGGGTCATGCGCGCGCACCTGGCACGGCTGCTGGTCAGCGAGCCGGCCCTGCTGTTGCTCGACGAGCCGACCAATCATCTCGATCTCGAGGCGCTGCTCTGGTTCCAGGACTACCTGACGCGCTATCCCGGCGGCCTGCTCCTCATCTCGCACGACCGGGAGTTCCTCAACACGCTTTGCAACGGCATTCTCGAGCTCCGCGGCGGCACGCTGCAGAAATACACGGGCAACTACGACGATTACCTCGCGGAGAAGGAGGCGCGGAAGGCCCAGCAGGCGGCGCTGTTCAAGAACCAGCAGCGCGAAATCGCGCACCTGCAGAAGTTCGTCGACCGCTTCGGCGCCAAGGCCTCGATGGCCTCGCGCGCCAAATCCAAGGAGAAGCAGATCGAGCGCTTGAAGGAGGTGGCCGTCGAGGAGCCCTGGGAGGACCTCAAGCGCATCAATTTCCGCTTCCCGCAGCCGCCGCGCTCCGGCCTGAAAGTCGTGACCCTCAAGCATGTCGAGCAGGCCTACGGCGACCACGTCGTCTACCGCGACCTGAACTTCGAGGCGGAACGCGGCCAGAAGATCGTGCTCGTCGGGCCCAATGGCGCCGGCAAGTCCACGCTCCTGAAGATCCTCGCCAGCGTGGTGCCGATCCGTGGCGGGACGATGGACCTGGGGAGCAACGTCGTGCCGGGCTATTTTGCCCAGAACCGGGGCGACAACGTTAAGCTCGACCTGACCGTGCTCGACAATGTCATGGAACTCCGCACGGCCGAGAACCAGCTGACCGAGCAGCAGGCCCGCGCCGTCCTCGGCGGCTTTCTCTTCCGCAAGGATGACGTGTTCAAGAAGGCCTCGGTCCTGTCCGGCGGCGAGAAGTCGCGCCTCGCCCTGGCGCGGCTGCTCATCAACCCGCCGAACCTGCTGCTGATGGACGAGCCGACCACGCACCTCGACATCCCGTCGATCGATGCGCTGGTGAACGCGCTCAAGTCCTACGAGGGCACGCTCATCTTCATCAGCCACGACGTCTACTTCATCCGCCAGCTCGCGCGCAACGTGCTCCACGTGCACTCGGGCCGGCTCACGCCCTACGCCGGCGACTACGATTACTACCTCGAGAAGTCCAAGGCCGCCAACGCCCGCGCCGCCCTCACGGCGGGCTTCACCGATGCGCGGCCGGTGCAACCGGCTGCGCCGGTAGACGCCAAAGCCCAAACGCCGGGCGCCAAACGGTCAGCCGCCGACCTGAAGAAGCTCCGCACGGAGGTGAGCCATCTCGAGCAGCGCGTGAGCGAACTCGAGGCAAAACAGGCCGAGATCACGGCCGACTTGGAGAAGCCCGCGACGTATGGTGACAAGGGCCGCTTCCATCATCTGAACAAGGAGCTGGTCGTCGTCGTGGATGAACTCGCGGCCGCCACCACGGCCTGGGAACACGCCGCCACGCGGCTCGCGGAATTGGAGAAAGCCTGACCCCGTGGAGGCGGGGCGATTGGCCCCGCGAGGTTGATGGCCCGCCTCCAAGTCACTTGCGCGCCATCACCCGCGTGCCTTTTTCCCATTCCAAGCCCCAGTCGCGGAGCGCGGCCATCACCGGCTTAAGCGCCACGCCCTTTTTCGTCAGCCGGTAGGCCGGGTGCCGGGAGCCATCCGACGCGGGCTTCAGCTCGACAATGCCGCCTTCCTGCAGGCGGGCGAGCCGGTCGGCGAGGATGTTGGTCGGTACGCCCTCGGGCGAGGCGGCGAAATCCTTGAAGCGCTCGGCGCCGAGCAAAAGATCACGCACGATCAAAAGGGTCCAGCGGTCGCCGAAGAGATCGAGACTGCAGGCAATCGGGCAGGGAGAACGGCGGGGGGAGTCGGGCATGGGGCCAGCATGCCGACGGGATTTTTACTTGCAACCTGCAAGTTTGTTTACTTGCACTCTGCAAGTATGGATTCCACGCCCACCCCACCCCGCCTCGCGCCGCCCGGTGCCGGGCTGCCCCGCGTCGAACTGTTCATCGCCCGCCAGCTCTTCCGCTGGCACCGCCTGAAGACGTCTCGCGACGCCGCGGCCGCACAAATCGAAACCGAACGGGCGACGATCGTGACCCTCGCGCGCGGGTGCGACCCGGCCGCCGCGGCCCGCCCGGTCCTGATCCCGCGGCTGCGGGGCCTGGAGGACAGCAGTCGGAATTGGTCCGTCTATATGACCGTCGAACACGTGCGCATCGTGAATGCGAGCATCACGGGCCTGCTGCAGCTGCTGCCCGCCGGACGGATTCCGCCGCGGGCCGCCAGCACCGCGACCGTGAAACCGCCGGCCGGGATCGACGGGACCGTGATTGCCGCCTTTGAGCGTGGTTGCACCGAACTCGCCGCAGCCGCCGCTGCCATACCTGACCTGCACGCCGGCGCGCGCTACGCCCATCCCTGGTTCGGCCCGCTCGATGCGGCCGGCTGGCACGCCATGGCCGGCTTCCACCTGGAGCTCCATCGCCGGCAGATCGAGGAGATCATCGCGCGGTTGTGATGCCCATGCCCGGCGGGCTCGACTCGCGCAGGATGGCCACTAACCTCCCCGCCCTTGGCGCATTTTCTGGAGAACATCATCTGGCAGGCGTTTGCCGGCCCGCAGGCGCGCTTCACGGTCGGCACCGAACGGATTCGCCGCTACGCACCCGGATTCTCGCCGATCATCGGCGCCGTCGATCCGGCCCGACCGGATTTCACCGCCCTCGCACCCTTCTGCCAGCCGGGTGAACATTTCTATTGCGGCGGCTGGCGCGAAACGCCGCCGGCCGGCTGGACCGTCGAGGAGGAGTCGACGATGTGCCGCCTGGTATGGGCCGGAGACTCGCAGGCCGCCGACGAGGCCGTGGACGCACGCCCGCTCGAACCGCGCCACGCCGCGCCGGCTCTCGCCCTGGCGGAGCTCACGCATCCGGGCCCGTTCGGGCCGCGCACGCTCGAGCTCGGCGATTACTTCGGGTTCTTCGAGGGCGACAGGCTGGTCGCGATGGCGGGCGAACGCATGAATGCCGGGCGCTACCGCGAGATCAGCGGCGTTTGCACCCATCCTGATTTTCAAGGCCGCGGTTACGCCCGGCGTCTGATGAGCAAGCTGCTCCATCGCCAGCTCGCGCGCGGCGAGGTGCCATTCCTTCATGTCATGAGCGCGAACACCCGGGCGCGCGGCCTCTACGAGCGGCTCGGTTTCCGCGTGCACTGCGAGGTGGTGGTGAGGGTCGTGATATTTGGGTAGGGCGCGCAGGGGACGGCGCGTCGCGGCGGCGAACGAAGTCGCCGCCCGGTCTTTCGAAACCTGCGCCCCTCAATCCCGCTCGAGCACCAGCATCGAGCTGCTGCCGGCGAAGAACTCATAATCGACGGGCACGACCTCGCTCGCGATGCCGCGGGCGCGCAGTTCGCGCCGCAGGCGCGGGAGCTGCGTGTAGGGGCGTCCGTCCGTCCCGCAGACCGGATGGATCCGCACCTCGCCGCCGCTGACGCGCGCCAGCTCCGCGCAAGCCGCGAGGTGCCAGTCGAAGTCGAACTGCGCCGAGTAGAGGAACAGCAGGTGGGCGCAGAGCACGAGGTCGAAGGCGCCATCGAGGAACGGCAGCCGGGGCAGCGCGCCGCGGACATAGCGGCCGTGCCGGACGTTGCCCTCGTAGTCCGTGAGGAACCGCTGGGCGGCGGCGCGCCGGTCGCTGGCCGCGGCGGCGAGCGACGGGAACGACTTGCAGCGAAACAGCGCCGCCTTCGCCCGCATCTGCAGCAGCATCTTCTCGTAATCCTGGCGAACCTGCTCCGCCAGCGTGTGCACGGACCGGTCGTACAAGGGGTCGACGGCGACCGCATCGATGCCATGGCGGACCGCCTCCGCGGCGAAGGAGGCCGGCCCCGCGGCGACGTCGAGCACGACGCGGCGGCGCAGTTTGGCGGTTTCCAGGGCGAAGAACCGTGTGTATTCCTCGAGCGAGCGGCCGAAGAACGACACGACGGGCAGGTCCATCCGGACGGGCGATGGCGGCGGCGGGGCGGTCAGCGTGGTCATGATGATGGCGGGGTTGGAAAATGAAAAACCCGACTCGGTTGAGTCGGGTTCGGCGGAGAGAGGTGGTGTTCTGTTGTTCGTTACGTGGCTTGCACGTGTTCCCCTCTGCGCCGAACCCCCATTTTGGACCAATCGCGAATGCCGGCGGCCAGATGGGCGGTCGGGAGAACGCGACGAAGGTTGACGCAGAGAATCACGGGCACCGTTGATGCGGGCTCAGCACCGGCCGCGCAAGCGCAAATTCTCGCGCGGCCTCCCCTGCCGCGACCCGGCCCCAGCGGATCCGGGCCCGGGTCGTAGCCGCTGGGACGGTTCAGCCCGATCGCGAAAACAGATGGCGCAGCGGCGCCGAGGGGAATGGACGGCGTGTTTTCGTCTTCTTCTTTGTCGGCGCTGCGGCCGCGGCTGCGGCTGCGAGTTCCTGCTCGCGCATCTTGACCCAAGCCTCGCGCCGGGCCACTTCGATCTCGCGGGCCTGGAGCTTTTCGTCGCGATCCTTGAAAGCCAGACGGTCATCGGCCAGGCCGCGGCGCGCAGCCTCGAGCAGCGCATGGGCCCGGTTGTATTTCTCCCATTCGGAGTCGAGCGCGCGGGTGTCGGCGGCGTTGGTGACGAGATATTGGGCGGGCGCGTGCTGCGGCTGGGGCTGTTGGGCGTGATCGACCAGCAACCGGAGCCGCTGCTCGTATTCGCGCAGGCTGGCTTCCTTCTGTTGCATGGCCTCCATGTCGGTGCTGAGCTGGGCGCGGAGTTTTTCGAGGTGCGCGGCCTCTTGATTGTCATGTGCGGTCATAGGCGGGAGGGTTGACTCTTGCGACTCGACCATAACAGGGAGGTTGCACGTCGCCTAGGGGACGGCGGGCCATTTACCGCACGTTTACCGCGCCGCGCCGGGCTTTACCAAAATATGCAGCCGAATCGCGGGTGGAGCCCGCATCGCTCGCGTCTCGACGAACTGTAGGGCTGCACCTGGGTGCAGCCAGCGCGGCTGGACCGAGGTCCAGCCCTACGCACCCCGGACCCTGTCGGACCTGGGTGCAGCCGCTTCGCCTCACGTCCGGAACATCACGTCCTCGCGATTGAACTGCCGCACGCAGAACGCCAGCGCGAGCGAGGCATACACCACCGTCGAGGCGAAGATGAGCCCGATGTAGGGCCAGTGCCACACGCCCGAGAGCATCTCCTTGCACACGAGCGAAAGGCTGAGGATCGGCACGAGCGCCGTTTTCGCGGTGAGCTCGATGCCCGGCAGCATGCCGAGCATCGCCGGCATGATGATCGCGATGATCATCGGCGAGACATAGCTTTGGGCCTCCTTGTAGCTCTTCGCAAACAGCGAGACGGCCAGCAGGAGCGCAGCGAACAGCACCGCCACCGGCGCCGTCATCGCCACCACCCCGAACACCCCCAAGGGATCGATCAGTGGAATCGTGCCCGCCTCGGCGGCCTTGGCGCCGGCGGCCGCGCCGCCGGCGAAGGACATGATGCCCACCGCCGCGCTCGCCGCCATCGAGGTCAAGGTCAGCAGGATCGTGGTGAGCGATGCCGTCAGCACCATGAGGAACTTGCCCAGGACGATGTTGAGCCGGTTGACCGGGCTGCAGAGCAGCGTCTCCATCGTGCCGCGCTCCTTCTCGCCCGCCGTCAGGTCGATGGCCGGATACATCGCCCCCGAAAAACTCAGGATGATGATGATGTAGGGAATGAAGCCGCCGAACGCGTTGCCGCCGACCTTTTCGGGCGCCGCCACATTCTGGCGCTTGATTTCATACGGTTTCACGAGGTCCACCGGCAGCCCGCGCTGCTCGAGCCGGGTTTCGACCGTCTTGTCCCGGAGCGTCCGGAAGAAGCGCTCGAGCTCGCCGGCGCCGATCCCCGACTTCAACTCGCCTTCGTAATGGTAGATCGTGACGGTTTGCGGCCGGCCGTCCTTGAGTCCGGCTTCGAAGCCCGGCGGCAGGTCGACTGCCACGCGGACCTTCTTGTCCGAGATGAGCTGTTTGTAGTCGCCGCCCGGGGCCACGACGCGGAACTTCTTGTCGGCTTTCAATGCGGCGACGACGCCGGGGGAGTCCTCCCCGTGGACGATGATGACCGAGGTGGCCTCCTCTCGCGCCTGCTTGATCACTTTCGTCATGATCGCGCCGACGCCGATGCTGAGCACGGGAATGATGAGTGTCGGGATGACGATCATCGAGATGAGGGTGCGGCGGTCGCGCAACGAGTCCTTCAGCTCCTTCAGGTAGATCGTGACGATGGAATTCCAGTTCATGGCCGCGATCCTCAGTTCTTCATCGCCGCGATCAGCGCCGCCTCGCCGCCGACGGCCTTCACGAAGATCTCCTCCATGTCGGTCTCGCCAAACCGCTGCCGCAGGTCCGGCAGTGCGCCCTCGGCCACGAGCCGGCCGTTGTGGATGATGCCAACGACGTCGCAAAGCTTCTCCACCTCGCTCATGACGTGCGTGGAATAGATGACCGTTCGCCCGCGGTTGCGGCAGTCACGGACGAACTTGACGATCGAACGGGCGGTCATCACGTCGAGCCCGAGTGTCGGCTCGTCGAAGATCATGACCGCCGGGTCGTGGATGAGCGTGCGCGCGATCGACGTCTTCTGCTTCATGCCGGTGGAGAACTTCTCGCAGCGCCGGTCCAGGAACTCGTGCATGTCGAGCTCGTCGGCCAGCTGCTTGAGCCGGGTCCGGATGGCGTCCTCCGCCATGCCGTTGAGCCGGCCGAAATAGGTGATCATCTCCCGCGCGGTCAGCCGGCCATACAGGGCGGTGCTGGCGGCCAGGAAACCGACGTTGGCCCGCACGCGGTCGGGCTCGGCCTGCGTGTCGAAGCCCGCCAGGCGCGCGGTGCCGCTGGTCGGCTTGAGCAGCGTCGCCAGCAGGCGCAACGTGGTCGTCTTGCCGGCGCCATTCGCGCCGAGCAGGCCGTAGATCTGCCCGGGCCGGCAGGTGAACGACACGTCCGCCACCGCCGTGATCAGGCCGCGTTTCTTGTCGTGGAAGGTCTTGGTCAGGTTGTGGGCTTCGATCATGGAGAAAAGGTTTTCTAACCGCCGATTCACACCGCTGGGGTCAAAACATCACGCGCTCCCAGTTCATCCGAGTCCATCTCTGGTGGTCGGGAATCACAGGCTCATGCGCTCGCGGAAATCCTGCGCCTGGCGGCGCGACAGCTCCACCTTCGGGCCGCCCTTGAGCTTCACGAGCAAGCCGCCGCTGAACCACGGCTCGATGGCCTCGACCCAGGCCAGGTTGATCACCTGCTTCCGGTTCGCGCGGAAGAAATGCCGGCTGTCCAGCCTGTCCTCCATCGCGCTGAGCGAGCGGAAAAGCTGCGGCTTCTGGTCGTCGAAGTGCAGCCGGGTGTAATTGCCTTCCGACTCCAGCAGCCGGATGTTCTTCACCGGGACAAACCAGCAGCGGTCGCCCTCGCGCACGAACACCTTGTCCTCGGGCGACAGCCGCGGGGCCGGCGCAGGCCCGCCGCCGGTCACCGGCGCGTGGCTGCCGTGGTGCCGCAGCTTCTCCAGCGCGGCGACGAGCCGGTTCGGGTCGACGGGCTTCAAGAGGTAGTCGAGCGCGTTGAACTCGAAGGCCTTCACGGCGAACTCGTCGTAGGCCGTGGTGAAGATGACGGCCGGCAACGGCGGCTCCAGTTGCTCGAGCAGGGTGAACCCGTCGGCACCTGGCATCTGCACATCCAGGAAGATGAGGTCGGGCGACAGGGCCGCGACTTTCTCCAACGCATCGGGCACGTCCACGGCCTCGCCGGCGACGGTAACGTCGGCATGCGCGGCGAGCAGCCGGCGCAGTTCGTTGCGGGCGAGCCGTTCGTCGTCGATGATCAGCGCCTTCATGGTTGCGCGACCGGGTTGAGCGGAATGAGCACGTCGGCCGTGACGCGGCCCGGCTGATCGGCGGTGAGCGCCAGCGATGCGCGGTCGCCATACAGGAGCTTCAGCCGCTCCGAGGCGTTGCGCAGGCCGACGCCGGTCGATGAGCCGGCGCGGGCGGCGGATGCACTCGCCGGTTCGGCCAGGTCGCCCGGATTCGTGACGCGGATGCGCAGGATCTCGTTCTCGATGTGCGCCGAAATCACCAGCTCGCCGCCCTCCCGGCGCGTGCTGATGCCGTATTTGACGGCGTTCTCCACCAGGGTCTGCAGCAGCATGGGCGGCACCGGGACGCCGCCGGCGGCGACGCTTTCGGCGATGTCCCACCGAACCTGCAGCCGCTGTTCGTGGCGGATTTGCTCGAGGGCGAGGTAATCCTCCACGATGCGCAGCTCGTCCTCGAACGGCACGGTCTCGAGCTGGCCGGACTGGAGCGAGTACCGGAGCATGTTGGCCAGGCGGGTCACGGCCTCGCGGGCGCGCGGCGCGTCCTCGTCGATCAGGGCGCGCAGGCTGTTGAGGGAGTTGAACAGGAAATGCGGGTTCACCTGCGACTTCAGCGCGCGCAGCTCGGCCTCCTTGACGTTGGCGGCCAGCCGCAGCTGCTCGACCTGGAGGCGGTTCAGGCGCTCGAAGATGTGGTAGAAGAAATAGACGCAAAGCCAGCAGCCCATGATGCCCGTGCCGTTGAGCACGCTGACCGAGAAAATCAGCGCCGGGCTGTAGTGGCTCGGCCAGGGCTGCCGGAGGATCACGTAGAAATAACCATAGCCCAAGACGCTCCACAGGACCGAGAGCACGAAACCCATCAGGACCACGCGCGGCACCAGGCGCCGCCAGCTCAGTTCCTTCCACCCCCAGCGGGCCATCAACGGCCGCGCGTAATGCGTCAGGAGCAGGCCCAGCAGGACGACCGTGACGAGGCTCGCCCAGGTCGTCAGCCGGTCGCGCGCAGACCGCACCCCGTCCGGAAAGGCTTGGGTGAAGAAAAGCTGGGTCACCAACACGAGGCCCCAGCCGAAGAGCTGGCAGAGAACGTAAAGGCGTTCCTTGGCGCGCTGGAGCGTCGCTTCGGCATCGGTCGGGGTGCCGTTCATCACCACCGAGCGAATCATGCCCGCCGGGGAGGCGGCAAGCCCGGCGGCGGCCGGTGCGAAATTCCGGGAGGTGGTGGCGACTGGCATCGGCCCCATGGAACTCCCCCTGGCCGCCCCGGAACAGCGCCAACCGGATGGGCGGCACCGCGGCGGGATAAACGGCTCGCGCGGGGTTGCGTTGGTGCGGGGATTGCTCCATCTCCCGCCTTCGGATGCACCCCCCGCCGCCCGAGCCCCGATCCCGCCCCGCCGCCGACGGGCAGCGGCGCGGCCACGTGCTTGTGGTCGATGACGAGGAAGCCGTGCGCCTGACGGCCGCGGAGATGATCCGTCATTTCGGCTTCGCCGTCGAGACGGTGGCTTCCGGAGCGCGGGCACTGGAACTTCTCCGCGCGCCGGACCAGCATTTTGACCTGGTGCTTCTGGACCTGACGATGCCCGGCATGGATGGCTACGCGACTTTCACCGCCATCCGTGATCTGCTGCCGGCGCAGCCGATCGTGGTCTTCAGCGGCTACAGCGCGCCGGATGCGAAGCAGCGGTTCGCGGGGCGAAACCTCAACGGTTTCCTGCAGAAACCGTTCAGCGTCGAATCACTGCGCGACATATTGCACCGCCATTCGCGGAAATAAATCGCCACCCGGTGCGCCGCTGCGCCAAGCTCGGCCCGTCGTGAAGCCCGCGGTTGTCGTCATCGGCAGTTTCAACCAGGACCTGGCGTTCTACACGCGCCAGTTCCCGCGGCCGGGCGAGTCTGTGGTCGGCGACTTCCGCCCGGGTCCCGGCGGCAAGGGCTTCAACCAGGCTGTCGCGGCCTCGCGGGCCGGTGGCGCGACGCTTTTCATCGGCGCTGTCGGTCGTGACGCCTTCGGCGCACAGGCCCGGGCGTTCGCCCGCGCGGCGGGTCTCAACGCTCATTTTGTCGTCAAGCCCAAGCACGCGACCGGCGCCACGGTCATCACCGTCAACGGCGCCGGCCAGAACCACATCGTCATTGCCCTCGGGGCCAATCTCGCCCTCCGGCCGCGGGACATCCCGGCCTATCTGCTCACGCCGGCGCAAGTGGTCGTCTGCCAGGCGGAGTCGGACTATGCCACGGTGGCCTTCGTGTTGCGCACGGCGCGAGCCAATGGCGCCATCACGGTCTTCAACCCGGCGCCGATGCGCGCCGAATTCGACCCCCGCCTGCTGCGCCACGTCGAGGTGCTCATCCCCAATGAGAGCGAATTCGTGGCCCTGGTGAAGAAGTGTCCGGGCTGCGCCGCGCTGCTCCGCACGGCCCCGTACAATGCCCAGGGTGAATTCACCGAGGGCGTCCTGCGCGGACTGGCCGCCGAGGCGCTGCACCGGCTGTGCCGCTGCCTGCGCGTGCCAGTCGTCATCGTGACGCTCGGCTCGCGCGGCTGCTTCGTCTCGCAACCCGACGTTTACCTGCGCATCGCGGCGCACGATGTGGAGGTGGTCGACACCACCGGCGCCGGCGATGCGTTCGTCGGCGGCCTGGCGGCCGGGCTTGTCCGCTTCAAGCACAACGTTTTCGAGGCCGCCCACTATGCCAATGCCGTCGCCGCCCTGTCGGTCATGCAGCCCGGCACGGCCGCGTCGATACCGATCGCCCGCGAAATCGCGCGCTTCCTGAAGAAGCGCGACCACAAATAATCGCGCCCGGTCGCAGAAAACGGTGCGATGGTTGACTTCGGTGCGATGCACCCGCATCCCTGCGCGATGCGTTCCACGTCCCCTCGTGCCCGCTGGCTCGTCCTCGCGGCCTGCCTCCTTCCCGCCTCGCTGCTCGCCGAGCATCCGTTCTCCTTCGCCGGCACGCCCGGCCAGTTGCCCAAGACGGCGTGGCCGCGCCATTACACGCTGCGCATCCAACCCGACCTGCCGGCCCGCACCACCCGCGGCACTGCGCGCATCGAGGTCGAGGTCTTCGCGCCCGTCCACGAGCTCGTGCTCAATGCCAATGACCTGGCGATCGATCGCGCCGCGCTGGTCGACGACGGCGCCGCGCGCCCACTCGAACCCCGGTTGGATCCGGCGAAGCAGACGCTGACACTTCCGGTCGATCTCGGCGCCGGTCGCCACACGATCGCGCTCGATTTCCGCGGCAAAATCGGCACGCAAGCGGAAGGCTTTTTCATCGACCGGTATCCCACGCCCAGCGGCGAGAAGCTGATGCTGGGCACGCAATTCGAGCCGACCGATGCCCGGCGGGTGTTTCCCTGCTGGGATGAGCCGGTCTATCGCGCCACCTACGATGTCACCCTGGTGGTGCCGGAGAAGATGATGGCGGTGGCAAACACGCCCGTGGTTCGCGAGGCGCCCGTCGGCGACGGCCTCAAGGAGGTCGTGTTCGCCCGCACTCCCGCGATGGCCAGCTACCTCGTCGCACTCTACGCCGGCGAATTCGAGACGGTCGAGGGCGAGCAGGACGGCGTGAAGCTCCGGATCATCACCACCGAAGGCAAGCGTGAGTCCGCGCGCTACGCCCTCGAATGCACCCGGCGCATTCTCTCCTATTACAACGAGTACTTCGGCGTCCGCTATCCGCTGCCCAAGCTGGATCTCATCGGCGTGCCGAACGCCTTCTCGACGTTCGGCGCCATGGAGAACTGGGGCTGCATCACCTACATCGACACCGCACTGCTCTACGACCCGAAGGCTTCTTCGCAGGAGGCGCGCGAACGCGTCTTCCAAGTCATCGCCCACGAGATGGCACACCAGTGGTTCGGCGACCTCGTGACGATGGCGTGGTGGGACAACCTCTGGCTGAACGAGGGTTTCGCGTCCTGGATGGGCACGAAAGCCTCGGCCGCGCTCAACCCCGAGTGGCAGCTCTGGCTTCGCGCCAACACCCAGAAGAACCACGCGATGGATCTCGACGCCCGGCGCACGACGCACCCGATCCAGCAACCCATCGCCAATGAGAGCCAGGCCAACGATGCGTTCGACGTCATCTCTTACCAGAAGGGGCAGGCCTTCCTGCGCATGCTCGAGGACTACCTCGGCGCGGATGTTTTCCGCGCGGGCATCCGGCTCTACGTCGACCGCCACAAATATTCGAGCAGCACGACGGCCGACCTGTGGGCGGCGCTCGGCGATGCCTCGGGCAAGCCGATCGTGGCCCTGGCCTCCGGCTGGACGGAGCAGCCCGGCTTTCCCGTCGTGCTGGTGTCCAGCCAGGGCAACGGTCCCAGCCGCCAGCTGCGCTTCGAGCAATTGCGCTTCACGCTCAATGACCCCGCGGCTGCCCCGCTCGAATGGAAAATTCCAATTCGCTACGCCAATACCGCCCGCCTGAATGACGCGAGGGTGCTGCTGCTCGAGGATCGCTCCGCGACCGTGCCGTGGCCGGCCGGCGATGGCACCCCGATGGTGAACAGCGGCGACAGCGGGTATTACCGCACCCTTTATGATGAGGGCCTGGCCGATGCCTTGCAGCAACGCCTCGCCACCCTGCCGGTTGCCGACCAGCTGAACCTTCTCGCCGACACGTGGGCGCTGGTCGAGGCCGGCCGCATCGCGGCGTCGAAGTGGCTCGACCTGGCCGACCGGCTGGCCACGAGCCAGAGTGCGCCGGTGATCACGCTGATCCTCGAACGGTTGAAGGCCATCGACCGCCTCGAAGCCGGCCAGCCGGGTCGGCGGTCGCTGCAGCGCTGGGCTGTGCAGCGCTTCGCGCCGCAGCTCACGCGGCTCAACTGGGAGCCGCGACCGGACGAGTCACCGCTCGACACTTCGCTCCGGTCGCAACTGATCACCGATCTCGGCTACTACGGCGACCCCACGGTCATCGCCGAGTGCGCCCAGCGCTTCCAAGCCTACCTCGCCCACCCTGATTCACTCGATGGCAACTTGCGGGCGCCGGTGCTCTATGTGACCGGCCGCTATGCCACGCGGGAGACCTACGACCAGCTGCATGCCCTGGCTCGCGGCGCGCTCACCACCGAGGATAAACGCCGGGCGTATGCCGCCATGCAGGCGGCGCAGGATCCCGCGCTCGTACAGGAAACCCTCGCCCTCAGCCTTGGGCCCGAAATGTCGGCCTCCGAAGCCGGGCGCAACGCGGCCAACGTCGCCGCCAACGACCAGCCGGGCCTCGCGTGGGATTTTGCGACGGCGCACCTGGCGGAGCTGCTGAAAGTGACGACTTTCTTCGGGCGCAATCTCTACCTGCCCAAAATCGCCGATTGGTTCACCGATGACGCCCATGCCGTTGCCTTGGTCGAGATCACGCGCAAAAACCTGCCGCCCGATGCGATGACCGAGGCCGAGCGCTCGGCCGACCTGATCCATCATCTCGCGGCCGTGAAACGCCGCGAGCTGCCGGGCATCGACGCGTGGGTGAAGGCGCGGGTCCCCGAGAAGGATTGAGTCGAACCGTGGAGGCGGGACCATTGGTCCCGCGGGTTGGCCGTTGCGCGATCTGCGCCGAGGGGCTGATGGCCCCGCCTTCACGGACGAAGGCTCCGCTTGTTGAAATTGCTGGAGCCGACCGATGGCCCGGTTCAGCGGCGTGAGCGAACGACCGGCACACGCTGTTTTGTGGGGCGAACCACTGGCGCGGCGTTTCGATCCGACTAGTTTTCCGTCCTCCCTTCCAACCATGAATACCTGCAGCTCCCACGCCCTGCCCTCGCTCAACGCCGCGGTTCCCGCCCGGCCACCCTCGCCTTTCCTGCTGCGCCTCGTCCGCCTGCTCGGCCCCGTGGCCGTCGACATGACGCATTTCCTCTATGTCGATGAGTCGCGCGCTGAGTCGAAGCCGCGCCAGATGTTCGCGAACTATCGCTGATGGAATGGTCGGTTGCGGCGGATTCGCGAAGAGACTGGATTCTTCGCTGCGCTCAGAATGACACGTTGCGGAAACAATCCCGCCCGTTGTCATCCTGCGCAAAGCGAAGGATCCAGTGGCCGGGCGATGATCTAAGCCTGAGCCGAATCCGGCCCTGCCTTACCCGCGCGGGAAAAACCCCGGCGTTCCCGGCGCTTCGAACATCCGCCGGGCGAAAAGCGGCACGAATTGCAGCACACCCAGCACGCCGAGCAGAAAGAGGTCGTCGCGGTAAGGTCCGCCGAGAAAGATGCCGAGCAGCCCGCAGGCCTCCGCCATGGCCAGGCCGGCGATGAACACGGGCAACGCGCGATTCGGGTCGCGGAAGCGCGGAAGAACCAGCCAGCGGGTGATGACGCTCAGGAACAGTGGTCCCAGGCCGATCAAGCCGCTCAAGGCCTGATCGGGCGCGGCGGCCGGCTTCGGGCCGTGCCCAAGCACCAGGTAGATGGCCACCAACCCGGCGAGGATCCCCGCCCAGATGATCCACCAGGCCAGGAGCAGCACACGGGTGCGGTCGCGCTCGGGCAGCATTGTCATGCGCCGATCGGATGCCAGGTGGTCTTGAACTCGAGCGTGTCGCGGATCTCGTAGAGGCTCTGCGCCTTTTCGGAGTACCAGTCGAAGGGGTCCTCGGCCGGCAGGAGTTTGACGCGCTTGACGCTTTCCGCTGCGCCGAGTTTCAGCGCCTTGCGCTCCTCCGCTCCGGCCACACCGCCGATGGCGCGCAGGTGCGTGTGCGTGGCGAAGGTCGGCACGATTTCCTTGCGGAAGCCCGTCAGAAGGTTGACCACGCCGCCCGGCAGGTCGCTCGTGGCGAGCATCTCCCCCAGCACGATGGCCGGATAGGGTTTCGAAGTGGAGGCGAGCGCCACGACCGTGTTGCCGCCGGTGATGGCGGGGGCGATCAGCGACACGAGGGCCAGCAGCGGCGCCTCCTCGGGCGCGAGCAGGCCGACGATGCCCATCGGCTCGGTGACGGTGAAGTTGAAGTGCGGCGACGCCACGGGATTCACGTTGCCGAGCACCTGCTCGTACTTGTCGGCCCAGCCGGCGTAATAGATCAGCCGGTCGATCGTGGCGGTGATTTCCCTCGCCGCCGCGGCCTTCGTCGCACCGCCCACCGCGAGTGCGTCGGCCATGTCGGCCTTGCGCGCCTCGAGCATCTCGCCGAGCCGGTAGATGATCTGGCCGCGGTTGTACGGCGTGCGCTTGGCCCAGCCCGGGCCGGCCTTGGCCGCGGCCTCGACGGCGTTGCGCAGGTCTTTGCGCGTGCATTGCGGGATGTTGGCGAAGAAACTGCCGGCGGCGTCCTTGAGCGGGTAAGTGCGCGCGCTCTCGGAGCGGATGAACGCGCCACCGACGTAGACCTTGGGCGTTTTGGTGATGGGGAGGCGGGTCATGGGGGGGAATCTTTCTCTTGATCGTTCTCGATCTCAAGCGCCCGCGGGCCGGGCGGACTCGTCCTGCAGGTGAGTGGCTTCGCGGTAACGGAGCGCGATCACGGCAAAGACCAGCGCGGCGGCCATCGCGAGCACGGCAAAGAAAAGGTAGAACGATGCGCCGGGCAGCTTGCTCGAGCCGTCGGGATTCTGGATGAACTTCTGCACGAGCGCGGTGAACAGGTTGCCGCCGGTGATCGACCAGAGGTAGAGCGCCTGCACGATGGCCTTGAGATGCTTGGGCGCCTGGGTGTAGGCGAACTCGAGTGACGTGATCGACGTCATGACCTCGCCGGCCGAGAGCAGCAGGTAGGCCGGGAGTTGCCAGAACACGTGGATCTTCACGCCGTGCGTGAGCCGCGACTCGATCCAGGTCGAGATGAGGAACGAGACGCCGATGGTGAAGATGCCCAGGCCGATCTTGCGCAGGGGCGTGAGGCGCCAGACGGCGTTCATCGCCGGATAAAACCAGTATTGGAATGCCGGGATGAGCGCGAGAATCATGACGGCGTTGACGGCCTGGATCTGTGAGGACAGCAGCTCAACGTGCCAGCCGAAGAGGTTGACGTGGCGCTCCATCTTTTCCGCCTGCAGCACCCATTCGCCGCCGCTCTGGTCCCACAGCGACCAGAACACCGCGACGAAGATGAAGAGGATCGCCAGCCGGCCGAAGGCCGCGAAGGTCTCGCGCGTGAACGTCGCCTGCAGGAACGCCTTCCCCTTCGGCGGAATGTGCACGAACTTGTACCGCCCGGACCAGAAGATCGCGGTCGCGGCGAACATCAGCACCGCGGGCACGCCAAACGCCAGTTTCGGGCCGTACTTGTCGAGCAGGATGGGCGTGAGCGGGATCGAGATCATCGAACCGGCGTTGACCGCGAAATAGAACCAGCCGAAGGCGCGCGAGACCAGGTGCTGGTTGGCGGAGCCGAACTGGTCGCCGACATTGGAGGAGACGCAAGGCTTGATGCCGCCGGAACCCAGCGCGATCAGGCTCAGGCCCATGAACAGTCCGATCCGCGTGTCGTCGCCCGCGAGGAACAGGCACCCGGCGCAGTAGACGAGCGAGATCCAGAACACCGTCCGGTATTTGCCCCAGAAGGCGTCGGCCACGATCGCGCCCAGCATGGGGAAGAAGTAGTTCGAGGCGACGAACAGGTGGTAATAGTAGTTGGCATCGCCCTCGTTCATCGGGGCGAGCTGGCCGGCGCGGTTGCGCAGGTACTGCGTCATGTAGACGACGAGGATCGCGCGCAGTCCGTAGAAGCTGAAACGTTCGGCGGCTTCGTTGCCGATGATGTACGGGATGCCGGGCGGCATCTTGTCCGTCTTGATGGGGGCGGTGAGCAGGGTTCTTTCGGCCATTGGGGGGATGTAGTTAGTGCAGGATCAGGCTGAAAATTACGAGGACGACCAGGCCGGTGCCGATGATGAGCCAGAGCCCGGCGCTGTGTTTGCGGCGGGCGGCGGCCTCGGTGTGCTCGTTGAACGCCTCGGGCGGCAGGTCGAGGCCGTCGTAACGCGTGGCCTCCTCATTCCAGCCGGAGCGCTCGTCCGCCCCGCATTCCGGGCAGGCCTTGGCGCCAGATGGCACCGGTTCGCCGCAGACCGGACATGTGGAAGGAGGAACGAAGGCATCTTTAACCACAGATGAACACAGATTCACACAGATGGATTCAGAGAATAACGCGTTCCCACTCCAGCTTTGGCCGCTTGAAGTTGATGATCAGACCGACCCTGAGGCTTGTGATCTTAAGGTAATTGAGCATTTGGCCGCGCTCGACGTCTGTAATCCTATCGATGACTTTGGCGTCCACTACAACTGACCCATTTGCGATCAAGTCAGGGATATATTCGCCGACGATCATGCCTTTGTAGTCGATGGGAAATCTGCGCTGTTGGTCAAAGGCTATGCCGCGCAAGCCGAACTCGTGAATCAGTGCATTTTCATATGGCTTCTCGTGAAGGCCCGAACCCAGTTCATTCAAAACTTCCATCGCACAGCCGATGATGGCGAACGTTAGCGCCGCATGTTCGCCATCATATCTGTGTGCATCTGTGTCCATCTGTGGTTAACCACCCTCACGCGAGCTTGCAGTAATCGAGCAGTCCCTGGCGGCCGCCTTCGCGGCCGAAGCCGCTCTCCTTGTAGCCACCGAACGGCGAGGTCGGGTCGAACTTGTTGTACGTGTTGGCCCAGACGACGCCGGCCTTGAGCTCCGTCGACATCTTCAGGATGCGCGAGCCCTTGTCAGTCCAGACGCCGGCGCTGAGGCCGTAGGCGGTGTTGTTGGCCTTTTCGACGGCCTCTTCGAGCGTCCGGAAGGTGAGGATGCTGAGCACAGGGCCAAAGATTTCCTCGCGCGCAATGCGGTGGCTCATCGAGACGCCGGAGAACAGGGTCGGCCGGAAATAGTAGCCTTTCGCCGGCAGCTTGCAGGGCGGCTGGTACAGCTTCGCCCCTTCTTTCACCCCGGCGGCCACGAGCTCGGTGATCTTGCCGAGCTGTTCCTTCGAGTTGATGGCGCCGATGTCGGTGTTCTTGTCGAGCGGGTCTCCCACGCGCAGCACGCGGATGCGGTTCTTCAGCTTGGCCAGCACCTCAGCCGCGACCGGTTCGTGCACGAGCAGGCGCGAGCCGGCGCAGCAGACGTGGCCCTGGTTGAAGAAGATGCCGTTGACGATGCCCTCGACGGCCTGGTCGAGCGGCGCGTCGTCGAACACGATGTTGGCCGCCTTGCCGCCGAGCTCCATGGTCATCTTTTTGTCGGTGCCCGCCAGCGAGCGCATGATGATCTTGCCGACCTCGGTCGAACCGGTGAACGCCACCTTGGCGGCGGTCGGGTGGCCCATGACGGCCGCGCCGGTGTCGCCGAAGCCGGTGACGATGTTCACGACGCCCGGCGGCAGCCCGGCGTCCTGCAGCAGCGCCGCGAGCTTGAGCGCGGTGATGCTGGTCGTCTCGGCCGGCTTGATGACGATCGTGTTGCCCATCGCCAGGGCGGGTGCGAGCTTCCACGCGAGCATGAGCAGCGGGAAGTTCCACGGGATGACCTGGCCGACCACACCGAGCGGCGCCACCTTCCGGCCCGGCGCGACGTAGTCGAGCTTGTCGGCCCAGCCGGCATGGTAGAAGAAATGCGCGGCGGCCATCGGCACGTCGAAATCGCGCGATTCCTTGATCGGCTTGCCGCCGTCCATCGTCTCGGCCACGGCGAACTCCCGCGCGCGGTCCTGCAGCAGCCGGGCGATGCGATAGATGTACTTCGCCCGCTCGCGACCCGGCATTTTGCCCCAGACCTGCTCGTACGCCTTCTTCGCCGCGGCGTAGGCCGCGTCGACGTCGGCCGCGCCGGCGTGCGCGATCTCGGCGAGCTTCGACTCGTTGGCCGGGTTGATCGAATCGAAATATTTGCCGCTCGCGGGCGCGACGAACTTGCCGTCGATGAAGAGGTCGTAGCGGGCCTGCAGGCGCGGGTCGGCGGTCTCCGGCGCGGGATCGTATTCCCAGAGGTCGCCGAAGATGAGCTCCGGGGCGGGCCGCCCGGCGGAACGGCTCGCGGGGCGTTTCTTCTCAGTCAGAGTAGGCATGGCAGATTGAAGTTTTTGGGGGCGGCGCTCCTCGCGGACAGCGGGCGCCGTCCACCGGCGCCTCAACGGTTTTTAGTAGGATTCGGCGGCTTCGCTGAAATAGTACGGCGCCTGGTAGGCGCCCGTGCGCTCCTTCTCGATCTGCCGGAGCAGGTCGTTGAGCAGCGATGACGCGCCAAAGCGGTAGCGGGTGTTGTTGAGCCACTCGTCGCCCAGCGTCTCCTTTACCGCGATCAGGAACTGCAGCGCCTGCTTCGCGCTCCGGATGCCGCCGGCGGGCTTCATCGCGATGGGCGTGCCGGTGTCGAGATAGAAGTCGCGAATCGCCTCGAGCATCACCTGGTTGTTGCCGAGCGTCGCGTTCAACGAGGTCTTGCCCGTGCTGGTCTTGATGAAATCGCCCGGCCGCAGCACCCGCATGGCGATGAAGGATGCCGCGCGGATGTTGTCGTAGGTCTCGAGTTCGCTGACCTCGAGGATCACTTTCAGGGTGGCGGCCCCGCAGGCGTCGCGCACCGCAACGATCTCGTCCTGCACCAGCTGGAAGTCGCCCGCGAGGAACGCGCCGCGGTTGATCACCATGTCGATTTCGTCGGCGCCGTCGGCGACCGCCGCCTTCACCTCGGCGAGTCGCGTGCGTAGCGGCGCCTGCCCCGAGGGAAACGCCGTGGCGACCGAGGCGATCCGCACGCCGGTGTCCTCGCCGAGCGCGCGCCGGGCATGCTTGACCATCGACGGATAGACGCAGACCGCCGCGACGGTCGGGATCGACGGATCGTCATGCGGGCTGAGCGCCTTCCGACAAAGCGACTCGACCTTGCCCGGGGTGTCCTTGCCCTCGAGCGTCGTGAGATCGACCATCGACACGGCCATTTTCAGCCCCTGGAGCTTCGCGCCCTTCTTGATGCTGCGGGTCGCGTACTTGGCGACCCGCTCCTCGATGCCCACCTGGTCCACGGCGCCGATTTCATTGAACAAACGCCGGAAACCGGCATGAGCAGGGACTGACATGGTCCGCGCACTATCCGTTCAATCCCCTCTGAAAACAACGTCAAAGTCCGCACTTTGGCCTGTGCTGTGCCTGTTGGTCACAGTCGCGGTGGCGGGCGACGATGCGCCCCGTTTTCGCGGCCCCTTCCTGGCCGGCGACATGGCTGAGCCACAAAACCGCGAGGCCAGCGGACTGGCGGCATCGCGCCGCGCGGACGACCTGCTCTGGACGCACAACGACAGCGGCGGCGAGCCGGTGTTGTTCGCGCTCGGCACCGATGGACGGCTGCGCGGCAAAGTGCGAATCGAGGGCGTGAAGAACGTCGACTGGGAGGACATCGACGCGGCAGTCGTCGACGGCCGCCCGATGCTCCTGATCGGCGACACCGGCGACAACTACGCGCAATATCCGCAACGGGTTCTCCACATCGTGGCCGAACCGGATCCCGCGACGCTGGCGGTGGAAAAGGAACTCGGCGTTCGGCCGGAGTTCTCGATCCATTATCTTTACGAGGATGGGCCGCGCGATGCCGAGGGGGTCGCGATCGATGCGAGCGAGCACATGATCTACATTCTCTCGAAGCGTGAGGCTAAGCCGCACTTGTACAGGCTGCCTTGGCGGGCCGCGTCCGCCGACCAGCCCGCGGTCGCCCGGCGCGTCGGGATCGTGCCGCATCTCCCCCAGCCGACCGGGTGGGACAAACTCATCCAAGATCCGCATCATGCTTACCGCGGGTGGCCGACCGCGTTGGATTTTTCCAGCGATGGCCGGCTCGCCATCGTGCTGCTCTATAGCCGGCCGCTGCTCTACCCGCGTCATCCCGGCGAATCCTGGGCCGACGCGCTGGCGCGCGAGCCGGTGAAGCTGGCCCCGCCTGCCCTGCCGCAGGCCGAGGGCGCGTGTTTCACCCACGACGGCGCAGCCATCTACGTCTGTTCCGAGAAGGCCGCGCGCCTGCTGCGCTACGATCGGCGGTGAGCGCCGGGCTTGCCAGCCGGGGCGTCGCCCGTAGCGTGCGGGCATGAGCGACACTGCGCAGCCGGTCGAGCCCCATGGCGAACTCGTGATCCGCACGATCGCCATGCCCGCCGACACGAATCCCAGCGGCGACATCTTCGGCGGCTGGCTCATGTCGCAAATGGACCTCGGCGCGGCCATCTACGCCCGCAATCTTTCGCGCAGCCGCGTGACCACCGTAGCCGTCGAGGCGATGGCGTTTCTCAATCCCGTTCGCGTCGGCGACATCGTCAATTGCTACGCGTCGTTGCTCAAGGTCGGCCGCACGTCGATGCGGATCGACGTGGAAGCCTGGGTGCAACGCGGCGACGACGGGCGGCTCCTGCGCGTCACGGAGGGCGTCTTCACCTATGTGGCGATCGACCAGGACGGACGGCCGCACCCGGTGCATCGCTGAGCCGCTGTGCCGGCGGCTTTTGGGTGCTGCTGAACGGACGACCGATTGACGCACCCCGGCCGGGTCGCCAGCTTGGCCGGCCGTGACCGTCGAAGAACACACTCGCGCCCAGACCACCGGGGCCCTGGCCGCCACCGGGTCCTTCCTGCTGTGGGGCCTGTTCCCAATCTACTGGAAGCAGCTGGAAGGCGTGCCGGCCATCGAGCTCATCGCGCATCGAATCACCTGGTCCTTGTTCTTCCTGCTGGGCGTGCTCGCCTGGCAGCGGCGCTTCGGCGACCTGCGCCCGGCGTTCGGTTCGGCGCAACGCATCGGCTTGAATCTGCTCAGCAGCCTGCTGCTCTCGGCCAACTGGACCGTCTATGTCTGGGCGGTGAACGCAGGCCACGTGATCGAGACCAGCCTGGGCTATTTTCTCGTTCCGTTGGTGAACGTGGCGCTCGGCTTCCTGCTCCTGCACGAGAAACTCCGCCGCCTGCAGTGGACCGCCATCGCCCTCGCGGGCGTCGGTGTCGGCGTGCTCCTGCTGCGCGTCGGCCACGTACCGTGGATCGCCCTCGCGCTGGCCGGCACCTGGTCCGGCTATGGCTTGCTGAAAAAGCAGTCGGCACTCGGACCCATCGCCGGCCTGACCGTGGAGACCCTCCTGCTCGTCCCGCTCGCCGTCGCCCTGTTGCTCTGGTGGCATCACACCGGCACGGGCGCCTTGGGACGCGTCGATGGCCGCATGCATGCTTTCATCCTGGGCGCCGGCGTCGTGACCGCGGTGCCGCTGCTTCTATTCGCCCACGGCGCGCAACGGATCCGGCTTACGACGCTCGGACTCCTGCAATACCTCGCCCCGACCGTGCAGTTTCTGATCGGCCTTTTCATGTACCGTGAGCCGTTCGACTCCGCCCGACTCCAGGCTTTTGCCCTGATCTGGGTCGGCTTGATCCTCTATTCGGGCGATGGCCTCTGGGCGCAGCGGCACCGGTTGAAAAGTTGAGCTTCCGCCCGGCGCCGGTCGCTGTCACCGTGGCGGCGCATGAAACCACCCCTCCGTCGGTCGCTTTCGCTCCTCTGCTTTCTCGCTCTCGCCATCGCGCTGCCGAGCCAGGTAGCGGCGCCCGCCGCGACTGCGCCTGCCCCCGTTGACGCCTCCGCCGCCACGCCCAAGACCGGCAACAAGCGCTTCTTCGAACTGCACGAGTCTTTCCTGAAGCGAGCCAAGGAAGGGCCGATCGGCGTCCTGTTTCTCGGCGATTCCATCACCGAGGGCTGGACCAAGGCGCCGCACATCTGGGAGCATTTCTTCGCCAAATACCAGCCGGCGAACTTCGGCATCAGCGGCGACCAGACGCAGCACGTGATCTGGCGCTTGGAGAACGGCGAACTCGACGGCATGCATCCGAAGGTCGTGGTGCTCATGCTCGGGACCAACAACACCGGTCGCAACACCGGCGCGGAGATCGCCGCGGCCGATCGCAAGATTGTCGAGATGATCCGCCAGCGGTTGCCGGACACGAAGGTCCTGCTCCTCGCCATTTTCCCCCGCGGGCCGCGCAAGGACTGGCAGGGCCAGGTCGAGGACGCCGCCGCGCGCATGGCCGTGATCCGCGACGCCAACGCTGCGCTGGCGAAGCTCGACGACGGCCGGAACGTCCGCTTTCTCGACATCAATGCCCGCTTCCTCGCGGATGACGGCTCGATTCCGCACATCATCATGCCCGACCAGTTGCACCCCAACGCCGCCGGCTACGAGTTGTGGGCCGAGGCCATGATGCCGCTGCTGGACCAGATGATGCAGTAAGCCCGGCGATCCGGCCTCCCGAGCCACGGCGCGAATATACAGCGGGCGCCGCGGACTT
This sequence comes from Lacunisphaera sp., assembly GCA_035549095.1. Classification (GTDB taxonomy): domain Bacteria; phylum Verrucomicrobiota; class Verrucomicrobiia; order Opitutales; family Opitutaceae; genus Lacunisphaera. The sequence goes on along the minus strand of DASZRV010000066.1, from coordinate 168,415 downwards.
ACTCCTTGCCGAAGTCGACCAGCTCCATCTCGAAGATCAGAGTGGCATCGCGCGGAATCATCGGCGCGCGGCCCCGCACGCCATAGCCGAGCTCCGACGGCACGATGAGAGTCCACTTCTCGCCCTTGTGCATTTTCTGGAGCGCCTCCTCCCATCCGTCGATGAGGTTGCCGCGCCCGATGCGGATGCGGAGCGGCTTGTCGGGGGTGGCTTCATCAAAGACCGTCCCGTTGAGGAGCATGCCCTTGTAGGCCACGCTGACAAAGTTCCCGGGTACGGGTGTTGAACCCTTCTGGTCGCCCGGCGCAACCACGACATACCGCAAACCCGTGTAGGTGCGCTTCGCATCCGGCCATTTCTTCTCGACGATTTCCAAGTCATCCGGCGGCAGTTTCTCCCGCTGCGCGAGGAGCGGGGCGCCGCCCAAACCGAGCAGAAAAACGAGGACGAAAATGAAACGGGAGACGCGCGGGCTCATGGCTTTTTGGTCGGAGGAATGACGCGGAACGTAAGCGGCGCCTCGGCAGCCGTCGAGGCTTGATCCGGCGCCGGGGCGGGCGACTTGTCCGTCTTCACCGTGGCGATGTCACCCGGCTTGACCGGGTCGGGCAACGGGCCTTTCGCGACCGGTGGTGACGCGACCGCGGCCGTGGCCGGCAGCGCGGCGAAGCCGCGCTCGAGGAGCTCGATCGCCTTCAGGTCGCGGGTCCGGCCCTTGTCGATCTCTCCGTGCGGACCGAACGAGCCCATGATCACCGCGATGACCCGCCGGCCGTTGCGCTCGGCGGTGGCGCTCAGGCAATAACCGGCACCAACGGTGTAGCCGGTCTTCAGCCCATCGACGCCCGCCACGCGACCGAGCAGCTTGTTGTGGTTGTCCATGCGCATCGGCTGGGCGCGCACGCCGGTGCCGAACTCGCGCTCCTTGATGGAAGTGTATTTGAGCACGTCCGTGTTCTGCACCAAGTGGCGGCAGAGCACCGCAAAGTCGCGCGGGGTGGTCAGGTCGCCGTCAGTGATGCGCCGGCTCGACGGCGGGAGGCCGTGCGGCGTGCGGAAAGTCGTGCGCGTCATGCCGAGTTCGCGGGCCTTGGCATTCATGAGTTCGACAAACGCCGGCACGGAGCCCGCGGCCGCGCGCGCGAGGGCGTGCGCGGCATCGTTCGCCGACTGGATCATCATGGCGTAGATCAACTCCTCGACGGGAAACGTTTCCCGGGGATCCAGGAATACCTGCGTCCCGCCCATCTTGGCGTCCTCCGGCATGACGCGCACCGGCGTGTCGAGCTTGAGCGCACCGGCGGCAAGCTTGTCGTGCAGCACGGCAAAAGTCATGAGCTTTGCCATGCTTGCCGGCGGATTGGAGACATCGGCGTGGTCTTCCTCCAGCACCCGGCCCGAGGCGGCATCGATGACGATGTAACCGGCATAGGCCGAACGGGCGCTCTTTTCGACCGCGGAGGCGGAAGCAAGGCCCAGCGACAGGAGGACACAGGCAGTGAGGCAGCGAAAAAGGGTCATCGAACCGCCAAGGGAGCGGCCTGCCACCGGCCGCGCAATCAAAAATCCACGGTACGCCGGCTTGCGCGGGAAATGTCGTGCTGCTTGGCTCCGGAACGCCATGCCCCTGCCTCACGTTGTCATCCTTTGCCCCAAGGAATTCACGTTCAGTGATCCCGCTGCGACCGTGGAACGGAGCGTACTCGACGGCAGCGCCGAGGTCCGGACGATCGCGATGGATTTCCACGACCCGCTCCCGGCCGAGGCGCTGGCCGCGGATGTGCTGCTGCTCTGGCACAACGTGCCGGTCGGCGCGGCCGTGATTGCACAGCTGGCGAAATGCCGCGCCCTGATCCGCAATGGCACCGGATTCGACAGCGTGGACATCGCGGCAGCCGCCGCGCGCGGCATCCCGGTGTGCAATGTGCCCGACTACGGCACCGAGGAAGTCGCCGACCATGCGCTGGCGCTCACACTCGCGCTGTGCCGGCAACTTTTTCCCCTCGATGCCGAGGCCAAACGCCTGGGCTGGCAGATCAATGTTGCCGATAAGATGCGCCGGCTGCGCGGACGTGTTTTCGGCATTGTCGGGCTCGGTCGCATCGGCACCGCCACGGCCCTGCGGGCGAAAGCCTTCGGATTTCGGGTGGTGTTTCACGATCCCTACCTGCCCATGGGCGTCCACAAGGCGCTCGGCGTCGAACGAGTCGCCACGCTGGACGAGCTTCTCGGCCTGTCCGACGTCGTCTCAATCCACTGTCCGCTCACGCCCGAGACGCGCGGCCTCATCGGCGCGAAGGAAATCGCGCGCATGAAATCCACCGCATTCCTGATCAATACCGCCCGCGGCGACATCGTCCAGAAGGCCCCCGTGCTCACCGCACTGCGCGCCGGCCGGCTGGCTGGGGCCGGGCTCGATGTCGTGGAGAACGAGCCCTTGCGCTCCGCCGAAGAAGCCGCCACGCCGAATCTGATCGTGACCTGCCACGCCGCGTTTTGCAGTCCGGAGGGCATGGTCGAAATGCGAACCACCTCGGCGAAGATCGCGCGCGCCGCGCTGCGCGGCGAACCCGTCTGGAATCGCGTCAACTGACGCCGGCCCGCACGGCCGGATGTTGCGCGATCAACTCGAGCGCCTGCCGCAGCAGCGTGCGGCCCGGCTCCATGCGGTGCCATGGCGACGCGCCCGACGGATGCGGCAGCGGAATGCAGTCGGCCGCGTGCCCGCGATAATCGATCCGGAATGACCGGCCGATCAGGTCCTGCAGGGGCGCCGGCGGCAGCAGCTGCGTGATGGCGAGTTTGCCGACCGGCAGGACCAGCTGCGGCTGCAGCAATTCGAATTCCGCGGCCAGCCAGCGGGAGCAGCGCGCAATCTCGGCCTCGTCCGGGACGCGGTCGCCGCCGCCCGGCTTCTTGCCCGGAAAGCAGCGACACACGGCCGCAAAATAGATCCGATCGCGCGTCTCGTCTTCGTTCCAGCCCAGCGCTCCGTGGAACCACTTGAACAATGTCTTGCCGGCCGTCCAGGCAAACGGGCGGCCGAGTTTCGGCTCCTTGTCACCGGGTGCTTGGCCGATCAAAAGGATGCGACTCGCAACCGGGCGCCCCACCACGACCGGGCGGTGCATGCCCGGGCAGCGCGAGCAGCGCCGCAGGCGGGCGAGGTGGCGCAGGATCTCGGCGGAGTTGGCTGACATCGGTTGGAGGCGAGCACGCTCGCGACAGTGAAATCACAGGCGGTGTCGCCGCGGGCAAGCTCGCTCCCGCGAAATGTGCGTCGAAAACAAAAAGGCGGAGCCGCTTGGGCTCCGCCGTGCAAGGTTCGCTCGGGCGAACTCGGGGTGATTAGTAGCGACCGCCGCCACCACCACCGCCGCCGCCGTAGCCACCACGGCCGCCCCGGCCACCGCCGAAGCCACCGCGGCCACCGCCGCCGCCACCGAAGCCGCGGCCACCGCCACCGCCGCCGCCGTAACCGCCGCCAGCCGGACGCTCTTCCTTCGGGCGCGCCTCATTGACCTGGAGCGCGCGGCCGCCGAAATCGACGCCATTGGTCTTCTCGGCAGCGAGCTTGGCTTCCTCGGGGGTGCCCATGGTGACAAACGCGAAGCCGCGCGGGCGGCCCGTCATCTTGTCCATGGCGACGTAGGTGTCGGTGACAGAACCGTACTGCTCGAAGTGGGAGCGGAGTTCGGCCTCGGTCGTGCTGAAGGGAAGATTCCCAACGTAGAGTTTGGAGTTGCTCATGTGATGTTTCGTAGATCCTTCGCCAGCCTGCCAGTCCGTTCCCAACATGGGTTTCGAAATCATCACTTGGGCTCATGCCCAGCCAACGACTCACCAGATCCTGTCATCCTAACGCTATCTCTAACGAGGCGCGTAAGAACGCCGAGCCGGCGCTGCGACGCAAGTGAAATCGGGCCGGGCTCAAGGCAACCGCTTGCGGCGGTGCTGGTTGTTGCTCGAATGCGGCATGTTCAGATCTCGTATTTGGCGCGAATTTCCGGCGGGAGGCGCGCAGGCCGGCCGGTCTCGGTCGACACCATCACGTAATCGAACCAGCCGTCGCAGCTGAGCTTTCGATCCGGCAGCTGCTCGATCTGATACTGCACGGTCACGCCGATGAGGGAGAATTTTTCGATCCACGTGCGCACGATGAATCGATCCCCGAGGCCGAGCGGTCGCTTGAAGTTCATGTGCGCGGTCGCCATGTACCAGCCGAAGCCACGTCGCTGGAATTCCGACATCGGCATCTTGTAGCAGCGCTCCATCTGGTCGAACCGGGCGGCCAGCACATAGTCCATGTACCGGCTGCTGTGGACATGCTGGTACATGTCGATGTCGTCGGGCCGCACCTGCATCTCCGTCTCGAATTTCGCATATACCAGCTTCGCGTTGGCCTCAGGGGAATTCACAGCCGAGTCGTTCACGAATGGAGGCTGCGCCGGGCCTGAATGTTGGGCAAAGGAAAACCCGGGATGGTGCGGTGAGGTCGGCAAATCCGTGCGCAAGTTCATCGTTGACCATAAATACGACTGTTTGAAATATCTGTTCATCAATACTCGAACAACCAAGGATAGAATTCTAATCTCTGCTGAATCGCTATTTGCGGAAAAAGGGTTCCATGCGATATCGATTCGCGCGGTCGCCAGCAAGGCGAGCGTGAACGTGGCGGCGATCAATTATCATTTCTATGACCTCGAGTCGCTGCTGAAGGAGATTCTCGTGCGCCGCCTGCGGGCGGTGAATACGATTCGCCTGGCTGCGCTCGGAGAAGCTGAGGCAAGGTCGCAGCCAATGGCTGCGGCGCCCGCGGAGGTTTTGCGGATCATGGCGTGGGCGCTCTTTGTGCCGTCGGACGATCCGATGGAATACAACCGATACTCCCGGTGCGTGCTCGGTCGCCTGTTGCTCGAACCCTTTCCCCATCGCGACGAGATTCTCACGCACGAGTTCGAGCCGGCGATGGCGCGCTTTGCCCAGGCTCTCCGGCGCAGTGCGCCCCGACTCACTCCCGCCGATTTCATGTGGCGCTTCAGCCTGATTGTCGGCGCGCTCCACCACTCTCTCGCCACGCTCCACGAAATGAAATCCCTCACGCGTGGCCTCTGTGCCGACAATGATCACGCGACCGCCTTGGAGGCTTTCGTGGCCTTTGCCACCCGGGCGATGGGAGCTTGAGGGCGACGCGAAGCTGCGCTCGCTCGCCCGGGCCCGAGCGGCGAACCAGACACGCGGTGCAATCAGGCAGGGCAAAATAGGTTATGGAGCTGTGACGCACAGGCGCACGGACATGCTTGCGCCCGCGGGAAACCTCTTTCTTTTCACGCTGTCGCAGGAGCCTTGACCTCGCTCCGGCGATCGAAGAATTCGCGCAACTCTTCCGCGTCCTCGGACGTTATGGAGATGGGCGTGGGTCTCCGCGCCAAGCCGCAGCGACCTTGCGGCAAAAACACCAAGCCATGATATTTCCCGTGATCGTGCTCGCACTACTTTCCCTGCTCGTCGCCACCGACCCTGAGCGAGGGTGAGTTATCTTCGTTTTTACTCCTGCGACCATCGCGCGGAACGAATTGCGCCACCCTGTCGCCGGGAAAAATGAGCCGGATCAAACCGCGGCTTGCGCGCCGCCGGATCGGCCCCTTTTGTGCTGCCGCAACTCATTGTCCCGCTCATCGTGCCTGCTCAAAAGAATATCTTTCGCCCTCTCTTCGGCTCCCTCTTCCAGTGGATCGACTCCGATTATTCGGTTGAATCGCCCGAGGCAATTCGCGCCCAGCCCGACGGCGTGAACCTGGTCCGCTGCATTCCGTTCATCATCCTGCATCTCGGCTGTTTCGCCGTGATTTGGGTCGGCTGGAGCAAGGTCGCCGTCTGGACCGCCGTGGCGTTGTACTTCATCCGGATGTTTTTCGTGACCGGGATCTTTCACCGGTACTTCTCCCACAAGACTTACAGCACGACGCGACTGGGCCAGTTCATCCTCGCCGTTTGCACCGGGACCACGGTCCAGCGCGGCGCCTTGTGGTGGGCTTACCATCATCGTCATCACCACCAGCACTCCGATGAACCGGAGGACGCCCATTCGCCCCACGTGCACGGCTTTTGGTGGTCCCATATCGGCTGGATCACCAGCCGGCGGAATTTCCCCACGGACTATTCCAAGGTGAAGGACCTCGCGAAATATCCCGAGCTCGTGTGGCTGAATCGGTTCGATGTGGTCGTGCCTGTGCTGTTCGCCACCGGCCTCTATCTCCTCGGCCGCGTGCTCGAGGTCACCGCTCCCGGTTTGCACACCAACGGTGCGCAGCTGCTCGTCTGGGGATTCTTCATCAGCACGACCGCGCTGTTCCATGGCACGGCGTCGATCAACTCGTTCACCCACCTGTGGGGCCGCCGCCGTTTCCACACGACTGACGATTCCCGCAACAGCCTGATCCTCGCACTGGTTTGCCTGGGCGAAGGCTGGCACAACAACCACCACCGTTACCAGTCGGCGACGCGCAACGGTTTCTATTGGTGGGAGGTCGACCCAACCTACTATCTCCTCAAGGCGCTCTCGTGGACGGGATTCATCTGGGGCCTGAAGTCCGTCCCGCAATCCATCTACGATGAGGCCGAGCGCAACGCCCACCAGGATTCAGTCGCCCGGTTCTCGATGTCGTCGGTGCAGCACGAAATCAATACGCTCAAGAAGGTCGTGCCGACTGCCGCCGCGATCGCGATCGCCACGGTGCGCGCACCACACGCGGCCGAGCAGCTCAAGAAGGCTGACGGCCCCGAGGTGCACAAGGACGTCAGCGGGCTCGTCGAACCGGCCGCTTCGGCCGTTGCGGCGACCGGCGCGGACTCACGCGGCTCCGACCCGTCGGCGGCCCCTCAGTAGTTGGGCCAGATTCCCGGCGTCACCAACTCGACGGCGTGACCGTCGGGATCCCGAAAGTACAGGCTGCGGCCGCCGCGCTCCCAGCGGGTCTCACTCTCGATGACAATGCCGGCCGCACGCAGCCGCGCCAGCCATGTGTCGTAGCTAGCGGCCGCGATGGCGAACCCGATGTGGTAGGGGCCCGTGCCATCGTGCGGCGGGATGATGCCGCCGGGCACTGCCGTCGGCGTGAGCGTCGCGCCACGCTTGAAGAGCAGCAATACCTGGCCGCCCACGCGAAAGGTCTGGAAGCGCGTGGCGTCCCCCGTCATCGGCTCGAGGCCGAGGACATCGCGGTAGAACGCGATCGCGCGCGGCAGGTCGTCCGTGTAGAGAATCGATTCAACGATGCCGTCGAGGCGGGGCGCGGCGTCCATGGTCCAGCGTGGCGCAGAACCGGGTTTTTCGCAACCGCGGCCCGGTTCAAACCAGGACGAGCGCGATCGCCGCCACCATCAGCGCGGCGCCGGCGAACCGCAGGCGCAGGACGGCGCCGCTGAGGTGCTGCTCGTCACTGGCAAACCAGTGGCCGATCGACCAGACGAGAATGACACTGAACAGGCCGCGGGCGCTATAGATGATGTTCACCACGGTCGCGCTGCCGACGAGGACGAGCGCCAGCACCACGCCGGCATTGTTCAGGGCCAGGAGGCCGGCGCCCGTTCCGACCCAGCGCCAGGCGGCGAGATCGAGGGCGCGCAAGGGCGCGGTGAAAAACGGCACGAAGGCCATCGAGAGTAAACCTACGATCAGGAACATGGGCGGCAGGAAGCTGGCCAGGCCCCAGACCGGGAGCCATTTTTGAAGCAGCACATCGCCGAGACCGAACGAAGTCGCGCTGCAAAAGGCCAGGAAGGCCGTCTCGCCCACATTGCGCCGGCGCGCGCCTTCCCCCCCGTGCAGGAGCGCGATGGCCGACGTGCTGAGCGCCGCCGCAATCCACCAGCGCAGGGGCACCGCCCCGACGTGCAGCAGGCTGGTGAAGAGCGCGACGAGGACAACCTTCGCTCCCATCACCGGCGTGGTGACCGACACATCGCCTCGGTGGAGGGCGAGGAAGGTGAACACCTGCCCGCCGAAAAACAGCACCGCCGTCGCCGCCGGGCGGGCGTAGTCCGCCAGCTCGGGGAAGGCGTGGCCGCGCGCGAACCAGACGGGCAGAAAAAGCACCACGAGCGCCCAATTCGACACGAAGCTAGTCCGCCAAACCCCGACGCCAAAGGCCGAGGCGCGTTTGATGGCGAGGGCAGCGATGACGTAAAGCAGCGCGCAGGCCAGAGGCAGCAGCAGGCTCGGTTGGAGGGTCATCGCGGGAGCCACAAAAAAGCCGGACTCTCGGGTCCGGCTTCAATCAAAATCGCCGCGTGGCGCTTACGACTTACCCAGCGCCCCCAGCACCGTCTTCTCGTATTCCTCGTGCGGCACCGCACCCGTCTTCGCGTTGATGATCCGGCCGCCCCGATTTATCAGGAACGTGGTCGGGATCGCGTCGATGTTGCCGAACGCCGCGACCGTGTTCTCATCGGCCATGACAATCGTGTAGTTCATGCCGTGGGCCTGGGCGAACTTCTTGACGTACTGCGGGCTCTTTTGGTCCACGGACATCCCGACGATCACGAGGCCGTCCGGACCGTATTTTTTCTGGAGCTCGACATAGCCGGGAATCTCCGAAACGCACGGGCCGCACCAGGTCGCCCAGAAATCGACCACGACGACCTTTCCCTTGAACTGGTCAGAGCTGACGTCCTGGCCATTGAGATCCTTGAGCTTCCACGCCGGCGCTTCCCGGCCGACCAGGGGATTTTCCTGGGCCTGCAGCCGGTTGCCTTGGAAGAGGGCGGCTCCGGCGGCCAGTACAATGGCGGCGCCAAACACGGATAGAATGCGCGAGCAGATGGGGGCGGTCATACCTCTAGGAGTCCCGAGAGCTTTCGCTTGTTCCCGGAATCGCGGACTGCCTCAAGAACCGTTGGCGCCCACCGTCGGATCGATGCTCAGAATGTCGATGAACTTCTTCATCGCCGGCGTCAGCACCCGGCCCTTGCGGTGCAGGATCGCCAGCGGACGGGTGAATTCCTTCCCCTTGAAGCTGATCGTGACCAGCGTGCCCTGCTGGACCTCCTGCGTCACCGTGGCTTGCGGCACGATGGCGACGCCGTGGTCGATCTCGACGGCGCGCTTCACCGTCTCGATGTTGTCGAACTCCATCACCGGCGTGATCTCGAGCTTGAAGTCGCGGAAGATCTGGTCGACGGCCTTGCGGGTGGGAATGTCGGGATCGAAGCCGATGAACTTGTGGTCGGCCAGCGCCTTCATGTCCACGTCAACGGCCTTCGCCAGCGGATGATTCGGATGCGCGATGAGCACCAGCCGGTCGTTGCGGAAGGGGATGGTCTCGATCTGCCGGACTTTCTGGGGAAAGGCGACCAGGCCGAAATCGACCGAATTATGGAGGATGTCCTCGTAGACCAGATTCGAGCGGCGGTATTCAACCCGGACATTGACCGACGGGTAGTCGTGGAGGAATTTCTTGATGTAGGGCGGCAGCTCGTGGAGCCCGATCGAATAGATGGTTGAGATGCGGATGGTCCCGCTGATCACCTTCTTCATCTCCTGCAGCTCGCTTTCGAGCTTCTCGTAAACGTGCAGGATTTCCTTCGCCGCCTCGTAGATCCGCTGCCCTTCGCGCGTGAGGTTGAATTGTTTCTGGCTCCGGTCCACCATCAGGGCCTTGAAATTTCGTTCCATCGAACGCGCCTGCTGGCTCACGGCCGACTGGGTGATCCCGTTCAATTTCGCGGCCTTCGAAAAGCTCTTTGTCTCGACCAAGTCGGCAAAGATCTTGAAGTTTTCTATTTGCATGCGTTCTGGTGGCTGCACGCACCATAACAATTCCTAATTGGCACGCCATCCCAAAAAAATCTTGGCAATATTTCTGGAGTACAATGCGTTCCGCGAGAGGGCTGATGCGCTCTGCCTTAGGCTGGCGGAGCTTTGTCGGGCGGCGGGTCGCAATCCCGCAGAAGTAACACTACTGCCCGTAACGAAAACCCATCCGCCGGAGGCGGCGATCTACGTCCATCGCTACGGATTGAAGGCGGTCGGGGAGAATCGCGTGCAGGAAGCGGTCGCAAAACGCGCCGCGGCCGGCCTGCCCGACCTGCGCTGGGAACTTATCGGGCACCTGCAGTCGAACAAAGCGAAGCTAGCGGCGTCGCAATTCGATCGAATCCAAAGCGTCGACAGCGACAAGCTGCTGCGCGCGCTGGATGCGGCGGCGGCCGAGGCCGGACGCAAGCTTCCCGTCCTGCTCCAGGTCAACGCCGGCAATGATCCCGCGAAATTCGGCGTCGAGGCCGCCGCCGCGCCACGCCTCCTCGACACGGCTCTCGCGTTGCCCCACCTGCAAGTCGAGGGGCTGATGACCATCGCGCCGCTCTCGGACGAACCCGCGGTGGCTCGCCGGGCGTTTGCGCGGCTGCGCGAGCTGCGGGATGAACTGGCCGCGCGCAGCGGCGTCCCGCTGCGCGAATTGTCGATGGGCATGAGCGCGGATCTCGAGGCCGCGATCGCCGAGGGCAGCACGCTGGTCCGGGTCGGCACCGCGCTGTTCGGCTCACGCGCTTAGTTCGCAAAGTTCCAGCAAAATCCGTCGCCGGGCAAAACTTTCCCCGTTGCGCCGGGGAAAAATCCACCTTGGCTCCTGCGGCGTGGAACCGAAGCCGTTCACGACCCAAGAGCGCCAGGCCCTGGCCGCCCTTCTGGACGACGCTTCGCCCGCGGTGCACCAGGGATTGCTGGCGGAGTTCTCGCGGCGCGGGAGCAAGAGTGTCGAGTTCCTGCGCGAACTCGCGCGCCAGCCCAACCGGCTCGTGGCCCTGCACGCCGCACGATTCCTGCGCGAGCTGAAGCTTTCCGATCCGGTTGGTGAGTTCCGGTCCTTCATCCAATCCCTGAATTACGAACTCGAATCCGGCGCCTTGCTGCTGAGCCGCACCGTGAATGCCGACCTTGATGTCGGCGCGTGCTGCGCCCAGCTCGATGCGCTGGCGGCCCGCTGCCGCGAGCTGATCGCGGAGCCGGCGAGCACCCGCGAGAAATGCCGGCTGGTCAATCGCGTCCTGTTTCACGAATTCGGGCTCCACGCCAATGTCGATGATGCCACGGACCCGCTGAACAGCTTTCTCGACCAGGTTATCGCGCGCCGCAAGGGACTGCCGCTTTCGTTGTCCATCGTGTACCTGCTGGTCGCCGAGCGGCTGGGCCTGCACCTCGAGGCCGTCGCGCTGCCCGGACATTTTCTGGTCGGCTGTTACGACGAGGGCACGCCGTTCTTCATCGACCCGTTCAACGCCGGCACGTTCCTGACCGCGGGTGATGTGCTCCTGCAGCTCCGGCGGACCGACAGCCACGCGTCGGTCAGCGACCTGTCGCCCACCCCGGTGCGCGAGGTCTTGTGCCGGTGCTGCCGCAATCTCGTCCTGCACTACGCCGCCGCCAACCAACCCGCCAACGCCTCATTGTTCGCCGATTTCGTTGCCGAGTTCGAGGCCACGCACGAGCGCCACGCGCAGTCCTGAGGTCGCGTGGCCCGGCACCAACGCGCGCGACCGCGCGCGAACTCCGACGCCTGCTGCAAATCGGGCTCGTTCTCCCCGGCAATCTGGGCTTTGCTGCCGCCGCCCATGAGCGTCGACGCCGACCCCGTTCACCACCTCGCCGAACTCCCGGCCTGGTCGTTCGCCGGCACCGCTCTCGCCGTCCTGGGCCAGCCGGTCGCCCACTCACTCAGCCCGACGATCCACCACGCCGCCCTGGCAGCCATGGCGCGAATCGATCCGCGTTTCGCCCGCTGGCGGTATTTCAAGTTCGAGGTCGACCCGGCGGAGCTGCCCCGCGCCTTGATCGAGTTGCATCGCGCGGGATTCGCGGGGCTCAACCTGACCGTTCCGCACAAGACGGTGGCGGTGCCCTGCCTGGCGGAAAGCGATGACTTCGTCCGGGCGGCCGGAGCGGCGAACACGCTGATTCGCACCCCGGCCGGTTGGCGCGGCGCCAACACGGATGGCGTCGGGCTTTCCGCCGCCCTGCGCCAGGAATTCGGCCGCGAGCTCGACGGGGCGGACGTGCTGCTGCTGGGCGCCGGCGGCGCGGCCCGGGCGGCGGCCGTCGAATGCCTGCAACGCGACTGCCGCTCGCTGTGGATCGGCAACCGCAGCGCGGAGAACCTGACTGCGCTGCTCGAGGTGCTCCGAGACCGAGCCCGCGGGATCCCGCTGCAGGGATTCGACTTGGCGAACCCGCCGGCCGGCTTGCCGGCGGGCGCCTTGGTCCTCAATGCCACCTCCCTTGGGCTGAAGGCCGGTGATGCCGCACCAATCGATCTCGCCAAAATCCCGCGGCCGGCGATGGTCTACGACATGATTTATCGCCCGCCCCAGACGGCGCTCCTGCGTCAGGCCGCGACCCTCGGTCTGCGCCACGCCAATGGGCTTTCGATGCTCGTGTACCAGGGTGCGCGTTCGCTCGAACTGTGGTCCGGCGCCCCGGTGCCTGTCGCGGACATGCAGCGCGCGGCGCTGGCCGCCGGTTGAGCCATGGACGCCTTTCACGAAGTCGCGCGCCAGCTCCCGTGGTTTTACCCGCTGGTCGCCGCGTTGTTCGGGGCGTGCATCGGCAGCTTTCTCAACGTCTGCATTTACCGGATTCCGAAGGGCGAATCGGTGGTGCGCCCGGGCTCGCATTGCGCCTGCGGCAAGCCAATCGCCTGGTATGACAACATCCCGGTGGCCAGCTGGCTGATTCTGCGCGGACGCGCCCGTTGTTGCGGGCGGCCCTTCAGCATCCGGTATCCGGCGATCGAACTCGCAACCGCGCTGCTGTTTCTTGCCTGCTGGCTGCTGTTCCCGGCCGGCAAAGCGGCAGCCGGCGCGGTGCTGTGTGCCATCGTGATCTGCGCCCTCTTCATCGACCATGACCACATGATCATCCCGGACGTGTTCACCCTCGGTGGTGCCGCCGTCGGCCTGTTGTTGTCGCTGTTGTTGCCATCGCTGCATGGACAGGAGCATCCGCTCTTCGTGGTTGCCAGCCTCCGCTCCGGTGTCGATGGCGTGCTCGGGCTTTTCGTTGGCTCCGCCCTGGTGCTGTGGATCGCGCTCTTTGCGGAGGTGCTGCTCAAGAAGGAGGCGATGGGTTTCGGCGACGTGAAATATCTGGGAGCGTTGGGGACCTTCGTCGGCTGGAAGGGCGCGGTCTTCGGCATGTTTGGCGGGGCGATGCTCGGCTGCCTGTGGCTGCTCGTGGCGTTGCTCTGGCAGAAGTTGACCGGGCGCACGGCGGGCCTGCGCGCGGAAACTCCCGAGGGCCAGCCGGCCGATCTCGGTTTCGGCGTTCACGTTCCCTTCGGGCCGATGCTCGGGGTGGCGGCCTTGCTCTATTTCTTCGTGCTGAATCGCTGGGTGGACGAGTATTTCGCCAGCCTCGCCCTCCTGCTCTAACGGGATTCCGGCGGCTTGAATTCCGGGGGGACCTCTCCACTTCGCCCCTGCACCACGAGGCCGAGCAGGTACGCCAGCGCTTCTTCGCGCGTTTGACTCCGCTCCGTTGCGAGTTGATCGGCCCGCTTCAGGAGCTGACGCGCCATGACACCGGCCTGCGTCGGCGGCGCCCCGAGGCGGGTGCAAATGGCCGTCAATTTTTCGAGTTCAGACACGGTCGCTGATGGTGATGTCCTCGGCCGTGTCCGGCGCCAACGCCAACCCGCGGCGCTCATCGAGATTAACCAGCGATAGCATGGCCATTGCCACGAATTGCCCGTGCGCCTGGGCGGTGGACCGGACCTCACCCACTTTCCTGTCTCCTTGGAAAAGCGGTGTTCCCGGCAGGGGCACGCTGCCGTCGCCCGTGATCACGAAAAGCCGGCGGCGTACCTGCCCCAGATTCTTCAGTCGCGACATCACCTCCTGCCCAAGATAACAACCCTTCGTGTACGAAATCGCGCCGTCCTGAATGTCGCCTTCGTTCGGGAGATCGCCGTCGCTGAGATCGTGCGGCACGCTGGGTACCCGCGCGCGGATACGTTCGTATTCCACTTCCGCTGGCGTCGCTTCAGCGCAACCGGCGACGCGCAGGCGTTCCGCCAAGGCGCGGCACGCCGCAGCCGGGCCGATGATCTCGAAATCCTCGCTCCCGGTACGCCAGCGGCGAAATAGCAGCAAGTCGCCTGACTTGCCGAATGCTCCCGCGGCGGGCGCCGCTCCAATCAGCCTCGCCAATCGTTCAGCGGCGCCTTCGCCAAACACGGTGATGCCCGCGCTGGCACCGGTCTCTTCTGTGATCGTTACGTCGTCCGCGATGATGTAAGGGGTAAGCCGGTCGAATACCGTCTGGGCCGGGCATCGTCGGCTGACCAAGGTCCACTCATTTGCCCGCTGCTTCAGGGCATAGGCATCCGCCACAACCTTTCCTTTTTGGTTCAGGAAGAGCCCGTAAACGGCGGCTCCGGGCGGCCGTTGCAAGTCGTTGGTAAACTGCCCTTGCAGAAAGGCGTCGGCATCATTCCCGGCAATGGCCAGAACCGAACCGGGTCTATAGGGAACGAATTTGGGCGCGCCGCTCATTTCTTGCCACAATTTTCACCGTAACCATCGTAAGTGCAAGGTTTAGACACAGGATTTGAAAATCTAATGTTGTTCGGGTTGACGAATCCGTGGAACTGAGTAGCTCTATGGAAGTCCAATTTATCACTTCTCCCGCCTAGCGGGAGTTTTGGGGTAACTAAGAAAGCAATGGCCGGTCGCTTAGGGGTAGGCGACCGGCCTTTTCTTTGCCGAGATCTTAGCACGCAGCAAGAACTTGCTCCGGCTGGAACGGCCGTAGCAAGCTGGTCCCTCTATGTTAAGAACGTCCGACATCAATGTCGTTGAGACGCGCGCGTTGCCTTCCCCCGCCGCCCTGCTGGCCGAACTCCCCAAGTCCGAACGCCAGGCGGAGTTTGTTTCCCGGAGTCGCCGCGAAATCCACCGCCTGATCTTTACCGACGACAAGCGGTTTCTCCTGATCCTCGGGCCCTGTTCCATTCACGACCTCGCTGCCGGCCGCGACTATGCCCGGCGCCTGGCGGCACTGGCGGCTTCGGTAAGCGACCGGATCATGGTCGTGATGCGCGTGTATTTCGAGAAGCCGCGCACGACCGTCGGGTGGAAGGGCCTCATCATGGATCCGCATCTCGATGGCTCGCATGACATCGCCGCCGGTCTCCGCCTCGCCCGCAACTTCCTGCGGGATGTGCTCGACCTCGGTATTCCGACCGCCACCGAACTCCTCGATCCCATCACCCCGCAGTACATCGCCGACCTGATCTGCTGGTCGGCCATCGGTGCCCGCACAGCCGAGTCGCAAACGCATCGTCAGATGGCGTCGGGCCTGTCGATGCCGCTGGGTTTCAAGAACGGCACCGATGGCTCGATTGGCACCGCCATCAATGCGATCAAGGCCGCCGCGCAGCCGCATACTTTTCTTGGCATCAATCTCGAAGGTTCCGCTTCCGCCATCGTGACTCGCGGCAACCCTGACTGCCACGTCGTGCTGCGGGGCGGCACCGCCGGCCCGAATTATTCCGATGCGCACATCGCGCAGACCGAAACCCTGCTGCGCCAGGCCGGCCTGCCCGTCTCGATCCTGGTCGATTGCTCGCACGATAACTCCGCCAAGCAACCCGAACGCCAGCCCGACGTGCTCCGCGATTTGTTGCGCCAGATCGCCGCGGGCAACAATTCGATCATGGGCGCCATGATAGAAAGCAATCTCGGCGGCGGCAACCAACCCTTCCCCGCGCCCAAGGACCGCCTGCGTTACGGGGTTTCCATCACCGATGCTTGCATTGACTGGGCCACGACCGAGGCCTTGGTTAAGGAACTTCATGGCGCCCTCGCACCCCGGTTTGCCTGATTCGTCCGCCTAATACCCCCCGCCGCCCGCCAAAAAAGTGCTGCCCCCACGGATTTCTGCCGTGCGAATCCATGGGCTTAGACCCAAGTTTCCCGTCCTATGAACCCTCCCATCCGTGTCGCGATCACCGGCGCCGCCGGCCAGATCGGCTACTCCCTGCTCTTTCGCATCGCCTCCGGTGCGATGTTCGGCCCCAACCAGCCGGTCATCCTCCAGTTGATCGAGGCCCCGATTGAAAAGGCGCTCAAGGCGCTGGAAGGCGTCGCGATGGAACTCGACGATTGCGCCTTTCCCTTGCTGAAGGGCATCGTCCAGACCTCGGACCCGGCGGTCGGCTTCAAGGACGCCAATTGGTGCCTGCTCATCGGCGCCAAGCCCCGCGGTCCCGGCATGGAACGCGCCGATCTGTTGAAAGACAACGGCCGGATCTTCATTGCGCAGGGCCAGATCATCGACGCCGTCGCCGCGGCGGACGCCCGGGTCGCCGTCGTTGGCAACCCCGCCAACACCAACTGCATGATCGCCGCCTCGCAGGCCAAACGGCTGCCGCCGGAACGCTTCACCGCCATGGTGCGCCTTGACCAAAACCGCGCCCAAAGCCAGCTCGCCCAGAAGGCCGGCGTCGACCTCAATGCGGTCCAGAACATCTTCATTTACGGCAACCACAGCCCTTCGATGTTCCCGGCGTTTGCCCACGCCACCATCAATGGCAAACCCGCGCCCGCCGTCATCGGCGATGCCGCCTGGCTGCAGGGGCCCTTCTGCGAGATCGTCGGTAAGCGCGGGGCCGCCATCATCGCCGCGCGGGGCGCGTCCTCCGCCGCCTCGGCCGCAAATGCCCTGGTCGACCACGTGCGCTCGCTCGTCACGCCCGGCGCCGTGCATTCGGTCGCCGTGAAGTCCAACGGCCACTATGGCTTCGATCCACACGTCTGGGCCGGCATGCCGGTGCGCACCACTTCGGCGGGCAGCTACGAGGTCATCACCAGCTATGCGATGGATGAATTCGCCAAGTCGAAGCTGGCCGCCACGAACAAGGAGCTGGTCGAGGAACGCGCGTTTGTCGCCGACATGATCAAGTGATCGGACGCCGGGTGCCCCGGCCCGGGCCTCACCAAATAATCGCGGCGGTCCGCCTGGGACCGCCGCTTTTCATTCGCCCCGAAAATTCAGCGGACGTGTATCACGCCGCCACGACGGTGGCCGCCGGCTTGGCGCCGATCTTTTTGTAGAGGCTGATCAGACCCATCACGATCAGCACCGGGATCCAGATGGGCGATAGCGCGAGCGCCACCGCGATGCCAACGATCAGGAGCAGGGCCACAAGCGTGAGCCCGAACGCACCGAGGATGCCGGCCAGGATGATCCCGACGAATGCACCCACGAGAATCACAGGCAGGAACTTCAGCGCCAGCAGGCACGCCACCACTATGAGGAGGATCTTGAGGAAAGTATTCATGCCTCATTAACACCCAGCCGCGGGAAAAAGTTGCGCGTCGCCGCAACTCCTTGTTCAACAACCGCGCCTGCCCGCCCCCGCTCCCATTCCGGTCGTCTGCGCCCTGATCGAATCCGGCGGCCGGATTCTCCTCGCCCGGCGCCCGGCGCACAAACACCTGCCCCTCAAGTGGGAATTCCCCGGCGGCAAGGTTGAGCCCGGCGAAAAACCCGCCGCCGCGATTGTCCGCGAAATCCGTGAGGAACTCGGTTGCGAGATCGTGCTCCGGCGCGCGCTCCCATGCTTCGAGCATGATTACACGCGGGTGGTGATCGAAATGATCCCGTTTGTCTGCGAACTGGCCGTGGGGTCGCCGCCACCGCACCCACATGAGCACGTCGCGCTCGAATGGGTCGAGCCCGACCGTTTGCTGGATTTCGATCTCGCGCCCGCCGATGTGCCGGCAGTGGCCGCCTACCGCGAGCTGCGCCCGCGTTGAGCCGGCGCTCGCGGCGACTTCCCCTCACGGCGTCATGAACACCTGCACCGAGTACAGCGTGTCGAGATCCGTGTAGTCGTGGCGCCAATGCGCGCTGCACCCGAGGTACCGCAGCTGCGGGTTGAGGATGTTGGCACGGTGCCCCGGAGAGTCCATCCACTGCTTCACCACCACGGCCGCGAAGCCGGCATAAGTCAGCGGCACGAGGGTGCGACCGGTCTTCTCATCCGTATAATGCCGGTTCGCGTCGCGGCCTTCCACGGTTACGCCCCCGCCCACGTCCGTAACGTCGAGGGTCATGGTAAGCGCAATGTTCTCGGCCAGGAGGGTGTACTCGAGGCCGACGGCATGCACCCGGTCAGCGATATCGCCCAGCCCTGGAAAGGGATTGTGGTGATCCACACCCGGCAGCAGGGCCCCGATACCCGCCTGCAAATCGGCCGCCTCGTCAAGCTTGGGCATAGACCGGAAGGGTCGCAACCCGGCGCGCCGGCGCACCCGGTTGGTCTCCTGAAAAATTGCCGAGGCCATCAGGGCCGGGCGGTAGCTGCCGATCTCCAGTGCGCCCTGCAGCTCCGGCTGGCGCGGTGACTCCTCGGCCGCCTTCTCGTCCTGGCGCGGTGACGTCGTTGCAAGTCCGACCGACAGGAGGACCAGGACAAGCAGGAAGGACGTAATTGCTCGCATGCGGCCGGACGTGGAGAGGCCTGCCGGGCAGCAAATCTGTCCGCCGCAATTTGTCTAGACGATCCCGCGTTCGATCCACTGATGCTCGCCGGCGATGAGCTGCTGCGCCAGATCGTAGCCGTGCTGGTCGGCATTGCGCCCAATGGCCGAGAAATTCTGCCGGATGCGCATCATCGCCTGGGCGTGGAAATCGTCCACGAGCATGAAAACCTTCCGCTCTGCCTCGCCTTCCTGCAGCAGCTTCTGCGCGAAGACCGCCGTCGCCGCGATGGCGAAGAGATCGGTGCCGATGTCGGCGATGCGGCCGAGCAGCACCTGGCGCTTCTCCAGCTTGGGCCCGAACTTCACCATCTGGTGGAACAGCGTGCGCGCCAGCTTCCGGCTGAGCGCCGCCACTTCGCTCAAGTAGGCGCCAAGATGCGGGTGCATGTCCTTCGGGGCGCGGCCGCCGAACGGCAGCCATTGCCTTGGATACCACCAGAGGTAGAAACCCGCCGCCTTGGCCGCGCTGGCCAGGCGCTCGCCCCAGGGTCGCTCGGAGTTGAGCGCGATTCCGGCGACCTTCAGGTGCGGGTCCAGCGCTTCACGCATGATAAAGAGCCGCATGATCTCGGACGAGCCTTCGAAGATCATCGAGACGCGGTTGTCGCGCATCATGCGCTCAACCGGATACGGCTTCTCGCCCCGCGCCTTCAGCGATTGCGCCGTCTCATAACCGCGGCCGCCGCGGAGCTGCATCAAGTCGTCGAGGCATTGCCACGCCTTCTCGGTGCCCCAGAGCTTGCACATCGAGGCCTCGAGCCGGATGTCGGCGTGCTTGTCGCGATCCACGATGCCCGAGGTCGTGATGAGCATCGCCTCCATGGCGAAGGCCTGCGCGGCGATCCGGCGGATTTTCTCCGCCACCGCCGCGTGCTGCCCGATCGGCACGCCCCACTGGACGCGATCGCGGCCCCATTCGCGGGCGATCTGCACCGCGCGCTTGCTCACGCCGATCGAGGATGCCGGGATCGACAGCCGGCCCGAATTCAGCGTGCTCAGCGCAACCTTCAGGCCGCGCCCGACGCCGCCCACCACCTGGTCCTTCGGGACGCGAACATTGGTGAAGCGTATCACGCCGTTGTAGAGTGCACTCAGGCCCATGAACCGGCACCGGTGCACCACCTCGATGCCGGGCGATTTCGCCTCGACGACGAAAGTCGTGATCTGCGTGCGCGGCTTGCCGTCGACGATCTTCGGCGGTGTCTTGCAGGCCACGATCAACAGCCCGGCCTCCGTGCCGTTGGAACACCAGAGCTTCTCGCCGTTGATGATGAAATCATCGCCGTCCGGCTTCGCCTCGGTCGTAAGCCGTGCCGGGTCCGAGCCGACGCCCGGCTCGGTCAGGGCAAAGGCCGAGAGTTCGCCGCCCGCGACCCGCGGCAGGAACTTGCGCTTCTGTTCCTCGGTGCCAAACAGCAGCAGTGGCTGCGGCACACCGATGGACTGGTGCACGGAGAGGTGCGCGAAAGTGTTCGAGCAGTGGCTCGCGATCAACAGGCAGGCCCGGCAATAGGTCGTCTGCGAAAAGCCGAGCCCACCGTACTCCCGCGGTATCTTGATGCCGTAGGCTCCGATTTGCACGAACGCCTGTCGCACCTCCGGCGGAATCTCGCCTGTCCGGTCGATCAGGTCGGCGTCGACCTTGTCCCGCAACACCATCGCGAGATCGGCCAGGAACTTCTCCGCGCGCGGCTTTTCGTCGGCGGCAGCGGCGGGAATCGGATGGAGCTTTTCCGGCGTCCAATGGCCCATGAAAAGATTGGCGACAAAGCTGGGGTCTTCGTGCGACTCGCGCGCGGCCTCGGTGACCTGCAGCGCGGCGCGCTGGCCGGCGTTCATCTTCGACATGTCGATGACGGATTTCTCCTCATCGGGCTTCACGGGCGGGGGCGGAACAGGGGTGGGCATGGGCGGGGTTGTGCCGCGGCGTGGGCGCGTCGGTTCGTTTCCCGTCATTATCGCACGATTAAAGGCTCGGTCAACGAACGCACCCGCCGCCGCAGTCTTTTCAGCCTTAGGGAGTAGGGAGCGCGGTCGCGCCGCCGCTTGCATTCCCCGCCGGGTGTGGCACCTTGTTCCGCTCGGTTCTTTGACGGTGCGTTCGCCACTTGGTCACTCAGTTCGTCTTTCTTGGTTCTTGGTACCTTTCACTTGGTACTTCGTCCCGGGGGTGTTCCGGATTCGACCCTTGGTTGGAGCGCGCAGCTGCCTGTCGAGAGTGAGGGACTCTCGTTAATCCCCCTTCAAAAACACAAACGGCACATTCGAAGAAATGCCTCTGGCGGCTTAATGCCGCCACGTTCCCACCCTGACGCCTGCTAGGGGCTGGGAACGTCGACAGCAGGAATAGCGGTGACGGCCGTCGTGACGTCGCCGCCGTATCTTCAAACCACGGCTGGCCAAAGGAGGAGCGCGCGTCATCGCGCCCCGGAGGCGAGATCCAATCAGACGCTATGCAGGTAGATGCGGCGCGTGAAGGCCAGGGACACAGGGGTTCAACTCCCCTCACCTCCACCATTTTCGACCAGATCTCAAAAGGCGGAACCGTCCGCCTTCGTGCCGCAAAAGGAAACTTCCAAACCGAGCTGCGCGGCGAGGGAGGCCTTCGTGTAGGTTGCCAGATCGGCGGCGGCCGCCGAATTCGCATAGGCCACCTGGATGTGGTTTGCCTGGTGGCGCGCCATCATGAGGTCGCGGTCCACGCCGTAGGTGACGGCGTGCATGATCGGCCATTGCGGCGTGGTCTCCCGCCAGCGACGTTCGGTTTCCTCGCGCGGCAGGGCGATCACCTTGGCGCGCCCGAGATCCATCTTGAGGCGGCCGGCCTGCACAAAGATGCGACTCCACACGATCTCGCCCGGCTTGGCCACGCCGCGCAGCGTGCCGCCGCCGAGCCGGAAATACATTGGCGGCTGGCGCAGTGAATCCGAGCCGGCCCAGCCGCCGACGTGGTGGTCGACCGGCGCGCTGCCGGAAATCAGGAACACCCATACGTAATCCTTCGTCGTCCCGGAGCGGTCCCAATCGCCCCAACGCAAGTCGTGCAGCGTGTTGGCCACCGGCTGGCCGAGGGCGGCATGGACGCGGTTCGTGAACAGGCCGTCGAGGCCGGCGCATTCGTCGACCTCGTTGAAATGCACGATGGGCGAGCCGGGGCGGATGACCTTGCCGGCCGCGTTGCGGACCGGTGGCCGGTCGGTGGAATTGAGCGTACCCTCGGCGAGATCGGAGGCGGGCAGCAGGTCCTTGAGCCCTTGCTGATATTGGATGCCGATCGCTTCGCAGCCGAACTCGTCGGCGAGGCGGCAGGCCGCGACGTAGGTCTTGCACTGCCAGAGCACCTGGTGGCGGGTGAGCTCCGTGGCCTCGTCCGTGCCGAAGCGGAATTTGAAACCCTTCCGGAGATACCAGTTGAACACCTCCCGGGCCTCGCGGTCGGACACCTGCGTCGCGGCGTAGTAGAGGGCGGACTGCGAGAGACGTTCCTTGCAGACGCCCACCGGGTAGAGCAGTTCGTCCGGAATGATGGCGTTATACATGCCCATGCAGCCCTCGTCGAAGATCCCCATGATGGACTTTCTCGTGCGGAGGTCGTTGGCGATTCTCCGTGCCACCGCGGCGGCGCGGGCCGGCACGCGGGCTTTCGCGTAGCCGCGGACATGCGGCGTGCGATGCGTCGTGACTCCGGTCTTCAGCCAGCGGGCGAGCCCGGCCATGAAAAGGTCGTCGTCGAAGTTGTCGCTCCAGAGCGTGGAGTATTTCACGCCCGCCTTGGTCAGCGAGCCGTTGAGGTTGAGCATGCCGACGAGACCGGGCCACTGGCCGCTCCAGTTGGCGACGGTCAGGATCGGACCCCGGTGGCTCATCAGCCCGGCGAGCACGTGGTGCGAATATTGCCAGACGGCCTCCGCCACAATGACCGGCGCTGTCGGGTCGAGGGCGGCGAAGACCGCGAGGCCCTCCTTCTGCGAGCCGATGAAACCGTGTCGTGCCTTCGCCTTGTAGGGGTGGGCGCGCTTCACGCGATAGCCGAGGCTGGCCACCGCCGCCGTGAGTTTCCTCTCCATGGCCGCCTGCGCGGGCCAGCACACCTGGTTGGCCGAGTCGCGCAGATCGCCGCTAGCCACAAGATAACAAAGTCTGGATTTCGAGTTCATGATAAGGTGAGAGCGTTCAGCCGTGGGGCATCCGCGCCCCGCCGCCAGGGTAACCGTCTGGCCGCCGGAGGAACATGCGATTCTTTGCGACGGGAAGCGGGCGACGCAGCCCGCCGCGGCCCGGGCCATCCGGGACCGTGGGCATGCGCGCGCGCCGCGCCCGACCGGTTCCGTCCCGTCGTCACGGCGAAGCCGCCGGATCGAGCACGACGTGCCGGATGCGCTCGCGCCGCCAGGTGTAGGTGATGTGGACCAGCCCGTCGCGCGTCTGGATCACGGCCGGGTAGGAATAGCCGTCGTGCCCGGCGTCGGTTTCCAGCGTCACGACGTCGGTCCATTTCAAGCCATCGCTGGACACGGCGACCTTCAATGGGGATCGCGGACCACCCGAGCTGTCGGGCCGGCTCGTCGTCGGGTTGTAGACCAGCAGCTGCCGGCCGTCGGCCAGTGTCACGGCGTCGATGCCCGAGTTGGGATTGGGCAGTGTCGTTGCGACCATCCGGCTCCAGGTACGGCCGCCGTCGGATGACCACGTCGTGGTGATGACGCTCTCCTGGCTGCGGCAGAGGGCCTGCAGGCGGCCGTCAGGGTGGAACAGCACGGTCGGCTGGATCGCGTTGAATTCCGCCTTCGTGTTGACCGGGCCGACGCGGATCCAGGTTCGCCCAAGGTCGCCGGTCAGCTCGAAGTGGACGGTCCAGCCAGTGATGGCGCTCTCGGTGCTCGACGGGCATAGGATTGTCCCGTCGGCGAGCTGCACGGGCTTGTCCTTGATCGGCCCCAGGATCCCTTCGGGCAGCCGGCGCGGTTCGCTCCACGTCCGACCGTCGTCGTTCGAGGTGGTGAGCATGCCCCACCACTCGCGCGGTGACGGCCCGACCTTGTAGAAAAGCAGCAGCGGGCCCGAGCGGGGCTGGAACAGCGCGGGGTTCCACGTCGGGTAGCGCAGGACGCTGCCATCGGGCCGGACATACTGGACGCCGTTGGCCACCTCGACGGGCGGGCTCCAGCGGCCGCCCTCGTGCCGCGCCACCCAGATGCCGACATCCGGGGCGCCCTCGCGGGTGCCGCCGAAGAAGGCGGTGAGCAGGGTCCCGGCGGTCGTCTCAACGATCGTCGAGGCATGGCATTGCGGGAACGGTGCCTGCTCGTAGACGAATTCGCTGGCGCGGACCGCGAAGGCCGGATCGGCGCGGACCGTCCCGACCACGGCAAGAAAGAGGAACAGGCCGCATCCAGGGAGGGAGGGAAAGCTACGGTCATTCATCGGGGGATGGGTTGATGGGTTCGCTCACGCCGCGAGCGACTCCGGCTTGGCCGGCCGGATGAGCAGCACCACGACGACCGACAGCAACGCGACGCCGGCGAAGACTCCGAAGATCAGGTTGAGGGGCACATGGCGATCGCGCAGCGAGCCGAAAGCCCAGTCGCCCAGCCCGCCGCAACTGATGCTGACGAGGTTCATGATGCCGTAGCCGGTCGCGCGCCATTCCGGCCGCGCAATCTGGCAGAGGATCGGCATGTTGTTGCAGTCGAAAAAACCCCAGCCCAGGCCGAACACCACCAGGCCGCCGACTGCGACCGCCAGGGTGCCGGCATTGCCGACGCCGAAGAGCGCCGGCAGGAACAGCACCATGCCGATGGCGCTGGTGAAGATCCGGCCGCGCACGTTGCGCTGCATCCAGCGGTCGGCCAGCGTGCCGCCGACGACCACGCCCACGATCGAGGCGACCTGCACATAGAGGATCGCGCTGACGCCGGCCTGGCCCTGCCCGAGGTGGAACCGCTCGCGCAGGATTTCCGGCATCCAGTCGCGCACCACCCAGCCCGCGATCGCCGGCAGCGTGAAGTAGGCGACGAGCAAGAGAAAATTCCCGTTGGTGAGCAGCCCGCGCACGACGCCCGGGGCCGCGCCCGCGCGCGCCGCCGCGACCTCCGCCCCGGACCGCGCCCGGTCACGAAGCAGCAACAGTAGCGGCACAGCGTAGACCACGCCGACCAGGCCGCAGCTTGAAAAGGCCCAGCGCCAGCCGTGCGCCGGTGAATCCGCGATGTAGCCGGCGAACCCGCCCAGGATCTGGCCGAGATAGATGGCGGCCTGGTGCACGCCGACGGCACGCGATCGCGTCGGCCCGAAGTGATAGTCCGTGATCAAGGCCAGCGCCGCCGGCATATAGAACGCCTCGCTGATCCCCATCAGCGCCCGCACGCCCATCATCTCGTGGAAGCTCGTGACATGCCCCGTCCACCAGGTCACGAGCGACCAGGTCAGCAGGCTGAAGCCGATGACATGACGCTTGCTCAGGCGGTCGGCCACGTAGCCGCCGAACGGGCTCAGGCCGGCGTAGGTCCACTTGAAGCACGCCAGCACGAGGCCCCAGTCGGCCTTGTCGGCGATGCTCGGGATGTCGCCGACCATCGAGGCCTTCATCGTGGCCAGCATCTGGCGGTCGAGGTAGTTGAGCAGCGCGACCGGGAAGAGCAGCGCCACCACGGTCCAGGCGTAGGTCAGCGCGCCGGACGGGGTCTCGGATTTCATCAGGCGACGGGAAACGGGATTCAGGTCCGGGCGGGCGACGCGGTGGCCGGCGCGAGCCGCCACTCGGCGAATTTCGCCCGGAGTTCACCGACGATACCAGCATAAATTTCCTGGGAGTGCGGCGACACGACCGCCTTGGGCTCGCCGGGCGCGAGGCCGCGCGCCTCCATGCCGGCGGCGATGTTGAGCGGGAAGGTCAGCCGGTCGATGATCGCGCCGATTTCCTGCATGCGTTCGAACGCCGGGCTGACGCCGCCCGGGGCGCCCTCGCGACAGATGCGGTAGAGCTGGACCATCAGCTCCGGCGCGAGGTTGACGATGCCGCCGATGCAGCCGTCGGCGCCAAGCGCGAAGACCTCGGGCAGGCGGGTGTCCGCGCCCGAAAAGACGGAGAACTTCATCTCCCGCGCAAGCTGGATCAACTCGCGGTGATAGGCGAATTCGCCGCCGCTCTGCTTGACGCCGATCGTCGGTGCCCGGGCGGCAAACGCGGCGACCGTCTCGCGATTGATGCGCGTGCCGGTGAGCTCGGGAAAGTTGTAGAGCAGGACGGGCAGCCCGGACTTGTCGGCGGCGTGGAGGAAGTGGGCCAGCACGTCGTCCTGGTTCGACGGGTAGAAGCCCGGCGGCATGATCGCGACTCCGGGCAGGCCGAGTTCCCGGGCGAAGCGGCCCAGCTCGGCCACGGCCTGCGGGCGGATGTCGCTGACATTGGCCAGCACCGGCAGCGGGGCGGCGAGTTCGGCGACGGTCGCAAGGGCGCGCTTGCGCTGCTCGAGGTCAAACTGCGGAAACTCCCCCGTGCTGCCGAGCGCCAGCACGCCATGGATGCCGCTGCGCTTGAGGAAGCCGAGGTTGTGTTCCAGGTCGGCGCGCAGCAGCCGGCCGGCGCGATCGGTCGGCAGCCAGAGCGCGGCGAGGATGCCGGCACGGGGATACGGGGAGGAGGCGTTGCTCATGGCCGCAAAATCGGTGAAAGGGGAGAATCCGGGAGGAAAGCCGAGACAGGGGCCGGGTCAGGTCCATTCACCCGCCCGCCGGCCCATCCGGCGCCGGGTGGTGGCGGCGAAACGTGCGCCCGCCCGCTTCATGCCGGCGAGCAGTTCCGCCGTGCTGCGACCGGCGCAATCGCTGCCGGCGGGGATGACAGTGTCGCATTCGTTGTCGTCCATGAACCGGACCGCTTCGAGCAGCCGGCGCTGCGCGGCCCGCGGGATGAGGATGAAGCCGTGCTTGTCGGCGTGGATGAGCTGCCCCGGCGTCACCTTCGTGCCGAACACCTCCACCTCCACGCCCCAGCGCAGCGGCCAGCAGTGGGCGTGGCTCACGGCCAGCCGGCGGGCGATGGCCTTGAATCCCGCCGCCTTCATCTCGTCGAGGTCGCGCACCGCGCCATCAGTGATCGTGCCGACGCAGCCCAGCGCCCGCGCGTGGTTGGCGCCGACCTCGCCCCAGATCGAGCCGTAACAGGCCGGTGCATCCAGGTCCTGCACGACCACGATCTTCGGTCCGGGTTTGGCCGCCAAATATTCCCGATAGCGCGCGAAGTTGTCCGGGTGCTTCCGTTTTGCGCGCGGGTCGCCGCCGGAGATGACCAGGGTCATCGCGTAGCCGGCGATCGCGCCCAGTTCGGGCATGAAATCGCGGGTTTCGTCCCGATTGACGATGGTGAGGGGATCAACGGGCGAGATCTGCTCGAGGGCGTTGGCGATGGAAGGCGAGTTCCAGCGCCGGAGCTTGTGAAGCTGCGCGGGCGACAATGGCATGAGGAAGGTTGGCGCCTCAGTGGGCTCCCGTGCCGCGGGGCGCGAGGTAGAGGAATCCGTCCTCGGTGCCGAAGAGCAGGTCGCCCTCCGGGTTGCCCAGCGAGTGGACGACCGTCGGCGAGGTGGAGTGGCCGGCAAGGACCTGGTCCGGGTTGATCGGGCCCAGGTCGCGGAAGACCCATTGGCCGGCGGCGTTCCGGCCCGAGCCTTTCAGGAAGTTGATGTTCGGGATGCTGTTGACCATCAGGTCGAGGATCCCGTCCCCATCCCAGTCGGTGAAACAGAACGTGCGGCGGCCGCTGGCTCCGCCCAGCGTGGCGTTGAGCTGCAGCAGGCCGGATTCGTGGTTGACCGGCCGGCCGGAGGAATCGAACGCCGAGACGCCCTCGGCGTAGAACATCCGCTGGCCCGGCCGCAGGACCAGCTTCCCGTCCGCCGTTTTTTGCCGCTCAAAGAGCGCGAGATAGCCCTCGTGGTCGAGCGTCACCAAGTCCGGCAGGCCGTCGTGGTTCCAGTCGATGACATACGGGGTGCAGCGCCACTCGATCACGAGTTCCTTGCCCGCTGGATCCCACCAGTTCCACGCCGGCTTGGGCGCGGCGCCCGGCCACTCGACCTCGATCGGCGCCGCGGCGGCGAACTTGGGCGCGGTGCGCGTGCCCACGTTGCGATACCAATAGACCTTGCCCCACACGTCGCTGGCCAGGATGTCCGGCAGGCCGTCCAGGTCCCAGTCAGCGGCGCACACGTCGACGTAGCCCCATTTCGACTCGCTCGGGCCCTGGCAGTCGCCGTTGGGGCCGGCCTGGATGTGGATGGTCCGTCCGCCGGCGGCAAGATACACCGGGGCCGCCCAGCGCGGTGGCGTGCCGCCGAGATTCTTGATGAAGCCGATATAGCCCGCGCTGTTGCCGGCCACGAGGTCCTCCCGGCCGTCGCCATCGAGGTCGCAGGCCGACGGGGCCGACAGGACGCCGAATTTCACGTCGGCTGCCTCCTGGCGGAAGAAGCGCGGCGGCAGGAACTGCGGCATGCCGTCGAGCACCCGGCCGGTGTTCTCGAGCAGCGCGACCCGGCCGTCCTCCTGCCCCACCACGAGGTCGGGATGACCGTCGCCGTTGAAATCGCACGCGACGGGCGCGATCATGCAAAGGTCCATGGCCAGCGGCACGTTGCCGAGGGCCAGTTTGCGCCCGGCGGCGTATTTCGGCGCGGTGCGCGTGCCGACGTTTTCGTAGTAGGTGAACCCGTCGATGAATTCGCCGCAAATGAGGTCGAGTTTGCCGGTGCCGCGAAAGTCGGCGAAGCACGGCGAGGGGCGGCCGTAGACGTCGATCGGACTGCCGCTGGCGGTGAGCTGCACCGGGGCGGCGTAGGCGGGAGCGGTGTCGGTGCCGGTGTTGCGCAACAGGTAAACGTAGCCCCGCAGCGGGCCGAATTTCCAGCGGCCCTGGGCATCGAACGCCGGCTCGCTGGTGCCCCGGGAACTGCCCCAGCGATAGTCGCCCCAGTAGTCGATCCCGACGATCAGGTCGTGCCGGCCGTCGCCATCGTAGTCGACCAGCGTCCATTGGCTGGAGCGGATGCCGTTGATGCCGTTCTTCGTCAGCCCGGGATCGGACGCGCCAAAGATTTCCTGCACGGTCGGCACGGCGAGCTTCCGGGGGCGGTCGAGCGCGCTCCGCTCGAAGTCCGGATAGTCGGCGCCGGCGGTCAGGACGACCGGCCGGCCGTCGACAAAGGAGACCTGCGGCGAATCAATGCCGTGGCCCAGCCTCACGCCCGCCTTCATCAACGGCAGGCCGCTCTCCGGATCCGTGACGCCGGTGTTCTCGAAGAAATACACGCCGTTGTAGGGCTTGCCGGAGCAGACGACGACCAGGTCGAGCAGCCCGTCGTGGTTGTAGTCCATGGGCAGCGGCCAGCCCCAGAGACCGACGCCAACATCGGTCCGCAGCCCGGGATTGTCGTAGGCGATGCGCCGGAAGGGCACCGGGGCCGCCGGCAGCGCCGCGGCGACGAGCGCCGCCAGCACCCCGGCGAACAGGACACGGCAACGGGAGCGGTGCATGGGCGGCGCCTTCGTTAGAAGCGGGCCGAGACGCTGAACCGGTAGGTTCGCGGCGGCTGGTCGCGGGTGATCAGGAACGGGTCGTTGCCGATGTTCGTCGCCATGAAGTCGAAGTCATACTGCTTCCACCGGTAAGCCACGCCGGCATCGTAGCTGTGCTGGGATTCGGGAATCTCCGTCAGGCCGTAGCCGGTGAGCTGGGACAACACGGGCCCGATGACCGATACGCCCGCCTTGAGCGTCCAGGCGTGTTCCTTCGTTTCGTTGAAGGTGTATTTGGCGAAGAGATTGAGGTTCCAGTCCGGCGCAAAGCGCAGCGGGATGCGCCCGGGGTTCGACGCCGTGGTCCAGCCCACCGCGTTCTGCTGGCCGGTGAAAGTCTGGCCGGTGTCCATCTTCGTGTAGTTGGCGATGAGGCTGAGCTGTTTTGTGATGCTGCCGAAGGCGTTGATTTCATAGCCCTTCGATTGCGCGCCTTCGATCTCGGTCTGCGTGCCAAAGGTGACCGACTGGCCCTGTGAGGTGCCGTTGCTGAGGATGTTCACCGTGCTGCCCGTCTTCGTCATTTCCCAATAGTCGACCGAGGCCGTAAGCCGGCCGTCGAACAGCTCGCCCTTGAGGCCGATCTCCTTCAAGTCCGTGATCGGGCTGACGGTGAAATATTCGTCGTTGCGCGGGTCGCCGACGAGCAGGCCGTTATATCGTTTGACGATCCGGGTCGGGTCGGCCTGCACGCTCTTGACCACGTACAGGGCAAGCTTCGGCCGGATCTTGAACGTCGCCCCATAACGATAGGAGTTGAGGGTGGTGTCGGCCGCGGCTCCCTGGGCGCCGGTGCGCAGGTTGAGCGTTTGGGAATGGTCGTGGTCCGAGCGCAGGCCGCCGGTCAGGAGCAGGCGGTTTTGGAACAGACTCAGGTCCTGCTGGGCATACATGCCGAAGCTGAAGGACTTGCTCCGGCTGTAGCTGGTCATCGGCAGGTTGCTTACGGTCCGGCCGGCATAGTAGGAGGCGCCATAGCCGGCCGCCTGGATGGCCGCCATGTCCAGCTTGTTGAACGGCGCGTCGGGTATGCCGGTGTAGTTCGCCGTCTTGCTGTAGGAATCGTCATAGGAGTAGCCCACCATGGTGTCGCCAGCGAGCCAGCGGAACGGGCTGTATTTCGCGAAGAGGTCGCCCTGGGTCGTCGTGGCGCGGCGCCAGCCGATGCTGCCGGTGTATTGGGAGTTTACCACGGTCTTGGTGTTGTCCTCCCCGGTGAACGTGAAGCTGTTCTGGCCAAAGTAGCGGAGGTTGGCGACCTGCCGGAAATACAGCCAGTCGCCGAACTGGTGGGTGAAGAACAGGGTCGTGGCCGCCACCTTTTCCCGGTCGGTCTCGCCCGGGCCGGCGATGTTGAATTCGTAAGGCAGGTTCAGGGCCGTGATCGGGTCGGTGGGCGTGTTGAAGATCGGGATCAGGCGCCGGGCCTTGCCGGGATAGACGGCAAAACCGTGGCCTTCCTCGCGGGAACCGGTGGACAGGTCCAGCAGCTCGTTGACGAGGACCAGGTCGGTCTTCGGATCGATCTGCCACTTGAAGGACGGATAGAGCGCGTAGTTCTTGTTTTTTTGGAACTGAATGTAGTCGTCGCCCTGCGTCCACGAGCCCGCCACCCGTGCCGCGAACTTGTCGCTGCCCGGCAGCGTGTAGTTGGAGTCGAATTCCAAGCGGTTGTTCGTCGCGTTGGATTGGTCCGTGGACACGGAGTATTTGACGTAATTGGCGTCATGCCCGATGTCGGGTTTCTTCAGGATGAAGTTGAGCAGGCCCGTGCCGCCGGCGCGGCCCTGGACGGCGGACGGCGGCCCCTTGACCACCTCGAGGCGTTCGTAGCCGACCAGGTCGCGCTTGCTGTTGCCCATGCGGACCCCGTCGACGGCGATCGAGCCGTTGGTTTCGAAGCCGCGCAGGTTCACGCCGTCCCCGGAACCGGCCTCGCGGTTGCGCACGTAGACATTGGCCAGGTAACGGAACGACTGGTCGAACGTGACCGCGCCGACGTCGTTCCAGAATTCCTTCGTCACGATGTCGACGGTCTGGGGAATCTCGATCAGCGGCGTATTGGTGCGCGTGGCGGTCGACGCCGAGGTCACACTGTAGCCGCTGCTTGCTTCCGCGGTGACGGACAGCGGCTGCAGCTGGAGGACTTCGCCCGCTGCATTCGGCGCCGACGAACCGGAGGACTGGGCGAACAACGACCCGGCGAGAGCCGGGCCGGAAAACACGACAAGGGCGCGGAGGTAGCGATGCAGGAACATAGGGTTGGGGGTTGGGGTTCACCAGAAGCTCAACCGATTTAGCCATCAGTCAGGCTTCTGCTACACCGGGATCGTGGATACTCTGGAGGTGACGGCCCGGAAGTAGCTAAATGGATTTAGCTACGTCAAGCGCTTTTTCGGGAATTCTTCCGCTCCGTCCGTTGCGTCGACTCGCGCAGGAAGACGGGCGGGACCACCAACACCTCCCCCGGCACGGCTTTATCGCCCTTCAGCAAACGGAAAAGTAATGGCACCGCCTCCGCCACCATCGCCTCGTTCGCGCCGGCCACGGTCGTAAGCGGCGGATCGAAATATTCCGCCAGCTCGTAGTCACCCACGCCGACCACGGCGACGTCCCCCGGCACCGACCGGCCGCGCTGGCGGATCGCCTGATAGGCGCCGATCGCGAGGCTGTCCGTCACCGCGAACAGGCCGTCGAGCCGCCCCCGTCGCGCGAAGAACGCCTCGAGCGTCGCCGCCCCTTGCAGCGGCTGCAGCCCGTCGCTCACGAGCAAGGTCGGCGACCGCCCGGTGCGCCCCCGGACGGTCTGCGTGAAAGCCGCCAGGCGATCAGCCGTCGTGTGGGTCAGCTGCTTGCCGTGGAGGATTGCCAGCGCCTTGCAGCCGGCGTCGAGCAGCACTTCCGCCGAGCGGCGTCCGACGAAATCCGGCACTTCGAGCACGCAGCAATAGTTCGGGATGCGGCGTCCGAGGACCACCACCGGATACGGCAGCCGCGCGTTGGCCAGAAACTGGTCGTCCGCCGGCAGCGTGTTGGTGACAATCACTCCGTGGTACCGGTTGGAGTCGAGCAGGCCGGGCTTTTCCTGCAGCCGGCCGGCGTGGAACATCTCGATCGCCACGGCGAAACGGGTGTGCTCGGTGGTCTGCCGGTCAACCGCCCGCTGCAGCGTGTGCAGCGCCTGGCCCACGAGCGGCAGCGGCGCCTCGAACGAGGTCAGGATCGCCAGGTCGAACTGCCGCGTGGCCGACTTGTGCGCCCGCAGCCGGCGGCCCGCCATGTTCGGCACGTAGCTCAGTTCCGTGGCCGCCTCGCGGATCCGACGGATCGTTTCCGGTGCGAGCCGGCGCTCCTCGCCGCGATTGGCCAGCGCCGAGGAAACCGCGGCCGGCGAGATCCCGAGGTGCTTCGCGATCTCATAG
Organism: Lacunisphaera sp.; assembly: GCA_035549095.1. Classification (GTDB taxonomy): domain Bacteria; phylum Verrucomicrobiota; class Verrucomicrobiia; order Opitutales; family Opitutaceae; genus Lacunisphaera. The sequence continues at coordinate 135,872 of DASZRV010000066.1, read as the reverse complement.
ATCGTCACTGCGGGGCTGCTGCTGGACTTCACGGACACGAATTCCCTTTGGCGGATCGCCCGTCCGCTTTCGAGTGTAATCTGCCCCGATCCGCAAACTAGTCGTACCCAACGAGGCGACCGCGTGTCACCGCAGCTGCATCACCTGCGCGCCAGCGGCGAGAAAGGCGCCGGAGCCGTACTCCTGCCACGTCGTGGCATCGTAGGCGTCGGGCGCGAAGCCGATCGGCTGCACCCAGCCGAGCCGGCCGTCGCCATCGACGCACGCCAGCAGGGCGGCCCAGGCCTTGTCCACCACCGGCCGGTACTCGGCGGCGGGCAGCAAGCCGTGATTGATGCCCCAGGCCAGCGCGTAGCAGAAGAACGCGCTGCCGCTTGCCTCCCCGTGCGGGCCCGCCGGTTTCAGCAAGTTGGGATGCCAGAGGCCGTCCGCCGGCTGCAACGCCGCGAGCCGCGCCGCCATCGCCTGGTAAAGCGCGACATAGCGCCCGCGCGTCGGGTAGTCCGCCGGCAGCGCGTCAAGCAACCGCGCCAAGCCCGCGATCACCCAGCCGTTGCCGCGGCTCCAGAAAACCTTCGGCCCGTCCTTCGGAAACACAAAGCGCTCGTCGCGGTAGAAAAGCCGCTCGGCCGGGTCATAGAACGCGAGGTAGCTGTCCCAGTAGAACCGGTCCATGGCGTCCAGGTAGCGTGCCTCGTGCGTCGCTTGGGCCAGCTTCGCGAATGTCGGCGGTGACATGTAGAGCGCGTCGCACCAGGACCAGAATTCGTGGCCGGGCTGCGGCGCCGCGACGATCCTGTCGAGCGTCGCCTGCACCGAAGCGATCTTCTCCGGCGCCGGTGCCAGTGCATACAGTTCGAGGTAGGTCTGGCCGACAATGTGGTCATCGGCGTGGCGTTCGCGCGGACCGAGCTGCCAGCTGTTCGCCGCCGCTTCCGCCGCCGCGTACTTCAGGTAGGCCTCGTCCTTGGTGGCCCGCCAGGCCTCCATGACCCCGGTCAGGAACGCGCCGTGGACCCAGCCGCGGGTGCCGTTGGTACTCGTCACCGGGTGCTGGGCACTCCACGGGTGCGCGACCTGCCAATCGAAGACCCGGCGCATCGCGGCCGCCGGCGGGTTGGCTTGGGCGAGCAGCGCGACAGGCACGAACAACGCCGCCAGCAATTTCCCCAGACATTCGGTTTTCATGGTTCAGTAATGGATGAGCCCGCGTTGCACGGCGGCGATGACGGCCTGGGTGCGATCCAGCACGCGCAGCTTGCCGAGGATGCTCTTGAGATGGCCCTTCGTCGTGTGCTCGGAAATGCCGAGGGTGTCCGCGATCTCCTTGTTCGCGAGGCCGCGCGAAAGCTGGACCAGCACCTCCTGCTCGCGCGCGGTGAGCTCCTCATAGATGTTGCGCGAGCGCAGCCGGCTGGCGATCTCCTGCGGGATCCAGCGGCGGCCGGCCGCGACGGCGTTGATCGCCGGGACCAGTTCTTCGCCGGTCACGCTCTTCAGCACGTAGCCGCTGGCGCCCGCTTCGAGCGCCGTATGGATGTCGGCGTCGCCTTCAAAGGCCGAGAGCATCAGGATGCGCGCCGCCGGGTCGATCTCGCGGATCGCCCGTGCCGCCTGCGGGCCCTCGAGGTCGGGCAGGCGCATGTCCATCACCACCAAGTCGGGCTGAAGCTCCTGAAACAGGCGGATGGCTTCGCCGCCGTCGCCGGCCTCGCCCACCACGACAAGGTTCGGCTCGGTGTTGATCAACGACAGCAGGCCGATGCGAACGATGAAATGATCGTCGACGACGAGGATCCGGATCTTCGGCGCCGCGTTCATACGGTCTCGTGTGCGATGGGGGCCGGTTCGGCGGCCTCCGCCGCCCGCAACGGGATCGTCGCGCGCACCGTGGTGCCCTCACCGGGCGGTCCCGCGACTTCGAGGCGACCGCCGAGGCGCTTGGCGCGCTCGGTCATGCCGAGCAGACCGAAATGCTGGCCGGCCGCCGCGGCCACCCGGTCGGCCACCAGCCCGGAGCCGTTGTCCTTGATCTCCAGCACGACGTCATCCGTCCGGAAGATCAGGCGCAAGGCCACGGTTGTGGCGCCGGAGTGCTTCACCACATTGGCCGTCGCCTCCTGCGCGATCCGCAGCAGGTTGTCCTCGACCACTTCCGGCAGCCGCTGGCGCATGCCCTCCGTGGCGAGGTCGGCGGTGATGGCGCTGCCCGCCAGGATCTGGTTGGTGGCGATCGAGAGGGCCTGGGTGAGGTCAAACTGCTCCAGTTCGCGCGAACGCAGATCCCAGATGGAGCGGCGCAGCTCCAACCGGCTCTGCTTGAGGAAGCGGCGGGCGAGCTCGAGCGGCCGGCCGGCCTCGGCGGGATTCCGCTCGAAGAGCTTTGCCGCGGTGTCGAGCTGCAACATGATGCCGGTGAGCGCCTGGTCCAGCGTGTCATGCAGCTCGCGGGCGAGGCGCGTGCGTTCGGACAGCACGGCGCGGAACTCCACCTCCGCGGCCTTGCGTCCCGACATCTCGACCTTCAGCTGCTCGGTGCGCTCCTTGACCCGCGCCTCCAGCTGGTCGTGCGCCTGCTGCAATTCCTTTTGCGCCTTTTCGCGCTCGGCCACCAGGAAGCTCAGCATCGTGTTCTTCTTCGCAATGGTCAGCAACCAGGCGACGGTCGCCGCCAGCAGCACGCCGACAATCGCCAGGCCGACCAGTAGCCGCTGGGCGGTCAGCCAGCTCGGCGTCTCGAGCACGCGCAGGCTCTGGTTGTCGGGCAGGAGGAGCGTCAGCGCCTTGGGCCGCCCGTCGTCCCCGGACTCAAAGAAGGCAACGCCACGCGCTTCCACCACGCTGCCCAGCGGCGCGCCCGTGATGGCAGCCGCTTCAACCGGACCTTCGAACTCCGCCGTGAAAGACTGCTCGCGGCTGCGGATGGTGCAGACGGTGCGCACGCCGGCGAAGCCGGCCGCCTCGCGCCGGACCGACCGGATGCTGTGGTCGAGCAGTACGCCGCGCAGCGTCACGAGCTCGCCGCCGTGCAATCCCTCGCGCAGTTCCTCCATCGGCACGGGCTTCGCCGTCACCGGCCGGGGCGCTCCGCCCGTTTCGCGTACGACGGCGTCGCGCAACACCGGCTGGTAATTGATGATCTCGAGGAAGCCGACAGCTTCGAGCGGCGTGCCGATCGGCAGCTCGATCGGCTGCCGGGTCTCGAGGTGCAGCCCGCCGGTCCCGTCCTGGATGAACATGTCCAGCCCGGGACGCTGAAAAGTCAGCACGCCGCTCACATGCTGCCGCTCGCCCAGGTTCGCTGTCGTGCGGAACTTCGCCAGGTCGTCGATCGCGAGCACCGGCTGGTCGAACGGCGGATGTTGCTCCGGTTGTTCGACGACGAACTCGTCGGCGTTTGGCACGAAGAGGTTCACCGCCGTCAACTGTCTCCGGGCCGCGTTGAAGGCCGTGCCGACCGTGCCGCGCGCCCGGATCTTCGCCGCCACCAGTGAGCGCGGGTTGAGGTGCGGCGGCAGCTTCGGGAACACACGCACGCGATAACCGCCGATCGAAACCTCAACCATGGTCTTTTGCGCGGGCACGTACGTGACCGCGCGCACCAACCCGGTGATCTCGACCCGCTGGCTGGCTTCCACGCCGGCCATCAGTCGCTCGATGGACACCTCGCGCGGCGGCGGCAATGCCGCGGTCCCGAGTTTTTTCCAGCCCTTGCTCTGCACGACGGGCGCGAACCAGCCCGGGCCCGTGTGGCCGCTCACCTCGACATAGTCGCCGATGGCCGGTTGGTCGCCGACGTTTTGAACGAAGATACCCGCGCTTTCATCCTGCAGGACAAATTTGCCCTGCCAGTCCGGCTCGGCGGCGGTCACGACGCCGCGCAGCCGCACCGGCAGTTTCTTCTCCGCCACCGCCGCCGGCAGGCCGCGAATTTCGGCGGCGGTCGTCAGCATGGTGTCCTCCCTGCCGGCGTCCGCGGCCCGGGCGGGTGGCGGGGCGGCGAAAGTCAGGAGGACGGCCAGCGCCAGGGTCATGACAGGCGGGCGACGCATGGGGAACGGGGCGGCCGAGGCAACTCCCCGCCGCGAATGATGACAAGCGTTCTTTGGGTGAAGCGACTGCTTCGCAGCTTGTGTCGTGGGTAGGGCGCGGACGCCGCTCCGCGCCTTTACCGGCGGCAGACGGAATCGCCGTCCTACCTTCCACCCCCCAGGGCGCAGCCGGACTGCGCCCCTGTCTTCCAGGCCGGCCATGGCGAGGTCAGCCTCCCGGCAGCCAGAGCACCGGCTGCGTGACCGCCATGTTGCGCCGCACCTCGAGGTCGTCCGAGTCCGCGGGCAGGCGCCGCCACGGGCCGAGATAGTCCGGGCGATTCAACCGCAAGCCGGCCAGCAAAAGCGCCGGCTGCCGGACCGGCCAGCTGGCAAAATGCTCGATATCCGGCGCGAATGGCCATGCGTCGCGGTCGGCCAGATAGGGACAGAGGAATGCGACCGCCTGGCCGACGCTGCGCCCATCCGGCAACGAGGTATTCCAGAAATCCTCCTGCGGCGTCGACAGCACGTCCGCGAGCAGCGCCACGTTGTCGAGCTGGAAGATCGAATACCCGTACGGCTTGGTGCGCGCCAGCTCGCGCGGGAAGCTGCCATCGAATGCCAGTTGCCCCGGCAGCAGCACCTCGTGAAACTCGTGACGCGCGCGGTCGAGCGTCGCCGCGTCGCCCGTGAAGCGCGCAAACACGGCCACCTGCAGCCAGTACGCCACACTGTGGTTGTTCAACGAGGCCCCTTCCTTGATGCCGTTCGGATCGGTCAGCAGCCAACGGTTGAAGTCGGCGAACCATGCCCGCACGCCGGCCATCGTTTCCTGGGCGACGCCCGGTGCGGTTTCGATCGCCGCTGCCGCCAGCGGCACTTCGACCAGGTGCAGCGTGTCGATCAAGCCCCAGCTGCGGCCGGTCGAGACGCCGGGCACCGCCTGGGCGTATTTTAAGTGCGGGTTCATCCGCGTGGCCGGATCGACAAAGAAAACGCGCAGCCACTCCGCGGCGCGCTGGGCGTAGGCGGGGTCGCGGGTCAATCGGTAGGCGGCGGCAAGCGCGGCCACGCGGTCCCGCATCTCGCGCATGATGAGCCGGTGCGCGTCGAAGTTATGGGGATTCGATTCGCCGTCGCGGCTCAAATACGGCAGGCCGTCGGCTGTTTTCGGGTTCGGCCACCAATAGTCGCCCATCGAGTAGAAATCGCCCGGGCCGACGCCCTGCGCGAAGGCCGGCGGGGTCGCCGACCGGATCGTCACCGGTTTCACCTGCATGGCCTCGGCAGCCAGGCGCAGCACGCGCGCGCGATCCAATTCTTCGAGGCCGCGCACCGTGGCCGCGACATTGAGCCGCGGCGCCGGATGCTTCGGGGCGCCAGCCACCCGCAGGAACGCCGTGGGCACGCCGCCCACGGTGGCGCTGACTTCCGCCGCGCCGCCAGCCGGCAGCTCCAGGTCGATGCGGGCGCGGCCGTTCGCCAATTGCACGCGACGCGAACCGCCGACCGTGCCGAGGTCGTCGAGCAGCCGGCCGTCGCCGGCATGGCCCCAGTCGAGAACGTCGGCCGCGTCGAGACATACGACCCCGGCGGCATCGAGCAATTCGGCCTGCACGCGGATGTGGTCGCCCGGCGCGGGCAGCTGTTGCAGCCGCAAATGGTCGGGCCGGCCCCAGGTGCGCCATTCGTAGCGGAAGGTGATCTCGTCGGACACAACCTTAACCCCGGACCGCCCGACCGCCCGCAGGTGGTTCATGCCGTCGGTGAAAACGACGTCCCAGCGCAGGCCGGCCGCCGGGAAATCCTGGCTGTTGCGCTGGCGCACGCCCTGCGACACGCCGTTGACCCAAAGTTCAACCTCCGGGCAATTCGCGTACACCTTGACCGTGCGCTTCGCGCCGGATTTGCCCCAGCGCACGGGCCAGCCGTGACCGTACACGTGAACCATCGGGGCGGTGGTCCAATACGACTGGTAGACATAGTACGATTCCTTCGGCGTCAGGTCCCGCTCGACGGCTCCCTTCTGGTTGACGAAGGGCACCGGGTCGTCGGCGCGCAATGGCGTCGAGAAATCCTTGAACGGCCACATCGCCGAGCCGGTGAGCCATTCCATTTTCTCCTGCTCCTTCAGGTACCAATCGACCAGGTCGCAAACATAGGTCTCGGACCAGTCGCCATCGCGCGAAACGCGGGCGCCCCCGCCGACCTCCATGAAGTCCAGCCCCCGCTCGTCGGTCGCGCCGGTGGCCTTGACGTTGCGCAGCCGCGCATAAGGGTCCTCGGCGTGGCGGCCGGCATGGCTGTCGCCGCCCCACTCAACGTGGAGGAAGTGCCGGTATTTGTCCCGTGCCTTGCGCGCCGCCGCGGCGTATTCGGTGTACTGCCCGCGATACCAGCCGGCCCAGATCGACGGCGAATAGACATCGACGACGTCCGCGCAGAACTCGCAACGGCGCATCGCGGTCAGGCGCGTGGGATCGAGCTGGTGCGCCAGCGTGTTCAACTCCTGGGCCAGGGCGCGAATGGCGGCCTTGTCCTGCACGGGGAAGTCGCCGGGCCAGTCGTCCTCGTTGCCGAGGCCCCAGAGGATGATTGCCGGGTGGTTGTGATGTTCGTCGAGCATCGCGCGCAACATCGCTTTTGCCTGGGTGCGGTAGCGGTCGCCACCGACGCCGCCGCGGCACCACGGCACCTCTTCCCATACGAGCAGGCCGAGCTCGTCGCAGAGTTCGAGGATGCGACGTGACTGTTGGTAGTGGCCCAGCCGGATGAAATTCGCGCCCATCGCCTTCATCAGCCGCATTTCCTTTTCCATCGTCACGTCGTCCATGGCGGCTCCGACGCCGGCGTGGTCCTCGTGGCGGTGGGTCCCGCGCAGGAGCAGCCGCTCGCCATTGAGCTTGAAGGGGCCGTGGTCGACGAATTCGAACGTCCGCAATCCGAATCGCTCCCAAACGCGGCTGGTCCCGGCGGCGCTGGTGGCTATGACCTCCAGGCCGTAGAGCGTCGGGCGGTCCGGCGACCAGAGCTCGGGATGCGGGAGCACGATTGCGGGCAGCGACTGGGATTCCGCATGGGGCGCCACGCGCGTCTCCACGCGCGCCACTTCCGCGCCATCCGGGCGGACGACGCGCACAGTGAGCGTTTGTTCGGCCGCGCTCCCGGGCGCGAATCGGACCGCCGGCGAGATACGCCACGTGCCATCCTCCTGCCTTTCCGGCGTGACCAGCAAGCGCGTCAGTCCACCGGCCGGGAGGTAGACGAGATGGACCGGCCGATAGAGGCCGCCGTACAGGTTGAAATCGCTCAACGCGGACGGAATCATCTCGAGGTCACGCGAGTTGTCGCAGCGCACGGCGAGAGGCACCAACCCCGGTGCCACACGATAGTCGGCCGCCGGCAACCGCACGAGCGCGGAAGCGCGATAGGCTGCGACGGCGTCGGTGATGTCGACGGTGAACTCGTCGTAACCACCGACGTGCGTCGCCACCTTTTGCTCGCCGATCCACACGTCAGTCTTTTGGCCGCTGCCCTCGAATTGGAGCAGCGTCCGGCCCCCGGCGTAGGGATTATCGATCTTCAGCTGCGTCCGATACCAAGATGGTCCCTGGTAATAAGACTGGTCGGGATCGACCGCGTCCGTGGCATTGACGCAATGGGGCAGGCGGACCTTGGTCCATCGCGGCAGGTTCAAGGCGAGTTCGTCGCTGCGGAGGGTCTCCCAGATTCCGCCCAAATCACCGCGCACGAATTCCCAGTCATCGGCCAGCGTCGTTTGGTCTTTCCAGTCGCTCGGTCGGAGGGTGGCCGGCAGCGGCTCGCTGGCCGGCGCGTCCGCCCCGAGGCACGAGGCCCCCGCCGCAAGCGCGGCCAGCAGCGCGATCGGAATGGTCCACGAACGCCACGGTGCCGGCAGGTACGTGGGCTTGGGGCGGGAGGAAAATGGCATGGATTGAAAGCAGACGCGCCTGCGCAACCGTCGGGGTGGCGATGAAATGGAAGGGGCGATGTTCGCGCTGATCGTAGGTTATTTTCGCCCGAGCCGCCCCCCTCCTTTGGGGGGTGGTCCGGCGACGGTTCGCCGTTGGTGCGAGGCTGCCGGCGCCTCCCCAGCCTTCAAACCCCGCCGCCTGATCAATTCGTCAGACCCCCTCCAACGAGGGGGGCCGCGGCCGTCGCGGTCCGCTAGACTGGGGACGAGTCGAGAGCCCCCGAGTGATCCACCCGTCACGTCTCGACCAGGCTGCGCGGCCGCACTCCGCGATTACCTCCCCACCAACCTATGAAACTCGACTACCCACGCCTCGCCGCTCTCGCAAGCCTGTCGCTTGCGCTGGCGCTTTCCGCCGTCGCCCAAACGGCCGGCACCGGCACCATCACCGGCCACGTCTACAATCCCGTGAACAAGGAGTTCGTCCGCGACGCCGAAGTGCGGGTGGCCGGCACCAACATCGCCGTCGCTACCGAGGACGGCGGTTACTTCAGCCTCGCCCGCGTCCCGGCCGGCAAGGTCACGCTGACCGTGACCTATACCGGCTTTACGCCCGTGGCCGCCGAGATCGACCTGCCTGCGGGCGGCACCGCCACCCACGAGTTCGAGCTCGCCGCGCCCTCGACCGCAGCTGCGACCGCGGGCAAGGATGTCCTCCAGCTGGCCACGCTGGTCGTCACGACCGTGAAGGACGGCAACGCCAAGGCGCTGCAGCACCAGCGCAATTCCATGAACCTGAGTCGTTCAGTCTCGTCCGAGGCGTTCGGCAACGTCACCGAGGGCAACGTGGGCGAATTCCTCAAGTACCTGCCGGGCGTTGAGCTCGAGTACACCGAGGCTGACACCCGCGGCCCGCGCCTCGGCGGCATGAGCTCCGAGTACGCCAGCGTCACGCTGGACGGCAAGACGATCGCCAGCGCCGACTCCTTCGGCCAGTATGTTGGTTTCGAGAATTCGCCCGCCGGCTCGGCCAACCGCTCGTTCGGCTTCGACTCCATTTCGATCAACAGCATCGAGTCGATCGAGATCAACCGCGTGACGCCCGCGTCGATGGATGCCGACGCCCCGGCCGGCAACATCAACCTGAAGACGAAGCGCGCCTTCGACCAGAAGGGCCGGCGCCTCAGCGCGTCGTTGAGCACCGTCTTCAACTCCGAGGAGTTCACCCTCCAGCGCACGCTCGGTCCCGACGACAGCAAGGGACTCAAGTACAAGCCCAACTACAATCTCGGTTACTCCGACGTCTTCCTGAACAACCGGCTGGGCATCGTGCTCAGCGTCCAGGAGTCGAATCTTTACAACGAGCAGTATCGGGTCGACCACAACTACAACCGCACGCCGACCGGGGCCGACAGCCGCAGCCAGGTGCTGACCTCGGTGCTGCTCAAGGACGGCCCGAAATGGACCGAGCGCGCCAGCTACGGGCTCACCGCCGACTTCAAGGCCTCCCCCAACCTCACGCTCTCGCTCACGACGCTCTTCGCGCGCTACCATGCGCAGTTCTACAACCGCCAGGTCACGATGACGGCCGGCGGCACGCGCGCGACCGAGCCCGGCGACGGCGTGCTCTCGTACGGCACGGCCACGGCGACCGGCGGCAGCATCGTCCTCGGCGGTGGCAATGGCGACAAGTTCACCAATACGCTCACCCTCTCCCCGAGCTTCGAGTACCGGAAGGAAAACCTCTCGGTCGATGGCGCGTTCACCTCGTCGCATTCGCGCAACGATTACGACAACCTGGCCAAGGGCACCCTGGCCAACACCACGGTCAACAACATCACCGGCATCGGCTTCACCGCTGCGCGCTCCAGCTCCGACGGCGCCGACTGGAAATTCACGCAGACGGGCGGCCCCGACTGGAGCGACCTGGCGCTGCAGAAGAACCCGCGCGTCAGCGACGACAACCGCCAGAACACGATCGACATCAAGTCCGGCGAGCTGAACGCCCGGTACTCCCTGCCGCTCAAAATACCCACCTTCCTCCAGGTCGGCGGCAAATGGACCCGCGATCACCAGATCGCCAACGACACTCGTTCCTACGATGTCTGGCAGTTCGTCGGGCCGGGCGGCGGCACGACCGGCTCCTTCGCCAATTATCAGTCGCCGTTCGTGCTCTTCCAAGGCGACAACCAGCCGCATGTCTCGTTCACCTCGATCGGCGGCGCCGGGGCGCCGGCCTTCCCGGACCGCGACACGCTCGGCACGCTCTTCCACTCGCACCCGGAATACTTCCTGCGCAGCCTGCCGACCAGCGCCACCGTGGCCGGCAGCTCCGGCATGACCCTCGCGAACTACGAATCGGGCGTCTACCTGAACAAGCCGACCTACGACATGATCGAGACGATCTCCGCCGGTTACGTCATGGCCAACACCCGCCTCAGCAAGCTGCAGCTCCAGGGCGGCGTGCGGTTCGAGCGGACGGCGCTCGATTCGCTTGAGCTCGATCCGTACTCCAACCAGCAGGTCGCCGCCGCGGGCTACCCCGTGACGTCCGCCGGCGCCCCAAACAGCGTCTCGGCCATCGACTACAAATACTCGAAGCCGCGCGTCCGCCGCCATGGCAGCTACGACGACCTCTTCCCGAGCGTCTCCGCCAAGTACACTCTCCGGCCGGACCTCCTGTTCGATATCGGCTGGGGCAAGACGATCAAACGCCCGAACATCTCGAACATCGCCGGCACCCGCCAGATCGACGACAACAACATGATCGTCACCACGCCGAACCCGAACCTCCTGCCCGAGCACTCGCAAAAGGTGGCGGCCGCGCTCAGCTATTTCTTCGGCAACAGCGGCATCAACAACGTGCAGCTCGTGGCGACCCGCACCCGCACGGAAAACCAGACCCTCGCCAGCCAGATCTCCGATGTCGAATACGGCAACACCGACCCGCAGCTGGACGGCTACGAGTTCAAGAGCTTCACCAACGCCAGCAGCCCGGTCACCTGGAATGCCATCGAGTTCTCGTACCAGCAGTACCTGAGCTTCCTGCCGCGGCTCCTCCAGGGCACGTCGGTCACCGCCTCCTATACCCGTGTCGATGTCGAGACCCAGCCGGGCATTTTCATCGCCGGCGTCGTGCCCAACTCGATCAAGGGCACGCTAAGCTATCACCTCAATCGCTTCGGCTTCAGTTTCAGTGCCATCTGGTCCGACGACTCCGGCCCGTGGCTGAACAATGCCAATCGGTACCAGAAGGCCAACACGAAGTGCGACTTCAGCGCCGGCTACAAGCTGTCGGACCGCTTCAGCCTCTTCGTCGCCTCGCGCAACGTCTTCCAGCAGTCGCACCGCATCATGGAGAAAAGCGCGGGCAACCCCGACGTCCTCTACCGTTACGAGAACTACGGCACGAACTGGACGCTCGGGATCAAGGGCGACTTCTGACTTAGCGCGACGGGGTGGTAACCGAATCGTGCGGGCGGGCTGGCACAGTGCCAGCCCGCCTTTCTTTTGCGGGCGTTCCCCTACGGCCGGTAGGGCGCGCAGTCCCTTGCGCGCCGCGGCGCCGAACGGCGTCGCCGCCCTACCCGCTCTGCCGCAGGCGTCACTCAGGATGTCAACTCGTCGTACGCCACTCCGAGATTGCCGGGCAAACGGTTACCGCGCCCAGGCGGCACGTGCAGGTCGGGAAAACCGGGAAAGTTGTCGAGCTTCATGACCTCCGCCTTCGACTTGCCCGCCTTGATCTCGCCCTGTACGTGCGCGAGCAGCGCTGACAGATAATCGCGGAACACCAGCAGGTCGGGATGTCCGCCGGTCACACCGAACTTCTCATTCCCGTGGCCGAAAAGGTAGATCGCGTCCGCGGGATAAGTTTTCGTGAGCGTCTCGAGGCGGTCGATCCAGCCGCGGATGCGCGCGCCGCCGGGTCGATCGATGACGGGGTAGATGCGATTGAACACCAGGTCGCCGAGGTGGACGACGTTCGCCTTCTCGAAATGAATCGCGATGTCGCCCCGCGTGTGCGCCGGGCCGAAATAGCGCGCGCTGATCGTCTCGGCGCCGAAATCATGCCGCCACGCCTCCGGGAAGGTCGCATCGGGCAACATCGGCGCCAGCTCCGCTTCACTGGGCGGCTTCGGGCTGTGCGCGGCCGCCATTCGCATGAGCTCGGGCACGTTGGCCTGCGCCACGATCGTCTTCGTCGCCGGCCGGAACACGCCGTTGCCGCCGGTGTGGTCCCCGTGATGGTGCGTGTTGATCACGGCGTCGAGGATGCGGCCGTTCCGCCCGGGCATTTCCTTGAGAAAGATCTCCGCGGTCTTGGGAAACTGGGTGTCGACGGCAACCAGCGCGTCGGCCGAGCTGAGCCAGCCAATCGTGCCGCCCGCCCCCAGGAACAAGCCGACGTTGCCGCGCAGCGGACGGAAACTCGTCGCGGGCGGCGGGGGCGGTGCCGCGACCGGCGCCGGGGTGGAGGCTGGTGGGGTTTGCGCGGTCAGCGTGGAGCGCGCCAGCAGCCCGAAGGACAGGGCTGCGCCGGATTGGAGCAGGAAATCGCGGCGGTTCATGGCTTTGACCGTAGGTGGGGTGCCGCCGGGCGCCAGCCCTTTTCACACCGGAAACCCGGTAACCTTTGCGCCGCGCCGCGGTATACCCCGCTGCACACGTCCATGATCACCTCGCATGTCCCCCGCGCCCATCATCCAATTCCGTGTTTCCTCCGGGCCGCTCCCGGTTAGCCTGCCTCTCGCCGTGGAAGCCCCCACCGACCACGACCTGATGATTGCAGTGCGCGCCGGCGAAATCCGGCGGCTCGGCGAACTGTTCGAGCGCCATAACCGGCGCCTCTACGGATTCTTCGTGCGCCTGACCAACCAGCCGGCGGTCAGCGAGGACCTCGTCCAGATCGTCTTCTACCGCATCCTTAAATATCGTCACACTTACCGCGACGAAGGCAAATTCTCGGCCTGGTTCTACCACCTCGCCCGCAAGGTGGCCGCCGATCACTTCCGCAAGCACGCCGCCACGCCCGCGCCCACCGACCCGTCCGACCTGCACGAGGAGCCCGACACCGAACCGCAGCCGTCCGAGCAGGCGGCCACGGCCGAGGACGTCACGCTGCTCCGCGCCGCCCTGGCCCGCCTGCCGCTCGAGCACCGCGAAGTGCTGGTGCTGTCCCGGCTCCAGCATCTCGAACACAAGGAAATCGCACGGCTCCTCGACTGCTCCGTCGGGGCCGTCAAGGTCCGCGCCCATCGTGCGCTCAAGGAACTGCGCGACGTCTACTTCAAGATCCGCAAGGAGAAGGCCGCCTGAGCGCGAAGTAAAAAGTAACAGGATCCAAGTAACTAGTCCCTCAGATCCCAGACCCGAGATCCCAGACCCAACTCTCCCATGAACTGCACCCGCGTCCAGGAATGCTTCATCGACTACCAGGACGGCGCGCTGCCCGCCGCCGAGGCCGCCGAGCTTCGCGCCCACCTCGCCAGTTGCCCAACTTGCCAGCGTGAGTGGTCCGCCCTCCAGGAAATCTCCCGCAAGCTCGACAGCCTGCCCGCCGAAGAGGAGCCGACACCGCGTTTGCGCGAGCAATTCTACGCCATGCTCGAGACGCACCAGCGCGAAGCCGATGCGCCCAGCCCCTTCGCCCTGGCCCGCAGCCGGATCGATGCCTTTTTCGCCGCACTGCTCCCGGCCCAGCCGGCGCTGCAGTTCGCCCTCGCGCTCGCGCTGCTCGCCGGCGGCCTCTTCGCCGGCGCGCGCTTCCTCGCGCCGCCGCCCGTGGCGCCGCCAGCCGACGACTCCGCGAAAAAGGAACTCGCGGAGCTGCGCAAGCAGATGAACTCCATGAACCAGCTCGTCACCTACTCGCTGCTCCAGCAGCAGTCGACCAGCGAGCGCCTGAAGCACGTGCTGGCGACCATGGATTTGAAGACGCCCGACCGCCAGGTGCTGACCAACCTGGTCGGCGCCCTCGCCTTCGACCCGTCGGTCAACGTGCGCCTCTCCGCCGTCGACGCCCTCGCGCCGCACGCCGACGAGGCGTTCGTCCGCGCCGGTGTCCTCACCGCCCTCTCGCGCGAGCGCGCCCCGCTCGTCCAGGTCGCCATGATCGAACTGCTCGGGCCCTACCGCGACCCCAATGCGCGGTCGGTCTTCGAACAACTCAGCCGCGACGAAGCTGCGGACAAGAATGTCCGTGACGCCGCACGCCGCGCCCTCGCCGTCCTGGACCTGCCGGCCAGCGCCGGCCAGAACCCCAACGCGCGGCTCCAACCCTCCCGTAATCCCGCCCTCTCATGAAAACCAACATCCCCTCCCTCCTTTGCCGCAGCCTCTTCGCCGCGGGACTCGCCACCGCCGCCCTCGCCTGGGCCGAAGATGACGGCAGCTCCGCCGCCGTGAAGCTTTCCGCCCCGGACAAGCCCGCCACGCTCCGCGTGGACGTGCCCTGGGCCGACATCAACATCACCGGGGTCGACGGCGACACCGTTACCGTCAAATCCAGCCTCGATAAAAAGGGTCACGCGGAAGCGCGCCCCGGCGGCCTCCGCCGCCTCGACGACGAAGTGACCTTCGACCTCTCCGAGCATGACAACGTCGTGACCTTGCGCATCGCCGGCGACAACCCGTGGGCAAGCCATGACGCGGATTTCAAGGTCACCGTGCCCCGCCGCATGGCGATCTCGGTCAAGACCGACGCCGGCGGCGACCTCGTCGTCAACAACCTCGATGGCGACATCGAGGTCAACAACATGAACGGTGAGGTCCACCTCAACGGGATCTCCGGCTCGACCGTCGTCAGCACGATGAACGGCGAGGTCCATGCCACCTATGCCAAGGCCCCGCAGAAGCTCGTGTCGATCACCTCGATGAACGGCGAGGTTGACCTGCGTGTCCCGCCTGACACCAAGGCCAATGTCCGGCTCCGCAGCCACAATGGTTCGATCCTGACCGATTTCGGCGAGGACGTGCTCAAGACCAAGACGGAGGGCCACGGCGGCGGCGACGGCTTCGCGTTTGCCTATGGCGCGGATGCGGGACGGATCGGGGCCCAGGTCGCGCGGGAAGCGCGCGAAGCCACCAGGGCCGCCATGCAGGTCGCCCGCGAAGTCAGCCGCGAAGTGCAGCGCGAAGTGGCGCGCGCCAAGGCCGAGGCCGACCGCGAGAAAGGCGAGGCCGACCACGAAGCGGCGGAAAATGACAACGATAACGACAAGGACGAGACACCTCCGCCGGCTCCTGTCCCGGCGGTCGCTCCCGCGGCTGCGCCGGGCACACCGGTGGCGGCTGTGCCGGCGGTTGCACCGCGGCCGCACAACCCGCATCCGCCGATTCCGCCCATCGTCGGTGGCAAGCTGGTGTCGGGCACGCTCAACGGCGGCGGCGTCGACATCAAGATCTCCACCATGAACGGCGAGATCACCCTCCGGCAGGCGAAGTAACCGGTTCTAAATTCTCCTCCGACCGGCGGCTGTCACCAGCCGCCGGTTTTTTTGTTGGCGTACGACCCGAGTTGGCGGGGCCGGACCTCGTAGGGCCGGACCTTGGTCCGGCCGCGCCCACGGCAGATCGCGCGGCGACGATCCGGCCGCACCAAGGTGCAGCCCTACCAATCTTACCGTTCGTCCGGCAGCAGCGCCTCCTCGGGCGCCGAGCCGTCCGCCGCCGTCAGGGTGAAGTTGCCGCGCAACCGGATGTCTGCCGACGAGGCGCCGACCATCACGGTGCACCGCCCGGGCTCGACCACCCACTTCGACTCGCGGTTGAACAGCTGCAGGTCAGCCGGCTTCAGCGTGAAGTTCACGGTCTTCGTCTCGCCTGGCGCCAGCGCCACGCGCGCAAAGCCGCGCAGTGACTCGTCGTAGGTTGTGACACTGCTGTAATCGTCGCGCACGTACAGCTGCACGATTTCCTCGCCGGCGCGGCCGCCGGTGTTGGTGACCTCGCAGCTGACCGCAATCGTGGCGTCGGTGCCGGCACGTTCCGGCGAAATCTTCAGGGCGCCGTAATTGAACTTCGTGTAGCTCAGCCCGTGGCCAAAGGGGAACAGCGGTCCGCTGACCATGCCGAGGTCGCGGGCCTGCGAGCCGGGCTTGGCGGGAAAGTTGAACGGGATCTGGCCGGCCGATTTCGGAAAGGTGATTGAGAGCTTGCCGGATGGGTTCACGTCGCCGAAGAGGATGTCGGCCAGCGCGGCACCGCCCTGGTCGCCGGGGAACCACATCTCGACGATCGCCGGCACGTGCTTCACGGCCCAGTTCACGCTGAGCGGACGCCCGTTGCTGAGTACGAGCACCAGCGGTTTGCCGGTGGCCGCGAGCGCCTCCAGCAGGTCCTCCTGGTTGCCCGGGAGGTCGAGGTTGAGGCGTCCGTGCGATTCCTGCGAGATTGCCTCCGTCTCACCGAGCACCGCGATGATCGCGTCCACGTCGCGCGCCGCGGCGACCGCGGCATCGATGGCCGCGCGGGCCGGCGCCGACGGCGGCTCCTTGAGGATGTCGCTTTCCGGGAAGCGCTCGTCGACCACGGGGCAACCCGCAGCGTAGCGCACGTCGACCCCCGCCCCGAGCTTGGCGCGAATGCCGGCGAGCGGCGTGATGAAGTCGAGTCCCTGCGGGCCATAGCGCGACCACCAGCCGCCGGCGTTGTCCGCCAGCGGGCCCGTCACCAACACCTTCGCCAGGTTCTTGCGCAGCGGCAGCGCGCTGTCGTCGTTCTTGAGCAGGACGATCGATTCGCGCGCTGCGCGGGCCGACGCGGCCAGCGCGTCGGGTGCGCGCACCACGCGCTCCGGCACCGCCGGGTCGCCATAGGGCTGGTCGAAGAGCCCGAGCCAGAATTTCACCCGCAGGATTTCCCGCACGCGGGCGTCCACCACGTCCATCGCCAGCCGTCCGCTCCGCAAGGCCGCGCGCAGCAGCTCGCCGTGTTTCTCCGGCGGGGTGAAATTGGTGCGGACATCCAGCCCGGCCTCGTGGGTCTGCACCGCCGCCTCGAGCGCGGTCGGCGCGACGCGGTGCTTGCCGTGGATGAATTCGACCGCGTCGCTGTCGGAGACAATGTAGCCTTTGAAGCCCCACTCGCCGCGCAGGATGTCCGTCAGGAATCGCCGGTTGGCCGCGATCGGGATGCCGTCGTAATCATTATAGGACGCCATCACGCCCAGCGCGCCGGCATCGCGCACCGCCCGGCGGAAGGGCTGCAAAAACATCGTCTCCACCTCGCGCCAGGTTGCCTGGGGGTCGGTGCGCGCGTCGCCGTCGCGGCCGCCCTTGGGAATGCTGTAGACGGCAAAATGCTTCAGCGTGGAGACGACTCGGTTCTCCTGGATGCCGCTCACCTGTTCGTAGCCGAGTTCGCCGATGAGCCACGGATCCTCGCCGTAGGTCTCAACCGTGCGGCCCCAGCGCGGGTCGCGCGCAAGGTCGAGGATCGGCGAGTAGACGTTGGTGTACCCCAGGGCTCGTGCCTCGCGGCCGGTGATGCGGCCGATCGTCCGGACCAGTTCGCGATCCCATGCACACGCGACCGCAATCTGCGCCGGAAAGCTCGATGCCTTCGTGTGCAGCAAACCGCGAATGCCTTCGTTGGTGAAATCCGCGGGAATGCCGAGTCGCGTGTCCTCGACGAAGAAACGCTGCACCTCGTTCAGCCCGCGCACGTGCTGCGACCAGGGAAACGCGTAATGGGTCGGCCGCAGGTTGTGGTCGAAGCCCTCGTTCCCGTTCATGTGCTCGTCGATGTTGCCGATGCCATCCTTCCAAAAGGCCGACTTCCACGCTTCCGTAGGCAGCTCGTCCTTCAGCACGCGCCCAAACCCGTAGAGCGTCACCATCTGCGCCGTCTTTTCGTCCGGCGTCATTCGCGCCAGGAGGTCTTCGATGCGCCGCTCGACCGGCTGGGCCGGATCCTCGTAGGGGTCCTTGACGCCGTTTTTATCCAGGTCGATCCAGCCGTCGTGGTAGATCGGGGCGGGCGGACGTTCGTGGATGAAGGGCGATTCCGCGGCGCGCGAGGCGGGCAGCAGCGCCAGGCCCGCGGACAGGCCGGCGGCAAACAGGGGAACGTAGGGTCGGGTGTATTTCATGTTGATGCCGCGCAACGGGGTGGTGGGTGCGTTGCTCCAGCACATACCTTGGACAGACGCCCGCAAGCGCCGGTTTTTCGGATCGTTAACACCCCGCTTTTCCCTTCCGCTGCACGTGCTCAGAACTCCTCGGATCCTACCAGCCGATGAAAGCCATCCGCCTTGTCGCCCCGGGTCGCCCCCTGGAAATGCATGACGTCCCCGTGCCCGAGCCCGGGCCCGACGATGCCCTGGTCCGCGTCCATGCCGCCGGCATCTGTCATTCCGATGCGCACTACCGCGCCGGCACGTCATCGGCCGGCCCGCTGCCGCTCACGCTCGGCCACGAGGTCGCCGGCGTCGTCGAGCGCGTCGGCGCCAAGGTCCGCAATTTTCATCCGGGCGACCATGTATGCGTGCATTATCTCGCAACCTGCGGAACCTGCGCCTGGTGCACGGGCGGCCACGAACAGTTCTGCGCCACGGGCCAGATGCTCGGCAAGCATCGCCCGGGCGGCTTCGCCGAGTTCACCGTCATGCCCGCGCGCAGCCTTTTTGCCCTGCCGCCGGAAATCTCTTTTGCGCACGGCGCGGTGCTGATGTGCTCGTCGGCCACGGCGCTGCACGCCTTGCGCAAGGCCCGGATGCAGCCGGGCGAAACCGTGGCCGTGTTCGGCCTGGGCGGTCTCGGCGCCTCCGCCGTGCAACTGGCCCGCGCCCTCGGCGCCCGCGCCGTCTACGCCGTGGATCTCCACCCGGCCAAGCTGGCCCTGGCCGAGCGGTTCGGGGCGATGCCGGTCGATGCGCGCGCCAGCGATCCGGTGGCGGAAATCCTGCGACTCACCGGCGGCGCCGGCGTCAACGTGGCCCTTGAGCTCATCGGCCTGCCGCTGACCATGCAGCAGGCCGTCCGCGTCCTCGGCAAACTGGGCCGCGCGGCGCTCGCCGGCCTCACCCAGCAATCGTTCGCCGTCAGTCCTTACACCGAGCTCATCAACCAGGAGGCCGAGGTCATCGGCGTGTCCGATCACCTGGCGCGCGAAATTCCCGAGCTGCTGCGGCTCACCCGGGCCGGCCAACTCGATCTCGGCCCGGTGGTCACGCGGACGGTGCCGCTCGACGCCGCCGCGATCAACGCCGTCCTCGACGAGCTCGCGCAATTCGGCGGCGCCACGCGGACTGTCGTACAGGTCGTGCCGTGAGTGGCGCGGATTAGTGGTGGCGCCTCCGGCCCGTTCGTGAAGGTGGAACCGGCGCTCCGCGCAGGTCTGCCGCTATTGGAGGCGGGGTGCCCTCACCCCGCGCGGGACGAGGGCGTCCCGCCTCCAACTGGTGGTTTTCAGCCCGGACGGAGTGCGGGTTCCACCCACCGGAGCTCCCGGGCCTCAGGGTTTCAGCCGCGGGGTCGGATACACCGCGGGGCTGGCGTGGCCGGAGGCATCCACCGCCTCGAGGCCAAAGATAACATTGTCCTTCGAGACACCCTTCACGGTGAATTCGGTGGTCTCCTTCGGCACGTCGAGCGC
The DNA here is from genome assembly GCA_035549095.1 of Lacunisphaera sp. Taxonomy (GTDB): domain Bacteria; phylum Verrucomicrobiota; class Verrucomicrobiia; order Opitutales; family Opitutaceae; genus Lacunisphaera. Next base: position 116,306 of record DASZRV010000066.1, on the reverse strand, counting down.
GTGCTCCCACTGCGGCGAAGTGGTGTCGCGCCAGACGATCCGGTACCCGCCGAGGTCAGGCTCCTGATTCGGCTCCCAGCGCAGACTGGTGTCGTTCTCCAACCGGAAGGCCTCGATCTCGAAGCCGTGGGGCACCGCCGGCGCGCTGGCCAGCTCTGCCAGGGCCGCGGCATCGACCCGCGCAACCTCCGCCACGTATTCGAAGTCCACGTACTCCGGCAGGTCGCCGTAATGAATGCCGTCCTCGACCCGCACGTCCTGGTGCTGCCGGGCAAAAACCTCGTGCGGCTCGGTGAACCGGACCGCGGGAAACCCGGCATCAAGGAACGGCGAGTGGTCGCCTCCGCGCAGGTAGCGGTCGCGACGGTAGACAATCTTCACCGGCAGCTGCGGCACGTAGCGCGCCCCGACCGCGGCGATGAACCGCGCCAGCTGGCGCGTGGGAAAATCGTTTTCCCCGCCCGTGCGGAGCTGCGCGAGCACGTCGGCCGGCATTTCCTTCAGCGACGGGACGCCCTCGGCGAACACGCGCACGTGCGAGCGGTCACGCGTCCCGTCCTCGTGCAGCGTGTTGCCGACGATGTCGTTCGTGAACATGCCGGCAATGCGGATGCCCTTCTCCTTCGCCGTCCGCGCCCAGTGGGTCGAGCCCCCGAGATCCTGCTCCTCCCCGGCGACCGCGAGGAACACGAGCGTGGCGTCGAATTGGTGCTGCGACATCACCCGTGCCAGCTCGAGCACCGCGGCGGTGCCGGACCCGTCGTCGTTGGCGCCGGGCGCGAAGGTGTCGGAAGCCATGACATCGAGCGAACGCGAATCGTAGTGCCCGCTGATCACGTAGACGCGCCCGGCCGATTCGGACTGGGTGCCCGGCAGCGTCGCGACCACGTTCACGATCTCCACGCCCTGCGGGATCCGCGGGCCCGGCGGGTGCTGGAAGGAATCGAACGCCACCTGGAGGCGACCGCCGGACTCCCGGCTCGCGCGCTCGAACTCCGCTTTGATCCAGTTGCGCGCCGCCCCGATGCCGTGCGCCGGGTCCGTGGTGCTCGACAAGGTGTGACGCGTCCGGAACTCGACGAGGCGTCGAATGGTCGCCTCGATGCGCTGCGGGGAAATCTCCGTGACGATCCGTTCGATTTCCGGATCGCGCGACGGTGCGGGTGCGGGCGCAGCCGACAAGCCCGGGAGAAGGGCGACGACCGCCAGCCCGGCAAGCAACGGGGTTTTCATGTTCGCGACGCTGTCCGCTTCCGCCCCAAGGTCAATCCGGGTGGCTCCCGGATGGGTCCGGCATTTGCGGCACCAAGCAATTTGGTTACGGTCACAGGTACACCATCATGAAGACTTCCCTCTCCCTCCTCGCGGCCCTGGCATTATCCGCCGGCCTGACCGTGGCGGGCGCGGCCGCCGACAAACCCGCCGCCGATCGCAACGCCGTTTCCGTCACGTTCAAGGATCCCGATTCCTTCACTGACGTTCATGAAACCGGCCAGCTGACCAACAGCACCTACTATCTCGACCAGCTCAAGGCCTGCATCCAGGAAACCGCCGCGCCCCTGCTGCAGCCCGGACAGAAGCTCGAGGTTACCGTCACGGATGTGGACCTCGCCGGCGACAATGTCCTGAACGGGAGCCCCGACCACATCCGGATCATGAAGGAAATCTACGCGCCGCGCGTGGAGCTCAGCTTCCGGCTGCTCGCCGCCGATGGCGCGGTGCTCAAGCAGGGCACGCGGCATCTCACGGACACTTACTACCTGCACCAGCTGCGCATGCCATCGGACCAAAACGAGCCGCTGTATTTCGACAAGGCCATGCTCAAGCAGTGGGTGCGCTCGGAAATCAAGCCGAAGTCCTGAGCGAGCTGCAGTCTTGCCCACCCGCGGACGGCATCCCGCCGTCCGCTTTTTATTTCCCCGCCGGTGCACGGCCAAACGGGGATGGACGCACGCAGGCGCCGGGGCTAGATCCTTCCTCCTGTCCACCATGCCCGCCCGGAAAAAATCCCTCCAGCCGCCCAAGCCCGCCGCGCCTCTCTTCGACTGGCTGCAGCACCGCGCCGCCGGTGTCCTCCTGCACCCAACTTGCCTCCCCGGCGACCAGGGTTGCGGCGTGCTGGACCGGCACGCCGTCGCGTTCCTCGATTTCCTCCGCGCGGCCGGCATGAAATACTGGCAGGTCTGCCCGCTCGGGCCGACCGGCTATGGCGATTCGCCGTACCAGTGCTTTTCCGCTTTTGCCGGCAATCCGTATCTCGTCGACCTCGCCGCCTTGGTCGAGCCGGGACTCCTGGCGCCGTCCGACCTGGACGGGCTCGCGGCGTTGCCGCCGGACCACGTCGACTATGGCGCGCTGTACCGGCTGAAACCGGCGCTGCTCGCCGCCGCGCATGCGCGGTTCGCCGCCCGGCCGGTCCCGCTGCCCTACGGCGATTTCGCGGCCTTCTGCGCCGCGCAGGCGGCGTGGCTCGATGACTATGCCGCCTTCCGTGCGCTCAAGGACCACTTTGCCGGCGCCGCCTGGTGGGACTGGCCGGCGGAGGCGCGCGATCACCGTCGCGCGATGAAGTCCCCGCTCCTGCGCCGCCTGGCCGCGGCCATCGCCTGCGTGAAGTTTGGCCAGTACCTTTTCTTCGGGCAGTGGGCGCAGGTTCGCGCCGCCGCGCACCAACGCGGCGTCGAGCTCATCGGCGACCTGCCGATCTTCGTCGCGGCCGACTCCGCCGATGCGTGGGCGCATCCGGAGCTGTTCGAACTTGATCCCGTCACGCTGCGGCCGGTGGCGGTCGCCGGCGTCCCGCCCGACTATTTTTCCGCCGACGGCCAGCTTTGGGGCAACCCACTCTACGCATGGCCCGCGCACGCGGCGGATGGCTATGCGTGGTGGCTGGCGCGCCTCCGCGCCGCCTTCGCCGTCTGCGACGTCGTGCGCATCGACCACTTCCGCGGCTTCGACGCCTACTGGCGCATTCCGCTGCCGGCGGAGAATGCGCGCAAGGGCGAGTGGGTCCCGGGGCCGGGTCTCGAGCTGTTCCGCGCTTTTCGCGCCGCGCTGCCCGAGGCGCGCATCATCGCCGAGGACCTCGGCGTGCTCACCGACTCGGTGCGGCAGCTGCGCGCCGACACCGGCCTGCCCGGGATGAGCGTGCTCCAGTTCGCCTGGGGCGGCGACGCGACGAACGCGTATCTCCCGCACAACGCCACGGCGAACTCCGTCGTCTACGCCGGCACCCACGACAATGACACCACGCTCGGGTGGTACCGCACCGCGACCGAGGCGGAGCGCGACCATGTCCGCCGCTACCTGCGGATCGCGGGCGACGACATCGCCTGGGATTTCATCCGCGTCGCCTGCACGAGCGTCGCGCGCCTCGCGATCCTCACGCTGCCCGACGTCCTCGCGCTCGGCGCCGAAGCGCGCTTCAACACCCCGTCGCGCGCCGAGGGCAACTGGCAGTGGCGCGTCCGCGCCGCCGCGCTCGAAAAAATTTCCGGCGGCACCGCCGCTTACCTGCGCGAACTCACCCAGCTCACGGGACGCTGAACGCGACGCGCGCAAAAATTTTTTGCGCCCGCTGATCGCGGCCGGTTTTCGCGCGCGAAAAGTTTTTCGCGATGACCGAAAATTTTTCGTGCAACCGCGCGAAAATTTTACGACACTGCGGCATGGCCAAGAAAAAACCCGCCAAGAAGAAAGCTGCTAAGAAGAAAAAGAAGTAACGTTTTCGTTGCTCACTTTTTCCCCACGACGCCGGCTTTTCGAAGCCGGCGTTTTTTTCGGCCCGGGTCTACTTCACCGCCGCCCACACGCGCTGCACGTCGTCGTGGTCCTCGAGGGCCTGCAGGAATTCGCCCACCGCGGCGCGCGCCGCGTCGTCGAGCTCGGGAAATTGCTTGGCCACGTAGCCAATCTCGCTCGTGACCACGCTCCAGCCGTGCTGCTTCAGCCACTGCGAGACGGCGTGCACCGCCGTCCGGTCGGTGAGGAAGCGCGCGCCGGCGACGCCCTCGGGAATGTCGTCGTTCTGCGCGTGCGTCAGCGCCTCGAAGTCATTCGCGCCGGCCTCGATGGCCGCGGCCTCGAGGTCCGTGGCCGGGTCGGGGTGGTGCGCCTCCACGATCCCGCTGTGGTCGAACAGGAATTTGTTGCTGCCGGCGGCGCCCAGCGAGCCGGCGCGAAACAGCACGCGGATCTCCGGCGCCGTGCGCTGCTGGTTGTCGGTGTAGACCTCGACGATGACCGGCACTTTGTGCGGGGCGTAGCCTTCGTACACCACGTGGTCGAGCGCGGACTTGTCGCCGCCCGTGCCGGCGCCCTTGGCGATGGCGCGCTCGATGGCCTCGCGCGTGACGCTGGCCTTCCGGGCCTTTTCGACCGCGGCGAACAACCGCGCGTTGCCCGCCGGGTCGCCGCCGCCGAGCTTGGCCGCGACGGTGATCTCCTTGACGAGTTTGCCGACCGCCTGGCCCTTCTTCAGGTTGACGATGGCGCGTTTTGCGTGAAGCCACTGGCGTCCCATAAGGGGGCGGACGCTAAGTGGCCCGCCCGTCCCGCGCAAGTCTGCTGACAACATGCTGTCAGCGAGCCATGTTACCCTCCGCGACCATGAAACGCTGCCCCTGGGCCGAGGCCGAACTCCAGCACACGTACCACGACACCGAGTGGGGCGTGCCTTCACATGATGATCGCCACTTCTTCGAGATGCTGGTGCTCGAGGGCGCGCAGGCCGGCCTGAGCTGGTCCACCATCCTCGCCAAGCGCGAGAATTACCGCCGCGCCTTCGCCGGCTTCGATCCCGCGCTCGTCGCCCGCTTCGATGCCCGCCGCCAGGCCCGGCTCCTCGCCGATCCCGGCATCGTGCGCCATCGCCTGAAGATTGCGTCGGCGGTCACGAACGCCCGCGCGTTCCTCGCCGTGCAGTCCGCGTTCGGGACCTTTGATCGCTATGTCTGGGCCTTCGTCGATGGCCGGCCGATCCAGACTGATCTCCGCAATCCGGGTGACACGCCCGTGCGCACCGCAGTGTCCGATGCCTTGAGCCGCGATCTCCGGCAGCGCGGTTTCAAGTTCGTCGGCACCACCATTTGCTACGCCTTCATGCAGGCGACCGGCCTGACGAACGATCATCTCGTCACCTGCCCGCGTCACCGCGCCTGCGCCCGGTTGCGCTGAATGGCGATGGTTTGAAGGGGTGGATCCTGCACTCCGTGCAGGCTCCGCCCGTACGACGCGCTTGCCTGCCGGCCCGCGGCCCGGCACTTCTCGACCCTTCATGCCTTGGATCGCCGCCAGCCTCCTGTCCGCCTTTTTCCTCGGTTGCTATGAACTGGGCATCAAGCACGCGGTGCGGGACAACGCCGTGCTGCCTGTGCTCTTCTTCACCAACCTGGTCAGCGCGACGGTTTGGGGCGGCCTGCTCGCGGTTGCGGCGGTGGCGCCGGCCGTGGTGCCCGCGGGTTTGCATGTCGCGGCGCTCACGCCGCTGCAGCACGCGCAACTGCTCCTGAAATCCGCCATCGTCAGCGCTTCGTGGGTTTGCGGCTATTTCGCCATCAAACACCTGCCGTTGTCGCTCGCCTCGCCGGTGCGGGCGACCGGGCCGGTCTGGACGCTGGTCGGCGCCGTGCTGGTGCTCGGCGAGCGACCGACCCGGCTGGAAGGCCTCGGCATCGTCGTCACCCTCGCCTCGTTTCTCCTGCTCTCCTTCGTCGGCGCCCGCGAAGGCGTGCATTTTCACCGCGACAAATGGTTCGGCCTGCTGCTGGCCGGGACGCTGCTGAATGCCGTGAGCGCCCTCTACGACAAGTTCCTGCTCGGCCGTGCGGGCTTTGACGCGGCGACCGTGCAATGCTGGTTCTCGATTTACCTCGCCGCCTTGTTCCTGCCGCTGGCCGTCGGCTGGAAACTTCGCTGGTGGCCGCGCCACGAGTTTCACTGGCGCGGGAGCATCCTCGTCGTGTCGTTGGCGCTGCTCGTCGCCGACTACGTTTATTTCGACGCGCTGCGCAATCCCGCGGCCCTGATCTCCCTGGTGTCGAGCCTGCGGCGGGGGAGCACGCTGGTCGCCTTCTCCGGCGGGCTGCTGCTTTTCGGCGAGGTCAACGGCCGCGCCAAGCTGCCGGCCGTCCTCGGCGTCCTCGCCGGCATCGTGCTGACGATCGTGGGTTGACGCCAACCCGCTGCGCAAAAGTAAGACAGATTCCGGCGTTGCCGGCTGGTCGCGCGCGGGCAGCTTGGGGCCATGCCCCGCCCCAACCTCCGCCTCCTCCGGTGCGCGCTGGCCCAAGCCGCCCTGCCGCTCGCCTTCGCTTTTTCGCTCCTCCTCGCCGGATGCGCCACGGCGCCCAAACCGGTCAGCCTCGACCTGCCCGCCACCGACGAGGGCCAGCCGGGCGTCGGCCCGATCCGGCGGCAGGACTGGTTCCAGAAACTCTGGCACGATCGGCGGACCGAGTTTGCCGCGCACGCACAGCAGGACCGCCACGCCCTCGTATTCCTGGGTGATTCCATCACGCAAGGCTGGGGCGGCCGGCTCGCCGCCGCGTTCCCGACGCTCAAGGTCGCCAACCGCGGCATCAGCGGCGACACGACGCGCGGCGTCCTGATCCGCCTGCAGCAGGACGTGCTGGCGCTCGACCCCGCCGGCGTGGTCCTGCTGATCGGCACCAATGACCTCTCCGACAAGGCCACGCCCGAGATGATCGCCTCGAACATCAAGTTGCTGCTCGACGAAATGCAGCGGCACAATGCCTCGATGCCGGTGATCCTTTGCGAGGTTTTCCCCAGCTCGCCCGAGAAGGATCGCGCGCCCGCCGACATCAAGCGCATCAACTACCTGCTTCGCAGCGTCGCCAAGGACCGGCCGCAGGTCACGTACCTCGACACCTGGACGCTCTTCGCCGGACCCGACGGCAACGCCAAGCCGGAGGAATTCCCCGACCTGCTCCATCCGAACGATGCCGGCTATGCCAAATGGGTCGGCGCGCTGCGGCCGGCGCTGGCGACGCTCAACTTCCTCGATCGCGAGGACGACGAGTTCACGATCGAGAATGATTTCATGCCGCTGTTCAATGGCCACAACCTCGATGGCTGGGGTTATCGGCCGACGCCGGCGGGCGACATGAAGTACGCCAGGCAGATGCAGGGCGGCAACCCGGCCAACGTCGAGGAATTCCCCATCGTGACGGCGCCGGTGAACTTCGATGGGCGGACCGCCACGCCGGACGGCCGTTTCGTCGCCCTGCACGGGCGCCTGGTCGTCACCACGCCGCGCGGCTATCGGAAGATCCAGCAGCTCTACACCCAGCGGGAGTTCCCGCACGATTTCGTGCTCAAGCTCGAGTTCCGCGCCACGCCCAACACCGATAGCGGCATCTATATCCGCGGGCCACAGCTCCAGTGTCGCGATTACCTCCTCGCTGGCCCGTACAAGAAGCTGCAGCACTACCGGCCGGGCGAGTGGAACGAGATCGTCGTCACGGTGAAGGACAACGTCGCGCACTGCACGTGCAACGGCGAGGTGCTCGAGAACGCCCTGAAGCTGCCCGCCACCGGCCCGATCGGGCTCGAGGGCGATCGCGGCCAGATGGAATACCGCCGCATCCGCATCCAGACGCTGCCCTGAGGCGCAGTTATTCTGTCGGATGGCTGTAGGGCGCGATCGCGGGATCCCGCCGCAAGCACAAGGAAGTAATTCCCGAGGCGAGGTTCGGCGACCCCGCCCCACAGCGAGCTGGTCGATGCCGTGATCATCCGGCTCCCGCCGCCACCCCGCACTTTCCTTTTTGGCCTTCCAGGCTACCTTGGCGGCGCATGCTCGCCGACTTGTTCCAGCTCCGCGCCCGGCGGCCGGCCGAATACGAACGCGCCTTCATCGAGGAGGTGAGCGTCCGGCAGCGCGAGCCGCGGAATCCGAAGGTGGAGAAGTTGATCCTGGTCTGCTGGGGGCTGATTGCGGTGAAGCACGTCGCGGTGATCTGGGCCGTGCACCATTACGCCGTGCCGTTCAACCAGCTTTGGATCAACGCCCCGACCTTCCTGCTCGGGCTGCTGGCCACGGCTGTGTACTACCTGCACGACTGACGCGCGGATTTCCGCTGGATTCGCCCGGCGATTACGGGAATCTTGCGGCATGGCCAACGTACCCGGACTCCGCAGCTGCTACGCCAAGGTCGGCCGCCTCGTCTTCATCGGCCGCACCTTCGACAAGATCCGCCTCCATGCCGCCGGCCGGTTGCCGGCCGATTACCAGGCGAATCTCGGCAAAGGCTTCGACGCCCGCGCCTGCGCTTTGCTGCACGTCGACTACGCCGCGCTCCAGGGCCGCGTACTACAAGGCGGGACGGACGAGGAGATCCTCGCCTGGTGCGAGGAGCACGGCGGCCGGCGCACCGACGAGGAATGTGAAATTTGGAATTCGTTCATGGCGAAACGCGGCTGGCGCGACCCGGCGCGCGAAGTCCTCCTTCGGCGCATCAAGGAGTCCGGCTTCGAGGACAAGGGCATCGAGACCATGTTCGAATATATAGAATGGGATGAAGGCCGCGATCCCGCGGTCTCGTCCGCCGCCGCCCGGTAAGCTTATGTTGCGGATCACGCCGCGCCTGCTGCTCTCGGTGCTCGCCGTTGTCCTGGCGATCACGGCCGCCGCGGTGGGTTGGGGCTGGCGGCTGATGCGCGGCAGCCTGCCGCAGCTGGATGGAGTGCAAAAGCTCGCGGGCCTCGGCGCCGCCGTGAAGATCGAGCGCGACGCGCTCGGCGTGCCCACGATCACCGGCGCCACCCGGCTCGACGTCGCGCGGGCCACGGGCTTCGTGCATGCGCAGGATCGCTTCTTCCAGATGGACCTGCTCCGCCGCCGCGCCGCCGGCGAACTGTCGGAGTTGTTCGGCGCCGTCGCAGTGGACCTGGACAAGAATGCGCGACGGCACGGGTTCCGGCGGCTGGCCGGCGAGGTCCTGGCTGCGGCGACGCCGGACGAGCGCGCGCTGCTCCAGGCGTATGCCGAGGGCGTGAACGCCGGGTTGATGGCGCTGGGCAAGATTCCTTGGGAATACCTGGTCCTGCGCGCCCCCGCCGCCCGCTGGCAGCCGGAGGACAGCGTGCTCTGCATGTATGCCATGTGGTTCCAGCTGCAGGACGCCGATGCCAGTTACGAGCGCAGCCGCGCCGCCCTGCGCGAAACCGCCGGCATGACCGCGCTCGAGTTCCTGTCTCCCCACGGCACGTCGTGGGACGCCGCGCTCGACGGCAGCACGTTCCCGGCGCCGCCGCTGCCTGCACTGCGCTTCGAGGCGCCCGCGGACGGTGGCTCGGCCGCGGTTGCGCCGATCTCGTCCCGCCTGGTGTACGGCTCGAACGCCTTTGCGGTCAGTGGCGCGCATACCACCACCGGCGCCGCGCTGCTGGCGAATGACATGCATCTCGGGCTCAACGTGCCCAACACCTGGTACCGCGCCGTGCTGCAATGGCACGACGCCTCCGGCCCGCGCCGACTTGTCGGGGTAACGCTGCCCGGTGGCCCCTCGCTGGTGGTCGGCAGCAACGGACGCATCGCCTGGGGCGTCACGGATGCCTACGCCGACACCGTGGACGCCGTGCTCGTCGAGACCGAAGGGATCGCGCAACATTACTATCGCACGCCGACGGGCTGGAAGGAAATCGAGGAGCGACCCGAGACAATCAAGGTCAAGGGCGGGAAACCTGTCGTGTTCCAGGCCCGCTGGACCGAGTGGGGCCCGATCGTCGCGGGACCAACCGACGGGTACTACACGGCGATCCGCTGGACGGCCGATGAACGCGTGGCGACCAACCTGCATTTCTTCGCCATGGAGAACGCCGCCACGGCCGCCGAGGCGGTCGACGTGGCCCATCGCACCGCCTTCGCCAACCTGAACACCGTTGTCGCCGACGCCGCCGGCCACATTGCCTGGACGGTCCTCGGCAAACTGCCGCGGCGCGTCGGTTATGACGGCCGCCTCCCGGTCTCCTGGGCTTATGGCGACCGCCACTGGGATGGATGGGTACCGGACACCGAGATTCCGACGATCGTCGACCCGTCCGATGGCCTTCTTTGGTCGGCCAACAACCGCCAGGTGGGCGGTGACGGCTACAGCAAGTTGGGCGACGGCGGTTATGATGATGGACCGCGCGCCCACCAGATTCGCGACGATCTCCGGCATCTCGTCGCCTCTGGCGGCAAGGCGGCGCCCACGGACCTTTTCGCCATCGAGCTCGACGACCGCGCGCTGTTCCTCGAGCGCTGGCACCAGCTCTTCCTGGCCGTGCTCGACGACGAGGCGATCACGCAGAAACCCGCCCGGGCCGAGCTCCGCGAGGTCCTGAAGACATGGAGCGGTCGGGCGGACATCGATTCCGCCGCCTACCGGCTTACGCGGGCCTTTCGCGCCCATGTGGCGGAGCGGGCACTCGCGCCATTCTTTGCCCGCGCCCGGGAGCAGTATCCGGGCTTCACTTCCGGGAGTTTCCAGTACGAGGACGCCGTGTGGCAACTCGTGCACGACCAGCCGGTGCGCCTCCTCGATCCCGAGAGCAAGTCGTGGCATTCGTTGCTGCTGGCGGCGGTCGACGACGTGATCGGCAATGTCGACAAGACCGGGCTGTCGGCCGCCCACTTCACGTGGGGCCAGCGCAACACCCTCGCGATGCAGCATCCGTTTTCCCGCTTCCTGCCGCGGCCGATCGCGCAATTCGTCAATATGGCCGCTGAGCCGCTGCCCGGCGACAATGACATGCCGCGCGTGCAGTCGACCTCCTTCGGCCAGTCCGAGCGGCTCGTCGTCTCGCCGGGCCACGAAGATGAAGGCATCTTCAACATGCCCGGCGGCCAGTGCGGCCACCCGATGTCACCTTACTTCCGCGCCGGACATGACGCCTGGGCCAAGGGCCAGGCGACGCCGCTGTTGCCGGGACCGACGCAACACACGCTGACGCTGCAGCCGTAGTCCACTGCGCGAGAAAGCGGGACGCATCCCGGGCGGCCCGCAGGCCGCACCGGCGCAAGCGTCCGGGCCGTTGCGAGCAATGGCTCCTAGCCTTCGCGAAGCCAGCCCGCACGGAGTGCGGGCTCCACCCAACTGCGCACCGCGCCGGATTTTTGCAGTTGGGCTTTGTTTGGCGTTTGGCTATTGGCCTGTGGAGTTCCACCCCGCCCCATGCCGATCCACCTCCTGCAACATCCCCTCGGCGCCCACGTCATCACCCACCTGCGCGACAAGACCACCAAGCCGGCCCTGTTCCGCACGTTGAGCTACCAGCTCTCGCTGCTCCTCGCGCTCGAGGCGACGCGGGATCTCGCAACCGAGGAAAAGGCCATCGTCACGCCCATGGAGCCAACCCTTGGGCGCGTGCTGGCGAAACCGCTGGTCGTGGTGCCCATCCTGCGCGCCGGCCTCGGGATGCTGCAACCGTTCCACGACATCTTTCCCATGGTTTCGGTCGGCTACGTCGGACTCGAACGCGACCACGAGACCGCCATCGCGCGCAGCTATTACTGCAAGCTGCCGCCGCTGGCCGGTACCCGGGTCGTGGTGGTCGACCCGATGCTCGCCACCGGCGGCTCGGCGGCCCAGGCCGTGGCCCTGGTCAAGGCCTCGGGCGCCACGGAGATTGTTTTCGTCTGCATCGTCGCCGCACCCGAGGGCATCGCCACCTTCGAAAAAGCCCATCCCGAGGTGCCGATCCATACGGCGGCGCTCGATCGCGGGCTCAATGACCGCAAGTACATCCTTCCCGGACTCGGTGATTTTGGCGACCGTCTCTACGGGACGTGATCAGGCCAGCTGCGGCACAACAAAGGGCGCGCGGTAGGCGCGGGTGAGCATCGCGTTGGCGGCCTCCGCGCCTTCGCCGATGAAGCGCTCCGCGGCACCGACCGCGAGCGGCTGGCCGAGCGTCAGCGGCGTCCGGTCCAGGTCGACCCGGTTGGCGGCCAGGTGCTCGAGCATCCGGCCGCAAGCCTCGTTGAGCGCGGCATCGCCGTGGATCTTGTCCTGCAGTTCGCCGGGCGGCGTGGCGCGGCCAAGCTGGTGGGAAATGTTGCCAAGATGACAGAGCGCGCTGGACACATGGCCCTCGTCGATGGGCCCGTAGAGTTCGCTGGCATCCCGGCTGCGCACCACCTCGATGAAGTTCGCCATGTGCCGGTCCTGGCCCTTGAACTCCTTGATCAGTTTGCCGCCGCGATCGAAGGCCTGCGCGGTGAAATAGGCGCTGGTGACGACCGAACCGCCTTCGCAGTCGATGACGTTCCCGACGCGCACGCCACGATAGCGGTCCATCGTGTCCGCTGCGGCGGCGGCGGCTTCCGCGCTGCCCGCGGCCGGACCGCCGGTCGCGTCCGCATGGGCCGGGAGCCCGCGCACCTCGAATACGAGCGGTGCGGTGGCATAGTCGTGGACGATCACCTGGGTGTTCGGCGTCTCGCCATCGTCCTCGTAACCGAGCCGCCCGCCCACGCTCAGCGTGTGCCCCGGCAGGCCGGGCTCGCCGAGAAACCAGCGGGCCACGTCCATCTGGTGGATGCCCTGGTTGCCGACGTCGCCATTGCCGGTGGCGTAGATCCAGTGCCAGTCGTAATGCAACCGCGCGCGCCGCAACGGCACCTTGGGCGCCGGGCCGCACCACAAATCGTAGTCCACGGTCGCGGGCACCGGTTGCGGGCCTTGCGTCCGGCCGATGCTGGGTCGGCGTTTGTAACAGAACCCGCGCGCCGCCGTGATCCGGCCGATATTCCCGGCGCGCACCCATTCCACCGCCTCGCGCAGACCTTCGCCGGAGCGGATCTGCACGCCAGCCTGGATGATGCGACCGTACTTCGTGGCGGCGGCCACGAGCTGCCGGCCTTCCCAGACATGGTGCGAGACCGGCTTCTCCACGTACACGTCCTTGCCCGCCTGGCAGGCCCAGATGCCCATCAGCGAATGCCAGTGGTTCGGCGTCGCGATCGTCACCGCGTCGATGCCGGGCGATGCCAGCAATTCGCGGATATCGGTGAAGGTCTTCACGCCCGGCCCCAGCTTCTCCGCCACGCGGTCGAGCACCGCCGTGTCCGGATCGCACACCGCCACCACGCGCACCCCGGGCAGCGTGCGCAGGCTGGCGAGGTGGTTGCGACCGCGGCCATTCAGGCCGGCAACGGCGACGCGCACGTCGCCATTGGCACCGGGCACGGCGCTCCAAGCGCGGGCGGTCCAGGCGGCCGTCGCGGCGACGACCGACGACTTTAGGAAAGAACGGCGGGTGATGGCGGGCATGGCGGGGAAGGCCAGCTCACCGGCCGGCGCGGTACTCGGCGTAGCGGGCGGCGACGCCGGCGGTCGTGGTGTCGCCTTCGTGGAAAAAGAAACGGTAGCGCAGCGTCAGGTTGCCGCCGGCGGGAATCGTGTAGTCGCCGATGTGCGGCTGGTCCTTCAGGTTTTCGTAGTCATGCCGGCCGAATGGGTTCGCGCCGAAGAGCCCGTAGTCGCGCGCCATCCACCAGGTGGGGTGGCGCAGGTTGCGCGGCGAGTCGAAGATCGCGACCCCGTAGATCTTGCCCTCGTGCGGCGCATAATAATCGCACCAATCGGCGCGCTTGCCCCAGGCCTCCGCGTCGCGCACGCCGGTGCTCGTGACGATGTGGCCGGCGCCCGGCACTTCCTGGCCCTTGTATTTGTGCGGGAGGGTCATCCATTGCGCCAGCCGCAAGGCCATCGTGCCGTCCTTGTTGTCGCCGAGCAGCACCGGTTCGCCCGCCGGCGCATGGAGTGTGACTTCGTAGTCGATGAAGCGCCCGGCGGGACTGGCGTGGAAGCGCAGCGTGCGGTCATCGGTGCAGACCAGCCGCCCGTCCGGCGCGAGCCATTTCACGTGCGCGCGGATAAGGCCGACGTTGCCGCTCTTGGTTTCGGTGATGGCGTCGACGACGGTCCGGCCCTTGGCCTTCGACAAGCCCGCGCCGCCCGTGCCCTCGTTCCAGAAATCGATGCCATTGACCATGCTGTGGGCGAACCACAGCGAACGGTGCCAGGGATGATCCGTGTCCTCCCCGGGCGTTTGGCGCATCGGAAAATCCCGCGTCATCCGCATGCCGTCCGGGGCGAGAATCGGGTAACAATACGGCCGCGAGGCGCCGTCACCCCACACGAAATCGGTGAAGAACTGGCCCTCGAACTCGACTCGCACGCGATTGGTCAGCGGGGTCACCGCCACTTTCGGTTTCGCGTCCGGCGGACCGGAACAAGCCGCGATGAGACCCAGGGCGGCCAAAAGGGGTAGCAGTCGTCTCATGGCGGCCGGCAACCAACCATCGGTGCCGGCTTCCCGCAACCGGAATCTCCCGCCACCTCAATCGAGCCAGCCGCCGGTGGCCTGCAATGGCTTCAAGTCTCCGCGTCGTGTCACCCACGCCGCAATCGCGTGGCGCGCGATCGTTTTGTCCGCCGGGATCGGCAGGGCCACACCCGCCTTGCCTGCAACCAGCGGCGCGGAGACCACGACCAGCGCCACGAAATCGTGCCGCAAGGTGCGGCCGGCGTTCTCGCCGCTGCGCACGCTGGAGACGATCCCGGCTCCGAGCAGCGCAACGTGCGCGACAAGGTCGCCAGCCCGGTCGAATGCCACGCGGCAGGCGCCATCGGCATAGTCGATCGTCAGGGTGCCGGCATCGGCGCCGACTGCCTGCGACACCGTTCCGCGCCGCCACTCCGCGCCATCGAGCACGAATGCCGGGGTGTAAACCGTGTCGCTGCCCCAAGCGGTGGCATAGGCGTATTGCCGGTCGGTGAATTCCCGGCGCGCGAATCGGTCGGGCCAGCCAAGGCGGTCCCAATAGGTGACGTGAAACGCGATCGGCACGAAGTCCCGCCACAGGCCCGGGTCATCGCGCAAGGCGCCGAGCCAGTGCTCGGCCGGCGGGCAGCTGCTGCAGCCCTCTGAACTGTAGAGCTCGAGCAAATGCGTGCGCCGCGCGCCGCTGACAAAAGTCGTCGGCGCCGCCGACGCCACCACGGCCACGAGGAAAAGGAGCCACCAGGCGCGCATGGACGTGGGAGACGGCCGACGACGAACTCATTCCATTTTTTGTGTTCAGCAACGCCAACCTGCGGCAACTTTCCGCGTCGATGCATGCCGCGAGCCCGCGTCCCTCCGCCCCGTCCGATGGGCCCAGCCAGCCTCGCGAGGCGGTCGGGCCAACCCCGGCCGGGCGGCCAACGCGGTGGCTGGCCCGGCTTCGCCCCCCCGCAGAGGACATGGCCGGCCCTCTCCCGCGCGACCTTCCGCTCGAGGCGCTGCGCGGCTTGTGCGCGCTGGCTGTGCTGTATGCGCATGCCTTCGCGCCACGCCCGATCCTCGACCCCGGGTACACTCCGTCGCGGTGGTTCTGGTCGTTCGACCTCGGCGGCGCCGCGGTCCAGATGTTCTTTATCATGTCCGGCTACGTCATCGGCCTGACCGTGCAGCAGCCATGTACCGGTCCCGAGGCGCGCCGTTACCTTTTCCGACGCCTGCGCCGGCTCCTGCCGGTGACCTATGCAGCCATCCTGGTGAGCTGGCTGCTCGTCCCGGGAACGAGCGGGCACACGCTGGCCGGTCATTTCCTTTTCCTGCAGAATGCCGAGCCTTACCCCGTGACCGGCTGGCGGTTCGACCTTTTGCCCAACAACCCGTCGCTCTGGTCCCTGAACTTCGAGGCCTTCTACTATGTCGGTTTCCTGGCGATCTGGTGGCTGGCGCCACCGGCGATTTTGGTGGCGTTGCTGCTCACCGCGCTGTGCCTGAGCCCGGCGGCGGGCCTGCCGGTGCCCGCCTTGGTGGCGCGTCATGCCTGCGGCGGGCTTTACTGGCTGGCAGGCCTCGGCCTGGCCTGGTTCACGCCGCCGAACACGCGCGCGCAGCGGACCCACTGGCCGAGCGCCTTGCTGTGCGCGTATGCACTATGGAATTTCGGCAGCCTGCGGGCGCTCCTCCTCGAGCACCAGGTCGACTCCCTGCTTTGGCTCACCGTCGCGTCCCCGCACCGGCTCGATTTCCTGCCCGCCACCGTGTGGTGTCTCCTGGCGGTGACCGGTCGCGCGCCGGCGCTGCGGCGCGCATTGGCGGCGGTGTGTCTCGGCTGGGCCTGGTTCGGGCTCGCGCGCGTGGCGCTGCGGGGTGAATGGGTCGATCCGGACTGGCCGGCCGCCTTCGCCCTGGTGATCGCTTCCGGGCTCGTTGCCTGGCGACCTTCGCTGGCGTCCTTGGGTCGGTTGGCGCCGCTGGGCACCGTATCCTTCGGGGTGTACGCCTTCGGCCTGCCCCTGCAATTGGCGTTCCCGGGCCTGCTGCCGGCATTCTCGGGTTCACGCCTGACCTTCGGCTTGCGGCTTCTCGCGCTGCTGGTGCCGACCTTCGGCCTCGCGTGGCTGGTCGATTTCCGGCTCAACCGGTGGCTGGCCGCCCGCACCCGGCGGTGGGGGTAATTTTCTTCACCTCGCGGCGGCGGCGGACAAGCTGGGCCCGATGCAAATTGACCGCCCGGGCCTCGTCGTCGCCGACGGCTGGAAGGATTACCAGCTGCTCGACTGCGGGCTGGGCATGAAGCAGGAGCGCTGGGGCGCCTACACGCTGGTCCGGCCGGACCCGCAGATCATCTGGCCCCGGCCCGGCGGCGGCACGCGGTGGGAGGAGTGGGACGGTTACTATCATCGGAGCGAAAGCGGCGGCGGCAAATGGGAGTTCCGCCGGAAGCTCCCGGACCACTGGACCGTTCGTTATGGCGCGCTGACCTTCAAGATTCACCCGACGGGTTTCAAGCACACCGGGCTGTTCCCCGAGCAGGCCGTGAATTGGGACTGGTTGGGCGCCAGCATCCGCGCCGCACGTGCCGCCGGCCGCGAGGTCAGCGTGCTGAATCTCTTCGGTTACACCGGCGCGGCCTCGGTTGCCGCGGCCGCCGCCGGGGCGCAGGTGTGCCACGTCGATGCCGCCGAGGGCATGGTGAAATGGTGTCGCGAAAACGCCGCGCTGTCCGGCCTCGCCGACGCGCCCATCCGCTACATCACCGACGACTGCCTCAAGTTTGTCCGCCGCGAAATCAAGCGCGGGCGGCGCTACGATGCCATCATCATGGATCCGCCGACCTATGGTCGCGGCAGCACCGGCGAAATGTGGAAACTCGAGGACCACCTGTGGGATCTCCTCTGCGAATGCCGGCGCGTCCTGAGCGACCGGCCGGTTTTCTTCCTGATCAACGCTTACACCGCCCGCCTGTCGCCGACCGTCGTGGTCAACCTGCTCGCCGAACTTCTCTCCGGGGCTGGCGGCCGGCTGTCCGGCGGCGAAGTCGGCCTGCCCATCCAGCGCGACGGCAAGGTTCTTCCCTGCGGCATCTTTGGCCGCTGGGCCGCAACCTGACTCCACCTTCCGGCTCAACTCCCGTTCATCCGGCTCCAAGCTCCCCGCCCCTCGCACCTGTCTTCCCGCCATGCCCTCCCTCGCCGAAACTTACCTCGCCACCGCCACCGCGATGCTGCAGCGGACCTGCGCCCGGAATGCCCCAGTGCTCAAGAAACTCGGCGCCGTGATCGGCGAATCCGTCGCCCGCGGCGGCGTCCTGCACACCTTTGGCAGCGGCCACAGCGACGTCATTTCCCGCGAGATCATTGGCCGCGCCGGCGGCCTCGTCTGCGTCAGCGGCATCCAGGATCCCACCGGCGGCTACGTCGAGAACCTCGTCGGTTACGGCACGAAACTCGCCGAACGCTACGACCGCGCCCACGGCCTCCTGCCGGGCGAAACGATCATCGTCATTTCCAACTCCGGCAAGAATTCGTCGCCGATCGAGGTCGCCCACTACGCGAAGCACCAGGGCCTGCACGTCGTCGCCCTGACCTGCGTCGAAATGTCGAAGGCCGCGAGCACGGTTTATCCGGGCGGAAAGAAGCTCCACGAGATCGCCGACTACGTCCTCGACAATGGCGGCGTGCCGGGCGACGCGATCGTCGACGTGGGCCTCGCGCCCGCGGACCTGCCCGCCGGCGCGACCGCGAAGGCGGGGCCGACTTCCACGCTCATCGGCGCGACCTTGCTCAACCTCCTTTCGCTCGAGGTCCTCGACTGGCTGAAGGCCGGCGGCCATCCGCTGCCGGTATTGCGCAGCCAGAACCTGCCCGGCGCGATCGAACACAACCGCGCGCTCGGGCAGAAGTACAAGGGCCGCCTCAGCCGGCAGCTGGCATGAAGATCGGCGTCGATGGCGGCGGCACGAAGACCGAGTGCATCCTGGTCGACGCCCGCGGTGAAGTCGTGGCGCGACACCTGGCGCCCGGCTGCAATCCCAGCCAAGTCGGGCCCGAGCGCGCCCGCGCTGTACTGCAGGAGGCGTTGCCCGCGATCGCCGCGAACGCGCCGACCGGTGCCGTTGATGAAACCCTGCTCTGCATGGCCGGTAACCGCGCGTTCTGGCGCGATACCGCCGCTGCACTTCAGGGTTACGGCCGGGTCAGGGCGGTCGATGACTCGCTGCCCGTCCTGGAACTGGCGACCTCCGGCAGCCCGGGCCTGGTCCTGCATGCCGGCACGGGTTCGTTCGTGGCGGCGCGTGCGCCGGACGGCTCGGTGCATTACGCCGGCGGGCTGGGTTGGAAATTCGGCGACGCCGGCAGTGGCTTCGATCTCGGTCGCCGCGCCCTGGCGCTCGCGCTGCTCGAGTTGCAGGCCGCCGCACCCGGCGCGGCGGCATCGCCACTCGTCGCAGCCTTGTGCACCCACACGGGACTGGCCGATTATGCCGCCAACTCGCGCTTCTTCTATAATGATGAGGACGCCAACGCGAAGATTGCATCTTTCGCACCGGTCGTGCTCGACCTGGCCGCCCGCGATAACGGTCCCGCGCAACAGGTGGTCGCGGATTCCGTCACCGAGCTCGCGCGGCTCGCCGACCAGGTGATTCACCGGCTGTTCCCCTCGCCCGCCGCCGCCCTCCCTTGCGGCGTCAGCGGCCGGGTGTTGAACAGCGTGCCGGCGGCCTTTGCCCTTCGTTCGCTCGCCAGCAAGCTCCGCTGGCCGGTCGAGCTGCGCTTTATTAACGCGCCGCCGAGCGAAGGCGTCCGCCGGCTGCTGGTCGCCGGTCGCTGAGTGCGAGGGCCGTCGGTGGAACCTGCACTCCGTGCGGGCTCCGCCAAGCAATCCTCATCGGCGGATCCGGGCGGACGGTAGGTGTGACTCGTATCCAGCCATCTTGCCACTTGTTACTTGGTCCTTCGGACTTACCCTGCCCGGCATGTGGTGGACCTACGCTCTCCTTTCGGCGGTCTTCGCCGCCTTGACCGCGATTCTCGCCAAGGTCGGCGTGCGCGGCATCGATTCGAATCTCGCGACCGCCGTCCGGACCTCGTTCATCGTTCCGCTCGCCTGGGGTGTCGTCGCCGTGCAGGGCAACCTCGGGCTCGTCGGCGGCATCGCGCGCGCGCCGTGGTTGTACCTCGGCCTGTCCGCTGCCGCGACCGGCGCATCGTGGCTTTGCTATTTCAAGGCGCTGCAACTGGGCCCGGCCTCGTTGGTCAGCGCCGTGGACAAGTCGAGCCTGGCGCTGACCATCCTGCTCGCGGCGATGTTCCTCGGTGAAACGCTGACCTGGCGAACCGCCGCGGGCTGCGGGCTCATCCTCGCCGGCGTCGCCGTGATCGCCTGGCCCGCATGATCGCCGCCGCCCCCGTCGCCGTTCTGCCCGAGGCCGACTGGCATGCACGCCGGCGCGCGCATGACGCTCGCGTGCGGTCCTGGGTCAGCCCGCACCAAGCCCGGGCGGCCCGCGGGGAAAAACATCCGGTGCACGATTTCCTGTTCGAATATTACCGTTACCGCCCGAGCTGGCTGCGCCGCTGGCACCCCGGCCCGGACGTCGTGCTGCAGGGCGAATCCGCGCGCGAGTATCTCCGCTGGCCCGAGTACCGCGCGACCGCTGATGGCGTCGCGCTGAATTGTGCCGCGCTCGAGCCGCGCCGCCGCGAGAGCCTGGCGTGGGTCGTGGGTCTGCTGCGCGCGACGGCGGAGCGCCCGCCGATGTTCGCGTGCCATGGCCTCCACGAGTGGGCGATGGTCTATCGGCAGGTCCCGGAGGAAGTGCGGCATAACCGCTGGCCGTTGCGGTTTCCGCCGGAAGAACTCGCACGGATCATTGAGTCGCTGCCGGTGCGTTGCTCGCATTTCGACGCCTTCCGTTTCTTCACCGCGCCGGCGCGGCCATTGAACCGGCTGCAGCCAACGCGCGCGGAGGCTCCGCAGTTCGAACAACGCGGATGCCTGCATGCCAACATGGACCTCTACAAGTGGGCGTTCAAATTCGCCCCTTTCACTCCCGCGGAGCTCGTGGCCGACTGCTTCGCGCTGGCCCGCGACATCCGCGAGGTCGACATGCGCGCGAGCCCCTACGATCTCCGGCGCCTCGGCTATGAGCCGATTCCGATCGAGACGCCGGCCGGGCGCGTCGAATACGAACAGCACCAACGCGCCTTCGCCGCCCGGAGCGAACCGTTGCGCGCGCGGCTCATCGCGTGCGGCGAACGCCTGCTGGCCGGTTGACGGTTCGGTCCGGATCCGGTTGCGCGACGCGACGCGGCGGCTAGCGTGCGCCGCCAGCCTGCCCCATGCTGAAAATCGACGCGCACCACCACTGCTGGCGCTACACCGCGGAAGACTTCCCGTGGATCGATGAAACCATGCGGCCGCTTCGGCGGAACTTCTATCCCGCCGACCTTGCGCCGCTGCTGGCCCAGGCGGGAGTCGACGGAACGGTCGTGGTCGAGGCCCGGCCGGCGGTTGAGGAAACCCTGCAGCTGCTCGAACACAGCCAGCGGCATCGCTTCATCCGTGGCGTCGTCGGCTGGGTGCCGCTGGTGGATCCCAAGGTGGGACGATTGCTGGAACCGTTGGCCGAGGACCCCGGGCTCAAGGGGGTGCGCCACGCGTTGCAGCCGGAGCCCGACGAATTCATGGCGGTCCCCGGCTTTAATGCCGGCCTGCAGGCCCTCGCGAAGCTTGGCCTGTCGTTCGATCTCGTGATCAAGGCGCGCCAGCTGCCCGCCGCGACCGCCCTCGTCGACCGGCATCCGGACCTCGCCTTCGTGCTCGACCATATCGCCAAGCCGGTCGTGGCCGGTCCGCCGCCCGCGGACTGGCGCCGCCAGCTCGCCGAACTCGCCCGCCGGCCGAACGTCACCTGCAAATTCTCCGGCGTGGTGACGGAGGCGCCGGGCTTCCAGTGGACGCCCGGGGTGTTGTGGCCGTATTTCGATGTGGTGCTCGAATGTTTCGGGGCTGACCGGATTATGTTCGGGTCCGATTGGCCGGTCTGTCTCCTCGCGACGGCCTACTCCGACTGGTTCCGGTTCGTGGCGGGTTGCGTGACCGGTTTGTCCGCCCACGAGCGCGACCAGATCCTCGGCGGCACCGCGGCCCGCGTCTACCGCCTCAGCCCGCGACCCTCGGCGATATGACCGGCACCTACCCGCCCAAGCCGCGCCGGCCCCTTGACCGCCCCTGCAATCGACGTTTTGGTTTAACGATAACTCCCGCCCCGCGGTCGACTCCCCTTCCGGCCGTTTCTCCCATCCTTCTCCCATGAAAATATCCTGGCGCAACCTCCTCGCGCTGGCGGTCGGCGCCACCGCGCTCGCCTCCGGCGCGGATACGTTCACCCTCGCCGTCATTCCGAAAGGCACGACGCATGAGTACTGGAAATCGATCCACGCCGGCGCCGAAAAGGCGCGCCTGGAGCTCGCCGCGGCGGGCGTGAACGTCAACCTGATCTGGAAGGGTCCGCTCAAGGAGGACGATCGCGAGCAGCAGATCCAGGTCGTCGAGAACTTTATCGGCCGCCACGTCGATGGCATCGTGCTGGCGCCGCTGGATGACCGGGCGCTCGTCGCGCCGACGGAAGAGGCGGTCCGCGGCGGCATACCGGTCGTCATCATCGATTCCGGCCTCGCCTCGAAGCTGACGGCCAGCTTCGTCGCCACCGACAATCGCGAAGGCGGCCGCATCGCCGCCCGCCACCTCGGCGCGCTACTGGGCGGCCAGGGCAATGTGATCATGCTGCGCTATGCCGTCGGTTCGAATAGCACCGAGGAACGCGAGGCCGGCTTCCTTGAGGTGATGACCAAGGATTTTCCGGGCATCCGCCTCCTGTCGACCGACCAGCACGCCGGCCCGACGCGCGACAGCGCCAAGCGCGTGGCGGAGACCCTCCTCAGTCGTTTCGGCCCGGAGGTGAACGGCATTTTCGCCAGCAATGAGTCCGCCGCCTCCGGCATGCTGCTGGCCCTGCGCGACGCCGGGCTCGCCGGCGGCCGCGTCAAGTTCGTCGGCTTTGACGCCGGGGAGACGCTCAACGCCGGGCTGCTCGCCGGTGATCTCCAGGGCCTGGTCGTGCAGAATCCCCTCAACATGGGTTACCTCGGGGTGAAAACGATCGTCTCGGTGCTGCGCGGTGAAAAGGTACCGGCGCGAATCGACACCGGCGTCGGGTTTGTCACCAAGGAAAACTTCAATGACCCGGCGCTCGCCGACATCGTCCATCCTCCGCTCGATCAGTACCTGAAATGAAATCGCTGCCCTACCTCCTGGTGGGCGCGGCGCTGGCAACCCGCCTGGTCGCCGCCGAGCCCTACCAGATTGCCGTCATACCGAAAGGCACGAGCCACGAATATTGGAAGGCGGTCCAGGCCGGCGCCATCAAGGCCGAGCGCGAGCTCAACGCCGCCGGCACGCCCGTGCACGTCATCTGGAAGGGACCGCTCAAGGAGGATGATCGCGAGCAGCAGATCCAGGTCGTCGAGAATTTCGTCGGCCGCCAGGTGAGCGCGATCGTCATCTCGCCGCTCGATGCCCATGCCTTGATCGCGCCGCTCTCCATCGCGGTCGAGGGGCACATCCCGGTGGTCACAATTGACTCCGGGCTCAATTCGCCGCTGCCGTCGTGCTACGTCGCCACCGACAACCGCGAGGGCGGCCGCGTCGCCGCGCGCACGCTCGCCGGCCTCGTCGGCCCGCACGGCCGCGTGATGATGCTCCGCAACGCCGTCGGCTCCTCCAACACCGAGGAGCGCGAGGAGGGCTTCCTCGAGGTCATGCAGAAGGAGTTTCCCGGCATCCATCTGGTCTCGACCGACCAGCATGGCGGCGTCACGCGCGAGAACGCCTACCGCACGAGCCAGAACCTGCTCAACCGGTTCGGCCGGGAGATCGACGGGGTCTTCGCGTGCAACCAGCCGACGACCGCCGGCATGCTGCTCGCGCTCCGCGATGCCGGCCTCGTGCCCGGCAAGGTGAAGTTCGTCGGCTTCGACACCGGCGTCGTCGAGCTGGCGGCGCTCGCGGCGGGCGAGGTGTCCGCACTCATGGTGCAGGACCCGTTCGGGATGGGTTATCTCGGCGTGAAGAACGCCGTCGCGATCCTGCGCGGCGAAAAGGTCCCAAAGGTGATCGACACCGGCGTCAAGGTCGTCACGCGCGACAACCTCTCGGATCCGGCCATCCATGACCTGGTGCACCCGCCGCTGGAGCAGTACCTGAAATGACCGTCCCCGCCCGCCTGCGCCTCACCGGCATCCAGAAGAGTTTCGGCGCGACCCGGGCGCTCCGGAGCGTCTCGCTCGAGATCGCCCCCGGCGAGGTCCACGCGCTGATCGGTGAGAATGGCGCGGGCAAGAGCACCCTGATGAAAGTGCTGAGCGGCGCCCACGAGCCGGATGCCGGGACGATGGAGCTCGCCGGCCAGCCCTATCGGCCGGACAACCCGCACGACGCCCGGCTCAAGGGCGTGGCGATGATCTACCAGGAACTGAATCTCGCCCTGCATCTCAGCGCCCAGGAGAACATCCTGCTCGGGGCCGAATCGGCGCGCTTCGGCTTCATCGACGCCCGCGCTGCACGCGAACGCGCCCGGGCGGCGCTGGCCCAGCTGGGCCATGGCGCGCTCGATCTCGACCGGCGGGCGGGCGACTTCTCCATCGCCGAGCAGCAGATCATCGAGATCGCCCGCGCCCTGCTGCTGCAGCCGCAGGTGCTCATCATGGACGAGCCGACGAGCAGCCTGACCCAGGCCGATACCGAGATCCTGTTCGCCACCATCGGCCGTCTGCGCGCCCAGGGCGTCAGCATCATCTACATCAGCCATTTTCTCGAGGAATGCGGCCGGGTGGCCGATCGGTTCACCGTGTTGAAGGATGGCGAGACGGTCGGTTCCGGCGCGATGGCCGGTGCGTCGCTCGACCACATCGTCGCCCTGATGACCGGTCGGGAGGTGAAGGACCTCTACCCGCGCCCATCGCACCAGCCGGGCGCGGTCGTGCTCGAGGTCCGGGAGGCTGCAGCCCCGCCGCGCCTCCGGTCGGCCACGCTGCAGGTCCGCGCCGGCGAGATTTTTGGATTGGCCGGCCTGATCGGCGCCGGGCGCACCGAACTCCTCCGCACGGTGTTCGGCCTCGACCGGCTCGCGGCCGGCGAGGTTTGCGTCGTCGGTGCGCCTCCCCGCCGCGGCGCGCCCCGCGAACGCTGGCGCCAGGGCGTCGGCTTCCTGAGCGAGAATCGCAAGGAGGAGGGGCTGATGCTCAACCGCTCGGTGGCGGACAACCTTACGTTGACCAAACTGCGCAGCTTCGGCCGCTTCGGCCATGTCAGCGGGGCGCGCCAGCGGACGGCGGCCCGGCGCTGGATCGACGAGCTGCGCGTGAAGTGCCTCGATGCCGCGCAGCCGGTGGGCGAACTCTCCGGCGGCAACCAGCAGAAGGTGGCGCTGGCGCGCCTGCTCGAGCATCCCGCCCGCATTTTCCTCCTCGACGAACCGACGCGGGGCATCGACGTGGGCAGCAAGGCCCAGATCTACCAGCTCATCGGCGACCTCGCCGCCGCCGGCAAGGCCGTCGTCGTCGTCAGCTCCTACCTGCCTGAGCTGCTCGGGCTGTGCGACACCATCGGCGTGATGTGCCGCGGCGAGCTGGCGGCCGTCCGCCCGCGCTCCGCCTGGACCGAAGCCGACATCCTGCGCACCGCCACGGGCAGCGCCTGAACTTCGATGTACCGCACGCTCAAAACCATCCTCGCGAAGGCCGGCCCGTTCATCGGCCTGCTGCTCGTCATCGCCTGCTTCTCCCTGCCGGCGGAGACGCGGGAGTTTTTCCTCACGTACAACAATTTTAAAATCATCTTCACGCAGACGGTGATCGTGGCGGTCGGCGCGCTCGGCATGACGATGATCATCGTCAGCGGCGGCATCGACCTGTCCGTCGGCTCGACCATCGCGCTGACCAGCGTGGTGGGCGCGCTGCTCATCCAGCATGGCTGGGGCCCGGTGGCCGTCGTGCTGGCCGTGGTGCTTTCGGGCGGCGCCATCGGCCTGGTCAATGGCGGGGCCATCGCCGGCCTGCGCATGACGCCCTTCATCATCACGCTCGGCACGCTGGGCATCGCGCGCGGGACGGCCAAGTGGCTCGCCGACAACCAGACGGTCAACTACGACGGCTCGCCGATCAACGGCTGGATGACGACGGTCAATCCTTTCAGCCGTTCGTTGCCCGCCGGCGTGTGGGTCGCGCTGGTGCTGGCCGTGCTGACCTCGCTGTTGATGCGCAAGACCGTGTTCGGCCGGCATGTGTTCGCCCTCGGCTCGAACGAGGCGACCGCCCGGCTGTGCGGCATTCCGACGACCCGATTGAAAGTGCTCATCTACGCGGTGGCTGGCTGCTTCTTCGGGCTTTCCGGCTTGTTCCAGTTGTCGCGGTTGCGCCAGGGCGACCCGACGGTCGCGGTCGGGCTCGAGCTCGACATCATCGCCGCGGTCATCATCGGCGGCGCCAGCCTGAACGGCGGCGTCGGGACCGTCCTCGGCTCGATGATCGGCGCGCTGATCATGGCGGTGCTGCGCAACGGCTCGCAGCAGATGGGCTGGCCGACGTATTTCCAGGAAATCATCATCGGCCTCGTGATCATCGTGGCGGTCTTCCTCGATCGCGTCCGCCAGGGTCGCAACGCCGGCTAGGGCCGGATGCCCCGATTTCGGCGGCGCGCGCGGGCCACGACGCTATTGCCAGTGGGGCGGTTCCGGCTAGGTTGCGCGGGCATGGAGCTCACCCCGGAGGCGGCGCGCGTGCGCACCCAGAAGAAGCCGAGCTATCCCCTCGGCGAGGAGCTTCGCGGCTACCTGCGGAAGTTCCGGCGCGAGCGCCACCTGCCCGTCACCTACGAGCGGCTGCGTGATTTCCACGAGGCGATCCCGCTCATCGATGCGGAGGGCCGCAACACCCTCTGGGAGTCGGTGGCTTACCACGCCGCCGACATGCCGGAGCTGAACGAGGGCCTGAAGCGCATCTATGCCCAGCTCAAGGTCGACGGCGACTTCTCGGTCATGCAGCACCTCTACATCGACCGGGTGGATTTCTGCAGCTTCGGCAACTCGACGCCGTTCCGCATCCGGATCGTCAATGCGTACAATGACAACCAGGACTACTTCTATGTGAAGAAGGCCGACGCCTCCCGCGTCTACGGCCTGGAACTCGAGCACCTGCTGTCGCCCAACCGGCTCAACTATCTCACGCATGGCAGCACGCTGATTGAGGAGCACATCGCCGGGCTGCCGGGCGATGTCTTCATCGAGCAATGGCTGAACCGCACGGACCTGCGCCCGATCCGCATCGCGAAGGAGCTGGTGAAATTCCAGGAGCGCTGCTTTTACCGGCTGCTCGGCGACATGCGCGCCTACAATTTCGTCGTCGTGCTGACGCCGGACTTCGAAGGCTGGCAGATCCGGATCCGCGCAATGGATTTTGACCAGCAAAGCCACCATGGGCGGAAGAATTTCTACCTGCCGCAATATTTCATCGAAAACCAGCCGCTCGCGCTGTTCTGCACCAAGCATCTCCATCCGAAGGTCGCGCACCAGTACCAGCGCGAGGAGCAGACGCTGATCCTGCAGCGCGCCGACCTCGCCTCCGCCCGGCTCGGCGCTTTGCTGGCCGCGATGCGGGTCGACGCGATTGCGCCGATGGCCAACGTCGCCACCTTGCGCGAGGGCCTGGCCGAACATTTCCAGAACGATGTCTTCCGGCAGTGCGAAACGATGGGCGCGCTCGTGCAGGAAAACCTGGCGGAGCTCCGCCGCCAGATCGGCCGGGACTCGACGCCGGCGATCCCGGTCGCCTGAAGCCCATGTGGCTCTTCCTGAAAAACCTCGTGTTCACGCTGGTGGTGCCGGGCGTGGTGGTGGGCTGGGTGCCCTACGTTTACCTGCTGCGCCGGCCGGTGCCGCCGGCGCTGTGGTCGTGGACGCACTGGCTGGCACTGCTCCCTCTGGTCGTCGGGATCGCGGGCTATCTCGCCTGCGTGTGGCAGTTCATGACCACCGGCCGCGGCACGCCCGCCCCGATCGACCCGCCGAAGAAGCTCGTGCAACGCGGGCTTTACCGCTGGGTGCGCAACCCGATGTACCTGGCCGTGCTCCTGGTCGTGCTCGGCGAGGTCATCTTCTTCCGCCATTTCGCGCTGGTGCTCTATTTCTTCTTTCTCGCCTCGGCCTTCCAGCTGTTCGTGGTCCTGTATGAGGAGCCGGTGCTGCGCCGGCGTTTCGGCGCGATCTACTCCGACTACTGCAACGCGGTGAACCGCTGGGTCCCGGGCAAGCCCAAGCCGCGGCTCGAGACCGTGGCTCCGTTCAACGTGCCGCGCTGATCCGCTCGAGGGCGAGTGCCACCGCCGCCGTGCGGTTTTCCACCCCGAGCTTCGCGAAGATGCTCTCGAGGTGTTTCTTCACCGTGGTCAGCTTGATCGCGAGGATGATGGCGATCTCCGGGTTCGTCTTGCCCTGCACGACCCACGACAGCAGTTCCGCTTCGCGTGCGGTCAGCCCGAGCGCGGTCGCCAGGGCTGACGGCGTCGCCTCGGCAGGCGATCCGGCCCGTCCCGGGCTCGCCATCCGCAGGCGCCGGAGTCGGGTGGCCACCGCGGCCAACAGGTCGGCCGGCTCGACGGGTTTCACCAGGTAATCGTCCGCCCCGAGGTTCATGCCCGTGCGCACGTCCTCGCGCTCGCTCCAGCCCGTGAGGAACACGAACGGCAGGTGCGCCGTGAGCGGGTCGGCCCGCAGCGCCTCAAGCACGCGATGGCCGTTCATCTCCGGCATGGTGATGTCGCAGAGCACGAGCGCCGGCTTTTCCTCGCGCGCCCGAGCCACGCCCTCGCGCCCGTTCCGTGCCTCGACCGTCGCGTAGCCCTCGGCAGCGAGCAGCGCCGTGATCTGGCGCCGCATCTTCGCATCGTCATCGATGACGAGGATTTTTTCCACGGGCGGACCTTGGGGCTCGCGCCGGTCGAAGTAAAGCGGACAGCGCCCCGCGCCTTAGCCGATCGGCCCATGCCCGGCCGGCCCATGGTCGCTTTCGCCCGGTTCTGGCATGCTGGCCCCCAACATCCATCACCCCATGACCCAGCACGAAGTCCACCTCATCAAATCCTCATTTGCGAAGGTCGCGCCGATCGCCGAGCAGGCCGCCGCCATCTTCTACGCCCGGCTCTTCGAACTTAACCCCTCTCTCCGCGCGATGTTCCATGGCGACATCGCTGAGCAGGGCCGGAAGCTCATGCAGACGCTCGCCCTCGCCGTCGCCGGCCTCGATCGGCTCGAGACGCTCGTCCCGGCCGTCCGCCAGCTCGGCCTCCGCCATGCCGGTTACGGCGTGCGCGATGAACACTACGAGACCGTCGGTGAAGCGCTCCTCTGGACCCTCGCCAAGGGTCTCGGCCCGGAGTTCACCGACGAAATGCAGGCCGCGTGGGCCAAGGTCTATTGGCTGCTCGCGGAAACCATGAAGGCCGGGGCCCGCGATGGGGCCGCCAGCCTGGGTCGCAAGGTTGCCTGAATCCCAACCCCCATCCTGCCATGCCTCTTCCCGCCTCTGCTGCCTTCGTAGAAAACGGCATTCCGGCCCGCGCGTTCGACTGGCCCCGGCTGCTCGGCTTCGTCGCCGCCACCTTCGGCAGCGCCAGTCTCACCGTCCTCGTCCTCATCTGAAAATATTTCCCATGAAAACCTCCACGTTCCTCCTCACCCTGCTCGCCCTCGCCTCCGTACCGGCCGTGCGCGCCGCCCAAGATGCCAGCGCGCTCGTTGCGCGCGGCGAATACATCGTCAAGGGCGTCGGGCTCTGCTCCGACTGCCACGCCCCGCGCAATGAACGCGGCGAATTCATCCCCGCGCTGTGGCTGAAAGGCTCCGCGCTGCCCTTCGCCCCGACCATTCCCCTGCCCGCCTGGGCCAATGCGGCGCCCGGCATCGCCGGCTTGCCGACGATGACCAGCGACCAGGCCGTGACCTTTCTCATGACGGGCGTGCGCCCCGACGGCAGCACCCCGCGCCCGCCGATGCCGCCGTTCCGAATGGACGAGGCCGATGCGCGCGCCGTCGTCGCCTACCTGAAATCCCTTCAACCCTGATCGCGGTCCGATCGCGATCGGTCCCGTAACCGGAGTGCGGGCAGGGGCGGCAAGTCCGCCGTTGCCTGCACTCCGTTTGTGTCTATCCGATGTCGCCCGCGATGCCCGATCCCCTTCGCCCCGATCTCACGGACCAGCTCCAGGCGCGCCTGAGCGAGGCCGGCCGTGAGCTTGCCCGCACCGAGGCGGCGCTGCGCCAGAGCGAGGCCAGCCGGCGCGAGTCGCAGGACTTTTTCACCAAGTCGTTCCAGACCACGCCGGCGCTCATGATCATCGCCCGCCTCGCGGACGGGCACATCCTCGAGGCCAACGCCGGCTTCGAGGCGGCCTCGGGCTTCAGCCGCGCCGAGGCGCTCGGACGCAACACGCTCGAGCTCGGCCTGTGGCCGGACCAAGCCACGCGCGACGGCTTCCTGGCGACCCTGCGCCGCGACGGCCGGGTGCGGGACTTTGAGGGTGTGTTCCGCAACAAGCAGGGCGAGCTCCGTCACCTGCTGCTCAACGCGGACCTCTTCGAGATGAATGGCACCACCTGCATGCTGACGGTCGGGCTCGACATCACGGAGCGCCAGCGCCGCGAGCGGGTGCAGAGCGCCACCTACCAGATCTCGCACGCTGTCCTCGCCGGCCGCGACCTCCCGGCCCTCTTCGGCGAACTGCACCGCATCATCGGCGGCCTGATGCCCGCGCGGAATTTCTATGTCGCGCTGCTCAGCCCGGACGGCCGCCAGATCAGCTTCCCGTATTTCGAGGACGAAACGATCCCGCCGCCGCCCGCCCGGGCCCCGGGCTTCGGCCTGACCGAGTATGTGCTGCACACCGGCAAGCCGCTCCTCACCACGGCCGACGAGCTGACGGTGCTGCTGCGCGACAACAGCCGGTACGCGCCCGTCGGCATGCCGGCCGCCCTGTGGCTCGGGGCGCCGTTGATGATCGACGGCCGCGCCATCGGCGTCATCGCGGTCCAGGATTACCGCAATCCCAAGGCCTACGGGGAGGAGGAGAAGCGCCTCCTCCTGTTCGTCGCCGACCAGGCCGCCGCCGCCGTCCATCGCCGGCAGGCCGAGGAAGCCCTCGCGCGTGCGGAGCAGCAGTACCGGGGCATCTTCGAGCACGCGCTGGAGGGCCTCTACCAGTCGCTGCCAGACGGCACTTTCCTCCGCGCCAACCCGGCCCTGGCCCGCATGCTCGGCTACGACTCGCCGGCAGAGCTCCTCACCGCGGTCAATGACATCGAGGGCCAGATTTATGCGCAGCCGGGCCGGCGCGCCGAGTTCATGCAGCTGATCGCCGGCCACGACGAGGTTACCGATTTCGAATCGGAGATCCTGCGGCGGGACGGCTCCCGCATCTGGATTTCCGAATCCGTGCGCGTCATCCGCGGCGCCGGCGGCGACCCGGTCCTCTTCGAGGGCGTCGCCATCGACATCACCGCGCGGCGCGAGG
Organism: Lacunisphaera sp.; assembly: GCA_035549095.1. Classification (GTDB taxonomy): domain Bacteria; phylum Verrucomicrobiota; class Verrucomicrobiia; order Opitutales; family Opitutaceae; genus Lacunisphaera. Next base: position 85,394 of record DASZRV010000066.1, on the reverse strand, counting down.
CCGCCCGCGCCCTGCAGGAGGCGAAGGAGGCCGCCGATGCCGCCAACCGCGCCAAGTCGCAATTCCTCGCCAGCATGAGCCACGAGCTGCGCACGCCGCTCAATGGGATCCTGGGCTACACCCAGATCCTCCGGCGCGATGCGACCCTGAACGACAAGCAGCGCGACGGCCTCGGCATCATCCACCAGTCGGCGGAACACCTGCTTGCGGTCATTAATGACGTGCTCGACCTCGCGCGCATCGAGGCCCGCAAGCTCGAGCTGCATCCGGCCGACTTTGACCTGCATGAATTCCTGCACGCCGTGGAGGCCTTCTTCCTGCCGCGGGCCCGCGAGAAGAACCTGCTGTTCGAGACGGCGTTCGCGACCGACCTGCCGCGCGTGGTCACCGGCGACGCCCAGCGGCTGCGCCAGGTGGCGTTCAACCTGCTCAGCAACGCGGTCAAGTTCACGCCCCGCGGCGGCGTAGTGTTCTCCGTCGAAAAAGCGGGCGAGCGCATCCGGTTTTCCGTCAGCGACAGCGGTCCGGGCATCGCGCCCGAAGACCAGCAGCGGCTCTTCGAGCCGTTCGCGCAGATCGGCGACCATCATCTCCACGCCGAGGGCACCGGGCTCGGCCTCAATGTCAGCCGCGGGATCGTCGAGCAGATGGGCGGCCGCCTGCAAATCGAGAGCCGCGCCGGCTGGGGCAGCCGCTTCTGGTTCGAGGTGCCGCTGCCGGCCTCGACGCGCGCCATGCCGCCGCCGGCGACCGCGCCGCGCCGCATCACCGGCTACACCGGCCCGCGGCTGCGCGTGCTCGTGGCCGACGATCACCCGGCGAACCGCAGCCTGCTGGTGGACCTGCTGCAGCCACTGGGCTTCGAGGTCGCGACCGTCGCCGATGGCCGCGCGGCGGTCGAACAGGCGACCGCCACCCGGCCGGACCTGGTCCTGCTGGACCTGCGCATGCCGCGCCTGGACGGCTTCGCGGCGGCGCGGGCGATCCGCGCGGCCTTTCCCGAGGGGAGCCCGCGCCTCGTGGGTGTCTCGGCCAGCGCGTTCGAGCCCGACCGGCAGGCCTGTCTCGATGCAGGCTGCGCCGAATTCCTGGCCAAGCCCTTTCGCGATGAGCAGCTGTTCGCCGTCCTCGAGCGTCAGCTTGGTCTGACCTGGCTGCACGCCGAATCGCGCCCCAGCGAGACTACGTCGCCGTTTCCGACCATCGTGCATGCGCCCAGCCCCGCCGACGCCGAGGCGTTGCACGAGTTGGCTTGCAAGGGCGATGTCATCGGCGTGCGCGCTTATGCCCAGAAGATGGCGGCCCGGGATCCCCGGTTGACCCCGTTTGCCCAGGGGGTCACCGATCTGGCCGCGCGCTTCAAGATGAAGGCCATCCGGCAATTTGTCGGCCGGTATCGCGCCGGCGACCCGGCGCGCTCCTGACCATGGCCGCGACCATCCTCATCGTGGACGACACGCCCGCCAATCTCAGCGTGCTGGTCGACACCCTGTCGGAGACGGGCTACCAGTTGATGGTGGCCGAGGACGGCGAGGATGCCTTGGCGCAAACCGAGCACACGCAACCGGACCTCATCCTGCTCGATGTCATGATGCCGGGTCTCGATGGCTTCGAGACCTGCCGCCGGTTGAAGGAGCGGCCGTCGACCCGCGACATCCCCGTGATCTTCATGACCGCGCTGACCGACACGGCGGAAAAAGTGCGGGCCTTCGCCGCCGGCGCCGTCGATTACATCACCAAGCCCATCCAGCACGAGGAGGCGCTGGCCCGCATTGGCACGCACCTGACGATCCGCCGGCTTCAGCAGGAACTGCGCGAACAGCTGGCGCTGAAGGAACGGTTCATGCGGATCGCCGGTCACGACCTGCGGAATCCGCTTTGCCTGATCCTGATGTCCGGCGAACTCGCGCGGCGCAAGGGCGCCCCGCCCGCGGTGGTGGAATATCTTGAAAGCATCCACGCCTCCGCCCGCCAGATGCGGCGGATCATCGATACCTTCCTGAACCTCCGTCGTCCGGGTGAAACCCGCCGCGGCGGGATGGACCAGGTCGACCTCAACCTCGTCGCGGAGGCCGTCGTCGCCCAGAACGAGCCCGCGGCGGAGCAAAAACAGCTCACGCTCGAGCTCGAACTCGCCGACGACCTCCCGTTGGCGAAGGCCGATGCCGGCAGCACGTACCAGGCGCTGAGCAACTACGTCAGCAACGCGATCAAGTTCCATCCGCCGGGAGGGACGATTGTCGTGCGCACGCGGCTCGAAGCAATGGCCCTTCGCGCCGAGGTGCAGGACCAGGGACCCGGCGTCCCAACCGTGGAGCGCGGCGCACTGTTCGGCGAGTACGCGCGCCTCTCGCCGCGCCCCACGGGCGGCGAGGAAAGCACCGGCCTCGGGCTGTCGATCGTGAAGCAGTTGATCGAGGCGGAAAAGGGCGCGGTCGGCGCCGAGTTTCCCGCGGCGGGTGGCGCGATCTTTTGGTTCGCGGTGCCGGTCGCGGGCGGAGCGTGAGGCCGCGCGTCAGTCGATGCGGCCTTCGTCGAATTCGATCAGGTCTACCACGCTGATGATCTGGTCCACGCGGTCGGCGCAGCCCATGTTGGTCAGCGCCTCCTTCAGGAACTCCCGGCCGCTCGGCGTCATGCCCTTCTGCACGTAGTCGCGGTTCCATTTCGCCACCCGCAAGTCGGCGGGAAAGATTGCGCGCAGGCGCGCGTCGATCTCCGCGTCGCCGAGCCCGGCCTCGACACACTCGTGGACGATCCGCTCGACCGCATTGGGATCGATGCCGAGGTGCAGGCACAGGAAACGGTCCATGCCGCGCTTGTAATTCTTCGCGTAGCTGGCGGGCAGCGCGCCGTGCTGCTTCACGTACTTGCACTTCGCGATGAAGCGCGGCAGGTGCAACAACCCGGTGGCGGCGTGCGGCACGTAGGCCGGCGGCAGGCAGGTCAACACCTCGCCCGAGGAACCGGGTATGGGCTTCGATGGCATGCGGCCGCCAGCCAACGCGATCGGGCGCCGGCGCGCAACCGTTTCGCGCAACAAAAAGCCGGGCCGCGCGGGCCCGGCGAAAGGGAAGATGGCCGGCGGCCTAGAAGAAGCGCACCGGCTTGGCCGCCATGCGGTCGTGTTCCTCCTGGGAGCAGCCGGTGTTGGTCGCGACATCGACCTTCGCATCGGTCGCCTTCACGAGGCTGTTCGCGAGCAGGTAGTTCTCGACCTCCTCGCCGGAAATGTCAGCGAGCATCACGCCGTCGATTTCGACGCACGGCGAAAGGGGCTGGCCGGACTTGCGGACCATTTCCTCATAATTCGCGCGGTTGTTGATGATGTCGATGTCCTCATAGGCGAGGGCATACTTGCCCATGATGGCGCGCACGCCATTGGACCAACCGCAGTGAGGCTTGAGATAGGCTTTGATTTTCATGTGCCGTCGGGAGATTGAACCGGCACAACCTATGCGGCAGTCTCGGCACTTCAACTGAAACTTTTCCGCGCCGGTTTTTCCTGTCGTGTCCACCGACTTCCCCCAACTTTCCGCCGCCCAGGCCTCCGCCTTCGCCCGCCTGGGTCTCACCAATCTCTCGCGCGAATACCCGCACCTCATCACCCACCAGCTCAACGGTCCGGACGATGTCCGCAGCCCGCGCGCGCTGCATCCCGCCTTCTATGGGAGCTACGACTGGCATTCCTGCGTGCATCAGCACTGCATGCTCGCGCGGCTGGCGCGGCTTTTCCCCGCGTTGCCGGAGCGGGCGGAAATCGACCACCGCTTGCGGGAGCACCTGACGCCGGACAATATCGCCGCGGAGGCCGCCTACTTCCAAAGCCCGGGCCGGAGTTTCTTCGAGCGCCCGTATGGCTGGGCCTGGCTGCTGAAACTCGCCGAGGAATTGCGCCGCCATGATCCCGTCCTCGCACGGAATCTCGACCCGCTGGTCGCGTTCGTGCGCAGCGGCCTTTTCACCTATCTGTCGTCGCTCACCCATCCCGTGCGCCATGGCGTGCACAACAACACCGCCTTCGCGGTCAAGCTGGCCATCGACTATACGCGCGCCGCGGACGACCAGGAGCTGAAGCTTTTCTGCACGAGTCGCATGGCCTTCTGGTTCGGTCATGACATGGACTACGGCGCGCGCTGGGAACCGTCGGGCGAGGATTTTCTGTCGCCGGCGCTGACCGAGGCGGAGGTCATGGCCGCGGTGCTGCCGCCGGAGAATTTCAGCCGGTGGCTGAGCCGGTTCCTGCCCAACCTGCACACCGGCGATCCAGTCCGGCTCTTCACGCCGGTGCGCGTCAGCAACCCCCACGACCCGAAGATCGCCCACCTGATCGGGCTCAATCTCAATCGCGCCTGGTGCTGGCGGCGGCTGGCACTCGCGCTGCCGGATGCCGACCCGCGGCAGGCGCGCGCCCGCGAGGCCGCGGTGCGCCACCTCGACGCCGCCCTGCCCCTCCTGAGCACCGAGGATTACAACCGCGCGCACTGGCTCGGCTCGTTTGCGGTCTATGCGCTGACCGAGTGAACGCGGCGCGGCGCCGCGGTTCGATTCCCCGGGCGTTTTTCGCCTAGCGGTTGCGTCGCTTCCCGGCAGGATGCCCAGCCATGGACTGGACCTCGTGGGCGGCGGCGGGCATCATTGTCGTGACCCTGATCGGAGTCGCGATCGGCCGCTATCCCTGGCTGCGAATGAATCGCGCCACGATCGCACTCGTGGGCGCGGCCCTCCTGCTGGCCGTCGATGCCATCCATCTTGAGGCCGCCTACCGGGCGGTCGACTGGAACACGATCCTGCTGCTGTTCTCGATGATGATCCTGAACATGAACCTGCAGCTCGCGGGGTTTTTCGAGTTGGTGACTTCCCACGTGGTGCGTTTCGCGCGCACGCCGCGCCGGCTGCTGGCCATGGTCGCCGCGGTGTCCGGCGTGCTCTCGGCGATCTTCCTCAATGACACGATCGCGCTCGTCATGACCCCCATGGTGATCGAGATGGCCGCTGCCCTGCGGCGGAACCCAATCCCGTATCTTGTCGCCCTGGTCACGGCCGCCAACGTCGGCTCGCTTTCCACCATCACCGGCAATCCGCAAAACATGCTCGTCGGCATTTCGTCGGGTATCAGTTTCGTCCGTTTCTTCCTCAGCCTGGCCCCGGTCGCGCTTCTCGGCCTCGGCGTGGTCTGGGCGGTAATCGTCCTCGTCTACCGGAATGAGTTTCGCGGGGATCACTTCGCCGAGGTGCCGCCGGTGCACCGGGTGCGCGATCCCGCGCTGCTGCGGAAAGCGATGCTGGCGACCGGGCTCATGCTGGTCGCTTTGTTCGCCGGCGCACCGATCCCGCTCGCGGCCCTGGCGGCGGCGGCGCTCCTGCTCATCAGCCGGCGCCAAAAGCCGGAGCGGGTCTTTCGCGAGGTTGATTGGGGACTGCTGGTCTTCTTCGCGTCGCTTTTCGTCGTGACCGGTGCGATCGAAACCTCGGGTTGGGGGCCGCGGCTGTTCGCCGTGCTGCGCCCCTGGGCCGATGGCGGACCGGCCAGGCTCACCCTGGTGTCCGTGGTGTTGAGCAATCTCGTCTCGAATGTACCCGCGGTCATGCTGTTTCGCCCGCTGGTCCCCGCCCTCGCCCAGCCGCACACCGCCTGGCTCACGCTCGCCATGGCCACGACCCTCGCCGGCAACCTCACGCTGCTCGGTTCCGTGGCCAACCTCATCGTCGCGGAACTAGCCCGGCACCGCGGTGTGCGCCTGTCGTTTGGCGAATATCTCAAGGCCGGCACACCGATCGCGGTGCTCACGCTGCTGGCGGGCGTCGCTTGGCTCACTTGGTAAGCGCGGCGTCGCGAAGCCCCAATTTTGGGCGTTTTTTCGCGCACTCCGCGCTTGCCGGGCTCCGACCGGGGGCAAAGTCTCCTGACAGGCCGCTGTCAGCGGCTTCTGATATCGTCCCGTTTCATCCGTCCCCCACCCATTCCCATGTCCAAAGCTGAGAAATCCAAACCGGCCGCCATCGCCGAGAAGCCCGCCAGCACGGCGCGCGAAAAAAACATCGAGCTCGCCGTCTCCTCCATCACCAAGCAGTTCGGCGAAGGCTCCATCATGCGCCTCGGCAGCAGCCAGCACATGGTGGTCGAGACGCTTTCGACCGGTTCGCTGGCGATCGACCTGACCCTCGGCGTCGGCGGGCTGCCCCGCGGGCGCATCATCGAGATCTATGGGCCGGAATCGTCCGGCAAGACCACCTTCTGCCTCAGTGCCATCGCCGAGGCCCAGCGCAGCGGCGGCCTCGCCGCCTTCATCGACGTCGAGCATGCGCTCGACCCGAAATATGCCCGCATCGTCGGCGTCAATCTCGACGACCTGCTCGTCTCGCAGCCCGATTCGGGCGAGGATGCGCTCAACATCATGGAGACGCTGATCCGCTCGAACAGCATCGACATCATCGTGCTCGACTCGGTGGCCGCGCTCGTGACCAAGGCCGAACTCGACGGCCAGATGGGCGATGCCACCGTGGGCGCCCAGGCGCGCCTCATGAGCCAGGCCATGCGCCGGCTCACTTCTGTCGTCAGCAAGACCAATTGCGTCTGCATCTTCACGAACCAGATCCGCGAAAAGATCGGCGTGATGTTCGGCAACCCGGAGACCACCTCCGGCGGCCGGGCGCTGAAGTTTTTCGCCTCGATCCGCATCGACATCCGTCGCAAGGATCAGCTGAAGACGCCCGACGGGAAGGTCATCGGCAACCGCACCAAGATCAAGGTGGTGAAGAACAAGGTCGCGCCGCCGTTTACTGAGTGCGAGTTCGACATCATGTACGACGAGGGCATCTCAGCCGTCGGCTCGCTGATCGACCTCGGCCTCGATCACAAAGTGCTCGAAAAGAAGGGCGCCTGGATCGCCTTCAATGGCGAGCTCGTCGGCCAGGGTCGCGAAGCCGCGAAGGAAGCCCTGCGGGCCAATGCCGAGCTGTCGGCCAAGATCAAGGCGGCCATCCTCGACAAGGCCACGGTCAAGGGCGGCGAGTCCGTGACCGGCGAAAGCAGCTGATTTCGGCGGAGTAACCGGAAAGACCATCGGGCGATCCTGTCCGGCCGACATTGCCGCCGGCCTTTTTCCCCTTTGCCTCGGGCCGGCCGTTCGCTTCCGTGGGCCGATGGCCCATTCGACCGACACGATCACCGCACTCGCGACCCCTGCGGGCACGTCGGCGATCGCCGTGGTGCGCGTGAGCGGCCCGGACGCCACGGCGCTTACGCAGGCGCTCTGCGGCGAGCTGCCTCCACCCCGCCAGGCTCGCCGCGCGGATTATCGCGACAGCACCGGCACCCTGCTGGACGACGTGTTGTTCACCCGGTTTGCCGGCCCGAATTCGTTCACGGGCGAGGACACGCTGGAGATTTCCTGCCATGGGAATCCATTCATTGCGCAAAAAATCCTCGAGGACCTTGCGGCGCGGGGGTGCCGGCTGGCGGAGGCCGGCGAATTCAGCAAGCGGGCGTTCCTGAACGGGCGCATGGACCTGAGCCAGGCGGAGGCCGTGATGGATTTGATCCATGCGAGAAGCGAGCGCGCCCTCGCCGCCGCCAACCAGCAGTTACGCGGTGCACTTGGCCGGCAGATGAATGGACTGATCTCGCGCCTTCTCGATGCGCTCGCGCAGGTCGAGGCGTACATCGACTTTCCCGACGAGGATTTGCCGCCGGAAGACCGACATTCGCTCCGGCTGAAGATCGCGGCGCTTGCGGCCGACACCAAGCGCCTGCGGGCCACGAGCCACTACGGCGACCTCCTGCGCGAGGGCATCAAGACCGTGATCCTGGGAGAGACCAACGCCGGCAAGAGCAGCCTGTTGAACCGACTGATTGGTCGCGAGCGCGCGCTGGTCAGCGCCGAACCCGGCACCACCCGTGACTATATTGAGGAACCGTTGGTGCTCGGCCGGCACTGGTTCCGTCTCGTCGATACCGCCGGGTTGAATGCCAGGCCGTCCGCGATAGAGAAGCGCGGCATTGACAAAACCCTCGAGCAGGCCGCCGACGCCAGCGTCTACCTGTGGGTGATCGACGGCACCCGTCCCCCACCCGCTCTGCCCACGGAATTGGTGCGCGTCATGACCCCGGAAAACACTGTCGCCGTTTTCAACAAGGCAGACCTCTTGGCCCGGGATTTCCCGGCGCCGGTCGTGCAGTTCCGCGCCGTAAGGGTATCCGCACTTGAGGGCAGCGGATTCGACGCGTTGGAAGCGGCCATCGTTGGCATTGCCGACGCTTTGATTCCGGAAAACGACGAAGCACTCATCGCGATCAATGCCCGGCATGCCCGCGCGTTGGATGAAGCGCTGCAAGGTCTCGAAAGCGCAGTTTCGAAGCTGGCTGAAGAGTCTGATACTGTATTATTGGCCAGTGACTTACGATTGGCGTTATCTGCTTACTCTCAAATTGCGGGCAAGGTGGACAATGAAGCGATGCTGGATCGGCTATTCTCGACCTTTTGCATAGGAAAATAAAACGACATCAAAATAACTATTTCCAGTTAGCTTGAATAATGGCGCATAAATTCCAGGGACCATACGATGTGATCGTTTGCGGCGCGGGCCATGCCGGCGTCGAAGCATCGCTGGCGTCTGCGCGGATGGGGGCCTCTACCCTGCTGCTTACCGGCAACATCGATACGATCTCCCAGATGAGCTGCAATCCTGCCATTGGTGGACAGGCCAAGGGGCAGATCGTGCGCGAGATCGACGCGTTGGGCGGTGAGATGGCGATTAATACCGACGTGACCGCGATTCAGTTTCGGCTGTTGAACGAATCCAAAGGCCCGGCGGTACAATCGCCTCGTGCGCAGTGCGACAAGAAAGCCTATCAGTTCCGGATGAAGCACACCCTGGAGCTGCAGCCGAACCTGCAGATCTTCCAAGCGACAGTGACCGGATTACAATTTGCCAATGGCCAAGTCGTGGGATGTCGGACCAATTTGGACATCGATTTCCACGGCCGGACCGTGGTGATCACGACCGGAACATTCCTGCGCGGCCTCATGCATGTCGGGCAGAATAAGAATGAGGGTGGCCGCCTCGGAGACTTCTCGGCAAAGACGCTTTCGGCCAGTCTGTTGGAAGCAGGCATCGAGCTCCAGCGGTTGAAGACGGGAACGCCGCCCAGGGTATTGGGCCGGAGCATCAATTTTTCAAAGATGCAGGAGCAAAAGGGCGATGCAAAGCCGACGCTGTTCGCGTTCCATGATACACGGGCAGATGACGGCCTGTTCCACGTGGAACAGGAAGGCGAGACACGGTTGGGATGGGCCGCCGGCTCCCATCAGGTATCATGCTGGATGACATATACGACTCCCGAGTCTGAGGCGATCGTCCGGGAAAACCTTCACTTGTCGGCCATGTACTCCGGAGAAATTCAAGGGATTGGCCCGCGGTACTGCCCGAGCATTGAAGATAAGTTCGTGCGCTTTGCCGACAAGCCGCGCCACCTGCTTTTCCTGGAACCCGAAGGTCGGAACACGAACGAGTATTATATCAATGGACTCTCGACCAGTCTGCCTCTCGAGGTCCAGCTGAGGCTGGTCCACAGCATCCCTGGATTGGAAAATGCGCAACTCCTCCGACCAGCCTACGCGGTTGAGTACGACTTCGCGCCGCCGACCCAGATGCACCTCTCGCTTGAATCGCGGAAGGTCGAGAATCTCTTCCTCGCCGGACAGATCAATGGTACCTCGGGGTACGAGGAGGCCGCTGCTCAAGGCTTGGTGGCGGGCGTAAATGCGGTGCGCAAGGTGAGGGGAGAAGAGCCACTCGTGATCGCCAGACACGAAGGCTACATCGGGGTCCTCATCGATGACCTCGTCACGAAGGGAACCTCGGAGCCTTATCGCATGTTCACGAGCCGGGCGGAGCATCGGTTGCTATTCAACCACGGAAGCGCCGAGCTTAGACTACAGCATCATTCATCAATTCACAACTTATTAGACAGTAATCGGTTGCGTAGAATATCGGAGAAGTCGGCGCGCATTCGCAATTGGGTCGAGACATTAGAAAAGACGAAGACCGCGGGAGGAACTTTCGCCGAAGCACTACGCCGCGGTGGCAGCGTTTCAGATCTTCCCGCGGAGTTTACCCGGGAAAATGAGGCAGTCCGGGACGAAGTTCTCTATCGCGTGGCCTATCGCGGTTATTTGGAGCGCGAACGGCGCCAGATCGAGAAGCTCCAGGACGTGGAGAAAATCCGTATTCCGGCCTGGCTGGATTACTCCACCATTCCGGGCCTACGGCGCGAGAGCGCCTTGAAGCTGCAGCAGCTGCAGCCGGAGAATCTGGGACAAGCGAGTCGGATCAGCGGAGTGAATCCCGCGGACATCAGCATCCTGATGGTGCGAATTGCCGCCGGCCCGAAGTCGCCGGCCGGTTGAGGCCGCGTCGGGAAGCTCGGGCTCTTTTCCGAGGTGATAATGGTGTGACAATCGCGTGACGCCGGCTAATTCACTCGCGACGACTTTCGAGGCGCCCTATCACCGCCATAATGGACAAGAAGAAGATTCTCGTCGTCGACGATGAGCCGGATGTAACCGACCTGGTTGCCTATCATCTCAAGGCAAAAGGGTTCCACGTGGAATCCCTGAACGACGCCACCGCCAGCATCGCCAAGGCGCGGCAGGTGCAGCCCGATCTGATAATATTAGACATAATGATGCCGCACCTCAGCGGCATCCAGATCTGCCGGATCCTGCGGGCGGATCCGAAGCTCGCGCGCGTCCCGATAATTTTTCTTACCGCCAAGGCCGAGTCCCATGATCGCATTGAAGGTTTGGAATCCGGCGCCGACGACTACCTGGGAAAACCCTTCAGTCCCAAAGAGCTCGTCCTGCGCACGGAATCGATCCTCCGCCGCGTCTCGACGCCTGCAGAATCGCTGCCTGCCAAGCTGCAGATCGGGGACATCCTCCTCGACAGCGAAATGCATCGCGTAAGCGTCCGCGGAGTCCCGGTCGAGCTCACGGCCACCGAATTCAAGCTGCTTCGCCTCATGATGGAACGGCAAGGCCGCGTGCAAACCCGCGAGCACCTGCTCCTGAATGTCTGGAATTACTCGACGGAGATCGAGACCCGCACCGTCGACACGCACGTCCGCCGCCTGCGCGAGAAGCTCGGCCCGGAGGCGGGTTGGATTGAAACCATCCGGGGAGTGGGGTATCGCATCGCGGACAAGAAATTGTCCGCATGACCATTCTCGCGCTCGTCGTCCTTTCGCTGGCGCTGCTCTTCCTGCTCCGATTGCTCTGGAAGCAGGACCGGGCGCTCGATGCCCTGCGCCGCGCGACGCAGCATGGCCAGCCGTTGCTGCACGACGAAAGCGCGGCGAACTTTCTCCCCGGCTGGGGTCGCCTGGTCGAGGACGTGAACCGGCTCATCGCCGAGAATTCCACGCTCCGACAGCAGCGAACCGGCCAGCTGACCCAGCTCGAAGCGACCCTCGGCAACCTGCGGGAAGCGGTCCTTATCGTGGACGAGGCAAACTACATCCATCTCGCCAACCGCGCGCTGCGCGAAATCTTCCCCGCTGCGCGCGACCTCGTGAACCTGCGCCTCGAGCTGATCGTCCGCAGCGTGGCGTTCATCGAATTCGTCCGCGCCATCCGCGCCGGGCAGCCGCTGCCGCGACAGGAATTCGAAATCATCGACGGCCAGACGACGGTGTGGATCGAGGCCTCGGGCGCGCCGATCCCGTCGCCCGACGGGAAGACGCCCTGGGCGCTGTTCGTAATCCATGACATGACGAATCAGCGGAAGCTGGAGCGCGTCCGCCGTGACTTCGTCGCCAATGCCTCCCACGAGCTCCGCACGCCGCTCAGCATCATCAAGGGCTACATCGAAACCCTCGTCGACGGCCACGCGACGATGCCAATCGAGGACCGGGAAAAATTCCTGCGCACGATCCAGCGCCATGGCGAACGGTTGCGCGCGATCATTGACGACCTGCTGTCGCTCTCGCGTCTCGAGTCGGCCACCCCGGGCCTGAAGTTCGGCCCGGTGTCGCTGGCGGCATTTTTCGAAAACCTGGTTGATGACTACCGGCGCCGGCCCGCCGCGGCCGAGCACCTGCTGGCCGTCAAGGTGGATGCGGCCGTCGGCGCCATCCAGGCGGACGAGGAGAAACTCACGCAGGTGTTCGGCAATCTGCTCGAGAACGCCCTCAAATACACGCCGAAGGGCTCCGTGGTGGAATTGGGCGCGGTGGCGGCGGAGGCGGACGAGGTGGAATGCTTCGTGCGTGACAACGGCGGCGGCATCCCCGCCGACGACCTGCCGCACATTTTCGAACGCTTCTACCGCGTGGAAAAGGGCCGATCGCGCGAAACCGGCGGCACCGGCCTCGGGCTCAGCATCGTGAAACACATCGTCCAGCTCCACGGCGGGCGCGTCTGGGCGGAAAGCGCCGAAGGGCAGGGGCTCCGCATCCGGCTGCTCCTGCCGCGGCGACAAAAATCCTGAGCTTCGGGGTTGCGCCGGCACCGGGCGCCGCGCCACAAGGTCGCCGTGGTATTCCGCCCTGAATTCCTTGCCTTGATCGCCGGCCGGCGTGCCGCATTGCGCAAGGAATTGGACGTCGTGCTGCCGGTGGCGCGGCCGATCGTGTGGGAGATTGGCTGCGGGCACGGCCATTTCCTGGCCCGCTATGCAGCCGAAAACCCCGGACGCCTTTGTTTCGGCGTCGATATCAGCGGGCCGCGCATCGAGCGGGCCCGGCGCAAGGTCGCCCGCGCCCGGCTCCCCAACTGCCATTTTCTCCAGGCCGAGGCCCGGGAATTCCTGAATGCCCTCCCGCCCGGGGTGAGCTTGGAAGAGACCTGGGTCCTATTTCCCGATCCGTGGCCCAAGAAACGCCACCACAAGAACCGGGTCCTGCAACCCGCGTTCTTCGAGGCGCTCGCCGGCCGGTCGCCATCCGGGGCGCGCCTCTATTTCCGCACGGACCATGCCGAATACCATGCCGCCGTGACCGAAATCGTGCGGCAGCTGTCGACATGGCGCCTGGATCCAGATGCACCTTGGCCGCTGGAGCATGAGACGGTCTTCCAAGCCTTGGCCGACCGCTTTTACTCCCTGGTCGCGGTCAGGACATCACATCCAGCCACACCAATAGAAACAATTGCACCAGGGCTGCCGCCACCAGCAACGCCCACGTCGCCTGCATGAAGACGTTGTGGGCCAGCTTCCGCTCCCCGTTGGGCCGATGCGGCGGCTCCGTGCGGGTCAGGATGTCGGGAATCAGGGGTTCGCCCATGGCCACAAATTTGGCCCGTGGGACCCGGCCTGCAAGCCCGGCTTGGTATTAGCCGCCACCGGTTCGGGAGGCGGTCGCGTTAATTTCGGCTCCCTCTCCTAAATCATTCACTTTAGAGGGTTGACGCCCCCTTGGCGGCGCTCCTACGACATTCGGCCCTTTTCGCTCCTCGGAGTTCAATATCCCCGCATGATGTCCGTTAAAAAGACCCTCGGTTTGTTTGCCGCGCTGGCGCTGTCCGCGCCGGTGTTCGCCAGCGAAGGCGGGGGCGTGTCGCCGGCGGCTGCCCGGCTGGTCGACCTCGGCGGTGGCTGGGGCATCACAAACAGCATGGTGACCGGTTGGGCGATCTCGGCCCTGTTCATCGCCCTGGTGCTTTTCCTCGTCGGGAAACCCCAGGTGCTGCCGACGAAGGGACAGGCCGTATTTGAGTCGATCCTCGAGGCTTTGCGCGACCTGTTCGAGCCGATCGTTGGCAAGAAGGCGTTTCCCGTGACCTTTCCGCTTCTGGTCACCTTCTTCCTGTTCATTCTCTTTCATAATTGGATGGGGCTCATCCCCGGCGTCGGCACGATGGGGTGGGGCCATGAAGTCGATGGCCACTTCGAACTCACACGGCCCCTGATTCGCCCCTTCAATTCCGACTTCAACGGCACGATCGCGCTGGCGCTTATTTCCTTCGGTGCCTGGCTCATCATTGTCCTCAAATACGCCGGGCCAAAGGTCATCTTCCTCGATCTCTTCGGCAACAAAGCCGACAAGCAGGACACGCCGGCCTGGCTTTACCCCTTCCTGACGATCCTGTTCTTCCTCGTCGGCTTCATCGAGGTCTTCTCGATCCTCATCCGCCCCTTCACGCTCTCGGTCCGTCTCTTCGGCAACATCTTTGGCGGCGAGAATCTCCTGCACGGCACCGGCTTCTTCTTCGTGTTCTATTTCATGGAGCTGCTCGTCGGGCTCATCCAGTCACTCGTCTTCACGCTGCTCACCGCGGTCTACGTCGGCCTGCTGTGCAATCACGGGGATGACCATGAACACGACGAGGCCGGCCACGCCGCGGAAGCCCACCACTGATCCTTTCCCGTCGGGAGCGTGCCTCGAGCGCGCACGACGGCAACCGCAACCAAAACAAATCCCACCCACCATGAACCTCCTCCTCGCTGAAATCACCGGCAACATCGCCAGCGCCTTCGGCCTGCTCGGCGGCGCCCTCGGCGTCGGCTTGATCGGCCAGAAGGCCGCCGAAGCCGTCGGCCGCAATCCCGGCGCGTCCGGCAAGATCCTCGTCCAGGCCATCATCGGCATGGCCCTCGCCGAAGGACTTGGCATCCTCGCGCTGTTCCTCGCGAAATAACCCTGTCTCCGGCGGCGCGGGCCCCCTGGGCTCCGCGCCGCCATCCCCTTTCCCGCCATGTTCACACTCCTCCTCGCCACGGTCGAAGGCGGCGCGGCGCCCGGCCCCGTCGACGGCCTCCGGCAGACCTTCGAACATTTCGGCGTCGAGCCGAAATACGTTCTCTTCCAGGTCATCAGCTTCCTGATCCTGTTCGGCGTGCTCTACAAGTTCGGCATCAAGCCGACCATCTCGACGATGGAGGAGCGCAACAAGAAGATCGAGGCCGGCCTCAAGAACGCCGAGGAGACCCAGGCTCGCCTCGCCGCCGCCGCCCAGGAGTCCGCGCAGATCGTCAAGCAGGCGCAGCTCGACGCCCAGAAAGTCGTCGATGAGGCCCGCCGGTCCGCCAAGGACTTCGCCGACAAGCAGCAGGTCGAAGCCGTCCAGCGCGCCGCCGACCTCGTCGAGAAGGCCCGCCAGGCCACCGAGCTCGAGCACAAGAAGATGCTCGACCAGGCGCGCACCGAAATCGCCCGGCTCGTTGTCACCACCACGGAGCGCGTCCTCGCCAAGAAGCTGAGCGATGCCGACCGCGCCGCCTACAACGACACGGCCACCAAGGAGCTGTCCGCACTCTGAGCCCCAGCTCACTGCTGACCGTTCACTGTTCACTCCTCCATGGCCGCCGACAAACAAACCAAGCACCTCGCGAAGCAGCTCTTTCGCCTGAGCGTCGTCGATGGCGCCGTTTCGGCCGACCAGGTCGCCGGCGTGCTGGGTTGGATTGAAAAGACGGCGCCGCGCCATCCGCTCGCGCTGCTCCGGGCTTATCATCGTTACATCGCCGCCGAACTCGCCCGCTCCCAGGCACGCGTTGAACATGCCGGCCCGGTGGCCGACGCCACGCTCCGCCTGATCGAAGGCGCAATGACCAGGAAGTACCACCGCCCCATTACCGCGATCGCCCGGCCCAACCCGGCACTCCTTGCCGGCCTTCGCATCCGCGTCGGCTCCGACGTCTACGAATCGTCCGTCGCCGGCCAGCTCGCCGCCCTTTCCTCCGCCTCCACCTGAACCCCACGCAGACCTGACCCATTTTCCCGATGAGCAACGTCATCGAACAAATCGAACAACAGATCGCCAAGCTCTCCACCAAGGCGGTCAAGAAGAACACCGGCGTCATCCGCACCGTCGCCGACGGCGTGGCCAAGATCGAGGGCCTCTCCGACGTCATGTACAACGAGATGGTTCAGTTCCCCGGCGGCGCCATCGGCATCGCGCTCAACCTCGAGGAGGACGAGGTTGGTTGCGTCGTGCTCGGCGACGTCTCGACCCTGAAGGAGGGCGATGAGGTCCAGACCACGGGCAAGCTCCTCTCCGTCCCCGTCGGCAAGGTCCTGCTCGGCCGCGTGGTCGATGCCCTCGGCCGCCCGGTCGACGGCAAGGGCCCGATTGAGGCGAAGGAATTCTACCCGGTCGAGAAGATCGCCCCCGGCATCATCGTCCGCAAATCCGTCTCCCAGCCGCTGCTCACCGGCATCATGGCCATCGACTCCATGATCCCGATCGGCCGCGGCCAGCGCGAGCTCATCATCGGCGACCGCGGCACCGGCAAGACGACGATCTGCATCGATACGATCATCAACCAGGCCCGCATCAACAAGGTCGGCCTCGCCTCGGGCGACAAGAACTTCCGCCCCGTCTATTCCATTTACGTCGCGTGTGGCCAGAAGCAGTCCAACATCGCCCGCACGATCACCGCCCTCGAGGACGCCGGCGCGCTCGAATACACCATCATCGTCGCCGCGCCCGCCGCCGACAATCCGGCCAACCAGTACCTCGCGCCGTTCTCCGGCGCCGCCATGGGCGAATGGTTCATGGAAAATGGCATGGATGCGCTGATCGTCTATGACGATCTCTCGAAGCACGCCGTCGCCTATCGCCAGATCTCGCTCATCCTGAAACGCCCGTCCGGCCGCGAGGCGTACCCGGGCGACGTGTTCTATCTGCACAGCCGCCTGCTCGAACGTTCCGCGCGCCTCGACGGCAAGGGCTCGCTCACCGGCCTGCCGATCATCGAGACCCAGGCCGGCGACGTCTCCGCCTACATCCCGACCAACGTCATCTCGATCACCGACGGCCAGATCTTCCTCGAGACCGATCTCTTCAACCAGGGCATTCGGCCCGCCGTCTCGGTCGGCCTGTCCGTCTCGCGCGTCGGTTCCGCCGCGCAGATCAAGGTCACGAAGCAGGTCGGCGGCAAGCTGAAGGGCGAGCTCGCCCAGTTCCGCGAGCTGGCGGCGTTCGCGCAGTTCGGCTCCGACCTCGATGCCAAGACCAAGGCCACCCTCGACCGCGGCTCCCGCATCGTCGAACTCTTCAAGCAGCCCCAGCTCAACCCGATCGCGATCGAGGTGCAGGCCGCCGTCCTCTGGGCCCTCCAGAAGAACTATTTCGATTCGATCGAGGTGAAGCACATCGTCACCGCGGCGAACTCGCTCAAGGACTACCTCACCACCCGCAAGGCCGACCTGCTCACGAAGGTCCGCACCGAGGCCAAGCTCACCGACGAGATCGAGGCCGCCCTCAAGGCCGCCTGCGACGAGTGGAAATCCACCTTCACCGCCAGGTAATCTCAGATCTGAAATCTCAAATCTGACATCCTGATTCATGGCTTCCACCCGCGACATCCGCCGGCGCATCAAGTCGGTCAAGAACACCCGCCAGATCACCAAGGCGATGGAGCTCGTCGCGGCGTCAAAGATGAAGAAGGCGCAGCAGGCCGCGATCGCCGGGCGTCCCTATGCGGTGCTGATGGCCGAGATGCTGGGCGCGCTCGCCGGCCGCGTCGACGAGTCCCTGCACCCGTTCCTCATCCAGCGGCCGGTGAAGGTCCGCGGGATCTTGGTCGTCACCACCGACAAGGGCCTGTGCGGCCCGCTCAACGCCAACCTTTTCAAGCTCGTCCACGATGTGAAGGCGCCGGCCAAGTTCGTCGCCATCGGCCGCAAGGGCGCGCAGTTCCTCGCCCGCACCAAACGCGACATCGTCGCCGATTTCACCGTCTCCGACCGTGTGTCGTTCGCCGAGGTGAAGACCGTCGTTGAGTTCATGATCAAACTCTACCTCGAGGGCACGATCGACACCGTCGAGGTCATCTACCCGCGGTTCAAGAACACCCTTGTGCAGGAGCCGATCCACCGCCCGGTGCTCCCGCTCACCAACGTCGCCGACTTCCTCACCCACCTGCACGCCGAGACCGGGGTGAAGCCGGCGGCCGATGTCCGCGGCATGCTGTTCGAGCCCGATGCGCAGAGCGTGCTCGAGGCACTGCTGCCGTTCTACGTCAACCGCTACATCTACCAGCTGATCGTCAGCGCCAAGGCCTCCGAGCACAGCGCCCGCATGGTGGCGATGAAGACCGCCAAGGACAATGCGACCAAACTGATCGGTGACCTGACCCTCGAATACAACAAGGCCCGCCAGGCCGGCATCACGCAGGAAATCCTCGAGATCGCCGCCGCGCAGTTCGCGGCCTCCGCCTGATTTCAAGAACCCAAATCCCCGCAGCCCGTTTCCGTCATGAGCAACCAAGGAAAAATCGTCCAGGTCATCGGCGCCGTCGTTGACGTCCAATTCGACCAGAACGCCGTCCCGCCCATTTACCAGGCGCTCACCGTCGACTTCACCGTCTCCGGCAAGCAGGAGAAGCTCACGCTCGAGGTGCAGCAGCACCTGGGTGAAGGTCTCGTCCGCACCATCGCCATGTCCTCGTCCGAGGGCCTGAAGCGCGGCATTGCGGTCGCCAACACCGGCGCGCCGATTTCCGTGCCCGTCGGCGCCGGCGTCCTCGGCCGCATCTTCAATGTCACCGGCGACCCGGTCGACAACAAGGGACCGGTCCCGCACGACAAGCGCTATCCGATCCATCGCGCCCCGCCGACCCTCGTCGACCAGGACGTCAAGTCCACCATCCTCGAGACCGGCATCAAGGTCATCGATCTCATCTGCCCGTTCGTGAAGGGCGGCAAGGTCGGCGCGTTCGGCGGCGCGGGCGTCGGCAAGACGGTCGTGATCATGGAGCTCATCAACAACATCGCCAAGGCGCACGGTGGCTACTCCGTGTTCGCCGGTGTCGGCGAGCGCTCCCGTGAGGGCAACGACCTTTACCACGAAATGTCCGACTCGGGCGTCATCGTGCAAAACGACATCGCCAAGTCGAAGGTCGCACTCGTCTACGGCCAGATGAACGAGCCCCCGGGCGCCCGCATGCGCGTCGGCCTCTCCGCCCTCGCGATGGCCGAATACTTCCGCGACGAGAAGAACCAGGACGTGCTCCTCTTCATCGACAACATCTTCCGGTTCTCGCAGGCCGGCTCCGAGGTGTCCGCCCTCCTCGGCCGCTCGCCCTCCGCCGTCGGCTATCAGCCGACCCTCGCCAACGAGATGGGCATCCTCCAGGAGCGCATCACGTCGACGAAGAAGGGCTCGATCACCTCGTTCCAGGCCGTCTACGTGCCCGCGGACGACCTCACCGACCCGGCCCCGGCGAACACGTTTGCCCACCTCGACTCGACCATCGTGCTCGAGCGCGCCATCGCCGAGCTCGGCATCTACCCGGCGGTCGACCCGCTCGCCTCCGTCTCGAAGGCGCTGCAGGCCGATGTTGTCGGCGAGGAGCACTACCACGTCGCGCGCGAAGTGCAGCGCGTGCTCCAGCGTTACAAGGATCTCCAGGACATCATCGCGATCCTGGGCCTCGACGAACTCTCGCCCGAGGACAAGCTCACCGTCTACCGCGCCCGCAAGATCCAGCGCTTCCTCTCGCAGCCGTTCCACGTCGCCGAGGTCTTCACCGGCACCGCCGGCAAGTACGTTTCGGTCAAGGACACGGTCCGCGGCTTCAAGATGATCCTCGAGGGCCAGCTCGACGACGTCGCCGAGCCCGACTTCTACATGAAGGGTGGCATCGACGAAGTTCTCGCGGCGGCCGGCAAGAAATAATGGCCACAAGTAACAAGTACCAAGTTTCCAAGTAACAAGATTCCCGGGCTCCTCCTCCTGATACTTGTTACTTGATACTCAATACTTCGAACAAATGCCCCTAACTCTCGAAATCGTCACCCCGGAAGCCAAGGTGTATTCCGACACCATCGATTCCGTTGTCGTCCCGACGGTCGAGGGTGAGATCGGCATCCTGCCGGGACACATCCCCCTGCTCACGCAGGTCGCCGATGGCGAGCTGCGGGTGACGAAAGGGAATCAGACGCATTTCCTCGCCATCAGCGGCGGCTTCGCCCAGATCGTCGGCGACTCGGTCCGCGTCCTCGCCGAGAACGCCATCGACGAAGCGAAGATCGATGAACGCGCGGTTGAGGAAGCCATGCGTCGGGCCGAACAGAATATTCGCGAGGCAAAGACGATGGACCCGAACGAATTCGAGCACCTGCAGAACTTGGTGCGGTTTGCCGGCGTCCAGCTGGCGGTGAAGCGTCGCCGGCGCTGATTCCCCGGTCGCAGCGCGCGCCGGTCCCCGGTGCACGCCTTTGCGGTTGCTTCCGGTTCGCGGTTTCTGCTCGATGCGCTGTGAATCGCGTCCTGCTAGTCATTGCTGTGATCGCCGCCGTTGTCGCGATCACCTACCAAGGCTGGGACCTGACGGTGCGCGGGGCGTCGAGGCCGATGCTCAAAGGCAACGATGACGTCCAATATTATTTCTGGCTGCGTTCCCTGGTCATCGATGGCGATTGGGATTTCGCCAACGACGTCAAGGAAACCCCCATGCTCGATTCGTCGGAACGGCGGGAGTTGTTGACGCAGCCTCGCACCGCGCGCGGGCGGCTGCCCGATAAATATCCGCTCGGCTGGGCGCTGGCCAGCGCGCCATTCTTTCTCTTGGCGCACGGCCTTTCTCTGCTGCTCGGCTGGCCGGCCGATGGTTGGGCGCCCTTCTATCAATATTGTCTGTGGGCCGGGCATCTCGGCATCACGGTGGCCGGGATGCTGGTCGCCCGGCGTTTCCTGTTGCGTTTCCTGCCGGCCGGAGCGGCGGAGGTCGGCTTGCTCGCCGGCTGGCTGGCCAGCCCGCTCATCTATTACCAGACGGCTCGCATCAGCATGGCGCATGGCCTGACCTTTTCGTTGGTGGCTTTCAGCCACGAACTCGCGATGTGCATCCGTGACGATCCCGCGCGGCGCAATCGCTGGGGGCTGCTTGGCTTCGTCCTGTCTTTGTTGGTCGTCACCCGATCGACCTCGGTCGTGTACTGTCTCCATCCGCTCGCAGTGCTGGCCTCCGTTTTGCGCGATGAGTGGCGCGCCGATCGGTCGGCCGCACTTCGCCTGACCTGGCTCGCCGCCAGCGGGTTTGTGCCGGTCGGGCTGCAGCTGTGGGCCTGGCACCAGGTCTATGCTTTGTGGCTGCCCAATACCTATGGAGGGGAAGCCTTCGGTTTCACGCATCCGGCGCTGTTGGAGGTGCTCTTTTCCAGTTGGCACGGCTGGTTCTATTGGCACCCGCTTCTTTTCCCCGGGTTTCTCGCCTTGTTGTGGTGTGTGGCATCCAAACGCCTGCCCGCCACCTGGCTCGTTTCCACCCTGCTCATCATTTATCTCAATTCCTCCTGGTGGTGCTGGTGGTTTGGTTCTTCGTTTGGCAACCGGGCCTTCGAAGGAGCCACACTTTATTGCATGGCCGGCCTCGGATTTCTCTGGGATTCGGCCCTCCGGTCCCGCGCCCTGAAATTTGCCGCAATCGTTGTGATGCTAGCGGTCGTGGGAAATCTGCTGCTGCTTGGCGAATTCATGACCGGATCCATAAGCAGGGGAGATTCAGTTAGTTATACAGAATTTATCCGGGTAATTACGAGACTAGTTGGATTGTCGACCTAGCGGAGATTTACTTGCTACTCAGTCTCATTTAGCGTTCTGTCACGGCTGATGCCACTGAACCGCGACCAATTCACCCCTCTTTGCCAGCTTCCCCCGGGCTGCACCGGTCGGATTTGTGTCATCAAGGGGGATGATGGATTCGCGCTGCGACTGCGCGAGATGGGTTTCGGCGAAGCGGCCTTGGTCACAAAGATCTCCGGCCACAAAACCAGCCTTTGTCAGGTGAACGGCACCCGCATCGCGCTCAATCACGGTGCGGCCATGGCCATACTGGTTGAGCCTCTGCCGCACGCGCTGGGCGGTGCCGGCGCCATCGCGTCCGCCTGACGTGCCGGCCCGCTGCGCGCCGGTTCGCCTTCCGCTCCACGCCTCCACGCCGTGAACCTGCCTCCGCACATCGCGCTGCCGGGCAAGAAGCGTTCCGCCACGCCGGACCGCCTGCCGGTCTACGCCATGGTGGGCAACCCAAACTGCGGCAAGACCACGCTCTTCAATGCCCTGACCGGCCTGCGCCAAAAGGTCGGCAATTATCCGGGCGTCACCGTCGAAAAAAAGATCGGCACCGCTTGGTCGCAGCACGGCCGGCCGATCCAGATCATCGATCTCCCGGGTGCGTATTCGCTCGCCGCCCGCTCGCCCGATGAGGCCGTCCTGCGCGACGTGCTCCTCGGTCGCCGCGAGGACACCCCGCAGCCCGACCGCATCATCTGCGTGGTCGATGCGTCCAACCTCGAGCGCAACCTCTACCTCGTCCACCAGATCCTCGACCTCGGCCGCCCGCTGATCATCGCGTTGAACATGATGGATGTCGCCGCCGATGCCGGCATCCAGCTCGACCCGCGCAAGCTCGAGGAAGCCCTCGGCGTGCCGGTGATCCCGTGCGAGGCGGTCAACGGCCGCGGCCTGGTCGAGCTCAAGCTCGCGATGAGCCGGATCGAACTGCCTCTCGCGCGCCATCGCTGGGATGTCCCGCCGCCAATCGCGCCGGCGGTCGCCGAGTTGCAGGCCGCGCTGTCCGATGCCGATGGGCGTTCCCCGCTTATTGCCCGCGCGGAGGCCCTTTTGCTTCTCACCGATGCGGAGGGTGTCCGCGTCGCCGGCTCGAAACCGCTCAGCGCGCGCACCATGGGCCTGCTCGCGGCCTGGCAGCGCCGCTGGCAAACCGATGGCACCGACTGGTCCGGCACGCTGATCCGCTCGCGTTACGATGCGATCAAGCCGCTGTGCGCCGGGGTTCTGCGCCACACGCGCGAGCGCGGCCCGTCGCTCTCCGACCGGATCGACGCCGTCCTCGTTCACTCGCTCTGGGGCTGGCTTTTCTTTGCCGCCGTGATGGCGCTGATGTTCTTCTCCATTTTCACGCTGGCCGAATATCCCATGAACTGGATCGATGCGCACATGGCGGGGCTCGGCGCGTGGCTGAAGGGCGCGATGGCGGCAGGCGACCTGCGCGACCTGTTGACCGATGGCGTGATCGCCGGCGTGGGCGGCATCGTCGTGTTCCTGCCGCAGATCCTGATCCTGTTCTTCTTTGTCGGCCTCCTCGAAAGCACCGGTTACATGGCGCGGGCCGCCTTCCTGATGGACCGGCCGATGAGCAAGGTTGGCCTGCATGGCAAATCCTTCATTCCCCTCCTCGGCTCCTATGCCTGCGCCATTCCCGGCATTATGGCGACGCGCACGATCGAGAACGCCAAGGACCGGCTCGTCACGATCCTCGTCGCCCCGTTGATGAGCTGCTCCGCCCGGCTGCCCGTTTACCTGCTGATGATTGCCACCCTGCTGCCGAGCAAGACGGTCCCCGCGACAACCAAGGTCGGCATCATGCTCCTGATGTACCTGCTGGGCACGAGCGGCGCCTTCGGCTTCGCCTGGCTGTTCAAGCGCACCCTCTTCAAGAGCGCGCCGCCGCTCATGATCATGGAACTGCCGCCGTACCAGCCGCCGAGGTTCAAGGAGATCCTCCGCCAGATGTTCGAGCGGGCGTGGCTCTTCCTCAAGAACGCCGGCACCATCATCCTCGCGATTTCGATCGTGCTGTGGTTCCTCACGACGTTTCCCAAGCTCCCCGATCACTCCGCGCCGCCGGAGGCCCAGATCGAGCACAGTTTCGCCGGCCAGGCCGGCCGGCTGCTCGAACCCGCGATCAAGCCGTTGGGCTTCGACTGGCGGATCGGCATCGGGCTGGTCACGTCCTTTGCGGCCCGCGAGGTGTTCGTCAGCTCCATGGGCGTGATCTTCGGCGTCGAGTCGGGACCTGACGACACGGCGCCGATCCGCGATGCGCTGCGCGCCGCCCGCTGGCCCGGGGGCGCGCCGCTCTTCACCCCGCTCGTTTGCTTCACGCTCATGGTGTATTATGTTTTTGCCATGCAATGCATGAGCACCGTCGCGGTCGTGAAGCGCGAGACCAACTCGTGGCGCTGGCCGCTGTTCCAGATCGCCTACATGACCGGCACCGCGTGGCTGGTGTGCTTCATCATCTACCAGGCCGGCCGGGCACTCGGCTTTTGAGATGTCCTCTTCCGTTCAAACCGTTGTGGCCTTCGCCATCGTGGCCCTCGCCGCGGTGGTGTTGGTGCGCTCTGTTCTCAAGAAACGAAAGCAGCCGGGCTGCGGCACCGAATGCGGCGCCATCAGCCCGGAAGTCCGGAAGCTCCAGGCCAGGCTGCGCCGCTGAACGTCACGCCGCCGCCGGCTGCGGTACCAGCGCGCGCCCGCGCCCGATCGGCAGCACGGCGACCGCTGCCATGACGCACAGGGCTCCGGCGCTGAAGAACGCCAGGCTGTACGTGCCGGTCGTCGTGCGCAACGCGCCCGCCGCATAGGCGGCAAACGCTGCGCCCACCTGGTGACTGGCGACCACCCAGCCGAATACAATCCCGGCCCTTTCACGGCCAAAAACGTCGCCCGTCAGTCGCACGGTGGGCGGCACCGTCGCGATCCAGTCCAGTCCATAGAAGACAGCGAAGAGGCCGAGCCCGGCCGATGGGCCGAGCAGGGCCGAGGGCAGGAACAACAGCGACAAGCCGCGCAGCCCGTAATACCCGAAGAGCAGGTAGCGACAGTTGAATCGGTCGCTCAGCCATCCGGAAGCGGTCGTGCCCGCGAGGTCAAAAATGCCCATCAGCGCCAGCAAGCTCGCCGCCCGCACCTCGGGAATCCCGCAGTCAAACGCGGCCGCCACGAGGTGCGTGCCGATCAGGCCGTTCGTGCTGGCGCCGCAGACGAAAAAGGAACCCGCCAGAAGCCAGAAGTCGCGGATGCGAACCGCGTCGAGCAATGCGTCGATCGCCCGCTTCGCCGGATTGCCCGAGGGGGAGCGCGTTGACCCCAACGCGCTTGCTTCGGGTGTTTCCGATCCCACCTCGCCATAGGGCCGCAGGCCGACCTCGCATGGATCATCCTTCATCAGCCACCCAATCAGCGGAATTGCCGCCAACGTGGCCGCGGTGACCACCAGCGGCGCGCCGCGCCAGCCGTGCTCCGTCACGACCTTCGCCAAACTCGGCAGGAAAATCAACTGGCCCGTCGCCGTGCTCGCCGTCAGCAGGCCCATGACCAGGCCGCGTCGCGCCGTGAACCAGCGATTGGCCACTGCCGCGCCGAGCACGGTTGCCGCCATGCCCGAGCCCGCCCCGACAACGAACCCCCACAAGAGCACGAACTGCCAGTAATGGGTCGCCACCGTTGAGAATCCGTACCCCGCTGCCAGCAACGCCATCGCCGTCATCATCGTTCGCCGCAGGCCGAAGCGTTGATACAGCGCGGCGGCGAAGGGCCCGATGAGGCCGTAGAGAAAGATGTTGATCGAGACGATCGACGATACCGTCGCCCGGCTCCACTGGAACTCATTGCCGATCGGCAGCAGAATCACGCCCGGTGTCGCGCGCGCGCCGGCGGCCGCGAGCAGCGTGACAAAGGTCACGCCGGCGGCGATCCAGCCGTAATGCAGACGGCGTTCCGGCGGCGTGGGCGTTGATTCCATGGTGGCGTCGGACGCTGCGCCCGGGCCCCGGCTTTGCAAGCGACCGGGTGCCTGTGGTGCGCGGATTCGCGGGCCACTGTGCGGCTCGCCTCAGCGCTTCTCTTCCATGAGGCCGACAAGATTGCCGTCCGGGTCGCGCACGAAACCGATCCACAGTTCGTGGTCGGGCATCTTGGCCGTCAATTGGGGAGCCCGTTCGTTGATCGCCCCACGCGCCACGACGGCCGCGTGCACCGCCTCGAGTCCGTTCACCTTGAAATAGAGAATCGAATTCTTGCCCGGTTCGCCATGGCCCTGCGGCGTCGTGAGCATGAGGCGCACGGAGCCGGCGGCGACGAACGCCAGGTTGGGACCGGCATCGAAGAGAAACTTCAGGCCGAGCACGTCGCGGTAAAAGGTCTTCGCCTTGGCGACATCGCTGACCGTGAGGGCAATCTGGCCGATTTCGGGAAAAGCAGGAGCAAGCGGAGGCGTGGAGCTCATGCGCGAGGGATGACATTCCCGGGGATCGGGCGCAACATTTGCATTCGCTCGTCCGCGGACCTAGCTTGCGCTCCCATGAAAGCCGCCGTCCTTGTCGAAGCGAAACAGCCGTTGGTTTTTCGCGATGAACCCGATCCCGTCGTCGCCCCCGGCCAGGCCGTGGTTCGCCTCAAGGCCGCCGCGCTGAATCATCGCGACCTCTGGATTCAGCTGGGGCAGTATGCCGCCATCAAGGTGCCCATGATCCTCGGCTCCGACGGTGCCGGCGTCGTCGAATCGGTCGGCGCCGGAGCTGAGGCCGCGTGGGTCGGACGCGACGTCATCATCAACCCGTCGCTCGACTGGGGCGACGACCCGCGCGCGCAGGGTCCGAAGTTCCGCATCCTCGGCCTGCCGGATGCCGGCACGTTCGCGGAGAAGATCGCCATCCCCGCCGTCAATCTTGCCGCCAAACCGGCGCACCTCAGCTGGGAACAGGCCGCGGCGCTGCCGTTGGCCGGACTCACGACGTGGCGGGCGTTGTTCACCCGCGCCCAATTAAAGGCCGGCGAACGCGTTTTGATCACCGGCATCGGCGGCGGCACGGCGCTGCTGGCCCTGCAATTCGCGCTCGCCGCCGGCGCGGAGGTTTGGGTCACATCCAGTTCGCCAGAGAAGATCGAACGGGCCCGCGCCTTGGGGGCCAGTGGCGGCGCGAACTATCGCGAGACCGGCTGGGCCACCGCGCTCGAACAGCAGGCGGGTCGTTTCGCGGTCATCGTCGACAGCGCGGGGGGCAATTCCTTCGATTCGTTGATCGACCTCACCGCGCCCGGCGGACGCATCGTCTTCTTTGGCGCCACCGTTGGGAATCCGTCCGGGCTCAACCTGCGCAAATGTTTTTTCCGCCAGATCGACCTGCTCGGCACGACGATGGGCTCGCCGGCCGATTTCCAGGGCCTGGCCGCATTCGTGTCCGACAAAAAGATCGTCCCGGCGGTCGACCGCGTTTTCCCCTTGCCCCAGGCGGAGTCCGCGCTGCGGCACATGGAGGCGTCCGCCCAGTTCGGAAAGATTGTGTTGCGGTGCTGACCGTCGCGGGACACTGCGTCCGCCCGGTCAGAAGGCGCCGGCCAGCTTCTCGACGATGAACTCCCAGGCTTGTGCGCCCATGAGCGCAATCAGGACGAAATAGGCCGCGCCCAGGAAGGTGAACACGTAGCCCAACACCACGCACAGCCCGTCGCGTTCCATCGTGCCGGCGGTACCCAGAAGAATGCCGAAAGCCGGCAGGGTGTTGCTCAAGGGAATGGGCGCCGGGATCAGCAGCAAACCCGCTGCGACCGCCACCATTGCCGCGTGCAAGCGCACCAGCCGCGGGGATCCCGTCACCTTGGGCCATCGGGGCCGCAACACCCGCTCCAGCAGGCTGAGGATCCGGCTGGCCATTTCCGCCACCATGCCGAAGAACCGCGGCGGCAGCCGCAAGCGAAGCAGGCGCGCGGGCAACCAGGGTTCCCGGCCCAAGGCAAAGCCGGTGGCGATGATCAGGATGACGGCCCCGAGCGGCGGCGACATGCCCGGAGGCGTGACGGGAACACAAAAGGGCAGGGCGATGATGATGATCAGCAGCGTGTAGGCGCGCTCGTGCAGGACCTCGATCACTTCGGCCACGCTCACCCGGTGCTGGTGGAAGCGCTCCGCGAGCTCGTGCAGCTCGACCGAAACCTTCTTGCCCGGCTGGTCTGGATCGCGCGTGTGCATCGTTCAGGTTCCGCGACGATTGCCGTAAAGCTCGATGTGCAACCGCGGCGCATAACGGTACCCGCGGTTCCGGCAAAGTTCCGCCAGCCAGCCGGCGCGGGCGCGCAAGGCCTCGACCGTGACACCCTCCGGCATCAACAAAACTTTCGCCCGCGGCACGGCAACGCCGGTTTCCTGCAGCATGCGTTCGATTTCCTCCACGTCGCCGGCGGCGCTGACGACGAACTTCAGCTGGTAGTCCGGCAGCGCGAGCCAGCGCGCGACAACCGCCGGCTGCCAGCGCAGCGTTTCGTGGCGCCGGCGCCAGCCGTCGTCGAGCCGCGCGTCCGGCGCGGAGTGCGCCAGCTTCGGGCTGAGCGAGGCCAGGTCGCACGCAATTCCGTCCGGTGGCACGGTTGCGGCCGACTCGATCGTGATGTGATAGCCCGCGTCGCGAAACCGGGCCGCCAGCTCGTGGATCTCCGGCGCGATCATCGGTTCGCCGCCGGTCAGCACCACATGCCGCGAGGGATACGGCCGGGCGGCGGCGAGAATTTCGTCCACCGTCATCTGCCGCCCCTCGGGCTGCCACGAGGCATAGGGCGTGTCGCACCAGTTGCACCGCAGGTTGCAGCCGCTCGTGCGCACGAACACCGACGGCACGCCCGCGAGCTGCCCTTCGCCCTGCAGCGAATGGAAAATCTCCGCGATCAACATGACGGTCGCTCCGGCAGGGGCGGCGTCGCCTCGTAGGAGGTCGGATCCGGCAGGCCGGCCCGCTGAAAAGCCTCGCGGCGCTCGACGCACGTGCCGCACCGGCCGCAGTGGATCTCGCCGCCCCGATAACAGGACCAGGTCCGGGCGAAGTCGACGCCGAGGGTTGCGCCTTCGCGGGCAATCCGGGCCTTGTCCATCGCGATGAACGGGCGGATCAATTCTATGCTGGCGTAGGTGCCGAGGCGCAGCGCCTCGCCCATCGCGCGCATGAAATCCTCCCGGCAGTCCGGATAAATGGTGTGGTCGCCGGTATGCGCGGCAATCACGAGACCTTGCGCGCCCACGCTTTCCGCCCAGCCGCCCGCCGCGGCCAGCATGATGCCATTGCGAAAGGGTACGACCGTCTGCCGCATCGTGTCGTCGGCGTAATGGCCTTCCGGGATCGCACCTCCGCCTTGCAGCAGGTGCGACGCGAAATCCCGGCCGATGAAATCGAGCGGGATCGTGCGGTGCGGCACACCCAACCGTTTCGCCTGTTCAACCGCGAAGGGTATTTCGCGGTGGTTGTGCTTCGAACCATAGTCGAAACTGAGCGCCGCCATGACGTCGTGGTGCCGCCGCGCCCAGTAGAGCGCGGTCACCGAATCCATCCCGCCGGAGCAGAGCACGACGACCTTCATGCTGGATGTTTTGGCCACAAAAATGCGCAAAAACCCACAAAAATAATTCTGCGGGCGCATCGGGGCTGACTTTGCCGCCGATTGATTGTTTCGTGGCGCTGTCAGCCGCGGCCTGGGTCGAGGCCGACACCCAGTGACCTGTCCCCTCATCATCGCCCATCGCGGCAGTTCCGCCAAACTGCCCGAGAACACGCTGCCGGCGTTCCGTGGCGCGGTCGCTGCCCGGGCGGACGGCATCGAACTCGACGTGCAGGTCACGGCCGACGGCGTGCCGGTGGTGTTCCACGACGCCAGCCTGTCGCGCCTGACCGGTGCCCGCGGCCGAATCGCTGCCCGCGCCTGGTCCGAACTCGCGCCGCTCCGGGTTCATGGCGTGGCACCCATTCCGCGGCTCGTCGATGTCCTGCGGTACACCCGCGGGCGGGTGCTCGTACAGATCGAGCTGAAGGCCGGCGCCACCGTCGCACCCGTGATCGCCGCCATTCGCGCCGCGCGCGCCGCCGATGGCGTCATCCTCGCGTCCTTTTCTTCGTCACTCGTGGCCGAGGCCGGGCAGCTCGCGCCGCGCATCCCGCGCATGCTGATCAGCGAAGGCCGCGCCCGGCCCGCGTCGCTCCGGCGTCGCCTGGTCGACCTCGATGCCATGGGCATCAGCGTCAACCATGCCGGCATCCGCGACGCTGACTGGCTCAGCCATTTCCAGTCGCAGGGCCTCAAGGTTTGGTGCTGGACGGTCAACGAGCCGGCGCGGATGCGCGTCCTGGCGGGGTGGGGCATCGATGCGATCCTGACCGACAATCCGGCCTTGCTGCGAAGCGCCATCCGGTTTCGCTAGGAGGCTCCCACCGTCCGTAGGCGGACACGTTGATGATCATCGTCCACGATCCAGTTTGCGCCGAATATGGCTCGTCCATGAGGCCCGAGCAGCCGGCCCGCGTTCTCCGCAGCGTGCCGTACCTGCAAAAAGCCCATCCGGACTGGACCTGGCGCCTTCCCGGCCTCCCCGAGGAACCGGCGCTGCTGGCTGCCCATGCCCCCGAGTTGTTGCAGCGCATTGCGCGCCCGCCCGACATCGATGATGACACGCCGCACTTCACCGGCATCGCAATGCACGCGCGTCGCGCCGTCGGCGCCGCGCTCGACGCCGCCGCGGCCGCGCTGGCCGGGCAACGGGCTTTTTCGCTGATGCGCCCGCCGGGCCATCATTGCACGCGCCACTGCGCGATGGGCTTCTGCTACCTCAACCAGATCGCTGTCGCCGCGCGGCAGGCCGCTGCAGCCGGCCGGCGGGTCGCGGTGTGGGATTTCGACGCGCACCACGGCAACGGCACCGAGGACATCCTGCGCGGCGTGGCCGGCACGCTTTTCACCTCGGTCCACCAGTACCCCGGTTATCCCGGCACCGGCGCGGCCTCGTTCGACAATTGCCGCAATTACCCCATCGCCCCGCACACCCCGCGTGCCCATCACCTGGCCGCCCTCGCGCGGGCGTGGGACGAGGTGCTCGCGTTCAAGCCCGACCTCCTCCTCGTGTCCGCGGGTTTCGATGCCTACGTGGGCGACCCAATCACGGCCATGACCTTGGCGACGGAGGATTTTGCCGAACTCGGTCGCTGGCTGCGCCAGGCCGCGCTCCCGGCCGCCGCGGTCCTCGAGGGCGGCTATAGCGACGAGCTGCCCGAATTGATTGACGCTTTCCTTTCGGCTTGGGAGCCGTAACCCTTTTGCGCCGCTTGAGTTCAACGCCACACTATCAGTTCATCGACCACCCGGAGCAACTGGCTCCGCTCCACCAAGCGCTCGATCGCTGCGGCGAGGTCGCCCTCGACACGGAAGCCGACAATCTCTTCCGGTATCGCACTCGCGTGTGCCTGCTGCAGGTGCTCGCCGCCGGTGAGATCTACCTGGTGGATTTGCTGGCGGACCTGCCGCTGGACCCATTGTGGAAACGCCTCGCGTCCAAATCGCTCATCATGCACGGCAGCGACTATGACCTGCGTCTGCTGTGGGAGCTGTGCCGCTTCGAGCCAAGCCAGCTCTTCGATACCATGTTCGCCGCGCAACTGTTGAACATCCCGCGCTTCGGCCTCGCCGCGCTGCTCGAGCAGCATTTCGGCGTCCAGCTCGACAAGGACCACCAGAAGGCCAACTGGTCCCAGCGGCCGCTCGAGCGCTCCATGCTCGATTACGCGGCGCTCGACGTCTTCCATCTGCCCGCCCTGCGCGACCAGCTTCGCGCCAACCTCGTCCGCCTCGGGCGGCTCGAATGGCTGGAGCAGAAATGCCGGTGGCAGATCGACGTGGCCCACGAGGGCTTTGCCGGGCCCGACGTCAATGACTGGCGGATCAACGGCTCGGAGAAGATGCGCGGGCGCGGCCTCGCCGTGCTGCATGCCATCTGGCATTGGCGCGAGCAATGGGCGGAAAAGATCAACACGCCGCCCTTCAAGGTGACCGGCAACGAGCTGCTCGGCCGCATCGCGCGCGCGGCCGAGGATGGCAAGCCGATCGACGAGGTCCTGCGCGTCAATCTCGGCCGGCGCCACGAACGCCTGTTCCCGTCGCTCGCCGAGGCCGTGCGCCGCGGCTTTGCCACCGACCCGCAGTCGCTGCCGCGCCGCGAACGCCGGCGTGAGTTCACCGCCATGACCCAGGAGGAACTGGCCCGCCAGGATCGCCTCAAGGCCGATCGCGACCGGCTCGCCCAGCAGCTCAATCTCGACCCCACGCTGATCGCCACCCGCTCCCAGCTGGTCCAGATCGCCCGCGAGCCCGCCAGCATCGACACCGTCCTGCTGCCCTGGCAGGCGAAGCTGCTCAAGGCCGAGCCCGCCTGGAAAAGCTGAGCTTCCCCGGGGCCGCCCCCTGACCGGCCTTGACCGACTCCGCCAACATCGCCCGTCACCTGCCCCTGATGGCCGCGCGCCAGCCGGCTCACCCGGCGATCCGCGTTCCGCGCGGTCGCGACCGCGCCGGCGATATCGATTACCTGACGCTGTCGTTCGCCGAACTCGATACCGAGGTCGACGCCTGGGTGGCGAAACTCGCCGCGCGAGGCGTGCGCAGCGGCGATCGGGTGCTCGTCATGGTCCGCCAGGGCCTGCCGCTCATCGCGTCGGCTTTCGCGCTCTTCAAGCTCGGCGCCGTGCCGGTGATCATCGATCCGGGCATGGGCCGGAAGAGCTTTCTGGCCTGTGTGGCCCGCTCGCGCCCGCGCGTATTGCTCGGGATCCCGCTGGCGCAGCTGACGAGCCACCTCTTCCGTTCCACCTTCGCCTCCGTCGAAATTCGCGTCTGGGTCCCCGGTGCGCCGACGGCTCGGTCTCCTTCCGGCTCTCAGCCCTCAGCTCTCAGCTCTAAGCCGGTTGCCAGCGAAGCTGGTGACCTCGCGGCCATCCTCTTCACGTCTGGGTCGACCGGTGCGCCCAAGGGCGTCTGTTATGAGCATGGCATGTTCGACGCGCAGGTCCGGCTGGTGCGCGAAACGTACGCCATCGAACCGGGCGAGGTTGACCTGCCGATGCTGCCAATCTTCGCGCTGTTCGACCCGGCGCTCGGCATGACGACCGTCGTGCCGGAGCTCGACCCCAGTCGTCCCGCCACGGTCGACCCGGCGAAGATCGTCCAGGCCATCCGGCAGCAGCAGGTCACGAATTCGTTCGGCTCGCCGACCTTGTGGCGGAAGATCAGCCGGTTTTGTCAGGAACAGCACCTCGTGCTGCCGTCCCTGCGCCGCGTCCTCATGGCGGGGGCGCCGGTGCCGCCGGCGTTGTTCGCCGACGTCCAGAAGATCCTGCCAAACGGCGCGGCCCACAGCCCGTACGGAGCCACGGAAGCTTTGCCGGTTTGTAGCATATCCGCTGAGGAGGTGGTTGGGCGGCAAAGCTCAAAAGGCCAAACTCCAGGGGCCAAAGTCCAAAATGCCGATTCTGCAGATTTATTTGGCCGTGGGCCTTTGGAGTTTGGAACTTGCATGGCCACCGCCGCGGGCCGCGGCACCTGCGTCGGGCGGCCGGTCCCGGGGATCGAGGTCAAGATCATCGCCATCACCGATGAGCCGATCGCCACGCTGGGGGATGTGCGTGAACTCCCCCCCGGCCAGATCGGCGAGATCATCGTCCGCGGCCCGGTGGTGACACGCACCTACGACCAGCTGCCGGAGGCCACCGCCTTGGCTAAAATCTCTCCGCAGGAATCCCCTGCTGCTTCATCGTTGATCCTCGGTGCTTCCGGCACGCCGCCCGGCGCGGTCTGGCACCGCATGGGCGATGCCGGCTACCTCGATGACGCCGGCCGCCTGTGGTTCTGCGGCCGCAAGGCCGAGCGGGTTGAGACCAGGCACGGGACTTTCTTCACCGAACAAGTCGAACCGATCTTCAACGCCCATCCCGGCGTGGCCCGTAGCGCGCTGATTGGCGT
Source organism: Lacunisphaera sp. (assembly GCA_035549095.1). Taxonomy (GTDB): domain Bacteria; phylum Verrucomicrobiota; class Verrucomicrobiia; order Opitutales; family Opitutaceae; genus Lacunisphaera. The sequence goes on along the minus strand of DASZRV010000066.1, from coordinate 51,873 downwards.
CGGCCATGATGGCCGCCGGCCGGCGATCGTGGTCGAGCCGGCCTCGCGCGCCATCGTTGCGACCGCGTCGCTGCGGCGGAAACTCGTGCGCGAACTCCGGGCTCTTGGCGCCGCCCAGCCGCATACCGATCTCATCCGCCTCGCTTATCTGCACCCGCATTTCCCCGTCGATGTCCGACACAACGCCAAGATTCACCGGCTGAAGCTCGCCGCCTGGGCGCGAGACCAATCGGGCTACGAGATGGACCGGCGCGAGGTGCCGGCCCGCGCCCTCCGGCAATGAACGGCACGGCCTTCGTCACCGGCGCAAGTGGTTTCATCGGCGGCCAGCTGGTCGCGCGCCTTCTCGCCGCCGGTCGGCCGGTGCGGGCGCTCAGCCGCCGGCCCCTGCCGGAACTCGCCGCCCGCGGCGCGGAGGTGATCCTGGGCGACCTCGACAACCTCGCCGCGCTGGTGCAGGGCTGCACCGGCGCCACCACGGTGTTCCACGTCGCCGGTCGCGTGGGGGTCTGGGGCCCCGCGCGTGAATTTTTTCACGTGAATGTCGAGGGCACGAGCAATGTGATCGTCGCCTGCCGCGCCGCGCGGGTGCCGCGCCTGGTCTACACGAGCTCGCCCAGCGTCGTCTATCGGGACGGCGATCTCTCCGGCGTCGACGAATCCGCCCCGCTTTGCACCGTGGCCCCGTGCGCCTACCCGACGAGCAAGGCCGCCGCCGAGCGGCTGGTGCAGGCCGCGCATGGGGAGGATCTGGCCACGATCTCGCTCCGTCCGCATCTGGTCTGGGGCCCCGGCGACCAGAACGTCGTGCCGCGCGTCCTCGCGCTCGCACGCCGGGGCCGCCTGAAGATCATCGGCTCCGGCCGCAACCGGGTCGACGTCACCCATATCGCAAACGTGGTCGACGCTCACCTGCTCGCCGAACAGGCACTCGTCGATTCTGGTGCTCCCGCCGGCGGCAAGGCCTATTTCATCACCAATGGCGAACCGGTCGTGCTCTGGGACTGGATCAACCAACTGCTGCGCGGCGTGGGCGTCCCGGAGATCACAAGTCATGTCCCGCTCGGCGCCGCCTACGCCGCCGGCGGCGTCATGGAAGCGCTCTGGCGCGTGCTGCCGCTCAAGGGTGAGCCGCCCATGACGCGTTTTGTCGCCAAGGAAATGGCGACGGAACACTGGTTCGATATTTCGGCCGCCCGCCGCGATCTCGGTTACATCCCTCGGATCACCATGGCGGCGGGAACGAAGGAATTGATCACCCACCTGAATCGCGACACCTGACGGCGGATACCTTGCTGCGCGATTGTGCCCGGTGACCGGGCACGAAATCCGGGATCACCGGACCGACGGCAGCAGAAGTTGGAAAGCGATCTGGTGATCGTGACGACTGCGCACCGGGGGAACGTAATAGGCGCGGATCGAGAAAGCCCGAAGCGGCAGCTCCATGAACGGCAGGGCAATGGGCAGCAAGCACCAGCGGTCTTCCTTGATGAAGTTCCGGTGGTACATCAGGCCGGCCAGCAGCCCCGCCTTCCAGTGGCGGGTGGCATAGATCCAGGAATGTCCGGCGTACGCACTGAGCTTGTTGCCGGAGTCACGAAATACGTCGCCTTCCCAGGCGCGCTCGGTGTGGCCGGCGCTCTTGGTATACCACGTGAAGCCGAGCCCGTAGAGTTCGTCGTTGGCATTCGGTGCATCGAAATGGTCCGTATAGCCGTTGAGATGCAGCCAGCCGCGTGGCTTGAGGTCCTCGATTTGCGCCCAAGCGCCGGCGGTGAAGAACAGGACAAGGAGGACGGCAATCGAGCGGCACATGGAAGTGCCGGGATAGTCCGTCGCGCCATCCCGCCGTTCCGGGTCCTCGAGGTGGGAGTTTCCCGCGTGTCCGAACGGACCTACGGTCGACCAGGATGCACCCGGCTCGGTGGATCGACAATTCCCCGCTCTCCGCCCGGGCTGGCGTCCCCACAGCCGCTTCTTTGCCGGACGGCCTCGAAGAGAGTGATGAGAGTTGCCATGGCCACATTCAGCGAGTCCGCCTGGCCGGCCATCGGAATCCGCACGAGCTGGTCGCTTTGCTTGAGCCAGAAGTCGCTCAGCCCGTACTGCTCGCTGCCCATGACGATCGCCAGCGGTCCGCGCAGATCGGACTGCGTGTAGACCTGGGGCGTGTTGGGCGTCGTCGCCACGATGCGCACGCCGTGCGCTCGCAGCCAGGCATGGACCTTCTGGCTATCGGTCAACACGACTGGGACCGAGAACAGCACCCCCGTCGAGGACCGGACCACGTTGGGGTTGAAAACGTCCGTGACCGCGTCGCACACAATGACCCCATCGACACCCGCTGCGTCGGCGCTGCGCAGGATGGTGCCAAGATTGCCGGGTTTCTCGATCGATTCGACCACGAGGAGGAACGGCGGCGCTCCCAGCTTTAAATCATCGAGCGTGTGCTTCCACTGTGGCGCGACCGCTAGCAGGCCATCGGGACGGTCGCGGTAAGCGCACTTGGCGAACGCCTCCTTCGACAACTCGTAGAGCTGCGCGCCCGCCTGTCGCGCCTGCTCGATCAGCGCCGGCTCGTTCTCCCCGAGGAACCATTCCGGGCTGAAATAGAGCTCCTGCAGCCGGACGCTCTTTTCCAAGGCGCGGCGAATCTGCCGGTAGCCTTCGACGAGAAACAGCCCGGCCTCGTCGCGGGGCCGGCGGTCGCGCAGCTTGACCAGCTGCTTGACGCGCGGGTTCTGCAGGCTGGTGATTTTCTCGGGGGGCACGGGATTCGTTTAGACAGAATTGACCGAATGAACAGACGGAACCGGGGTTTCTGCTTTCCCTGCCATGATTCTGTCAATTCTGTCCCTCTGGTGGCCAAACGAAAATTCAACGACCAGCCGTTCCCCTACCATCACGAGCTCGAGATGGAGATCGCCACGCTGACGAATCTCGGCGTCGGGTTGGGCCGCGTGCCGCTGAATGAGCTTAAAGCTGACAGCTTAGAGCCTAAAGCTACGACCCAACCGCCAGGCGGTTGGGTCGTCATGGTTCCCTTCACGCTGCCCGGCGAGCGCGTGCGGGTGCGCGTGTACCGCAACCACAAGAACTATTCCGAGGCGGACCTTCTCGCCGTACTCAAGCCGTCCCCGCACCGGGTTGCGCCGCCCTGCCCGGTGTTCGGCACGTGCGGCGGCTGCCAGTACCAGCACCTCGCGTATCCGGAACAGCTCGCGTGGAAGCGCCGCCAGGTGGCCGAACTGCTCCAGCACATGGCCGGCGTCGATTTTCCCGTCGCGCCCGTCATCGCCTCGCCGCGCGAGTACGGTTACCGCTCGAAGATCACGCCGCATTTTCAGGTTCGCGGCTCACGGTTCCCGATCCCCGGCTCGGAGCCAGCGGCGAACCGTGAACAGAAAACCGCGAACTTATCTCCCATCGGCTTCCTAAAGCAGGGGTCGCGCTTCGAGCTGGTCGACGTGCCGCGGTGCGAGATCGCGACCCCCGAAATCAACACCAAGCTGACGGAAGTGCGCGCCCGGACGCGACAGCGCATGGCCGCCGGCGAGTACAAGCGCGATGCCACCCTGCTTCTGCGCCACGCGCAGGAAGGCGTGGTGACCGATTACGATGCGGTGATTCACGAGCGGGCCGGCTCCTTGCGGCTGCACTTCCTCGCGCGCGACTTCTTCCAGAACAACCCCTTCATCCTGGAAAAGTTCACCGGTTATGTACGGGAACAGGCCGCCGGCGGCGGCGCGCGCTACCTGGTCGACGCCTACTGTGGCAGCGGCCTCTTCGCCCTGAGCTGCGCCCCGGCATTCCAGCGCGTCGCGGGCATCGAGATTAGCGAGACGTCGATCCGGTTCGCGACGGAGAATGCCGCGGCCAATGGCATCGCCAACGCCGGCTTTCGCGCGGGTGACGCGGCGCAGATTTTCTCCGGGCTCGATTTCCCCCCAGCGGAGACTGCCGTCGTCATCGATCCGCCGCGCAAGGGCTGCGACGAATTATTCCTCCGGCAGCTCTTCACGTTTGGCCCGCGAACGGTCGTGTATGTCTCCTGCGACCCGGCCACACAGATGCGCGACTTGAAGGGCTTCCTCGCCGCCGGCTACCGGCTCACCGCCGTCCAGCCTTTCGATCTTTTCCCGCAGACCCGGCACCTGGAGTGCGTCATCACGCTGGCGAAACTTTGCGGCGGAAAGCCGGACTAGCCGGTGGGATGCGCTGACCCCAGCGTGTTGCGTTGCGGTCGGGCATCCAGAAGCGCCTTGAGGTCAAGTCGCTCCACCTTCCCGTCCGTCGCAGGGTGACGATCGCGGATGTCATAAGTCGCCGCGACTGTTGCCGGTATTGTGCTTGCTCGCCGGTGGCGATGCGGGGAAATTGGGGCGCTTTCTTACTCCACTGCGTCGGTGTTTTCACAGGCGCCGTCGTTTTGGTCCACGCCAAGGCTCGTTCCCCTTTTCGCCATGAAAAACGACAGCAACGGCTCCGCGGCCAAATGCCCGTATCCCGGCATTCGCGTCACCTGCAACGGCAACCAGCTCGTCACCCAGTACGTGGAGACGCGCATCACGGAAGGCGGCGTGTTTTATCCCATTACTCCCTCCACCGAAGGAGGCGAGATCTACCAGGGCTCCTTTGCGCAAGGTGAGCTCAACGTCTGGGGCCAGCAGAAAGTCGCCGTCGAAACCGAGGGCGAGCACGCCGCACAGGGCGGCGCCACCGCCTATGCCGTACAGGGCCGGCGCACCGTCAACTTCACCTCCGGCCAGGGCATCGTCTACGCGATGGAACAGTATTACCACGCGCCGGGCAAACTCTCCACCATGGTGCTCGAGATCGGCGCCCGCGCGCTGACCAAGCACGCCCTCAACGTGCATTGCGGCCACGATGACTTCTACGCCGCGCTGGATACCGGCTGGACGATGCTGATGGCCAAGGATGCCCAGCAGGCCGCCGACCAGGCCATCATCCTGCGCAAGGCGAACGAACTCTCGCTCAACCCGGGCATGAACATCCAGGACGGCATGCTCACGACGCATTCCGAGCGGATGTACCTCGCGCCCGAGGCCGAGCTGCTGCGCGAATACCTCGGCGCGCCCGACGACCTCATCGACTGCCCCACGCCTGCGCAGCGCGAACTCTTCGGGCCGAAACGCCGCCGCGTGCCGCAGATGATGGACCTGAAGAACCCCGTGCTCCTCGGCCCGGTGCAGAACCAGGAACACCACATGAACGGCGTCGTCGCGCGCCGGAACAATTTCAACGAGCCTATCCTCGGCTTCCTGCAGCAATGCTATGATGAATTCGCCCGGTTCACCGGCCGGTCGTACGGCTTCCTTTCCGAGTACAAGACCGCCGATGCCGACACGGTGTTCGTGTCGCTCGGCTGCGCCGCCGAGAACATCGAGGCCGCGTGCGACTACCTGCGCGAGCAGCGCAACGCCAAGGTCGGCTCGATCCACGTCAACGTCCTCCGCCCGTTCCCCGAGGCCGCCGTCGTGGCGGCGCTGCGCGGCAAGAAGAACGTGATCATCCTCGAGCGCACCGACGAGGGCATGGCCGGGGACAACCCGCTGGCGCGCGACATCCGCGTCGCCCTCGGCAAGGCCAACGAGGCCGCCCGCTCCGGCGGGGCGCTGCCCGCCCTCCGGCCCGAAGAAACCCCGCGGCTCTTCCGCGGCGCCTATGGCATCGGCTCGCGCGATTTCCGCCCCGAGCACACCCTGGGCGCGTACGAATTCGCCACCGGCGCGGGCGCGCGCAAGGACGGCCGCCGGGCGGCCGACGGCGAGACCTATTTCGTCCTCGGCGTCGATCATCCCTACGCCGTCATCAGCAAGGACACACCCTCCCTGCTCCCTGCCGGTGCGATCGCCGTCCGCTTCCACTCCATCGGCGGCTGGGGCATGATTACCACGGGCAAGAACCTCGGCTCGATCATTGGTGACCTCGGCGCGTTCCTCTCCGAACAGAATCCCAGCTATGACGCCGATGGGGACCTCGTCGAGAAGCTCTATGTGATGGCGAACCCCAAGTACGGTTCCGAAAAAAAGGGCGCGCCGACGAATTATTACCTCACGGTCGCCCCGTCGCGGATCAAGGTGAACTGCGAGCTCAACCACGTCGACGTGGTCCTTTGCTGCGACCCCAAGGCCTTCACGCACACGAACCCGCTCGAGGGCCTCAAGCCGGGTGGCTGCCTCGTCTGGGAGTCGAGCGAGTCGCCCGATGTCGCGTGGCAGCGGGTCCCGGCGAAACACCGGCAGTTCATCAAGGACAACGGCATCCGCGTGTTCATCCTGCCGGGCTTCGACATCGCCCGCAAGGCGACGACCCAGACGGAGCTGCAGCTGCGCATGCAGGGCAATTCCTTCCTCGGGGCATTCTTCCGGGTCTCGCCCTTCCTCCAGACCTTTGGCGTTTCCGAGGAACAGTTCCACAAGGTGGTGAAGAAGCAGTACGAGAAGAAATTCGGCCGCTTCGGCGAAGCCGTTGTCGCGTCAAACATGACGGTGATGAACGAAGGCTTCACCCGCGTGCAGGAGATCAAGATCGGTGGCCGCGATGATCCCGATCGCTCCTCGATGCGCAACCCGCTGCTCGCGCCGCTGGGCGATCATCATTTCCCGCCGACCGCCGGGTGCGGTTCGGCCGGCTGCGGCAGCGTCCCGATGCCCGCGGCGCAGCCCGCGCGGGCCCCGCTCCAGACGATGGCGAAGTTCGACAGCGAGTTCCGCGCCGGCCTCGGCTACCACCAGCCGGCGAGCGCTCTGGCGTCGGTCGGCATCATGGGGCCCGGCTCCGGCGCCACGCAATCCAAGTACGTCGCCCGTCGCGAAACCCCGGTCTACATCGCGGAAAATTGCACCCAATGCATGGAATGCATCACCGCCTGCCCGGATACCGCGCTGCCGAACATGGCGCAGGAGGTTGCGACCGTCCTCAAGACCGCGATCAACAATTACGTTTCCAACCCGGATGATCGCCGCGCCTTCGGCGCCGAACTGGCCGGACTCGAGTCGCGCGCCCGCGCGAAGATGAACGAGTCGGTGAAGGCCAAATCCAACGTGCCATTCAAGACGATCGTGCGCGATGAGGTCGCGGCGCTCGCCGGCGTATCGGACCAGGGCAAGGCGGAACTCACCAACATCATCGACAAACTCCCGCTGGCCTACAGCAACGTGCCGGCGATTTTCCGTTCGCTTGAGGCCAAGACGCCCGGCGGCGGCGGCCTGTTCTCGATTTTCGTTTCGGATCTCTGCAAGGGCTGCGGCGAGTGCGTGCAGGTCTGCGGCGACCATGATGCCCTGCGGATGACGCGCGAGACGGAGGAGCTCAATGCCGAGCTGACCACCGCCCAGGTGTTCTCGCGCCTGCTACCCGACACCCCGCAGAAGTTCCTCGGGCTCTACAACGACAGCGATGCGGCCAACTCGCGCGAGGCCACCCTGCGCAATCACCTCATGGTGCGGCGCAACTACGAGGCGCTCGTCGCCGGTGACGGCGCCTGCGCCGGTTGCGGCGAAAAAAGCATCTTGCGGGCGGCCGCTTCGGTCACCGAAGCCTACATGCGGCCGATCTACCACCGGAAGGCCGACCGCCTGCGCGCCAAGTCCGCCCGGTTGCGGCAGGACGGCGCCGCGAAACTCGCAGCGCTCAAGGCGCGCAGCGACACCGAATACCAGCTCTTCCGGAAGACCTTCGCGCATGTCATCATGGGCCTCGGCGGCGAGAACGACAAGGACACCGCCAAACGCATCGCCACCCACGAGGCGAAACACGGCGCGATCACTGATGCGCACATCCTCGGCGGGCTTGTCGCCGTGCTCGAACAGGATGCCTTCAACCACAAGGAACTCCAGTCTGTCGACGGCCGCCGCGCCAACGGCATGTCCGTAATGATGATGGGCGCCAGCACCGGCTGTAACACGGTCTACGGCTCGACGCCGCCCGGCAACCCGCATCCGTACCCCTGGATGAATTCACTGTTCCAAGACGGGGCGACGATCTCGTGGCTGATGGCCGAGTCGGTCATCGTCGACCATGCCCGGCGCTCCGTCGCGCCCGAGCGCCTCACCGATGCGCTGCTCGACCGCAACGAAAGTATCGCGAGCGAGGCCGAGTATTTCACGCTCACGCATCTCGACGACGCCCTCATGACCGAGCAGGAAATCCATGAACTGCCCAAGGTTTGGGTGGTCGGCGGCGATGGCGCCCTGGGCGACATCGGCTTCCAGAACGTCTCGAAGGTCATCCTGCAGAACCGACCGAACGTGAAGATGCTCATGCTGGACACGCAGGTTTACTCCAACACCGGCGGCCAGAACTCCGACTCATCGACCATGCTCGGCGGCTACGACATGAATCAGTTCGGCGTGGCTTCGCAGGGCAAACTGATCGAGAAGAAGAACGTGGCCGAGGCCTTCACCAGCGGCCACGGCTCGCCCTTCGTCGCGCAGGTCTCGATGGCCAACGCCGCCAAGCTCTACAAGGCCATCCTCGACGGCCTGGAGTATCGCGGCACGGCCTTCTTCCAGTGCTACACCACCTGCCAGCCGGAGCACGGCGTGGCCGACAACATGAGCGCCGACCAGGCCAAGATGGTCCGCGACTGCCGCGGCATGCCGGAGTTCGTGTTCAATCCCCGGCGGGGTGAAACCTCGGCTGAGGCCCTTGACCTCAAGGGCAACCCCAGCACCGACCGCGACTGGTGGCGGACGAAATACGCCACCACCGGCGAGGAGTACGCCTACGGTGTCGCCCACTGGGCCACGACCGAGGCGCGCTTCCGCAAGCATGTGAAGGCGATCAAGGAGGAGGAGGCCGCCAAACTGACGCTGCTGGACGACCAGTTGCTCTTCATCACCCAGGACGACGTCATCCATCGCCGCGTCTTCGACCCGAAGCACCGCAGCTTCGTCCCGAACTTCGGCTGCTACATCAAGTCCGAGGAGCGCGGGAAGATGAAGTACTACGCCGTCACCCGGCAGATGGTCTTGTTCGCCGTCGAACGCCGGAAGTCCTGGCGCATGCTGCAGAGCAAAGCCGGCATCGTGAACAAGGACTACCTCGCGCAGAAGTCGTTCCTAGCCAAGATCGACAAGGGTGAACTCCCGTTGGCCGACGCCCGGGCGCGCACGCGCGAACTTTTCAACGCCGAGCTGGCCACGGTCAAATAGGGCGGTGTGATGCCGGGTGGAGCCCGCACTCCGTGCGGGCTGGTCAAGGTAGGGGCGCTTGCCCCCAAGCGCCTTTCGTTCGAAGGGCGTTGAGGGCAACAGCCCCTACCCGAATCACCACTGACCGCTACAGCGAAAAACGCGCGCCTCTTTTTTCTTCACCCGCGCAACATCCCTGTAGCGCGGCGAGAAATCGGGAGTATAATGGCAGCATGAAAGCGCCGGAGTGCCAGTCCTCCCGGTCTCCGCTTCGAACCCTTGCGCTGCCAGTCGCTCGGTGTCTGAGCCGCGCCCTAAACAACGCAGCTATGCGCTAAGACCCCCGCCGCCTGGTGCGGCAGTCGGCCAATAAAAGAAAGGCCCCGGAAAGCCGGGGCCTTCATTTTTGGCTTCACCAGGTTCCATGTAGGGCGCGACCTTGGTCGCGCCGCGAATGGCGGCAGTGTGATGCATTGTTGCGCAGCGAGCCCGACCAGCGCGACCAAGGTCGCGCCCTACGATCATTCTGCGGGCCGTCGCTACTTCGCCTCCGCGTCGAACACCGGCTTCTCGATCGAGGGCTTGCCGCCGATGTACCGCGCGAACCAGCTCTGCATCTCCCAGTGCCAGTAGATCGCGTTCTGCGGGGTGAGCACCCAGTGGTTTTCATTGGGAAACACGAGCAGCCGCGACGGTACCCCCATCGACTGGAGCACACCGTAAAGCGCCGTGCCGTTCACGTAGGGTACCCGGTAATCCATCTCGCCGTGGATGATCAGCATCGGCGTCTTGAAGTTCTTCGCATACGTCATCGGGTCGTTGCGCCGCATGCCCTCGGGGTTGTCCCACGGCGTGCCGCCAAGCACGTGCGTGAAGCCGTAATTTGTCACGTCGGCGCCGTACTGCGTGACGAAATCGTTCACCCCGGCATGGTCGATGATGCACTTGAACCGGTTCGTGTGCCCCTCCACCCAAGCCGCCATATAGCCGCCGTAACTGCCCCCCGCCGCCGCCACGCGCTGCGGATCCAGGTTCGGAAAGCGCTGCAGAAGGTAATCGGTCGACTTCATGATGTCCTCGAAGGGCATGTCGCCCCACTGGTTGAGGATGCTCTGCGAGAACTTCTCGCCGAAGCCGGTCGAGCCGTGGCGGTTCACCCAGGTCACCACATAGCCGGGAGAGGCAAACACGTGCGTGTTCCACCGGTAGCTCCAGCTGTCGCGGTTCATCGTGTGCGGCCCGCCGTGCATCAGCTGCACCAGCGGATATTTCTTCGCCGGGTCGAAGCCGGGCGGCAGCACCAGCCAGCCGTGGATCTGCTCGCCGTTGGCACCGACGAACCAGTACGGCTCCACCTTCCCCAGGTCGAGCTGCGCGACCAATGCATCGTTGAAATGCGTGAGCTGCCGGACGGCGTTCGTCGCCGGGTCGAGCACGAACAGCTCGTTGGGCCGGCTGGTGGTGTCATTGAGGAAAACCACGCCGTGCGCGCCGGCCTGCACGCCGGTCGAGGTGCCTTCGTGGTAGGCGGCCGTCAAGCCGCTGCCATCGGCATTGAGTTTAAACAGAGGCACGACGCCCTTGTCCTCGGCCGAAGTCCAGAGCGTCTTTCCGTCCGGCGAGAACTCCACGTCGTCGAGCGCATAGTCCAGGTTCTCGGTGAGCGGCGTGTTGGTGCCGCGGGCCAGGTCGTGCCGCCAGAGCTTGGCGAATTCCCCGGAATAGTAGGGCGTCTTGAGGTGCGCATAGACCACCGCCTTCCCATCCGGCGTGAATTTGGGTTGATCGTCGTCCGCCGGATTCTCCGCGGTGATGTCCTTCATCGTCCCCGACCCATCGGTGGGCACGAGGTAGAGGTCGACATTCAGCGTCGCGAATGGCGGCGGCGTGCTGTTGGCCGCGAGGACGATCATCCGGCCGTCCGGCGACACATCATAGTTCACCTCGCCGCCGTTCTGGAACAGCCGGTCCCACTTCGGCGTCAGGTCCTTGAATTCGCCCGTCTCCACATTCAAGCGCAGCAGTCGGCTGGCGAGGTTGTCGGTGAGCCAGTGGTCGAAATAGCGGAACTGGCGGTTTTCGGTCACCTTCGCCGTCATCTTCGAGTCCCGGCGGCGCTTGATCTCCTTCTTCATCGCGGCGAGATCGTCCTTGCCCAGTGCACCGGCGATTTCCGGGATGACGGTCGTCGCCACAACGATGGCCTTCCCGTCGGGCAGCCATTGGGGATTGGCGACGCCGTAAGGCAGCTCGAGGATTTTGCGGGCCTCACCGCCGTCCAATCGGATGAGGTAGAGTCCGGTCGCCTCGTCTTCGCCACGCTTCGAAATGAAGGCCAGCTGGGTTCCATCCGGGCTCCACGCCGGCGCCGTGTCGGAAGCCGCAGCCGTCGTGAGGCGGCGCGGCTCGCCGCCGGCCAGGTCGACGATCCAAAGGCTGGACGTGCTTTTGTTCTTTTCGATGGACCATTCCTGCACGGAGAAGGCCGCCCGCGTCCCGTCCGGCGACAACACCGGCGCGCCGAGGCGTTTCATGCGCCAGAGATCCTGCGGGGTGATCGGGCGCTTGTCGCCGGCGCCGGCCACGACGGCCAGCGCCAGGGTGAGGATGAACGCAAGCAGGCGAGGGGATTTCATGGGCGCCGACACTGGCCCGGCGGCGCCGCCGAGTCAAAGCCCGGGCTGGATGCCTGCGGATTGATTGCCTGTGGGGGTTTCTCGCTGGAGGCGGGACGCCCTCGTCCCGCGGGTTGCCATCGACGCTGGCGCGTCGCGGGGTGAGGGCACCCCGCCTCCATCCAAGGAATCATCTCACCGGTACTCGATCCACTCGGGCGACGAGTACTGCTCGATCAGCCCGGCGACCTCGTCTTCATTGAGTTCCGGCCAGGGCGTCTCCTCGGCCGGTACCGCCAGCGCCGCGGCCAGCCGGCCGGCGAACTGCGCGTGAAAGTCTTCCCAATCGATGGCGCCCACCGCGCCCTTGTCGATCGAGCCTTGGAACAGCAGGCCGTGCTTGTTCCGTTTCTGCGCCGCGCCGGCGATCTTCGCGCCGGTCGTCGGGATCACGACGTCGTAGAGCTCGGCTTTTTGGAAACACACACCCGGTCCCGGTTCACCAGCCCCGCACGGCTCGCACTCGCGCTTCACATTCGCGGGCTGGCCGAGCGCAACGAGCGCCTCGGCGAGGCACTCGTGCACGACGCGGTAGGATTGCGCGGCGCGCTCGTCGTACAGCGCATGGCCGCGCGGCAGCACCAGGGCATACGTCCAGTCATGGCGATGGTCGACCATGCCACCTCCCGTCGGCCGCCGGCAAAGATCGAAGTGTTCTCCTGCGGGAAGGTTGGCCCGGACGAAGGCGATTTTCTGGCTGTAGCCGAAGGTGAACGCCGGCGCCCGCCACTCATAATGCCGGAAACGCGCGGCGGCGGCGTGCGGGTAGCGTTGGAGCAGCAGGAAATCCAAAGCCATGTTCTCGGCGGCCCCGGCGGTGCGAACAGGCAGAAGGTGGAGCATGGTTCCGGGGCTGCGCCTCGGCTCAAGGACGCGGGCGGTCGAGCAGCGTGCGGACGTTGAGCAACAGCGTGCTCAAAGCGAAAGGCTTGGGCAGGTGCACGACTGCCCGCTTGGGTACCGGGTGTGGGTTGGGTTCCACCGTTTCAGGGGAGGTGCAGATCAGCCGGAGGTCCGGGTTGCCGGCGTGCAGCTGGCGCACGAGCGCGGCGCCCTCCTTCGTGCAGCTTTGAATGATGACGAGTTGGGGACGCAGGCCCGCCGTCCGGACCAGCTCCATGCCTTCCTCAGCCCCGACAACATCGCTCACCGAATAGCCATCGGTCGCGAGGATGCCGGCGATCATCTTTCGCAACACGTCGTCCGGTTCCACAATCAGCAGGCTTTCCGTGCCGCGCACGGTCGGGAGCGTACCGAGCTTGGTCACGGAGGTTTGCTCGGGCTCCGCCGTCTCGGGCAGGAAAACTTCGAAGGTTGTGCCCTGGCCCGGCGCGCTTTTCACCGTGATGTGCCCGTCGTTCTGCCGGATGATGCCGAGCACCGTCGACAGGCCGAGGCCGGTGCCGAGCGGCTTCGTGGTGAAGAACGGCTCGAATATCCGGGTGCGCACTTCGGCGGGCATGCCCTCGCCGGTGTCGACCACGCTCATGCTGGCGTAAGCCCCGGGCGGCATGTCGGGCGTGCGCCGGTCTTCCGGCCCGCGCACCTCAAGGTTGGCCGTGCGAATGGTCAGCTTGCCGCCGCGCGGCATGGCGTCCCGCGCGTTGAAACAGAAATTCAGGAGAGTCTGCTGGAACTGGGTGGGGTCGATCCGGACATTCCCAAGATCGGAGGCGAGCCGGAGCTCCAGGTTGACGTCATCACCGGCAACGCGCCGGAGGATCTCGGCGATCTCGCGAATGAGCGTGTTGAAGTTGACGACTTTGACCTCCGTTTCCTGGCGCCGGCTGAATTCGAGGATCTGGCGCGATAACAATGCCGCCTTGAGGCCGGCGCGATGGATCTCCTGCAGATCCTTCTGCGCGGCGGGCACGCCGGCGACCTTGGTCGCGATAATCTCGCAATAGCCGTTGATGACCGAGAGCAGGTTGTTGAAGTCGTGCGCCACGCCGCTCGCCAGGAGACCGACGGTATCGAGCTTCTGCGATTGCATGAGCGCCTCGCGCAATCGCTGGAATTCCGTCTCATCGCGGTAGATCGCCACGAGCCGGCCGCGGCCGCCGGCCATCGGGCTGAAGTTCCACTGCGCGAAGAACGGCTGCCCATCCTTGCGGCTAAGCCAGCCCTCGCCGTCGCCCCGATGCGCCGCCTGGCTCTCGCGCCGGCCGCGCTTCAACAGCGTGAGGTCGGTCTTCGGCCCGTGCAGCAGGCGGGTGTTCTGGCCGGTCAGTTCCGCCTCGTTGTAACCGGTCAGCCGGCAGAAGGCCGGATTGGCGTACAGGATGGTGACGCCGCCGCTTTCCCACCGATCGCGCGTGATCACGGCTGGATCCGGCAGGGCGCGCACCACCGCCAGGTGGGCGGCGGGGAGGGCGGGACGGCGTCGAGAGCGGGGGGAACGGGCCATGCCGCCAGGATTAGAATCGGGGCGCGAGCCCGGCGGGGTGGATCCCGGACCGGGTCGACCTGCCGTCGCCGATGCGCGTGTGCGCGGGTGCCATGAGAATGGCCATCGTGGGGTTGCACTCCGCGCTGTCAAAATCATCCGCGTCGTGCACGCTGGGGCCCCCATGTTTGAGCTCGCACACCTGTCGTGGTGGGCCTGGCCGCTGCTGTTCGCCGCAGGCCTGGCCGCCGGCACCGTCGACGCCATCGCCGGTGGCGGCGGCTTGATCACGCTGCCGGCCTTGCTGGGCATCGGCCTGCCTGTGCCGCTCGCGCTCGGCACCAACAAGCTCGGGGCGGTTTTCGGCTCGGGCGCGGCGACGCGCAGCTTCATGCAGCGCGGGCTCGTGCGGCCGCGCGAGTGTGTGGCCGGCATCCTCTGGACTGCTGCGGGGGCCCTCGGCGGCGCTTTCGCGGTGCGCCGGCTCGATCCCGACCTGCTCGCGGGTGTCATTCCCTGGCTGCTGGCCGTGATCGTCGTCTACATGATCGTGCGCCCGCAGCTCGGTGAAAAGAGCCGCCACCATCGCCTGGAGCCCCCGATGTTTTATGCGCTCTTCGGCCTCGGGCTCGGCTTCTACGACGGCTTTTTCGGACCGGGGGTCGGCTCGTTCTGGACGGTCGCGTTCATCATGGTGCTCGGCCACGACTTCCTCCAGGCCGCCGCCCATACCAAGCTGATGAACTTCACCAGCAACGCCGCGGCGCTGGTGTTGTTTGCCGCAGCCGGCTCCGTGCTCCTGCTCCCGGGACTCGCCATGGGCGCCGGCCAGTTGTTCGGCGGCCGGCTGGGTGCGCATCTCGCCGCCACCCGGGGCGCGCGGTTCATCCGCCCGATTTTCCTAACGATGGCTGGCCTCACCATCCTGAAGCTGCTCTATTCGCACTTTCTCCGTCCATGACGCCCGCCGCCTATCTTCAACGCCATGAAGCCGACCTCACGGCGTTCCTGCAGCGGCTCATCCGGCTGCGCACGGTCAATCCGCCGGGCGAAAACTACGGGCCGATCACGCGGTTGCTCGCCGACACTTTGCGCGAGCTCGGTTTCAAGGCCCGCCGCGTCCCCGTTCCGCCCCGGCTGCAACGCCGGCTCCAGCCGGGTCTGCAGGCGTACCCGCGCTACAATGTCGTCGGCCTGTGGGACGTGGGCGCAAAGAAGACGCTCCACTTCAACGCCCATTTTGACGTCGTGCCGGTCTCCGGCCGCTGGCGCCATGGCGATGCCTTCGATCCGGTCGTCGAGGACGGCTGGATTTATGGCCGCGGCAGTTCGGACATGAAGGGCGCCATCGCCAGCATCATCTTCGCCGTGCAGGCGCTTCGCGCCACCGGCACGCGGCCGAATTTCAATGTCGAGGTTTCCTTCACCGCTGATGAGGAGACGGACAGCGCGCTCGGTGCCGGTTGGGTGGTCGACCATGCCCGCCTGCGCGCCGATTACGCCATCGTCGGTGAGGGCGGCGAGGGCAACGCGATCTGCTGCGGGCACAACGGCGTCGTCTGGCTCAACGTCCACGTGCACGGCCGCGCGGCCCATGGCTCCACCCCGGCCAAAGGGATAAACGCCCTCGAGAAGATGGCCGCGCTCGTTCTCGCGCTCGACAGCTACAAGCGGCGGCTCGCGCGCCGCGTCTTCCTCTCGCCTGATGGCCGGCGCCTCGCGCCCACGCTCAACCTCGGCGGCGTGTTCGCCGCCGGCGAGGGCGGCAAGATCAACACCGTCCCGGCCGCCGCCAGCTTCAGCATCGACCGCCGCGTCCTGCCCAATGAGGACATCCGCGACGCCGAGCGGGAATTGCGGTCCGAACTCCGGGCCGCGGCCGCCCGCATCCCGCAATGCCGGATCACGATCGAAAAGGTCTCGGATAATTACTCGTGCTATCACGCGCCGACCCACCCGCTGTTCGCCGCCATGCGCCGCAGCGTCGCGCGCGTGCGACGCCGGCCCGCCAGGTTCATGGTCTCAACCGGCTTCAACGACATGCATTTCTTCGCCCAGGTGCTGAAGATCCCGACGCTCGGCTACGGTCCCGGCGGGCTCGACTTCCACGCGGTCGACGAGCGCGCCCGCGTGCGCGACCTTGTGCAATCCGCGCAAATCTACGCCGACCTGCTGACGACGTTTGCCGGTTGAGCTGTAGGGCGGGATCGCTGATCCCGCCGTGCATCGATTGAAAAAACGACCGCGGGATCAGCGATCCCGCCCTACGTCCAGCTCACCCCTGCCAGCCGTGGCGGATCATGCTGATCGCGATCGCGGCCAGCAGCATCGAGATGATCTTGGAGATTGCGCGCAGGCCGGTCGGGCCGAGCCGCCGCCCGAGCCAGCCGCTGTAGCGCATCGCGAGGACCACGATGCCGAGATTGACGATCAGCGCCACCAGCGTGATCACCAACCCGACGCTCGCCGACTGGGCCAGCACGAGCAGCGTCGTGATCGAGGCCGGACCGGCAATCAAGGGCATGCCAAGCGGCACGACGCCGAAACCCTCCGGCAGCTTTTCCGGTTCCGCCGCCGAATGCGTCAGGTCCCGGGCCGCCAGGATGAAGAGGATCGCGCCGCCCGCGACCTGGAAGTCATTGACGGAAATGCCCAGGGTGCGAAACACGCTCTGGCCGAGAAACAGGAATCCGAGCGCCACGAGCCCGCCGGTCCACACCGCCTGGTTCGCGATCTTTTGCCGTTCCGTCGGTTCCATGCCCTGGCCCAATCCCAGGAACACCGCCGCGAGGCCGATCGGGTCGATCGCCACAAACAGCGGGATGAAAGCGAGTAGGAAACGGTCTGCCCATTCCGTCATGCCGGCAGACTGACCCGCTTTGCCCAAAAGGCAACGCGCCTCAGGCGGCGCCGCGACGCCCAGCTTTGGACAACATCTGCGCAGCCGCCGCTGCGCATCGGCGCTACCCTAGGAACGCTTTCCCGAGAAGGAGCGGGACCCCCATGAACATCAAACTCCACCTTGACGCCGCTGAATCCGATCCCGTCGCCCGCCTGGCCGAAGTCCTGCAGGTGAAACCCGAGGACGTGCTCTATACCGCACTCAATCGCCTCATGCTTCACGCCCGGGAACCGGACATCCAGCAGGAGATCGTGCAGACACGCCAGAGCCGCATCGACAACCTGCCCCTGTGGGCGGACAGCGCTGGTTCGGCGCACAACTACGAAGGCATGCCGCCCTGCGAGCCCGAGAAGAGCAAGTACTCGGTCTGACGGTCCCGTTGGGACACAGCACTGCTGCGCCGTTCATGGTGCGTGTCGGGCTTTGATTCATACGGGTAGGGCTGCACCTTGGTGCACGCCGTTTTGGCATCGCACGCCTTGCCACGAGCACGGCTGGACCTAGGTCCAGCCCTACGGGGAGCTCGATGCAGCGTCCACCGAGACGCGATCACACCGCCAATTCACGCGCCGTCCGTTTTCAGCAAATCCGCCAGTGCCGCCGCCAGCTGCGGGTACTTGAATTCGAAACCCGCGGCGAGCAGGCGGGCCGGCGCCAGCCGCTGGCCCTGCAAGACCAACGCGGGTTCGGTGTCCAGCCAGCGTCGCGCTGCCACCCGCACGACCCAGGCGGGTGCCGCCGGGCACCAAGGCCGGCCCAGTTTCCGACGCAGCTCCGCCATCAGCTCGCGATTGCGCACCGGTTCCGGTGCCGCGGCGTTGTAGACGCCGGTGAAATCATCGCGCACGATCGCCTCCTGAAAAATGCTCCCGGCATCTTCGCCGTGGATCCAGCTGAAGTACTGCCGGCCGGTGCCGGCGGGCCCGCCGAGATAATGGCGCACGAGCCGCGTCAGCACGGGCAACGCGCCCGCCTGGCGATCGAGCACGACCCCGAGGCGCAGCGTCACGCGACGGCAGCCGGGCAGGTCCACGGTGTTGGCCGCCTCCTCCCAACGCCGGCAGACTTCGGCGAGAAACCCGCGCCCCGGCGGCGCGGACTCGTCGCGGACCTCGTCCTCGGCATTGCCGTAATAACCGGCGGCACTGCACTGCACCCAGACCGCGGGCGGCTGCTTCGCCATGCCCAAGGCGCGGCCAAGCGCCTGTGTGGCGTTCAGCCGCGATTCCAGGATCTCCGCCGAGTTCTCGAGCGTGTGGACGCAGTGGATGCTGCGGCCGGCCAGGTTGACCACGGCGGTGGCGCCGTCGAGTTCCTTGCGCCAGCCGCCCGCCGTCTCGGCATTCCACCAGACCGCGCGAATGGCCCCCGCCGCGGGCGCCGGAACCAGGATGCGCTCGGGGTCGCGGCTCAGGATCACGACCTCCCAGCCCTTCGAGGCCAGCCGGCTCGCGAGCGTCCGCCCCAGAAAACCGCTGCCACCGGCGAGAACGGCTTTTTTTGCCATGGCGCGGAAGCTGACAGGAAAAGTGCCCGAGGCAACTGTAGGAGCGGCTTTACGCCGCGATCGATCGGGGCATAAAGCCCCTCGTACATTTCATGTCTGCGCCGTCCGTTTCCTTTTTCGACCTCACCCGCGAGCAGCTCCGGCAGCTCGTGGTGCGCTGGGACTTCAGCCCGGTGCATGCGGCGCGCCTGTGGTGGTACGTGTACGGCGAGGGCGCCTCGACCCCGGCCGCGATGCCGGAACTGCCGGCGCGCTTCCGCGCGGCGCTCGAGCATCGGGTCGAATTCACCCGTCCAGCGGTGGCCCAGGAAACCCACAGCACCGATGGCTTCACCCGCAAGTACCTGCTCGCGCTCGCCGACCACCGCCGGATCGAAACGGTGCTGATGCGTTACACGGGCCGCGTGACCGCGTGCATCAGCAGCCAGGCGGGCTGCGCCATGGGCTGTGTGTTTTGCGCCACGGGGCAGATGGGCTTCGCGCGACACCTTCGGGCCGGCGAGATCGTGGCGCAGGCGCTGCACGTGCAGGACGAACTCCGCCGGATCGAGGGAAATGCGCGCGAGCGCCTGCGGAACGTGGTCCTGATGGGCATGGGCGAGCCGCTGCACAACTACGACGCAGTGATGCACGCCGTCGAGATCCTGCGCGACCCCTCGGGGCTGGCGATCGGCGCGAGCCGCATCACGTTGAGTACCGTCGGCGTCGTCCCCGGCATCATCCGGCTGGCCGATGAGGCCCGCCCGATCCACCTCGCCGTTTCGTTGCACGCCGCCGAACAGGACGAGCGCGCGGCGCTGGTGCCGGTGGCCCGCAAGTGGCCGCTGCCCGAACTGATGGCGGCTTGCGATTATTACAGCACGAAGCTGCAGCGCCGGATTTTCTATGAATGGACCCTGATCGAGGGCCGCAACGACATGCCCGTCACCGCCCATGCCGTCGGGCGGCTCCTCCAAGGCAAGCCCGCGCAGGTGAACCTGATCCCGCTGAACCCGACCGCCGGCTATGGTGGCACACCCACCGGCCGCGAGGCGGCGCGACGCTTCCAGCACATCCTGGCCGGGTATGGGTTGCCGAGCACGGTCCGGCAGCGTCGCGGAATCGACATCGCCGCCGGCTGCGGCCAGCTGGCCGCCACCGCCTGATTTAACCTTTGCCATGGTCGAGGTGGGGGGTAGTTTGCGCCCTCCATGAAATCCCTCCGTCCCCTGATCTTTGTCACCCTGGCTGCCGCCCTGGTTGCGCCGCTCGCCGCCCAGCCCAAGCCCGCCGCCAAGCCGGTCGAGCCGGTCCGCATCGCCTTCGTGAACAGCGCCGCGTTTCTCGACGAGGCCAATGGCATCAAGCAGCTCGTGAAGGCCATGCAGGGCCTCGAGCTCGAATTCAGCACCACCCAGAGCGACCTGTCGCTGCTCAATGAAAAGCTGCGCACGCTCGCGACCGAGCTGAACAAGCTCAACAGCGATCCAACCACCAACGCCAAGGCCATCGACGAGAAGCGCACCGCCGGCCAGCAGCTGCAGCAGGAACTCGCCACCAAGCAGCAGACCGCCCAAGCCGCGTACAACAAGCGGCTGCAGGAGGTCCAGACCCCGATCACGAACGATATTGGCACGGCGCTGCGTGCTTTCGCCAAGGAGCGGGGAGTGGATGTGCTCCTCGATGCCGCGAAAATGGGCGACGCCCTCCTCGACACGAAGCCGGAACTCGACCTGACCACCGACTTCATCACCTATTACAACGAGAAGCACCCGTAAGGTTTTCCCGTTCTCCCGCCCATTCAGGCCCGGCCTTCGCCGGGCCTTTTTCATTCTGCAATCGTGGAGGCGGGGCCATCAGCCCTGCGAGCCACCGCTCGCGATAACCCGCGGGACTGATCGTCCCGCTTCCACGAGCCGCGATCACTCCTTCCCATCGCGGCGTTAAGCCACTCCTACAAACCCGCCCAGCTATCGCCGCTCGAGCTCGCGCAGGGCGTCGCGCGCGATCCAGCGCGCCGGTGGCGTGTCGAGGCGCAGGATGCGTCGCGCTTCTGCGATCGCCGCGCGGCGCAGCCGCGGGTTGCGCTTGCCGATGCCGCGCAACGCCCAGTTGACGGCTTTCTTCACGAAATTCCGCTCGTCGCCCGCCGCGCGCCGGATCACCGGCAGGAACCCGAGGAACACTTCGTCCCCGCATTCCTTCCGGTGCGTGGCCATGCCGGCCATGAGCGCGAAGCCCGTCCGTTTGACGAACTCCGCCCGCCGCGCGCTCCAAGCGTGCGCCTTCTCCACGGCAAAGTCGGTCCGGTCGAAGAGAAAGGCGCAGGCGTCCGTCAAGGCCCAGTTGTCGCAGTCCCGGACCCAGCTTTCCGCCTGGCGCCGCGTCACGCGGCGCGGATCGTCGACCAGGGTCGCGAGGCCCATCGCCTCGAAGATGCCCGTCGCCCACAGTTCCAGCGCGAGGGCGTGGTCGCGCCGATGCGGCCGCGCCAGGGCGCGCAAATCCGTGGCGCCGATGCCGAGCTGTTCGTGGCGGGACACGATCGCGAACCGCCGCATGCCGTCGATGTTCCGCTGGTTCCGGAGGGAGCGCAGCCGCGCCACCAACGCCCGGGCCGCGGGGCTCATCAGGCCAGCTTGATCACGAGCGCGGCGACATCCGCGGCCTGCGCCCGTTCGGACGACAGCCAGGCGCAAGCGTGCCGGTGCGCGGCTTCGTCGAGTGGCCGGCCGGCGGCTTTTTGCCGCAGCAGCCACGCGGCGAGCGCCAGTTGCGCCGCGGCGTGATCGGGGTTGGCCTGGGCCGAGCGCAGCAGCGTGGCCGGGCCATCCGGGACCTGTCCCGGCCCGAGCAGGCCTTTTTCACCGAGGAAAAAGGTGAGCGAGGCGGCGAGGCCCTGGAGGTATGCGACCGGTGACGCCGGTTCCTGGAAGGCCAGGCCATTCCTTTCCGGCAAGGCAGTCCATTCCATGTAGCCGCGCAGCACGCCGAAAAGCCGCTTCAACTCCTCGTCGGCGGTCGCCGGCGTCCAGCGCGCGGTGAACGCCTTCAGCTCGCGAAATTTCTTTACCTCCCAAATGCGCAGGACCAGTTCGAAGTCGTCGTTGCGGTTCCGAATCGCCCCGGTGACCACGAAGTCGAGCCCGTGCTCCGTTGATTCGTTGAGCTGACGGATGTTTTCGGCGACCCATTCGCTCGGGAACAGCGCGTAGTGCTGCGCGACGGCGCCCAGCGCCGCGATGGCGTCGTAGCCCGCGCTGAGGGTAAAGGTGTCCGCCAGCCACAGTGGCAGCCCGCGGCTCAGGCGGCCGAGGTCGTCCTCCACCCGCGCGGCGATTTCGGCACCGTGCTCCAGGCCGGGCAGGGCGCACTGCGCGAACGCCACGCGGCGCAGCTTGCCGGATTTCCGCGGCAACAGGTGCGGCGCGATGTCCTCGAGACCATAGAACCAGATCGGTTTGCTGATGCTCACCATGCTGACCTTGTCCTCGACCGGCGCCGCGATGTGCTCGGCTTCCGTTTCCTGGATGAACATCTCGGCGACGGCATTCGAGAAGCCGTGCAGCCGCGCCTCGAGCTCCGGTCGCCGCAGCGCGTAGAGCAGGTCGAGCAAGTGCTGCGCCTCCTCGGCCCGCCGGGTGGCCAGGTAAGCCTGCAGGAGATTGAAGCCCGCCGGCGCGCCGTGGCGCTCGGCGTCATAGCGCGGCGCGAGCAGCTCAATGATCTGCTGCACATGGCCGTTGGTCCCGAGATCGGCCGAGATGGTCATCAGCACGTCACTCCGGTCGCCGGCGGTTGTGATCACCTGCTCGTAAATCGCCATGGCGCCGGGCAGGTCGCGGGCCTTCAGCCGCTCGCGGGCGGCGGCCAGCTGCGGCAGCACGCCGCCGGATGCCGCCGGCTTGTTGTCGCCTTCGCCCGGGGCGGACGCGCCGGGCACGGGATCATCGGAGCGGTTGAAGAAGCCCATACTGGCTCCCAGCAAAGTCATCCGGCCGGGCGTGGCGATTCGAATTTCCCCGGCCGACGGCTAGCCTCCGTCGCCGGCCAGCGCGGCCGCGGCGATCGCCTTGAGTCGCAAACCGGTTTGCTCCCGCCAGGTGATCGCCGGTTCGCCGAAATTGGCCCGCGAGTCGCGCGCGATCCAGTCGTGGGTGGCGACACGATACCGCCCGGCCGGGTCGATGGTCGCCGGACCATCTGCATACACAAAAGCGCCGCGGCGGTCGGCGAACGGCGTTGCCGGGCCTTGGTTGGCGGCCGCGAGCGCCGCCCGCAGGCGGATGCCATCGATTTCGGCAACCCAGATGCTGCCGTCAAACCGCACACAGGCGTCAAAGCTCTCCCGCGTCACGTCGCCCGCCGGCAGCCCGCCGCCGAACGTGGTGTTGCCCACGAAGGCCGCGTCCGCGCCGGTCGCCCGCCGCAGGGCGGCGGCGACAAACCGCCCGGCCTCGTCGGTCGAAAGCGCGCGGGACGAGTGACCGATGACCGCCCCGTCCGCGGCCTCCAAATACCGCGTGCGGGTGGCGGTGATGAGCTGCGCGAGTTCCGGATCCGCCGGCGCCGTCGCGTCCACCGGCACCTGTTCGACCGTCCACCGCCATTTTCCCGTCCCGTCGCGATCCAGCCAGGCCAGCGACAGAAATTGGTTCCACGAACCAGAGTGAACATAGACCGTGCGCCCAAAAGGTTGCACGAAGCGCAGGTGGTCGTGCGCCCCGGCGAAGAGAGTCCCGTCCGGCACCTGGGGGAGAATCGCGCGATCGGCAACGAGGCCCGCGTGGCTCAGGACAATGGGTGCAACCCCGGCCGTGAGCATCGCCGGGAGGTTCTCGTTTGCCCACGCGACCGGCTCGGGGATCGCCAGCGTCGTCCGCACGGCCGCGCGATAGGTGCCAAGATGATCGGTGGCCACGCCCACGACCACCGCGTCCACGCGGCCGAGATGGAGCGTCGTCGATGCCGGGACGAATGGCCGTCCCGTGGCCCGGGCCGTGATATCGCTGAGGACGGTCACGCCCGCTGCCTGCACGCGTTTCACCGTTTCGGCCAGATCGAAGAATTCCGATTCGTGGTTGCCGAGGTTGAGGACGGTCGGCGCGCGCCGGGCCAGCGCCGCCAGCATGGCGAAATCCACCGCGCCCCCGCTGCGCCGGGCCACAACATTGCCCTGTTCCAATGTGTCACCATCGATGAGCACGGCCAGTGGCAGGCCGGGATTATTCGCCTTCAACCTGTCCACTGCCGCCACCACCTGCGCGGTCCGCTCATAGGCCGAGTGCTGGTCGGCCGTCATGATCACAAGCGCGGCCGGCTCCGGCGGTCGCGCCCCGGCCACCGCCGCGGCGAGGAGAAACCATCCCGCGCGAATTTTCATCAACAAGCAGCTTGTAGGGACACCTGCCGCCCGCAAGCTGCGAGCCGGTTAAAATGGAGCACACGACCCGCCTGCATGATTTCTCCACCCTTCTCGGCCGGATCAGTGTGCACCAGGATTTCTTTTGGTTCGCCGCGCTGCTCGGCTGGAGCCTGGCGCTCGTGGTGTGGTGGCGCCATCCCGCGCGGCGGTCCACCTGGGGTTGGTTCCCGGCCGCGGCCCTCGCGGTCATCGCGGGCATCCTCGTGCAGTTCGGGATGTTCAATCCCACCTTCGACATCTTCATCGATCGGCTGGTCCCGGGCACGGTGTCGCTGTACAAGCCGGCGCTGATCGACCCGTATTGGCTCGGGGACGTGCTGATCGCCGCGGCGTTTGCCGCCATGGCGGCGAGCTGGGGCTGGCGGGCACTCCGCGCCGGTCGTTGGCGCAACTTGCGCTTCCTGGCGGTCGCGGTGCCGGCTGTGGTGACCGGCTTTCATGCAGTCGATCCCGAACTCGGCGGAAACCTGCTCTGTGGCCTGGCCTTGCTGGCCGCGTTCGGACAGCGAACGGGTGTGGCTGGATCCCGCCTGGCCCGACTTGGCCTGACGCTGGCCGCGCTGTTGCCGGCATTGTCCACCATCGGCCCGTTGGCCGTCGCCGTGCACATGCTCCAGCGCACGGGCCCGCCGACGCCCATGGGCTTGGGCGCCGCGACGTTCCAGGCGGTGGTGGGCAGCCTGGCCTTCGGCAGCCTGCTGCGCGGCTTGTGGGGCCGGTTCACTGGCGAAAGCCACGCCGCCTTCCGCCGCGACATCCGCTGGTTCGGACTCGCCGCGCTCGTTCTCCTGTCCGCCGGTTTGTTTTTCGGAGTCCAAACCGGTCGCGACAACCGCCGCGAAATCCAGCAGAACCGCCTGCGCACCGCGGCGGCGCACGCGCTTGTGTTCGATCCCAAGCTGCTCGCCCCGCTCCTCAACCCGCAATTCCGCGTCGAGTTGCGCGGCGGCGCGAGCGAAATGGAGCCGGTGTACTCGGACTGGCTCGCGCACGGCGCCATGGCCGGAGCGCGACGGCAGCTCGATCGGGTGCTGATGTCGACGCCCTTCCTCGACGTCGCGCGCCTGCTGATCGTGCGCGATGGATGGCTCATGGCGGTGTTGTCGTCCGATCATCCGGCCGGGCCCATCGAACTGATCCGGCGGGCCACGCCGGAGGACCTGGCGCGATGGCAGGCCAAGGAACCCTATGTGGAGGACGCGCCGGTGCCGGAGATCGGCTACGACTACTATTGTCGCGCGCCCATCGTAGCGCCGGATGGCCGGATGCTCGCGTGGCTCGACTGCCTGCGCCAGGAATACTACCTGAGCATCGAACGCCGCTGGCGGTCGGCCCCGTTCGTCGTGACCGCCCTCGGGCTGGTGCTCCTCTCGCTGGTGCTGCTGCAGCGGCAGGCCACCCGGCAGCGTGAGACCGCCCTGCGCGCCGCGGCGGTGGCGGCCGAGTCCAGCCGGATCAAGACGGCGTTTCTCGCCAACGTCAGCCACGAGCTCCGGACCCCGCTGCAGAATATCCTTGGCTATAGCGAACTCCTGCAGCGCTCCATCCCCGGCGCCGACGCGCGCCTGCAGCTTGAAGCGCTTCGACAACAGGGTGAATTGATGACGCGCCTCGTGAACGACCTCATCGATCTGAGCGCGGTGGAGGGCGGGTCGTTTCAACTCGCGCCGCGCGCGGTGGCACCCGCCGGCCTCGTCGCGGAGACCGTCGAGAGCCTCCGGCCGCGCGCCATGGCCAAGGGCCTGCAACTCGTGACGGAGTTCGGCGGCGAATTGCCGGCATGGGTCCTCGCCGACGATGCCCGCTTGCGCCAGGTCGTGCTGAACCTGGTCGCCAATGCCGTGAAATTCACCGACCGCGGCAGCGTTACCGTTGACCTCGAATCCGAGTCACGCCCGGCGGATCGGGTCCGGCTTGTGCTGGCGGTGCGCGACACCGGCCCGGGCATTCCGCCCGAACAACAGGCCCGGCTCTTCGTTCCTTTCAGCCGGTTGGACCACACGGCGGAGAAAGAGGGTTCCGGGCTCGGACTCGCCCTCGCGGCGGCGCTTTGTCGGGCCATGGACGGCGACATCCGCGTCGAGAGCGACGGCCAGAGTGGCAGCTGCTTCGTCGCCACGGTCGAGGTTCCGCGGGCAAGTCCGCCCGCGCCGGCCCCGGTCCCGGCGCCGGTTCCTGCCGGCGCCGCACCGCGGGTCCTTGTCGTCGACGACAATCGCCTCGTGCGGGAGCTCTTTGTGTCGTTTCTCGCCGCGCAAGGCGCTCGCTGCCGATCGGCCGCCACCGGGGCGGAGGCCCTGGCCCGCGCGGAGGAGGAGCTGCCGGATGCCATCGTCCTCGATCTGGCCTTGCCCGACGGCGAGGGCACGGATCTGGTGCCGCGCCTGCGCAGCGCGGCGCCGCGGGTCCGCATCGTCGGCGCCAGCGCCCATGCGGGCGCGGACGATCGCCGGCGGGCCCTGGCCGCCGGGATGGATGCCTTTCTCGTCAAACCGGTGCAGCTGCCCGAGCTCTGGGCGGCGGTCGCCGGGTCCGCGTCGCGTGTTTCCTTGCGGCTCCCTCCGGCCGTGCGGGAACAGCTGGCGCAGGATTTCGTGGAGGAGCTTCCGGCCCGGCGCGGGGCTTTGGAAACCGCCCTGGCGGAGGGAAACTGGGCCCGCGTTCGCGCCACCGCCCATTACCTGCGCAATAGCGCGCTGGTTGTCGGGGCCACCGGGCTGCTCGATGTTTGCTCGGAACTCGAGAAGCTCGCCACCGCGCGGGTGCCCGATCCGACACGTCTCCGGGAAGCCGGCGAGCGTTTCGGCGCGGTGTGCGATGCCTTGCCGGGCGGTTTGAGGGCGGTGGCTGCGAAGGAATAGGCGCAGGCCCCGGTCGGCTGGCCTGCTTGATCGCCGCAGGTTCCGCTTGCGGGCCGGCATCCATCCGAATCCTCTGTTATCGGTCATCCTTTCCTTCATTTTATGCCCATCCGTGTCGTTGTGGTCGACGATCACCCCTTGTTTCGCAAAGGGGTCGTTGCTGCCTTGAATTCGCAGCCCGGGGTGGAGGTTTGTGGCGAGGCGGACAACGCCGTCGTCGCGCGGCGGCTGGTGGGTGAGCTGCGCCCCGATGCCGCCATTGTCGACCTTATGCTGGTGGACGACGACGGCCTGAAACTCGTACGGGAGCTGCGCCAGGACGATCCGCGCTTGAAGATCGTCGTCCTCTCGATGCTCGATGCGGGGGTCTACCTGCCGCGCGCCTTGCAGGCCGGCGCCAGTTTCTTCGTTTCCAAACAGGAGGGACCGGAAGCGATCATCAGCGCCCTGCAGCGCGCCGCGGCGAACGAGCGCGCGCCCCATGCGCCGGCCGATGCCCGGGCCCTGAACGACCTGAGCGAGCGCGAACTGCAGGTCTTCATCCAGCTCGGGCTCGGGCGCTCGACCCAGGAGATCGCCGGGGTCCTCGGCGTAAGCGTCAAGACGATCGAGTCGCATCGCGAGGCGATCAAGACGAAGCTCGGCCTGCCGCACGCCAATGCGCTGGTCGCCCGGGCCGCGCTGTGGGCGCGCGACCTCGGACTCGTGCGCTGAGGCGGCGACGGCCGGTGCCGACGCCCGCAAAAAAATCAGGGATTCCCCGAGGGTTGGCGCGTTGAGCAGACGCGGGCGGGCGTTTGGCTGGGGCCAGAACCCGCACCTCCATGAACCTACGTCACCTGCTGCTCCTCACGGGCGTCGCCGCCCTTTCCCTCCCGCTTTCCGGCCAGACCTTTGTCGGCTCCGATAATTTCGACAGCGGGCAGACCGCGAAGTGGGATTATGTTTACCGTCTCAACAGCGCGACGGTGACCCAGGGCCTGCTCGATTTTTCCAACAATCGCCTGGATTTCTCCAAGGCGTCCTCCGGCGCCGGCAACCAATACCGCCTCTGGGATAGTGATGGTACCGGAAGCCCGAACGTCACGGCCTCCAGTTACACGACGAGCTGGACCATGTCCATGTCGGTCACCAACACGCTCGGCGGCCTGACCGGGAGCGAATTCGCCACCGTGGGGCTCAACCTGTTTAACGACGCCAATAGCTACTCCTCCCTGATGCTCAGTGCCACGAGCACGGGTAATTATATTCGGGCTGAAGGCACCGGCTTCACGGCCACCAATACCTTGGTGGGAGACAACACCGACGTGTGGCTCCAGCTCACGTGGAATGCCAGCGCCCAGACCCTCGCGGCCGCCTACAGCTTCGACAAAAGCACGTTCACGCCCGTCGCCACCTTCCACCCGACGACCGAATGGGACAACTCCACGCCCGCGACGGCCGTCAGCAATGGCTTCAATTTCGGCGTGTTCGCGAACAGCGACACGACGGCCGCGATCTCGTCCGGTTCGGTCTACGCCGACAATTACAGCGTCTCCGCCGTGCCCGAGCCCTCGACTTACGCGGCCTTCGCCGGCCTCGGCGCCCTCGGCCTCGCGTTCTGGCGGCGGCGGCAAAAGACCGCGGTCGCGGCCTGAGCTGAACGAACAGGCTCTTCCCCTAAAGCCCGGCGGCGCAACGCGCCCCGGGCTTTTTCTTTTCCCTCGTTGACCGGGGGGAGCGGCCGGGTAGTTAAAGCCCTCTCCTCCCGTGAATCGGGTCCACATCAGAACCTTTGGCTGCCAGATGAACGAGCGCGACAGCGAGGCGGTCGCGGCCATGCTGCGCGCCCGGGGCTACCGCATCGTGGCGGACGAGGCCGACTGCGACATCCTCCTGCTCAACACGTGCAGCGTGCGCGACGCCGCCGAGCAGAAGGCCATCGGCAAGGCCGCGGCCGCCGCGGGGCGCAAGAAGCGCAACCCGGATTTCATCCTGGGGATCCTCGGCTGCATGGCGCAGAACCGCGGCGCCGAGCTGCTCGATCGCCTGCCCGATGTCGACCTGATCGTCGGCACGCAGAAGTTTCACCAGGTGCCGGACTACCTCGATAACCTGCGCGCCGCGCAGGCCGCCGGCATCCCGATGGGCGAAACCCTGGTCGAGATCGGCGAGGAAGCGGGTTCGCAGAACACGATCCGTGACCATGTGCTCGAGGAGCGTCAGGTCACTGCCTTCGTCTCGATCCAGCAGGGTTGCAACATGGATTGCTCGTTCTGCATCGTGCCCAAGACCCGCGGCGACGAACGGTCGCGCCCTATGGACGAGATCGTGCGGGAATGCGAGGAACTCGCCGCGCGCGGCGTGCGCGAGGTCACGCTGCTCGGCCAGATCGTCACCAGCTACGGCCGGCGCGACTACGTGCACCACGGCGGCGTCTCGCCGTTCGTGCAGCTGCTCGAGCGCGTCCACGCCGTCCCGGGAATCGCGCGCATCCGGTTCACGTCGCCACACCCGCGCGGTTTCAAGGACGACCTCATCGCCGCCTACGGGCGCCTGGACAAGCTCTGCGGTTACGTGCACCTGCCGCTGCAATCCGGCTCGAATCGCATTTTGAAGCGGATGAACCGGCCGTACACCCGCGAGCGCTACGAGAAAATCGTGGCCGACCTCCGCGCGGTCCGGCCGGACATGTATTTCTCGACCGACATCATTGTCGGGTTTCCCGGTGAGACCGACGAGGACTTCGCCGAGACCCGCGCGGTGTTCGAGGCCTGCAACTACGACATGGCCTACATCTTCAAGTACTCCATCCGCACCGGCACGCCCGCCGCGACGATGGCGGACCAGGTGCCCGCCGCGGTGAAGGAGGAGCGCAACCGGATCCTGCTCGAGCTGCTCGCCGCGAACTCGGACCGGCGCAACGCGCAGCTCGTCGGCACCGTCGAGGAAGTGCTGGTCGAGGGCCGCGACAAACGCGGCCGGCGCTACATGGGCCGCACTCGCGGCAACCGCATCGTCCACTTTGACGCCTCAGACCGTCTCATCGGCGAGCTCGTGCCGGTCAAGATTGAGCGGGTGTCAACGGCGGTATTGTACGGCTCGCTGGTCACCGCCGAGGTGGAAAAATAATCTTTCTCTTTCCTCTTTCTCTTAATCTTACTCTCGGGATGCCCGTACCACTTTTTGACCATGAACGGCTCAAGGCCTACCAAGAGGCCTTACACTTTGTTGGCTGGATTGAGCCGCTGCTGGAGCGGCTACCCGGAAAATTGGCCGCAAAAGACCAGCTGGATCGCGCCTCCACCAGCGTTGTTTTGAACCTGGCGGAAGGGAACGGAAAGCGGTCGGCCTTGGAACGCTGCCGATTCTTCGACATCGCCCGGGGTTCCGCGGTGGAATGTGCCGCTTGTCTGGATGTTCTGCGGGTCAAGGGCCGTGTGACCGAGACGGAGATCGCGGAAGGAAAGACCATACTTCTTGAAGTCGTGTCCACGACTGCCGGCCTGATCGCACGGTTCTCCTGCCAGCTCCATGAAGAACCCGCCGGGTATCTTGTTCACACGGGGATTGAAGAGACCGAGAAAGATTAAGAGAAAGATTTTCTGCCGTCCATGTCCCTCTTCCTCGCCACCCTCCTGCCCGGACTGTTTCTCGTGCTCCTCGGTGCCGTGCTGGTCTCGAACCATGCGGGTGTCGCCGCCGCCGCGCGCGCCCTGCCGCGCTCGAACGGCGCGGCGTGGGTCTTTTTCGGCCTGGGCGCGCTCTGGTTCATCCTCCGCCTCGCCCAGCTCGGCGAGTCCGACCTGATTTTTTTCCAGACCCCGCAGCCGGTGATGCTGGCCTTCGGGATCCTGGCGGTCCTCGCCTTCATTTACACGCCGGACTTCCTCGCCGTGCGCGGGCTGTGCGTGCTCATGCTCCTTTCGGCCGAGCCGCTGCTCTACGCCGCCTACATGGAATATCAGTACCCGCAGCGCCTGTTGATGGTAACGGCGGTTTATGTCGGCCTGGCGTTGTCGCTTTATCTCGCCGCGGCGCCGTACCGCCTGCGCGACTTTTTCGAATGGCTGTTCCGCGTGCCGTCGCGACCGCGCATCCTTGGCGCGGTCCTGCTGGTTTACGGACTCGCCACGTCGGCCGCCGCCTTCACCTACTGAGCCATGGCTGTGCCGACACCCGCCGCGCAAGTCCTGCTGATCCTGGCGGGCCCGGCGGGCGTCGGGAAAAGCACGCTGTGCGACCGGCTGGTGCGCGAAGTGCCGGGTTTTGAACGTGTCATTACCGCCACCACCCGGCCGCCGCGGCCGAACGAGGTGAATGGACGCGATTATCATTTCCTATCCGAGGCTGAATTCGACGCGCGGCTCGCCGCCGGGGAGTTCCTCGAATGGGCCTGGGTTCACCGCAAATACCGCTACGGCACGCCGCGATCCTCGGTCCTCGATCGCCTGCCGCACGCCAGCCTGGTGATGAACCTCGACGTGCAGGGCGTGCGCAGCATCCGCGCGGCCGCGGAGCAGATCCCCGCGCTCAAGGCGCGCTTGGTGACCGTGTTCGTGGCGCCGGACTCGTTCGACGTCCTGCGCGAACGCCTGCAAGGCCGCGGGCCGGTGACGCCGGAGGAACTCGAGCGTCGGATGCAGAGCGCCGTGCTGGAGATGGGCGAACGCAATTCGTACGACTACGTGATCCACAGCGGCACGAAAGAGCAGGATTACCGCGCCTTGCTCGATTTCTGGGGCCAGGCGCAAAAGCGCCTCAGCGCCAGCATTTGAACCATGGCCGGGGCGCTGCGGTTTCCCATCAGCGATCATTGCGACGGCCAGCGCTTCTTCAACCCGCACGGACGCCCGCAGGCGCGGTCGTTCCTCTCCCTGCCCAAGTGGTGGTTCCAGACCGCCGTGCTCGGACAGGGCACGCCGTGGCCGAAACAGGCGTCCCCGCCGGCGGTGCCGCGCCTGCCGGTTGCGGTTCCCGCCGGTCAGGTCGCCGTTACATTCATCGGCCACGCCACCTTTCTCCTGCAGCTCCCGGATCTGAACATCCTGACTGACCCGATGTTCTCCCGACGTGCCGGACCTTTCGGATGGGCGGGGCCGCCCCGGGTCCGCCCCCCGGCGCTGAACTTGTCGGAATTGCTGCGGATCGATGCCGTCCTGCTGACGCACAACCATTATGACCATCTCGACCTGCCGTCGCTGCGCTGGCTCGCGCGCGAACGACGCGTCCCGATCATCACCACGCTGGGCAACAAGGCTTGGCTTACGGCGCGCGGCATCGGCCCCGCGGTCGAACTCGACTGGTGGCAGTCGCATGCGTGCACCGACCGACTCACGGTGACCTGCACGCCAGCGCAACATTTCGCCGCCCGCGCCCCGTGGGACCGTTGCCGGACGCTGTGGGGTGGCTTCGTGCTCCGGACCGGAGAGGCGACGATCTATTTTGCCGGTGACACCGGCTACTGCGATGCCTTTACCGAAATCGGCGCCCGGCTCGGACCCATCGCGCTGGCGCTGCTGCCGATCGGCGCCTATGAGCCGCGGTGGTTCATGGCCCCGGTGCACTGCAGCCCGGAGGAAGCCGTGCGGATCCATCGCGACGTCCGTGCGCGCCGCAGCCTGGCGATGCATTTCGGCACGTTTGAGCTGACCGATGAGGGCATCGATGCCCCGCCCCGCGCGCTCGCGTCGGCCCTCGCCGCCGCCGGTATTCCACCGGACGAATTTGCCGTCCCGGGTTTTGGCGAAACGAGGCTGGTCCCCCTGGCTTGAGGGGCGCGAGCGGGCTTGTCGTCCCGCCGCCCCCCCGTAGGGTGGGCTCACGGGCCGACCTGCTTGGATCGTCTTCCATCCATGAAATACCCGCTTGTTCCCCTCCTGGTCCTGTCGCTGGCCGGAAATGCCGTGCTGGCCTTCATTGCGTTCCGCGCCCCGGCGCCCGCGTCGGCCCCTGCGCCCGCCGCCCAGCCGGCCACGGCAGCCGCGGTCGCACCGGCGATTCGAACGGCGCCCATCGAGACGCCGCCCCCGCCGGTGAACTGGCAGACGCTCAAGCCCGATGCAAATCTGCCTGCGTTGGTCGGCCGCCTCCGCGCCAGCGGTTTCCCGCCGAGGATCATTCGCGCGATGGTGGCACAGTTGATTGCGGAACGCGGCGACAACGGGGCGATCGACCATCTTCCCTTCTGGAAACAGAACCCGAACAACCCCGAGTTCGTCGCCGCCCAGCAGGAGCAGTCGAATCGTCGCCGTGACATGCTCAAGGACCTGCTCGGTGATGACGCGCGCCCCTCCGTGACGATGGACCCGGCGGCACGCGAGCGCCGCTTTGGTTCATTGCCCGACGACAAGGTGGACCAGGTCGAAGCCCTGGTGCAGGACTATGGCCAGTTGCGCATGAAGCTCATGGCCGAGCGGAAGCCGGGAGATGCGGCTGGCGCCATGGCCGCGCAGTTCGCCGCGGAACAGGAGCAGCACAAGGAACTGGCGTCCATCCTGACCCCCGCGGAGCTTGAGCAGTACGAAATGCGCAACTCGCTCTCGGCGACCAAAACGATGACGGCGGTCAAGGACCTTGACCTCACCGAGGCGGAATACGCCGGACTCTTTCGCGCGCAGCAGGCCTTTGACAACAACGACCCGCTGCGCGCCGGCACGATGTCGCCCGACGGCATGGTCCAGCGCAATGCCGCCCAGGATGTCCTGAACGAACAGGCCCGGGCCGTGCTGACGGACGATCGCTTCTATACTTATTTGCAGGGCGCCGACCCGGCGTACGCGCGCAACGCGAAGTTCATGGCGGATTATCCAACCATCACCCCGGCGACAACCTACGAGCTGACAAGGATGGAGCGCGAGTTCCAGGCCCAGGGCATTGCCTTGATGCGGGATGGTTCGCCGATGGATCACATGGCCGAGGCCATGACGCTGCGGAATGATTTCCAAAGCAAGGTGAACACGCTGCTCGGTCCGGAGGTCGGTGCCGCGTTCATGCAACGCAACCGCCTGGGCGGGGGTAGTGCGCCCAGCCGGCGCAATGCCGGCGGAGGCTGACGCGCCGCCCCGTCCCGGTTTCCGTTTGAGTTTCACCGCCAACCGGCCATTGCTTCGCCCCAACCCCCCCGCCGCACCCAGCGGCTTCCTCAATGCCTGCGACCGGCGTCCCGCCCGCCCTGTTCACCGCCCGCTCCATGAGCGCGCAAAACCGCGCCGAGATGCGGGCGGCCTTCGACCGCGCGTTGAAACTCGCCGATCGGAACCATCTCACGCTGCGCGTGCCGCACGAGGTCAAGCCAGTGCAGAACCGCCGCGGCATGCATTATCATTACCGGCCCGAGATTTTCCTGCAGCTGCAGGGCTGGACGGATTTCAGCTTTCCCCACAAGGGCTTCCGCCTCGGGCCCGACGAGATGTGCATCATCCCCGCGGGCGTCCCGCATGGGGAGGTCGTCCAGGCCGGGCCCGACAAGCCGTTCCGCAATCTCGTCGCCGGCTTCTATAACAACACCCTGAGCCTGCACTTCGCGCACGAGGTGCGCCCGGGCAAACCCGACATCGAAGTCATCGAGTTCTTCGACGCGCCCAACCTCGAGGTCTTCCTGACCCTCTCCAACACCACGGCGCAGTTCCACAGCGTGCATGGCCCGGCGCGAGAAACGGTCGTCAAGGGCCTGCTGCTCGCGCTCCTCGGGCTTTTCCGCAACATCGTCGAGACCGGTGCCGGCCAGCTCAACAGCGACATCGGCAAGGTGTTCCAGGCAAAATGCCTCGTGCGCGAGCAATTCGCCAATCCAGACCTCGGCGTCCAGCACATCGCGGAGGTGCTCGGCTGTTCACCCGACTACCTTTCGCACCTGTTCCACGTCGAGACCAAGGAACGCCTGACCCACTACATCCAGCGCATCCGCATCGAGGGCGCGATCCTCGCGCTCAACACCACCGCGCTGACCATCTCCGAGATCGCCTATGCCAGCGGTTTCGCCGATCCCGCGTATTTCACGCGCGTGTTCAAGCAGCACAAGGGCATGACGCCGCAGGAATATCGCGTGCAGCTCGAGACCCATCGCAAGTCCCAGGACGAACAGCCGAAGACCGTCTACTTCGACCGGCTGGATTACACGCACGGCGTTCCGCACGAGAAGGACAAGGCCGGGCGGCCGGACGACAGCGCCTTCGAACGCTGAGCCGCTGCGCGCCGATGGAGCGCCTTGACCCCATGGCGCTTTCCGGTTCAACCAAACGCGCCGAGGCCCGCGCGTTCCACCTTCGTCGCATCATGAAAATCCTAGTCGCCGCCGGGCTGTTTGCCGTTCTCGTGCCGCTCTCGCTCGCCGCCGATTCCGCCCCGCCGCCACCCGACGCGACCGCGTTGCGCATCGCGGCGGAGAAGGGCGACGCCAGCGCGCAATTCAACCTCGGCGTCATGTACGAACGCGGCGATGGCGTCGCGCCGGACCGGCGCGAGGCGGCGAAATGGTACCGGCTCGCCGCCGACCAGGGGCTCGCGGCCGCGCAGTTCAATCTCGGCGCGCTTTACGCCCAAGGCTTTGGAGTCACGCGCGACCCGGCCGAGGCAATCACATGGTACCGGCGGGCGGCAGAGCAGGGCGATGCTGACGCCCAATACAATCTCGGCGCCATGTTCGCCAACGGCACGGGCGTGGCCCGGGACATCACCCAAGCCCTCGCTTGGTTCCGGCGCGCCGCCGCCCAAGGCAACGCGATTGCGAATTTCAGCATCGCCGAGATGTACACCCGCGGCGACGGGGTGCCAGCCGACCACGCCGAAGCGGCGAACTGGTATCTCGCCGCCGCCCAGCATGGTTTCGTGCCCGCCGCGCGCCGCCTTGGGGAGATCTATGCTCGCGGCAACGGCGTCGCGAAGAGTGGAACCGAAGCAGCACGGTGGTGGCGCCTTGCCGCGGAAAAGGGCGATGGTGTGGCGCAATATAATCTCGGCGCGCTCTATGCCCGCGGGGATGGGGTGGAGAAAAATGCGACCGAAGCGATACGCTGGTACCGGCTGGCGGCCGACCAAAACGTGGCGGAAGCGCAGGGCGCTCTCGGCTGGATGTATGCCCGGGGCGAAGGGGTCGGGCGCGACCCGGCCGAGTCCGTGCGCTGGTACGAAAAGGCCGCGGCGCTCGGGCTGCCCGAAGCCCAGCTCAATCTGGGTCTGATGTACGCGAATGGCGATGGCGTGGCGCGCGACCCGGCGGCGGCCGCGGAATGGTATCGCCAGGCGGCCGAACTCGGCTCCGCCGAGGCGGCGACAAATCTCGGCGTGCTGTATGCGCAGGGTGAGGGCGTCGCCCTGGACTTCGCCCAGGCCGCCGAATGGTATCGCCGCGCGGCGGAACAGGGATTTGCCCGCGCCCAGCACAATCTGGGTGTGCTGTGCGCGACGGGGCGTGGGGTCGCGAAGGACGGCCGCGAAGCCGCCCGCTGGTTTCGCGCCGCCGCCGAGCAGGGCTACGTGCCGGCCATGCACAATCTCGGCGTGTCTTTCCTCGACCGGCCCGCGGCGGAACGGGACTTGGTGCAGGCGTGCGCGTGGCTGACGATCGCAAACGACGCCGGGTCGCCCGCTTCGCGGAAATCACTCGATGCGCTCACCCCGGAGATGTCCGTCGACCAGATCGCCGCGGCGGCGAAGCTCGCCCGGGAAATCCGCGCGAAGCTGCCGCGGGGAAGGTGAGGCGCGAGCGCACGATAGACCGGGCCCAATTCTGTCGGGCGGGATCGCTGATCCCGCCTCGCTCCCGGCGGGGCCAGCGACCCCGCCCTACAAATGAATAAGCGCCCTACCGCACAAACACGCGGTAGCTCCACGCCGGCAGGTCGAGCTTCTGCTTTTCCGTGAGCGTCACCTTTTCGCCGCTGAAATAATCCGTGTAGGCACCCGGGTACGGCCCGTCGCCCAGCTCGATGCTGCGATCCTTGGCCGAGAGATTGAACACGGCGAAGACCTTGTCGCGGTCGTTCTGGCGGACGAAGCTGAGCACATTGCCGTGGTCGCTGTTCGGCACGTCGACCATGAGCGCGCCCCAATGGCCATTCCAGAGCGCCGTGTTGGCGTGCTTGAGCGCGAAGAGCTTCCGGTAGAGTTCCCCGTTCGGATGTTCCTTCCACTGGATGGGATCCTTCTCGAAGAACTGGAGGCGCTTGGTGTTGCCCGCCTCCTGGCCGTTGTAGATCAGCGGCATGCCGTCGGCCACGACGGACAGCACCATCGCGGCGGGGAGCGCGTCGCCGAACTGCTCGAACGCGGTGCCGTCCCATGAGTTCTTGTCGTGGTTGCTGACGAAATTCATCCGGTAGCAGTCGGGCGGGTAGAAGCCTTCGTTCCACGCGTAATAATTGTAGAGCGCGCCGACATCGGCCTTGCCCTTCGCAATGTTGTGCATGGCCTCGTACCAGCTCCACGCGTAGGTCATGTCGAAGGCCGCGGCGTGCAGGTCGCGCGACTCCCATTCGCCGAGCATGAACACCGGCTTGATGGCATCGAGTTCGCGGCGGACGTTGTTCCAGAAGTCGACGGGCACGAAGCCGGCGACGTCGCAGCGGAAGCCGTCGAAGTCCACTTCGCGCACCCAATACTTCATCGCCTCGGTCATGTATTTCCGGAGTCCGGGCGAGTGATAGTCGAGGTTGATGATGTCGGCCCAGTCGAACCAGGGCGTGGGCCGGAAGTGCCCGCGCCAGTCATGCTGGTACCAATCGGGGTGCGCCTTCGCCATCGGGTTGTCCCACGCGGTGTGGTTCGCCACCCAGTCGAGGATCACGTGCAGCCCGAGTGAGTGGGCCGTCGCAACAAAATGCTTCAAGTCAGCCAGCGTGCCGAACTCGGGATTGAC
Organism: Lacunisphaera sp.; assembly: GCA_035549095.1. Classification (GTDB taxonomy): domain Bacteria; phylum Verrucomicrobiota; class Verrucomicrobiia; order Opitutales; family Opitutaceae; genus Lacunisphaera. The sequence goes on along the minus strand of DASZRV010000066.1, from coordinate 14,143 downwards.
GCCGTAATAATCCCGGACCGAGTACGGGCTGCCGAGCGTGCCCTTCCGGTTCTGCTCCCCGATGGGATTGACGGGCATGAGCCAGACGATGTCGACGCCCAGCGCCTTGAGGCGCGGCAGCTGCTTCTCTGCCGCGCGGAACGTGCCTTCCGCGGAGAACTGGCGGGTGTTGAGCTCGTAGATCGTGGCGTTCTTCGTCCACTCCGGATGACGGAGCTGGACGTACGGGACCGGCTGGTACGGATCCGGCTTCGGCGCGGCGGCGAACAACGGCAGGCTGGCGCACAGCGCGGCGACAAAGCCGAGGAGCTGACAGGGGATGCGGTGCATAAAATTCAGGCCACCGGCGCCGGATCCTCGACGCGCGACAGAGCGAGGGCGGCGATGACCATGCAGGCGCCGCCGCCGATCACGACCGGCAGCGCGCGGCCGCCGAGGAACTGCGCGACGACCGGGCCGAGCACGGTGGCGGCGATGATCTGCGGGAGGACGATGAAAAAGTTGAACACGCCCATGTAGAAACCCATTTGCCGCGCCGGGATGGCGTTCGAGAGCAGGGCGTAGGGCATCGACAGGATCGTCGCCCAGCCGATGCCGACACCGACCATCGAGACGAGCAGCAGCTGCGGTGTGCGGATGAAGCCGACGGAGGCGAGTCCCGCGCCCGCGCACAGCAGGCCCGCCCGGTGCAGCGCCTTCGCGGGAATGCCGCGCTTGGCCAGAGCCACGAGCGCAAAGGCGACGACAAAGGCGACCCCGTTGTAGGTGGCGAAGCACACGCCGCCCCATTCGACCCCGCGCTGGTACGCCGCCGTGCCGGGTTCGCCACCGAACACGGTGCGGGCTACCGCCGGCGTGAAATAGATCCACATGCAGAAGAGCGCCAGCCAGGTGAAGAACTGCACCACCGCGAGCTGCCGCATGGCGCGCGGCATGTCGCGCAAGCCGGCGAAGATCTCGCCCAGGACCTGGCCGGGACCCGCCGCCACCGGGGCGTTGCCCTCGGGCGGGTGCTCGCCCGTGGTAATGATCGTGTACAGCACGGCGCCCAGGAACACCACGGCCCCGACGTAGAAGGCAAGGTGCACGGAATGCGGGATCGCGCCCGCCGGCGTCTCCCCGCCCGCGAGGCCAAAATGCGTCAGGAGCCAGGGCAGCGCCGACGACAGCACGGCGCCGAGGCCGATCAGCAGGCTCTGCATTGCGAACCCGACCTGCCGCTGGGTCGGCGGCAGCAGGTCGCCGACGAACGCGCGGAAGGGCTCCATGCTGACGTTGATCGAGGCGTCGAGGATCCAAAGGAGTCCCGCGGCCATCCACAGCGACGACGCGTTCGGCATGGCGATCAGCGCCAGGCTCGCGAGGATGGCGCCGCCGAGAAAATACGGGCGCCGCCGGCCGAGGCGATTCCATGTGTGGTCGCTGTAGTAGCCGATGATCGGCTGGACCAGCAGACCCGTGAGCGGGGCGGCCAGCCACAGCACCGGGATGGCGCTCTCACTCGCCCCGAGGTACTGGTAGATCGCGCTCATGTTGGCGTTCTGCAGGCCGAAACCGAACTGGATGCCGAAGAAGCCGAAACTCATGTTCCAGATCGCCGGCAGGGGCAGGTGGGGGCGCGGGGTGCTCATCAATGGGAATGGTTCGCCGGCGGCTCGCTGTATTCGTGAACCTCGTGGTCGCCGGTGCGGTTGTAGAGCGTGATCCAGCCCCGCAGCGTGGCGAGCTTCTCCTCCGCCAACCCGGCCAGTTGCGCCGCCGTGAAGCGCCACTGCCAGTTGCCCTCGGCCGTGCCGGGCCGGTTCAAGGCCGCGGTCGCGGGCAGGTCGAGCAGGTCCTGCATCGGGATGACCGCCATCCGCGATACGGTGGCGAGGGTGGCGCGGATGATCGGCCAGGCCGAACGCGAGCCGTTGATCTGGAAATAGTCGCCGACCTGTTTCGCCTCCGCCGGCGGCAGGCTCTCGAGCCACCCGCGGGTCGTGTTGTTGTCGTGCGTGCCGGTGTAGGCGATGCTGTCGGTGGGATAGTAGTGCGGCAGGTTGACGTTGTGCGCGTCGTGCCCGTAGCAGAACTGGACGATCTTCATCCCGGGCAGGCCCGCCTCGCGCCGGAGGGCGACGACGTCCGGTCCGATGTAGCCAAGGTCCTCGGCGATGATGCGCGCCTGCGGCAGCGAAGCTTTCAGCGCGTGGAAAAACGCCGCCCCGGGGCCCTTCCGCCAGCGTCCGCCGCAGGCATCGGTCGCACCGGCCGGCACTTCCCAATAGGTGTCGAAGCCCCGGAAGTGGTCGAGCCGGATGATGTCGTACAGCTCGAACGCGGCGCGGAGCCGCGCAATCCACCAAGCGTAACCGTGGCGCGCGAGGTGGCTCCAGTTGTAGAGCGGGTTGCCCCACAGCTGGCCCTTGGCGGAAAAATAATCGGGCGGCACGCCGGCCGTCGCCAGCGGCTGGCCGTGCGCATCGAGCTGGAAGACCGCGCGGTTCTGCCACGTGTCGGCGCTGTCGAGCGCGACGAAGATCGGCACGTCCCCGATGATCCCGACGCCGCGCTGCCGGGCATAGGCGCGCAAGCGCTCCCATTGGCCGAAGAAAAGATACTGGTAGAAAATGTGCCGCTCGCGATCCTGGCGCACCGAGGCGGGGAGCGCGGCGTGCAGCTCCGGCGTCCAGGCGCGATATTCCTCCGGCCACTCGGTCCAGGCGCGGCCGCCGAAACGGTTCTTCAGCGCCATGAAATCCGCAAAGGGCTCGAGCCAGCCGGCCTGCCGCTCGCGAAAAGCCCGCAATGACCCAAGCCCGTCCACTTCGTCGGCGCCCGTGGCGGCAAAGGCGTCATGCGCGCGCGCCAGCACCGGCCAGAAGAGCTCGTAGAGGCGCCCGTAATCCACCCGCTCCGCCGGCAGGCGCCGCAGGTCGACGAGGTCGGCCTTCGTCAGCAGGCCCGCGGCGAGCAGCTCGCCGAGATCAATGAAATACGGGTTGCCCGCCCGGCCGGAGAAGAGCTGGTAGGGCGAGTCGCCGTAGCCCGTCGGCCCGATGGGACAGATCTGCCAGTAGCGCACCCCCGCCGCGGCGAGGAAATCGACGAACTGCCGCGCGGGCAGGCCGAGATTGCCGATGCCATAGTCCCCCGGAAGCGAGGTCACGTGGGCCAGCACGCCGGCGCTGCGGGTCGTCAGCCAGGTGGTGGAGGAGGAAGACATTGGGCGAGGTGAGCGGTGCGGCGACGCGGCGGGCCGGCGGGCGGCTTGCGCCACCCGGAAAAATTGCGGCCACCAGTCAGTCTGGTGGCCGCAGTGTTGCCAAAACCCGCAGTCCCAAACCGTGGTTCAGAACTTATAGGATACGCCGGCGGAATAGGACGCGCCGTACTTCTGGTAGTTGATGACCTGGTGCGGATCGCCGTTGTTGTAGGTGACCAACGGCGAGTCGTTCAGGTTGTAGGCCTGCAGGTAGAGCGAGAGCCCTTTGAGCTGGCCCTGGTTGAACGAGTAGCTGACCTGCGCGTCGACCTGCTTCTCAGCCTGGGTGGTGGCGAAACCGCCGCCCGGGTTGATGTCGCCCTTCGGCTGCGGTACGCCGAAGTTCGTGACGTAGGCGCGGTAGTCGGAACGGTAGTGTTCGCTGACGCGGACCGAGAAGCCCTTGTTCTCGTAGTACAGCGTGACGTTGCCGACCTTGCGCGAGAGGCCGTTGATGGGCGAGGTCCCGTTGCCCGGGCCCCAGGGCTGGACGGAGCTGTCCGTGTAGGCGCCGCCCATGATCACACCGAAGCCGCGGACGGCCTTGTGCGTGAGCAGCTCGCTGGACAGCGAGAGCGTGAACTCGATGCCCTTGATGTTGCCACCCTGGCCGTTGACCGGCGTCGTGTTGACGCCTTGGAAGAGGGCGGGCTGGCCGCCGGTGACCACCGGGTAGCCGGTGAAGTCCTGCACGGAGTGCGCCTCATAGATGTAGTTGAGGAGCTTCTTGTCGAAGAAGGCCAGCGAGACGTAGCCCTCGTTGTTGTGGAAATACCGGTCGAAGGACAGGTCGATCGAATCGGACTTCCACGGACGGAGCTCCGGGTTGCCGCCGTCGCCGCTCCACGGGCTGTGCTGGATGTCGGTCATGGCGGAGTTGGTGGAGTTGTAGCTCCAGGACCGCGAGGCCTTCATGTCGTACATGCGCGGGCGGGCGAGCTGGCGTGCGACGCTGAAGCGGACGAAGGTCTGGTCCGCGACCTTGAAGTTCAGGTTGAGGCTCGGGGCGAAGTCGTTGTACTTCGCTCCCGCGCGGACCGGTGTGAGGAGGTTGCCGTTGGCCGAGTAACCGGCCGAGGACTGGTCGACGGAGTTCAGCTGGAAGCCGAGGTTGCCGGTGACCGGCACGTCGCCAATCTTGTTGTCGATGTCGAACTTGACGTACGGCCGCCAGACCTTCTCCCAGACCTGGAAGCGCTGCGCGACGAAGTCGGTGCCCTGATTGGGCTCAAAGGTGAGCGTGTCCGCGATGAGCTTGAACGGATCGAAGGCGGCAATCTTGCCCAAGCCGAGGAAGCTCATGTCCGTCGCGCCGATGCTCGCGGGGAACGGCGCCGTCTGCGCGCTGCCGGACAGGTCCTCGAAGCCGGACGGGTTCTGGCCGGCCGCCTTGTAGCGGTCGGTGTAGGTGGAACCGATTTCGACATCCTTCATGAAGAACTTGTTCAGCTCGTGCTTGGTGTAGAGCTTGAACTGGCCGAGTTCGTCCTTGTTGTAGAAACCCTTGTAGTAACCCGGGCGGTCGGCGCCGGTCGGGCTGGTGCCGTTCCACCCGGCCGCGTCGGTGACGAACAGCCGGCTCGTGTCGGTGTAGTTGTACGTCGGCGTGAAGACCGGGATGTTGCCGGTGTTGGCCTTGTAGGTGACGGTGTCGCCCGTGACGGAGCGGCTGAAGCCGGACCAGGTCTCGAGGTTCTTGTCATTGCGATTGGTGCGCGAATAACCGGCGTCAAATACCACGGGCCAGGTGCCCTGCTCGTTGATCTTCAGGTTCCAGCCGAGGGAGAACAGCGTGTCGTTGCGGACGAACGAGTCGTTGCGGATCACGGGGTGCACGTTCGTGTACGTGCCGGCCGTGACATAGCCGTTGTCAACCGTGGTGTTGGACAACGAGGTCGGCGACCAGCTCGGGTAAAGCGGCATTTCCATGCCCCGCAGGACCTGGTTCTCCTCGAACTTCGAATAGTAGGCGTCGATGGTGCTGTGGATGTTGTCGCTGGGCTTGAACTCCAGCACGCCCATGTAGCCGTCGCGCGTCAGGTTGCTGCTGCGCACGTAGGATTTGGTGCCGGTGATCTCGTAGTTGCCGCCGGCATCCTGATTGTAGCCCCAGGCCTGGAACTGCTGGCCCTCGAAGGGCGTCAGGGTGCGGGCGTAGCCGAGCGCGAGGCCGACCTTGCCGCCATCATACTGGTCGAGGTACGAGAAGCTGGCGCTATAACCGTCCTTCTTCACGCCCGGCGTCTGCAAGCCGAGCTCGGTGGTCTTGTAATAGGCGTTGGCCGACATCTGGCGACCCGTCTTGCTCAGCGGGCTGACCGTGATGAGGTCGACGCTGCCGGCGATGCCCTGGTTGGGCAGGTCGGCGCTCGCCGTCTTGTAGACGATCACGGAATTCAGCAACTCGGAGGGGTACTGGTCGAATTCGACGCCGCGGTTGTCGTTGGTCGACACCTGTTCGCGACCGTTCAGCATTGTGGTCGAGAAGTCGCCCGTCAGGCCGCGGATACTGATGTTCTGGGCGCGGCCGTTGACGCGCTGCGCCGCCACGCCCGTGAGGCGGGTGAGCGAATCAGCGATGGAAACGTCCGGCAGCTTGCCGATGTCCTCGGCCATGATCACCTCGACGATCTGCTGGTTGTTCTGCTTGGCCTCGGCGGCCGCAGCGAGACTGCCGGCAAAGCCGGCCGTGACCTTGAAGGTGTCCAGGACGACGACGTTGTCCTTGTTGGGTGGGTTGGCCGTGTTGTCCTGCGCGGACATTGTCAGGGCCGACTGGCTGAGCAGCAGGCCGGTGACCAGTCCCGGAAGCAGGGACCGGCGCACGAATTTATAGCGGAGGTTTGGTGTGTGCATGGTTTTGTCAGGAAAGGCGGCAATCGGCCCGCCAGACGGAATAACAGTGTGTGCCAGGGTAGGGATAACCGACCGGAGCAATGATGAAGAGCCCCGTCAGGGTGCGTGGAGAATCCCCGTCCCGCCGGCTTTTCGCGACGCGCAAAGGGCCCAAAAAACTGCGATGGGTCGGAAAACTCTTAGGTCCGGCTGGTTTTTACGAGGTCCCCCAGGCACCATTCCGCGGGTGCGCCGCCTCCGCTTCAGAGGGAGAATCGCCCCGGTTCGTGCCGGATTCCCTCGGACATCCTCGCGGACTTCGGCCGTCGCGCACCTCCGCACCTAGGATTTTTCCGGGCCTTGCAAGACTTGTCCGGCCGCCGTCCTTTGACCACGGATCAATGCGGCCCAGCATCGGCGCACCCCTGTGAAATTCCCCCTGCAGCTGCTTTTCCTGTCCGTGGCCCTGCTGGTCGCGGGCCCCGTCACTCGCGCCGATTCGGCCCCCGTCTTATCCGTGCCGCGCTTTACCCAGCCCGGCGCCGGCCAGGTATATTATTTTCTCCTGACCGATCGCTTCGCCAACGGCGATCGGGCGAACGACACCGGCGGCATTGCCGGCGGCCCGGAGGCCAGCGGCTTCGATCCGAGCCGGATCGGCTATTTCCACGGCGGCGACTTCGCCGGCCTGACGGCCAGGCTCGATTACATCAAGGGCCTGGGCGCCACCGTGGTGTGGGTAACCCCGCCGTTCCGCAACAAACCCATGCAGCTCGGCAGCGCCAGCTACCACGGCTATTGGATTCTGGACTTCCTGCACGTCGACCCGCACCTCGGCACTGACGCGGAATTCAAGGAGTTCGTACGGCAGGCGCACGCGCGCGGGCTCAAGGTCTGCCTCGATATCGTCATCAACCACACCGCCGACGTCATCAAATACCAGGGCGGCCGGGTCGATTACGTGCCGCACGCCCAAGCGCCCTATCGCGACGCGGCAGGGCGGCCGTTCGATCCCGCCGCCGTGGCGTACAATGGGCTGAATTCAGCCGACGGGTTCCCTGCGTTGTCCGCTGCCACGAGTTTTGCCTACGTGCCGTTTGTCCCGCCCGACGAGGCGCAGGCCAAGAACCCGGCTTGGCTCAACGACCCGGTGTATTACCACAACCGCGGCAACAGCACCTTCGCCGGGGAGAGCGCGCTCGACGGCGATTTTGTCGGACTCGACGACGTGTTCACGGAACAGCCGGCCGTCGTCCGCGGCTTCATCGCCATCTACGAGCACTGGATGGATGAGTTTGGCGTCGACGGCTTCCGCATCGACACCGCGCGCCACGTCAACCTGGAGTTCTGGCAGGCGTTCGCGCCGGCGATCCGCGCGCATGCCCGGGCGGCCGGGCAGCCCGGCTTCATCCAGTTCGGTGAAGTGGCCAATGGCACCGGCGACGTCGGGCTGCTGAGCGAGTTTTCCACCGTCGCGCCCCTCGATGCCTCGCTCGACTTCGGCTTCATGGGCGCGGCCATTGACTATGTGTCGAAGGGCCAGCCGGCAAAAGTGCTGGCCGCGATGTTCGACAAGGACGACCTGTACACCGACCATGACAGCAACGTCCAGGCGACGCCGACCTTCCTCGGCAACCACGATGCCGGACGCTTCGGCTATTTCCTCCAGCGCGACAACCCGAAGGCCACGCCGGCCGAACTGGTGGCGTTGACGCGCCTCGGTCACGCGCTGCTCTTTGCCGTCCGCGGCCAGCCGGTAATCTATTATGGCGACGAGCAGGGGATGATAGGTCGCGGCGGCGGCGACATGCAGGCGCGTGAAGACATGTTCGCGTCGCAGGCGCCTGATTTCCGCGACGCTCCGCTGCTCGACACCCTGCATACCGGGGCCGACGACAAGTTCGATCCGGGTCATCCCCTCTACCGTTTTATCCAAGGGCTGGCCAAGCTGCGTGGGACGACACCGGCGCTGAATCGCGGCGCCATGCTTGTGCGCCCGACGGACCGGCCCGCGGTCTTTGCCGTCTCGCGGTTCGATCGCGACGAACGGCTCGAATATCTTGCTGTATTCAACAACTCCCGCACCGAGACGCTTACCGCGCTCGTGCCAACCAGCCAGCCTTCAGGTGCCGTGCTGCGGCGGCTCACCGTCCGGGATGTCGAGCTTCCAGTCGCCGATGAGGTTCTCACCGTCGACGCGAGCGGCCGCGTGTCGGTGAAGCTCGGTCCGCTCGGCTATGCCCTGTGGCGCGCCGAACATGTGTTGCCGGACCCGTCAGGAGCCCCGGCGATCACATTCGCGACGCCTGGCAATGGCGCCGTGCTGGCTTTCCCGACGCGCCAGCTCGACGGCAATATCATGTTCGAGCGTCAGGAACTGCGCGCCGAGGTCTCGGGTGGTGACGGGCTGGCCGAGGTGACGTTCCTCCTCAACCGCGCATCACGTCCGGGCCAATACGAACTGCTCGGCGTGGATGACGCGCCGCCGTACCGGGTTTACTGGGCGCCCCCGCCGGACTTGGCGCCGGGAGAGAAGCTGTCGTTGGTCGCCACTGTCGACGATCGGCGCGGTCATCGGGCCGCCGCGCAGATCACCGGCCTGACGGTCGATGGCGCCACGACCGCGCTGCTCGGGGCCAACCTGCCTTCGTTTGGAACCCATGGAGCCAAGACCCCCCAATTCATCGCCCAGCCTTCTCCGAACCTGTCGGTGAAGCTCGGGCAAGCCATCACCCTCACGGCCGCGGCCAAAGGTTCCGGAGAGTTGGAATACCAATGGCTGCACGACGGCCGCGAGATCCCGGGAGCGACCCATTCGATGCTCACCGTGTCCAAAGCCAGCGCCGCCTGGTCCGGAAGCTATCGTCTGATGGTGCATGGGCTCGCCGGCACCACCCTGAGCAATGAGACCGCCGTCACGGTCACACCCGTCACCGCCGGACGCCTGGAACGATTGCCCCAGATCAGCTCCCAACAGCTCGCCGATCGGCGCGTCGACGTCTGGCTGCCGCCGGGTTACGACGAGCATGCGGATCTTCATTATCCCGTGCTCTACATGCACGACGGCCAGAATATCTTCGATCCCGCCACGAGCTATGGCGGCACCGCGTGGGAGGTTGACCAGGCGCTCTGCCGCCTGGTGGCCGCCGGCAAAGCGCGGCCGGCGATCATCGTGGGTGTCTGGAACACGCCCGCGCGCTTCGCCGAGTACATGCCGCAGAAGGCGACCACGCAGGCCGCCATGGACCAACTGGCCGCGCAGTTCCATCTGCCCTCGGGCCCGCTGCAGTCCGACGCGTATCTCCGCTATCTCGTCACCGAGTTGAAGCCTGTGATCGACCGCACCTACCGCACGGCGCCGGGCCGGGCCGATACCTTCATCATGGGCTCGAGCATGGGCGGCCTGATCTCCGCCTACGCGCTGGTCGAATATCCCGACGTCTTTGGTGGCGCCGGCTGCGTGTCCACGCATTGGCCCGCTGGCGACGGATCGGTCATCGATTATCTTGCCGGTCATCTGCCCAAGCCCGGCAGCCACAAACTCTATTTTGATTTCGGCACCGCCACGCTCGACGCGCAGTACGAACCTTATCAGCAACGGATGGACGCCGTGATGCGCAAGGCCGGCTATACCGAGGGACGCGACTGGATCACGCGAAAATACCCGGGCGCCGAACACTCCGAGAAATCCTGGCGCGAGCGGGTGGAAGTACCGCTGCAGTTCCTGCTGGGTCGTTAAGGCGGGGCTCCGCACCTTGCCGATCAAAGGTGGAATCTGCATTCCGAGCAGGTTCAGCCCGCACGGAACGCGGGCTCCACCCCATCACCGCCCGCCGTGCTTGCGGCGGTATTCCTCGCTACGGCGAAGATCGTCCCGGACATCTCCTTCGGTCCAGCCGCGTTCGAGCACTGCGCGACGGTATTGGTTCAGGCCGCCCGCATCCGGGTCGCGATCGAGGACCTCCCGGTAAGCGCGACGCACGATCCGGTCCGCGCCTTCACGGCGGAACTCGCCTCCGCGGCGCAGTTCATCGCGCAGCATGTCCTCCGTCCAACCCTGGTCGATGATCCAGCCGCGGCCACGCTGGAATTCGTCGGGCCGCGGTTCGCGCGCCAGCACCTCGCGGTAGACGCGCTTGACGATCACCTCGGGCGGCTCACGGCGGTCGTCGCCGTGCCGGGCCCGCTCCACCCGGATCGAGGAGATCCGGTCGTTCCAGTTCGCGCGGAAATCATTCGACAACGGCCGCCCGCTCAGGTCGCGGGCGCTCTCTGTCAAGCGCATGACCGCACCCCGGAAATGTGCGTTCTCATAGACGTAGACCTCGGCGCCCTCTTCGACGCGAATGGAGGAGATGGAGTCGTTCAGCCGCACGCCGCCGCCGAAATCCGTCCGCGAGAGGTCCTCGATCCGGTCGCCTGGCCGCAGCTCGATGCCTTCGCCGCGATAATCGGCGTGTTGGTAGAGGATCACGCGCGGGCCGCCCCCGCGGTCGTGATCGCGCCGGTCGTCGGCCCGCGGGCCGTCATCCCGGCGGTCAGCGTGCAATAATGGCGCCAGCAGGGCGAAAACCAGGGGCAGGACCAATCGCTTCATGCCCGATGAGACGAATCGACCGGCCCAAAAATTCAATCGTTATCGCCGGGCGGGCGGTGCGTCGAACTCGATCGGGATGCTGACCCGGGTGTCCACCGCCCGGCCGTTCATCACCCGCGGCACGAAGCGCCAGTCCCGCACGGCGGCCAGGGCCTCGTCGCCGAAGGGCGGCTCGGATGCGCGGGTCACCACGGGGTCGACGACCTTCCCTGCGGCATCGATCGTCATCGTCACCACCACACTGCCCTTCAAGCCCGACGACCGGAGCGATTCGGGGTACGCCGGCATGGCGCCAAACAGCGGCTGCGGCGCCCCTGTCTTCAGGTTCGCCACGCGGTTGGCGACCAAGTGATCGAGTTGCGCCTCGCGATAGCTCGCCGGCATCTCCGATTGCAGCACTTCGCCGCCACTGGCGAACACGTGCAGGGTCACTCCGTTGGCGCCGAGGTAATGCCCCAGCGGCGCGACGACCTCCACGAGCTTGGGCGTTCGCGCCTCCAGCCGGCCGATTTCAGACACGAAGATGCGTTTGCCAACGTTGGTGATCTCCAATTCGAGGGCGAGGAACACATCCTCCAGCGCGTCCACCGCTTCAAACTTCGCGCGGTATCGCAGTTCGTTGTTGTGGTAGTCGTCGGTCGCCGCGAGCTGCTGGGAACTCGAAGATTGGGCCTGGTCCGTGACCTTGATGAAGAGCGGCAGGTATTCATCGACTTTCTTGAGCGCAAAACGATCACCGTCGACCGGGGTGGCGCGGCCGTTCTCTAGTACATAGGGCTGTCCGCCGGTCACCTTGACCACCGCATGGAAGTTCCCGTCCGAACCCTCGACGTAGAGGCGGTTCTGCGCGGCGAGCGGCATTGCAGCCAGCACCAGCCCGAGGGCGGCGGTTGCCCACGGGTGGATCCGGGGACGGGATGGGCGACAACGGGTGGAGTTCATGGCGTTCAATGGCTAATCATACATCGTCGCACAATGGCTCCCGGCCGGCTCGGCAATTCGTGCCTATTTCCGGGCATGGCTTGCACATGGGTTCGCCAGGTTCAGCGCGCGCCGCCGCGCAATCGCCGGATGGTGTCCTCAATGGAGCCGGTCAGTTCGGCGTCGCCATCGAGCTGCGAGAGTCGCCGCGCCTGCGCCAGGTGGAGCAGCGAATCGTTGTCGCGACCCAGCTGGTGCAGTTGCCGCGCCAGGCTGACTTCGAGCGCCGTCGGCAGGGGGCCGCATTGTGCGGCGCGGAGGAGATACTTCACGGATGCCTCCAGAGCGCCGCGCCCCTCCGCCGCCTGCGTGGCGCGCAGGTTGTTGAGCTGGTTGCGTGGCTGTGCCTCCGCCATCGCCTCGCTCGCTTTTTCCGCCTCCTGCGTTTGCCCGGACGCCATCAAGAGGCTGACCAGCGCTTCGAGCGCCGCCTCGTCGCCCGGCTCGGCTTCCAAGATGGCCCGGAACTCCCGTTCCGCTTCTGCGTCGTGCCCGGCAATGCGCGCCAAGTTGCCGCGCATCACCCGTAATCTGGCATCGTGGGGTTCGCGCACCAAGGCGCGATCGAACACCGCCCTGGCCGCATCGTATTGATGGCGCCGAATCTCGAGGGCCGCGCGCATCGGCACGAGCCGATGCGGATCGGCTTCGTGTCGCGCCGCTCCGTCCAGCACCGCCGCGGCCTCGTCGAAGCGGCCGAGCTGGGAGAGCAGCGATGCCTGGTCGCCCCACAGGGCGAGATCGGCGGGCAAGAGCGCCGCCGCCCGGCGGGCCTCGGCCAGGGCGTGCTCAATATCGCCGGACTCGAGCGCCAGGCCTTCCGCGATGGTGTGCAGGTCGGGATTATCCGGGTCGGACGCAAGCGCTGCGGCCGTCATGGCAGCGGCTTGCCGCAACGTGGGCGGCTGTCGCCCGGCCGCTTCCAGGCCGGCCATTTCGCGCGCCAGCTTCGCCTGATCGAGGAAATAGGTGAGCTGGTTGGAAAACGGCGGCCGTCGCACGATGTCCGCGTTGTGTCGAAGCACAGCCAGGCGTTCGTGTGGCGTGTAGGCGAGGGCGCGCGCGACGCCGGCCGAGTCGAGCCACGGGCCGGCGGCGGTCATGCGCGCGCCCTGCGTCGCCTCGACGGCGCGGGCGAGCAGCTGCGCCACGCGGTCATTGCCGGCCCAGTCGAAATGCACGTGTTCGAACAGCCATTCGCGCCCGGCCGGCGGGCCGGGCGATTCCGGATCGGCGCCGAGTTCGCGCGCGACATCGACCAGGCTCACCCGCGACGCTTTCCCGGCCGCCACCTCCCGGATGATTTGGTTGAGCCGCGGATCAGGCCGGAAACGCAAGGCGTCCCAGTGCAGTGCGTCGACGAGGAGCTTCCGGGCCGCATCCAGGTGGCCGGCGCGCAGTTCGAGCGTACCGAGCAGGAAGGACGTGTCGGCGTACTGCGGGTCGATCCGGAGCGCTTCCTCCAGGTCACTCCGCGCGGCGGCATCCTCGTCGAGGAGCCATTCGCGGCGGCCGCGCTCGAAGGCGGTTTGCCAGGCCGCCAGTTCCGTCGCGCCCAAACCGGGCTGATGCAGCGACAGGAAAGGCGCGCTGTCCCTCAGGTTGGCCACGACCGTGCAAAGGATCGTCTGCGCCCCGGACTTCGTGGCCACCCGCACGATGTCGCCGAGGTTGGCTTCGAAGTTCCGGTAGACCTTCTCGAGGCGCGGGTCGTCGCCGCGCACGGCATTGTCGACGAACATCGCCATGCCGTCCCAGGCCGGCGCCCGCCGCGACGCCCGCGGCAGCTTTTCCAGCAGCGAGGCGACCAGCTGGCCCGTGCGCGAGAACTTCACCGCCTCGCTCAAGCGGATGAGCCAGAGCGGCGGCATCTTCGAGAGAAACGCGCTGCCCGGTCCATAGGGGCCGACCACCTCGTTGTTGCCGAGGTATACGATGAACACATCCGGTGCGAAGGCCGCCAGGTTCTTGGCCACCTGATAGACGACGTGCGAATTGATGGCGACGATGCCGGTGTTGATGACCTCGATGTCGCGGCCCGGGTACCGGGTGCGGAGCAGCGCCCGCAGTTGCGGCGCGAAGCCGAAGGCCGGCGCCGGCACGCCTTGCGCCGCCGATTCGCCGAGCACGACGACGCGCAGCGCCCCCGGCGGTTTCTTCGCCGGGATCCGGAAGTTCAGCGGCCGCAGGTCAAAGCTGCGCGGGAGGAAGAAGCCGGCGAAATCGGGATTCGTGCGCACGTATCCCGGCTTCTCATCCGGGATCAGAAACCCGGTGGGCCGGCCGTAACCCGCCAGCCGCAGCGCGCCCTCGAGCCCGAGGAACAGCAGCGCCGGAATTGCGATAACCGTGACGACCCCAAACACCCAGACCTTGGCCCCGCTGGGCGACCCCGGGTCGCGCGGCACGCTCGAACTGTCTTTCGTCGGGGGCACGGTCGTCCGGCGAGTGTGGACGCGGCTGGACCGAGGTCCAGCCCTACA
>DASZRV010000065.1:0-151177 GCA_035549095.1 Lacunisphaera sp. | reverse complement strand
TGTAGGTCGGGCTTTACGCCCGACATGTCGGGCGTAAAGCCCGACCTACGCGAGGAAGGTCCCCATGCCTGACGTCGTCCTCTCCGCGTCCGGCTTGCGCAAGAACTACCCGAGCGGCGATCGCCTGCTCGAAGTCTTGCGCGGCGTCGACCTCGCCGTGGCGGCGGGCGAGACCGTGAGCGTTCGCGGCGAATCGGGTTCGGGCAAGAGCACGCTGCTCAATGTGCTGGCCGGTCTCGACCGGCCGGACGCCGGCGAACTCGGTTGGGCGGGCGAATTGGTGCACAAACTCAGTCTGGGCGAACTTACGGCGCGCCGCGGGCACTTTCTCGGCATGGTGTTCCAGGCCTACTACCTGATCCCCGAACTCGACGCCCTGGCCAACGTCCTGATGGCCGCGCGCATGATCGGCGGGGTGGGGGCAGCCGAACGGGAGCGGGCCGCGGCCTTGCTCAAACAGGTCGGCCTGGCCGAACGCGCTCATCACCTGCCGGCGCACCTGTCGGGCGGTGAACGCCAGCGTGTGGCGGTGGCGCGGGCCCTGATGAACAAGCCGGCGGTCATTCTCGCGGACGAGCCGACGGGCAATCTCGACGAACATACCGGCGACGAGGTCATCAACCTGCTGCTGCAAGTTTGTGACGACGAGCGGACCGCCTTGGTGCTCGTGACCCACAACCCCGCGCATGCCAGCAAGTGCTCAAGGCGCCTGCTGCTCAAAAATGGGGTGATGGCGGGAGTGTGAAGTTCACTGTTCTCGGTTCGCGGTTCTGGGTCAGCTTATGGCGACCATCAGACGCTTTGAGGATCTGGAAGGCTGGAAGAAGGCGCGGGAGCAATCGCGGGAGATTTACGGGCTGACTCGCGCCGGGCCGTTGGCCCGGGATTTCGCGTTGCGAGACCAGATTCGACGCGCGACGATCTCGGTGATGGCGAATGTAGCCGAAGGGTTTGGTCGCGGCAGAAACCGGGAGTTCATCCAATTTCTCGGTCATGCACGGGGTTCAGCGGCCGAGGTGAAGTCACATCTGTACCTCGCATTGGATTCGGAAGCGATTGCCCAGCCGGTATTCGACCGGCTTTATCGGCTCGCCAGCGAGAGCGAGGCTTTGATTAGTGGTCTGATGCGTTATTTGCAGAACAGCGACTCGCGGGGCCGGAAGTTCAAAACCACCGATAACCGTGAACCGTAAACCGACCACCATCCGTTGCGGCGTCGCGGGAGTCGGCTCCCTCGGCCAGCACCACGCCCGCATCTATGCCTCGCTGCCGGGGGCCGAGTTGACCGGCATCTACGAGACGAGCGACGCCCGCGCCGCCGAAATCTGCGCCAAGCACAACTGCCGGCGCTTCGCCACGCTCGCCGAACTGGGCGAGGCCTGCGATGCCGTCAGCGTGGTCGTGCCGACGGATCGCCATGCCGAGGTGGCGCTGCCGCTGCTGGCCCAGGATTGCCACCTGCTCATCGAGAAGCCGCTCTGCGCAAGCCTCGAGGAGGCCGAGCGGGTGCTCGCGGCCGCGCAACAGGCGGGCTGCATCGTGCAGGTCGGGCACATCGAGCATTTCAACCCGGTGATGAGCTATCTGGAAAAGCACACCGGCCGGCCGCAATACATCACGACCGAGCGGCTCGCTCCCTACCAGACGCGCGGCACCGAGGTGGGCGTGGTGCTCGATCTGATGATCCACGACATCGGCATTGTGCTGGCGCTGGTGAAATCGCCGATCCGCAAGATCGACAGCGTCGGCATCAGCGTGCTCTCAAAGACCGAGGATATTGCGAACGCGCGCATCGAGTTCGAGAACGGCTGCGTGGCCAACCTCAGCGCCTCGCGCATGAGCCTGAAAAAGAATCGCGAGATCCGCGTCTTCCAGGACAACGCCTACCTGTCGCTCGACTTCATGAACCAGAAAGGTCACCTGGTGAAGAAGAGCGACATCATCGCCTATGGCGTGAAACTGAAGATCGGCCTGGCGAAGGCCGGCGACGCGTCGTCGATCCCGGTGCATGAGATCCCGATCGAGAAGGGCGAGCCGCTGGCCATCGAGCTGGCGCATTTTGTTGAGAGCGTCCGGGAGGCCAAGCAACCCAAGGTTGGCGCCGCGCTCGGGAAGTCGGCGCTCGAGGTCGCCATCACCATCACGGACCAAATCCGGAAGGCGCAGAAATAGTCACAACCGACGCGAAAGGATGAAGGCATCAGCATTCGATTGTAGGGCGGGATCGCTGATCCCGCCTCAATCCCGGCGGGGTCAGCGACCCCGCCCTACAGGGCCAGCGGTGCCATGAACGACGCTGCCTCCCCGAACCACCTTCCCGCACCCGCTGCCGGCGCCGTCGACCTCTTGATTGTCGCCGGCGAGCACTCGGGCGATGAGCACGCCGCTCGGATGTTGCGCGGGCTGCTGGAGCGGAAGCCGGGCCTGCGGGTCTGCGCGCTCGGCGGCCCGCGTCTCGCCGCCGCCGGCGCGCAGCTGCTGCGCGACCTGACGGCCTCGTCCGCCATGGGCTTCGCGGTGCTGGCCAAGATTTCCCACTACCGGGCGTTGATTGCGGAGATCGTCCGCTGGGTGGGCGTGCACCGGCCGCGCGCGGTGTGCTTCGTCGATTCCTCGGCGCTGAACCTGCGGATCGCGCAGCGCCTGTACGATGCCGGGCTCTCGGTCAAGGCGGGCGGGCCGACCAAGGCTCTCTATTACATCAGCCCGCAGATCTGGGCGTCGCGTCCGGGCCGGCGCATCCGGATGTCGCGCCACCTCGACGGACTGGCGGCGATCTTCCCGTTTGAGAAACATTGTTATGCCGACACGCGCCTGGCGGTGGAGTTTGTGGGGCACCCGTTTGTGTCTACGGGCTACGAGCCGCCGGTGGCCTTCGACCCCAACGGGCCGGTCCTGTTGTTGCCCGGCAGCCGGCGCCAGGTCGTGTCGCGGATCTTCCCGGTCCTGCTCGAGGCATTCCGGCGCAGCGGCAGCGACCGCCGCGCGATCGTGCTTTATCCGAGTCCGGAAATCCTGGACGTGCTCAAGGCCGCGCATCCGCCGGCGGATGTTGAGTTGCGCCAGACAGGCGCCGGGACGGTCGGCGCCGCCGCGGTGCTGACCGCCAGCGGGACGATGTCGATGCATTGTGCGCTCGCGGGTCTGCCCGGGGCTCTGGTCTACATCACCGACCCGCTGACCTACGCACTCGGCCGCCTGCTGGTGCAGGTGGAACAGATCGGCATCGCCAACCTGCTGCTCGGCGAACCGGTCTATCCGGAGTTCATCCAGGGTGCCGCCACGCCCGACGTGCTCGGCGCGCAGCTGCGTGATTGCCTGGATAACCCCGCGCGGCGCGCGCAGGCGGCGGCGCAGGCGGCACGCCTCCGAGTCTTGCTGGCGCAGCCGGCGGACATTTCAGCCGCCGCCTGGCTGGCCGCCCAGTTGGAGTCCTGAGTTCCTGCGATCGGAATTGGATGGCCAACAAACCGGTGGCGAGTTTGCTGGAAGAGCCAATGCCTCAATCTGGCGGCACGGAGATATCTTCACGACGGCTGATGACGCCCCTGCTGGTCTGGGCGGCGTTCATGGTGCTCACGTTTGCGATCTGGTGGGTGATTCGCTTGGAACACCGCCGGGTCGAGGAGGGCCGGTTCCTGCGCCTCGCCTATCGCCTGGAACTCGCGGTGCAGGATTCCTTCAAGGCTACGGAGCAGGCCCTGACCGGGTTTCGCAATGAGCTGACGGCGCAGGAGGCGCTGCCGACGGCGGCGGCCTGGTCCGACATGGTCGCGCAGGTTCATCCGTATGTCAGCGAGGGCGTGGTGGGATTCGGCTTCATTTACCCCGTCGCCCGGGCCGACCTCGCGGTCTTCGAGGCGGACCGGCGCGCGGCGGGCTATCCGGGGTTTACGGTCGAGCGCACCGGCCGCGAGGATCCGTTGTACGTGGTGGCCAACATCGCGCCGCTCGAGGAGAATGCCGCCGCGCTCGGGCTGGACATCGGTTCCGGCCGCACCCGGCGCGAGGCGGCCGAGCGTGCGCGGGCCACGGGCGAGTTTTCGCTCTCCCGCCGCATCAACGTGATCAGCGGCGGCAAGAAGGTGCCGGGATTTCTATTCTTCAATCCGGTTTTCCGCCACGGTACGGTGTCCGACGGCAGGTTTGTCGGCTGGGTGTACGCCTCGGTGCGGCCGGATGAACTTTTCCAGCGTGCCAACGAGCTGGCCGGCGGCCAGGTCGACTTCGAGATCTTCCAGGGCGAGGCCGAGACCGCCGAGTCGTTGTTCTTCGACAGCAACGGCGATTTCGGGAGCACGACCCGCGAACTCGCGCGGCGCTCTTTTAGCACGGCGCGGCGGGTGACCGTTTTCGGGCAGACCTGGACCCTGCGCGTGAGCTCGCTGCCGGCGTTCGATGCGGCCGGGCGTTCACCGATCGCGACGCTGATGCTGGGCGGCGGACTGCTGGTCAGCCTGCTCGTGGCGCTCCTGGCCGGTGTGCTGGCGAACAGCCGCGCCCGGGCGCTGCGGCTGGCGGAGGACATGACGGCGGACCTCCGGCGCACCGAGGCGGAGGCGCAACGGCTGGCTCTCATTGCGCGGCACACAGCCAATGCCGTCGGCCTGAGCGACACCGCGGGGCGTGTCGTTTGGATCAACGAGGGCTTCACCCGGCTGTTCGGCTATACCCTCGAGGAGACCGAGGGCCGCTTCGGTCCGCACGTCATTCGCGGACCGCGCACCGATCCCCGCATGCTCGTGCGCGTCGCCCGGGCGGCGCAGGCCGGCGAGGCCTTCCATGGCGAGCTGCTCTGCCAGGCGAAGGATGGGCGCGAGATCTGGACCGATTTTGAAATGCAGCCGCTGCGGGACCGGACCGGGAAACTGACCGGGTTCATGTCGATCCAACTGGATACGACCGCGCGGCGTCACGCCGAGGCGGAGCTGGCGCGGCAGGAGGCGCAGTTTCGCTTCATCTTCGAATCGGTGCCGGTCGGCTTGTCGTGGGCCATCCCCGGCCGCGACGAAACCCGGATGGTCAACTCCGAGCACGTCCGCCTGACTGGCGTCACGCCAGTGGAGGCGCGCGCCCGGCCGGCACTGTTCCTGGAGTCCACGCACCCGGACGACCGGCCGCGGCAGCTCGAACTCGTCGAGCGGATGAACCGGCGCGAGATTGACCGGTTCATGCTCGACAAGCGCTACGTGCACCGGGACGGCACCGTGGTGTGGGTGCGCCTGTTGCGGCAGATGTTCCGCGGGCGGGCCGGCGCGCCGGACCAGGAGCTGAACGCGCTGGTGGATATAACAGAACTCAAGCGCATCCAGGGCGAGCTTCAGGAGGCGAAGGTCACGGCCGAGCAGGCGAACCTCGCGAAGAGCCAGTTCCTCGCCATGATGAGCCATGAAATCCGCACGCCGATGAACGGCGTGATCGGCATGACCAGCCTGCTGTTGCAGTCCCCGCTGACGCGGGAACAGCAGGAATATGCCGAGACGATCCGCGTGAGTGGCGATGCGCTGCTCACGATCATCAACGACATCCTGGATTTCTCGAAAATCGAGTCGGGCCGGTTCGAGCTCGAGCAGACGGAGTTCTCGCTGCGCGAATGCGTCGAGGGCACGCTCGACCTCCTGGCCGTCCGCGCGGGCGAGAAGCGGCTCAACCTGCTGTACGAACTCGCTCCCGGATTGCCCGATTACATCCGCGGCGACCCGACGCGCCTGCGCCAGGTCCTCGTCAACCTGCTCGGCAATGCCTTGAAATTCACCGCGCACGGCGAAGTGCTGTTGTCGGTCCGCTTCATCGGCGACGCCAGCGGACCCGTGGTCATCACTTTCGACGTCAAAGACACGGGCATCGGCATCCCGGCGGAGGCGATCCCGCGGCTCTTCCAGTCCTTCACCCAGGTCGATGCCTCGACGACCCGCAAGTTTGGCGGCACCGGCCTTGGCCTCGCGATCAGCAAGCGTCTCGTGGAGCTGATGGGCGGCCGGCTGGAGGTGACGAGCGAGATCGGCCGCGGGTCCACCTTCAGCTTCTCGATCAAGGCTGAGGCGGTGGCCTGCGCCCACCCCTCGCCGACGGCCGGATTCCCCGCCAGCGTCACTGGCCGGCGGCTGCTCGTGGTCGACAACAACGCCACCAGCCGGCGTATTCTCGGCGACCTCGCGCGGAACTGGGGCATGTCGGCGCTCGCCCTCGAGACGCCGGCGGAAGCGCTCGCCCGCCTGCGCGCCGGCGAGCGATTTGATGCGGCCATCCTCGACATGCAGATGCCGGACATGGACGGCCTGATGCTGGCTCGCGCCATCAAGGCGCTGGGGCTGCGGCCCGACCTCCCGTTGATCATCCTTTCCTCGATTGGCCGGCAGCCCGACCCGGAGGGCCTGCTGGCGGCCAGCCTGACCAAGCCCGTCAAATCATCGCAGCTCTTCGACGTGCTGGCCGGAGTATTTGGCCCGGGACCCGCGCCGGCCCGGCCCATGCCGGTGGCGACGACGGCGCCCTTGCCAGTCGCGCCGCGCCCCGAACGCCTGCTGCTCGCCGAGGACAACGCCGTGAACCAAAAGGTCGCGCTCTACATGCTGCAGAACCTCGGCTACCGCGCGGACATCGCCGGCAACGGCCTCGAGGTGCTCCAGGCGGTGGAACGGCAGACCTACGATGTGATCCTAATGGATGTGCAGATGCCGGAGATGGACGGGCTGGAGGCCGCCCGGCAGTTGCGCGAACGGCTGGCCGGTCGCAGCCAGCGACCATGGATCATTGCATTAACCGCCAGTGCCATGGAGGGTGACCGCGAGATGTGCCTCGCGGCCGGCATGGACGATTACATCAGCAAGCCCATCAAACCGGCCGAACTGCAGGCGGCAATGGCGAGGGTCGGGCGCCGCGGCTGAGTGTGGAGGCGGGTTGCCATTTGCGCTCGCACCTCGCGGGGTGACGGCACCCCGCCGCCAACCTCACCCCTGGTGGTTCAGTGAGTGCGCCACGGCCGGCCACAGCTGGGCGGTCCGCTCCGCGACGATGGCGCGGCATTTCGCGACCTCCGCCTCGCGCTGGGCGAGGTTGCTCTCGGCGATTTCCGCCAGGTCGTCGAGGTTGTAGAGAAAGACGTTGGCCAGCTGCGCGGCGGCCGGGTCGACATCGCGCGGCAGCGCCAGATCGATGAGGAAAAGCGGGCGCGCCGGCCGGTGCTTCATCGCGGCCGCCACCAGGTCGCGCGTGAGCACGAAGCCGGGAGCGGACGTGGAGCTGGCGATGACATCCGACGCGGCGACCGCTTCCGGCAACTCGGCCAGGCTCATGGCCCAGCCGCCCGCGGCGGCCGCGGCTTCCTCCGCCTTGGCCAGCGTGCGGCTCGCGACGGTGATCGACCGGGCGCCGCGGCTCTGGAAGGCCTGCACCGTCTTCAAACCGATCTCGCCTGCGCCCACGACGAGGACCTTGGTATCGGCCAGCTGGCCGAAGATGCGGCCGGCGAGGTCGACCGCCACTGTCGCGATGCTGATCTGCCCGGCGCCGATCGCGGTGTTGGTCCGGATGTGCTTGGCTGCCTGGAAGGTTTTCTGGAAGACGCGATTCAGGACGGGCCCGGTCCATTTCCGTTCGAGCGCGCCGTCATACGCCTGCTTCACCTGGCCGAGGATCTCGGTCTCGCCGACAATCTGGGAATCGAGCCCCGAGGCGACGGAGAACAAGTGCGCGATGGCATCATGGTTGTGCCGCAACGTCAGCGCCGAATCGAGTTCGGCAAGGGTGCATCCCGTGACGGCGCAGAACGTCTCGCGCATGGCTGCGATCACCTCGGGATTCTGCGCCACGCCGTAGAGTTCGACGCGATTGCAGGTGTTGACCATGGCGAACTCGCGGACGCCCGTCGTGGCGCGCAGGCGCGCCGCCAGCTCGGTGGCGCGTGCCTCGTCCAGCGCGATTTTCTCGCGCACCGCCATCGGGGCGGTGTGGTGACTGGCGCCAAGCTCGAAAAGGACGGGCGTGGTCGGATCCATCGTTCAGCGCAGATACGTGACCGGCCGGTAGCCGTGGCGGTTGGAGTTGACGGGTCCCAGCGACAGCAGCGCCAGCCAGAACATGATGAGGCAAACCCAGGCAAACCGCACCGACACCAGCCGCCCGCGCCACCGGAGCAACAGGACGACGAGGTAGCAGAACCAGACGCCGATCGTGACGATGAGCTTCGGCAGGTGGACGGATTCCGTGTCGCGCACCCACCACGACGCACCCACGCACAGCGATGCGGTCAGCAACAGGACGCCGAGCAGGATGAGGCGGAAGTTGATCTGGTCGAGCTGGACGATGGACGGCAGGAACCAGAAAATGCCGTCGAGCTTCTTGTGCTTCAGGCTCCAGGTCTGCAGCAGGTGCATGATCGAGGTCAGCGCCAGCAGCCCGAAGACCCCGTAGCTGAATACCGCGATCGCGGCGTGCGCCTCGATCCAGGGATTTTCACCGAAGAGCTTCTGGCCGCGGACGAGGTCCCAATGCTTGATCACGAGCGAAAAAACCGCCAGCGATCCGGCATAGCCGGCGGTGAACAGGCCGAGCAGGCTGACGCGGAACGCGGTGCCGACAAAGAAATACAGCAGCATCGCGGACCACGCGACGAATTGGACGATTTCGAACGTGTTGCCCAGCGGGCAGCCTTTCACATCCATGCCGCGCAAATAAAGCCCGCCCCACTGGAACACCCAGCCAATGACCAGCAAGGTATTCAGGGTCTTGCGCAGCCGGCCGGGAAACTGTCGCCGGGTCAGCCCAATCAGGCCGGTGACAAAACCGGCGAGGTAAAGGAGGGCTCCGACCCAAAGCAGCGACCGGTCGGTGATGAATGAAGGCATGCACCCAGCTTGCGGCGGCGGTTCCCGGGGGCAAGACCGACAACGCAGTATTAGATAAGCCGGGGACTGTGCCGGCCTCCGTCTGATTAAGGCTTGGGCGTCGTCGTCGCTCCCACATAGTCGCCGCCGTGACTCCCGCCTTTGCTCCCAAACCCGTCGTGCTCAATGGCCGTACCGTCAGGCTGGAACCCCTGGAACGCCGGCATGCCGCCGGCATTTTCGCGGCCAGCCGCGACCCGGAAATCTGGCGCTGGATGCTGGTGGCCCAGCCATCCACCGTGACGGAAATCGAGCAGTGGATTGACGCCGCCGTGGCCGGCATGGCCGCGGGGACCGAGGTGGCGTTCGCCACTGTGCTCCAGTCCGACGGGCGGGTGGTGGGCTCTACGCGATACATCGACATCCGGCGTCCCAATCGCGGGCTCGAGATCGGCTGGACCTGGATCGATCCCGGGTTCCAGCGCACCGCCGTGAACACCGAGGCGAAATTCCTGATGCTGCGGCACGCCTTCGAAGAACTCGGCGCCGTGCGGGTGCAGTTGAAGACCGACGAACGCAACGCCCGGTCGCGCGCCGCCATCGCCCGGATCGGCGCCAGTTTCGAGGGGATCCTGCGCAAGTACCAGGCGCGGTTCGACGGTTACATCCGGAACACCGCGATGTTCAGCCTCACCGCCGAGGAATGGTCGGCCGCGAAGGCGAAGCTGGAGAAGATGCTGGCGCGGTAGGGTAGGGCCGAGTCTAGATCGGTTTGGTGTAGGTCGGGGTTTATCCCCGACGCGTCGGGCATAAAGCCCGACCTACAAATTCGCGTGGGCGCGAAAAATTGGCGTCGGGCACATCTTCAAGCCTTCGTCGCCACCCAGAACCGGCAATTGTCGGAGAAATTGCGGACCTTGGGCGTCTCGCTGGCGAGCTCGTCGCGCATGCGGTCATTGATGTGCGTCCAGCCGGTCGCGGCGAGGTCCTCGAAGATCTCCTTTCGGTCGGGCAGGTGCATGAAGGTGTTGCCGTTGTCGTCGGTAAAATAGCGGTCGCCGAATTCGACCAGCCGTGGGTTCTGTTCGCCGCGGCGCCACAATTCGGTCTCGCGCGCCCAGGCCGCCGCCTCGCGCGGATCGTCGCGGTCGTGCGTGGTGAAAATGAAATGCCCGCCCGGCTGGCAGACCCGATGGAGGCCGCGCATGGCGGCGCGACGATTCTCGCGACCGGGAATTTGCATCATGCCATTGAAGAGGAAGAGCACGCCGTCGAACGTCATGTCACGTATTGCGTGACATGAATCCAGTTGCGTGGCGTCGGCCTGGAGAAAGGTGAGGTCGGCCTGGCCGCGCTCCTCCGCGAGATTGCGCGCCTGTTCGACCAACTCCGAGGAGAAGTCGAAACCCGTGATGTGCTCGTAGCCAAGCTGGCGCAGCGCCACCGACACGCGGCCGGCACCGCAGCCGGCTTCGAGGAGGCGCGCCGTCTTGTCCGGCAGGTAGCGCGTGATGATCGCCCGCTCGGATTTCCACAGGCCGACATCGTGGGCGGCACGGGTGTAGTGCAGCACCGTGTTGATCGCGTTGAAGTCATCGCGAACGGTCTCGCCAGAAATTTTTTCCACAGGAGGCAGCGGAGGAAGTGGAGGATGTCGAAGGGAGGATCTCAGTTCCTTCGGTTTCCTCCTGTGCGGATCAGGTGACTTTCTTCCATGCGGTGAGGAACATGCCGTTGGCGTTGAGCTCGTGGGGCCACAAGAAAAGTGACGTGTGACCAGTGAAAAGTGACGAGAGAGGGAACGGCTCGAGTTCCGGATGGGCGGCGGTGAAGGCATCGGCAACGACGGTAGTTTCGGCGCGCGTGAGCGTACACACCGAATAGACGAGGCGGCCCCCGGGTTTCAGCGAGCCGGCGACATGGTCGAGCAGCTTTCGCTGGACGGCGGCGAGTTCGTGTACGTCTGACGGCTGCGTGGTCCACCGGGCGTGCGGGTTGCGTTGCCAAGTGCCGACGCCGCTGCAGGGCGCATCAACGAGGATGCCATCGAACCTCGTCCTGGTCGGAAGGCGCGGACCACCATCCCACGATGCGGCGCGAAAGTTGAACACCTGCGCGCGGGCGGCGCGTTCCTTGAGCTTGGCCAGGCGGCGCTCCGATCGATCGGAAGCCCAGATCAGCCCCTTGTTCTGCATCAGGTCGGCGAGGTGCAGGGTTTTGCCACCTTCGCCCGCGCAGGCGTCCCACCATGTCTCGCCCGGCTGCGGGGCGCAGGCGAGGCCGACGAGTTGCGAGGCGAGGTCCTGGATCTCAAACGCACCGGCTTGGAATTCCTTCGTGCGGTAGAGGTCGGTGGTTCCCATGTAGCGCAGCGCGTCGGCGGATTGCGGGGCCGGTACGAGGTGGCTGAGGCGTCGCGCCAGGTCGACGCCGGTCCCGGCCTTGGCGCGGATCCAGAGAGCGGGTTCGTGCTGGAGCTGGACGAACAGGGCGGGTGGAACCGCATCCATCTCGGACTTGAGCCAGTCGGGTACGGCGCGGGCGGCCAGCGCCTGGGGCTTGACGAACGCTGGGCTGCGGTTGAACCGCTCCTGCAGGTCAAGGGCGGCGGCGAGCTGTTTTTGCAGCGAGTCCTTCGTCGCCAGCCAACGCCACCAGCGGAAATAAGCGAACACGGCACGGCTGATCGCCCGGCGCGCCCCCGGTGCGGTGAAGTGGCGCCCCGTGGTCAACGATTCGCGCAATGCCTGGTCCGCGGGCGTGCCAGAAAGGGCGAGCCCGATGACGCGGGCGGCCTGGTCGAGAATCGCGGGATCGGGCATGAGGTGAACAAAGCCGGAAAGCTGCGCGAACGGAAGCGAAGTTTTGGGTTGCCGGAGACCGACGACGGCAGACCGCGGAAGACCCGACCTACCGCTTTGCCCAGCGGCGTTGTTCCTTCAGCTCGGCGCGGCGCGGTTCCACGACCGTGCCGGCCACGGCGACGTGCGAACGCAGCTCCTGGAAGGCCGCCGGCGTGACGCGCCAGTTGAGGCTGGACGCGACTTCGGCGACCGGTGCGGCGCGCTCCTCAAAAAGGAAGGCGAACTCGACGCGCGTGTCGCCGTTGGCGGCGTCGATTGCGGCACGCAGCTTCTTCAGGAAATCCGGCAGTTCCGGGTGGTCGGGCTTGAGCAGCCAGATCACCTTGCGCACCGCCGTGGGCAGGTAGCCCTCGAGGGGATAGCATTCCTTGACGTTGAGCCGCACGCCATCGGGGCTGCGCAGGACTGTGCCGAGAACGACCACGGGTTGATTCTCCGCGAGGTTGCGACCGTAGCTCTCGAAGGCATCGGCATACATGTTGACCGGCACGGTCGCGCGCTTGCTGGCGAGGTTGAAGAACGCCCAGGGTCGGTTGTCGCGGCGCGACAGTTTTTTCGTGATGCCGCTGGCGACGCCGCACAGCCGAAATTCGATCCGGTCGCCCTCGGCAAGCACCTGCTCCTCGGTGTGGGTGCTGACGGCCTCGGCGAGCCCTTCGAAGGCATTCATCGGGTGACCCGAGATGTAGAAGCCGAGGAGTTCCTTCTCAAACTGCAGCCGCTCGGCCGCTGTGAAGTCGGCATAACGACCGTTGCCATTGCGACCTGAGCCGGACGAAGGCGCCCCGCGTCCATTCGACGCGGGCTCGCTGAGCGCATCGAGGAACGAATGCTGGCCGGCCTCGGCATCGCGCTGGCGCGCCGCGGCGGACGACATGGCCTCGTCGATCTGCCCGAAGAGCACGCCGCGCGGCTCGCCGGAGTAGTCGAAGCTGCCGGTCTTGATCAGGCATTCGAGCACGCGCTTGTTGATGGCGCGGCTGTCGACGCGGGAGATGAAGTCGTGGAAATCCTTGTACGGGCCGTTGGCCTCGCGCTCGGCGATGATCTTTTGCGAGGCGGCTTCGCCGACGCCCTTGATCGCGCCGAGGCCGAAGCGGATCGCGCCGGCCTCGCCGGCAATTTTCGATCGCGGATCGCCGACTGCGGATTGGCTGGGGCGGGTCGGGATGGGGGTGAAGTTTTCCCGAGATTCATTCACGTCCGGGCCCAGGACTTTTATCCCCATGGCTTCCGCCTCGGCGACGAAGTGCGCGATCTTGTCGGAGTTGCCGAGTTCGGCCGTGAGCACGGCCGCCATGAACTGCACCGGATAGTTGGCCTTCAGGTAACCGGTGCGGTAGCTCAGGATCGCATAGGCGGCGGAGTGCGACTTGTTGAAGCCATAGCCGGCGAACTTCTCGAGCAGGGCGAAGATCTCGAGCGCCTTCTTTTCGGGAATGTTGTTCGTCTTCTTCGCGCCCTCGACGAAGACGCTGCGCTGCTTCTCCATCTCCTCGACGTTCTTCTTGCCCATCGCGCGGCGGAGCACATCGGCGCCGCCGAGCGTGTACCCGGCGATGATCTTGGCCGCTTCCATGACCTGCTCTTGGTAGACCATGATGCCGTACGTTTCGCGGCAGACATCCTCGAGCAGCGGGTGTGGGTAGGAGATGGTCGTCGGGTCCTGCTTGCCCCGGATGTACTGGGGGATGAGGTCCATCGGACCCGGGCGGAAGAGCGCGATGAGGGCGACGATCTCCTCGACCGAGCTGACATTGAGCTGGCGGCAGAGGCCCTGCATGCCGCCGGACTCGAGCTGGAACACGCCGGTGGTGCGGCCGGAGTTGAGCAGGGCGAAGGTCTTCGCGTCGTCGAGCGGCACGTCCTCGATGTCGAACTTCGGGTCGGCCGTGCGCCGGATGCTATCGACGGCGTCCTGGATGATCGTGAGGGTGCGCAGGCCGAGGAAGTCCATCTTGAGGAGCCCGAGCTTCTGCACGGGATCCATGGCGAACTGCGTGGTGATGTCGCCTTCCTGCACGGTGAGCGGCACGTATTCGCTGAGCGGCCGGTCGGCGATGATGATGCCGGCGGCGTGCTTGCCCGTGTTGCGCACCATGCCCTCGAGCACGAGCGCCTGGTCGATGATCTTCTTGGTCACCGGGCTGGCGGCGATGGCGTCGCGCAATTCGGCGGACTTGTCGATCGCCGCCTGGAGCTCGATGTTGAGCTCGTCGGGGATCATCTTGGCCAGCCGGTCGGCTTCGGCGTAGGGGAGGTTGTGGACGCGCGACACATCGCGGATGACGGCCTTGGCGCCGAGCGTGCCGAACGTGACGATGTTGGCCACGCACTCGCGGCCGTATTTCTCGCGGACGTAGGTGATGACCTCGTCGCGGCGGCGCATGCAGAAATCGATGTCGAAGTCCGGCGGCGACACGCGTTCGGGGTTGAGGAAGCGCTCGAAGAGCAGGCCGAAGCGCAGCGGCTCGATGTCGGTGATGCCGAGGACGTACGCCACGAGCGAGCCGGCGCCGGAGCCGCGGCCAGGTCCGACGGGAATGCCATGTTCCTTGGCCCAGTGGATGAAATCCCAGACGATGAGAAAGTAGTCGACGAACCCGGTCTTGCCGATGATGCCGAGCTCGTAATCGAGGCGCGCGACGAGGGTCCTGGCCTGCTCGGGGTCCTTGGCCTTCGCCGGCTTCGCGTAATCGACGCCATACCGGTGCTGCAGGCCGGCGACGCAGAGCTCGTGCAGGTAGGCGGGCTTGTCGACCTTGATCTCGGCTGGCAGCGGGAATTTTGGGTAGCGGTTCTCGCCGAACGTGAGCTTGAGGTCGCACATCTCGGCCACGGCCTGGGTGTTGACGATCGAGGCCGGCACTTCGGCGAATAGGCGCTGCATCTCATCGCGCGACTTCAGGTAGAACTGCGGCGTGTCGAACCGCATGCGGTTGGCATCCTCAAGCTTCGCGCCGGTCTGGATGCACAGCATGGTGTCGTGCGGCGAGGCGTCGTCGGCGTTGACGTAATGGACGTCGTTGGTCGCGACGACCTTCAGCTTGAACTCATCGGCCAGCTTGAGCAGCAGCGGGGCGATGCGGCGCTGCTCGGCGATGCCATGGTCCTGCAGTTCGACGAAGAAATTCTCGCGGCCGAACATGTCGACGAAGCGACCCGTGGCCTTGCGGGCGTCCTCCCAACGGTTCTGCAGGAGCAGTTGCGGCACGAGCGCGGCCAGGCAGCCGCTGAAGCCGATGAGGCCCTCGGCGTGCGTGGCGAGCGTGTCGAGGTCCGTGCGCGGCTTGTAGTAGAAGCCGTTCAGGTGGGCATCAGAGACGAGCTTGAGCAGGTTGGCGTAGCCGCGGGCGTTCTTCGCCAGCAGGCCCATGTGAAAGATGTTTTTCTCGCCTTCGATCCGCGCGGTCTTCTCGAGCCGCGAACCCTCCACCAGGTAGATTTCGCAACCGACGAGCGGTTTGATGCCCTTGGCTTTGGCGGTGTTGAAGAAGTCGACGGCGCCGAAAAGCACGCCATGGTCGGTGAGCGCCACGGAGCTCTGGCCGAGCTCGGCCACGCGCCCGATCAGGCGGTCGATCCGGCAGGCACCGTCGAGCAGGCTGTAGTCGCTGTGGACATGAAGATGGACGAAATTCTGGTCGGCGGAACCCACGATGGGCCATGGGAAGCCTGCGCTCCGGCTCCCGCAAGCCGGAAAGCGTAAGCTCGTTCGCGAAAATGGCTTAGCTCAGGGACGGCGGTGGCGGAACCCTCGCGTCGGCCTGGTGGTGCCACGCCTTGTCTGCGGCGCCGGCGCCCGGGAGAAGATTGGGGTTGACGGTGGCGGGAGCGGGTGGCTTTTTGCACGTTTTCCTCACCACCATCCCGCCCGTTTTCCATGTCTATTGAGATCAAGATGCGTAAGAACGAGCCGATCGACCGTGCGCTGCGCCGCATGAAGAAGAAGCTCGAACGCGAGAACATCATCAAGGATGTCCGCATGAAGCGTTACGCCGAGAAGCCCTCGGAGCGCCGCCGCCGCAAGGAGAAGGTCATGGCCTTCACCTGCATGCTGCGCCGTCGTTACGCCGAATAATTTCTGGCCTGGTTTTTTCGCGGCCCCGTGTCGATGACACGGGGCCGTTTTTTTTGGCGGGCCGGCCGGGGCGGCGGTGGCACCGGCTGCGACCGGCTTGCCTCCGGCAGCGCGGCCTGTCGTAGTTGCGCCAAATGAAGCCCATCGTCGCCCTGTCCACCTGCTGGTGCTCGCACCGGCATCAGGACGGCTACGAACTGCTGCAGGAGATCGCGGGCCTCGGGTTCACGTGGGTGGAGCTCAGCCACGGCATCCGGATCACCCTCGTGCCCGGCATCCTGCGCGCGGTGGAGGAGGGCGTGATCAAGGTGGCCTCGTGCCACAATTTCTGCCCGTTGCCGACGGGCGTGATGCACGCCGCGCCGAACCTCTACATGCCCTCGTCGAAGGATGCGCGGGAGCGCGACATGTGGCTGCGCCAGAGCAAGCGGACGATCGATTTCGCGCAGCAGGTCAAGGCCCCCAAGGTCGTCGTGCACCTCGGCGCGGTGGAGTTCTTCTGGTTCAACCCCGCCCGCAAGATCGAGGCCTATTTTGCGGGCACGCCGGCGGAGGAACCGGCCAAGGACGAGGCTTACGTGCGCCTGCTGGCGAAGGCGCTGGCGAAGCTCCGGGCGCGCATGCCGCCGTATTGGGAAAACACCCGCCAGGGCCTGGCCGAACTGGTGGGTTACGCCGAACAGAAGCAGGTGAAGCTCGGTTTCGAGAACCGCGAGCGATTCGAGGAGCTGCCGCTCGATGCGGACCACGCCGAACTCCTGGCCTGGCTCGCCAAACCGGCGGCCTGCGGCTACTGGCACGATGCCGGGCACGCGCAGATCAAGCAGAACCTGGGCTTGCTGGACCACCGCGAACACCTCGAGAAGAATGCGCCCAATGCGATCGGCTTCCATCTCCACGACGTGAGCGCCGAGGGCCATGACCACCAGCCGATCGGCAGCGGCAAAATCGACTTCGACATGATCAGCTCGTTCTGGCGGCCGGAGCACACGCTGGTGATCGAGCTCAACCCGCGGCTCACCGTCGACGAAGTCCTCGCCTCGAAGCGGCGCGTCGAGGACCTGGTGAGCCGCCAGTTTGGGTAAGGCGCACCGCCAGGAGAGCGACGGGACAGGAACATCACCGGGCGGTCAACCTGACGGTCAGGACCTCGTAACCGATTATGCGGCGGTAAACCGCTTCGGCTTCGACGTGCTCGCGGGCATCGAGGATCGTGATGCTGGCGACTTTCACGGCTAATTGTTGGAGCAACGTCCGGACGATGAGGCGGGCATGAGCGGCGCCGAGGCACACATGAGCGCCGAAGCCGAAGGCGACGTGCGGATTCGGTTTGCGGTCGAGGCGGACTTCAGCGGGCTCATCGAATACGGCGGGATCCAGGTTGGCGGCGGCCCAGCCGAGCGACACCCGGCCATGGGCGGGAACCCTGGCGCCGTGGACGTCGATTGCGACCGGGCAGACCCGCCCGATGTGCGTGAGGGGAGTCACG
The DNA here is from genome assembly GCA_035549095.1 of Lacunisphaera sp. Classification (GTDB taxonomy): domain Bacteria; phylum Verrucomicrobiota; class Verrucomicrobiia; order Opitutales; family Opitutaceae; genus Lacunisphaera. Next base: position 133,918 of record DASZRV010000065.1, on the reverse strand, counting down.
ACGCGAAAGAACTCCTCGCTGGCATGCACAATCCGCGTTGGGTCCTCGCGCAGGTATTCCAACGCCGCGGGATGGGCGGACAGGTAACCCACGATGGACGAAATCGTATGGATGATCGTGTCGCGGCCACCGGCGAAGGTGAGGTTGGCGAAGCCCAGCATCTCCTCGCGGGTCAACGGCCGCCCGCGGAATCTCGCCTGGGCCAGCGCACTGAAGAAATCGGCCCCGGGATTCGCGGCGGCACGATCGAACTGGCGTTGGAGGTATTCCTCAAACGCGGCGCCCTTCTGTTGACCGGCGCCACCATCGCGGAACACGTGCGTGCCCCAACCGATCCAGGTTTCCGCCTCCGCTACGGGCACGTTGAGCAGGTAGGCCAGCGCGCGCGATTGGAGCGGCAGGGCGAATTCGCGGACAATCTCGGTGGCATCCCGCGCCAGCCCGCCCGCCAGCAAGGCGGCAACCAAGCCTTCCACCTGGGCGATGACCGCGGGATCGCGGGCGCGGCGGAAGAACGGTTCCACGATCGCGCGATACTCCGTGTGTTCAGGCGGATCGGTTTCGATCGGCAGCTGGCGCACCGTCCGGACGTCCTCCTCGGACGGAATCGGGACGCGGAAGGGCGCGTCCGAACTGAACGTCTTCCAATCCTTCGCTGCCTGCCGCACGTCTTCATGGCGCAACAGCATCGGCACCTCCTCGCCTTGATACGGGCATTTCAGAATGCCCGTGGTCGCGCGGGCCTCGCTGAAGGGGTCGGGATGGTTGTTCATGGGGGATCGGTCCGACCAGATGGCGCAGCCAACGTTGGTTTCGCGTTCACCGCCCGCAAGGCGCAACTCACGGCCGGGGCGGTCAGCGGCGAATGATTTCCGCCAGCCAGCGTCGATGAGGACCCGAGAGCGTGATGCGATCGAGTTGCGCCAGCGGCACCCATTCGAGCGAATGGTCTTGGGCGGCCCGGCGCCGGAGTGCGACCGAGCACTCGAGGCGGTGGATGGATTCGGTGATCCGGAAGCGCGTGATGCTGCGACGCTTCACGGCCAGAAGGGTCTCGTTGGCGGGCTCGATCCCCAGCGCGGACGCCTCGGGCAGCTCGTGGAGTCCCGCGAGTCGCTTTGCTCCGCCGTCGACCCGCCGCAGGAGGAGGCGTCCGCGGTCGAGGCAGAATGTTCGTATTACGAACATCCGCTCGGTGCGCTTGGGCTGGAAGCGGGGCAGGGCTTCGGTATTGGCACGGGCGCGGGCGGCGCACAGCCGCACGACCGGGCAGTCGTCGCAGCGGGGCGACTGCCGGAGACAAACGGTGGCGCCGAGCTCCATCATCGCCTGGTTGTGCAGTCCGGGCGGAGCGCCGCGGATGAGTTCGTTCGCCAAGGGCGTGAAATGTTTCACGGCTTCGCTGCCATCGCGAAACGTGCGCGTCGTGCCGGCCAGCCGCGCGAGGATGCGCACGACATTGCCGTCGACCACGGCGGCGGGTTCGTCGAAGGCGATGCTGGCGATCGCCGCAGCCGTGTAAGGCCCGATGCCGGGCAGTTCGAGCCAGGCGTCGGCCGTGCGCGGCGCATCGGGCCGGGCGGTCACCAGTTTCGCGAGCGCCTGGAGGCGCCGGGCGCGCGAGTAGTAGCCGAGTCCTTCCCACAATTTCACCACCTTTGCCTCAGGCGCGGACGCGACGGCGGCGAAATCCGGCAGGGCGGCCATCCAGCGATCGAAATAGGGCAGGACCGTCTTCACCTGCGTCTGCTGCAGCATGAACTCGGAGACGACCGTCCGATAGAGCGATGGGTTCGTCCGCCACGGCAGCCGGCGATGATGCGTCCGATACCAGGCATGCAGCGCGCGCTGGAAGGCGCGACGACGGCGGACAAGCGAAAGGGAATTGGCCACAAAGAGGCACTAGAAGACGCGAAAAACAGGGCAATGAAAGACTCCGAAAATTTTGGCGTGTTTTCGCGCCTTTTTGCGGCCATCTACTGCCCATGGCCAAATATCGCGATGACGCCGACGAGGAGAAGCCCAAGGCGGTCACCACCTACACGCTCAAGCTGGACGACGCCCAGATGGCGAAGCTCCATGCGGCCCTGAAGGCGAAGCACTGGCCGGATGTCGAGGTGCCCTACGCGCGCTTCGCGTTCAAGGGCCCGAAGGTCAATGTCACGGCCTACACCAGCGGCAAGGTGGTCGTGGCCGGCAAGGAAACGGAGGACTTCGTGCAGAACGTGCTCGAGGCCGAGGTGACCGGAATGGCCCGGCTCGGCTACGACGATGTGCACCACCCGGAGTGGTTTGAGCCGCACGCGGGGCTGGATGAAAGCGGCAAGGGCGACCTGTTTGGGCCGGTGGTCGCGGCCACGGTGGTGGCGGAAAAGGCGGCCATCGAGGCCTGGCGCGATGCCGGCGTCCGCGACAGCAAGAGCATCGAGGACACCCAGATCCTCAAGCTCGACGAGCTCATCCGCAACACGCCGGGCGCGGTGGTCGAGACCTGCCAGTGCGGCATGGCAAAATACAACGAGCTGATGCTGAAGCCGCACGCCAACCTGAACCGGCTGCTGGCCTGGCAGCACGCCACCGCGCTCGCGCAGGCGCTCGAGAAGAAGTGGGTGGGCCGCGGGTTGCTGGACCAGTTCTCGAAGGAGCCGCTGGTGCAGCGCGAGTTGAAGAAAAAGGGGTTGGAGCGATTCCACTTGGACATGCGGACCAAGGCCGAGGAGGACCCGGTCGTGGCCGCGGCCTCGGTGGTGGCGCGGGCGGAATTCGTGCGGGCCATGCGGGAGCTGTCGCGCGAGTTTGGCGCGAAGCTCCAGTTCGGCGCCGGCGCGGCGGCCAAGGCCCAGGCGGCGGAGATCGTGGCGAAGTTCGGCGCGCGGGCGCTCACGCGATTTGCCAAGCTCCATTTCCGGACGAGCTACGAGGTCGTGGCGGCAGCGGGCAAACTCGATGAACTGCCGCTGCCCATGCCGCGCGAGAAGATGGAGTGGAAACGCTGACCGGGGCATGCCGAAGCGAAGGCAGTTGCGCGGATTTGATCTCAAGCAGATTCCCGGCTTGGCCGGCCTGATTGGCGTCGACGAAGCCGGGCGCGGCTCGCTCGCGGGCCCCGTCGTGGCGGCGGCCGTGCTGGTGTCGCAGGAGTTTCTCGAAGGTCGCTGGGCGGTGGCGAAAGGCGGCCGGGTCAACGACTCGAAGCAGCTTTCGGCGGAGCAGCGCGCGGAATTGTGGGCGGAGTTCGAGCAGCTGGCGGCGCAGGGGCAGATCCATGCGCATTATGGCGTGGCGAGCGTGGCGGAGATCGAGGCGCACAACATCCTCGGCGCGACCAAGCTGGCGATGCGCCGTGCCCTCGAGGGCATCTACCCGCCGACCGCCTTCGAATCGAAGGCGGAGCCCGACCTGTTTTCGAGCGACACCGAGCGGGTCGCCTTCCAACCGACGATTTCTTGCGCCATCCTGATCGACGGCCTGCCGCTGCGCCATTTTCCCTACCCGCACCGCGGGGTCGTCAATGGCGATGCCCGCTCCCTGTGCATCGCCATGGCCTCGATCATCGCCAAGGTCACGCGCGACCGGCTGATGGACGAGCTCGACAAGGTGCATCCCGGCTACGGCTTCGCCCAGCACAAGGGCTACGGCACGGAGGAGCACCGCGAGGCCATCCTCAAGCACGGCCGCTGCGCCGCCCACCGCGACAGCTTCCTGCGCAAGCTTTTTGCCCAGCCGCGCGACCTGGAGGGGCAGATGATACTGTTTGATTGAGCGGCGCGGGGTCTAGCCGGCCTCGTCGTCCGTCCGGTCGCGCCAACGCGCCCAGCGCAATGCGAGGGGTGGGAGGACGAGGAGGTTGAGCGCAGCCGAAGTGAACAGACCGCCAAGGATCACGATGGCCATCGGCCCCTCGATCTCGCGCCCGGCCTCGCCGCTCCCCGCCGCGAGGGGCAGCAGGCCCAGTGCGGTCACCGTGGCCGTCATGAGGATCGGAATCAACCGCTCCGACGCGCCGAGGCGGGCGGTGGCGGCGTCCCAAGGCAGACCGTCGACGTTCACCAGGTGCTCGTAGTGGGACAGGAGCATGATGGCGTTGCGCGTCGTGATGCCAAACAAGGTGACGAAACCCACGAGAGAACCCATCGTGAGCGAGCCGTCGAAGCCGAGCAGCCCGCCCACATAGACGGCGAGTACGCCGCCGGTGAGCGCCAGCGGGAGATTGACCAGCACGAGGGCGACGTTGCGCCAATGCCCGAGCACGATGCGGAGCAGGAGCATGATGCCGGCGCCGGCGGCACCGGCGCGGAGCAGGAGCTCGCGCGTGGCTTCCCGCTGCGCTTCGGCCGCCCCGGCGTAGTCGACATACATCCCGGCGGGCAGGTTGACCCGCCGCGCGATGGCTTCGCGCGCCGCGGCGACGAAGCTCGTGACATCCCGTCCGGCCGGCGGGCTGCAAGTGACGGTCTGCCGGCGGCGCGCGCCATCATGCAGGATCGAGGCGCGTCCATCCGTCAGGAAGATGTCCGCGAGTTCGCGCAGCGCGGTGCGGCGGCCGGTGGCGCTGGTCAAAACCATGTTGCCCACGTCTTCCGGATCGCGGCGGCCGGCGGCATCGAGCATCACGGCGACGTCGGTGGTCCGATTGCCTTCGTAGAGCTGGGCCACCACCTCGCCCTCCCAGGCGGCCTGGATGGCCTCGAGCACCTCGGCGGGCCGGAAGCCGAAGGCGGTCAGACGATCGGGGCGCAGCCGGACGGCCAGGCGTGGCGCGCCGGGCGGTGCCTTCACCTGAACGTCATCGGCCTGGAGCGAGACCAGGACCTGCTTGATCTCGGTGGCCTTCGCATCGAGGGCGTCGAGGTCCTCACCATAGAGATTGACAACCACCGGCGCGGTTTCGCCCCCGATGGTCTCACCGATGCGGTCGCCGAGGAAGGTGAGCACCTCGAACTGGATGCCAGGCACCTGGCGCAGGACGGCGCGAATCTGCTCCTCCACCTCCGCCTGCGTCCGCCCCGGCAGGTCGGGCTTCAATTCCACATGGAATTCGCTCCGATGCGGCGGCCAGGTGTCCTCGCCCTGCTCCGCGCGTCCGACCTGCTGCTCCACCGTGGCGATGCGCGGGTTGCGCAGCAGTGCCGCCGAAATCTCGCGGCCGAGGCGGAGCGTCTCGGCCAGGGACGCGCCCGGGGCGGTCGAGACGCCGAGGACAAAGTGACCCTCGCGGAACTCGGGAAGGAATTCGCCGCCGAGGAAGGCCAGCCGGAAAAGCGCCAGCATACATACCAGCGCCACGGCGCTGATCACCCCGATCGCATGGCGGCCCACCCACGCGAGGACGCGCCCGTAGCCGCGCTGCAACGCGGCCTGCAGCCGCGGCGTGTCGGCTGTGGAAGTGGCGTGCGCGAAGCACAACAGGGTGAGCGCCGGGGTCACCGTGAGGGCGACGACCAGCGACGTGAGGATGGCCAGCAGGTAGGCTGTGGCCAGCGGGGCGAAGAAGCTTCCCTGCAGGCCGGTCAGCGTCAGGACCGGCAGGAACACAAGCGCCACGATGCAAGTGGCGAACACGATCGCGTGGCGCACCTCGAGGGAGGCATCGAGCACGACGGCTGCGGCGGGGCGCGGCCGGTCCAGCCGTCGGTTTTCCCGCAGGCGGCGCAGGATGTTCTCGACGTCGATGATGGCGTCGTCGACCACCTCGCCGATGGCGATGGCGAGGCCGCCGAGCGTGATGGTGTTCAACGTCACGCCGAAATGGTCCAGCACGATGACCGCGCCCAGCAGCGAGAGCGGGATGGCGGTGAGCGAAATGACGGCGGTGCGGACGTGGCCGAGAAAAAGGAAGAGCACGGCCGCCACCAGGGCCGCGCCGAGGAGAAGGGAATGCCGGATGTTGCGCAACGACGCCTCGATGAAGGTCGCGGGCCGGTGCAGCGCGGGATAGAGGGTGACCCCCTCGTGCGTGAAGACGGGCCGGAGTTCGGCGAGGGCCCGCTCGAGTGCGGCGGTCACCTCCCTCGTGTTGGCGCCGTACTGCCCGGTCATCGTCAGCAGGACGCCCGGGCGGCCCTGCACGAGGGCGTCGCCGAATTTCGGCTCGGCTCCCTCGGCCACGGTGGCGACATCGCGCAGGCGGACGGGTACGCCGGCCGGCCCGGTTGCCACCACGACGATGCCGCCGAGCACGTCGGCGGTGAGCGCCTGTCCCTCCGTCTGGATAAGGATCCGCTGGTTCGGCGTCTCGATGAATCCGGCGCCGCGGACGCCGGTGGCCAGGCGGGCGGCGGCGAGCACGTCCGATAGCCCCAGCCCGTGGGCGTGCAGCCGGTCGGGGTCGACGCGGATCTGCCACTGGCGCACCTCGCCGCCGAAGATGTTGCAGTGCGCGACACCGGGCACCGCCAGCAGGCGGGGCTTGAGCGTCCAATCCGCAAAGGTGCGGAGCTGCATGGGCGTGAGGCGGTCGCTGACCAGGCCGATCTTCAACAAGTCCATCGTCGCCGAGGTGAGGGGCGACATCTTGGGCGCCTTGATGCCAGCCGGCAGGGTGCCGGCCGTTTCGCCCAGCCTTTCCGCGAGCAACTGGCGGGCTGCGAGTACCTGCGTGCCTTCCGCAAACACGACCGTGACGACGGAGAGCCCCTGGATTGACTCGGAGCGCAGCGACTGCTGGTGACCGAGACCATTGAGCGCCGCCTCGATCGGGCGAGTGACGAGCTGCTCGACCTGTTCGGGTGCCAGGCCGGGTGCCTCCGTCTGGACCGTCACCTCGGGCGGAACAAAATTGGGAAAAACGTCGAGCTTGGCATGCTGCGCCACGAAGAGTCCGTAGACGAGTACCAGACCGGAGAGGAACACCACGACACCGCGGAACCGCAGCGAGAACTGGACGATGGCGCGCAGCATGCGCTCAGTCCCCGGATTCCTCGGCGTTGCCAAGCAGTTCGGCGGCCAACAGCTGTTGTGCGCCCGTGACCACCACCCGTTCCTCCGGCTTGACGCCCTCGGTCACGACCAGGCCCGCGTCGACGCCGGGTCCGAGGGTGACGAGTCGCCGCACGGGAGCGGCTCCCGGGGAGGTTTGCACATAGATGAAAACCGCACCTTGGTGCCGCACGAAGGCGCCACGCGGCAGCACCAGCGCCGCCGTTGGCTCGCCCGGGAGGACCAGCACCGCCCGCAGTTCCGTGCCTTGCGGTGGCGGCGTCCCGCGCCACAAGGCGAGATAACCCCGGCCCTGCGCCTGAGGATCGACGGCCGGCGCCGCGCCGACGAGCTCGATGTCCCGCAGAATGCCATCCTCCGCGAGCGGGGCCACGCGGGCGCCACTCGGAGGTGCAGCGGGATTGACCTCCGGGGGCAGATCGATCCGGACGAGCGCCACGCTGCCCGCGGCGAGATCGCGGGCCAGCGCCGGCGCATCCCGTTGGCCCGCGAGCGCCGGACCCCACGCGGACCTCAGCCGCGCCTGCACAACGGCCAGCTGCACCTGGTCGCGTTTGTGCGCCGCCTCGGCCGCTTCCAGGGCCTGGCCCGAAGCATTGAAGTTGCCCTCGTGCAGTTGCTTGATGCGCGCAAACTCCCGTCCCGAGGCGTTGGCGGAAATACGGGCTGTCTCGACGTCAGCGAGGGCGGTGAGGAACGGCGTGGGGTCGAGCACCCGCCCGAAGCCACGAACTTCGCGGGGCAGCATCGTGCGGGTCGGGAGGGCGAATTCGAGCCCGGCCACGGGGAGCTTCGTCCCGGCCGGAGCCGGGGTGGCGGCCGTTTCCCGGTCGGAGTCGGCGGCGCGCTCCCGCGAGATCATCCAGGACACCGTCGCGCCAAGGGCGGCGCCGATGAGCAGTCCGAGAAGCAGTTTCTTCATGGCGAAATGGGGTGGGCGGCCGGCGCAGGTGGCGCGAGCAGTGAGTCGAGATGAGGGAAGGGAACTTCGAGCGCATCTTCAATCTCGCCGGCGGTCCGGGCGGTGGCGGCGGCGGCGTCCGCCAGGGCGATCTCGTCCGCCACCAGGTTCAGCCGGGCATCGAGCACTTCAACCTGGTCCGCGGCACCGGCCCGCAGGCGGTCCTCGGTCAGCTGGCGCAGCCGCTCGGCGGAGGCGTGGAGGACACCGAGTTGGCGTTCCCGCTCCACGGCGGCGGCATGGGCGGCGACGGCGCCGTCAATGGCCGCGATGGCCTTAGCCTGGCTGGCGGTGACCTGGGCGGCCGCTTCCTGCACCCGGGCCACGGCAAGGGCAATCGGTCCCTCCTGGTGGTTGAACACCGGCAGCTCGAACGACAGGCCCAGACTCCACTTGTCCTGTCCCTGGTCCCATTGGAAGCCTGGACCGAGATGCACGTCGGGATGGCGGCCGGCGAGGGCCAGGCGAAGGTCGGTGGCGGCAGCGGCGTACGTCGCGAGGCTCGCCAGCACGTCGGAGCGATTCTGCAACGCCAGCCGGCGTGCCTGGGCTAGGGCCTCGTCTGTCATGGCGGGGGCCGCCGGAACTTCACCCAAGGCGATGCCATCGAGCGCCGACAGCGGCAAGCCGAGCGCTGCCGCCACTCGGTTCCGCGCGGGCGTGACCTGGCCAGCGGTGTCGGCCGCGATGGCCTCGGCCCGCAGCACGGCCTGCCGGGCCACGGCGGCCTCCGGGCCGGTGATCGCGCCTAGATCGAGGCGCTGCTGCAGCAAGTTCGCGAGTTGCTGCTGGAGCCGCACCGCTTGTGCGGCCAGCGCCGCATGTTTCTCCGCGTACTGCCAATCGAGCAAAGCGCCCCGGAGCTCGGAGCGGACCTGCCAGGCGGCGGCCGCAACTTCCAAGCGCGCGGCTTCTGCGCGCTGCCGCCCAGCCTCGGAGCGGCGGGCCCGCTTGTCCCCGGTCTCGAGGAGAAAATCGAGGTTGATGGCGGGAAACCACGGGGAGGTGCCGCCCGGGGCATTGCTGCTGAAGCCAGGGACGATTCCCACCACGGGGTTTGGCCGGGCGGCGGCGGTGACATACTCGGCTTGGGCGGCGGCCCAGCGGGCGCGGGCCACCGCCAAGGACGGATGGTAATGAAAAGCCACCCAGCACAGGGTTTCGAAATCCCATCCGGACGGCTCGTGGCCGAGATTCTGCCGGAGAAAATCGCGCAGGCCTTCGTTGTCCAGCGACCGTGCGGCCATGGCGTCCGCGGTCTCGATCGCCACGGGACGCGGGGCCGGCGGGACCGTCGCGCAACCGCCCAGCAGGGCGGTCACGGCCACGGTGATGACGGCCCCCGCGGACCTGGCGATGCCGCGCCGGGATGACATCACCGACTGGCCGAAAACAGCCTGGAACCGGAGACCCTCATTCAGTCGATCCCGTAGACCAACACGCGAAACGAACCGGGAATCATCTTGGGACGCGATCGCCCGGCACCGGCTTCGGCCGGTGCCACCGGCTCGAAACTGGCGGTGGAGAGATAGATCCGGTGAGTCGCCGGATCGAGTGTCATCGTGCGGGCTCGCGGCTGGGTCTGCAGGGTTTGGACGACGGTGAGCCGGTCCGGCGTTTCCTCCCGCGCGATGGTCACGGTGCCATCGCCGCAGGACGCGAACGCGAGCTGCGTCCCGGGATCGAAGGCGTTGGCGTCGACGCCGCGGCCGATTGGCACGGACGAGACGACCCGGCCGGAGGTGGCGTCCATCATGACCATGACCTGGTTGCTGCAGCCGAGAAACAGGCGGTGGTGCGCGACATCGATGGCCATGCCCGAGGCCTCCTCGCCGGGAGCAATGGGCCAGCGATGCAGGATCGCATGCGTTTTCGCATCGAGTTCGACGACCGTGTTCTGGTCTTCGAGGTTGTTGTAGACGCGTGCGGCCGCCTCGTCCACGGTGGCGAACTCGGGCTTCCCGCCGAGCGGAACGGTCGTGACGACCTTGCCGGCGACGGCGTCCACCACCGTGGCGGAATGGCCGCGGCCATTGAAGGTATAGGCTTCCCGGGTGGAGGCGACGTAAAGCATAGCGTCGGGATTGGCTCCCGTCTCAACTTTTGCGACGGTGCGTAGCGTCTTCAGATCGATGATCCCCAGTCTGTCCTCGCGGCCATTGGTGGTGAAGCCGCGGCCCAAGTCGGCCGCCACGGCGAGCCCGTGCACGCCCGGCGTATCCAGGATGCGCCCGACCACCCGGTCGGCGATGGTATCTATGACTACCACCTCTGTCCCGTGGCTGACGTAAAGCCGGTGCGCAGCGGGATCGATCGAAAGGTAATCCCAGCCGCCGTCGCCGCCGACGGGGATCTCCTGGATGAAATGATAGGCCGTGGCCGCATGGGCCGGCGGGACGACACCAAGCAGGAGGGCACCGGCAAGGGAAAGCCGGGCAAGGAGGGGCAGGCACGTGCGCATGGAACGGAGAGTTTGATTTACCCGCCGGGCGCGGCGGAACCGGGGGATGGACTGCGAGACGCGAATGTCCTCCCAAAGTTACGGTCCGTCAACTCCGATGCCCGTGGCAACGGGGTGAAGGATACTGGTTGCCCGCGCCGCGTCGCCGCCTATTCATTTTTCCCCGATGGCCGGGCACAAGCATACCTCGATCGACAAGCTGCTGGACCGCGTCGACCGGCTCGACACCGCCGGCCTGCAGACGCTCGTGCAACGGCTCGCGCGCGAGCGCACCCTGCTCGACACGGTGTTCAACACCCTGCAGGAAGGCGTACTGGTGATCACGGCGGACGGCGAGATCGACTATGCCAACGCCGCGGCGGCACGGATGATCGGGTACCACGAGCCGCCCGAAGGCGCGCCGACGCTCTGGCGGCTGGTGCCGGGCCTGCGGGCCTCGCTGGAGGGGGCGATGCACGGCAGCCGCGACGGCCGGCCCGTGGTCACCCGCGAGTTCGAGCTCACGTACCCGGCGCCACTGGTGGTGCGTTTGTACATGGTGCCATTCCATGAGACGGAAAATGGCGACGCGCGCTTCGCCGTCATCCTCGCCGATGTCACGAGCCAGAAGAAGTCGACCGAGGAGCTGATCGAAAACGAACGCGTCGCTTCCATCCTGCTGCTCGCGGCCGGCGTGGCGCACGAGTTGGGCAACCCGCTCAACTCGCTGACGATCCACCTGCAGTTGATCGAGCGGCGGCTGAAGAAATTGCGCGAGTCACGCGATGCGGCGGCGCTCGGCGAATCGATCCGCATCTGCCAGAGCGAGGTGACGCGGCTCGACGGGATCATCCGCAATTTCCTCGAGGCCATCCGGCCGCGGCCGCCGGACCTCGCGGAGGTGAACGTGGTCGAGGTGATCGAGGACGTCCTGCGGTTCCAGGCCAAGGAACTCGAGGATCGCGGCATCGACGTGCAGGGTGAGCTGCCCGCGGCGACACCGGTGATCATGGCGGACCGGAACCAGCTCAAGCAGGTGTTTTTCAACCTGGTGAAGAACGCCATGGAGGCCATGCAGCCCGGCGGCAGCCTCAACATCCGCGTGCGCGCCGACGACGAATCGGTGTTCATCCGGATCGCCGACACCGGCACGGGCATCCGGCAGGAAGATTTGTCGAAGCTCTTCTCTCCCTACCACACGACGAAGGAGGGCGGACACGGGCTGGGCCTCATGATTGTCCAGCGGATCATGCGCGACCACGGCGGGCACGTCGGGATCGAGAGCCGCGAGGGCACCGGCACGGTCGTGACGCTGCAATTCCCGCAAAAGCACCGCCGGGTCCGGATGCTGCAGAGTTAGGTGAACCGGGTTGAGCGCGCAGTTGAACGCGCGTAGGGCTGCACCTCGGTGCAGCCGTATTCGAGCGAGGAGCGACTTTCCGGTCGCGGCTGGACCAAGGTCCAGCCCTACGGATGCCGGCCTGGAGTTTGCCGGCACCCCGCAACCGGTGCGCGATCATTGCCAAGATTTGCCGAGCGGCCGGCCCGGCTTCCGGCCATGATGTTCGGGTCGGGGAACGCCCGTCCGCGGGCGTCGTCGCGACACCGTCCACGCATGCCGACCACGTCCACTCCCTCCCAATCCAAATACGCCTGGTCCTTGATCGGGCGCGCGGCGCCGCCGAAGCGAGGCGCGGCCGAACGAGTCGGCGACTTTTGCGAGATCTACAGCGAGTTTGACGAGGCCACCGTGCGGGCACAGGCGGCGCGCTGCATCCAGTGCCCGCATCCGTTGTGCATGTCGGGTTGTCCGTTGGCGAACCGCATCCCGGAATGGCTGGCCTTGACCGCGCAGGGGCAGTTCCTCGAGGCGGCGGCGGTGTCGCGGAGCACCAGCAACATGCCGGAGATCTGCGCGCGCGTCTGCCCGCAGGAAAAGCTCTGCGAGGGCGCGTGCATCCTCAATGCCCGCACCGACCCGGTGGCGATCGGCGCGGTCGAGCGGTTCATCAACGAATACGCTTTTCGCCACGGCGGCGTCGACGTCGTGCAGGCGCCGGCGAACGGGCGCAGGGTGGCGGTGGTCGGGTCGGGGCCGGGCGGACTGGCCTGCGCCGACGAACTGGCCAAGCTCGGCTATGGCGTGACGATCTTCGAATCGCAGGCGATTCCGGGCGGGCTGCTCGTCAACGGCATTCCGGCGTTCAAGCTGGAGAAGCATATTGTCGACCGTCGGATCGAGCTGCTGGCGCGGCGGGGCGTGGAATTCCGCCTCGGGGTGCGCGTGGGCTGGGACGTTTCGCTGGCGGGTCTGCGCGACAAATACGACGCGGTGTTCCTCGGCGTCGGGGCGCAGAAACCCAAGGCTCTCGACGTGCCCGGCGCCGACCTGGGCGGCGTGGTCGAGGCGCTGCCGTTCCTCGTCCAAAAGAACGTCGATTCGCCACTTGTCGCGGGCGAACCGGTCGAGGTACGCGGCCGGCGCGTGGCCGTGCTCGGCGGCGGCGACACGGCCATGGATTGTTTGCGCACGGCGCTGCGCAGCGGCGCCACTGCCGCGGTGTGCGTCTACCGTCGCGACCTGGCGAACATGCCGGGCAGCCGGAAAGAATACGCCAACGCCGTTGAGGAAGGGGCTGAATTTCGCTTCCTCACCAATCCGGTTGCCCTCGTTGGGGGAGACGACGGCCGCGTCCGGGCGGTGCGCTGCGTGCGCATGGAACTCGGCGCGCCCGACGCCTCCGGCCGGCGCTCGCCGCGACCGGTCGCAGGGTCGGAGTTCGAGATCCCGGCGGATCTGGTGCTGGTCGCTTACGGCTTCGATCCCGTGGCCTTCCCGGCGGACAGCGACCTGGCCAAGGTCGGACTCGACAAGTGGGGCGGGTTCCGGGTCGACGCGAACCAGATGACCAGCGTGCCGGGTGTCTTTGCCGGCGGCGACTCCGTGCGCGGCCCGAGCCTGGTGGTGCATGCGGTGCGCGATGCCCGCCTGGCGGCGCAAGGAATCCATCGCTTTCTCGGCGGGGTCGTGTCGCGACCGCCGTTTACCGGAACGACCTGAGCTCAGGCGGACTCGTGCACTTGCGCCAACGTTGCGTTCGCCGGCTCGACGAACTTTCTGGTGGAGCCCGCACTCCGTGCGGGCTGGGTTTTGGAGGTGGGACGCCCCCGTCCCGCGGGTTGCCATGGGCGCTGACGCCTCGCGGGGTGTGGGCACCCCGCCTCCAGCTGCACTGAACCGGCACGGAGTGCAGGTTCCACCTTTCATTGTGTGATCCCGTCTCACGCGGGCTCGTGACGCTCGCTTTCCTTGCGCACCAGGCAAATCGAATGCTGGTCGAGGAGGCCACAGAGCTGTGCGGGTTGGAGCGAGTCGAGCCAGAGGTGGCGTTCTTGCATCGGGCGCAGCCGCACCGAGCGCAGCGGGCAGTCGAAGGGATTGTCCTGGGACAAGGGACAGGCGACCAGCAGGCCGGCCGCGCGCGCCCGCAGGCGCCGCAATTCGCCTGCATGGTCGGGCAGGGCGTATTCGAGCTCGGGCATGTTAACCTCCGTCGCGCCGGCCCACGAGTCGGCCGGCGCAGCGCCAACCAAGCACGAGGCCGCCGCCGGTGCAATCGCGTTTCAGCCCTCCACCCGGTTCAGATCACGTCCTTCGGCAGCGTGAGCGAGAGGGACCGCAGTACGCGCATGGCCTCATCGTACGCCCGGCCGCCGGGGTCATCGGTGAAGATCGTGGCGGTGATGACCACTCCATTCCCCAGGTAGGCGAAGCAGGCCGTCATCGCCTTGTAGTCATCCTTGACCGTCGGCTTGCCGACAAGGTTGGCATCGGTGAAGGTGACGGCCAGGCCGCTGACGCCCGCGAAACGGAGCTCCTTGAGCTCAGCCTTGCCCTCGACCGACCCGGCGACGAACTGCTGGACCGACATTTCCGCCATGGCGCGGAGCGCATCAGGGTCGCGCAAGCGATCATCCGGAACCGTGAGCGCCGTCAGGAGCAACGCGTCGTTGCTGCCGTCCTTCGTCACGTAGCGCACCGTGTGCCCGGTCGCGCCGGCAGCATCGATCCCCTCGGGCAGATCGCCCTCGGTCCAGGCATCCGGAACGACATAATGCAATGCCTTGCCCGCGCCCAGCTCGAGGCGCGCGGCCGCCGCCGACGCCAGCAAGCTGGCGAACAACAGGACGAGGGCAGGGAGGGTTTTCATGAAAGGGGCGCTTCGCGGAGGCAGACATCACCGGCGGGAAATGGTGCCGCTTCAGCAGTTTTGGTATTTCCAATTGCGAGGCTTGCCGTACGCCACCCACTCAATCGTGGTGGCGAGCCGCCGGTTCCGTGTGTCGGGACGCTTTGCTTCGGTGATCCACTCGATGTACTCGCGCCGCGCGCTGGGGCTGAAGTCCGCCCAGGCCGCGGCCGCAGGGCGGTTTTTCCGCAAAGCCGACGCCAAATCCGCCGGCACGGGCAGGGCGGGCCGGGGTTTCGATTTCACCCGGGCCGGCGCGCCGGAATCGTGAAGTCTTTTCGCCGTCCGGATGTATTGGACCAGCACCTTGTCGGCCGGCAGGTCGGCCATCTTGCTTATCCGGCCGAGCAGGCCCATGGCGTCGTTGGTCCGGCCGATTTCCTTTGTCATCAATTTCTCCATGCCGCGGTGCCAGAACCCAAACGTCGCGTGCGCCTTGAAGGCCGCCATGCCACAGAGAATTTTGCCGCGATAGACAAAGGAAGGCATGCCCCACTTGATCGTCTCCTCGGCCTCGGGACAGCCGCGGTGCACCGATCGGCGCAAGCGCGCGAGGATCGGCCGGGCGAAGGGGGCGGCCCGCGCAATGTAGGCGTCGATGCGTGGATCGGTTGCCATGTCGACCTGATATCGTGCCCGGCCCGGACCGCGCGAGCGCAAACCCCGGCCGACGGCTACGGCTCGTCCTTTTCCTTTTCGATCAGCGTCGCCGGCTCGTAGCGAAAATCGAAAAGGACGATTTCATCGACGAGCGGCGGCACCTGCACCGTGCCCATCTTGCCGCCAACGATCGGGTAGACCGTCAGGGTCGCGTGGCGTTTGAGGAGATTCGACCACATGGTGGCACGGTAAACGAGATCGTTGTCCAAGGCGCTTTCGAGCTTCAGCGTGGCCAGACCTTCCTTGTCCTTCGACGAAAGCGAAATCACGAGCTGGGCATGGGGATCCTTTTCCTTCGATGCATCCAGGAATTTGAGCTTCTTTCCCTTCTGCTGGAAATGGGCGTACCAGGTCTCGCCGTTGCGGATCGTGACCTTGTCAGAAGCGGCGCGCGCGCTGGAACCGAGGACGAACAAGGCGAGAAGGAATACAGTGAATCGTGTCATGAGGCGGGAAGGGCGCGAGTGGGTGCGGCACTTTCACGGGATATCTTGCGCATGTCGAGATTCCATGATGGCGGTAACCCCCGGGTCGGACTCCGGCGGGCGCAATGCGAAATTCATCGGGAAAATGAAACGAAACAAAACGGACCGGGTCCATGGCCCGATGCTGCATGCCAAAGTCAAAGTGCCCTGGCCCGAGGGGCTGCACCTGCGCCAGGCCATGCGCCTCGTCCGGGCGACCGAGCGGTTTCGCTCGCGGATGTTCGCGCGCTGCGGCGGCCGCCGGGCGGACCTGCGCAGTGTTGTCAGCTTGCTGGCCCTGTGTGCGACGCTCGGAACAACGCTGGACATCGAGATCAACGGCGACGACGAACAGGACGCCGCGCAGACGGTCGATCAGGTATTCCTCGGCTGAATCCGCCGCTTGGCGGCTGGGAGGGCCCGCTATGCGCTGTGCCACCTCGTCTCATTTCCCGTTGACCGCTTCGCCGTCGGCCGGCTACATGGCGCCATGATTCCCAGCGTTCTTATCGTCGACGACGAGAAGCATACCCGGGAAGGCCTGCAGCAAGCCCTGCAGGATCATTACGATGTGTCGGTTGCCGGGAATGCCGACGAGGCCTTCAACCTGATGGAGGCGCAGGAATTCGAGGTGATCGTTACCGACCTGCGCATGCCGGGGAAGAGCGGCCTCAAGGTGATCGACAAGGCCTTGAGCCTGCCGAACAAGCCGGCGGTCCTGATGATGACCGCCTACGGCAACATCGAATCCGCGGTCGAGGCGATGAAGCGCGGCGCGGTCGATTTCCTGACGAAGCCGGTGCAGATCGAACGGCTCGAAATCCTCATTCAGCGCGCGTTGAAGACCAAGACGCTGGAAGTCGAGGTCAAGCAACTGCAGGAGCGCCTCGAGGAGAAATTCAGCGTCCAGGGCTTCGTGGGCCACTCGGCGAAGCTCACCGAGGTGATCGAGCGGGTGAAGCTCGTCGCGCCCTCGAAGGCGACCGTCCTGATCGAAGGCGAGACTGGCACCGGCAAGGAGCTGATCGCGCAGGCGATTCACCAGGCCAGCCCGCGCGCGCAGGCGCCGTTCGTGCCGGTGCACTGCGCCGCGCTGCCCGCGACTTTGCTCGAGAGTGAACTGTTCGGCCACGAGCGCGGCGCCTTCACCGGCGCAACGGAGCGGCGCGAAGGCCGCTTCGAGGCCGCCGACGGCGGCACGGTGTTCCTCGATGAGGTGGGGGAGATCGGCCCTGAGATCCAGGTCAAGCTGCTGCGTTTCATCGAAACGCGGAGCTTCGAGCGCATCGGCAGCACCAAATCGCTCCAGGTCGACGTCCGGCTCGTCGCCGCAACGAACCGCAACCTCGAGCAGATGGTGAAGGAGGGGAAGTTCCGCGAAGACCTGTTTTTCCGGCTCAACGTCGTGCGCATCGTCACGCCGCCCTTGCGCGAGCGGCCCGATGACATCCCGCTGCTGCTGGATCATTTCATCAACGTCTTCGCCAAGGAGAACGCCTACGAGCCGGTCGCAATCGAACCCGGTGCGATGAAGCACCTGCAGGCATACCCATGGCCGGGCAACATCCGCGAGCTGCGCAATTTTGCCGAGAACGCCGTCGTGCTCCGCCGCGGGGGCAAGGTCACCGAGTTCGACCTCGAGCCGCGCTTCCGGGGCGAGGCGCCGCCGCCACCGATGATGACCACGGCGACGCCGGCCAATCCCTATTCCGTCGAGGACAACGAAAAACGCCTGTTGCGCGAAGCCTTGATGAAATCGCGGGGCAATCGCACCCGCGCGGCCAAGCTCCTCGGCATCAGCCGGCGCACCTTGCACCGCAAGATCGCCCAGTGGCCGGAACTCGACGTGCTCGATCGCGGGTGAGGCCGCGGTCAGGTTCGCAATGTAAGAGGGGCTTTAGGCCCCGAGGTCTTTTTGCGCACCGGCGGATCCCATCGCGGGATGAAGTCCCTCCCACCAGGCGGTCGTGCGCTCGGTCGCTCCACCACCAAACCAGCTTGTCAGGGCCGGGCCGGTTGCTTTCACTGCCGGGCTCACCCGACCCATGCCTGCCATCACTAAAAGCTACGAACCACGCGACGTGGAAAAGAAGTGGTACGCCGCCTGGCGCGAGGCCGGCTGCTTTGCCGGTCGGGTGAACCCGGCGCGCGGGGCGTACACGATCGTCATTCCGCCGCCCAATGTCACCGGCGTGCTGACGATGGGTCACGTGCTGAACAACACGATCCAGGACATCCTCATCCGGCGGGCGCGCCTCGAGGGCCGCGAGGCGCTGTGGCTGCCGGGCATGGACCACGCGGGCATCGCGACCCAGACGGTCGTGGAGCGCGAACTGCGGAAGGAGAAGAAGCACCGGCGCGACCTCGGCCGGGAGAAGTTCCTCGAGCGGGTGTGGTCGTGGCGCGAGGAGAAGGGCGGCATCATCCTCCAACAGCTGCAGGCGCTCGGCGCTTCGGCGGACTGGAACCGCACGCAGTTCACGATGGACGCGCACTACTCGCGGGCCGTGCTCGGGGTGTTCGTCGACCTGTTCCGGAAGGGACACATCTACCGCGGCAAACGGATGGTCAACTGGTGCCCGGTCAGCCTCACGGCGTTGTCCGACGAGGAAGTGATCATGAAGCCGGTGAAGAGCGTGCTCTACCAGGTGCGCTACGAATTGGTGGGCGACCAGAGCCGGTTCATCGAGGTCAAGACGACGCGACCCGAGACGATCCCCGGCGACGTGGCGATCGCGGTGCATCCCGACGACCCGCGCTACAAACAGCTCATCGGCCGCAAGGTCCGGCGCCCGCTGGGCCCGCCGGCGGAGATCCCGATCATCGCCGACAGTGCGGTGGACAAGGATTTCGGTTCCGGCGCGCTCAAGATCACGCCGGCGCACGACAAGGTGGACTTTGAAATCGGGCAGCGGCACCGGCTGCCGCCGGTCGACGTCCTCACGGCGGACGGGCATCTTAGCGAACTGGCCGGGCCCGAACTCGCCGGCCTGGAGCGATTCGCCGGCCGCAAGAAGGCGGCGGAGCTGCTCAAGGAGCGCGGGGCACTGGTGAAGGAGGAAGCCTACGAGAACAACGTGGGTTATTCCGAGCGCGCCGACGTGCCGATCGAGCCGCGCCTCACCTGGCAATGGTGGCTGCGCTACCCGAAGGTGGAGGAGGCGAAGATCGCCGTGCGCGACGGCCACATCCGTTTTCATCCGGATCGCTGGTCCAAGGTCTACCTGCACTGGCTGGAGAACATCCAGGACTGGTGCATCAGCCGCCAGTTGTGGTGGGGCCATCGCATCCCCGTATGGTACGTGCGCGGCCTGGACCGTGAAAACCTGACGGAGGCCGACCTGCGCGATCCGGCGAAGGTGCACGTGTCGCTCGAGGGGCCGGCGGACAAGGAGAACTGGGTGCAGGAGGACGACGTGCTCGACACCTGGGCGTCGTCGTGGCTGTGGCCGTTTGCGACGCTGGGCTGGCCGGACCGCGCGGCGATGGACCAGGCGGGCTTCGACTTCTTCTATCCGACCACGACGCTCGTGACGGGACCGGACATCATCTTCTTCTGGGTGGCGCGCATGATCATGGCCGGGCTCGAGTTCGTGCGCCCGGGCGAGCCGCTTGAGCGGCGAATTCCGTTCCGGCACGTGTATTTCACCGGCATCATCCGCGATGCGCAGGGGCGGAAGATGTCGAAGTCGCTCGGCAACTCGCCCGATCCGCTCGACCTCATTGCGAAATACGGCGCCGACGGGCTCCGGTTCGGCATCATCTCGATCGCGCCGCAGGGCCAGGACATCCGCTTCCAGGAAGAGCGCATCGAAGGCGGCAAGAACTTCTGCAACAAACTCTGGAACGCCTGCCGCTTCCGCCAGATGAGCGGCGACATGGCGGACAACTCCACGCTGGCTGCCATCCTCGCGCGCCTCGAGCCGCCGAAATTCGACGCCGACGACCACGCCATCCTCGACCGGATGCTGGCGACTTCGCGCGAGGTGGCCCGCTGTTTCGAGGAATTCGAATTCAGCGCTGCGGTGCAGGCGCTCTACGGTTTTTTCTGGAACGATTTCTGCGACTGGTACGTGGAGGTCTCAAAGGCGAAACTGCAGGACCCCGCGACCAAGGCAAACTGCCTGGCGATCCAGGACCTCGTGCTGCGCCAGACGTTGCTGCTGCTGCACCCATTCACGCCATTCATCACGGAGGAACTGTGGCAGCTGCTCGGTTATGGCGCCGCCGGCACGTTCCTCATGCGCGACGCGCGGCTCGAGAGCCCGTCACATTTCGCGCACGGCGGTTTGCGGATCGACACGGCTGCCGCCGCGGTGGTTGGCCAACTCAAGGCGATGGTTTCCCAGCTTCGCGCCCTGAAGGCCGAACACGGCGAGGCTTCGAACAAGGCGGCGGAATTCGTGGTTGAGGCCGGCGATGCGCACTGGTCCGTCATCGAGGCCAACCTCGCCAAGCTCCAGCGCATGGCTGGAGCGGCCGCAATCACCCGCGGCAAAATCGCGCCGAACGCTCCCGTGACGGTCACCGCATTTGGAACCTGGAGCCTCGTCAAGCAGGCGAAGGGTGACCCAGCCGCCGAACGTGCTCGTCTCACCAAGGAAATCGAAACCGTGACGAAACACATCGCCGGCACGCAGGCGCGACTGGCCAACGAATCGTTCGTCAGCAAAGCGCCGCCGGCCGTCCTCGAAGGCGCGAAGAAGCAGCTCGCCGACTTACAGGCGAAACAGGCGGAGCTGCAGCGCCTGCTCGCGGCGGTGGGCTGAAGCGGACGAAACCGACTTTCCGCTGGTATCTGGAGGGCCGGGCTCCCGACCGGCCACGGTCGGCCGGGAGCCCGGCCCTCCACAAGCAGTTTGCCTCGGGCCGCGACCCTGATAGGCAGGAACCTCATGAAGGCCATTGTCATTCTCTTCGGCCTGCTCGGTGCCGCCGCGTTCGGATTTGCCGCCGAGTATCCCGCCCCCGTCGACGGCGACTACGTCGCGCGCGATTTTCGCTTCCGGTCCGGCACGGTGGTCGGGGAGCTGCACCTGCACTATCGCACTTTGGGTGCGCCGCAGCGCGACGCCGCGGGCGTCGTGCGCAATGCCGTGCTCATCATGCACGGCACGACGGGCAGCGGCGCGCAGTTCATCCGGCCGGAGTTCGCCGGCGAACTGTTCGGCGCCGGCCAACCGCTCGATGCGACCAAGTATTACATCATACTGCCCGACGGGATAGGGCACGGGCAGTCGAGCAAGCCGAGCGACGGACTCCACGCGAAATTTCCCCATTATGGCTATCTCGACATGGTGGAGGCGCAATACCGGCTCCTCACCGAAGGGCTCGGCGTCAACCACGCGCGCCTCGTGATGGGCACCTCCATGGGCGGCATGCACACCTGGCTGTGGGGCGAGCTGCACCCGGATTTCATGGACGCCCTGATGCCGCTGGCCTCGCTGCCGGTGCAGATCGCCGGCCGCAACCGCGTGTGGCGTCGCCTGGCGATTGACGCCATCCGCCACGACCCGGCCTGGCAGGGTGGGGAATACAAGCAGCAGCCGCCATCGCTGCGCACCGGCGCCGAGATGCTTTACTTCATGAGCAGCAATCCTGTCGTGCGGCAGGCGGAGACGCCCACCTTGGCCGCGACCGACGCCGCGCTCGACCAATTCGTGGCGCACTACGTCGAAATCGGGGACGCCAACGATTACCTCTACGCCTTGGAAGCCTCGGCGGACTACGATCCGAATCCGAACCTGGAAAGAATCACCGCGCCGCTGCTCGCGGTGAACAGCGAGGATGACCTCATCAACCCGCCGGAGCTCGGCATCCTCGAACGCGAGATCAAGCGGGTACCGCACGGAAGGGCGGTCGTGATTCCCCGCAGCGACCGGACCCGCGGCCATGGCACGCACACGCTGGCCGCAGTCTGGAAGGACGAGCTGGTCCGGCTGCTCGCGGAAACCACCTCGAGATAGCCGCATGGCGGCGCTCGCCTGGCAGGCAGCGCAGCCTGGGCCCGGCCCGGCCAAAGCCATAATGGGCTGGCCAAGCTGCACCGGCGCCGCTCAATCTTGCCGATCCATGAAGAAAGCCCTGATCACCGGCATAACCGGCCAGGACGGTTCCTATCTCGCCGAACTGTTGCTCGCCAAAGGCTACGAGGTCCACGGCGTCATCCGGCGCGCCTCGACCTTCAACACGAGCCGGATCGACCATCTTTACCGCGATCCGCACATCAACGGCGTGAAGCTGTTCCTGCATTACGGCGACCTCGCCGACTCCGTGCAGATGGTGAAGCTGCTGTACAACCTGCAGCCCGATGAGATCTACAATCTGGCCGCCCAGTCGCACGTCCGCGTTTCGTTCGACATCCCGGAATACACCGGCGATGTCACCGGCGTCGGCGCCGTGCGCATCCTTGAGGCCATTCGCGAAGCCGGCCTGGTCAAGAAGTGCCGGTACTACCAGGCGTCGTCCTCGGAAATGTTCGGCAAGGTCCAGGCGGTGCCGCAGGTCGAGACGACGCCCTTCTGGCCGCGTTCGCCCTACGGCTGCGCCAAGATGTACGCCCACTGGCTCACGGTGAACTACCGCGAGAGCTACAACCTCCACGCTTCGTCCGGAATTCTCTTCAACCACGAGAGCCCGCGCCGCGGCGAGACCTTCGTCACGCGCAAGATCACGCGCGCCGCCACCCGCATCAAGCTCGGCCTGCAGGACGCCCTCTATATGGGCAACCTCGATGCCAAGCGCGATTGGGGCTACGCCAAGGAATACGTCGACATGATGTGGGTCATGCTCCAGCAGGACCGGCCGGACGATTACGTCGTGGCGACGAACGAGACGCATACCGTGAAGGAGTTCATCGAAGAGACCTTCGACCTGCTCGATCTCGACTGGAAGAAGTACGTGAAGCACGACGCCCGCTACGAACGCCCCGCCGAAGTCGATCTGCTCATCGGCGACCCGGCCAAGGCCAAGCGGCAGCTCGGTTGGGAGCCCAAGGTGCGCTTCAAGGAACTGGTGAAGATCATGACCGAAGCCGACCTCGAGCTGGCGAAGCGCGAGGCGATGATCGCCCAATTGCCCACCCTGGCGAAGAAGCCCGGCGCCTGAGGCGCCCGGATCGAACGGGTTTGACCACGGATGTCACGGATGACCACGGATTCAACCCAAGGGACCTGTCAATCTGAGCACCCAGGCATCGATCCGTGAAATCCGCGGTTAAAAAATGAAGTTATACATTGCGGGCCACAACGGGATGGTGGGCGGCGCACTCGTGCGCCGGTTCCAGCGTGAGGCCGGGTTCACGCTCCTTCTCCGCTCCCGGCGGGAACTGGACCTCACCGACCAGGCGGCCGTCGCGGCCTACTTTGCGGCGGAGAAGCCGGACGCCGCGATCATCGCGGCTGCGAAAGTTGGTGGCATCCACGCCAACAACACCTTTCCCGCGGAGTTCCTGTACGACAACCTCGCGATTGCCGCCAACGCCATCCACGGCGCCTATCGCGCCGGCGTGAAGCGGGTCCTGTTCCTCGGCAGCTCCTGCATCTACCCGAAGCTCGCTCCGCAGCCGATGCCCGAGAGCTGCCTGCTCACCGGGCCGCTCGAGCCGACGAACGAGGCCTATGCCATCGCCAAGATCGCCGGCCTCAAGCTCTGCGAGTACTACCGCAAGCAGCACGGCGTGCTCTACCATTCGGCGATGCCGACCAACCTGTATGGTTCCGGCGACAACTACCATCTGCAGAATTCGCACGTGATGCCCGCGCTGATTCGCAAATTCCACGAAGCGAAGGAAGCCGGCCGCGACGAGGTTGTGGCCTGGGGCACCGGCGCACCGAAACGCGAGTTCCTGCACGTCGATGACCTCGCGGACGCCTGCGCCTTTCTGCTGCGGCAGGAGAATCCGCCCGACCTCATCAACATCGGCACCGGGACCGATGTCACGATCAAGGAGCTGACGGAAATCGTCGCACAAACCGTGGGTTTCAAGGGTCGCATCACCTGGGACGCCAGCAAGCCCGACGGGACGCCGCGCAAGCTCATGGACGTTTCGCGGCTGACTGCGCTCGGCTGGAAGGCGAAGATCGCACTCCGCGACGGCGTGGCGAAAACCTACGCCAGTTTCCTCGCCGAGAAGGCGTCGGGCAGGTTGCGCTCGTAAGCGCGGTGGGCGCAAATCGCGGCGGGGCCCCTGGATTCGTGGGCGTTGACGCGGCCCGGTTGGGTTGCCAGACTCTGACCCCAGTCAGCCACGCGAAACCTCAACCTGCCCCCACATCATGTCCGATTCCCCCGAGACTCCTCCCGTCGCGACCCCGGCTGCCGCTCCCGTCACGACCGCTGAAGACCGCACCGTCGCCATCGTCAGTTACCTGACCATCATCGGATTCATCGTCGCGCTCATCCTGCACATGAACAAGAAAACGGTGCTCGGCGCCTTTCACCTGCGCCAGTGCCTCGGCCTGATCATCACGGCGATCGCCCTGGGCGTGGCCGGCATGATCGTGATGTTCATCCCCGTGATCGGGTGGCTCGCGATGATGGCGTGCTGGCTCGCCCTGCTTGTGCTCTGGGTCATGGGCCTGATTGCCGCGGCCAGCGGCCAGCAAAAGCCCCTGCCGGTGGTGGGCGAATATTACCAGAAGTGGTTTGCCGGCGCCTTCGTCTGAGGCGTCGGATGGGGAAGGTACCGTCGGGTTAACACGCCCGGCCGGGACTGCCGGCCGGACTTTCCGCTTGCGCGGCCCGGCCTCCTGCCAACCGTGGAGCCCTTCATGATCGCTCCCGAAACCTTCTCGCACCTCGAAAACATAAAGAAGCGCGCCGGCTACTTATGGAGGTTTCTTTGACGTCGAACAAAAGCAGCGCGAAATAGAGGCGATGGAGGCGGAGATGGGCGCGCCGGACTTTTGGAACAGCCCGGAAAAAGCCCAGAAGCACATCGCTAAGGTCAATGGGCTGAAGCGCGCCATCGGCGGGCTGGTCGCCTTCCAGAAGCGGCTCGACGACGCCAACGTCATGGTTGAGTTGATCGAGGCCGCCACGCCGGCCGAGGAGGAGGCCTACGCCAAGGAACTGAATGCGTCGGTCGCCGCGATGGTGGCCGAGCTGGACCAGCTCGAGATCTCGTCTTTCCTCACGGGCCAGTTCGACCGCAACAATGCGATCCTGAGCCTGCAGGCGGGCGCGGGCGGCACCGAGTCGAACGACTGGGCCGACATCCTGTTCCGCATGTATTCGCGCTGGTGCGAGCGCCGCGGCTACGCCGTGGAGCTGATGGACGTGCAACCGGGCGACCAGGCCGGCATCTCGCGCGCGACGATCCTGATCAAGGGCGACAACGCATATGGCTACGCGAAGGCCGAGCGCGGCGTGCACCGGTTGGTGCGCATCAGCCCGTTCGATGCCAACAAGCGCCGGCACACCTCGTTTTGCGCGGTCGACGTCATCGCCGAGATCAACGAGGAGATCGACATCGACATCCCCGAAGGTGACATCCGCGTCGACGTGTACCGCTCCTCCGGCAAGGGCGGCCAGGGCGTCAACACCACGGACTCGGCCGTCCGCATCACGCACCTGCCCACGGGGATGGTCGTCGTCTGCCAGAACGAGCGTTCGCAAATCAAGAACAAGGCCGCCGCGATGAACGTCCTCAAGGCGCGCCTCTACGAGAAGAAACTCGACGAGCAGCGCAGCGAAATGGAGAAATTCTACGGCGAGAAGGGCGAGATCGGGTTTGGCAGCCAGATCCGCAGCTACGTGCTCCAGCCGTACCAGATGGTGAAGGATCTCCGTACGGGCGTCAGCACCAGCGACACCCAGGGTGTGCTCGACGGCGACCTCGACCGTTTCATCTACGGCTGGCTGCGCGCCGGCTGCCCGCGGCACCGCAACAAGGACATCCAGGTCGATGACTGAGGCGGAGGAAACCGTGCGAGAGCCCGCGATCATCCGATGAGAGGGACTCCTGTGCCGTTCTTCATTGTTATGGCCTGTCATTCTGAGCGCAGCGAAGAATCCAGTCGCGCGCTTGCGAATTAGCTGACGATCCACTGGATTCTTCGCTTCGCTCAGAATGACAAACATGGGTGCTGACCTGTCCTACGACCACCTCCGCGCCGCGTTCGCCGCGCAGTCGCTGTTCGAGGACAAGAGCTGGCAGCTCTCGCCCGAGGCCTGGCCCTTGACCCCGGAGCAGGCGGAGGAGCTCGAGCAAATTGGCGGCGCCTGCCTCGAATTCCACCAGGCCTTGGAATCGCTCTACCTCCGTTCAGCCGCGGGCCGGAACCTCCTCCGGAACAAGCCGCTGCTGGCGCCTTGGGTGGCCGACTACCTCGACCGCGGCAAGCCGGCGGCCTTGGTGAGCCACGCGCGCGACGCGAAGAACCGCGGCATGTTTCCGACGGTGCTGCGCCCGGACCTGCTCCTGACGGAGGATGGTTTCGCCCTGACCGAACTCGATTCGGTGCCGGGCGGCATCGGCCTGACGGCGTTCCTGAACCGGCTTTACGGCGGCGACACCGACCCGGCGGTCGTCGGCCATGGCGGGGCGATGGAGGAGAACTTCTACCAATCGCTGGCCGCGCTGCGGCCGGCGATTCGAAATCCACTTGTCGCCATCGTCGTCAGCGAGGAGGCCGCGACCTACCGGCCCGAGATGAAGTGGCTGGCCGAGCAGCAGCAGCGCCGCGGCCGGCGGGTCTTCTGTTTGCGCCCGGAGGATGTGTTTCCGTTGGGCGGGGAGTTGTTCTTCAGCGTCGAGGGCACGCCGGAAAAAATTGATGTCCTCTACCGGTTCTTTGAGCTCTTCGACTGGGCGAACATCCCGATCGCCGGCGACATCATGGAGGCGTGGCAGAACGGGGCGGTCGCGATCGCGCCGCCCATGCGCCACTTCCAGGAGGAGAAGCTCGCGCAGGCCCTTTTCCACCATCACCTGCTGGCCGACTACTGGACCGAAACGCTCAGCGCACGGAGCTTGAAGTTATTGCGCCGCCTGATTCCCCAGTCGTGGGTCATGGACCCGGTGCCGCTGCCGCCGGGTGCCGTCCTTGACGGTCCGCGTGTGGGCGGCCGCATGCTCAACGACTGGCGCGAACTGGCCGGGGCGTCGCAAAAGGAACGCGATCTCATCATCAAGATCTCGGGCTTCCACGAGACTGCGTGGGGCGCGCGCAGCGTGGTGCTCGGCAGCGATTGCTCGCGGGAGGAATGGCAGGAGGGTGTCGACCAGGCGCTGCGCCTCGCACCCGAGAACCTCCATGTCCTGCAGGAATATCGGAAGCCGAAGCGGGTGTCGCATCCGGTATTCACGGTACGCGATGGCGCGCCGGCCGCGGCGGAAGCCAAGCCCGGCCGGCTGAGGCTGTGCCCTTATTACTTCGTGGTTGGCGGCCAGGCGCGGCTGTCGGGCGCTCTCGCCACCTTCTGTCCGCCCGACAAGAAGATTATCCACGGCATGGTCGATGCGGCCTTGCTCCCGTGTAGGGTTTTATCCTTAACATAGGCTGTGCGTATTTCCGCAGTCGTCACTCGTGTGGTCAGGGCCGCCGCGATGAGGCGCCTGCTGGCGGGAATCGCGCTTTGCGGCCTTGGTTGCGGTCCGGTCGCCCGGGCGCAAACGGCCCCGACCGGGGAGTTGGAGCAGATCCGCGCCCGCGCCGAACACGATGATTTGGATGCCCAGAACGCGATGGGCAATGTCTTCACCAACGCCCTCCTCGGCCAGAAGCAGGATTTCGCGCAGGCCCTGCGTTGGTACCGCCAGGCGGCGGAAAAGGGATTTGCGCCCGCCCAGTTCAACCTCGGGCTCGCCTACGAGCTCGGTCGCGGCGTGCCCGCCGACGATCGCCAGGCGTTCAAGTTCTACCTGATGTCCGCGGAACAGGGATTTGCCGCCGCGCAGTTCAACGTCGGCAACATGTATTCCGCGGGACGCGGCGTCGGCCAGGACCTGTTCGAAGCCAACCTCTGGTACAAACAGGCGGCGGAAAAGGGCGTGGTCGAGGCGCAGTTCAATCTCGGGCTGGCCTACGAAGCTGGCCGGGGCGTGAAAAAGGACGAGACCCAGGCAGTGCGCTGGTACAAGCAGGCGGCCGATCGCGGATTCGCGCGCGCCCAGTACAATCTCGGCCTGCTGCTCGAGGACGGGCGGGGGGTGCCGAAGAACGAGGCCCAGGCCGCGAGTTTCTACCGGGCGGCCGCGGAGCAGGGATTCGCCGCGGCACAGAACAATTACGGCCTGATGATTTCCGAGGGGCGGGGTGGCCTCGCCAAGGACCCGGTGCAGGCCTATTTCTGGCTGACACTCGCGGCTGCCAATGGGGCGAGTCCCGCCGGCCGCGATTTTGTGGCCAAGACCCTCACGCCGGACCAGCTCGACGCGGCCAACAAACTCCTGGCGGACCAGAAAGCCGGGAAGCCCCCGCTGGAGGTGGTGAGCCAACACCCGGCGGCGACGACCGCCGGTGCGGGCGAAGATTCGCCCGCCGCCGAGGCGAAAGTCGCCGAGCTGACGGCACTGGTCGAAAAAGCACGCCAGGCCAATGCCCAGTTTGCGGAGGCCAACCAGCGCCTTGAACTCGAAAAGGCACAGCTCGAACAACAGCTGGCGGAAGGCGCCGACAACGCCAAGCTCCTGCCGCAACTGCGCGAGCAAGCCAGCCGGCTGGCGGCGCAGGTGGAAA
Source organism: Lacunisphaera sp. (assembly GCA_035549095.1). Taxonomy (GTDB): domain Bacteria; phylum Verrucomicrobiota; class Verrucomicrobiia; order Opitutales; family Opitutaceae; genus Lacunisphaera. The sequence goes on along the minus strand of DASZRV010000065.1, from coordinate 105,521 downwards.
CCCTGAGCGCCGACCGCGAACTGGCACGGCGCGAGGCGGCGCAGGCTTCGGCCCAGGCCCGGGACGCCCAGCATCAACTCGAGCAGCTGCGAGCCAGCGCGAGCCCGTCGACGCCACCCGTCGACGTCGCCAAATACGAAACCCAGATCCAAACCCTGACCGCCGACAAGGAAGCGGCTGAGCGCTCGGCCGCGACCGCCCAGTCCCAATTCCAGCAGGCCCAGCAGGAATTGGCGCAACTCAAGGGCGCCACCGCCAGCCAGGCCCCCGCCGTCGATGTCTCGAAGTACGACGCCCAGATTTCGCAGCTCACGACCCAGCTCGGCGATGCCAATGCGCGGATCGAGCAGCTGCAGGCGGACAACGGCCAGTTGACCTTGGTGAATTCGCAGCTGCAAAAGGACAAGGCGGCGCTGGTCGCGGCCACGAACGCCTTGCCGGCCAACCTGACCGACGGCGGGAAATTCCCCGTGCCGGGCGAGGAGAAGAACGCCATCATTGCCAACCTGCAGCGCGACAACGCGCGGCTCAACGACGAGGTAAAACGCGGCACGATCGAACTGGTCTCGCTCAACGCCCAGCTCCGGGCGCTCAAGGCCCAGGCCCGAACGGAGAGCGCCGGTTCCGAAAGCGGCGCACCCGCGGCGGACTCCGCGCAGCTGCAGGCGCAGCGCGATACGGCGGTGGCCGAGGCGGGTACCCTCAAACAGCAGCTCACGGAAATTCGCGCAGACAACGAACGGCTGCAGGCAGAGCTGGAAAAAGCCCGGACGACGGTCGGCCAGGCGGCCGCCACCGGCGATCAGCTCGCCCAGGCGAGCGCGCGCGCCCAGCAGGCGGAGTCCGAAGCTGCCCGGCTGCGGCAGGAAAACGCGGGCCTCGCGAGCCGGATTGCCGACCTCGAGAAGCAACCCAAGCCGGCGGATTCGACACAGGCGGTTGCGCGGCTGCAGCAACGACTCGACTCAATGCAGGCGGAGCGGGACGACCTTGCGACACGCCTGGCCGCCGCCCAAAAGCAGGTGGAAGCTGGCAAGGCGGCGCTGGATGATCGCAACGAAGCCACGAGTCGCGCGGAAAAGGAATTGCAGGCCCAGGGCGAGAAGGCCGCCGCCGAGCATGAGAGCCTGGTGCAGGCGCAGGCGCGGGTGAAAACGCTGGAGAGCGATTTGCGCACGGCGCAGCGCAAAGCGGGCGACAGTTCCGCCGGTTACGACGACCTCAAAAAGCAATTGGCCGCCGCGAAACAGGAGATCGATCAATCGCACCAGGCGCTGGCGGAGGCGACGGCAGCCAAGGAGGAAGGGCGCCAGCAGCTGGATCGCTTCAGCGAACAGATCGCCGCCCTGCGAAAGCAATTGACGGAAGCGAACAAGGCCGCCGGGTCGATTGACGACCTGAAGCAGGAGCTCGTGCAGGCGCGCACGGCGGCTGCGGCGGAGACGAAGCTGCGCCGGGAACACGAGTCGCTTTTGGCGGATGCAGCGGAGCTGCGGGCTAAGAATACCGCCCTGGCGCGCGACAACGAGAAGCTCGAAAAGGACGTCAAGGCCTCCCGGGATGATTTGGAGACAGCCCAAGGGCAAATCGGGGACCTGCGGCGGCAACTTGCGGCGGCGAGCCAGGTCACCAACACGAACAGCGACCAAGCCCGGCAGACGGCAGCCGACCTGGCGGCCTTGCGCCAGGAAAACCAGACGCTCAAGGAAAGCCTGGCGGCGGCGCAGAAGGCGTCCGCCGGGCAGGCTGCAGCCACCGATCAGCTGGCGCAGCTTAAAGCGGACCTCGCCGCCGCCCGGAAGGCCGCGGTCGAGCAGGCCGCGGCCACCGACGAGGTGGAAGGCAAGTACAAGGACGCCGCCGCGCAACTCGCCGACCTGCGCGCCGGACAGCAACAGCTCCAGGCCAGCGCGAGCTCTGACCATGAGAATCTGGCGGCGGCGCAGGCGCGCGTCGCTCAGCTGGAAGGCGAACTGCAAAAGGCGCGGCAGGCCCCGGCGACGGACGACGCCACCGTCACCGACCTGAAGAAGCAACTGGCGGAGATGGGCCAGACCCTCGACAAGACAGCTGCGACCGTGGCGGAGTTGACCGCAGCCAACGACCACCTGGACAAGGAGCTCGCGGCGGCGAAGCAAGCTGCGGGCGACGCCGCCGCGCTGCGGGACGAAAACCAGAAGCTGCAGGCATCGGCAGGGGATGGCGCTGAGTTGCGCACCAAGAACGAGCAGCTGCTCAAGGACCGCAGCGTGATCGAAGCCGCCCTCCAGGCCCGGCAGCAGGACCTCGACCTGGCCCAAGGCAAGGTCGAGGAGCTGACCAAACAGCTCGAGCTGGCACGAGCCAATTCGGCGCAGGCCGACGAGTTGAAGAAGCTGGGCGATCAACTGGCCGCGGCCAACCAGACGATCGATCGGCTCAACGCCACCGTGGCCGAAATCACCGGGACGAACGACCGGTTGGCGAACGAGCTGGAGACGGCGAAGAAGTCGGCCGCGGCGGCGCTCGCCGCCCAATCGCAGGCCGTCAACGCCGCGCAGCCCGACGCCTACAAGGTCGAGATCAGCACGCTCCAGGCGCGCGTGAAGGAATTGGAAAACCAGGTCGAGGAGGAACGCAACGGCACGGCCCGGGAGGTCGCCGCGCTCGCCTCGCAGCTGCAGCTCTCACGCGAAGCCAACCGGTCGCTCACCGAGGCCAACCGCGCGCTGCTGAGCGCCAAGGCGGCCGAGACGCCCACCGTCGACAAGGACGAGTACGACAAGCTCCAGGCGCGGGCCAAGGATCTGGCCACCCAAGGCGACGACCTGCGGCAACAGGTTGAAAAACTCGGCGCGGACAACCAGGCGCTGGTTACCGCCAAGGCGGCGCTTGAGCAGCAGTTGGCGGAGGCGCAGAAGACGGCGACAGCTCTCCCGTCCTTGACGGATGAGAAGGCCGCGCTGCAGGAAAAGCTTGAATCGGTGGGCGGCGAACTGGTGAAGACCCAGCAGCAGGTGGACGCCCTGCAGAAGGACAAGACGGACCTGGCGGCGGCGCTCGCGGCCAGCCAGGACGCAGCCGGGAAGTCGCAGCGCGAACTGGCGGCCCTGCAGGCCCGGGCCAGCGAAAGCGAACGGATCACCGAAACGAGCAGCGCCACCGTCGCCGAATTGACCCAGGCGAACACCAAGCTGGAGCAGGAACGGGAGGACATGCGCCGGCTGGTGGAATCCTATCGGGGCGACATCACGCGGCTCACCCAGAGCGTGAAGGAAGCGCAGCAACTGAAGTCGGACGCAGATCGCGGCGCGCAGCAGAACATCGACGCGCTGATGGCGCAACTGGCCCAGTTGCGGCGGGATCTCGACGCCACCCGCGCCAACCAAAACCACCTGGCGGAGGTTGCGACCGCCCAGGATCGGGACCGATTGGCGACCATCAGCCAGTTGCGGGCGGAGAACAGCTCGCTGGCGGCCCGCCTCACTCAGGCGCAAGGGACGCTCGACCAGATCGCCGCGGCGGCAAGGCTGGGAACGCCGGCGGCGGCGATCGCCACCGGGACCTCGGCCCCGGTGGTCGCGGCGCCGCCCGCTGCCACCGGCCCGGTAACGATCCCTGCGGTGCGCCTCCACACGGTGGTGGCGGGCGATTCGCTCTCGAGGATCAGCCTGCAGTACTACGGGACGGCGAATCGCTGGCAGGAGATCTACCAGGCCAACCGCGATGTCCTGCAGGGCTCCAGCGCCCTGCGCGTCGGCATGCAGTTGCGGGTGCCGTAGGCTCCTTGGAGGTAGGGTGGGACTTTAGGGTGGAGAGCGCACTCCGTGCGGGCTGGACCTCCCGGTGGAGGCGGGACGCCCTCGTCCCGCGCGTTGCCATACCAGCTTGCGCCTCGCGGGGTGAGGGCACCCCGCCTCCAAATTCGGTACCTGCACGGAGTGCAGGTTCCACCTTCAGCCGCATGAGCGGTTTGGTTTAGGACGCGCGGAATGGCGCTCACGCGTCGCTGCAACGACCGGCGACAATAAAAAGGGCATGCCGTGCGGCATGCCCCTCTTGGTTTGCTATGGCGAAAACTCAGCAGGCCACGGCCACGGCCGGGGTACCCGTCTCCTGGGGGGCGGACTGCTTGGCCAGGTTGGCGAAGAATTGGTCGCGGCGCTCGCGGGCGACATTGACGTCCTTCGTGCCGAGGGAGCGGCGGATGCGTTCCTTGGTGAACGGCGTCGGATAGACCGTATAGTGGAGGAACCACGTGCCGTTGTTGTTCCACAGGTGGTGGTTCGGGTTCGCATCGCTGATGCGAAGGGAGGCGAGGGTGATGAGGTTGGACATGATGCGTGAGCGGTTGATGGTGAGTTAATCGTTCGCGCCTCAGGTTTTTTTCCTGAAAACGAAAAGCCGCCTGAGGGCATCAGGCGGCTTTTTCGCTTTTTTGGAGGAGTTTTTTGTTCGAGGGTTTGACCCCTCGCACATCCGGGTGACTCGCGTCACTCGAAACCACCGTAACCACTCCTAGGCTCGGTTGGCAGAATCGTTCGTTGCCGGACGATCCTTTCCTGATGCACCGCGCAGCGTGCAAACTCGCGGGACCGACGCCAGAAGATTTTTTCCGGGATTTGGTCAAACATTCGCGCACTCGGGGCAAGCGTCTGATTTTTGACCATTTACGCGGCGCGCCGGCGTGAAAATATTTTATGCGGTCGTCGTTCCTTCAGCGAAACTGCCAGCGCAACGCGACGTGGAGCGTGTTGTAAGTGTAGCCGTTGAGGCGCGGGATGCCGAGGAAGTCGAGCGCCCACCGGTCGTTCAGGGGCACCGTGACGAGCGCGGCCCCGAGCGGCACGAGGCCGCCGTCGTTGAAATTGTAATGATGGGTCACGCCGGCGATGCCCCCGACGAGGACGCGGCCGAGCGGCCACTCCTTGCCGATGTATGCGTAGCCCGCGCCGCGTCCCAAGCTGTTGCGAAAAATCCCGGCACCGGCCAGCCAGTTGTTGTCCGTCACGCGCATCACGCCGAGGCCCGGCGTGTTGTTGGTCAGGTCGACCTCAGTCGTGTGCTCGTGCAGGCTGTAGAGTTGCAGCGAAAGATGCCAGGTGGGGTCGGCGGCGAGCACCGGACTGGTCAGCAGCGCGGCAAGCAGCACAAATCTCATGGCGGCGAGTGTGCCGCGGGCCAACACATTGGCTAGGCCGTAGTTTGCCTACTCTGTGGTCAGGTCCGTCCGCCCGGCGGTGTCGGCGCGGGCAATTCGCGCCGCCTCGGGCCGCCGCCGGGGGCCGCCGGGAGCAGGGTCCCCGATGTCAGGCGAACTGCCGGCATCGTATGCTCTGGCCATCTCCTGCGCCATGGTCGTTGAACCCGAACATCTGGAAAGCGATCGCGTCCGCCGCCACACCGACGACGTCGTCCAGGCGCGCATCGACGAAAAGACCCGGCGCAATCTGGCCTATTTTGCCGCCCAACCGGCAGCGACGCTGGACGTCCGGGTGGTCGAACTCGACTGGGAGCGGGACATCGAGCAGGTATTGGAAATGAACGCGGGACGCTGGCGTTCGCCGGCGCGGCGCTCGGCACCCTGATCGACCGCCGCTTCTTCCTGCTGGCGGGCGTGGTGCTCGGATTCCTCAGCCAGCATGCGATCATGGGCTGGTGCCCGCCGGTGCCGATCCTGCGCCGCGGCGGGCTGCGCACGCGCACGGAGATCAACCAGGAGAAGTATGCGCTGAAGGCGTTGCGCGGCGACTTCCAGGCCCTGAAGAACGCCGCACCGGAAGAACGCGTTGACCGCGGCCTGGCCGCCGTCGCCCTGTAAACGCTTTGCCATGTTCGCGGACGCAGACAACGAACCGGATCGCGCGCGGCGCTACTCGACACCGCGGCAGCTGGCACGCATCGACGAAAAGTCGGACCGCAGCGTGCGCCTTTATGGTCGCCAATCACCGGAAATGATCGACGCCCGCATCGCCGAGCTCCGCGCGGAGTGGAGCCTTGAACGCATCGTGCAACTTAACATCGCCGCGGTGGGACTCGGCACGATCCTGCTGGCCCTCACGCGCAACCGCCGGTGGGGACTGGCCACGTGTGGGGCGATGGCCTTCCTTTTCCTCCACGCGACCGATGGTTTCGCCCCGCCGGTGCCGGTCTGGCGTGAGTTGGGCTTTCGCTCTCGTTCCGAGATCGACCGGGAAATCTATGCGCTGAAGGCGTTGCGCGGCGACTTCGACGACGTGGAACCGGTCCAGCCGCCATCGGAAGAAGCGAAAATTAGCGAAGCCGGCGATGCGGTTGGCGTGTGAGTGGATTCAGACATCGGGACGGCTTCGTTTTCAGGAGCGGGTCGTAGCAAGCGTCAACGGTAGGGCGGCGAGTCCCTTCGCCGCCGCGGCGCGGAACAGAGTCCGCGCCCTACCAGCCCGCACGGAGTGCGGCCTCCACCTGCTCAGGCCAGCTTGACGCCGCGGGCTTGGGCGAGGCGGATGAGGGCGTCGGCCATGTCGGACGGGGTCGTGGCGACTTCGACGCCGCACTCCTTGAAAATGGCGATCTTCGCCGCGGCGGTGTCCTCGGCGCCGCCGACGACCGCGCCGGCGTGGCCCATGCGGCGGCCTTTCGGCGCGGTGGCACCGGCGATGAAGCCGGCGACCGGCTTCTTGCAGTTGGCCTTGATCCAGCGCGCGGCCTCGGCCTCGGCGTTGCCGCCGATCTCTCCGATCATGATGATGCCCCAGGTGGCGGGGTCCTCGTTGAACATCTTGATGACATCGAGATGGGAGGTGCCGTTGACCGGATCGCCGCCGATGCCGACCGAGGTGGTCTGCCCCAAGCCCCGTGAGGTCAGCTGGAAGACGGCCTCGTAGGTGAGTGTGCCGGAGCGGGAGACGACGCCAACGTGGCCCTGCTTGTGAATGTAGCCCGGGGCGATGCCGATGCGGCAGCCGCCAACGGAATCCTTGCCCGGACCCGGCGTGACAATGCCGGGGCAGTTCGGGCCGATCAGGCGGGTCTTGCGGCCCTGCATGGCGCGTTTCACCTCGACCATGTCGCGGATCGGGATGCCCTCGGTGATCGCCACGCAGAGGTCGAGGCCGGCGTCGACGCTCTCGAGGATCGAGTCGGCTGCGAACGGCGGCGGCACGAACACGGCGGACGCGGTGGCGCCGGTGGCGGCGACGGCCTCGGAGACCGTATTGAAGATCGGCACTCGGTGGCTGCCGTGCTCGAAGAACTGCCCGCCCTTGCCGGGGGTGACGCCGGCGACGATTTTGGTGCCGTAGTCGAGCGAGAGCTTGGTGTGGCGGCCGCCGAATTCGCCGGTAATGCCGGAGACGAGGACCTTGGTTTCAGGAGTGACGATGATGGCCATGGGAAGAGAAGGCGGAAGGGGGAAGGTGGGAGGAGGGAGGGAAAGTCAGAGGACAGAGGTCGGAAGTCAGAGAACGGTGAACGGATAACGGTGAACAATGAACGGCAGGCGAGCTGTCAGGCTTTGCGTTGATGCAACCCGATCTGGTTCCCGTCGGGGTCCTTGACCGCAAACAAACGGCAGGGCGGGAATTCCATGATCTCGAAGGCGATCGTGACGCCCGCGGCCTTGGCGGCCTGGAGGGACGCGTCGAGATCAGCGACTTCGAGCGTGAGCGCCGACTGCGGCTTGGCGTCGGGCATGCCATTGGCGAGGGCGAGGGCTTGGCCGGCGATGTCGTATTCGATCCACCACTGGCCGGGGTTGAATTCCACCTGTACCCCGACCTTGAGGCCGAGGAAGCCTTCGTAGAACTTGCGGGCACGGGCGACGTCGGTCACCGGGTGAAACACGAACGCGAGTTCCTTGACGGTGATGCTCATTGGGGGAGGCAAGTTAGGATTAACCACGAAGGTCACGAAGGGCGCGAAGGCGGATTGATCATGACGGTGTCTGCTTCGTGATCTCTGTGTTCTTCGTGGTGAACAAAGATCAGGCGACGAGCTTGACGATCTTTTGGGCGGCGTCGGCCATGGTGGTGGCCGACTCGATTTTGAGGCCGGATTCGGCGAGGGTCTTCTTGCCGGCGACGACATTGTTGCCCTCGAGGCGCACGACGAGCGGGATCTTGAGCCCGAGTTCGCGGGCGGCGGCGACGACACCGGTGGCGATCGTGTTGCAGTCCATGATGCCGCCGAAAATGTTCACGAGGATGCCCTTCACGTTCGGATCGGTGAGGATGATCTTGAAGGCCGCCTGCACCTGGTCCTTCGAGGCGCCGCCGCCGACGTCGAGGAAGTTGGCGGGGTTGCCGCCGAAGTGCTTGATGATGTCCATCGTGCTCATGGCGAGACCGGCGCCGTTCACGAGACAGGCAATGTTTCCATCGAGCGCGATGTAGGAGAGATTGAACTTCGAGGCCTCGATCTCCTTCGAGTCCTCCTCGTTCAGGTCGCGCAACGCGACGATCTCGGGGTGGCGGAAGAGTGCGTTGTCGTCGAAGGAAACCTTGGCATCGAGGGCGAGCACCTGGTTGTCCGCGGTGACGATGAGAGGATTGACCTCGACCATCGAGGCATCCGTCGCCCAAAAGGCCTTGTAGAGGGCATTGATGAGCTTGACCGCGTTCTTGAAGGTGTCGCCGGTAAAGCCGAGGCGGAAGGCCAGTTCGCGAGCCTGGTAGCCCATGAGCCCGACGGCCGGGTCGACGAAGACCTTGAAGATCTTGTCCGGCGTCTCGTGTGCGACCTTCTCGATCTCAACGCCGCCCTCGGTCGAAGCCACGATGACCGGGCGCGAGGTGACGCGGTCGAGGAGTATGGCCAGGTAGTACTCCTTGCGGATGTCGCAGGCGACCGTGAAGTAGACGGTCTGGACCTTGCGGCCGGCGGGGCCGGTCTGGGCCGTGACGAGCGTGTTGTTGAACATCTTGTTGGCGTAGTCCAGCGCCTCGGCCTTGGTCTTCGCAAACTTCACGCCGCCCTTGAAGCCGTCGGTGAAGGTGCCCTTGCCGCGGCCGCCGGCATGGATCTGGGCCTTGACGATGATCGGGCCTTCGTGGCCGAGGGTGGCGAGGGCCGATTCGAACTCGGCGGGCGTGCGGGCGGCCACGCCGCGCGGCACCGGTACGCCGTATTTTTCGAAGAGGGCCTTGGCTTGGTATTCGTGAATGTTCATGGGAAAGAGGGCCGGTATTCTTAGGGAGCTGATCCGGGAAAGGACACAAAAAAGCACGAACTCGCGCCGGATAGCCCGGCAAATTAGCCGATCGCGGCCGCGCATTAGCCGGGCATAAGCCGGGGATTGCCTTTGCCCCCCTGCGCGGCAACATCCGCCGCCATGCAATCACACGAGTTGCTCAAGGAGGTTTTGAAGCAGACCAGCGCGAAGCAGATTGCGGCCGACATGGGATTGTCCCTCTCGCTCATCTACAAGTGGGCGGAGCCGCCGGACGAGGGCGCCGGCAGCGGCGCCAACAACCCGCTCGATCGCGTCGAGCAACTCATCCGCATCACGCACGATGCCCGGATCGCCCAATGGGTATGCGAGCTGGCCAATGGCTTCTTCATTCCCAACCCGAAGGTGAAGCTGGACTCGCAGCAGCTCATTCCGTCGACCAACAGCATTGTCCAGGAATTCGCCGACATGCTCGGGGTAATCGCAATGGCGGCCGCCGACAGCACGATCACGAAGGACGAGGCCAAGGCGATCCGACGACGTTGGGAAGACCTCAAGTCGGTGACGGAAAAATTCGTCCAACACTGCGAACAGGGTGACTTCACCGCCTTGAAGCTGGCGGTCGAGCAAAAGAAATCCGCCTGAGCGGAAAGCGGGATTGAGGTTAATTGTGCGCTTGGAGGCGGGGTGCCCTCACCCCGCGAAGCGCAAATGCGAATGGCAGCCCGCGGGAAGGGGCGTCCCGCCTCCATCACGTGGTCTCTAGCCCGCACGGAGCGCGGGCTCCACCCTCAGTTCCGGCGCAGCCGGTGCACCTCGAAGATGTCGCCGGCCAAGCCGCGCAGCGAAGTGCGTTCGCCGGTGACCGCGAGGCGGCCGGCCGGATCCGCCAGGAGCGCCGCCACCTCCGGGTCGCGACGGACCGGTTCGGAAAGCACGAGGTCGGAACCCGTGCACAGACCGCAGAGGCGCGCGGCGACGTTCACCGTCGTGCCGAAATAATCGAGCCGGTCGTTCTGGTTGATGGCGATGCACGGGCCATGGTGGAGACCGGCCTTGAGGGCAAGCGGCTCCGTCAGCGGGACGGATCCCGGCGGCCCATCCCACGGCACCCGCGATTGCGCGAGCGCGAGCTGGCGCTGCGCCGCGAGTGCCGCCCGCAGCGCGGGCGCGGGCCGCGGAAACACCGCCATGATGGCATCACCCATCGTCTTCACGATGGCACCGCCTTCCGACTCGACGGCCGCCTTGAGGACGTCGAAATGCGTCAGCACACGGCTGAAGGCGGGCGCGTCGCCAATGGCACGGTACATTTGGGTCGAGCCCTTCAGGTCGGTGAACACGAGCGTGAGGCTGCCGACCGAAATCTTCGCGCCCGGGCGCAGCACCTCGCGGGTGAAAAGATCGCGGAAGAGCTGCAGTGAGGTCACCTCGCTGGCCATCGTGGCCTGGTCGCTCCAAGCCACATGTTCGAGCACGACCGCGCGCTCCGGGCCGCCAGCATTCGAGAGCGTCAGAATGGCGTCCTGAGCCAGGTCGATCTCGTCGCTCGCGGGCGGGGCGGTGAGATCGAGCGTCACGCCAGGCTTCCCGTCAGCGCCGATTTGCAGAGGCCAGGGTTTCTCCGTCGCGGATGTGCGCAGGCGATAGCGTCCCGGGGGCAGGCCGAGCGGAATCGTCGCGAACCCGTTCGCCGGGACCGTTTGCTGCACGACGATGTGCGGGGTTACTTGTGGCCCGCCGACGCAGTAGTCGAGGCGCGGCACGGCGCGGATCGCGGCGTTCGGCGTGAAGGTCAACTCCACCGAGCGGTCGAAGTCCGCGATGAAATCGATCTGGCAGGTGTCGCAAAAGGCCTCGGATTGCAGCTCGGCGAGCGAGGAATTCACGACCTTGGCGCCGCGGCAGTGCGGGCACACCACGTCCCAGTGAAAATCGAAGAGCCCGGCGCGGGTGGCGTGCAGGCAAGCGCGCAGGGTTTCGCGGCGATCGCGCCGCCAGCGGTCGGCCAACGCGTAGGCCCGGATGCGCTGGCTGCTGAGGTCGTCGGCGGTCGCGACGAATTCGACCAATTGATCGACCAACGCCGCCGGCTGCCCGGCCGTCTCGACGAGGCTCCGCCGGATGGCCTGCACGCGGCTGGCGCCGCCGGGACTGAGCCGGCCGCTGCGGTCAAGATCCGAGACCGCAACCCCGGCCCGAGCCAGTTGGTCATAGTGGCGAAACACGCGATCGAATGGGCGCCGGAATTGCCACTCGGCCGCGCCGATTCTCAAGGCGAACCGGCCGAGCGGGCCGGCTGGCGTGAACCACACTTGATAAGTCAGCCGCGTGCCCGCCGGCGCGTGCGGTTCGAGGTCGCAGCGCGCGCGGATGCGGGTGAAAGGCCCGCGATGAAAGATCCGCTCGACGCCGAACCCGCGATTGATGGTCCACTCAAAGGGACGCTCGTCCCATTCGATCGAGAGCCCGAGGTGCCGCACCCTCAGCCGGCGCGCACCTTCGGTGCGCGGGCCCGTGATGGCGCGGGCCGGCACGACCTCCACCGCCGGGAAGCCGCAGTCGCGATTGAACCGGTCCGTGTCCGAGACCAGCGGCCAGAGCTGTTCGGGCGAGGACGACAGGTCCCAGTGCCAGGAGAAGTGAACCGTGGCGGCGGAATCGGGCATGGGGGCAAGCGTGCTACGTGCGAACCGGCCGGCCGGATGCCCGCGCTCTGATCAGTTCCGTTTGGCAGCCTCCGGGATGAAGTGCTCGCGTACCGCCTTGGCGAGGAGGTCCGGCGGGAGGAGGCCCTGGCCGATGATGAAATCGTTGAACGCGTGGCGATCGAATTTGGCTCCGAGCGCCACTTCGGTGGCGGTGCGCAGCTCCATGATTCGAGTGTAGCCGTAGAAATAGGCGGTGGCCTGCCCGGGTGAGCGGAAGGTATAGCGATCGACCTCCTGTTTCGCCATCGGCTCGGACAGGCCGACGTCCTGCGTGAGGATGTCGTGCGCGCGCTCCGGGGTCATCCGGCCGAGGTTGAGCATCGGGTCGATGAAGGCGCGCGCGGCGCGCATCAGCCGGTGCTGGAGGGCGATCAGCTGGCCGTCGAGCGGCTCATACGGTTTCATCTCGGCCTCGGCATAGAGGGCCCAGCCCTCGACATTGACGCTGTTGAACGCAAACAGGCTGCGCGCCAGCGACACGCCGCGCTCGACCATCGCCGAGAATTGCAGCTCGTGGCCGGGGCGGCCCTCGTGCGCGGTGAGCGTCCAGGCGGCGGCCTTGAAGGTGAAGTCATCGTAGCCGGTGGTCTTTGCGCCGGCGGCCGCGGGCGGGTTGCCGGTGGTGAGGATGAACTGGCCGCGCTCGCCCTTGTTGTTCACGAGCGGCGGCGGCTGCATGTGCGGCGCCGGCTGGGCGGCATTTTCCGCCTCGGACGCGAGGCGCATGATCATCGGGCGCTCGGGCAGCGTCACGATGCCCTCGCGGCGGATGATATCTTCAACGTGCCCGATGACTTGGTGGTAATACGGCTCGACCTGGTCCTTCGCGAGCTGTTCGCGTTTCAACTCGCGGATGACCGCGCGGTAATCGGGGTCGGTGAAACCATGTTCCTTCGCGACGAGCGGGGCGAGTGACTTCATTTCGTTCCGGATCTCGCCGAAGGCCAGCATCGCCTGCGCGATGAGCTGCTCGGGTGGGATGTCGAGGCCGACGTTTTTGAGATTGTCGGCATAAATCTCCGCCGGAAGGCGGTAGTCCGCCCGGGCGCGCGGGAGCACCGTGGTCCGCAGCCACCCGGTATAATCCTTGAGCTGCTGGTCGAGGCGCGCGAGGGCTTCGCTGCCACCCGGCTGCTTGTCCAGGCCGTATTGCGCGAACAAGCCATGGATGCCCTGAACATAGCGGTCCGAGTTGGCGATACTCTGCTGGACACGATCCTTGAACGCGCCGAGGCGCTGCGGGTCGGCCGCCTGCTCGTTGTAGCGGTCCATGGCCAGCTGGGTCATGGGCGTGGAGCCGGGCTCGAGCCCCGTGTAGAGGCGAAGGCGCTGCAGGGCGGCCGGCCGGCGAGCCGGATCGACCTGGTCCTGCAGCAGGCCGAACTCGCCAAAGTAGATCAGCTGGCCGACATCGACATACGACAGGAGGAGCTTGTCGCGGAGCAGCGTCGTCGTGATGTCGTCGGTGGCCGCCTTGACCAGGATTTCGAGGTCCTGCTTCACGAGCGGATCGGTCTCCGCGAGAAGGCGCTTGGCGAGTTCGTCGCGCGCGGCGGTTTCCGAAGCGACGTAGCGTTCGGTCACGCCGGGTTTGAGGTCCGCAACCTGGCGGTCGAATTCGGGGAAGCCGGTCTGGGAGGCGCCCTCGGGTTGAAACTTATTGGTGGCGTCGAGCAGCACCTGCGAATTGGCGTTGCTTTTGGCAATCCAGGCGGGCGTGTCGGCGGCGAAACCGGCGATGGCGATCAGCAGTCCAGCCCCGCCGAGGACGAGCCGGGCGGGACGAATGAACAAGGGCGTGGAGCGATGTTTCATAGGGGAAGGGTGGTCGGCCGGCTCGCCTGGCGGGCGGCGGCGGGCTAGCCGAGATGCCGCGCCAGGAACTCCGCCTGGCGGGAAGACAGTTCGGCTAGGCCTTTGCCGGCGAGCGCGATGAGCTGCTGCAGCTGCTCGTGCGAAAAAGTCGCCTCCTCGCCACTGCTCTGCACCTCGACGAACCGGCCGCGGCCGGTCATCACGACGTTGGCGTCGACCTCGGCATCCTTGTCCTCCAGGTAATTCAAATCCAGCAGCGCCTCGCCCTGGACGAGCCCGACACTGACGGCGGCCACCGAGTCGGTGAGCGGATTCTCGGCGATCTCACCGGCCTGCAGCAATTGCTGGATCGCGAGGCGCGCCGCGAGGTAAGCGCCGGTGATCGAGGCGGTGCGGGTGCCGCCGTCGGCCTGCAGCACATCGCAATCGATCCAGAGCGTGTGTTCGCCGAGTTTTTCGAGGTCGATGACGGCGCGAAGTGAACGGCCGATGAGCCGTTGGATCTCGACCGTGCGGCCGTCGATCTTGCCTTTCGTGATGTCGCGCGGCTTCCGCTCGAGCGTGCTGTAGGGCAGCATCGAGTACTCGGCGGTTAGCCAGCCGCCCTTGACGCCCTGGGCCTTCATCCAGGAAGGCACCTTCGGCTCGATCGTCGCGGCGCAGATCACGCGCGTGGCACCGAAGCCGATGAGCACGGAGCCGGAGGCATAGGGGGCGATGGTGGCCTCGAGGGTGAGGGGACGGAGCTGGTCGGCGGCGCGGGAATCGGCGCGGGAGAAGGGCATCGCAAAAAACTGTGGACTTGAGCCGGCGAGGGCAAGCTCCCGCGCCTCAGGAATCGGCCGGCTCCTCGTCGATCGTCTCCTCGATTGGTGCGACGTCGAGCGGCGGGGCGGCCACGACCTTGTGCGTCGTGGCCTTGGGCGCGGCCTGTTCGGCCATCTGGGCAATCAGCCGGTCGTTGAAAGTCTTGGCGGGGTCGTGGCCCATCGACTTCAGGGCCTGGACCATCGCGGCCACCTCGACGAGCCGCGCGATGTCGCGCCCGGGACGCACGTAGAACTCTATGTGGGGCAGCTTCACGCCGAGGATGTTGTAGTAATTCTCCTCGAGGCCGGTGCGTTCCTCGACGACATCGGGCGACCACTCGCGCAAGGAAACGACGAGATCGACGCGTTTCTCGAGGCGGATGCTCTTCACCCCGAACATCTCGGCGATGTTGATGATCCCGATGCCGCGGCATTCCATGTAGCCGCGATTCAGCGGCCGGGAGCTGGCGGAGAGCTCGCGCTCGTCGAGCAACTTGATGCACGTGAGGTCGTCGGCCACGAGCGAATGGCCGCGCTCGATGAGCGCCAGGGCGCACTCGGATTTGCCGATGCCGCTATCGCCGCGGATCATCACGCCGATGCCCTTGATGTCGAGGGTGGTCGCGTGCTCCGTGACCGACGGGGCGAACTCATTGTCGATGCACAGCGTCGCCGCGTTCACGAAATTCATCGTGATCATCGGCGTGCGGAAGATCGGGAGCTTCATCTCCTCCGAGACCGCGATCAGCGGCTGGGTGGCGACGAAGTTGCGCGTGAGCACGATCGCGGGGATGCCGCGCTTGACCATTTCCTGCAGCGTCTCGATCTGGCGCGGTTGCGGCAGTGTCTTGAGATAGGTCATCTCCGCGGCGCCGAACACCTGGATGCGCTTATTCGCGAAATATTTCAGAAAGCCGGTCAGCGCCAGCGACGGGCGGTTGATCGAACCCTCGCGAATGAGCCGGTGCAGGCCGTCGGCGCCGGTGACGAGCTCGAGTTGGAGCTTGTCGCGATAGGTCTCGTAGAAGTGCGCGACGGTGATGCCGTGGAGGGCTTTGGTGGGCATGGGGACGGCAGGAAGGAGGAGCCGGTGACGGCTAGTGAGTAGGACAAGATTCGGGCGACAACAAGCTCCTACTCGCCCGGGCCGGGCCGCCGCGTACGGCTAGAGATTGAAATCCTTGCCGAGGTAGAACTCGCGCGCCTGCGGGTCATTGATGAGGTAGTCGCTGGTGCCCTCGGTCATCACCTTGCCGCGATGGATGATGTAGCCCCGGTCGACGATGCGCAGCGTCTCGCGGACGTTGTGGTCGGTGATGAGCACGCCGATGCCGCGGTGCTTCAGCTCGAGGATGATCTTCTGCACCTCGGCGACCGAGATGGGATCAACGCCGGCGAACGGCTCGTCCATCAGCAGGAAGCGCGGCCGGGTGACGAGGGCGCGGGCGATCTCGAGGCGGCGGCGCTCGCCGCCGGAAAGCGTATAGGCCTTCTGCTTGGCCAGGTGCGAGAGGCTCAACTCGGCGAGATGATGGGCGACGAGTGGCGGGCGCTCGCGGGAACGGACCGGCAGGGTTTCCACGATGGCGAGGATGTTTTCCTCCACGCTCAGCTTGCGGAAGACCGACGCCTCCTGCGGCAGGTAACCGACGCCGAGACGCGCGCGGCGATGCATGCGGAGCTGCGTGGCGTCCTGGCCATTGATGAAAACTTTGCCGTCAGTGGCCGGCACGAGGCCCACCACCATGTAGAAGGTGGTCGTCTTGCCGGCGCCGTTGGGACCGAGCAGCCCGACGACCTCGCCGGCGCCCACGCGGATATTGACGCCGTCCACCACGGTGCGCTGGCCATAGACTTTCACGAGGCCGTCCGTGCGGATCTCGCCGGGGCCGGGTGCGGACGCCGCGGCCACGGCGGTCGCCGGCTGCGCGGGCGGCAGTTGCGATTGCGGCGACGTATCCATGCTCAGGGTTTCTTGGGCGTGCCGGGAGTGGGCGTACCCGGCTTGGCCAGCGGATCGACCCCGAGGTCCTTGATCGGCGGGCCGGTCAGGATGGGTTCCTCCACGATCACCTGCCGCTGCGCCCGCAGCATGGTGATGGCCTTGCCCTCGGCCCGCGTGCCCTGATCATGATCGACCACGACCGGATGGTCGGTGAGGACCACCTTGTCCTCGCCGGGCAGGACCTGCGCGCGCCCGCAGGCGGCCTCGCGATCGCCCTGGATGATCCGGACGTTGCCCGTGGCCAGCATGGAACGGAATTTATCAAGCTTCCCGAAGGTGTCCGCCTTGTCGCCGGTGCGGACCACGACCACCTCCAGGTAATCGCAGGTCAGCCGCATGTTGGTGCCGGTCACGCGGACATTGTCCCGGAACGTAATGGTGGTCTCGGCATCGGTGCTGACCATCTCGGCCCGGCCATCGCATTCGACCACGGTGTTTTGCAGCGGGGCGTTTTGGGCGCGGCCGGCCAGCGGCAGGCACAGCGCGGCGACGAGGGCAAGGGCGGGCAGGCGCGGCATCATTTCAGGATGTCCTTCATTTCGGCGTTGAACGCTACGCGCACATGTTTGCCGATGGAAATCCTTTTCGCCCGGTGATCGTAACGCCAGTCGGAGCCGGTGGCCTCGAACTCGTCGTTGATCACGCGAATGGCATCGGGACCGGTCACGGCATCGGCCTTGAGGTGAACGGTGGCGGTCGGGCTCAGGATCAGGGTCTCGACCTTTTCGTTGTCCGCCTTGCCGGGGAAGATCGAGAGTGTGAGTTCCTTGACCGCGATCGTGTCCTCGGCGCTGCGGGCCTCGGACGCGCGCACGAGCCAGGCGCGGTGGTTGTCGGCGGTCCAGCTGGTCGTGCTGAAATTGATGATGGGCCGGTCGGAGGAGACCTCGGTGATCGCGAACGCGACGGCGGGCAGGAGGAACAGGAAGAACCGACGGGAGCAGGGCATCACGAGGGACTCATTGACCCCGATGGGCGAGGATTTGTTCGCAGACCTCGCGCACGGCGCCATGGCCGGCTGCGCGCGCGGGGACCAGTTCAGCCGCGGCCAGGGCGGCGGGCATCGCCCCGGCGGGTGCGACGCCGATGCCCGCCCAGGAGATTGCGGGCGCGTCAATGTCATCGTCGCCCATGTAGCAGACCTGGCTGGCGGTGACGCCGAGCTGCGAGGCGAGTTCCTGCAAGGCCATGAGCTTGTCGGTGCGCCCCTGCACCACGTGCGGGATGCGCAATTCATTGGCGCGCGCGGTGGTGGCGCCGGAGGCGCGGCCGGAGATCCAAGCGACGGCGACGCCGGCTTTCCCGAGCCGGACGAGCCCCATGCCATCCAGGATTGAGAAACTCTTGGTTTCCCGCCCGTCGCTCGAGATGGCGACGGTGCCATCGGTCAACACTCCGTCCACATCCATCGCAAAAAGGCGAATGGCGACCCAGCGTGCGCTGGTGACAGCGGGCCGGCGCCTGCGAGATGCGGATCGTGATTTCGCCACGGGCCAGAGCTTGGGTGCCCGGGACGGCCTCGCCAATCCGAAACCGGCGCGCGGTCAACCCAGCCAGGCCGCGATGGCCTCGACGATCTTGTCCTGCGAGGGCCGGTAAGCCGCTTCGAGGGCTGGCGCAAACGGCACGGGCAGATCGAGCGCGGCGATGCGCAGCGGCGAAGCCTTCAGCGCGCCAAACAGCTCCTCGGCCAGGCGCGCCACCAATTCGGCGCCGAAGCCGTGCGTGCGCCGTCCTTCGTGGATCACCACGAGCCGGCCCGTGCGCGCGAGCGATTCTTTGATGGCATCGAGGCGCAACGGGGCGAGCGCGCGCAGGTCAAAGAGATCGAACGACCACTCGTATTCCGACTGCAGGTAGTCGCAGGCGCCGCCGGCCAGCAGCACCATTTCCCCGTAGGTGACGATGGTGGCCTGGTCGCCGCGCCGGAGGTGCGCCGGCTGCCAGACGTCGCGATAGCGGTCGTCCCAGCGCACGGGCTGCTTGCCGCGCCGGTAAAGCGCCTTGTGCTCGAAGAGGAGGACCGGGTTGTCGTCCTCGTACGCGGCGAGCAGGGCGTTGAAGGCATCCTGCGGGTTGCTCGGATAAAGCGCCTTCAACCCGGGAAAGGAGAGCAACGCCGCCTCCAGTTCCTGCGAGTGGAACGAGCCGAATGTCAGTCCACCGCCGCATGGCAGGCGCAGGACGAGCGGGCATTTCTGTCCCGAGCGGAAGTGGTAGGTCGCGGCGTTGAGCACGATCTGCGTCGTGGCATCGGTGGCGAAATCGGCGAACTGGAACTCCTCGATGGCACGATGGCCATTGACGGCGAGACCGATGGCGTAGCCGGTGCTGGCGGATTCGCAGAGCGGCGTGCTGAACACCCGCGCGCGGCCGAATTTCGCCACGAGGCCCTCGGTGACCTTGAATGCGCCCCCATAGGTGCCAATGTCCTGCCCAAGGACGATGGCCTCCGGCCGCTCGGCCAGGACCTTTTCGAGTCCAAGGTTCAACGCCTGGGCGAAGTTGACCGCCACCGGCGCCGCGGGTGTCGGCTGCCAGGGCAGGGGCGGTGCCGGTGGCGCGAAAACGTCAGCCGCCATGCCCGCCGGATCGGGAGGAGGCAGGGGCAGGGCCGCCTGGATTGTCGCCTCGACATAGCTGCGCACCTCGGCGTCGATCGCATCGAGTTGGGCGGCATGGCCCGCGGCGGCGAGACGTTCGCGGAACGGCGGGAGCGGATCGGCCGCGAGGATGGCCTCGGCTTCGCCCGGCTTCATGTAATCGCACGTGTCGTACGCGGCATGGCCGCGCAACCGGAACGTCCGCGCCTCGATCAGCATCGGGCGACCGGTGTGCCGGGTGCGTTCGATGGCGTCAGCAAGTGTGCGCAGCACGTGCGCCGGATCGCGGCAATCGAGCGCGAAGCCCTCGATGCCGTAGCCCCGGGCACGCTCGAACAGATCAGCGCAGGCGAATTGTTCGCAGACGGGCGTGGAATAGGCGTACCCATTGTTCTCGATCACGAACACGACGGGTGCGGGCAGGAGCGCGGCGAGGTTGAGCGACTCGTGGACATCGCCCGTGCTCGAGGCGCCATCGCCGAAAAACGCGAAGCCGACGGCCGGCCGGCCGAGCCGGCGCTGCGAATCGGTCGCCCCGACCACATTCGAAAGCATGATCCCGAGGTGGGAAATCATGGGCAGGCTGCGCTGCGCCGGGTCGCCATGGTGGATGTTGCCCTCGCGGCCGTTGGTCGGGCTGCCGGCATTGGCAATATACTGGCAGAGATGATCGCCCAGGTGACCGCTCCAGATCAGGTGGCCGCCGAGGTCGCGATGGGAGAACGAGACGACGTCGACCGCCTTGTCGGCGAGGAGCGCGAGCGGGACGATCAGCGCCTCATTGCCCTGCCCGCCCGTGACCGTGCCCTGGATCAGGCCCTGGCGAAAGAGTTCGAGGATGCGATTGTCGCACATCCGGGCGAGTTGCATCCAGGCATAGGTGAGGAGCAGGCTGTCGGGAGTACCCAGGTCCGGCGGCCGAAGATCTCGGTGACCGAACCGACCCGGGGTGGCGGGGAACGTCATCGGCGGCAAGTTGCCTCCCGGACTGGTAAGTTCGAGGAAAAAGTAGCCGGGGCGCCCGCCGCCCCGAAAATTAGTGCGTTTGGGCTAGGAGGCACCCGGTGCCGGCTGCTCCAAAAATCTCCGGGCGGCCGCCAGGTCGCCCGGCACCAAGCCGTGACCGGCGGCGTGAATTTGCAGGTCGACCGCCGCGCCCGCCTCGCGAAATTGGCGGGCGAGGCGAGACGGGTGATCGGCGGGCACGATGGGATCGGCCGAGCCGGACGAAACGAGCACGCGCTTGTGGCGCAGATCGGGCAGACGGTCCGGCTCCAGCACAACCATCGGCCGGAACAACACGGCGCCGGCGAGGACCTCCGGGCGCAGCCACAGGAGCGCGGCCGCCATGTTGGCGCCATTCGACAAGCCGAGCGCGATGAGCCGCGACCGGTCGAGGCCATGGCGGACGGCGGCGGCATTGGCGAAATCGGCGAGTGCGTGGGCGCGCCGGGTGACGTCAGCCAGGTCGAACACGCCTTCGGCAAAACGCCGGAAAAACCGCAGCTGGCCGTGTTCATTGACATCGCCGCGCGGGCTCAGCAGCGCCGACCCGGGTGAGAGCCGAGCGGCCAACGGGACGAGGTCGTTCTCGTCGCCGCCGGTTCCATGCAACAGGAGCAGGGGAGGCGCTGACGCGACGGTCGCGGGTTCGAAACGGTAGTGATAAGTGGGCGAGTTCATGTCAGTGCAGGCTGGGGAGCGCCGCTTCGATTTCGGCGCGAAGCGGTTCGAGCCGAGGCGGCAGCGACAGACGCTGGCCGAGGGTCTCCACGGGCTCGTCAATGGCGAAGCCAGGCTGATCGGTGGCGATCTCGAAGAGAATGCCGGCCGGTTCGCGGTAGTAGATCGATTTGAAATAGGCGCGGTCGATCATCGGGCTGACGTGCAGGCCACTCTGCAGCAGTGTCGCGCGCGCGGATGCTTGGGCGGCCTCATCCGGCACGCGAAACGCGACATGGTGGACGGTCCCCGCGCCATTGAGACCGCGGGGCAGGCCGGGATCTGTCAGCAGATCGACATAGGTGCCGGGTCCACCGGTGCCGGCCGCATAACGGGCGCGGTGACCTGATTGCTGCACGAGACGATAGCCCATGTCGTCGGTCAGCACGCGTGCGGTCCGGACGCTGTCGATGAGACCGAGGGTGGCACTGTGGAAGCCGCGAATGGCATGTTCCGCGGGGATAACGGAGGATGGTGTTGGCGCGCGCGGATCAGCTTCGGTCACACCCACCAGCTCGAGCCGCAGGCCATCCGGGTCGGTGAAAGGCAACACCTCATCACCGAAGCGCGATTCGACGGGCTCAGCGGAAACCTTCAGTTCAGCGAGGCGTTGTTTCCAGAAGGACATGGAACCTGACGGAACGGAGAACGCGGTTGCGTAGACCTGCCCGCTGCCGGGCCGGCCGCGACGCAGCCCAAACCACGGGAAGAACGTGAGCACGGTTCCGGGCGCGCCAGTGTAGTCGCCGTAGTAGAGGTGGTAGGTGCCGGGGTCATCCTGGTTGACGGATTGCTTCACGAAGCGCAGGCCGAGCACGTTGGTGTAGAATTCCATGTTCCGCTTCGTATCGGAGGACATGGCCGTGATGTGGTGGAGACCGTGGACTTGGGTTTTCATAATATGATTCGATGTTAAAGTATAGGGGAAACAAAAGTTCAGGCTTGGACGCCGATCTTTTTGCATAGCCGGCCGAAATCAGAGAGTTCGGTGGAAGAGAGAACACTCATTTCCTTGGTGACATTCGCCACGACCTTCGGAAACAGCGCGGCGATGAAGGACTGGCCTTTCTCGGTCAGCTTCACAACGACGAAGCGCCTATCGGCCGGATCCCTTTCGCGAAGGACGTATCCAGCCTTCTCCAGGTTGTCCACGACGAGGGTGAGATTGCCGCCGCTCTTGAGGAGCTTTTCCGCGAGTTCGCTCTGGCAGAGTGGACCGATGTGATGGAGCGCCTCGAGCACGCCAAATTGGGTGACGGTGAGGGCCTCTGGCAGCACCGAATGAACTCGCGCCGAGACCGATTCGGCCGCGCGCGCCAGCTTGATGAACGCGTTCAGCGCATTGATCTCTTCAAGACTGCCGCGGTATCGCGTCCCCATGCGGCAAGACCATGCGCGCAGGTACTACGATGTCAAAATAATAATCAAATCAAGGCAAAATCTGTCCATAAGATCTTACACACCATCGATCTTCTGAATTCGTGCCAGATGTCGGCCACCCTCGAAAGGCGTCGCCAGCCACACCCGCACAATCTTCAAAGCTTCCTCTTCGCTGATGGTGCGTTGGCCCATCGACAGGCAGTTGGCATCGTTGTGCGATCGATTCCAGATCGCGAGCTGCTCATTCCAACACACGCCGCAGCGGATGCCTTTGACGCGATTCGCGACGATGGCTTCGCCATTCCCCGAGCCACCGAGTACGATCCCGCGTTCGAACTCACCGCGCGCCACGGCCTCGGCCACGGGCCGGATGAAATCGGGATAATCGCACGGCGCATCGGAATTTGTGCCGAAGTCGCGGACGACATGTCCCTCCGCGAGCAACATGGCCTTCACCTTCTCCTTGTAGGCGAAGCCGGCGTGGTCGGATCCGATGGCAATGGTGAATTTCTTCATGGACGGGCTTGGGTTAACCATGGATGCCGCGCCGAATCACGGAAAATCCGCCGCGACATGTCTAGGGATGCGATTCGATCACGCGCAGGAAGGCGGCGGTGTCGGCGAAATTCGGAAACGTCGCCGTCGGGTGATGCGCCGCCAGTTCGGCGACCGAATACTTGCCGGTCGCGACGGCGATCGTGTGCGCGCCGATAACCTTGCCGCACTCGATGTCGTGGGGCGTGTCCCCGATGATGAAGGTGTGGTCGGCCCGGAATTCCAGGCCATGGCGCGCGCCCGCCCGGCGCAGGGCATGCGGCCCGAGGTCGTTGCGCAGGTGGCTGTCGTCGGCATAGGCCCCGAATTCGAAGTACTGCCACACGTTGAAATGGGTCAGCTTGATGCGCGCGCCGCGTTCGAGATTGCCGGTGAGCAAGCCCTGCACCACGTCGGCATGCGCGCGAAAGGTCTCGAGCAAAACCGCGATGCCGGGCAACAACTGGCCCGGTTTGCCGTCGCGCAGTTCGAGCGGCAGCGTCTCGAGGTAGGCTTCCAGGTAATCATGCACATTCTGCGGCGTGTCCGGCAGCCCGACCACGCGCAGGACCTCCGCGGCGATCCAGGAATCCGTCCGACCGGCCCAGTCGATTTGGTGCAGGTCGCAGGTCCGGCCGAAGCGCACCTGCAGTGCGCGCTCCATCGCGCGAAAGCCCGCGCCGTGCGAGACGATCAGGGTGCCGTCGATGTCCCAGAGAATGAGTTTCTTCACGGGGGTGAAATTCCGGATCGGCCGGCCGGACCACAAGACGCAAAGTGCGCCGCGGATTCGTTGCGGCGGCTCATTCCGCCTCGGCGTTGGCCGTGGTGGCGTTGTGAACGGCGCTGTACGCGGTGCCGCCGAGGATCAGGGCGGCGCCGACCAGTTCAAGCGGCGCGAAGCGTTCGCGGAAGAACAGCATTCCGCCCACGGCGATCCCGAGCGGAACCAGCATCTGGATCAGCGAACCCTCGGCCACCGGCAGGTCGCGGAAGGCGCGCGTCATCGCCAGCTGCCCGCTGCCGGCCGTGATGCCCGCCAGGACCAGCAACGCCCAGGCGCCGGCCGAGAGCGGCGCGAAGGTCTCGAGCGCCGGCACGAGGCAGATGATGAGGCCATAGGTACACTGGGCCGCAAAGATGGTCGAGGTGTGTTCGGTCTCGTGCAGCTGGCGGATGGTGACGACGACCCAGGCGGACAACAGCGAGCCGACGACGGCGAGGAGATCGTAGACTCCCGGGTGCACCCGCAGGGAAAAGACATTCGTCAGCAAACCGATCCCGAGCACGGCGGCGACGCCGCCCAGGAGGTCCGCCGGGCGCAGTCGCTCGCGCAGCATCCACGCCGCCAGCAACGCGCCCCAGACCACGTAGGTGTTGCCGATGAACGTGGCCCGGCCCGCGCCCAGTTTGACGACCGTCAGGTAGGTGAGATAGACGCCGATCCCGCCCGCCACGCCGCGCTCCACCAGCTTGCGGCGCGTGAAGAGATGACCGGGCTCGAACTCGCGCCAGTAGACCGTGCCGACCATGGCGAGGCCCACGATGAAGCGGGTGCAGGACACGAGCCAGATGTTGGTGGTGACCATCGTGCCGAGGGCGCGCACGAGCAGCACGTTGGCCGTGAAGCTCGCGGCCGACAGCAGCATCAGGCTGACGGCGCGACGATGGCGTTGGGCGGGGGATGAGGTCATGAAAAAACCGCGCTGGTCCGGCGCGGCCTGCAGGGGAGATCAGTTGTTGGTCGGTTGGTTCAACTGTTCGTGCCGCCGCGCCCAGGCGTCGGGACGACGCCCCGCGAATCGAGTCGACGGCGGGTGAGTTTGAGCGGCACGCGCCATTCCTGACGCGGCGTGCCGGTCGCGTCAACGCGGGTCCGCCCTGTGCTGCCCGCCGGTTCGGACGAGTGCACGGGTCAGAGCGCGTGAATGGCGGATTTGCTCACGGCCAGGCCCGCCTCCTTCAACGACTCGCTGACCGTCGGGTGGGCGTGGATTGTGCGGCCGAGGTCCTCGGCGCTGCCGCCGTATTCCATGTGCGTGACGACTTCGCTGATGATCTCGCCGGCGTTGTAGCCGAGGATCTGGGCCCCAAGAATCCGGTCGGTTTTAGCATCGGCGATGATCTTCACGAAACCATCGGTGGCGCCGATCGCGATCGCGCGGCCATTCGCGGCGAAGTTGAACTTGCCGACGTTGACGGCCAGGCCGCGTTTCTTCGCCTCGTCCTCGCCCAGGCCGACCGCGGCGACCTCCGGCTCGGTATAGACGATGCCGGGCATCAGGTTCCAGTTGATGTGCCCGGCCTTGCCGGCGATCCACTCGGCGACGGCGACGCCATCCTCTTCGGCCTTGTGCGCCAACATTGGGCCGGCGATGACATCGCCAATCGCCCAGATGTTTTTTGCGGTCGTGCGGAGGTGGTCGTCAACCTTGATGCGTTTCCGCTCGTCGAGTTCGACGCCGGCTTTGTCGAGGCCGAGTCCATCGGTGTAAGGACGCCGGCCGACGGCCACGAGGACCTGGTCGGCTTCGAATTCCAATTTCTGGCCGTCGCGCTCGGCAGTGAGCCTGCCATCGGCAAATCCCGTCACCTTGGCGCCGGTCTCGATCCGGAGGCCCTGCTTCGTGAGCAGCCGGGTGTAGGCGCGGACGATGTCATCGTCGTAGGTCGCGACGATCTTGGGCAGAAACTCAACCACTGTTACCTCGCTGCCGAAGCGCGCCCAGACGGACCCCAGTTCGAGGCCGATCGCGCCGCCGCCGACCACCACCAGCTTCTTCGGCGCCGCGGGGAAGGAGAGCGCCTCGTCGCTCGAGACGATCGCCCGGCCGTCGAACTTCATGAACGGCAGCTCGACTGGCGCGGAGCCGGTGGCGACGACGAAATGTTTCGCCGTGAGCTTGGTCGCCTGTTTTTCGCCGTGCACTTCGATCTCAGTCGGCGAGAGGAAACGCGCGGTCCCCTGGACCACGGGAATCTTGCGCGACTTGGCCAGCAGGCCGACACCGCCGACGAGTTTGGCGACGACCGCATCCTTGCGTTTCAAGATCGCGGGCAGGTCGGCCTCGACGCCAGCCAGCTTGATGCCGGATTCGCCTGCGTGTTGGCGGGCCCAGGCAAACTGTTCGCTGGTGTGCAGGAGCGCCTTGCTCGGGATGCAGCCGATATTGAGGCACGTGCCGCCGAGCGTCGCGCGTTTCTCGACGAGCGCCACCTTCAGCCCGAGTTGCTGGGCGCGGAAGGCGCACACGTAACCGCCGGGGCCAGCCCCGATCACAACGACGTCGTAGGTTTCCATGGGAATCAGACGCCGACGAGCAGGCGCGCGGGATCTTCGATGACCTGCTTGACGCGCACGAGGAAGGTCACGGCCTGGCGGCCGTCGACGATCCGGTGATCGTAGCTCAAGGCGAGATACATCATCGGCCGGATGACGACCTGGCCATTCACCGCAACCGGGCGCTCGTTGATGGCGTGAAGGCCGAGGATGCCGCTTTGCGGTGCATTCAGGATCGGCGTCGACAGCATCGAGCCGAAGATGCCGCCATTGGTGATGGTGAAGACGCCGCCCTCGAGATCGGTGAGGGCGATTTTGCCTTCGCGCGCCTTCGTCGCGGCGGCTGCGACCGCCTTTTCAATCCCGGCCAGGCTGAGCTGGTCGCAATCGCGAATGACGGGGACCATCAGCCCCTTGTCGGTCGAGACCGCCACACCGATGTCGTAATAGTGGTTCTGGACAACGCTGTCGCCGTCGATGCGGGCGTTGACTTCCGGCACCTCCCTGAGGGCATGCACGACGGCCTTGGTGAAGAACGACATGAAGCCGAGCTTCACGCCGTGTTTCTTCACGAAATCCTCCTGGTATTTCTTGCGCAGCTCCATGACGGCCGACAGATCGCATTCGTTGAAGGTCGTGAGCATCGCCGCCTCGCGCTGCGCGGCCACGAGCCGGTTGGCGATCGTCTGGCGCAGCTTGGACAATTTGGTCCGCGTTTGCCGCTCCTTCGCCGACGCAGGGGACGGGGCGGCCGCCGACGGGGGTGCCGCGGGAGCAGGTGCCGCCGGCGCCGGCTCGGCCGGCTTGGGCGCGGCTGCGGCCAGCATGTCACCTTTCGTGACGCGCCCGCCCTTGCCGGTGCCCGTGACGGTGGCGGGATCGACGCCGGTTTCGGCGGCGATACGTCGGACGGCGGGCGAGGCGGGGGCTTCAGCGGCCGGAGCCGAAGGCGACGCCGTGCGGGATGGCGGCGCTCCGCTTCCACTCGGCGCGGCAGTCTCGTCGATCGTGGCGACCACCTGGCCGATCTTAACGTCGGCGCCGGCCTCGACCAACAGCGAGATGCGCCCGGCGTTTTCGGCGGTGCCCTCGGCGGTGATCTTGTCGGTTTCCAGTTCGAACAAAACCTGGTCCTTGGCGACCATATCGCCATTCTGCACGTGCCATTTGGCGAGCACGCCGGTCGTGATGGATTCGCCCATCGGGGGGATTTTGACTTCGGTGGCCATGGGAATGATCAGAGGGTGAACGCCTGTTGGAGAAAACCGGCGAGTTGGAGACGATGCAAGGCCAGGGACCCGACGGCGGGAGAAGCAGCGGCCTCGCGGCCGGCGTAGACTGGCTTGCGGCCGAAGATCTCCTCGAATTGCGGCGCGAGATGCGCCCAGGCGCCCATGTTCTGCGGTTCCTCCTGGCACCAGACCAGCCGCGTGTTCCGGCCGTACGCGTCAGCCAGCTCCGCCAGGCGATTCCGTTGGAGTGGGTAGAGCTGCTCGACGCGGATGATCGCGGTGTCGGCGATCTTGTTGCGTTCGCGGTAATCGCACAGGTCGTAATAGACCTTGCCCGAACAGAAGATCGCGCGCTCGGCCTTCCCGGCTGCGACGGGATCGTCGATGATTTCCTGGAAGCCTCCGGTGGTGAAATCCTCCAGGCGCGACACGGCGGCGGGATGTCGCAGCAGCGACTTTGGCGCCATGATGACGAGCGGTTTCTTGAAGTCGCGCTTCGTTTGCCGCCGGAGGATGTGGAAAAGTTGCGCGGGCGTGGTCAGGTTGGCCACCTGGATGTTGTACTCCGCGCACGCCTGGAGGAAGCGCTCCAGCCGGGCCGAGGAATGTTCGGGCCCCTGGCCTTCATAGCCGTGCGGCAGCAGGAGCGTGATGCCGCTGTTGCGCTGCCACTTGGATTCGCCGCTGGTGATGAACTGGTCGATGACGACCTGCGCGCCGTTGGCGAAGTCGCCGAACTGCGCCTCCCAGAGGCAGAGCATTTCCGGGTAATCAAGCGAGTAGCCGTAATCGAACCCCAGCACCGCGGCCTCCGACAACAGCGAGTTGTAGACGCAGAAGTGCGGCTGGTCGGTTGCGATGTGTCCGAGCGGTTTGTATTTCGCTCCGGTCTCGACATCGGTGAACACGGCGTGCCGGTGGGTGAACGTGCCGCGCTCGCAGTCCTGGCCGCTCAAGCGGATGGGCGTGCCGTCGAGCAGCAGCGTGCCGAACGCCAGCGCCTCGCCCATGCCCCAGTCGTACGGTCCACCGTGCTTGTGGGCCTCCGCCCGGGCATCGATGAAGCGGCGGATTTTCGAATGTACCTTGAAGCCGGCGGGCACCGTCGTGAGCGCCGCCACGACGCGATCGATCGTCGCGGCCGGTACGGCCGTGGCGACCGGCGTGTGGGTGTAGACCGGCTGGAAGATGGCCGTGGAGCCCTTGAAGGGCGCGGTCGCGGAGTTGTCGGCGGCCGCCTTGCGCTTCTCCGCCTTGGCGGCCTCGCGGGCCTTGGCCTTCGCGAGGTTTTCGTCCAGCGCCGCGGAATACTCCGCCTTGATCGCCTCGCCCTCGTCGGCGGTGATCGTCCCGGCGCCGATGAGCCGGCGGGCGTAAAGGGCGGAGACGTGCGGGTGCGCCGCGATCTTGCGGTAAAGCATCGGCTGAGTGAACGAAGGCTCGTCGGTCTCGTTGTGCCCGTGCTTCCGGTAACAATACATGTCGATGAACACGTCGCGTTTGAATTGCACCCGAAAGTCAACCGCCAGCTGGGCGATGAGGCAAACGGCCTCCGGGTCATCACCGTTCACATGGAAGATCGGGGCTTCGATCATCTTCGCTACATCGGTGCAATAGCGGGTGGAGCGCGAGTCCGCCGGGTCCGTGGTGAAGCCGATCTGGTTGTTGATCACGAAGTGCACCGTGCCGCCTGTGCGGTAACCCGGCAGTTGCGAGAATTGCAGCGTTTCCGCGACAATGCCCTGGCCGGCGAGCGCGGCATCGCCGTGGATCAGCAGCGGCATGACGACGCGACGGTCCGTGCGGTCATCGCGAATCCGCTGGCGGGCGCGGGCCTTGCCCTCGACGACCGGGTCGACGATCTCGAGGTGCGACGGGTTGGCTGCGAGGCGGACCTCGACCTTCTTGCCCGAGGTGGTGGTGAGGATCGACTCGTAACCGAGGTGATATTTCACGTCGCCGTCGCCGGCGACCGTATCGGGGATGTAGTTTTCGGAAAATTGTTCGAAGAGCAGGTCGAACGACTTGCGCATGACGCTGCACAGGACGTTCAGGCGGCCCCGGTGAGCCATACCCATGACGATCTCGGCGACGCCGGCCCCCGGACAGTGGTCGATCACGGCATCGAGCGCCGCGATGATGGTCTCGCCGCCCTCGAGCGAGAATCGCTTCTGGCCGACATACTTGGTGTGGAGAAATTTTTCGAAAAGCTCGGCCTTGTGGACGCGGCGCAGGATCCGGATTTTTTGCGGTTTCGTGAACTTCGGCTGGAGGCGCGTCGATTCCATCCGTTCCTGCAGCCAGCGCCGGCAGTCCTGGTCCTGGATGTGCGCGTATTCGACCCCGACGTGGCTGCAGTAGGTCTGCTGCAGGGCGGCGATGATGTCGCGCAGCTTCATCTGGCCGCCGCCGAGGAACGTGCCGGTGTCAAAAACCGAGTCGAGATCGGCTTCGCCGAGGCCGAATTGCGCCAGCTGCAACTTGGGCTGGGGCAGTGGCGGCCCACTCAGCGGGTCGAGGTGCGCCTGGGTGTGGCCGATGGCCCGGTACGCATTGATGAGATAATGGACGTGCGCCTGCTTCAGGCTGTCTGCCGCCATCGCGCCGGCCGGGGCGGCTGACGGGGCCTGGCCGCTGCTCGCCAGCGTGAACCCTTGGAAGAATGCCCGCCACGTCGGATCGACCGACTCGGGATTGTCGAGCCAGCGCTGGTGGTACTCCTCGATCAGGCCGGCGTTGGCGCGCTCGGAAAGGGATGCGGGTTTCATGCGGTGGAAAACGGGGATCGCCGCTTGCGTTGGCGGGTGCGCGCGGCAACGGTGGAAGGTAAATGGGAGCATCCACGCATGGCCGAGACAAGTTGATTTGGGACGGGCAATCCCGGTTTGCAGGGATTCATCCCGCGCTGAATGCCGATGTTAGCATAATTACTTTCGCCACCTCGACATGCCTGAGACCGAAATCAAAGCGGCCCTAATTCGACTGCACGCTGGAATAAAGGAGTCTGATGGAGCGGTGATCGCCGCAGCCCTGAAAGCGCTGGACGATCTTCTCGCCACCCACCGGCGGGACATCCATCCGCAGCTCGCCCATTTCCTTGCCGGGAGGAGCTACGCCAAGGCCCTGCAGTATCTAGGCGGCGGAGAAAATCTTTCAATCCGTCCGGCGTCGCCGCCGGGCGGCTGCGGAGGACATCATGGCTGACACCGGGAAAGTGCCGACCGACGGAGGACAAGCGCTGGGCCAGAATCCGTTCGGAGCGCTGCAATCGTCCGGATTGCCCACCGTCGCCAAACCTCCACAGGGCGTGCCCGCTGGAACCAACGCGAAACCAACCCCGGCGAGAAACCGCGGCCGGGTGGACATCCTTCGTGAGACCGCCGGGAGAGGCGGGAAGACGGTGACTATCGTGACGAACTTCACCGGCATCGGTCTCCCCGAAAAAGAACAGCTGGCAAAAAAAATGCAGAAGGCCTGCGGGGCGGGCGGCACCGTCAAGGACGGCCGCATCGAGATCCAGGGTGACCGGCGCGAGATTGTCGCCCGCATCCTGACCGAGGCCGGATTCCGGCCGGTATTTGCCGGCGGCTAGGCGGCGAGACCGGCGGCCAGCGCCAGCGCGCTCTTCGCCCGGTTCATGATGTACAGGTGGTAGCCGGGCGCGCCGTTCGCGAGCAGGCCCCGGATCTGCTCGAGCGCCCAATCGAGCCCGATCATCTCGACGACATCCGCATTTTCCGCCGCCACCTCCAGGCGCTTCACGAGCTGGGCCGGCAGCCTGGCGCCACACATCTCCGTGAAACGCCGCACCTGTTTCAACGAGAGCACCGGCATGATTCCCGGCAGGATCGGAACCATGATGCCGGCGGCGCGGCATTTTTCGACAAAGCGATAGTACGAGGTGTTGTCGAAGAACAGCTGTGTAGTGATGAAATCCGCGCCGGCATCGACCTTGCGCCGGAGGTGGACGAGATCGGCCTCAAGCGAAATTGCCTCGGGATGTTTCTCCGGATAGCCCGCGACCCCCAGGCAGAAATCGGCATGGCGGGATTTGAGCAGCGCGACGAGTTCATTGGCGTGCTTCAGCCCGTCCGGCGCGGGCCGGAACTGGGCGTCACCTTTCGGCGGGTCGCCGCGCAGGGTCATGATGTTCCGGAATCCGTCGGCGTGCAGCTGATCGGCGATGGCACCGAGTTCGCCACGGGAATGGCCGACGCAGGTCAGGTGTGGCATCACCGTGAATCCAAAATCGTCTTTCAGAAGCGTGCTCGCCTTCGCGGATCGATCTCGCGTCGTTCCACCCGCGCCATAGGTCACAGAGACAAAATCCGGACCGATGCGCTTCAAGGCTGCCGCCGTCTGGCGGAGAATTTCCACGCCCGCCTCGTCCTTGGGTGGAAAAAACTCGAGTGAGCGCACGGGCCGCTTGGCGGCGAGGAGTTCGGAGATGGGCCGATTCGTGGACACGCGGAGATCAATGCATCTGTATTCGATGATATGTAAAGCTGAGAGTTTGCCTTATGGGGGGGCGGAAACAGATGCGGTGACTTCCAGGATCATGTGCGACTTAGTCTCTGACAACATGTTAACCGTGAAATACGGAGCTCGCCATCTGGCGTGAGTGCGTATGAATTCCTCGGTTGGCTTGGACTTTGTGA
Organism: Lacunisphaera sp.; assembly: GCA_035549095.1. Lineage (GTDB taxonomy): Bacteria > Verrucomicrobiota > Verrucomicrobiia > Opitutales > Opitutaceae > Lacunisphaera. Next base: position 73,645 of record DASZRV010000065.1, on the reverse strand, counting down.
GGACGAGATAGTGCAGGCCTGATCGCTGCCACCGTTTGCCTATCTCTTCGGCCGGCAGACGGGAATCGAAGAGCCAAGCGACATCCGGCGTCCAGAGCGGCAGGGCTTCGGTACCGATCTCTTCCAGCATGCGTGGGAGGCCGGCGTTGTCAGTGATGACCCGATGCCGGCCCGGCAGCGGCCGGAGCTTGGCCAGCAATGCTTGGTTCTCGTCTCGCACCGCTGTGTCCAGAATGTTGCCGGCCCGGGCCCAACTTTGCCACGGCACATGATAAGGATTTTCCGGAAGCACCAACGTCTTGGGCAGCGACTCAATGATGAGGCCCGCAAGCAGCACCGAAACCAGCGCCGCCATACCTCGAGTCGGCACAAACAAGCAGATGGAATAGGCGGCGACGACGGCGAGCAGCGCCAGCGCCGGGCTCAACACCCGCAGCGAATAGAACAAGCCGCCGGCAGTGTAGAACACCGAGACAAACCAAAGTATCGCCACCGTCGCGACCAACCAAGCCATCGGCCGGGCTTCCGGCAGCCGTTGGCAAAGCAAGGCGATGAAGCCGATGGCGCCGACCACCGCGGGAAACGCCCAGAGCAAGGCGTAGCGTCCGAGCGCCACCCACGTGCCGGCCGACCAGACATCGAACCGGTTGCCCGCGCGGAAGAGATCGTTCCAGTCGACGAAGTTGACGTTGACCGGAACCAGTCCGCCGAGGCCAAGGCTGTACACGGGATTGCCGGTGAGCAGGACGACGCGCAACGGCCAGGCGAGCGCCAGCGGTACGACCACCAACGCGAGCAAAACCAGGCGCGACCGCGGCAGGGGCGTCGTGGCGGCCGCGGCCACGATGACCCCGGCCAACACCGGTCCGTATTCGCGCGTGCTGGCGGCGACGACGGCGAAAATTGCGGTCAGCACGATCCAGCCGCGACCATGATCCACCCTCAGGTGATGCAGGCACCACGCCGCGCCCATGAGCGCGAGTGCGGTCAGGCCGGTCTCCTGGCCGATGACAACCGACCACGTCAGCAACGGGCAGGCGGCGGCGAGCAGGACGGCGCGGCGGGCGACGAGTTCGCCGCCCCAGCGACTCCCGAGCCGCCAGATCATTTCGTGCAAGCCCAGCAATTGCAGGGCGACGATGGGCGAAGCCCACAAAGCCTGCGTATTCCCAGCGCAGGCATACGCCCAGGCATAAAGGCCGGCCACTCCGGGCGGGATGCTCTCGGCCCAAAAATAACGGGCGAAGTCGGCGCCGCTGCGCGGCGGGTAGAAGTCGAGCGTGCCGAAGCGCAGCATCTGTTCCGCCAGCCAGCTCCAGCGAAAATTCACATCGGGTCCGCTGAGCGGCTGGGCCCACAACCGCCAGGCAACGATGATCCAGAACGCCAGATACAGTGGCAACCACCCGCCCATGCGGGTGAAGCAGGAGAACGATGAGCCAAGCTGCGCGGCCGCCGGGCGTGACTTCACGGCACGCAATCCCAGCGCCACGGCCGCGAGGCCGGCGGCGAGCGTATACAGCGAGAACGGAACGTCCGTGCAGGCGAACAAGAGCACGAGCGTGTAAAGGATTGCCGCGGACGAGGCGAAGGCGGCGGCGAGGGACCAAGGCAGCCGCAACGCGCGGAGGAGCATCGAACCCGGCACCAGCAGGCCGGCCAGCAGCAGGGCGAGGCGAAGCGGTATCTCGAGAAGGACGGGCCAGTCCATGCGTCGATGCGACGATTAGCACCCGGCGGCGGCAACGCAATGGCGGAGCGGGGGAACGAAAACGGCAGGCAGGGAACGCTGATCCCGCCTCGGGGGCGGCGGGGGCGGCGACCCCGCCCTAGAGCGAATCAATCGCCGCCTCGCGGGCCTTTTCGGTTTTGAGCCGCAGCTGCCCGCAGGCGGCCTCGATGGCATGGCCTTTCTCCCGACGGAGCGTGACTGACACACCGCCCTCATCGAGCACTCGCGCAAATCGCTCCTGGTGCTCGATCGCCGGACGCTTCCACGGCAGCCCCTCGACGGTGTTGTAGGGGATCAGGTTGACGTGCGCATGGAGGTCGCGCGCGATGTCGCGCAGCTTCTGCGCCTGGTCGAGCGAATCGTTGACGTCCTCAATCAGGATGAACTCCAGCGTGACCATCCGGCCGTGGCGCTCGGAAAACTCGCGGACCGCCGGCAGCAGTTCGGCCAGCGGCCAGCGCTTGTTGACCGGCATGATCTGCTCGCGGACTTCGTCGGTGGCGCCGTGGAGACTGATCGCGAGGCGGAAGCCCAGCGGCTCGGTCGCGAGCTGCCGGATGCGCGGCACGAGGCCGGAAGTCGAAAGCGTGATGCGCCGTGCGCCGAACCCGAGGCCCCAGGGGGCGTTCAGGATGGTGAGGGCGCGCAGGATGGCATCGTAATTGTGCAACGGCTCGCCCATGCCCATGACCACGATGTTGTCGAACGAGGCCAGCTCGGCCCGGGCCCGCGGCGTCCGGGCATCCTCCTGTGCGCAGACCTGGATCAGCTGGTGGACGATCTCGCCGGCGGTGAGATTGCGTTTGAGGCCAGCCAGGCCGGAGGCGCAGAACTTGCAGCCCATCGCGCAGCCGACCTGCGTGGAGATGCAGATGGTCTTGCGCGATTTCTCCTGGCCGACGCCGAGCTGCGGGGCGCGGATGATGACAGTCTCGATGAGCGAACGATCGGCGAGTTCGAGCAGGAGCTTGTCGGTCACGTCCTCGGACTGCTTCGTCAGCACGAAGGCCGTCGGCTTCAGCTCGAACGTTTCCTCGAGCCAGGCGCGAAGTGGGCGGGAAAGGTTGCTCATCGCATCCCAGGAGGAGACCCGCTTCTTGTAGAGCCACTCCATGACCTGCCGGGCGCGAAACGCCGGGTGGCCATGCGCGGCGAGCGCCGCGGTGAGCGACTCGAGTGTTTCGCCGTGGATGGCAGGTTTGGCGGCGGCAGACGGCATGGCGGGTAGATTGACTTGGACACGATTGGCAGGAACGCGCAGAGTTCAACACCAGCATGAATCGCATCCACCGGCACATTTTCGCCAACGTCGTGCTGACGTGCGGTGCAGCCGTGGGCATGTTTGCGTTCGTGCTGATGCTCGGCAGCACGCTCAAGGACCTCCTGGGCCACATCCTTGCCGGGCAACTTGCGCCGGGGATTGTCCTGCGGCTGGTCGGGCTGACCATTCCCGTGGTCGTCTCCTACGCGCTGCCGATGGGCATGCTCTCCGGGATACTGCTGGTTCTCGGGCGGATGTCCTCCGACCGGGAAGTTACGGCCTTGCGCGCCTCGGGACTGAGCGTCGCCTGGCTGTCAGCGCCGATCCTGTTCTTCGGCCTGCTCGGCACCGTGCTGTCCGTGCTCGTGAACTTCGAGTTCATGCCGCGGGCCAAGGTCGCTTACGAACGTGAGCTGGCGCAGGCGGTGCAGCAGAATCCACTCAGCTTCATCACGCCGCGGACCTTCATCCGCGATTTCCCCGGCCTGGTCATCTACGCGGGCGAGAAGAATGGGAATCAGCTCCGGGATTTCTGGCTGTGGGAGCTGGATGCGCAGGGTCGCGTCAAACACTTCGCGCGGGCAGAAGCCGGGCGGGTGGAGTTCGACTCGCCGAACAACCGGCTCGTGCTTACGCTCTTCAATGCGCGGGGCGAGCCGCGCAATGCGAAGGATCCCGAAAATTACGGGGTACTCCAAGGCGCATCGGCCGCCCAACAGGCGACCTTCGACCTGCCGCTCGGCCGCTTGACTGGCGCCGCCACGGTCAACGTGAAGCAGCGCTGGCTGACTTTCTCCCAGCTCATCGCGAAATGGCGGGAATTGCACCGGCCCGACCCGAAGCTGACGGAGGAGGAACGAGCCCAGCAGCTGATGCGCGTCCAGATCACGATCCACGAGAAGTTTGCGACGGCCTTTTCCGTCCTGTCGTTCGCCCTCATCGCCGTGCCGCTCGGCATCAAGATCTCCCGCAAGGAAACCTCCGCCAACCTCGGCATCGGGCTCGGCCTGGCGATGGCTTACTATTTCGGGACGATCGTCGTGAGCTGGTTCGACAATGTGACGGCATTGCGCCCGGACCTGCTGATGTGGGGGCCCAATATCGGCTTCCAGGCCCTCGGCTTCTGGATGTTCCACAAGGTCGATCGCGCGAAGACTTGAATCAGGCTGCGGCGCCCTGCGTCGCAACGAGTCCCGAGCGGCCATCGATCGGCTCCTGGGCCAGTTCGCAGACCGGCACCCGGTCGCGCATGGCCAGCAGGTCGCGGGCAGACCGCTCCAGCGAGACGACGGTCACGCCGGCTGAGCGGATGGCGGCAAGAAATTCCTGGAAGATCGCCCGCCGGCCCATGCCCTCGATCTCGGCATGCAGCGTATAGACATTCAGCGCGTCGGGGCGCAGCAGCGACATCAAGTGCGGCACGAGCCGGCTGTCCGGGTATTCCGGGCGGCCCATCAACTCGTCGAGGGTGGGCAGCGTGGTCGGAATCTCCAGCGTTTGAAAAGTCTTCCCGGCGCTGCGTACAAAGAACGGCCCCGTGCCGCGGGTATCGCTCGCATAGAGCAGCCCGGCCTCGTCATAGACCTCGCGACTGGTCGCGTTCGCCTGCCAGCCCGCCGCGCCGGCGGTCGGCGCCTCGGTTGCGAAAATGCGGCGGAACTCGGCGCGGGCGGCGTCGAACTCGGCGGCGATTTCGGCGCGGCTCATCCGGTGGACGTAATCCTGCCAGCGGTAATGGTTGTAGCAATGGATGCCGACCTCGAAGCCGGCATCGCGTACCGCGCGGATTATCTTCTCGTTGCGCCGGCCGATATGGGGCGCGGGGAGCAGCGTGCCGTTGAGCAGGGTGCGGACGCCATAGAGTTCAACGATGCTCGTGCGCCCGACCTTCTGCAGGAACCCGGGACGGAAAACCCGGGTCACGGCCCGCCCGGTCTGATCGGGGCCGAGCGAAAACAGAAACGTGGCCGGCACGCCCGCCGCGCAAAGGTCGGCCAGCAGGTTGGGCACGCCGAGCCGGGTGCCGCGGTCGGTGTCGATGTCGATCTTCAGCGCGAGGCGCACGGCCATCGTGACCTAGTCGAGCGAGTAATCCTTGTGCGCCAGGTGGTAGTCGAGCGTCAGCCGGATGGCCTGCTTCAGGTCGATCTTCGGATTCCAACCGAGCTGCTTGCGGGCGTGGGCGATCGAGGGCACGCGCTTTTGGATATCCTGGTAGTATTTGCCGAAATACTTCTTCGAGGGTACCACCACGACCTTGGCCCGGCGCGCGTGCGCGGCGTACTCGGGGAACTCGCGGAATGCGGCGATGATCAACTGGGCGAGCTTGGCGACGCTGACCTCGTTTCGCGGATTGCCGAGGTTGAAGATCTGACGCGACGCCCGGCCGCCCTTGTTCTCAATGATGCGGAGGAGGGCGTCGACACCGTCGTCGATGAAGGTGAACGAGCGCGTTTGCCGGCCGCCGTCGACCAGCTGGATCGGCTTTTCGAAAAGCACGTTCGAGATGAACTGGGTGAAGAGCCGCGAGCTGCCCTCCTTGGCCTCGAAGACGTTGTCCAGCTTCGGGCCGATCCAGTTGAACGGCCGGAAGAGGGTGTAGTCGACGTGGTCACGCACCCCGTAAGCGTAGATCACGCGGTCGAGCAGCTGCTTCGAGCACGCGTAGATCCAGCGCTGCTTCTCGATCGGGCCGTAGACCATGTTGCTGGTCTGTTCGTCGAGCACGCGGTCGGGCGACATGCCGTAGACCTCGGACGTCGACGGAAAGATGATGCGCTTCTTGTACTTCACGCACTGGCGCACGACGGCGAGGTTCGACTCGAAATCGAGTTCGAAGACGCGCAGCGGATCCTTGACGTACTGGGACGGGTTGGCGATCGCCACGAGCGGCAGAACGGCGTCGCATTTCTTAACGTGGTACTCGATCCACTCACGCGAGATCATCACGTCGCCTTCGACGAAGCGAAAACGCCGGTCGCCGAGTGAGTCGCCGAGCTTGTTGTCGCCGATGTCCATGCCGTAGACCTCCCAGTCGGTCTTTTGCAGGATGGCATGCGTGAGCGAACTGCCGATGAAGCCGTTGGCGCCGAGGATGAGGACTTTGATGGGCATAAATCAGGGTTGGTTAACCGCGAAGGGCTGGAAAAGCCATGCCAGAATGGCAGCGGCGGGCTTAGCCTACGCGCCGAGCTGAAGACCCGGCGAGAGCTCCCGCGGCTCGCCGCGCCATTCGGTGCGGGTGAGTTCGAGCGCGCTGTCGCCGGTGCCGACCACGAGTGGCGCGGCGGACAGGACTTCACCAGGCCGGCCGCGGCGCCCGCGCGTGGCGGGCGAATCGGGCTCAGCCCACCAGACCATGAGCCGCGAACCGGCGACCTCGGTGAAGGCGCCGGGATACGGATCGGCGACGGCACGAATGAGGTTGAAGATTTGGGTCGTCGATTGCGCCCAGTCGATCCGCCCGTCCTCGGGCTTGCGGCCGCCGAAATAAGTGGCCTGCGATTCGTCCTGCGGCGTCTCCGGTGCCGTGCCCGTGAGGAGCGCGTCGATCTGGCGGGCGAGGACGCGCCGGGCGCACGGAAGAACCTTGCGAAAGGCCTGTTCGGTCGTGTCGCGCGGCCCGAGGTCGACGCCCTCCTGGTCGACGATGGCGCCGGCATCGGCGTGCTTCACCATGCGGTGCAGGGTCACCCCGATGCGCGGTTCGCCATGCAGCACCGCCCAGTTGATCGGCGCGCGGCCGCGGTATTTCGGTAAAAGCGAACCATGCATGTTCCAGGCCCCGAGCCGCGGGAGCGCGAGGATCTTCGTTCCAATCATGTGCCGGTAATAAACCGAGAGAATGAGGTCGGGCCGCCAGTCGGCGAGGCGCTCGCGCCACTCGGGGGTGTTGACCGATGCCGGCGTGTGGACCGGAATTCCCTTGGCGCGGGCGGCGAGAGCGGGCGTCTTGAACCAGATCTTTTCTCCCGGCTGGTCCTCGTGGGTGACCAGCGCGACGACGTTATCGCCCCGCTCGAGCAGGAGCGACAGGCACTCGTAGCCAACCTCGCTGTAGCCGAAGAAGACGATGCGCGGGCCGCTCACTCGGAGGCTTCCAGCACCTGGCTGACGAAGTAGCGCTGGCGCGCGCGCACGACCTGGTAGGTGCGGCCGATGTACTCGCCGATCAGGCCGATGCCGACCATCGTGACGCTGATCAAGAAAAACAGGATGCCGAAGAGCGTGAACACGCCATGCGTATCGTCGGCGAGGAAGATGCGCATGTACGCCAGCACAAGCACCAGGACGAAGCTGCCGCCGGCACAGAACATTGAGAAGATCGTGAAGAGTTGCAGCGGAGCCAGCGAGAAGCCGGTGATCAGGTCGAAGTTCAGCCGGATGAGCTTGTACAGCGAGTAATTCGAGACGCCCGCGTTGCGCTCCTTGTGCTCGACTCCCACCTCGGCCGGGCGGCTGCTGAACGAGTACGCCAGGGCGGGGATGAAGGTGTTGATCGCGCCGCTGCGGACGATCGCGTCAATCACGGGCCGGGCGTACGCGCGCAGCATGCAGCCCTGGTCGGTCATGACGATGTTCGTGGTCCGGCTGCGGACAAAGTTGATCAGTTGCGAAGCGACCGTGCGGAACATCGAATCCTGCCGCTTGAGCCGGTAGCCGCCGACGTAATCGTGGCCCGCATCGATCAGCGCGAGCAGTTTTGGGATCTCCTCGGGCGGATTCTGCAGGTCGGCATCGAGCGTGACAATGACCTCGCCGCGCACGCGCTCGAAGGCCGCCATGATCGCCATGTGCTGGCCATAGTTGGCGTTGAATTCGATCACGCGGGTCTCCCGCGGACGCGCGGCGTGTTGCGCCGCGAGGAGTTCACGCGAGCGGTCGGCGCTGCCATCGTTGGTGAAGAGGACCTCGTAACGGCGGCCGAGGCCATCGAGCACCGGGTAAAGCCGGCTGAACAAGGTCGGGAGGTTCAGCTCCTCGTTGTAGACCGGGATCACGACCGACAGCTTGACGGGAGTCGCGCTCATGGCTTCAGGTGGCGCCGCAACACGTTCACCAAGGCGGATGCGGCCCGCGCGACGTCGGCCGGGCTCATCGCCGGGAACAAGGGCAGCGTCAGGATGTTGCGGCCGGCATATTCCGCATGCGGGAAATCGCCCGGCTTCCAGCCGAGTCGACGATAGAGGGCGAACAGGTGGATGGCCGGGTAGTGCACGCCGGTGCCGATGCCCGCGGCGTGGAGCTCCGCCATGATGTCGGCGCGCTTCACCTTGAGTCGCGCCTCCGGCAGGACGACCTGGAACATGTGCCAGTTGCTGCCGGTGAAGTCGGCCACGGGCAGCTGCAGTCCGAGCGCGGCGGCGCCGAGTCGCTCGAATTCCGCAAAATAAGCCCGGGCGAGTTCGCGACGCCGGCGATTGAATTCATCGAGGTGGGGCAGCTGGCCCAGGCCGACGCGCGCGGCGACATCGGTGAGGTTGAATTTTCCGCCGACCAGTTCGACTTCCATGCCGTCAAGGCCGGTGCGGACGACGCCTTGGAGTCGGTATTGCTCGGCCAGCTTCGCCTCGGCCTCGCTGTTCAGCACCAGGCAGCCGCCCTCGATCGTCGTCACGTTCTTGTTCGGATGGAAGCTGAACGAGACGAAGTTGCCAAACGAACCGATGCGCCGGCCGCGCCACGTGCTGCCGAAGGATTGGGCGGCATCTTCGACGACCCGGAGCTTATGCCGGGTCGCGAGCGCCTGGAGCCGGTCGCGATCGACCGGCAGGCCGGCGAGATCGACCGGAATGATCGCGCGAGTGGCGGGGGTGATCGCTGCCTCGATGCGGTCGAGGTCGATGTTGCGGGTGGCAGGATCGATGTCGACGAAGACCGGGCGGGCGCCCACCTCGAGGATGACGTTGCTCGTCGCGACCCAGGAAAGCGGCGTCGTGATGACCTCGTGCCCGGGGCCGATGCCGGCGATGCGCAGGGCGATCTCCATCGTGCAGGTGCCCGAGTTGAAGGCGCGCACCGGGCGGCCGCCGCAGAACTCGGACAATTTCGCCTCAAGCGCCCGGACCTGCGGCCCGGAGGTGATCCAACCGGAACGCAAGACGTCGGCGACGCCCGCGATGGTCTCCTCGTCGATCGTCGGCCGGGTGAACGGCAGGTAGGGCAGCGGAGCGGCGGCGGAGGCGGCGGCGGAGGCGGCCGGGACTTTTGCGGGCGCGGGCATTTCAGTGCTGGTTGCTCAATAGGTAGTGGGACCGGCTCTCCTCGAGCAAATAATAACGGAAGGTCGGATCGGCATAGAGCTTCACCGCCTCTTCCGGCCGGATAACCAGCCACACCCGCGCGGCGCCGGACCAGATTTGGCGAAACGCCGTCTCGTCGATGAACCGTCCGCTGGCCCGCGCGGCGGGGTCGATGGCGATTTCCAACTCGCCCGGATTGCCGACCAGCCCGACCTCGGTCTCGGCATAATAGCTGAAATCGTGGAAATATTCCGCGTAGTGGAACACGAGGTCGCCGGGCCGGACGTGGCGCGAATAATACTCGGCCAGTTGCCGCGTACCCGGTTTGGCGATCTTGTCCTGGGAGTCCGCCAAGGCGAGCAGGAGGACGGTGATCGAGGCCGCCATGACCCCGATTGACGCGACGGCATGTTTCCGGCGCCAGACCCAGTGCACGACGGCCGCGCCCGCCAGAAGTGCGACTGCGCAATAGAGTCCATCGGGGCGCAATGCTTCCATTTGTTCCGGGCGTCGGATGAGGCCCGGTTTGAACACCGCCCAAGCCATCCCGAGGCCGAGCAAGCCGCACATGACCGAGTAAATCCACATTCCGACTTTCAGGCGCGGGCGATCGTCGGCCGCCACGATTCGCGCCACCCAGGCCCCGATCACCACGGCGAGCGCCGGGAAAACCGGCAGGATATAGGGCACCAGCTTCGAGTGCGACTTGCTGAAGAATACCAGCACGAATGCGACCCAAGTCACGAAGAACCACGCATCGGCGTTGTCCTTGCGCCGGGCCCACCCGCCCGCCACCGATTCGCGCACGGCCGGCCAGAGAAATCCCATCCAGGGGAAAATGCCGCCGACGATCACCGGGAGGAAAAACCACCAGGGCTCATAGCGATCATGGCCCTCGGTCATCGTGAACCGCTGCCAGTGTTCGTGAATAAAATAGAAGCGCGCCCAATCTGGGTTCCGGTGAGCCGCCAACACATGCCAGGGAGCGGCGATGGCGAGAAAGAGCAAAACGCCCGTCGGCAGATAGAACGGACGCAGGCGATGCCATTGGTTGAACACCAGCAACCACAGGAACATGACGGCCCCGGTGACGAGGAACCCGATCAAGCCCTTCGTCAGCGTCGCCAGCGCCGCGGAGGCGTAGAGCCCGTAGAACAGCCACCGACGCGCCGCGCCCGGCGGGGCGCGCACGCCGAGGATGAAGCAGAACAACGTGGCGGACATCAGGACCGAAACGGTCATGTCGAGCGTCAGGATCCGCCCCAGCGCAAAATAAAGCAGCGATGTGCCCAGGACCATCGCCGCCATCCGGCCGGCCAGGCGTCCATGGATTCGTCGGGCCGCCGCATAGGTCAGCAGGACGCCGCCCAGCGCGAAAAGCGCCGGAACCGCCCTCATGGCAAACTCGTCGCGCCCGAACACCTTTTGGAAGCCGGCGAGGATCCAGTAAACCAGCGGCGGCTTTTCGAAGTAAAAGACGCCGTTCAGGCGTGGCAGCACGAAATCGCCGTGCGCGATCATTTCCCGCGGGATCTCGGCATACCGGCTCTCGTCGGGATTCACCAGCGTCGTGTCACCCAGCTGGAAGAAGTAAAGCAGGCCGAAAACCAACGCCAGGACCGCAAGGTCGCGCCGGCAGGTGGGGACTGAGTCCGGTTCGAGCATGTAGTGGGCTGAAAGGGAACGCCTTTTGTCACTCGTCCGCAAGCGCAGTTCCTCTTCGCCGACGGAAACTTCGGCGGCTGCGCGGGGTCTGCGGTGATTCTCGTTGCCGAGGGGTGGTGTGCCGCGCCATGACTGTGGCGTTTGCGTAACTTGCCGGTGTGGCGTCCGTCTCAAGCGATGTGCCCGTTGACGTATATCTATGGACCCAGCTGAAGCTGCCTTTGATGTGGCCGCCTGCCTTGAACGCGTCCGCCAGCGCGACCAGACGGCCGCGCGGCAGCTGGTGGAGCACCTTTACCCGCTGGTCATCCGCATCGTCCGCTCGCACCTGCCCCGGCGGGTGTCCGAAGAAGACCTCGCCCAGGACATCTTCCTGAAAATGTTCACGCGTCTCGAACAGTACCAGGGCAACGTACCCTTCGCGCACTGGGTCTCCCGGATCGCGGTGACGACCTGCATCGACCAGCTCCGCGCGCAGAAGCGCCGGCCGGAGTTCCGCTGGGCCGACCTGTCCGAGAGCGAAGCCCAGGTGCTCGACCACGTGCTGGCCGACGACCGCGAGGCATCCCCGGGCGACGCCCTGGCGGCCCGGGAGCTGGTCCACAAGCTCCTCGGCCAGCTCAAGCCGGACGACCGGCTGGTGCTGCAGCTTCTCGACCTCGAGCAAAAGACGATTGCCGAAATCGCGGCCCTGACCGGCTGGAACCAAACCCTGGTCAAAGTCCGGGCCTTTCGCGCGCGTCGGAAATTGCAAAAGCTGTTCCAGGACCTACAAAGCAAGGAGAAGTCATGAGCCGATTCGATTCATCGTGGCAGAAACTCGTCGCCCTGGCCCGCCAGGCTCCCGCCGATTCACGCGACGAAACGGCGCCGCTGGGCTTTGCCACCCGGGTGGCGGCGCAGTCGGCCGGCCGGCCGGCGACCACGGGTTGGGCGCTGCTTGGCTCCCTGGCCTTGCGCGGCCTGCTGGTCGCGGCGGCGTTCGGGGTGGCGGCGATCGCCCTTAATTATTCCGTGCTCACGTCCGACCAGTCCGTGGACTATGCCGCGGTGGATTCGGTGGGCGACTTGCTTGATTTCTCCTGAGATGACCCAACCTTGGAAAGTGGTGCTGGTGTTGATCGGCATCTTTTTGGCCGGCGCCGTGACGGGCGGTCTGGTGGTGGCCCGCTTCGGGCGCGAACTGATCGCGCACCGGCCGATGCCGGATCAATGGGCCGCGGTCCAGTTGCGGCGGCTGGCCGAGCGACTCGACCTGACGCCCCAGCAGCAGGAGGAACTGAAGCCGATCATCCGGCGCAACATGGAAGAGCTGCGCAAGCTGCGGAACTACGCGATGTCCGAGTCCCGCACCGTGTTCGAGCGCATGCAGCGCGAGATTGGCGAGAAGCTCTCGCCGGAACAGCGCGCCAAGTACGAACAGATGCAGAACGATTTTCGCGACCGTGCCCGCCGGGTTTTTCCGGACCGGCCATGGCGGGGACCGGGCGGACCCGGCGGACCGCGGCCCGATCGCGAACACCCCGGCCGCCCGGGCGACGAAAAGCCCAACGATCAGCCATCGCCGGAAAAGCCCGCGGACAAGCCACCGGGCATCTGAACCGGCGGTCGCGGCGCACCGCTGCCCACATTTTGGTTGAAAGGCGGGAGAGCGCACCTACGTTCCGCCTTGGCCAGGCGCCATGCATGCGCAGGCGCGTGAACCCCGCCAGGGCCGGAAGGCAGCAACGGTGACGACGTCCTTCCAGTGCCGTGGATTGCCTGGCCACTTTTTTGGAATTTAGGGTTTGCGCGGGCCGTTTTGCGGTTTGGACTCACACTTCGTGTCAGGCTCCTACCAGGTCATCGCGCGCAAGTGGCGCCCGCAGACGTTTGACGACGTCGTCGGGCAGGACCACGTGGTCCGGACCCTGAAGAACGCCATCGCCCGCAACCGCATCGCGCATGCCTACCTGTTCGTGGGCCCGCGTGGCACGGGCAAGACCAGCACGGCGCGCATCTTCGCCAAGGCGCTGAACGCCACCGGCGGGCCGAAGGCCGATTTCGACGTCAACGACCCGATCTGCGTCTCCATCGCCGAGGGCTCGTGCCTCGACGTGATCGAGATCGACGGCGCGTCCAACAACGGCATCGAGCAGGTGCGCGAGCTGCGCGACACCGTCCGCTACGCCCCGGCCCAGGGTCGGTTCAAGGTCTACATCATCGACGAGGTGCACATGCTCTCGACGGCGGCGTTCAACGCGCTGTTGAAGACCCTCGAGGAGCCGCCGCCCCACGTAAAGTTCATCTTCGCCACGACGGACGTCCAGAAGGTGCTGCCGACGATCATCTCGCGCTGCCAGCGCTTCGACCTGAAGCCGATCCCGAGCGAGCTCATCGTGCAGCGGCTGAAGAAGATCGCCGCCGCCGAGAAGATCAAGGCCAGCGACGCGGCCCTGGCCAGCATTGCCCGGATGGCGGACGGCGGCATGCGCGACGCCCAGTCGATCTTCGACCAGATGATCTCGTTCTGCGGCACCGAGGTGGGCGAGGCCGATGTGCTCGATGTCTACGGACTCGTGGCGGCGGACAAGATCGCCGCGCTGGCGGCTGCCTTGGCGGCGGGCGACCACAGGAAGATCGTCGAACTAGTGGACGAGGCCGACGAAAACGGCCGGGACCTTTTCCGCCTGCTGGTCGATGTGCAGGCGCATGTGCGGACGGCTTTGCTCGACTCGATCGCCAAAGGCGGAAGCAGCGAGGCGCTCGGCGTGGCGATGACGACCGAACAGCTCACGCGGTTGCTCGATGGCTTGCACGAAGGCGAGGGCGGCGTGAAGCACGGCCTCTCCGAAAAAATAAATTTCGAGGTGGCGTTGCTCAAGGCCGTCGAGGCCAGCCGCGCCCGCGCGATCGACAGCCTGATCAAGGAGATCGCGACGCTGGCCGACGGCCTGCCCGCGGACGGCTCAAAAAAAAACGACTGACCACGGCGCCTGAAGGCGCTCGGAAGGAGCAAGGAGCGGGGAGCCAGGAGCCGGAAGAGGAGACCCCGCCTGGTGCGATCCCCGCCGACGCACCCTCGGGGCCATCGGCCGACGAGGAAGCGGCGTTTCTCGCCCAGGAGCGCGAGAACACTCCCGTGGCCTCGCCCGCCAAGGCGGACGAAACGGAGGCGACCGGCAATCTCCCGCCGATGGACGATCTGGTCAAACGCATCCCGGCGCCTGCGCGCGCCGCCATCGACGAGCTGTTCCGCGCGCGTTTCATCACGGTAAGGCGGATGCCGAAATCGGCGCTCAAGCCCTGATCACGCCGGCGCGCCCCGGTCGATTTTTCGCCGCCTCACGCGGGCCACGCCGGACCTAGTTCGCGCCGGCCGGCCAGCGAACGAAGATACAGGTAGGCCTCGGCCCCTTCACTGGCGAACGGCGGCTGCAGCGCGACGGGAACGCGCGCAAAGAGGCCTTCCGCGACGCCCTCGAGTTCGTCCAGCGCGGCCAGGCAGGCATCGTCGACCTCCCACAATTCCCCGAGCACCTGCCGCCCGGGCTCGCTGGACCGAACCATCCCGGGATAATCGCCGAGCGAAAACAGCGTGTAGCCCTCCACTGTGTTCGCCGCACCAAGCAAACGCTGACCGGCGAGGAAATGATGATTCTCGAATCCGGTCTTCAGCGTGCCGTAGACGAACACGTGGGTCATGACGACGGCGCCGCCGCCTGGGCGGCTTCGACGACCAGCGCCGTGATGTTGTCGCGGCCCGATCGCTCGAGGGCGGCGGCGATCAAATGCGGTGCGAGCGGAGCGACTTCGGGCTCGCGCATCATTTCGTCGAGATGGCGATCCCACATGCCGTCGATCAGGCCGTCGGAACAGAGCAGAAACCGGTCGCCGGGACCGCAGGGCATTGCACCGAACTGCGGTTCGATGAATTGGTGGCCGGCGCCGAGCGACTGGTGGAGGACGTTGCGCATCGGGTGCTCGCGTGCTTCGCGCTCAGTCAGCTTCTTGTTGCGCCGCAACCAGCCGACGTGCCCATGGTCGTGCGTCAACTGCACGAGGCTTCCTCCCGGCGGGAGATGGTAGATGCGGGTGTCGCCGATGTGGCCGAAGTACATCCACCCGGGGGTGAACCAGCACAGGCTGAGCGTCGTGCCCATGCCTTGGCATTCCTCGTAGGATTCGCCCAGTTCGATCAGCTCGTCGTGCACCGCGTGAAAGAGCTCCTGGAGCACGCGGTCGTACCCGCTTTGCGGCCCCGGGGCCGCAGTGCGGTAGATCTTGGGCATCTGGAACGTGATCTTGTCGATGGTGATGCGGCTGGCGAATTCGCCCGCCTTCGCGCCGCCCATGCCATCGCTCACGGCGAACAGGAAGTCCGCGCGGGCCGCGGAGGCTTCGCCCGTCTTGCCGAGGTAGCGCACCTCGCGTCCGTCGAACTCAAGCGCCAGGAAGGTATCCTCGTTGTTCTTTCGCACGCGACCGCGGTCGGTCAGACCGGACCAGCGCAAGTTCGGCGGCACCGGCCGCGGGTCGACGGCCGCGGGGTCCAGCAACGCGGCGAACTCGAAATCGATGATGCAGAACCGCCCGTCGCTGCGGCGATAGGTGACGTTGCGGATGTCGGGATCGTCGTGGCGTACACCGTAGGACTCGAGCTCCGCAAAGAGCTCCTTCTGGCGTTCCGGGTTGAGCTGGTCGACCCGTGAACCGCAATTGGAGGTCGTGATTTTGAGGGTGGACTCGTCGGCTTCGAGCAGCCGGGGCACGAACGGACAGCCACGTTCCTCCAAGTAGCGGAGAACGCGCACCTCGTTGTAGAATCTCTCGTAAGCCTCGGGCCCGCGAAAGGTTTTGTAGACCCGCCCGTCGAATCCGATGCGCACCTGGGCCCGTTTGGTGTCCTTCACCTCGTGCATGTTGGGCAAACATTGGCCGACGCGGGACCGACGCAAGCATGCGATTCCGCCCCTCCTGGCGCCGACCATGTAAAAGCTGAGTCATGCGCCCAAAATCGCTTGGCCTCTGGCACGTGAGGTGCTGAATTCCCGCCCAGGTTCATCCCTGTGCCGGCGACCATCCGTCGACGGTCGCGGCGGGACCTTTACCCTCTACCAACTCGATTCATTATGGCTAAATACAAACTGGAATACATCTGGCTCGACGGCTACACGCCGCTCGCAAGCCTCCGCAGCAAGACGCAAATCAAGGAATTCGCGAGCTTCCCGAAGCTGGCGGACCTTCCGCTCTGGGGCTTCGACGGCAGCTCGACTCAGCAGGCCGAGGGCAAGAGTTCCGACGTCGTGCTGAAGCCCGTCGCCGTGTACCCCGACAGCACCCGCAAGAACGGCGCGTTGGTGATGTGCGAGACCTTTCTCCACACGGGTGAGCCGCACCCGTCGAACTCGCGCGCGACGATCCCGGATGACCCGGACACCTGGTACGGTTTCGAGCAGGAATACTTCCTGTGGAAAGACGGCGCCCCGCTCGGTTTCCCGACCGGCGGTTATCCGGCGCCGCAGGGCCCGTACTACACCGGCGTCGGCTACAAGAACGTCGGCAACGTGGCCCGCGAGATCGTCGAGCAGCACATCGACCTGTGCCTCGACGCCGGCATCAACATTGAAGGCATCAACGCCGAGGTGGCCAAGGGCCAGTGGGAATTCCAGATCTTCGGCAAGGGTTCCAAGAACGCCGCCGACCAGCTCTGGGTCGCCCGCTACATCCTGAGCCGGCTCTGCGAAAAGCATTGCATCGACATCGAATGGCAGTGCAAACCGGTCCGCGGTGCGTTTAATGCCCCGTTGGACTGGAACGGCTCGGGCATGCACACGAACTTCTCGACCAAGCACATGCGCGAAGTGGGCGGCAAAGCCTACTTCGAGGCCCTCATGGCGGCGTTCAACAAATACCGCGACGAGCACATCGCCGTGTACGGTCCCGACAATCACCTGCGCCTCACCGGCCTCCACGAGACGCAATCGATCGACAAGTTCAATTACGGCGTGGCCGACCGCGGCGCCTCGGTGCGCGTGCCGCACAGCTTTGTCAAAGCCGACTACAAGGGTTACCTCGAGGACCGTCGCCCGAACTCCGCCGCCGACCCGTACCTGGTCGCCGGCCGGATTCTCAAGACGATCCAGACCGTGCCCACGAAGTGACGCTCCCGGCCTCGCGCCGGACCGCGTGCGAATTCCAAGCCGCCCGACCAAGTATCGGGCGGCTTTTTTGTCCGCGTCGGGCAGGGCGATTCCAACAATTCCCCGATCGTCGGGAATTTCCCTGAGCTGGATTCTTCGCTGGGCTCAGAATGACCGTCTCTCAAATTAGTTCCCGGGACATGTCATCCTGAGCGCAGCGAAGGATCCAGCTTGGGTCGATTGAATGCGATTTGGTTCGGGCCGCGTTCTGTAAATGCTCTCGTGGAAAACAGAAAGCCGCGCCTCGCGGCGCGGCTTGGGATGATCGGATCTTTCGGTTGGCTCAGACGACGCCTTGCGTCACTTGATGGCCGCCTTGTAGTTCGCTTCGGCGGCGTCCCAGTCGACGACGTTCCAGAAGGCCGCGATGTAATCGGGCCGGCGGTTCTGGTAATTCAGGTAATAGGCGTGCTCCCAGACATCGAGGCCGATGACCGGTTTGCCTTCGAAGCCGGCGACGGCCTTGCCCATGAGCGGGCTGTCCTGGTTGGCGGTCGAGCCGATCGCGAGCTTCTTGTCGGGCCCGACCACGAGCCACGCCCAGCCGGAGCCGAAGCGCGTCGCGCCGGCCTTCGCGAATTCCTCTTTGAACTTCGCAAAGCCGCCGAGCTGCCCGTCAATGGCGGCCGCGAGGGCGCCGCGCGGGGCGCCGCCCTTGCCCGGTCCCATGATGGTCCAGAAGAACGAGTGGTTGCTGTGGCCGCCGGCGTTGTTGCGAACGGCGCCGCGGATCGCCTCGGGCACCTTGGAGAGATCGGCGATGAGCTTGTTGACCTCGAGGCCAGCAAGCGCCGGCTGGTCCTTCAGCGCGTTGTTGGCGTTGGTGATGTAAGCCTGGTGATGCTTCGTGTGATGGATCTCCATCGTCTTGGCGTCGATATGCGGGGCGAGCGCCTCGTAAGCGTAAGGCAGTTTCGGGAGTTCGTATGCCATGTTCGTGGTGGGTTTGGGTTGAATGGGCCAATGTGCACGGGTGCGCGGTCCCGTCAACTGCCGGACGCGTCACTCCTCGTTGCGCTTCAACTGGAAATACGCGCGCAGCAGCTCGAGACAGGGCGGTTCCAGCACGCCGCGCGAGAGTTCGACGCGGTGATTCGATTGCGGCAGTGCATTGAGGTCGGTGGCGCCGCCGAGACAGCCCATCTTCGGGTCGGAGATGGCGAAGACCACGCGTTTGAGCCGCGACATCAGCGTGGCCCCCGAGCACATCGGGCAGGGCTCCTTCGTGACGTAAAGCGTGGCGCCCGTCAGCCGCCAGTCGCCGACGGCCCGCGCGGCCTGGCCGAGCGCGAGGATTTCCGCATGGGCGGTCGGGTCGCGCAGGCTGTCGCGTTGGTTATGCGCGCTGGCGATCACCTCGCCGCCGAGTTCGATCACCGCGCCGATCGGGACCTCATCCTGGCGCCACGCCTCGATCGCCTGGTTGTAGGCCAACCACATGTAAAACTCGTCGTCCCGCCGCAATTCGGACGGATGCACCTTGGCAAACGGGCAGGGGAGCGTGGGCCGGGCTGGGTCCATGGATGGCTGCAGAAAGCCTTGACTACGGCGGGAATTCCACAGTTACAAGGGGCTTTTATTTCGCACACCTGCATGACCCAAACCAGCCCGCAAGTTCCCTCCACCCATGTCTGACGGCAAAGTGATCGAAGTGGAGGGCAAGATCATGACCGTGCTCCCCGGCACGATGTTTCGTGTGCAACTCGACAACGGCCACGTTGTTCTGGCCCACATCTCCGGCAAGCTCCGCAAGCATTTCATCAAGATCGCTGCGGGCGACAAGGTGAAGATGGAAATGAGTCCCTACGACCTCGACAAGGCGCGCATCACCTATCGCATCCGGGAGACGAACCTGCCGCCGCCCGGACCCCGGCGCCCGCGGCGCTTCTGAATCGCCGGGCTGCTCCCATGAAGCCAGCGCGCGACCCGCACGAGCCCAAGGACCCGGTCGCCCTCGCTCCCGCGAGTTTTCAGGAGGACATCCGCTCCTACCTCAACACGATCGCGCTCGAGCGCGGCCTGTCGCGCAACACCGAGGTTTCCTATCGCTCCGATCTCGTCCAAGCCGCCACCTTCCTGAACAAACACGGCGCGCCTGACTGGGCGGGCGTCACTTCCGCGCAGCTCACCGCGTGGTTGCATTGGCTGAGCGACCGGAAGTTTTCGTCCAGCAGCCAGGCCCGCAAGCTCACCGCGGTCCGCATGCTGTGCCGGCACCTGGTCCGCGAACGCGTGCGCCCCGACGACCCGTCGGAACTTCTCGCCGGACCCAAGCTCCGCCGCAAGCTGCCGCAGACGCTCTCGCCGGGCGACATGCGCCGGCTGCTCGCCGCACCCACCGGCGCCGACGCCTACGCCCTGCGCGACCGCGCCATGCTCGAACTGTTCTACTCGAGCGGGCTGCGCATTTCCGAATTGAGCGCGCTCACACTGCAGCAGGTCGACCTCGACCACGGGTTCGTGCGCGTGTTCGGCAAGGGTGCAAAGGAGCGCGTGGTGCCGCTCGGCACCAAGGCCCGCGATGCCGTCGCCACGTACGTTGCGTCGGCCCGGCCGCGGCTGGTCAAGCCGCGCACCGGCAGCGAACTCTTCATCAGCGAACGCGGCCGCGCCATTTCGCGCAAGACGCTCTGGCGTATCGTCAAGAAATACGCCCAACGCGCCGGCCTTTCGCGTGCCGTCAAGCCGCACCTGCTGCGCCATTCCTTCGCCACGCACCTGCTCGGCGGTGGCGCCGATCTTCGTGCCATCCAGGAGATGCTCGGTCATGCCAGCATCGCCACGACCCAGATCTACACCGCGGTGGAGAATTCGCGGCTTCTCGAGCAACATGCGCGGCATCATCCCCGCAACCGGCTCAAGCCATGAGGCCGGCTCACGACCTCCTCCTCCGCCGCGCGGACCGGCACGACCGGGCGGGACCTGACCATGCATAAAGGCCGCCTCGAAGCCTTCAGTGACGGCGTGCTGGCGATCATCATCACGATCATGGTGCTCGAGATGAAGGTGCCGCATGGCATCGACGGGGCCGCGCTGGCGCCGGTGTTGCCGGTGTTTCTCAGCTACGTGCTCAGCTTCGTATACGTCGCGATCTATTGGACCAACCACCATCACTTGCTGCAGGCGGTCAAGCACGTCAACGGCGCCTCCCTGTGGGCCAACCTGCACCTGCTGTTCTGGCTTTCGCTGTTTCCCTTCGTGACCGGATGGATGGGGGAGAACCACTTCGCCCTGCTGCCGGTCGTCGCCTACGGCGCCGTGCTCATCGCGGCGGCGATCGCCTATTACCTCCTCGTGCGGACACTGCTCGCGACCCACGGCGGCGACTCGGCGCTGGCCCGGGCCATCGGTGACGATTTCAAGGGTCGCATTTCCATCGCGATCTACGCGGCAGGAATTCTCCTGGCGTTCTGGTCGCGCTGGCTCGGTCTCGGATTGTACGTCCTCGTGGCCATCATCTGGCTGGTCCCCGACCGGCGCATCGAGCGCACGATCGCGAGCTGATCCCAGCAAACTCTCAGCCGGGCCAGAGCGCGGCCGGCCAGTCGTAGCTGCCGGGTTTCACGTACAGCAGGGGCCCTTCAGCACCCAACGGTCGCAGCGCCGTTACGCCGGGGGCCGGCGCGGCCACCACTCCGAGGCGCATCCAACCGGCGGCCGACACCACCGCGGCCGCCGTGGCGCCGCCTTCCAGCAAGATGCATCCGGCCGCACCGCCCCTGATGATCTTGCCCAAAGTTGCCACCAAGCGGCCGAGCAGTTGCGCCGGGCGTTGTCCGGCCACCGCTTCGCCGTTTCCGATTCCCACGAGTGCCCGGCCTGTGGCGTGCAAGGCGCGATCGACAGCGTCGGGTTCGAACGGCAGCGCGAAAACCGGAATGCCTGCGGTTGCGGCCTGGCCTTGTCGTTGAACCCACGCGGCGGCGCTGCCGCACACGACAAGCACCGGTCCGGCGGACTCGACGTGCTCGACATGCTCCGGCCGGCGAGCGCAGCGCACGGCCAGCAGGGCGGCGAAGAAATCAATGCCGCCGACGGGGAGCGTTGCCTCGTCGAGGTCACCGGCCTGGCCGAAGGGATCGGAAGTCGTGGCGGCGTCCGGAATCGCGACGCCCGTCAGGTCGCCATCCAGCAGGTCCGCCACGCGCGAACTGCGGCGTGGATGCTCGGGATCGCGCGCGAACCCGGTGTCCGCCAGCGGCACTCCGTCTACGAAATAAATGCCGTCGCGAACGATTCGATGCCGGGAGGGATTGGCCGCGAGGACGACAATTCGCGACATGCCGGCGGCGTGGGCCGCGGCACGCGCCTCGGCCAGGACCGGACCGCGCAATACCGAATCGCATTTCTTGAATATCCAGGCTGGGCGAGTCGCCATCACCGCGCGGGTGACCTCCGCGACACGCCGTGCGGCATCGCCGGCGGGGAGCGAGCGGGATTCCGTGGTGAGGCAGACCACTTCAGCGTCGAAGTTGGGCGAAAACGTCAGCTGCACCTCCGCGGTCAGTCCATGGCGCAGCGCCGCGCCCGCGAGCTCGGCTGCGCCGCTCAAGTCGTCTGCAATCACTGCGATCATTTTGCAGGTGAAGCCAGCCGGGCCGCCAGCCGCACGGCTTCGAAAAGGCTGTTCGGATTGGCTTTACCCTGCCAGGCGATGTCGAAAGCCGTGCCGTGGTCCACACTCGTCCGAATGACGGGCAGCCCGAGCGTCGTGTTGATCGCCGAGTCAAAGGCCAGCGCCTTGAGGGGAATATGGCCTTGGTCGTGGTACATGCAGACAAACGCATCGGTCCGTCGGCGGCGCTCCGGCAGGAACGCCGTGTCCGGCGGCAGCGGTCCCTCGATGTCCAGCCCCTTGGTGCGTGCGGCCTCCACTGCCGGCCGGATGAAGCGCTCCTCTTCGCCCTGGCCAAAGAGTCCATTTTCGCCGGCGTGTGGGTTCAGGCCGCAGACTGCGAGTCGCGGCGCCCGTCCGCGGAGCCGCTGCATGGCCGCGGCGGTGAGCTCGATGACATCGAGAACGCGACGGACGCTGAGCAGCGCTGGGACTTCATGGTATCCGACATGCACCGTCGCAAAGCTGCACGTCAGCTCAGGTGAGGTCAGCATCATGCACGAGCGTTCCGCTTTCATCCGCTCGGCGAATATTTCGGTATGCCCCGGGTATTTGTGGCCGGCCGCATGCAGCGCCTCCTTGTTCAGCGGTGCCGTCGCTACGGCATCGACCCGGCCGGCCAACCCGGCCTCGATCGCCGCCAGCACATAACGGAACGCCGCGTTGCCGCAGCGGGCATCGACGCGGCCCGGCGTGACAGCGTCGGCCGCGATGCATTGGAGATCGAGGACGGCTGGTGCCGCCGCGGATTCGAGGGCGCTGACGACTGGCGTGATGAATGGCAGGTTGAGGCGTTGCGCCACTCGCTGCAGCACGCTGGCATCGCCAAAGACGATGGGCACGCACTCCGCTGCGATCGCGGCCTCGTTGAGGAGACGCAGGCAGATCTCCGGGCCGATGCCGGCCGGGTCGCCCATCGTGATCGCAATACGCGTTGGGCGGGGACCCTTCATGCGGGCATGGCGGGCTCGTCGATTTCCCGCTGGCCTTCAATGCCGCGGGCGCGTTGCCGCCGGTCGAGGAGCACGACCGCGACCGGACAGAGCAGGGCGGTGGTGATGACGGCGATCGAGATTTGCGCGGTGGCCGGGCCGACGATCGCTTGGTACGCAGCGGCATTCGGTGAATGGGCGGCGGCGGCGGCAGCGGCGATGGCGGCGGGTGTCGCCGCGGCGTTGCCAGCCACGCTGGCTTCGGCCATCGCAGCGAGGCGCGAGCGGTACCCGAAGGCTGCCAGGGCCAGCCACATCGCCCCGCCGGAGATGAGAGTCGTCATGACGCCCAGCAGGACGCCGCCCAGGAGCAGGTTCCATTGGGCGAACACGGCGAGGTTCATGCCGGCGCCGAGCGCAAAGGCGAAGAACGGAACGACGAGACGCTCTCCCGGCCGCAGGAAGGCGCGCAATTCCTCGTCGAGGTTGCCGGCGAGCAGGCCCAGCGCGAGCGGCAGCAGCACGGCGAGGAAGACGGCTGTCGGAAAGCGCTCGCCCATGAGGCCGAGCGCGACCAGGGTCAGGAACGGCCCGTCGTTGAGCGACAGGACCGAAAGCGCGCCGATGTCGCTGCGATTGCCGTATTGCCCGGTCAGGGCGGCAAACAGCCCGCCATTGCCATTGGTCATCGCGGCGATAATCGCGAGCGTAGAGAGGCCGAGAAATCCTTGGAAAGGGTCAAGCCAGTGTCCGAGGATCATGCCCGTCGCCGCGCCGGCGATGAACTTGCTGCCGGTCAGCAGCACACCCTTGCCCAGCGCGCGCGCACCGATGCGCACCGTCATTTGGCTGCCGACGCAAAACAGAAAAAGCGCGATCAGAGTCAGGGCACCGGTCTTGAACAAACTTTCGGTGAACGAGCTCACGCCCTCGGCCGGCACGGCACCGAGCCGGAGAAACTCCAGATGACCATTCTTCACCGGCGAGGCGCCGAGGGCGCGCAACACGGCCTCAATCGCCGGCACGTGAGCCTGGTCGATGGTGTTCAACGTGGCGCCCAGCAACAGGGGCACGAGCATGAGCCCGCCGGGAATCCGCTCGAGGGTGGCCTTGATTCTCATCGGGGTGCGGGCGCGCGGCCCCGAGCACGCCAGTTTGCGTTGGGGTCGTCAAGGCCCGCCCCGCGCCGGGTCACTGCCGGCGGAGGGACTTATCCAGGTCGGACCGGAACTTTTCGTCCTCGGCCTTTTGCTTTTCCCATGCCGCGTACTCTGTAGACCACACGGCGCCCGAGGGGTCGGCTCCCCCGACGTCGCGTTCGGCCGCGGCCATCGCATCATTGGTTGTCTTGTACTTTCCGCTGGCGATGTACTGCCGAGCACGGGCGGCGACCTCCTGGCGATGGAGGATCTCATCCGCGCCGGCCACCGGTGGTGGCGGGCGGGGGATCCGGGCGGAGCGGCCATGCGAGGCGCAGCCGGCGAGAAACACGAGCGCGAGACTGGCCAAGACCGCGGTCCAGGCGCGGGGCGGAGGGCAGGTACGGGGTTTCACGTCGGGCAACGTTACCCTTGAATCGAGGGGCGTCAACCCGTGCGCGCCGGGTAAAGTTCCGCCAGGTTCCGCATCGTCGTCACGTTGCGCATCGAGCAGGTCGGCAGGCGCAGCGCCTTCATGGCCGGCGACGACCACACCTTGGATTCGTTGGTCTTGATTCGACACAACCAGTAGAAATCGCGTCCGGCGGGGGCGAACGCATCTACGGTGGTGGCACAGGCGGCAAGCTGGGTGACCTGGCTCCGGCTGAGCGGCTCCTTGAGCATCACGACATGCACGGCATGGGCCTTCGCCCATTCGGCCGGCGAAAACGGCTGCGCGTCGGCGATCGCCGCGACCTCCGCCCGCGTGCGGACGAACGTGTCCACCGGATAGCCGAGTGACCGCGCCAGGCTCTGCTCGATGCGAGCCTCGAGGGCCGCACGATCGTCTGTGCCATCGGAAAATATCACATTGCCGCTGGCGATAAACGTCGCGACTTCGGTGAATTTCCTGCGCGTGAAGATGGCCCGCAGTTCGGCCATCGGCGGGCGCCGGGCGCCGAGGTTGATGCCGCGGAGAAATGCGATGTAATCGTGCCGGGCGTGGCGGGGCATGGCCGAGGACAAGCTCAGGGAGGAGCTCCGTCAAGCCGGCGCCGGCGATTTGCGTTGCCGGTGATTGCGTGCTCATTGCGGTTCCATGCCCGCCACGCCTGCCAGTGATCCTGAAGTTCTTGCCGGGGCTGCACTGCTTGACGCCTATTCGGAGGCGGTCAGCGGCGCGGTTGCCACCGCCCATCCGGCGGTCGTCCACATCGAAGTCCAGGGCGAGAAGGACCCGGCCGGTTCGGGTTCGGGTTTTTTCATCTCGCCGGACGGTTACCTGCTGACGAACAGCCACGTCGTGCACGGCGCGCGGTTGCTGCGCGTATTCCTCGCCGACGGGCGCAAGCTGGAGGCGAGCCTGATCGGCGACGATCCCGCGACCGATCTCGCGGTGCTCCGCGTCAGCGCCGACGAGCTGTCGCACCTGCGGCTCGCCGATAGCGATGCCGTGCGGCCGGGCCAGATTGCGATCGCGATTGGGTCACCGATGGGATTCCAGCAGACAGTCACGGCGGGTGTCGTCAGCGGGATCGGGCGGTCGTTGCGGGGCGCCACGGGACGGTTGATCGACAACGTCATCCAGACCGATGCCGCCTTGAATCCCGGCAACTCGGGCGGGCCGCTGGTCGATACGCGCGGCGAAGTCATCGGCGTGAACACCGCGATCATTCGCCCGGCGCAAGGCATCTGTTTTGCCATCGCCAGCAACACGGCGCGATGGGTGGCAGCGTGGCTGATCAAGGACGGCCGCATCCGGCGCAGCTACATCGGCGTGGCCGGCCAGACCGTGCCGCTGATCCGCAAGGTGGCGCGCTACCACAAAGTCGACCAGGCCACGGGCGTGCTCGTGGCCGGAATTGAGCCCGACAGCCCGGCTGCTCGCGCCGGCCTGCTGGAGGGCGATGTCCTGCTCGCGCTCGACGCCGACGTGACGCCGCGAGTCGATTCGCTCCACAAGCTCCTCACGGGCGACCGCATCGGCGAACGGGCGATCATCAAGTTCCTGCGCGGTGTCGAACTGCGCCGCCACGCGATCATCCCGCTCGAGATGCCGGACCGGGCGGGATAGGACGGAGAGGCGGAGCCCGCACTCCGAGCGGGCTCGCCACATTTGGAGGCGGGGTGCCCTCACCCCGCGAGGTGCGGGCGCGAATGGCAACCCGCGGGACGAGGGCGTCCAGCCTCCAGCTCCGAGCAGGCAACCCGCGGGACAAGGCCGTTCCGCCCCCAACGGGCGGTTCCGGCGCGGCGTGCAGGGCCTGCGCGCCCTGCCGCGATCGGTTAAGGCGCGCTGCAAAACGAGACCCTTATTGCTGGGCCAGGTACGCCTCCAACTGATCCAGCGTGCCGCCCCAGCCTTGGTTCATGCTGGGAAGTTTATCCGCGAAGACCTTTCGTTCTTCGTCCGTGGAATCGAGGGGGAGCCAGGTGATGGTGATCGCCGTTTTTCCGGCGGCCTCGGCGAATTCGACAATCGTGAGCAACTGCAGCGGCCACAGATCGGTCGTAAGTGGATGTCGCGTGGTGCCGCCGGCTGCATCCGAAAACGAATTCACCCACACGATCTTCGAGGGCGGAACGATTTCGCGATAGTGCGCCTTGCCCCAGATCTCCTTTCCGTCGGGCATTGTCATCATGTAGTGGTTCATGCCGCCCGGGCGGAAGTCGAACTGCTTGTAGACCAGCTTGGCGCCCTTTGGGCCGAACCAGGCCATGAAGCGATCGCGCTCGGCCCAGGCGCGCCACACGAGGTCGAGCGGCGCGGCGTACTCGCGACGGATGACGAACGGCTTCGACTGCATGGCGGCGAGGTGCTCCGACGCACGCTCGAGGGTTTGGCGCCCACCCTCGACGGCGCCGAATTCCCGCGCCACGAAATCGCGTTCCTCCGCCGAGGCGAAGACCATGCGGCCGGTCAAGCGCGTGCGGCCCGCGTCGACCGTCTCAAATGTCCAGGTGGCCGTGAAGCTCGCCCCGTGGCCTTGTTCGCGTCCGCCGCCATGGGAGTAGACGATCCGCTCGAGGGGTACGATTTCCTTGAACACGCTCTTATTGGGATAATTCGAGCCATCGGGTCCGCGCATCACGTGCTCCCAGGCACCGCCCACGCGGAAATCCATCTTCTTGATCGTCGTGGTGAATCCCCGCGGCCCCCACCACTGCGCCACGTGTTGCGGGTCGGTCCACGCCTTCCAGACGAGGTCGCGCGGGGCGGTGAAGGTGCGGGTGATGACGATCTCGCGATCGGATGTGTCGGTGGCAGGGGCGGCGTTGGTGGATTTCATGGGCGTGGAGGATTTCAGTGGCTGGCGGCCAGGTGCGCGGTGAGGCGATCAAAGTTCTGCTCGTTGGCGACAGAAACTACGTCGCGAACCCGGGCGAATTCGTCCGGCGAATCGAAGGTCATGCGCCACGTAAGGCAAGTGCCCGCACCGTCGGCGGCGAAGGTCATGTTCATGCGGAACCCATGCCTGGCATCTTCGTGCTGGTAGACGATCCGGTCGGGCGCCGCGACCTCGCGGAAGCGAGAGAGGTTGGCGAACTTCGCCCCATCCGGACCGACCATCGTGAGGCGCCAGGTGCCGCCGGGTCGCAGGTCGAACTCATGGATGTCGTTCGTGAACCCGTTTGGTCCCCACCAGCGTGCAAGCTGCGCCGGATCGGCAAAGGCGGCGAATACCCGCTCCGGAGGCCAATCGAGGTAACGGGCACTGAGGATTTCGCGGTCGGAGGCGGGGACGATGGATTTCACGGCGTGGAAGGTGAAAAAGGAGAGAGGAGCAATTCCTCAACGATTCGTGCGCCGCCGGGCGGACAGCCGCACCGGCTTCTTCGCAGACCGGGGATTCCGCGCCTGGAGCTGCTCCAGGTAGGCGCCGAGGCGGTCGAGGCTCTCCTCCCAATGCAGGCGATACCGGCCGAGCCAATCGACAGCCTCTTTCATCGGCACGGCCTTGAGGGCGCACGGGCGCCACTGGGCCTGGCGGCCGCGCTCGATGAGGCCGCTGCGCTCGAGGACGCGCAGGTGCTTCGAGATGGCCGGCAGGCTCATATCATGCGGCGCGGCGAGTTCCGATACCGACGTGGCGCCCTCGGCCAGGCGCGCGAGGATGGCCCGCCGGGTCGGGTCGGCGAGGGCGGCAAACGTGGCGCTGAGCTGGTCGGCGGGCATTGTGATCCGTTTTGTAATTAACCAATCGGTTAACTAAAAATCGAGCGCCGTCAAGCGGCTATTCCGCGTCTGGTTGCGGCCAGCCTGGTCAGCATCGGGAGCGGGCAGGGGCCAAATGGACGAAGGGATCGCGCCCGCGACGGTGTGATGCTCTTTGTGAGAATCCGGCTTCCCCTGTTTCGGCGCGCCGCCTGGTGCGGCGGACTCGCCATGCTTCCGACGCTCGCGGTCGCGGCGATCAGCCAGCAACACACGTTTTTTCCCGCAGTGATCGAGGGCAACAGCTACCAGCTCGAGGCGACCCTCTATCGCCCGGACGATCTTGGCCGTCACCCGCTGGTAGTCATGAGCCACGGCCGCAACGGCATGTTCCCGGCGCGCAATCCGAACGAGGCGAGCGGCTGCGCGCAACTGTGCCGCGCGCTGGCTGAAGAGGGGTCCGCGGTCGTGTTTTTCGTCCGGCGGGGCTACGGCAATTCCGACGGACCGGACGTGGAATTGCAGGATACGGCCGTGCTGAGCGGCTTGGAGGCGGCGAAGGATTACCGGGCCGCGGTGGTCTACTGGCGGGCGGCCGAGTTCGCCCTTCCTGACCGCGTGGTGTTGATGGGACAGTCGCAAGGCGGCTGGTCCGTGCTGGCCTGCACCAATGTGGCCATGGACGGCGTTCTCGGCGTGGCCAATATCAGCGGCGGGACGAACTACCGTTTGATGGGCACCGGGGCCGTGACGGCGGCCGTGCAGGACCATTGGGTCGCGGGTTGCAGTGTGCTCGGCGCCGGTGCGCTGGTGCCGTCGTACTGGATCTACGCAGAGAACGACCTCTCGATCAACGGCCCGACCGCGCGCCGGATGTTTGACGCCTACACGGCCGCCGGCGGCTGGGGGTTTCTCGACATGCTGCCGGCCTATGGATCGAATGGCCACGCGGTCGTCGGACAGCCCGACCTGTTCCTGCCGCAACTGGACGATTTCCTCGCGACCATCGGGTTTCGCGATGCCGCGCGGACGGCGCCTGCGATTACACGCGTGAGCGGCCCGGGGAACGTGAACGTCGGAGCCACGGCAGTGTTGACCGTGAGCCTTAGCGCCAACCCGCTGCCGAGGCTGCAATGGCGTCGCGATGGCGCGGACGTGCACAACGGCGGAAACATTTCCGGCGCGAGCAGTGCCGCGCTCACGATCAGCAACGCGCAGGCAGCGGAATCCGGCAACTACACGGTCGTCGCCACGAACGACCTCGGCACGGCCACGTCGACGCCGCTGGTCTTGAACGTCGTTTCGCCCACGCCTCCCGGCGGTGGCTCGAATCCGCCGGCGCGCACCAGCTCCGGCGGCGGAGGCGGCGCGGTGTCGGATGCGTTTGTCGGCGCGTTGGTCCTCCTGACAGTGCTACGTTTGCGGCAACGGCATGGTCCGCGCTAGCCGGTATATTTCACACCGCACAGAAGAAACACACCCGCCGGCGCGGCGCGCCACCCCTCTTACTAGAGGAGATTCGAACCCCGCGAAGCCGAAGTCCCCTCTGACAAGAGGGGTGTCCGACAGGGCGGGGTGTGTTGGTGCGGCTTCGCGCGCGAAATGTCCAAGCGAGGATTTCGAGTCACAACCCGGCGGAAGGATTCGCGACCGGGATTTGAGCCTTGTTCCGGGCGCGCCGGTGGATTCGATTGGGGCATGCGTTCCAATCTTACCCCGGGCGCCGGATATTCGCGGCGCCAGTTCCTTGCGGCGACGGGCGTGATCCCGGCCGCCTTGCTGACCCAATCACTCTCCGTCCAGACATTCGCGGCCGAAACCGCCGCCCCCAAGGCATCGTCGGGACGCCCGATCGGCCTCGAACTCTACTCGGTGCGTGACGCCCTCGCGAAAGACCTGCCGGGGACATTGCGCCAGGTGGCCGGGATGGGCTATCAAGTGGTGGAGTTCTACGCGCCCTATTTTGACTGGACGATGCCATACGCCAAGGACGTGCGCCGCCAGCTCGACGATCTCGGGTTGCGCTGCCTGTCCACCCACAACCACATCGGGGCGCTGACGCCCGGTGCCGGCATCGAAAAGGCGATCGAACTGGGCCAGATCCTCGGCACCCACTTTGTCGTGCTGGCCAGTTCCCCGCGGGAGATCCAGACGGCGGACGATTGGAAGCGGTTCGCCGGCCAGCTGGCCGAGGCCACCGGGCAGCTGAAGCCGCACGGGCTGTCCGCCGGGTACCACAACCACCAGGCGGAGTGGAAGGTGCTCGAGGGCGGCCAGCGCATCCTCGAGATCATCGCCAACAACACGCCGCCGGAATTCATGCTGCAGCTCGATGTCGGCACCTGCATGGAGGCAGGTCAGGACCCCGTGGCTTGGATCAAGGCGCATCCCGGTCGCATCCGGAGCATTCATTTGAAGGACTGGGCCCCGGGTCGGCGCGAGGACGAGAAGAGCTATCGGGTGCTGTTCGGGGAAGGCGTTTCGCCCTGGGCCGACATCGTCGCGGCCGCCGAGTCGGTCGGGGGCGTCGAATATTACCTCCTTGAACAAGAGGGGAGCCGTTTCGGGGAATTCGAAACGGCCCGCCGGTGCCTCGACTCGTGGAAGAAATTCCGCGGCCAAGCTTGAACGCCCGTCCACCATGAAACGTCTCAACTCGCTCCTCCTCATCCTGGCGCTTCTTGCCGGATGCCAGACCGCGCCGAAACCAACGGCCGCGACGCCACCGCCGGCCGCGACGACGGCCCCAACCGCCGCAGCGCCAGTGGATCCGTACTGGCCCGCCGACGGCAAGTTCGACGCGAAAGGCCGCACCTCGTCGTGGACCGGCTTCCGCAAGAAGAACCAGCAGCGCCGCGCCGAGTTCGCCGCCCATCGCGCCGAGGACCAGGACGGCATCGTCTTCGTCGGCGACTCGATCACGGAAGGCTGGCACACGCTGCAAAAGGATTTCGTCAGCCTGCCGGTCAAGGTCGTGAATCGCGGCATCGGCGGCGACACGACGCCGAACCTGCTTTACCGGTTGCAGGACGATGTGCTGTCGCTGCACCCGCGCGCCCTTGTGCTGTTGATTGGCACGAACGACCTCGGCGAGCACACGCCGCCCGCCGACATTGCCGACAACCTGAAGGTCTTGATGAAGCGAATTCGCGCCGAGTATCCGCGCATCCCGATTGCCTGGTGCCTCGTCATGCCGCGCGGCGGTGGTGACACGTACCCGGAGCGGATCCACCAGCTGAACGAGCTCATCACGAAACTGGCGGCGAAAGACCGGCGCGTGACCCTCGTCGACACGTTCACGCCGCTGGCGCAGCCGGACGGCACTTCGCGTCCCGAAGACTTCGTGAAAGACCGGCTGCACTTGAATGCGGCCGGCTATGAAGTCTGGCACTCGGTCCTGATGCCGGTGGTGGCCGGCTGGAAGCTCAAGGCGAAGTAGGGCAATCGCCCGACACGTCGCCCGCACGTTGTTGGTGGAGCCCGCACTCCGTGCGGGCTAAAGCGGCACGGAGTGCAGCTTCCACCGATTAACAGCGGGCGACTGGATTTCTTCATCCCTCCGGCGCATTCGATAAGCGATCGGTCGCTTGCCGTTTGACCCGGGCGAGGTCGGGCGCATCTTCCGCGCAAACATCCCCTGAATCATGCTCAATCCCCTCGTTCTGGGACGCCGGCTTGTGGTCGTCGCCGCGTCAGTCGTTCTCCTCAATTCCCTTCCTGCCGCCGGCATCGATCGCGCCGGCATGGACCCGTCGGTCGCGCCCGGCGACGATTTCTATCGGTACGCCAACGGCCAGTGGCTGAAAACGACGGAGATTCCCTCCGATCGCAGCAATTGGGGCCCGTTTCGCGTGCTCGCCGAGCTGACCAACACGCGCCTGCGCGAGCTGGTGGAATCCGCCGGCAAGGACCCGGCCGGCGCCAGCCCGGCGGCGCGCCTGGTGGGAGACTTTTATCGGGCTTACATGGATGAAGCCGCGATCGAGTCCCGCGGCCTCGCCTCGTTGCATCCGTGGCTCGATCGCGTCGCGGCCATCAAGGAAAAGTCCGAGCTCTCCCGCGCGCTGGGCGAAAGCATCCGCGCCGATGTCGATCCACTCAACTCCACGAATTTCATCACGGAAAACCTCTTCGGCCTCTGGGTCGCCCAGGGTCTCGACGA
The DNA here is from genome assembly GCA_035549095.1 of Lacunisphaera sp. Lineage (GTDB taxonomy): Bacteria > Verrucomicrobiota > Verrucomicrobiia > Opitutales > Opitutaceae > Lacunisphaera. The sequence continues at coordinate 41,559 of DASZRV010000065.1, read as the reverse complement.
CCCCACTCACAACACGCCCTATCTCCTGCAGGGCGGGCTCGGCATGCCCGACCGGGAATATTACCTCGCCGATAACGAGCACCTGCGCGACATCCGGGCGAAGTACCACCGGCACATTGCCGCGGTGCTTCGGCTGGGGGGCATGGCCGACGCCGAGGCGCGTGCGGAACGAATCTACGGACTCGAGCTGGCCCTGGCCAAGGCGCACGCGAGCCGGGCCGATTCCGAGGACGTGCAAAAGGCGAATCACCCGTGGCGCCGGGCGGAGTTTTCCGTCAAGGCGCCCGGCATGGATTGGACGGCGTTTTTCGCCGGCGCGCAACTGGCGGACCAGGAGCGCTTCATCCTCTGGCACGAGGGCGCGGTCATCGGTGCGGCGGCGCTCGTCGGCAGCGAACCGCTGGACGTCTGGAAGGACTGGCTGGCGTATCACGCGATCAACAAGTACTCGGACGCGCTGCCCAGGGCCTTTGCCGACGAGCGCTTCGCGTTCAACGAGACGGTGGTGAACGGCACCCCCGAGCAGCCGGCGCGCTGGAAGCGCACGCTCACGGCCGCCAACGTGGCGATTCCCGACGCCATCGGCCAGGTCTACGTGGCGAAATATTTTCCGGCCTCGAGCAAGGCGCGCGTGCAGGCCATGGTTGCCAATATTGTGCGGGCGTTTGACGAGCGCATCGGCCGGCTCGATTGGATGGCGCCGGAGACCAAGGCCCAGGCGCGGGCCAAGCTGAAGGCGCTCTACGTCGGCATTGGTTACCCGGACAAATGGGACAACTACGATGGGCTGGTGATCGACCCGGCCGACGCCGCGGGCAATGTCATGCGCTCCGAGGCCTTCGACTATCGCCGCGCGATCGAAAAACTGCACCAGCCGGTCGATCCGACGGAATGGTGCATGTCGCCGCAGGAGGTGAATGCGGTCAACATGCCGATGCAGAATGCGCTCGATTTCCCCGCGGCGATCCTGCAGCCGCCGTTCTTTGACCCGGAGGCTTCGGACGCCGTCAACTACGGTGGCATCGGCACCGTCATCGGCCACGAGATCAGCCACAGCTTCGACGACCAGGGGGCGCAGTTCGACAGCCACGGCCTGCTCCGCAACTGGTGGACGCCGGACGACCTCGAGCATTTCCATCGCGCGACCGCCGCGCTCGCAGCGCAATATTCCTCCTACCGACCCTTCCCGGACCTCGCGCTCAATGGCCAGCAGACCCTGAGCGAGAATCTCGCGGACCTGGCTGGCGTGTCGGCTTCGTTTGACGCCTGGCGCGCTGCGAGCGGCGGGCACGCGGCCGTGGTCGATGGTTTAACCGGCGAGCAGCAATTCTTCCTTTCATTCGCCCAGATCTGGCGGTCGAAGTTCCGCGACGCCGCACTGCGGCAACGGGTCATAGCCGACGGCCACTCGCCGGGCCAATACCGGGCACTGATGGTGCGCAATATCGACGGCTGGTACGAGGCTTTCGGCGTGAAGCCGGGCCAGGCGCTCTACCTCGCACCAGCCGACCGCGTGCGGGTATGGTAGGCGGCGGGGTGGGGCGCAGGTTGGGCTGGAACGCCCGTTAAAAGGCAGGGCGGCGACTCCGTTCGCCGCCGCGGCGCACAGGGACAGCGCGCCCTACCACCGGACGAGCGAATGGCGCCGCACTGCGCTCCTGCGTTTATCTAAGGGCTGTGCGGGAGGGCAATCGTCCGGACCTTGCCAGGCGGGGGTGAAATTGCATCGTCTCGCCATGGCCCTCCAACTGCGACCCACCTGCGAACACTGCAACAAGCCGCTGCCGCCTGATTCGACGGAAGCGATGATCTGCAGCTTCGAATGCACGTTCTGCCGTCCCTGCGTCGAACGCGTGCTCGGCAACGTTTGCCCGAACTGCGGCGGCGGCTTCTGGGTGCGGCCCGTGCGTCCGAAAACGAACTGGAAAGACAACCTCTGTGTCTCCGGCCGGCCGCCGACAATCGAGATCACCCACAGCCCGGTCGACGCGGTCGGGCACGCGGCATTTGCGGAAAAGATCCGCGGCATTCCGCCGGCGGCGCGGTGAGCAGGTGATGGGAGGCGGGACCATCGGCCCCGCAGCTTGCCGTCGAGGCTGATAGCCCGCGGGGCTGATGGCCCCGCTTCCACGGATTCACCCCAGTTTCTCGTGGAAGAAATCGATCGTACGTTTCCACGACTGCTCGGCCGCCGCCTGGTCGTACCGCGGCGTGGTATCGTTGTGGAAACCGTGGTTCACGCCCGGGTAGAGGTACACGCGGTAGTCGACGCCGGCGGCCTTCAGCGCCTGTTCGTAGGCCGGCCAGCCCGACGTCACGCGTTTGTCGAGCTCGGCATAGTGCAGCAGAAGCGAACCCTTGATTTTGGCCGCGTTGTCGGCCGACGGCTGGCCGCCATAATAGGCGACGGCTGCCTTGATGATTTCCGGCAGCCGCCACGCGAGGGTGTTTGCCATGCCGCCACCGAAGCAGAAACCCACGACACCCATCGTGCCATTGCAGGCCGGGTGCGATTGCAGGAAGCGCACGGCCGCGACGAAATCCTCGGTAATCTTGTGCGGGTCGAGCTTCTGCTGCATCGTCCGTCCGGCGTCATCGTTGCCGGGGTAACCGCCGAGGGGGTACAGAGCATCGGGCGCGAAGGCCACGAAGCCGGCCACCGCGACGCGCCGGGTGACGTCCTCGATGTACGGATTCAGCCCGCGGTTCTCGTGCACGACCACGATCCCGGGCAGGGGCCGGGTGGCGTTGGCTGGCTTGGCAAACAGGCCGCGCATCTCGCCGCTGCCGTCGGGCGAGGGATATTTCAGGTACTCGGAGCTGACGCGCTTGTCATCCGCCGGCACCTGGGCCGCGAGGGCGTATTGCGGGCTCAGCATTTCCAGCAAGGCAGCGGCGGTCACGCCCCCAAATGCGAATTTCGCGGCGCGATCGATGAAGCCGCGACGGTCGATCTGGCCGTGAACGTAGTAATCGTAGAGGTCCAGCAGTTCCTGCGGGAACTCGTCGGCGGAGCGGCGGGGCATGGTGAGCGTGGGTTTCGGGGTGGTACGACCGATGCGGCGCGGCCGGTCAGGGCGCGGACTTTCTCCGGTGGGTCAGCAGCCAGTCATAAAGGTCCTTTCCGGCATATACGCGGTTCCATGAATTATGGCCCATGTCCGCCTCAATGGTGAAACGCACCTCGGGATGCCCCAGTCCCTCCAGCCGGTTCAGGGTCGCATAGAAGTTCTTCACCTTGAAGTAGGGATCGCGACCGCCGGCGAACACCCACAGCGGCAGCCGGGCCTTGGCAATCGGCGCCGCGAGGTCCGGATGACAGAACGCCGCGACCGGGGCGATGGCGGCGAAGCGCTCGGGATGACGGCCGGCCAGGTACCACGTGCCGAAGCCGCCGGTGCTGAGCCCGGTCAGGTAGACACGGTCCGGGTCGCCTTTGAACTCCGCCAGCACGTGGTCGATCATGCCCAAGAGTTCATCCTCGATCATGCTCCAGCCTTCGGGTGTGCCATCGAGACCGAAGGGGAATTTCGGGTCCTCCAGCTGCCCATGCATGGGCTCCTTGCCGGTGTAATTCGGGCCGGGCGGGTAGGGACCCTCCGGTCGCGGGTAGCGGATCCGGGCGCGCGAGCGGCCGGTGATGAATCCCTGGTTGCCCTGGTGGAACATCGGCAGCTGCGGGGCGATGATCACAAACGGCAGGTGACGCTGCTGCGTCCACGCTTCGAACAGCGGGCCGTTCACCAGCACGTAATCGAGCTCCCCCTTGCCGTCGCCGCGTTCGCCATTGCCGCTCAACGCCAGCAGCACGGGCCAGGTCGCTTTTTGCGCGAAGCCTTCCGGCAAGTAGACATAATAGTCGCGCTCCTTGCCAGTGGCGGCGCTCTGGTAGGACACGCGCCTGAGCTCCGGCGCGGAAAGCTCGGCGGCGCGAAGCGCCACGGCGACGAGAGCGGAAAGAGCCAGGGCAGCGAGGGGCAGGCGCTTCATGATGAGAGGAGCTACAGGCGCCTCCGACGCTGTCAACGGGAAGGAAGGTGTGGCCGCGCCCGGAGAATCGCCTGCGGAACATCCGCGACATGTGACACACTTCGATGGCGCGTTTGGCGCGAAACCCGCTTCAAAAGGCTCACCCATGGAGTCGTCCGCCACCCCATTTGAACCCCAATCCGCCAAGCCGATTCGCATCGGCCTGACCTGCTGGCGCTGGCAGTCGCGCAAGGCCCAGTCCATCGTGCGCCTCGCCCAGCAGTTCGGCGTCACGGTGCAAATGACGGAGACCATCCACGGCCTGCATCGCGAGATCGAGGCGCAGGTTTCCGGCGCCAACCTCGACCAGTTCCTGGGCGAGTTCGCGCGGCAGTGCTGACTGCAGGGTAGGGGCGCTTGCCCTCAAGCGCCTTGGTCGCCTGGGCCGTTGAGGGCAACGGCCCCTGCCTGGAGAATCACGCTCCGCCGAGCAGGCGCGCCGGCAGGAACAGGACCGCCCGGACGAAGGCAAATGTCGCCCCGATGCAAAGTCCCACCAATCGGAAAGGCAGAGCCACCAGCCACACCAGCGGCGCGATGACGAGTGCCAGCAGCGCCAGTGGCCAGCACACGGCGAAGAGCAAGCACCACAGCAGGAATATGCCGATGACTTTCATGGGAGGTTAGACTGAGGACCCGGCGGACGGCCGAAAGTTGCAGGAACACGGGCGGATTTGCGTCGCCGGGCCGCAGGCCCTGCTTGCAGGCGATTCAGGACATTCGCTCGCGGCGCTCCGGCCGACTTGCCTGCCCACGGGCTCCTACACGATGATACATTCCGGCCCGGCACAGGATTTTCGACCTTTGATCCGGCGACGGCCTGGAGCTATCGTTCGGCATGAATGATGTTCACGAACTCAAGCGCCTGGCCTCGCCCGCGCCCAAGCCGCAGTCCCTCGCTTGGGACGGGATCTCACTGTGGATGGGCTCGAAGCAAACCAAGCGGGTCTACCGGATCGATCCGGTAAATTGGGCTGTGACCTGGGAGGTCGTGCCGCCCGGCCTGCCCTATGGCATGGCAGCCGTGAACGGTGAACTCCGCGTGATTTGCGGCGAGACCAACGACGACAACCGCTTCATCCGTCGCTGTATTCCGGGTCAGGGATTCGATCCGGCCTTCGGCATCCGCTGTCCGGACGACACCGGTTCTCAGCTCAGTTGGGACGGGCGCCGGCTTCACGTCAGCCAGTGGTATCCCAAGAAAGTCCTGGCGATAGCGGCCGACGGTCGCGTCGAGCGCACGATGAAGATCCCGCACGAAATCTGCGGGCAGGTGTTCGTCGGCGAACTCCTCTACCTGCTGACCACCGACAACGAGGAGACGACCGACTACTGGTTGACCCGGGTCGACCCGCGGCCGGAGAAGCCCTTGATCGAGGATATCGCCCGGGTGCCGTTTCAAGGCCGGGCGTTGACCTTCGATGGCGTGAACTTCTGGTCGAATCACCGCGAGCAGAACCAGATCGTCTGCTTTGCGCGCCCGGATTGAGCCGGGACGCTGCGGTGGTGCCCGCACTCCGTGCGGGCTGGGTCCGCTCTGTAGGGTCGTTGCTTGCGACGACCTGACCTGCGAGCTTCCTTTCCAATCGAGGTCGGGCCAAGGCCCGACCCTACAGTCCGGACGAGCGACTCAGACAAAATTTCGCCTAGCCGCGCGGCGCAGCAGCTTCTAGCTTCGGGTTCTTCCAACCCCTCAACCCGTCCACGTCCCATGAAGAAGCTTATTCTGCTCGCCGTCGTGTCGTTTGTCGCCGCCAGCCTCGCCTTCGCCGCCGACGCGCCGCCGACTGAAGTCATCCATCTCGATCATGCCAAACTCGACGCCGTGTTTGCCAAGGGCGGCCCGATCCTGGCGAATGCGAAATACAAGCTGATGGCGGGCCGGCGCGTCGAGGCCGGTTCGGTGGAGGTTCACGCGCTCGACACCGACGTCTTCTACATCGTCGAAGGCTCGGCGACCTTCGTCACGGGTGGCACGGTCACCGAGCCGAAGGACACCGCCCCGAATGAAGTTCGCGGCAAGGCGATCGTCGGCGGCGAAACCCGGCACCTGGCCAAGGGCGACGTCATCGTCATTCCCAAGGGCATCCCACACCAATTCACCGACGTGAACGGCCCGTTCCTCTACTTTGTCGTCAAGGTGACGGAGTGAGCCGCGGCTGCCGCGCTCAAAACCGGCTCAGGAGTTTCTGCTTCAGGGCGTCGAATTCGGCGTCCGTCAGGAGGCCCTTCTTGCGCATGTCGTCGAGCTTGGTGAGCTCGTCGTGCAATTCATCGGTCGTGATGCGCGGGGGCGGAGGGGGAGGGGCGGGTGCCACCGACGGCATGGCCACAACGCCCGGGGCGGCGACCAGCTCCGGATCGCCGGCCGCAAGGGCCTTGAAGGTGAGGACGACCTTCGCCATCGGGCCGACGAGGTACATTTGCTTGTCCTCCTCGGCGGAGAGGACCTTGAGCTGCTTTCCTTCCTTGGCGCAAAATTCCTTCGCCGCCTCGATGCCTTGGTTTTTCAACTTCGTGGTGTTGCGGGTGAACTTGGTGCTGGCCTTCACCGTCAGCGTGTAGGTGTTGTCGCCGAGCGAGGTGACGGGCGAGATCTCGCTCGCGCGGGTCGTCGGGACCAGGAGCAACGCGCCGAGCACAATCCCGATGCGGGCGAATGGGGCAAATGTCATGGCACGAGTATTTGGAGCTGACGATTTCGGTCAAGAGTCCGTCAGGGGGAACCGGCACTCCGTGAAAGTTCAGCCCGCACGGAGCGGGCTCCATCAGGATCACCGCACGACCTCCACCCCCGGCGGTGCGCTAATGTCTGAATGGATCGATCCGTCGGGCCGGCGCTCGTGGCGCACCTTGATCGGCCCGCGTGGCGTCGGATAGGTCCCCTCAACCCACTCGAGATTGCCCAGCTGCGGCCGGACCTGCACGCGCGCGAAACCGGGCGCCACCGGCCGCACACCGAGCACATACGCGCTCAGGAACGCGGTCGGGCCGCTGGCCCAACCGTGGCAAAAGCTGTGCCGATACCCGACGTAGCAGTAACCACCGAAATCGCCGTGCAGGTCCTTTTGGCCCGCGGCGGGAAGCTCGTCGATGCGGCTCGAGTCGGCCAGCCAGTCGAGGTTGAAGTCCTCCCAGAACGTCGTTGCCCCCCGGTCAAGCATCGCGCCCCAGTAGGTCCGGATCATGTCCAACGCTGACTCCGTCTCCCCGGCTTCGCCGAGCGCCTGGAGCACATAGTAGCCGTAGAAGGTCGACAGGCCGTGCGCCCCGCCGGGCTCGAGGAATTCGCGCGCACCCTGCCGGGCATCGCGCTGGCCCGACAACACCTGGAGCGCCGCGGCGGACTTCGAGGCATGGGGATCGAGCAGAACCGGGCGCGCCCGGGTGGCCGCTTCGTGGCAGAGCGCGGCGGTCGCCGCGTCGCCGAGTTCACCTGAGAGCCGTTCGCCGGCATCGAGCGCCATGACCAGCAGCGACTGCAGGCCGGCCGTGACGCCCGCCTTGTTCGGCGACGACGGCCAGTCGAGGAAACGAAACCCCGGAATCTGCTCGTGTCCGTCGGGACCGACCAGCGCCGCCAGGCGGCCGAGCAGGGCATGCAGCGTGGGCGCCTGCTGTTCCAGGTAGGCGCGATTGCCGTGGTGCATCCACCATTGTTCCTGGATCAAAACCCACCACATCGAGTAGCTGCTGATGCCATTCATCCATTTGCCATCCGGCGTGTGATCGCGGATCAAATCGAGGCTGCGCGGGACGACCTCGTTGAAGCCGAACACGGCATCGATCGTGCTGACCTCGGGGTGCATGTCGCCGATCCAGACGAGCCGGTCGCGCTTGATGCCATCCCAAAGGTAATCCTGCATGTTGAGGTGGACCGTGTACGCGCCGGTTTGCCAGATTCGGTTGAGCCGGTCGTCGTTCGAGCGAAACGACCCGAGCTCGGGAATGTCGCGGATGACGAGCACGGCGCGGACCTCCGCCAGCTGCAGCGGCCAGGCGGGGTCGACGGCATCGACGCGCACGAAGCGAAAGCCGGTCGGCCCAAGGCGGGTCTTGCCAAGGGATGGCACATTGACCGCCATGTCGCGCACGGCATGGTCGTTGGTCGCGTCCTTGGGTCCGCCGATATCGCTCATTGCCTCCGCGGCCGACTCGCCAAAGCGAACGCGCACGGGCGTGACGGCATTGGCCGCCACCTGCTGGCCGAAGATCTCGACGTAGCCCTGGATCTCCTGGCCAAAGTCGAGCAAGACGCCGACCGGTTCACCTTTCGCGGCCGGCGCGAGCACGCACGGCGCATCTTGCTCGCCGAGGACGATCTGGCCGGGCGCGGGGGCGAGCAGCCGGTCGGCATGCGTGATCCCCGCCGGCGATTGCCAGGCAATCCGCGTAGGTCGCAGATAGAATTCAGTCAGGGGCGAGCGCTCGGCCGTGGCGGGCACATCAGCGGCGGGCGCCGCCGGCGCAACGACGGCCAGGGAAACAAGGGTGACGGCGAGGGCGAAGGCGGAGGGGAAGGACGGAGAGCGCACGGCGGGTAGAATGGCAAGCCCCCGGAAGTTGACACACCCCGGCGCTTCGCGCCACCCCTCTTGTTAGAGGGGACTCGGACGCCCGCCGGCTAAGCTTACCATTCCAAGGCTTGGGGTGGTGAGCTGGGCGGGGCGGGGAATGCCGCGTTTGCCATCCTCGGCTTGGGATTCAAAACCTCATCCGACCCACTCGCGGGCGTTGTAGAAGAGCTTCATCCACGGCGAATCCTCGCCCCACTGCTTCGGCGCCCAGCTCATGCACGCCGAGCGAAACACGCGCTCGGGATGCGGCATGAGAATGGTCACGCGGCCGGTGGTGGTCGTCAGCGCCGTGATGCCGAAGGGCGAGCCGTTTGGGTTCAGCGGATACTGTTCAGTGACGCGGTGGTGGTTGTCGACGAAGCGCGCCGCCACGAGGCCGGAGTTGCTGCACGCCTCCGCGGCGGCGCGGTCGGGAAACTCGGCGTACCCCTCGCCATGTGCGGTGCAAATGGGAATCACCGAGCCTTCCATGTCGCGGAAGAAAAGGCTGGGCGATTTCTCAATGCGCAGGGACACGAAACGGCCCTCGTAACGCTCGCTCTGGTTCTGCACGAAGCGGGGCCAGTGGTCGGTGCCCGGGACGATCGAGCGCAGCGTGCTCATCATCTGGCAGCCGTTGCACACGCCGAGCCCGAAGGAGTCCTCGCGGGCGAAGAAGCGCTTGAACTCGGCCAGCACGCGCTCGTGGAAGAGGACGCTCTTGGCCCAGCCTTCGCCGGCGCCGAGCACATCGCCGTAGCTGAAGCCACCGCAGGCCACGACGCCGCGAAAGTCCTGCAGCGACACACGCCCGTGCAAGAGGTCGGTCATATGCACATCGACCGCGCGGAAGCCGGCGCGGGTGAAGGCCGCGCCCATCTCGACCTCGCTGTTGACGCCCTGCTCGCGCAGGATCGCCACGGCGGGCCGCCCGGGGCGGCGGTGCGCCCGCTCCGCGGACTCGATGATGTCGAAGGTGAGCTTCGGCGTGATGCCAGGATTCGTGGCGTCGAGCCGGACCTGCTGTTCCTGGTCGGCGGAAGCGGGGTTGTCGCGCATCCGCGCGATGCGGTGGGTCACATCCGACCAGATGGCGCGCAGCGCCGTCAGGCTCTCGGAAAAGACCTCGCGGCCGGACTGCCGGACCCGGAACTTAAAGTCGGCGTTCAACCGCCCGATCGGGAGCACGGCGCCCTTGAGTCCGTGATGGCGGAAGGTCAGCTCGACTTCGTCGGCATCCTCCGCGCGCACCTGCAGGACGGCGCCGAGCTCCTCGGCGAAGAGCGCGCCGAACACATTGCCTTTCGCGGGCACGTCGAGGTCGACGCCGACGTGTCCGGCAAACGCCATCTCGACCGCCGTGGCGAGCAGCCCGCCGTCAGAGCGATCATGGTACGCCAGAATCCGCCCCTCGCGGCCGAGTTGCTGGACGCCATTCCAAAATGCCTTCAAGTCGGCGGCACTGTCGACGTCGGGCGGCACATCGCCGGTTTGCGACAGCACTTGCGCGAGGATCGAGCCGCCGAGTCGATTGCGACCGCGGCCGAGATCGACCAGCAGGAGCACCGTATCGTCGAGGTGCTGCAGCTGCGGTGTGAGCGACTGCCGGATGTCGGCCACGGCGGCGAACGCGGAAACGATGAGCGAGACCGGCGCCGTGACGCGTTTGTCGCGATCGCCGTCGCGCCAGGCGGTGCTCATGCTCATCGAGTCCTTGCCGACGGGAATCGTGATCCCGAGGGCCGGACAGAGTTCCAGGCCGACGGCGCGCACCGCCGCATAAAGGTCGGCGCCATCGCCGGGCAGGGCAGGGGCGGCCATCCAGTTGGCGGAGAGGTTGACCTTGCCGAGGTCGCCGATTTGAGCCGCGGCGAGGTTGGTGAGCGCCTCGCCGACCGCAAGCCGGGCGGACGCCGCCGCGTCGTTGACGGCCACCGGCGTGCGCTCGCCCATCGCCATCGCCTCGCCGGTGTAGACATCGAAAGCCGCGGCCGTGACGCCGCAATCGGCCACCGGCACCTGCCACGGCCCGACCATCTGGTCGCGGCAGATCATGCCGCCGACCGACCGATCGCCGATGGAGACTAGAAACGTTTTGTCCGCCACGGTGGGGTGCGAGAGGACGCGGTGGACGGCCGTCGCGAGGGTAACGCCGTCCAAGGCGAGCGGAGCGAGCGGGCGTTGGCGGGTGGCATCGCGCCGCGACATCCGCGGCGGCTTGCCCAGCAGCACTTCGAGCGGCAGATCGATCGGCTTGTTGCCGAAATGCGCATCCTCGACGACGAGCTGCCGGGGCTTGGTGGCCTCGCCGACCACGGCGAACGGACAGCGTTCGCGTTCGCACAGCGCACGGAAGGTGTCGAGGCGCGCCGCGGGCACCGCGAGGACGTACCGCTCCTGCGATTCGTTGCACCAGATTTCGAGGGGCGACATGCCCGGTTCGTCGTTGGGCAGCGCGCGCAGCTGGAAGCGACCGCCGCAGCCGCCGTCGTTCACCAGTTCGGGCAGGGCGTTCGAGACGCCGCCGGCACCGACGTCGTGGATGAACGAGATCGGGTTGTCGTCGCCCAGCGCCCAGCAGCGGTCGATGACCTCCTGGCAGCGGCGCTGCATCTCGGCGTTGTCGCGCTGCACGCTGGCGAAATCGAGATCCTCATTGCCCGTGCCGCTGGCAAGTGAACTCGCCGCGCCGCCGCCCAGGCCGATGAGCATCGCGGGCCCGCCGAGCACGATGAGCTGGTCACCGGGGTGGATCGCGCCTTTGCGCACATGGCTTTCGCGGATGTTGCCGAGGCCGCCCGCGAGCATGATCGGCTTGTGGTAGCCCCGGACCTCGGTGGCCGTAGTGTGACCGGTGACGGGTGACGAGTGACGAGATGAGTCTGCTTCGCCGTTACTTGTCACTTGACCCTTGTCACTTGTCACCTCGCCGGCCGGTACTTCCTGCTCGTACGTCCGAAAGTAGCCGTTGATCGCCGGGCGGCCGAACTCGTTGTTGAAGGCGGCGCCGCCGAGCGGGCCCTCGATCATGATGTCGAGGGCGGACACGATGCGGTCGGGCTTGCCATGGTCGTGCTCCCACGGCTGGACGGCGCCGGGCAGGCGCAGGTTGGAAACCGTGAAGCCGGTCAGGCCGGCCTTGGGCTTGGCCCCGCGGCCCGTGGCGCCCTCGTCGCGAATCTCGCCGCCGGAGCCGGTCGCCGCGCCGGGAAACGGCGAGATGGCCGTGGGATGGTTGTGCGTCTCGACCTTGCAGAGGAGATGGATCGGCTCGTCGTGCGCGGCGTACTCGTGCGTACGCGGGTCCGCGAAGAACCGGCCGCCGCGGCTGCCGGCCAGCACGGCGGCGTTGTCCTTGTAGGCGGACAGGATGCCGTCGCGGTGCAGCTCGTGCGTGTGGCGGATCATCTGGAACAGCGAGCGATCCTGCGGCTGGCCGTCGATTTCCCAGGTGGCATTGAAGATCTTGTGGCGGCAGTGCTCCGAGTTCGCCTGGGCGAACATCATCAACTCCACGTCGGTCGGGTCGCGGCCCAGCGTGGTGAACGCCTTCACCAGGTAATCGATTTCGTCCTCGGCCAGCGCCAACCCAAGGTCGAGGTTCGCCGCGACGAGCGCGGCCCGGCCGGCGGCCAGCACGGGCACGGTGTTCATCGGCCGCGGCTCGCCCTGGCGGAAGAGCGCCTCGCAGGCGGCGAGGTCGCCGAAGACGACCTGCGTCATGCGGTCGTGCAGCTTCGCGGCGAGCATCTGCTGCTGGCGGGCGTCGAAGGGCGAAAGGGGAAAGGGCGGCACGGAGTCACCGAGGTTGAGCGTGTAGGCCACGACGCGCTCGATGCGCCGGACGGCGGACAGCCCGCAGCTGTGCGCGATGTCGGTGGCCTTGGAGGACCATGGCGAGATGGTGCCGGGCCGCGGCGCGACGACCTGCAGGAAGCCGTCAAGTCTCGCGCCGGCACGACTCGGCCCATACGTCAGCAGTTTCTCGAGAATCACGCGCTCCGCCGTCGTGAGCTCCCGGGCCAGGTCCACCACATGCACAAACTCGGCCGCCATCGCCTTCACCGGCAGGCCCGCGTTGGTGAGCTCGAGCAGGAGTTTTTGGAGGCGAAACGAGGAGAGGGCGGGCGAGCCGCGGAGGATCAACATGGTGCGATGCGCGATGTTTACCAATTCATCCCGGCGGTCAAGTGACGGACGTCTGGTGTCGGGATTGGAGGTGGGAATTGCCCTCCCGTGCAGTTGGTCGGACGTGGAGGCGGGGTGCCCTCACCCCGCGGGGCGCAAGCGCGAATCGTAACCCGCGGGACGAGGGCGTCCCGCCTCCAACAGGCGATTGGTTTAGCCTCGGCTTCGCCGTTTGTGACCGTATTTCCGCTTGCATCGGGCGGCGCTCCCGCAACGAATCCCGCGACATTTACGCGATTCAGATCGCAACCGGGACGTTCCCCACGCCGTCCCGGGCCTTGCCCGCCCCGACCCCGACCCGTCCTCGTCTCGCTGATGGCATTTTTGATCGATATGCCGACCGTTTTCATGGTGTGCAGCGCGCTCACCCTGGTCGTGGGTGTGTGCATGGCGCTCGTGTACGCCACGGGCAAGACCTACCCGGGCTTCGGCCATTGGACGATCGGCTCGATCGGGCTCGGCGTCGCCTTCACGGTTTTCGCCTACCCGGAGATCTTTCCGCCCGTCGTCGTCATGGTCGGCGGCAACCTCTGTTTTGCGCTTTTTGGCATGCTCAACGGCCGCGGCTTGCGCGCCTTCGCCGGCCTGCCTGCGCGGAACGTGCCGGCCCTGGCTGGACTCGCATGCATCGGGCTCGTGGCCTATGATCTCTCGCTGGTGCACCCGTCCATGTTCTGGCGCGTGGCCACCCTCACGTTGGTGCTGCTGCCCTTCTACTTGGAATGTGTCTGGCTGGTCCTGCGCGAGCGGGCGTTCGACTACCCCATCGTGCGTCGCTGGCTGGCGGCGGCTTTCGGGCTGTTCCTGGCCTGGAGCGTGGTGCGGGTCCTCCTGATGGCCATCGTGGAGCCCAACCATCAGGACATCATCAACAACCCCTCGATCATCCAGGCCGTCACCATGGTCGTGTCCATGACGGTCTGCGTGGCCACCGCCATCGGCTTCATCCTCCTCAATTTCCAGCGGGCGGCCGCCAGTCTCGAGAAGCACCAGCGCCGGCTGGCTTTCGCCATCGGCGCCACGCAGGACGCGATCTGGGAGCGGAACCTCGCGACGGGCGCGATCTTCTTCAGCCCGCGCTGGCTCGAGATGCTCGGCCTGCCGGCTGACGGCACGGCGATGGACGTCGACGGCTGGCTGGCGCGTTGCCACCCGGATGATGTCGCCGTGCTCCGCGGGCGGGCCCGCGCCGCGCTCGAGGCCAAGGAGGACCGCCCGTTTGTCGCGGAATTCCGGATGCGGCATGCCGACGGCTCGTGGCGCTGGATCCAGACGCGGGGGCGGGTGGTGCAGCGCGACGCCGCGGGCCGGCCGCTCACGATGAGCGGCACCAACAGCGACATCACCGACCAGCTGCGGGCGCGGGAGCGTCAGTCGCGCCTCGAATCGCAGCTTCACCAGGCGCAGAAGATGGAGGCGCTTGGCACGCTCGCCGGCGGAATCGCGCACGATTTCAACAACATTCTCCTCGGGATCATGGGCAACGTGGAGCTGGCGGCCATGGATGCGCCCGAGGGCAGCCGCCAGGCGAAGCTGCTGGCCAACGCCGAGCAGGCCAGCCGCCGCGCCCGCGACCTCATTGCCCGGATCATGACCTTCAGCCGCCCGCAGGAACCCAGCCGGCAGCCGGTCGCGCTGGCGGCGATCGTGCAGGAAGTCTGCGCGTTGATGCGCGCAAGCCTGCCGGCCCAGGTCACGATTGAGGCCCGGGTCGAGCCGGAGGTTCCGCCGGTGAACGGCGATCCCGGGCAGCTGCACGAGGTGCTGATGAACCTGGCGGTGAACGCGGGCAGTGCCATCGGCGACCGCCCCGGCCGCCTGGAAATCGGCCTGCGCCACGGCCCGCCCGTGGCGGAGCTGCTGAGCCGCTACCCGGACCTCAAGGTGGCGAGCCAGGTGCAGCTGGTGGTCCGCGACTCCGGCGTGGGCATGACGCCGGAGGTGGCCCAGCGAATCTTCGAGCCCTTCTACACGACGAAAGGCCCCGGCCAGGGCTCCGGCCTCGGTTTGACGATGGTGCATCGGATCGTCACCGACCTCAACGGTGCGATCACGGTGGTCAGCGCGCCGGGCCGGGGCACGGAGATGACGGTTTTCCTGCCGGCGGCGGAGGAGCTGCCGGCGGCGACGGGCAGCCCGGACGAGGTGCCGCTGGCGGCGCAGTCCCCCCTCGATACCGGTCATCGTGTGCTCGTGATCGACGACGATCCGCTGGTGCTGAACGTGACCGCGATGGCGTTGCAGCGGCCCGGATGGACGGTCTCGGCGCATGCGCAGCCGTTGGCTGCACTGGAGGAATTCGCGAAAAATCCGCGGGCCTTTGCGGCGGTGTTGACGGATCTCACGATGCCGCAGAAGAGCGGCCTCGAGGTCGCGCGCGAAATCCGGCGGCAAAACCTGGGCGTGCCGATCGTGGTGATGACAGGGCACCTGACCGGCCGGGCCCAGGCGGAGGGGGCGGGCATTCCCAACCTGCGCTTCATCCAGAAACCTTTTGAAATCGACCAGCTTTTGGCCTTGGTCGGCCCGCAAGCCCCGGCCGCCGGCGAAATGACCGGTTGAAATCCTTCGCGGGTGGACGATGTTCCGGGAAGTTCCCTCGGGGCGCACGACGAAGACGGAGAAAGCCGTTGACGAATCGTCCGCGCTCGCCGGAATAAACGTTTTTAATGCCGTGAGCAAAGTCCACTCCTCTCCCGACCTGCACCAAGCAACGGGGGGCAGTGTGGGCGGTGAACGAGGGCCGCGCCCATGAGCGAGTTCATCACGCATGAGTGCGGGATCGCGCTGGTCCGACTGAAGAAGCCGCTGGCCTATTATCAGGAGAAGTACGGGACGCCGCTCTGGGGCTTCCAGCAGCTCTTCCTGCTGATGGAGAAGCAGCACAACCGCGGGCAGGACGGCGCCGGCATCGCCTGCGTGAAGTTCGACGTGCCCGCCGGCGAGCCGTACATGTTCCGCGAGCGCAACGTCGAGGCGAACCCGCTGGACACGATCTTCCAGTCGCTCATCGCCCGCTACGACGCCCTCGTCAGCGCCGGCACCGTGCACCCGGAGTTCCCGGACACGGCCAAGAAGAACTTCGATTTCTGCGGCGAGCTCTACCTCGGCCACCTGCGCTACGGCACGTCCGGCGGCTACAACCTCAGCGCCTGCCACCCGTATTTCCGTCGCAGCTCCTGGCCGACCCGCAACCTGATGCTCGCGGGCAATTTCAACCTGACGAACACCGCCGAGCTCAACGAGAGCCTCATCGCGATCGGCCAGCACCCGATCTTCGCCACCGACACCCAGGCCATCCTCGAGCGCATCGGCTTCTGCCTCGATGAGGAACACGAGCAGGTCTACCGCGAGCTCCGCCAGGCCGGCCTGCCGGGCGCCGAGATCACGCGGCGCATCAACGCCGAGATCGATCCCGCCCGCGTGCTGCGCAACGCCGCGGCGAACTGGGACGGCGGTTACTCGCTCGTCGGCGTCCTCGGCAACGGCGACGCCTTCGTCGCGCGCGACCCCTCCGGCATCCGGCCGTGCCATTGGTTCGAAAACGACGAGATCGCCGCCTTCGCCTCCGAGCGCGCGCCGCTGTGCACCGTCTTCGACCTCGACGCGAGCGACGTGGCCGAGGTGGAGCCCGGCTGCGCGGTCGTCCTGAAGCGCGACGGCCGCGTCAGCGTCGAGCGCATCCGGCCGGCGCTGCCGAAGACGCAGTGCACGTTCGAGCGCATCTATTTCTCGCGCGGCAACGACGCCGACATCTACCGCGAGCGCAAGGCCCTCGGCGCCGGCCTCGCCACCCAGATCCTCGCCGCCATCGGCGGCGACCTCGCCAACTCCGTTTTCAGTTTCATCCCGAACACGGCCGAGGTCGCCTATTTCGGCCTGATGAGCGAGCTGCGGTTCCGCCGCCGGGCCGAGGTCAAGCAGACGCTGCTCGATGCCGCGCGCGACGGGAAGATCACGGAGGCGCTGGTCGACGACCTGATCCTCAACAACTGGCCGCGCGGCGAGAAGATCGTCAGCAAGGACGTCAAGCTGCGCACCTTCATCAGCCAGGAGAAGTCGCGCAACAACCTCGCGTCGCTCGTCTACGACATCACCTACGGCGTCGTGGCGCCCACGGACAACCTGGTGTGCGTCGACGATTCAATTGTGCGCGGCACCACGCTGCGCCGCTCCATTCTCCGGATCCTGAAGCGGCTCAACCCGAAGAAAATCGTGGTGGCGTCGACCGCCCCGCAGATCCGCTATCCGGACTGCTACGGCATCGACATGTCCGAGTTGGGCAAGTTCGTGGCGTTCGAGGCGGCCATCACGCTGCTCAAGGAGCGCGGGCAGGGCGGGCTGATCGCCGAGGTTTACCAAGCCTGCCGCGAAGAGCTCGCCCGGAAATCTCCCGAGCCGGTCAATCACGTCCGCCGGATCTATGAGCCCTTCTCGGCCGAGGAGATCTCCGCGAAAATCACGCAAATCGTCTCGCCCAAGCCGAACGGGTGGAAGGGCGAGATTGAGATCATCTTCCAGTCGATCGAGAACCTCCACAAGGCGCTGCCCAACCACACCGGCGACTGGTTCTTCACCGGCAAATATCCAACGCCCGGCGGCTATCGGGTCGTGAACCGCGCCTTCGTGAACTACTTCGAGAAACACGAGGGCCGGAGCTACTGAGGTTTTTGACCACGGATCACACGGATGAACACGGATAAAACAGCGCTCGTCCGAGGCTGTCATTCTGAGCGGAGCGAAGAATCCAGCCGAACGTGCGCTCGCGGAATTTATTAACCACGGATGACACGGATGAACACGGATCAACCAGGACCTTCCCGCGGTTGTCATTCTGAGCGAAGCGAAGAATCCAGCACACGGTGTGATCGCTTTGACCGGCATGGAGGGGTGTCATCCATGCGCATCCGTGAAATCCGTGGTTAATTTCTGATGTCGCTGTCCTACGAATCGTCCGGGGTGCGCTACGACCAGCTCGACGCGTTCAAGCGCGCCTGCCAGCAGGCGGCGCGGACGACCGCCGGCGAACTCGCTGCGCACGGCTACGCGGAGCCGGCGACCACCCGCGGGGAGAGCGCCTACCTGATCGAGGCGCCCGATCATTTCCTGGCCCACGTCGAGGAAGGCCTCGGCACCAAGAACCTCGTGGCCGACGTCGTGTACGCGCAAACCGGGCGTTGTTTCTACCGGGAGATCGCCATCGATACGGTGGCGACCATCGTGAACGACCTCGTGACCTGCGGGGCGCGGCCGATCTCCGTGGCGATGCACGCGGCCGTCGGCGACTCGGGCTGGTTTGCCGATGCCACGCGGATGCAGGCGCTGGTGGACGGCTGGGCCGAGGGCTGCCGCCGGGCGGGGGCCGTCTGGGGCGGCGGCGAGACGCCGACGCTGAAGAGCATCGTGCATCCCGACGCCATCGTGCTGGCCGGCTCGGCCATCGGGAAGATCGCGCCGAAGGCGCTGCGCATCACCGGGGACGTGCAGGATGGCGACGCCATCGTGTTTCTCGCTTCGACCGGCGTGCAGACCAACGGGCTCAGCCTCTGCCGGCTGATCGCGGAGAAGCTGCCGCTGGGCTACCAGACGCCCGTCGGCCGCGGCGACAATCGCACTTATGGCGAAGCGCTCCTGGCGGCCTCGGCGATCTACGTCGATTTCGTCGTGCGCTGCCAGCTCGCCGGCGTGAGGTTGAATTACGTGGCACACGTCACCGGTCACGGGTGGCGCAAGCTCATGCGCCTCGAGCAGCCTTTCGTCTACGAGATCGATAAACCGGGCGACATTCCGCCGCTGTTCCAATTCCTGATGGCGTCCGGCCCGATCAGCCTCCGCGAGGCCTTCGCCACATTCAACATGGGCGTGGGCTTCGCGGCCTTCGTGGCGCCGTCCGCAGTCGAGGCCACTCTCGCCGCGGCCGATGCCGCCGGACATGTCGCCTGGGTCGCGGGTCGCGTGCGGAAGGAGGGCGGCCGGAAGGCTGTCGTCATCCCGTCGCTGGACCTCGCCTACGAAAGCGATACGCTCCAGGTGCGGTGAAGGCGGAGCCCGTACTCCGCGCGGGCTTTAGCGCCGCGCGGAAAGAAATAGATATGGCAGCTTGTTTCCTGGCGGCATCTGCCAACTGCGGGCAAAGGGGACTATCCGCCCCAACGGTTTCAGCTGTTCAACGCCGGCCCCAGCGTCCGCGCGCCAGACGGCCGGGACGATGCGACGGCTGCGGCGCGTGACCGTGTGCCGGAGCAGGTGACTCCGGATGCGCCGGGTGAATGGACTGGGGCGCTGCGGAAGGCCGGGAGCCCGGATGCGCCTGCGGCGGACGCGCCTGGTGGTGGCCGCGCTGCTGGCCGGAATGAAAGGGACGCCGGTGCTGGGCGGGAGGTGTCGGGTGGGGCGCGGCCGCCATCGCGCCGTAGGCAAAGCCCTCGAGCTTTAGCTGCGGCACCTTCTGGCCGATGAAACGCTCGATGGCGCGGATCTCGCCGGCCTGGTCGGGCGTGGTCAACGTGAACGCATCGCCGACTGCGGCGGCGCGGCCCGTGCGGCCGATGCGGTGCACGTAGTCCTCCGGGTGGGCGGGTATGTCGTAGTTGATGACGTGGGACACGCCGGCGACGTCGATGCCGCGCGCCGCGATATCGGTGGCGACCATCACCTCGTATTTGCCGGACTTGAAGCCTTCGAGGGCCTCGACGCGTTGCGATTGCGAACGATTGGCGTGCAGCACGGCGACGGCATGGTTGGCCTGCTTGAGCTTGCGTGCGATCTTGTCGGCGCCGTGCTTCGTGCGGGAGAACACGAGGCAGCTTTGGAAATCTGTCTTGGCGAGCAGCGCGACGAGGAGATCGAACTTCTGGCTGGTGTTGACCGGGTAGAAGGCGTGCGTGACCGACTGGTTGACGGTGCGGGCGACGCCGATCTCGACGCGCGCCGGGTTGCGCAGGGCGAAGCGCGCGACCTCCTCGATCTCGGGCGGCACGGTGGCGGAGAAAAACAGCGTCTGCCGTTCGCGCGGACAGCGCCCGATGATCTTCTTCACGTCCTTGACGAAGCCCATGTCGAGCATGCGGTCGACCTCGTCGAGCACGAGGATCTTGAGCGCGTCGAGGCGCAGCGTGCCTTCGTGGAGAAAATCCATCAACCGGCCCGGCGTCGCGACGACGATGTCGGTGCCGGACTGGATTTCGCTGCGCTGCCGGCCGTAGCCGACGCCGCCGTGGACCACGGTGGCGCGAAGATCGGTGAACCGGCCGAAGTCGCGGAACGCCGTCTCGACCTGCGCGGCCAGTTCGCGCGTCGGCTCGAGCACGAGCACGCGCGGGCCGCGGGGCTCGTGCTTGGCGAGCCGGGCCAGGACGGGCAGGGCGAAGGCGGCGGTCTTGCCCGTGCCGGTCTGGGCCGAGCCAATCAGGTCGCCGCCGCCGAGGACGACCGGGATGGCCCGCAGCTGGATGGGCGTTGGATCGGTGTAGCCCATGGCTTTGACCCCGTTGACGAGTGCGGGCGGCAGCCCGAGCTTGGAAAATGGCATAGCGGGTCATTACCCCGGGGTTCGCCGCGCAAAGCGAGGGAAATCGCCCTGCGGGTAAAGAAACTTGCCGGCCACTTCCCCCGCCGGGTTCGGCCCGGCACGCGGGGAAACTTTCAGTCAAAGAATCGTGAGGCTGACGCGGCGGTGGGTGGCGCCCCGGGGGTTGCTTGACAGCCCGGGGCACCGCCGGTATCTCCCGACGCATTGTCCATGGAAGCCGCACTAGACCAACCTGTTCTTGTGCTGAATCGCCTCTGGCAGGCGGTGAACATCATCGCGGCGCGCCGGGCCTTCGCCCTGCTCGCCCGCGAGCACGCCCAGGTGGTGCACCAGACCGAGGACTCCTTCCGCACCTATTCGCTGCTCGATTGGATCGATTTCTCGAACTACAACCCGCCGGTCGAGGCGCTGGAGACGGTGCGCACGATCAATCGCCGCATCCGCCTGCCGCGCGTCATCCTGCTGACGTTTTTCGACAAGCTGCCCTGCAAGGAGCTGAAGCTGACGCGCAACAACGTCTTCGAACGCGACGGCGACCATTGCCAGTATTGCGGGCAGGTCTTCCCCCGCGAACACCTCAATCTCGACCACGTGATCCCGCGCCATTACGGCGGCAAGACCACCTGGGAGAACATCGTCTGTTCCTGCATCCGGTGCAATTCGCGCAAGGCCAACCGCCTCCCGCACGAGGCGCACATGCGCCTGATCCGGAAGCCGGTCCGTCCGAAATGGCGGCCGGTGATCTCGCTGGTCCTGGGCAACCATGGCCACGAGAAATGGAAGGACTTCCTCGACGTCGCCTACTGGAACGTCGAGCTCGAGGAATGAACCGCGTCGCCGGCTCGTTCCGAGCTGCATGAGGCTGCGCCATCTCCGGCATTTCCTCGCCCTTGCGGGCCTGATCGGCACGACCCTGTTCGCGCGCGACGAGCAGCGCATCGCGCAGGTGAAGGAGGCCATCCGATCGGTCGAAACGGTCATGGCCGACGCCAATGCGCCCGAATCGGACCGGCCGCGGCTTGCGCGCAAGCTCGAAGCCCTGAAACAGGAGCTCTCGATCCTCGAGGAACGCGAGGCGATCGAGACCCGTGAGCGCAGCCTGAAGGCGGAGGTGCGCACCCAGACGCGCGAGCAGTTGCGCGAGAAGCTGCAGGCCATCGGTTCCGACCCGGCGACGGTCGAGGCCAAACAACGCGAACTCGAGGCGCGCCGCCTGAAGGCCACCGCCGAGCGCACGGCGCTCATGAACCGGAAGGAGGATGTCGAGGGTGGTCCCGGCGCCAGCCGACAGGCGGAGATCGACGAGCAGTTGTTCACGAAAAACGAGGAGATCCGGTCCATCGCACTGGAGCAGGAGGCGGCCGACAACGAGGCGGCCCTGGTGCGGCAGGCCCAGGCCTTGCGTGAAAACCTGCGGGCGGACGAGGCGGCCCTTGCCGCACCAACCCTCAAGGCCTGGTTTGCGAAGCGGGCCGAACTGAAGACCGACACGACGCGCGACCAGCAGCTGGCGGAGATGGCGGGCAACGTGGCGGAGAACCTGCGGGTGACCGAGGCGGGCCTGCAGCTCGCGCGGCAGAAGATGGCGAAGTTCGACGAGGAACTGCAGCTGCTCGAACGGCAGACGACCTTCCTGCATCGCAACGACCGGTTGGAACAATTGCTCGCGACGCAACGCGCGCAGAAGCAGTTGCTGGGACAACGACTGCCCTTCCTGATCGAGCAGGTCGAAGCGTTGCGCCAGTCGCGTGACAGTCTCGCTGCGCGCCGGGATTTGATCGTCCTGGAGGAGCGGTTGGTGCACGAGCAGGCCGACGAACTGCGCGCCGCGTATCTTTACCGCCTGCTTTGGCCTTTCGTCACTTCGCTCGCGATCCTGCTGGCGTACCTTGCCCTCAACCGGTTCGTCTTTGCACGACGCTACAAGAAGGAGGAGCTGTTCCTGGCCCGCCGCCTCGGGCGTTATGCGACGACGCTGTTGATCGCGATCGTGGTGACGCTCTACCTCCTGGAGGATCTGCGGCTGATCGCGGCCACGCTGGGCCTCGTGAGCGCCGCGATCGTCATCTCGCTGCAGGACGTCTGCGCCTCCTTCTGCGGCTGGTTTGTCATCATGGCCGGCCAGAAGTTCACCATCGGCGACCGTCTCGAGATCGAGGGCGTCCGCGGCGACGTGCTCGACATCCAGCTCCTGCGCACGACGCTCCTCGAACTCAACAACTGGCTCGGCGTCGACCAGCCGACCGGCCGCGTGATCATCGTGCCGAACAATTTCATCTTCAAAACGAAGGTCTTCAGCTTCACCCACGGCCACCCGTTCATCTGGGGCAAGATCGAGGTCACGGTGACCTACTCGACTCCGGTCGCCAGCGCGATGGCGCTGCTGCAGAAGGTGCTCGAGGAGGAGACCCGCGAGGATTTCGCGGAAGCGCGCCGGGTGTCGGCGGAGATGGAGCGTCGCTACGGCGTCGAGGACGCCGACTACCGGCCGAAGATCTTCACGCGGATCGCGGACAGCGGCATCACCTTCAGCCTGCTGTACGTGTCGCACTACCGGAATACGTCGATCACCCGCAACCGGATCAACCGGCGGCTGATTTCCGAACTGGAAAGCCATCCGCACATCCAGCTCGCCTACAACACCGTCGCCGTCCTCGCCAACGTGGCGCCGGCCGAAGGCCCGTCGGCGGTGTTGGGTCAGGACGTGACCGCGGTGCCGTTCCCGCTGCAGCCGAAGCGGTGAATCGGAGCGGTGGTTGTAGCGGCGCTCTATGAGCGCCGTAGGTCGAAGGCGACGGTCATAGGTATGGGGCCATCACATAGGTAACACTTAGCGCCATCACATGGGTAACAGTTTTGCTGGGGCACTATGCCTTGGAAGAACTGGACGGAGCAGGAAGTGCGGCTGCGCTTCGTATATGCGGTGCAAGCCGGAACGGAGACGATGAGCGAGTGCTGCCGGCGCTATCAGATTAGCCGGAAGACAGGCTATAAGTGGCTGCGGCGCTACACCGAGGCCGGCTTGGCGGGCTTGAGTGCGCGCAGCCGGCGACGCAAGCGGGCGGGCGGCTGGTCAGGATGCTGGCGCCAAAGATTGCTGGTCTGGCGGCGGCGGCGCCCGACTTGGGGCGCCCGCAAACTGCAGGACAAGCTGCGCCGGTTCTGGCCGGCTCAGCCGCTGCCCGCGGTGCGAACCTTCCAGCGCTGGCTGGCCCAAGCCGGAGTGACGCGAAGAGCGCGCCAACGAGCCCGGCCGGGACCGCGGCGGGAAGCCCGGCCACGACTTGTGGCCCGCCAGCCCAACGATGTCTGGACGGTAGACTTCAAGGGCGCAGGTCGGCGCGGCGGCCCGGAACCCTTGACGGTTTTCGATCTCGCCAGTCGTTATGGCTTGGCCGCGCAGCTGCTGGAAGCCAAGGACTACACCTGCACCCGCCGGGCGATGCTGGCGTTGTTCCAGCGCTACGGATTACCGCGCGCCATCCAAGTCGACAACGGACCACCTTTCGGTGGTGGCGGCAGTTTGGGGCTCTCCCGCTTGAGTGCCGAGTGGCTGCGGCTGGGCATCAAGGTGCAGTTTGGTCGGCCGGCTTGTCCCCAAGATAACGCGGCGCACGAGCGCTGGCACCGCACCCTGCAGGAGGATCTTGCCACCCGCTTAGGAGGCACCGCTCAAGGGCGGCTCAATCGCTGCCTGCATCAATACAACACCGATCGTGCGCACGAGAGCTTGGGCATGCGCCGGCCAGTGGAGGTATACCGCAAAAGCCGGCGGCGCTACCGGGGCATGCCGCCGCCTCGGTGTTATCCTCGGGGCTGGTCCACCTTGCAGATTGGAGCCGAGGGCCGGGCTTGGTGGGCCCATCGCCAGCGGCTCTTCGGCATGGCCTTTGCCCAACCACTCCTCGGCCTGCGTCCCGTCGCACCCAACCATTGGGAGGTCTATCTCGACCATGTCCTCATCGGGTTACTCGTGGCCCAGGACCGCGCCGGCATGCGCCACATCCAACTGCGTCCGCAACACCGCGGGGAGGGCTTCGCCCTCCCCAGCACCCCTCCCACTCATCTTTCGATGAGCCTGCCACACCACCACCTGTTACCCATGTGATGGCGCTAAGTGTTACCCATGTGATGGCGCAATACCATAGACCGCCGCTACACGTCGGGCGTGACCCCCCCCTGCCTCACCGATAATCGTCGCGTGCGGGCGAGAAGGCGTCGAGCACGAGGCAGCGCGTCAGGGTCCGGCCGCCATGCGGCACGCCGCCGGGAATCACGGCCACCATGCCGGGCTCGAGGATGGTGGTCTCGGTCCCGACGGTGAATTCGAAGCGGCCGGAGATCACGTAGGTCATCTGCTCGTGCGGATGCTGGTGCATCGGCACCACGACATCCGGCTCCAGCGTCACCTCGCCGAGCGTGAGCCGGTCGAGATGGGCGTACTGGCCGCGGATGGTGCCGTTGAAGAGTTCCTTGGCAGGGACGGAGGCGAGGGTAACGAAGGCCATGGGGAAGGGTTTGCCGGAAGTTCTCGGCGAGGTGATCGCAACTTCAAGGCCAACACCCAAGCCCCAAGTTCACCGGACCACAGAAACCGGCGATACAGCAGGCCAAATCAGACCATTCCTTTCAACCACAGATAGACACAGATCCACACAGATGAGGCTGAAAGAGGCCGTCGCGATCTGTGTCTATCTGTGTTCATCTGTGGTTAAACAATCGATTCGAACGGATTGGTATCAGGAACGAGGGAACAGATGCGGGTTGCTTGGCGTCGGCGGGCCCATCTAGCGTTCGCGCATGATTGAAAGCCTCGTCCTGACCATCATCGCGGCCGACCGGCCCGGACTCGTCGAGCGCCTCGCGGCTTGCGTCGCGGACCACGGCGGCAACTGGGACGAGAGCCGGATGTGTCACCTCGGCGGGCGTTTCGCCGGCATCGTGCGCGTGGAAGTGCCGGGCGACAAGCTCACCGCGCTCCGGCGCGCCTTGCACGGCCTCGAGGCCGACGGCGTCAGGATCGTTGTGGAAAGCGGCGCGGGCGCCGCGGGCGGATCGGGGGTGGTGGCCTTGCTCGACCTGGTGGGCCAGGACCGGCCGGGTATCCTGCGCACGGTCACCCGCGTGCTTGCCGCGCGGGGCGTCAATGTCGAGGAGCTGTCCTCGTCCTGCGTGCCGGCGCCGATGGGGGGAGGCGAGCTGTTCCAGGCGCAGGCCCGGCTGCTCGTGCCGGCGGACGTGAGCCTCGAGCAGGTTCGCGCCGACCTCGAAAAGATTGCGGCGGACCTGATGGTCGACCTGAAGCTCCGCCCGGCGGAGTGAGGCTGGTTAAATCCATTTCCGGCCGAAAGCACCGTTTGCTGGAGGGCGGGATCGCTGATCCGGTCGGCGCGATGGCGATGGCGACGGCGTTGGCGGGATCAGCGATCCCGCCATACAGGCCCTGGCAACCTCACGACTTGCCGTCTTTATCCCCCCGCGACCGGCAGCGTGGCGCGCATCGTGGTGCCGCGCGGGCCGCTGGCGTGGACGGTCAGTTCGCCGTGGTGCTCGTGCATGATCCGCTGCGCGATGGCCAGGCCGAGGCCGGTGCCGTCGGCGCGGCCCGAAAGGAACGACTCGAAGATGCGGGGCCGGATTGAATCGGGGATGCCCGTGCCGGTATCGCTGATATCCACGTGCACCAGGTGTGCTCCGCCCTTGTCCTCGGCGACGCACGCCACGGTGAGCTCGCCGCCGTGGGGCATGGCGTGGAGGGAATTCAGGACGAGGTTGAGCACGACCTGCTGCAATTGTCCCTTGTTGGCGTCGACGATCACGCCGCGCCCCGGGGCAGTGTAGTGGAGTTGCACGGCGGCCTGCGCCAGCTTCGAGCGCAGCAGCACCAGGGTGTCGTCAAGGATCTCGGCGAGCGACCAGCGCGAATGGAGCGAGGAGGGCGCGCGGCCGAAAGACAGGACGCGCGAGACGATCACCTCGAGCTGCTCGATCTTCTCGGTGATGACCTCGAGGTCGCGGCGGCGCGGATCGTCGGCCGAGAAGTCGGCGCCGAGCGGCCCGATGAGGAGTTTGACGACGGTGAGTGGATTCCGGATCTCGTGCGCGATCTCGGCCGCCAGCATGCCGAGCGTGGTGAGGGTTTCGTTCTTGCGCAGGACCTCCTCCGACTGGAACACGCGGGCGTAGAGCCGCGCGTTCTGCAGGGCCACGGCCGCGAAGCTGCCCAGGGCGTTGAAGAGGCGCTTCTCGTCGTCGCTGAACCGATGCGGTTTGTCGTGGAAAACGGAGAGGACACCGGCGGCCTCGCCCTCGATGATGATCGGGGCGGCGAGCGCGGAACATAGCGGGTGGCGCCGGGGAAGATCGGCGGCCTCGCGGTAACCCGGGCCGTCGATGTGTTGGAACTCGGCCGATTTGCCGGAACGCACCACGGAGGCGAGGAGCGAATTATCGGCCGGCACTGCCTGTTCCTGGAGTTCGAGCCCGGCGGCGGACAGGTCGCCGGCCGCCGACCAGGCATGCAGGCGCAGCTCGCGCCGGGTGGGATCGTAATCGTGCAGGAGGCACAGGCTGGCGTTGAACAAGGCGCGGCCGCTCTGGGTGAGCGTCGACTGGAGCTCCTCCGAGGCGAGTTGCGCGACGAGCGCATGGCCGAGTTCGACCAGCGTGGCGAGCTGGGTGGAATTGGTGCGGAGCCGTTCGAACTGCCAGAGCCGGTGCAGCACGGCGGCCGCTTCCGCGGCGAACCGCGTCAGCCGATCCAGCGCGGCGGCGTTGAAGGCGCCGACTCGGTCGGCGTCAACGTTGACGACGCCGATCGTGCGGCCATCGACCACCAGCGGCGCCGCCATCTCGCAGCGCACGCCCGGGCGCGCGGAGATATACCGCGGTTCGGCCGCGACATCGGTGACCAGCAGCGGCCGGCCGTGGAGCGCCACCCAGCCGGTGATGCCCTGGCCCGGACGCAGGGCGAATTCGCCGACCTCCGGCGGGAGGCCCTTCTCGACACTGATTTCGAGGTGACCGCTTTCCGCGCTCAACAGGGCGAGCGAGCCGCTGTCCGCCCCGAATGCCGACATGATCACCGCGAGGATCCCGCGCTGCGCCGACGCGGCATCCGTCGCCTGGGCGGCAAAGGAGGCGATCCGGTAGAGGATCGCGGAGTCGGATATGTCATCGGCAGCCATGCGGGCCGAGATGAACAGGAATGTGGCGGCTTGGGGAGCGAAAATCGCCCGATCGCCACACGCGGGTAGGGCGCGCAGCGCCTGCGTGCCGCGGCGGCGCACGGAGTTGCCGCCCTACCGGCAGCCGGGCCAAAGCACGAGCGAAGCCGGGCATTCGCCTGGATTCTTCGCTGCGCTCAGAATGACACGTAAAGGGAATGAATATTCGCTGCGGTCATCCTGAGCGCAGCGAAGGATCCAGATTTAAGATCTGCAATTCGCGATCCCCAATCCGCGATCCACAATCCGGCTCAGGCGCTGGCGGCTTCGACCGGCGCCGTTGTGATCAGGGCCCGCAGCGCCTCCTTCAGCTTCTGCAGCCGGTCCATGTCGATCGTCGCCTCGGGCTTGCTGGGCTCGATGTAGAAGGTGTCGATCGCAATGCTGCGCTCGGTGTTGATGCGGGCAAACGTGGTGTCGTAGCCGTGGTCGGAGATTGTCTTCACCAGGCGGAACAGCAGGCCGATCTGGTCGTGTGCCTGCACCTCGACGATGATGCGATTGAGCGAGATCTCGTGGTACACGTCGACCGTGGGCGGGAAGGTGGCGGGCAATTCCTGGCTGGCGGCGGTGTAGCGCGTCGCCGCGGCGAACTTCCGCGCCTGGGCGGCGATCTCCGGCAGGAGGTCCTTGTTGCTGACCAGGCTGTCCTCGACCGTCCGCGCGAAGGTGTCCATGGCCGTCTGGTTTTGCACGACGCCACGGCCGGGCACGACGACATGGAAGGTGTCGATGGCGATGTGGTCGGAGCGCGTGGTGATGCGGGCGGAGAGAATGCTCAGGCCGGCCACGCTGAACGCGCCCGCGAGTTTGTAGAAAAGGCCGGCGCGGTCCCACGTGACGACGTGCACGGTGGTATAACTCCGGTTGATGTCGTCCTTCCACTCGATCACCGGGCGCAGTGAGCCGAGCGAGTCGGCGGCCGAGATGGAGTGCAGCAGGCGGTTGACCATCTGGATATGGAGCGTGATCTCCGCCGCCTCCGTCTGGACAAAGTAGCGTTCGGGCAGGAGATTGAAATGGGCGGTGATCTCCTCGGCGCTGATCCCGGGGATGTGCTGCGCGATGAGGTTGCGACGGGTCATTTCCTTGTTCTCCAGCAGGCGGGTGTCGACTTTGTCACCGAGCGTCAGGCGTTCGAGCGTGGTATCGAAAAGGCGGCGGTGCAGGGAATCCTTGTAGCCATTCCACAGGCCGGCCGACGTGCCGTTGGCGTCGCAGTAGGTGTGCACGTAGAGGTAGCGCAAGCGGTCGGCGTCGCCCACGATGTCGGCAAAAGCAGCGGCGGTCTTGGGATCATCGAGGTCATGTTTCTGCCAGAACCGTGCCATGACCAAATGATTTTTAATGATAAAGGCGACCATTTCCCGGCGGGCGGCGTCGATCTGCATGCGCTCGAGCACCGGGCCGGCGATGGCCACGCCGGTCTCGGCATGGCCCTGGATGCCCTCGCCCTTGCCGATGTCGTGGAGGAGCAGGATCAGGTAGAGGAGGGTGGGATCGGGCGTCTGATGGAGCTCGTCACGGTACTTTTCGTGCAAGGGGCTCGCGAGCGAGTAGATGGTGTCCAGCTCGCGGATGGCATTGAGCGTGTGGATGTCCGCCGTGTACCGGTGGTAGTACTCGTGTTGAACCAGGCAGGTGAGCGGCTTGAACTCGGGAATGAAGCGCCCCAGCACGCCGAGCTCGTGCATCAGGGACAGCGGCGGGTAGACGCGTCCCGCCTCGCCGAGCATGGTGCGGAAGCTCTGGTTGGCCGCCTCCGAGTGGATGACCTCGTCGGTGATCAGGTCCAGCGAGGCCCGGATGAGTGCGGCGAGGTCGACGTCGGGCGAGCAGCCGAGTTGCTGGCAATGGCGGAAGACGCGGATGAGCCGGACCGGGTCCTCGCGGAAGATGTCGGGGCGTTCGGCGGCGAGTTCGCTGCCGCGGAGCACGAAGCCATCGAGGCGCTTGGTGCGCTCGGAACGCCGGGCGAGCAGGAGGTTCTTGAGCGAGCCGACGATGCCCGGGCCGCCGGCGATGGTAAGCGCGAGGCGCTGCTCGATGATCTTTGAGATCCGGTAGATCGCCTGCGCATGTCGGTAATAGTCGTGCATGAACTTCTCGAGTCGTTCGAGGAGGACGGCCTGGTGATAGCCGAGATTGGCGGCGAGCTTGGGCTGCGTCTCGAGGTTGAGCACGTCGGTGGCGTGCTTGCTCATGTAATGCAGCTCGTTCCGGACCCGCAGGAGAAAGTCATAGCCGGCCTCGAACTGGGCGAGCTCCGCGGGCTGCAGGTAGTTTTGCTCGACGAGCTGGTCGAGGCGCGCGATGCCGAGGCGCACGCGGGCCATCCAGAGGGCGTTCTGGTAATCCCGCAAACCGCCGACGCCATTCTTGATGTCGGGTTCCTGCATGAACACGGTGTCGCCGTGTTGTGAACGTCGCGCCGCCTGGTCGGCGAGGCGGGCCGCAATGTAGGCCTTGGGATTCTCGGTCAGGTAATGTTTCCGGTAGGTCGAGGCGAAGTTCTCGTACAGCGTTTCCGACCCGGCGAGAAACCGGGACTCGAGCAGGGAAGTCTTGGTCCGGATGTCGCGGCCGGCCTCGCCGAAGACCTCGGTCAGGGTGCGCGTGGAGTGGCCGATCTTCAGGCGCAGGTCCCAGAGCGGGTAGAGGATGGTGTTCGAGAGGTGTTCCTGGAACTTCGCGAGGCTGTCCGACTTCGCCGCGGCGGGGAAAAGGAACATCACGTCGATGTCGCTCAGCGGATTCAACTCGGAGCGCCCGTAGCCACCGAGGGCGATGAAGCAGACCGGCTGCGGGGGCTCGCCGTGGTCCTTGCGCCAGGTGGCGAGGGCAAAGTCGAACAACTGGACCAGCAGCACATCGACGGCCTTGGCGTTGGCGGTCACCACTTCGCGGCCCGACGCGCCTGCGCGATGCAGGTGATGGATGCGGGCATTCTCGGCGCGCAGGTAAGCCTTGCAGGCGGCCAGCCGTTCCGCGGCGGTGGCGCCGTTCGCGAATGCGGCCTGCATCTGGGCTTCGACTGTTTCTGATCCGGGCATCGGGAGGGACTACATCAGCAGTGCAACTCGCTCCGGGAAAGCTGGAAATCTCCGCCCGGCGCTGGCGGCGACGAATAAATAATTCTGGTTGACGGGCAAATGCGGAGCCAAATACTCGCCCTCTCTCTCGCGGGTGTAGCTCAGTTGGTAGAGCACCACCTTGCCAAGGTGGACGTCGAGAGTTCGAGTCTCTTCGCCCGCTCCATTTCGAAAAGGCGCCCGAATCCCGGGCGCTTTTTCATTTTCCAACCCGAGGACGAACAGGCGTTTGCGCGGGGTTGCTGAACCCGGGGCAGCATGGCCCTGAGCGGCACGGGTTGCCGCCACGGGCGGTCGTGGGGTGCTTGCCTATCAGCAGAACCAAAGGTGCTGCCACCGTTCTATCCCAGCAAATGAACCTGAAGCGACAACTCATCCCCCTCGCGAGCCTGGCCGTGCTGCTGCCGGCCGCCGGGCTCATCCTTTCTTCGGCCGGCTGCGCCGACGCCGGCTATGTTTCCGGCGGCGCAGTCATCGGGGCCGACGACTACGATTACTATCCCGGCTACGAAGTCTATTACAGCCGACGGCACCACGATTATTACTATCAGGACGGCCGTCGCTGGGTGCGGCGGCCGACGCCCCCGCGCGTATTTGTGCCGGGGCCGTCGGTGCACATGGATTTTCATGACACACCCGACCATCACCACGCCGAGGTGGTGCGACGCTATCCGCGCAACTGGCGCCCGGATGACCGCGGCCACGATCACGATCGGGACCACGATCGCGATCATCGCCGCGATGACGACGACCGCCGGCGTGATGACGAGCGCCGGTACCAGCACTGATCGAGAATCATGGAGGCGGGGTGCCCTCACCCCGCGAATCGCCCGCTCGACAATGAACCAACCACGAGAGAAAGATTAAGATCACGAGAACGAGAAAGATTGGATTGCGGGGTGAGGGCACCCCGCCTCGACCGGCCTCCAGCAGTCGGGACGTAAAGCCCCTCCCACGCTCAACCGTTCACATTTCCCGCCCAAAAACCGCTGTTCGCCGGCGGTTTTTTTGTTATGCACACGGGCCGTGAAAGCTTCCGACTACTTCGCCCTGCCGCCGAGCCTGGCGCGATTTGCCTCATTCTTCCCGGCGGAAGCGCCGCCTTGGGAATGGCTGAAGCAGATCGGGGCGGCCCTCGCGGCGGCGAATTTCGGACCGAGCGAGGCCAGGTTCCCGGCCGGCGTCCAGGTTGAAGGCCGCGTGTGGATTCACCCGTCGGCAAAGTTGCCGGCCTATGCCACCATCATCGGGCCCGTCTACATCGGGGCGAAGACGGACATCCGGCCCGGCGCCTTTATCCGCGGCAATGTCATCGCCGGCGAGGGCTGCGTCCTGGGTAACGCAAGCGAGTTCAAGAACTGCCTGCTGCTCGATGGCGTCCAGGCCCCGCATTACAATTACGTGGGCGACTCGATTCTCGGCAACGGCGCCCACCTCGGCGCCGGCGCGATCTGCTCCAATCTCCGTCTGGACCAGGCGGAGGTCACGGTCCGGTGCGACGGCGCGGTCGTGTCGACCGGGCTGCGGAAGTTCGGTGCCATCCTCGGGGACAAGGCCGAGGTCGGCTGCAACGCCGTGCTCAATCCCGGCACGCTGCTCGGCCCGCGTTCGCTGGTCATGCCGGCGATGGCCTTCTCGGGCGTGCTGCCACCGGCGACGATCGCGCACGTCCGCCACACGGTCGCGACGCTGCCGCGGCGGGATTGAGAAGATTCGCTTGCAGGCGTGCCAGACGGGGGTGCGATCCGACAACTGCGCTCAGATGCTTGGCAAGCTAGCGTCGCTTCGGTCGCCCCATGAACGGGCTCGAACTTGAGCTTCCAACGATTGGCCTAATTGGAAAGTGCGATGTCAATCGTGGCCCGGAGGGTGTCCTTCACGGCGAACGAACAAGGCATCGCCATGCCACCGGGCCCTGGGACCTCGCGGGTGCTGGGCAAAGCAGTGAGAAAAGGAGAAATCCGAATGGGCCCTGATTTTTCACCACTCCGGGCAAATGCAAAATGATACAGGTGCCACGCGCTCGCATCCAAGTTGACACGATCAACTCGGTAACTCTGTCCCGGCCGGAGCGAAACCCAAGTCCCGGTGGTGCCGGATGGTTCCTCACAGACGGCCAGTTTGATCGGCGAGGATGCTGTGTTGCGGATATAGATGCCATCGGCTGGTTCCCCCTCACCGAGGCTGGCTTGGCCGTCAAAGAGTGGGGCATGTTCGGTTGCCTGCGCCGCCGCGCGATGGTCGTTTTCTTCCGCGGCCTTGGAAAGGGCAGCGTTGCGTTCGAAGGCAATTATTTCGGGATTATGCTGTGATTCCCATTGCGCGAGGGCCTTGGCTGCGTCCAGGTCGGACGGCCGGAGGGTGAGAGCGCGACGCAAATCCAGCACGGCATGCCCCCAATAACCAATTCGAGCAAAGCATACCGCTCGATATTTGTAGGCTTCCGGCAGATCGGGACGACTTCGGATGACGAAGCTCAAGTCCATGATTGCTTGTTCCGTCGTCGACGTGGAACCAGAACGAGACTCAACAAATTCGAGAGGTTCGATCGGGTGGCGATCAAACGGCATTTCTCCCGCTCCCTCCAAAGTATAAAGGAGGCCCCTGATCATCACGATGTCAGGGTCTCCGGGCAGCAAGTTGGTCAGGGCCTGTAAGTCGTGGCGAAGGACCGCCGGAGCCGAATTAAGCACATAGTTTTTGTCGTAGAAGCGATAGCGGCCGACTACCTGACAGAGCCTGACTGGCGCGGAATCCGCCTCGCTCTCGCCTCGACCGATCATCTGATCGATTCGTGAAGGCCTCCGCTCAAACAGGTGATCATATTCGGCCACTGCCGTTTCGAAGTAATTGTTTGGATGATGCGGGTACTCCGGCGATGAAGGAACGCTGCGACCTGGCGAGCGCGCAAACGCCAGCACGGCCTCCCGCTTGGCTTCATTAAAGCGTCCGAGTTTGACTAGCGCAAACACACGGCCGGCAAATCCATCGCCGTTTGAGGGACTGGTCGTCTCCAAGGTGGCGAATGCGTTTTCTGCATCCGCCCATTTTCCAACCCAGTAACTGGACCAGGCGAGTCCATACAGAGTTTCCGGTTCTTGCGGCGCCATTCGGAGCACTTCAACGAATTCAGCATGGGCCGACGCAAACCGGTTGTGGGCCATATCCTGCCAAGCCTGCGCGGCCAGTCGCTCGGCCTCGGGAGGGAGTTTTTGCGCCAACAGGCTATTCGCCGCGCAGCACCCGAGCAGAACGATTCTCCGGAATGGCGTCGCGATCGGGCTGGAGCACATGACCATTTGGCGGATTCTTAAGGCTTCTTCTTCTTGAAGAGATTGCCGAGCGCCTTGCCCACGTTTTGCCCAAGTTTGTTGAGTTGATCATCCAGGGGCGCTGGCAAGGTGGTGGTGGAAGCAGTGGTGGGCGTCGGCTGGTTTGCGGGGGCGGCTGGCTGGGCCCCGGACGGCGACTGAGGATTGGCGGTTCCGGGACCCATCACGGGGGCGGCTTGGGCGGCATCGGTTGGCGTGGGATTGCCCACAAAGCGGACAGCAGCCTCCTGAAATGTGGCCTCGGCCAGGCTGGCGGGCGGCTTCAAGGGGCCGAATTGCGGTTGATTGGGAAACGGCGGAGGCTCCTGCCCGGCGGGAGCCAGGCGGAAGCGCTTGACGGTGCCCTCGTCAACTACGAGGCCTTCGACCGAATCATCGGGCAGAAACCGGAAGGGAGCGTGCCAAGGATTCGCCTCAGGATAGACGTTGGAAACATCGACGTCATATTTGTTCTTAATTAATCTTGGTTTTGGGAACACAAAGTCCTCGAAAAACAAACCTTCGACTTGGCCGTCGACCACCAGCGTATGACTGCTGTCACTGGATGAACCATTTTTCCCGGGGTAAGTCCTTCGTTCGGCCGCAAAACCGTAGTGCTTTCCATCCGGGCTGAATTTGAATTCAGAAATATCATGGTAAGGCCGGCTTTCCTTGCCGTCTACATTGACGATGGTCGCGGGCGTATGTTCGTTTTCCCCTGAGCGAAGAAGCCGTTCCGCGATGTATCCAAAATGACGGGAATCGGCGCTGAATTGAAGCGCGCGGACAGAGGCATACACAGGTTGGGCAACCCCGTCCACGAGTACTTGCACGCCATGGTTGTCGGGGGCATTCACCGTGGTTGCGATCCGTCGGCCGTCCGGGCTAATCACGGCGTCCCGGCCGATCAATTTATCGTCCAAGTAAACGAGGCGATCGCCGTTCGCGGCGAAGCCTTCATGCAGGATCAGCACGCCGTCGGGGCCCAGCTCCCAACTCCTGAATCCTTCCGCCGCGAGTCTTTTCCAGTTTCTAACGATCTCAAAGCTCTGACTGTGGGGGCGACGTCCGACAAAGGCCCAGGTTTTCTCATCGGGCGAGAAGACTATCCCGGGTTTCGCGCCATATGAATCGACGAGACCCGCCAAGATCTCGTAACCATCGGATTCCTGCCCATCGATGACAAAGAACTTCTGGTTGTTCTGCCGGGCGACATAATAGACATGCTTGCCCTGTGGGCTGAAGCCCAGCAGCAGTATCTGGTCGTATTCATCGCCTTCCTTGTCATCCGTCACCACGGCGAATCCTTTGCCTTTCTTAATTACGTAGGCGACGCGGTTGGTCGCGCGATGCAGGGTCAATTGCGAACCGTCGGTTACCACGCTATCGAGGCAAAAACGATCCTCGCTCAGGCTGTATCCCAAATGGGTACCATCGTCGCTTAATTGAAGCTGAAAGATATTTTGAAACAGGGGCCCCGGAACTCCATCAAGGAAAACCGAAGACTTGTCGGCCATCTTTCGCGGCGCCGGGATAATGTCCGCCGAATAGGCAAAGTGCCGCCCGTCGGGAGACTCGGCCCATTCCGACAGGTGCTCGAAATAATGTGATTTGTCGGCAATGCCCGCGGAAATCAGCCGGACACTTCCTAGGTTCGGCCCGGCATGGCCGTCCATGATCAAGCGATAAGCCAGCGGACTGTCCTCATTGCCCGCCTTTGCCGGGTCCCAGAGCGGTTCAATGTATATTAGGTGGTTGTTGGGGGTGAATATTGGCGCGGGGTCAATTGCCGGGCCATTGAATCCTCCCCGAATGGGAGAACTGGCGACGCCGTCGGCCACCACATAGGATTCCCAGCGGACCGCATGCTGTCCGTTCATCATTTTTTCGGCCAACATTTGCTTGGTTCCCCCAACGTACACGACGCGCGATCCATCATGGCTGAATCTTACCGGAGATTCCTTTGCACGTTTCAGACCGACGATCTCGTCGAATAGCTGACCTTCCTGCCCGTCAATGACGGCGCAATATTTGTCGCCTCGACGACCGATATAGGCGAAGCGGCTTCCGTCCCTTGTCGTCACTGGCCAGAGGATCTCATCGAAACGCGGGCCGGCTTCCCCGTTTACGAAGGCAATAAAACGGCTTCCTTTTTGGCCGACCACGAAGACGTTCTCTCCGGCTGACAGTACATGATTTGCATCAGTGTACGGTCCCAATTCTTGTGATATTTCAGCGGCTTCTCCAAGGGCTCGGGCTGTCCATAAGACCGCGACCAGAACAGGCAGAATCATACGACCTAACAAACGCAGGGGCATGGGGTTGATTACGTTCATCGAGCAAACTAATTACGTTTCGAGGATACCCGGCGCAAGTCGCCGCTCGGTTTTAGCTCATGGATAAGCTGACTTTAATCGAGGCGATTTCCTTTAAATATTTTCTTATCTTAAATCGATCCCCGCGTTGGAGCTGTTCAGGTTGAAGTGTGAGCCCAGGTCTTTCGCCGCTCCTGTATTTAGCGCAGTTGAAGGCCATGGCGGTAGGTGGCCACAAGGGGGAGTTTCCTCACCGCAATGCGGCGATCATTTCGCTCTTTTCACCCTCCAGACAATCGGTCCAGATGGAAAGCTGGCCAGCAGTCATTGGCTTGCTCCAAATCTGAAGCACAAAATAGTTCATGTCCCGCATCCTCACCGGCATCACGCCTTCCGGCACCCTGCACATCGGCAACTATTTCGGCGCGATGCGCCCGGCCATCGAGCTGCAGGCCGGCGGCGACGCCTACTACTTCATCGCGGATTACCACTCGATGACGGTCATCACCGACCCGGCGGAGCGCCGCGAGTACACCCGCGGGATCGCGCTCGACTGGCTGGCGTGCGGCCTCGACCCGGCCAAGGCGGTTTTCTGGCGCCAGAGCGACGTGCCCGAAGTCTGCGAGCTCACGTGGCTGCTCGGCTCGCTCACCCCGATGGGCCTGCTCGAGCGCGCCCACAGCTACAAGGACAAGCTCGCCAAGGGCATCTCGCCCAACTTCGGCCTCTTTGCCTACCCGGTGCTCATGGCCGCCGACATCCTGCTCTACGACACCAACATCGTCCCGGTCGGCAAGGACCAGAAGCAGCACCTCGAGATGACCCGGGACATCGCCATCAAGTTCAACCAAACCTACGGCGAGGACACCTTCGTCGTCCCGGAGGAACAGATCCGCGAGGATGTGGCCGTCATTCCCGGCCTCGATGGCCAGAAGATGTCCAAGAGCTACGGCAACACGATCGAGATCTTCGGCGACGAAAAGGCCCTGCGGAAAAAAATCATGGGGATCGTCATGGACTCGCGCACCCCGCAGGAACCGAAGCCCGACGCGGACAAGAACCTGGCCATCCAATTCCTCAAGCTGTTCGCGCCGCCGGCCGTCGCCGCGGATTTCGAGCAGCGGCTCCGGGCAGGCGGCCTCGGCTACGGCGACCTCAAGAAGGCGCTGTTCGAACACTACTGGAATTTCTTCGCTCCCTATCGGGCCAAGCGCGCCGAACTGGCCGCCGATCCGGGTTACATCGATCGTGTCCTGCAGACCGGCGCCGAGCGCGCCCGCGCCGTCGCGGCGAAAGTCATGACCCGCGCCCGGAAGAACTGCGGGTTGAGGTGAGGAAGTTGCCCCAGCGAACGGGGCCAAGCTCGACCGCGATACCGGGCTTTTTTTGACCGCGGATCATGCGGATATTCACGGATGACAAGACAGGTAGCGCGCTCGTAGACTCTATCTGTGGTCATCCGTGAAATCCGTGGTCAAATGAACACCGACCATTCCGACATCGGCCGGCAACGCCAGCGCGAGATCTATGTCGCTGGCATTGGCGGGCAGCGGCCGGCGGTGCCGGTCGGACAAAAGGAGCGGGAGGACGCGGCACGGGCGACGATGTCCCGCGCTGCGTGGGCCTACGTCGCCGGCGGTGCCGGCCGCGAAGCTACGATGGATGCCAACTGCGCGGCCTTCGAGCGGTGGCGGATCGTCCCGCGCGTGCTGAGGAGCGCCGAGACCCGCGACCTCTCCGTCGAGCTGTTCGGCCGCCGGTTGCCATCCCCGCTGTTGCTGGCGCCGATCGGCGTACTCGAGCTGGCGCACCGCGAGGCCGATCTGGCCGTCGGGCGAGCCGCCGCGGCGCTCGGCGTGCCGTTCATTTTCTCCAACCAGGCTTCGATCCCGATGGAGCAGGTTGCGGGTGCGATGGGCGACGCGCCTCGCTGGTTTCAGCTTTACAGGAGCATGTCCGACGCGCTTGTCGCCTCGTTCCTGCGGCGCGCCGAAGCGTGCGGCTGCGAGGCCATCGTGCTGACTTTGGACACGACCATGCTCGGCTGGCGGCCGCGCGACCTCGACCTCGGCTCGCTGCCGTTCATGAAGGGGCACGGGATCGCGCAGTACACCAGCGATCCGGTGTTTCAGGCGGAATTGAGGGAAAACGCGCCGGGGACGGCGCGTTCCCCCGAAATCAAACCGCCATTGAATTTCTCGACCGTTCTGACCGCGCTCGATCAGAAGATGAATTATCCTGGCGGGCTGTTGAAGAATCTCGGGGCGAATGCGCCTCGCGCGGCCGTACAGCGATTCATGACCACTTACTCGCGGCCGTCGCTGCAGTGGGACGATCTGAAGTTTTTGCGCCAGCACACCAGGCTGCCGCTCGTGCTCAAGGGCATCCTCCATCCGGACGACGCCCGCAAGGCGATCGAGCATGGTGTCGATGGCATCATCGTCTCCAACCACGGTGGCCGCCAGATCGACGGCGAGATTGCGTCCCTCGACGCGCTGCCGGCCGTGGCGGAAGCAGTGAATGGCAGGATCCCGGTATTGTTCGACAGTGGCATTCGCGGCGGCGCCGACGTGTTCAAGGCGCTGGCGCTTGGCGCCACCGCGGTGTGTCTGGGCCGCCCGTACGTTTATGGACTTGCCATCGCCGGCCAGCGTGGCGTCGAGGAGGTAATTGGCAACGTGCTCGCCGAGTTCGACCTGACGCTGGGTTTAGCCGGGTGTGCAGGCGTCCGGGAAGTCGGGCGCGAGGCATTGAGGTAGGTCGGGGTTTATCCCCGACATGTCGGGCATAAAGCCCGACCTACAAGGGACTGGCGAGCAGCTCCCGCAAGTCGCCGAGGCTGAGCTTGCCGGCGGCAGCGTCGCTGGCTTCAAAGACGTCGGCGAGCAGGGCGCGCTTCTCGTCCTGCAGCGCGAGGACTTTTTCCTCGACCGTGCCGGAGCAGATGAGCTTGTAGCTGGTGACGACCTTCGTCTGCCCAATGCGATGCGTGCGGTCGGTCGCCTGGGCCTCCGCGGCGGGATTCCACCACGGGTCATAGTGCACGACGACATCGGCGCCGGTGAGGTTCAGGCCGGTCCCGCCCGCCTTAAGGGAAATCAAGAAAACGGGCACGGAGGCATCCGATTGAAATCTATCGACCTCGGCCTGGCGCGCCCGGGGCGTCATCGAGCCATCGAGATAGCAATAAGCAACCTGCTCGGTCTCGAGTTCCTCCCGCAGCAACGCGAGGAGCGACGTGAATTGCGAGAAGACCAGCATCCGGTGACCCTCGTCGATCGACTCGGCGAGGAGTTCGCGGAAGGCGTCGAGCTTGGCGGATTCCGCGCCGGCCGGGGCGGCTTTGATCAGTCGCGGATCGCAACAGACCTGACGCAGCCGCAGGAGCTGCGTGAGCGTGGCGAGGCGGAGGCGTCCGTCCGAGGCGCCTTGGGCCGCCAAGTCGATGAGCTCGCGTTCGCTGTCTTCCTGCAGCCGGCGGTACAGCGCCGCCTGTGCGGGCGTCGGCTCGCACCAGATCACCTGCTCGATCTTGGGCGGGAGTTCCGGTGCGACTGCGGTCTTTGTCCGGCGCAGGAGGTATGGCGCCGTCTGCGCGCGCAGACGCTCGTCATGGAAAAGTTTCTCTTCGCGACGCAGCCCAGCCGGGAGCTGCGGGACGAAACCGGGCATCAGGAACTCGAAAAGCGAGCGCAGGTCGTCGAGCGAGTTCTCGAGCGGGGTGCCGGTGAGCAGGAAACGTCCCCGGCCGCGCAGGCTGCGAAGGGATTGCGCCGCCTGTGTGCGGCGGTTCTTCAAATGCTGGGCCTCGTCGGCCACGATCAATTCAAACTCGATCGCGGCGAACAATTCGACGTCGCGCGCGAGCGTACCGTACGAGGTCAGGACCAAGTCGAAGCAGGCAAAGTCGGCGCGGCCGAGCCGTTGGTCACCGTGGTGGACAAAGAGCCGCAGCCGTGGGGCAAAGCGCGCGGACTCCCTGCGCCAGTTTTCCATCAACGACGCCGGTACGACGACGAGATGGGGACGAGGTTGGGTTTGGGCGGCAGTGCTGGCCGCCAGCACGGCGAGCGCTTGCGGCGTTTTGCCGAGGCCCATCTCGTCCGCGAGGATGCCGCCGAGTTCCTGCCGGTGCAGGTGCCAGAGCCAGGCGACGCCGAGTTCCTGGTACAGGCGAAGCTGGCCGCCGAACCACGCAGGTACCGGTGCGCGGGACAATTTGCTCAGGTTGCGCAGCGTCTCGCTCCGCTCGCGCCACGTGGCAGGGGCGGCGTAGCCGGGTGAGAGTTCCTCGAGCAGGTCCGACACCTCGGCCGCGCGGGCCTTGGCGATGCGGTGGCGGCCGACGGCGCCGGCGGCGGGCTCCTGGGCGAGCGCGCGCTGCGCGGCCTCGAGACGGGCCACGCGCGCAGAGTCGATCAAGTAGATCTGCCCGCCGTCCTCGATGTAACTACGGCCGGTGGCGAGGGCGGCGCGGAGCTGCTTCTCGTCGGCCGCGCCCGCTTTGAGGCCAAGGGCAACGTCGTAGGCGTCGGCGGTCTCGCTCACTTCGGCGACAACCTCGGCGGGTCGGAGATGGGCGGTGTTGCGCTCGAAGTTGTCGGTGAATTCGGCCGCGAACTCCTCGCGCAGCTCGGCGCCACGGGAGGCGAGCAGGTTCAGCACCTTGTGGCGGTCACGCAGCCACCATTTGCCGGAGAGGGGATCGAGGACGAAGCGGTTCTCCTGCACCAGCTCGAGCGCGGCATCGTACATCGCCGATTCGCGCGACGGCAGCGTGATCGCCAGATAATGCTCGGAGCCGTCGACCTGCATCCGGCGCAGGGCGGGCGCGGGTTCAGCGCGCTTTCGTGCAACAGGCTTGGGCGGGGGCGGTGGGGGCGGGGGTGGTGCCTCCCGCTCGGCCAGGTGCTCACTGACACCGGGCAGCTCGAGACCATTCCACGGCAGCGGCGCGCCGGCCTTGTCGGCGCGATAGAATACCTTTTCGCCGACGAATGCCCGCAGGAGATCGCGCAGCTGGGAGCGCTTGAGCTGCAGCAGGGTTACAGGCTGAGGCGCCACACCCATTCGCTGCAATGCCGCCAGCCCGGGCAGCAGCGATTCCGGAGGCGGGGTGGCCAGTTCCAGCTCGAGGCGCACTGCGATCGCATCGCGCGCGGCGGCGCTGGCGAGGTTGGGCGGAAGGAGCAGGCGGACGTGAGGCATGGGCGTGAGGGGAGAGAGTCAGATGCGAACCACGCGGAGAGCCAGTGTGTTTTGCGGGCATGCGGTGGTGTAGGTCGGGCTTTACGCCCGATGTGTCGAGCGT
>DASZRV010000064.1:0-157031 GCA_035549095.1 Lacunisphaera sp. | reverse complement strand
CGGCCGGCCGCATGCGGGCACGTTTGTCTATGCGGTTTACGTCGATGACACGCACATCCGCCTCGGCTTCGACGTGTGGTCGGTCGCCGCCGGCCAGACCGATCCCATCGAGGTCGACTACTTTGCGGACCACGAGCTCATCGTCGATTCCGGGGCGCTTTATCCCGACGGGCACCCGGCGCTGCGCGGGCTGCCGCCCGCGGAGCTCGCGCGCCTGCGCCATCACCTGCGCATCGCGCTCGACGGCCGCACGGTGCTCGAGCGCGACGTCGACCCCTTCGCCTCCGCGGTGCGCGACGTGACCGTCGGGCGCAATGCCATCGGCGGGTCGACCTGCGAGCCGGGTTTTGCCGGCCGGATTCTCGCGGTCGACCGCCTCCCGGTGCCCGCCCCGGCGCATTAAATCGCATCGCCAACCGCGGCGGCGGCAGCTTTCCTGCCTTCATGACCAAATGGCTGCTTGCCATCGTGCTTGTCGTCCTGGCCGGCCTCGGCCTGTGGTGGCAGCTCAACACCACCCACATCTCCTACGTCAACGGCCTCGAGCGTTACGCGGACCGGCCAAACCGCGAGTTCATCCTCGAGTGCGACTGCTACGTATTCGCCTGGCGCAAGTCGATCGCCACCGCGAATCCGCTGCTCGGCGTCAATGCCCCCGGTGTGCCGACCAGCGTGGCCGCGCTGCCGGCCGAGGTCCGCCGGGAGAACATCGGCAAGGATTTCCCGCTGGTGCGCATCCTCGATGTGATCCCGAAGGGCACCCGTTTCCGCGTGCTGTCGGTCCGCCGCGAGGAAAGCCGCCGCACCGGCACCTTCATCAGCTACGAGATCACTTACCTCGACGACATCGACCGGCCCTACAAGCGCACGGACATTCGCCCCATCCTGCTGCCCGTGGCACACGCCGGCGATCCGCCCGAGATCGACCCCACGGTTGCCGTGCCATGGATCAAGCGCTGACCAGCCTCGGCCGCGAGCGCAAGCTGTCGCCGCCGCCACCCCGACCCGGGCTTCTTACCCTGCGCGTGCCGCCGCTGGCCGGCACGCGCTGCCCCCAACTTGACGAACTCAAGGGCGTCGCCATCGCCCTCGTCGTCGCCTACCACCTCATCGGGATCATCGGTTGGGGCAATTACCTGCATGGCGACCTCGGCGTCGACATGTTCGTCATCCTGAGCGGCGTCGGCCTGTCGCTCAGCACCGCGCCGGTGACCGGGGTCTGGCCGTTCATGTCGCGCCGGCTGCGCCGGATCATGCCGGCGTACTGGGTGGTGCTCACGGCGGTACTTCTCGCCCACGCCTTCCTGCTCAAGGTGCACTATTCCGCCCCCGACATCATCATTCACTACCTCGGGCTGCACGCTTGGTTTGGCGACGTCTACCTCGGCAGCATCTGCGACACCTTCTGGTTCGTTTCCCTCATCCTCACCTTGTACCTGGGTTACGCCTTCCTCGCGCGCCTCGCGCTCGACGCCGACCGGTTGCTGCTCCTTGGCGGAAGCTTGTCGCTGGCGCTGGCCCGTTATTATTTCCTCAACGGCCGCGCCGGCTCGTACGGGTTGATCGCGCTGCGTTTCCCCGGATTCTTCGTCGGCCTGCTGCTCGGCCGCCTGCTGCGCGCGGGCCACCTGGAATTCAGCCTGGGCCCGCTGCTGGGCCTGGCGGGCTTCGTCCTCGGTTATGCGCCCTACACGCAGGGCATCATCTTTCACAGCGTCCCCGTTGCGCTCACGCTGATCGGGTTCTACGCCTTTTCCCTGCGGGGCGTGCTGCTCCGGTTTCTCCCGTGGCTGACAACGGCGCTCGGCTTCCTCGGCGTGCACTCCCTCGAAATCTACCTCCTGCACGCGCCGCTCATCCGCGAATTCAACTTCTATCGGTATCGGCTCGGCCTCGG
Organism: Lacunisphaera sp.; assembly: GCA_035549095.1. Classification (GTDB taxonomy): domain Bacteria; phylum Verrucomicrobiota; class Verrucomicrobiia; order Opitutales; family Opitutaceae; genus Lacunisphaera. Next base: position 155,134 of record DASZRV010000064.1, on the reverse strand, counting down.
TGTCACCGCGCCCATCGATGCGACCCACATCCTGGCGATCGGGGTCGGCCTCGCGGTCACCGTCGTGGCCGCCACCGAACTGCGCCGCGTCCTCGGGCGGCTCCTGCCCGCATGAACATCGTCCTCACCGGCTCCAGCTCCGGCATCGGCCGGGCCATTGCGGAACACCTGCTGGCCGTCGGCCACCAGGTCTGGGGCCTCGCGCGCTCCGACCAGGCGGATTTCGCCCGGCGGCAGCCCGCCTTCCGCGCGACCCGCACCGATGTGGCGGACTGGCCGCAAGTGGCGCGGGCCGCCGATGAAGTCGCCCGGGCCTGGCCGCACGTGGACGGACTGGTCACCTGTGCCGGCCTCCAAGGTGAGATCGGGCCGGCCCTCAGCGCCGATCCGCAGCGTTGGAGCGCCACGGTCCGCGCCAACCTCGATGGCACCTATTTCGCGATCCGGGCCTTCCACGCGCTCCTCGCGCGCACGCCGCGCCGTGCCAAGGTCGTCTGCCTCTCCGGCGGGGGCGCCACCAAGGCGCGGCCCAATTTCTCCGCCTACGGTGCGGCCAAGACCGGCGTCGTGCGTCTCGTCGAGACGATCGCCGCCGAGACCAGCGACCGACTGGACATCAACGCCATTGCCCCGGGCGCGATCAACACGCGCATGACCGACGAGGTCATCGCCCTCGGGCCCGCGGTCGTCGGCGCGGCGGAGTACGAGGCCGCCTGCAAGCAGAAAGCCGCCGGCGGCGCCTCACTCGACCGCGCCCTCGGGCTGGTCGATTTCCTCCTGTCGCCGCACTCCGACGGCATCACGGGGCGCCTGCTGGCCGCGCCCTGGGACCCGTGGCCCGGGCTCGAGCGCCACGCCACCGGCCTGGCCGGCTCCGATATCTACACCCTCCGCCGCATTCTCCCGGAGGAACGCGGCCAGAAATTCGAATGACTCGTCCCATGCCCGGCATTGCCATTGTTGGTTACGGTTATTGGGGGCCCAAGCTGGTCCGCAATTTTCTTCAACTCGGTGCGTTCTCCCCCGTCGTGATCGTCGAGGAGAACCGCGAGCGCCTCGCCCGCGGCCTGCGCGAGAATCCCGGCGCCGAGGGTGTGGCGTCTTTCGCCGAGGCGCTGCGCCGGGCCGATGTCGCCGCCGTGGCCCTCGCGACCCCCGTGGCGACCCACCACCCGCTGGCCAAGGCCGCCCTCACCGCCGGCAAGCACGTGCTCGTCGAGAAGCCGCTCGCGGCCACCGCCACCGACGCCAACGAGCTCGTCGCGCTGGCGGCGTCGCGCCAGCTCGTGCTCGGCGTCGACCACACCTACGTTTATCACCCGGCGGTGCAGCGGATCCGCGACCTCGTGCGCGCGGGCGAGCTCGGCCGGCTTGCCTACATCGATTCCACCCGGATCAACCTCGGGCTGTTCCAGCACGACGTGAACGTGCTGTGGGACCTCGCGGTGCATGACCTCGCGATCATCAACACGCTCACGGACGAGCGCCCGGTCATGGTCCAGGCCATCGGCGTCGCGCATCTCGCCCAGCACATCGAGAACATCGGCGTGCTCATCCTGCGCTATGCCTCCGGCCTGTTCGTCCACATCAACTGCTCGTGGGTGTCGCCGGTCAAACTCCGCCACATGCTCATCGGCGGCGACCGCAAGATGATCGTCTACGACGACCTCGATGGCAACGAGCCGGTTAAAATCTACGACTCCGGCGTGGTGGCCCGCTCCGACGAGGAGCGTAACCGCCTGCTCTACGAATACCGCGCCGGCGACGTCTATTCGCCGCGCATTCCCCAACGCGAGGCGCTGGCCAACCTGGTGGACGATTTCGCCCGGGCCGTGAAGGCGGGCGGCCGCCCGTTGTCCGACGGCCGCTTCGGCGCCGACACCGTGCGGATCCTCGAGGCGGCGCAGCACTCGGTCAAGAACGGCGGCCAGCAGGTGGCGCTCGCCTGGCCTTGACCGCGGCGCGGGCGGCACGTCGCCGCCAAGCTTGTCACCAGTCGCGGCGGTCTCCAAGCTGCCGGGTTCTACAATGAAAGTCCCCTACTTCGACCTGGCGGCCCGGCTCCGGCCGCTGCGCCCGCAACTCGATGCCGCCATCGCCCGCACGCTCGACCAATGCTCGTTCTGCCTCGGGCCGGACGTGGCGAAGTTCGAGGCCGCCTTCGCCGCCTGGTGCGAGGCACGCGAGTGCGTCGGCTTCAACAGCGGCACCTCCGCCCTGCACGCCGCGATGCGCGTCCTCGGCGTCGGGCCGGGGGATGAGGTCGTGACGACGCCGTTCACGTTCATTGCCACGAGCTGGGCCATCGTCTACACCGGCGCGCGGCCGGTCTTCGTCGACATCGAGGAGGCGACGATGAATCTCGACCCGGCGGGGCTCGCGCATGCGTTCAGCCCGCACACCAAGGCCGTGATGCCCGTGCATCTCTACGGCCACCCGTGCGACCTCGATCCCATCGCCGCCGCGTGCGCGCGACAGCGCGTACCGCTGGTCGAGGATGCCGCCCAGGCGCATGGTGCGCGCTACCACGGAAAGCCGGTGGGAACGTTCGGCGTCATGTCCGGCTACAGCTTCTATCCGGGCAAGAACATCGGGGCGTGCGGCGAAGGCGGCGCGCTCGTCACCAATGACGCCGCCTGCGCCCGGCACGCCCGCTCGCTGCGCGAGCACGGTTCCACCACGCGGTACTATCACGACGAGATCGGCTACAACTACCGCATGGAGGGACTGCAGGGCGCGGTGCTCGGCGTGCAGCTGCCGCACCTAGCCGCCTGGACCGCACGCCGCCGCGCGATCGCGCACCGATACCACGAGCTGCTGCGGGACACGCCGCTGCGCCTGCCGCGCGAGGCACCGGGCTGCGAAAGCGTCTATCATCTGTACGTCGTCCGCCACCCCGCCCGCGACCGGCTCAAGGAACACCTCGAGCAATGCGGCGTGGGCTCGGCGCTGCACTACCCGGTGCCGTTGCACCTGCAGAAGTGTTTCGCGTCCTTCGGCCACCAGCCCGGAGATTTTCCCGTCGCCGAACGCGCCGCGGCCGAATGCCTCAGCCTGCCGATCTATCCCGAGCTGACGGACGAGCAGGTGGAGCACGTCGCGGCCAGCATCCGGCGCTTCGCGGGCTGGTAACGGACCGCGCGCCTGGTGTCACCGCCTGCCGGCCCGACCTAGGGTCCGCGCGGATCGGCCAGCTCGATCGAGCCGGGGAACGCCGCCTGGCTCGTGCTCATGCCGATCGGGTTGGCGCCGAAGAAGACCTGGTCGGAAGTCGCCGGGAACAGGTCCACGGCCGAATCGAGTACCGTTTTCCCGTCGAGGCGCACCTCGAGCCGGCCCGGTACCGTCGCCGTGCTCGAAACGCGGGCGCCGAGCGAAACGCCAATCCGACAGGCCCGGCCGGGCTCGATCGCGATGGGGGCCGAATACAGCGGCTGTGAGCCCCAGTGGTCGAAGCCAAACCTGACCTGCGTCGCGGACGTGTATTGCAGGAAGAGCCCGTCGCCGCGGCCGACGATGCCCGTGGTGAACAGCGGCACGCCGGCGGACCGAGGTGGCATCACCACGTGCAGCTCGACCGCGCGGCCGGCCAGCAGTGTCAGCTTCGCGCGCCGCGTCGCCGCGTGGCCGGGATCCTCCGCCTTCTGCACTTGGAGCGGGCCTGCGAACATCATCCGGCAGGAAGCCATCGGCCAGGGCAGACATCCCAGATAGACCTCGGTGGGCGCGGCGGGATGGCTCGGACCGGGCCGTTCGAGCACGAGCCGGCCATCCATCTCCACCGTCACGCCGGCATCGGCCGCCGCGGCCGCGGTCGGCGCGCGCCGCGAGCCCATGTGGATCAGGACATCCAACGGCTCGCGGTAATCCCATTCGACGTCGGGCGAGGTCACCGGTGCGGTCGAACCGTCGCGGTGGGAAATGAAACGCACGATGCCGGCCCGCACGTACTCGATGCTCACCAGTTCACCCGCGCCGCGGCGGCCCGTGTACACCAGCGGTTCCTCCGTTCCGTAACGATCCTGCGGCAGGCGAAGCTCCAGCTGGAAGCGACCGTCCCTCGCCTCCAGCGATTTCAGCCATGCCAGGTCCGCCTTGAGGCCTTTCACGCGGAAAATTTCCCCACCGAACCGCTCGGCCTCGAGGGGAAAACTCCCGCGCCGGCCGAGAATGACCTGGTTGGCGGAGGCCGTGAAGCAGTCCACGTCCCGGTCGAGAACCATGCGCCCGTCAATCTCGACGGCAACCCGGTGCCGCGCGCGGGCCAGCCCCACGGGCATGGCGTCGTACCACGGGTGCCAGGGCGGCGGATAAAGCGTCCCCAGCTGGACCTTCAGCCAGCGCGGCTCCCCCGCGCGGAGGTCGAAGTCCTCGCTTTCGATTGTGCCGTAACGCAGATGCTCGAACACGAGCCGGGCCCGCCCGGCGTCCAGGTAGCGAACGCAAAGCGCGTCCATCTCGTCGCCGCCGCCCGCCACGAGCAGCGGCTCGCTCGTCCCGGGGACGCCGCGCGGAAACTTGACCGCCAGCTCCACGCCGCCAAAACGCGGGCCCGCCAACCGCTGCCAGGGCCATGCGAGCCGGTCAGCCGCGCGCGCCAGGGCCTCGAACTGCGACGGATGGACCAGCCGGAAAAAGCCATGAACCTGGAAGCTGGCGCAGACGTTGAACAACACGATCACCCCGCTCCAGGCGAGCGCGGCGCGCAACCAGCCACGCCCGCGCGGCGCCCCATTCGCCAGGGCAAAAAGCCCGAGCACCGCAAGCACGGCAAGCACCGGGTGAAAGTCCAACTGGTATCGGTTGCTGTGCGGCGGCGCCATCGTGACCACCAGCAGGGCGGCACCGGCCCAAAGGCCGGCCGCAGCGCCCACGGCGACCAGCGTCGCATCGGCGCTCCGCCGGCGCAGGGATTGTCCGCCGACAACCGCCGCCAGCGCCAGCAGCGGCAGCCAGAAGAACTGCCCGTGCACGGCCTCCGCGTAGGCGGTCGCGGGCCGCGGCCCGGGCAGGAAAAACGGGAAAAACCAACTCCATCCCGGGGGATTGAAATAATACTCGCGGAGATTCTCCGCGATGGCGCCAAAGGTGAATGGAAACCCGTTGGCGTTGGAACCCACCTGGTAGTGCAGGCCGAACTCGAAGGGATTATCGAACCGCGCCCAGTTGTACCACGCCAATCCCGCCAGCATCAGCGCCAACGGGCCCGCCGCGGCCGCGACCAAGCGCCAACCCATCCCGCCCGGTCGGCGGCGCCACCAGAGAAAGGCGGTTACGAACCCGACTGCCAGCACGGCGCCCGGAATGAGGGTCGGCCGCGAACCGGCCGCGAGCCCGGCACAGGCGCTGGCCCCGGCCAGCCAGCGAACCGCGTATTCGGGCCGCCGCAGCGCCAACGTGAGGCACCAGAGCCCGCCCATCGTCGCCGCGACGCCGGACAGGATCGCAATCTCGTAGAACAAGGGGCGGCGCAGGACCACGGCATAGCCGGCGCCGAGCCCCAGCAGGAGCACGGCCACCACGCGCGCGGTTCCGCCCGCGGCGGGGAAGAATTCCCGCCGCAACGTGCGCAGCCAGCCGAGGCTCAATCCGCACGCCACGGACGCCAGCAGCATGGCCGCGAGCGGCTCCGGCAGGTCGTGGCGCGTGAGAAACGTCCACGGCCAGAAGAGCACCAGCGCCGGCGTGACACCGAAATACAGATAGTACCGGCCCCGGTAGAAGCTCGCGTCGAGCAGGTAGCCCGTGACCTTGGTGTTATCCACGCCGAGCCAGGGGTCCGGCTTCACCGGCATCGACAGCTGGCCACGCTGGAAACCATCCACCAGCAGATTGTAGTAATCCTGCTGCGGGCCGGCGAAAAGCCGCGGCGCGCCGACGGTCCAGTGGAAGAACCAGACCACCGCGATGAAGATCACCGTCGTGGCGATCCCGGGCAGGATGCGGCGGAGGCTCATGGTTGGCGAATCATCGAAGCGCGCCCCGGCCGCGACGGCGGCGCCCGCCGGCGGTCCGGAACCTGCAAAAAATCTCGGGGCGGGCGCCGGTTTGGCAAGGCGCATCTGCGCGGCGTTTGCTAGCTTGATTGCCCGCACCGGGGATGCCTTTCTCGTGGGCTGATGTTGCAGGCAGGAAATCATGCGCGCGTACTGGTCACCGGCGGGGCCGGGTTCATCGGCTCGCACCTCGTGGATCATCTTGCCGGGCTCGACTGCCGGGTCACCGTGCTCGACAACTTCGTGAACGGGCGGATGGAGAACCTCAGTGGCGCGCTCGCCACCGGCCGCGTCGAGGTGATCCGGGGCGACATCACCGATGTCGCCACCTGCGAACGCGCGGTCGCCGGCCAGGAGGTGGTCTTCCACCTCGCCTGCCTCGGCGTCCGCGCCTCCCTGCACGATCCCTTCAGCAACCACCAGGTCAACGCCCTCGGCAGCCTGAACCTCCTGCAGGCCGCCCGCCAGGCCTCCAGCCGGCGCTTCGTCTACGTGTCCACCAGCGAGGTGTACGGCAAGGCGCTCACGTTTCCGCTGACCGAGTCGGCCGCGACGTGGCCGACCACGGTGTACGGCGGCTCCAAGCTCGCAGGCGAACACTACGCCGCCGCCTACCACGAGTGCTATGGCCTGCCCGTGATTCGCGTGCGGCCGTTCAACAACTACGGGCCGCGGGCGCATTTCGAGGGCGACTCGGGTGAAGTCATCCCGCGCTTCATGCTGCGCGCCCTGGCCGGGCAGCCGCCGGTGGTATTTGGCGATGGCTCCCATACGCGCGACTTCCTGTTCGTGAAGGACTGCGCCGAGGCGCTGGTGCAAATCGCCGCCTGCGACGCTCTGGTCGGCAACCTCGTGAACCTCGGCTACGGCACCGAGGTGCGGATCGATGAGCTCGCCCGCCTCGTGCTCGCGGCCGTCGGACGCACCGATCTCACGGTCGTGCACGAGGCCGACCGTCCCGGCGATGTCCCGCGGCTGTGGGTCGACGCCACAAGGCTCCGCGCAGCGGTGGCGTGGCGCCCGCGCACGACGCTGGCCGAGGGCCTGCGGAGCACCCTTGCCCATTACCGCGAGTTGCTCGCCGCCAACCCGCGCTGCCTCGAGCAGATGACCCCGCGCAACTGGGAGAAATGAGCACCGCCTTCATCCCGATCATGCGCCCGGAAATGGGCGACGAGGAAATCGCGCTCGTCACCGCGACGATCCGCAGCGGCTGGATCACCCAGGGCCCGCGCGTGCTCGAGCTGGAGAAGGAATTCGCCGCCCGCAGCCGCACCGCCCACGCAATCGCCGTCGCGAACTGCACCACGGCGCTCCACCTCGCGCTGCTTGTGCTCGAGGTCGGCCCGGGCGACGAGGTCATCGTGCCCCCGCACAGCTTCATCGCCACGGCCAACGCCATCCTGTATTGCGGCGCCCGCCCCGTCTTCGTCGACATCGATCCCACCACGCTCAACCTCGATCCCACCAAGGTGGCGGCGGCGATCACCCCGCGCACCAAGGCGATCATGGCGGTGCACCAGGTCGGGCGCCCCGCCGAGCTCGCGGAACTCGCCGCGCTGGCCCGGCAGGCGGGCGTGCCCCTGCTCGAGGACGCCGCCTGCGCCGCAGGCAGCGAGTATCGTGGCCAGCCCATCGGCTGCAACCAGTGGTCCTCCCTCGTCTGCTTCAGCTTCCACCCGCGCAAGATCATCAGCACCGGTGACGGCGGCATGATCACGACCGACCGGGCTGATTTCGCGGCAAAGCTCCGGCTGCTGCGCCAGCACGGCATGTCGGTCAACGACCTGCAGCGCCACGGCGCCAAGACGGTCGTCACCGAGGAATATCCCGTGCTCGGCTACAATTACCGGCTGACCGACGTGCAGGCGGCGCTCGGCCTCGCGCAGCTTCGGCGCGTGCCCGCCATCGTGGCCCGGCGCCGCGAGATCGCGGCGCGCTACGATGCCGCGTTCGCCGCCACGCCGGGCGTCGCCATTTTTCGCGAACCGGCGCATGCGCGGTGGAACCAGCAGACCTACCTCATCCGCCTGGCCGGGCGCCCGGCGGCGGAGCGCGACGCCTTCATGCAGCATCTCCTCGACGCGGGCATCGCGTCCCGCCGCGGCATCATGTCGATGCACCGCGAGGCGGTCTACACCGCCCGGTTCGGAGTGCAGCACTTCCCGGAAAGCGAGTCCGCCAGCGACGAGTGTGTCTGTTTGCCGCTTTACACCCAGATGACGGACGATGAAATCAACCGCGTCATCGACGCGGTGGGCCGCCACGCCCCGCGCTGAACCGCATGGACACCCCCGCCGCCAAGCCGCTGCCGCCCAACCCGTACAATCCCTTCTGCTGGATCGCGGGCACCCCGGAGATCGGCGAAGGCACCTGGATCGGCGCGTTCACCCTTATCGATGGACTCGGGGGGCTGAAGATCGGGCGCGGCTGCAACATCAGCTCCGGTGCGCAGGTGCTCAGCCACTCGACCGTCCGCCGCTGCGTGACCGGGCGCCGGCATCCCGATGTCGACCGCAAGCCGACCGAGGTCGGCGACTTCGTCTTCGTGGGCGCGAATGCCGTCGTGCAAATGGGCGCGAAGATCGGCCACCATTCCGTCATCGGCGCGGGGGCGGTCGTGCTCGAGGATGCCGTCGTGCCGCCGTACTCGCTCGTGGTCGGCGTCCCCGCGCGCGTCGTGCGCAGCCTCGAGCACGAGATCGAAACCTGGAGCCAGCCCGGCCATGCCTAAGCTGTCCGTCGTCGTCGCCGCCTACAACGAGGAGGGCAACCTGCCGCTCCTGTACCAGCGCGTGACGGCGCTCGACTGGGCGGCGCTCGGCCTCGACGTCGAGTTCGTGTTCGTCGACGATCACTCGCGCGACGGCACGCCGCGCGTGCTGCGCGAGCTGGCGGCCCGCGACCCGCGCGTGAAGGTCCTCCGCTTCTCGAAGAACTTCGGCAGCCACAAGGCCTTCACCGCCGGCCTCGAGCATTGCACCGGGAACGCCGCGGTCATCCTCGCCGCCGACCTGCAGGACCCGCCCGAAACGATCCCGCAGCTGGTGGAGAAATGGCGCGCGGGCGCCAAGGTCGTCTGGGCCGTGCGCGCCGAGCGCGAGGGCGTGTCGATGGCGGACAAGCTGTTCGCCCGGTTCTATTACTGGCTCATGCGCCGGTTTGCCGACGTGCAACCGCCGCGCGAGGGCGCCGACTTCCTGCTGGTGGACCGCTGCGTGCTCGACGAGCTCCGTGCCACGCCGGAAAAGAACACGTCGGTGCTGCTCCTGATCCAGTGGATGGGCTTCCCGCAGGATTTCATCAGCTACACCAAGGCGGCGCGCCACAGCGGGCGGTCCAAGTGGACGTTCTCCAAGAAGCTCAAGCTCGCGATAGATTCGCTCGCCGGGTTCTCGTACGCGCCGATCCGCGTGGCATCGCTGATGGGCGTGCTGTTCGGCACGTGCGGTTTTCTATACGCGCTGGTAATTGCCGTCCGCGCGATCTGGTGGGGCAGCCCGGTGCTCGGCTGGCCGGCGCTGATGTGCGTCGTGCTGATCACCGCAGGCGTCCAGCTGCTGATCCTCGGCGTGCTCGGCGAATACCTTTGGCGCACCTACGAGGAGTCCCGCCACCGGCCGCGTTACCTCGTCGAGGAGCGCATCAACTGCTAGCGCGCCGCGCGCTCGGCGGACCGCACTTCGCCCGGCGCGACGGAATCCACGCGCAGGATTTTGCCGGTGAACCGGCTTTCCGCCGTCGAGGCGCCGATGGAATTGGCGCCGAGGTTGATCGAGGCCGCCGAAGCCGGGTAGAAGTCGGCGGCTTGCGACCAGGCGATCCTGCCGTCCACCGCCGCGAACAGCCAATGCCGCAGGTCCGGTCCGCCGCCCCCCGCCACCATCGGCGCATCGCCATGCAACGGGCCCGTGGAAAGCGTCAGCGCCACCGGGCGCCCGTAGTCGACCGCCAGGGGCGCCGAGACAACCGCCTGGCCGTTCCAGTGGTCGAACCCGAGGCGAATGGTGCCGGCCGACTCGTAGATCACGTACACGAGGTCGCCCGCACCGGTGCGCCCGCTCGCCACAAGCGGCTCGTGCCGGCCGGTGGCGCCACGCGGCAGCTCGACGGTCAGGCGCACCACCCCGGGCCAGGGCTGGTGAAGGTTGATCGGGTACGGCGGGATGTCCGGCCGCAGCAGCGATTGCGCCTGCAGGATCCTGCCCGTGAACCGGGTCCCGGTGGTCGATCCGCCGATGTAATTCATCCCAAAGGAAATTGAGCCCGGCGCCGCCGCGTGGAATTCCGCCGGCTGCGACCAGACCCGCAGCCCGTTCACCTCCGCATAGAGCCAGTGCCGCAGGTCGGGCCCCGCCTCGCCGCCGGGCCGCGCGACCGGGTGCTCCGGCTGGAGCGGTCCCATCGACACGATGACCGACACCGGCTTCTCGTAGTCCACGGCGATCGGATCCGACACCATGCCGGTGATGCCCCAGTGGTCGAAACCGAGCCGGATGCTCGTCGGCGAATCGTAGACGACATAGATGATGTCGCCGCGCCCCGTCGCGCCCGTGACCACCAGCGGTTCGTGTTCGCCGGCGCGGTTGGTCGGGAGGCGGAGCGTCAGCTGTACCACGCCGGGATGCGGCGACTGCAGCCGCGTCGGGTAGCTGAAGCGCGCCTCATTGATCGCGATGAGCTGCATGCGGATGTCAGCCGCCGCCAGCACGCGGCGGAAATCCTCCTTGAAGCCCTCGAGCTGGTACGGGACGAACTGCAGCGGGTTGCGGTGCGCCAGCAGGACGTCGTGGTCGGGTAGCGATGCGAAGATGGCGTCGGGGCCCAGCAGGTGGTCCGCGTAAATCGTCATCAGCTGGCGGTTTTCGCCGGCCGCCTCGCGGCGCGCCATCTCGCGGCGGGCGACGTCCTCGAACTGGGCGGGGAACCACTGGCGCAGCGGCACCGCGAGGTTCACCGCCGCCTGCGCGAGCACGAGGACCAGCAGGACCTGGGCGAGGCGCGTCGCGCGCCCGCCGGCCTGCCACAGCCGGTCGAGGGCGAACGCCCCGGCCAGGCACACCAACGGGACGAGCTGCCGCGCCGTGCGGCCGTAGACGACGAACTTCGGCCACCAATCCGACAGGGCGACGAGTCCGACGAGCAGGAACGCGGTGCCGGCCACCCACGGCAGGCCGCGGGTCCACCGGCGCGCCGCGACCGCGCCGGCGATCACCGCCAACAGTCCGGCGAGTCCGAACCCCAGGTTGCCGGCCTCGGCCGACCAGAAATATTCCACGATCAGGGCCCCGCCGCGACCGAAGTCGCCTTGCACGACCGTCCCGGCGAACTGCTGGAACGACTGCACGAGGTTGACCCCCACCAACGCCGCCGCGCCCAGCGCGAGGGCAATCGGCGTCACCAGGCCGGCCAGACCGAGCAAAGCGCGCCGAACGCAGGCGCGCGGCGACGGCCAGCCGAAGGCCACCTGGCCCAGCAGCACCATCGCCCCGAAGAGCCATGAGCCGTTGTAAGTCAGGAAACCGAGCCCCGCGGCGACGCCACACCCGAGCGAGCGCCCGGCGCTTTCGCGTTTCGTCCAGCCCAGCCACAGCGCGGCCAAGCCAAAGGACAACGCCGCATCGTACGGCACCAGGTGGCGCGCATAATAGAAGCCCGTGCAGGCGCCGGCCAGCAGCAGCGCCGCCAGGCACGCCTCGCGAGCGCGGGCGCCCGCGGCGAGTGCGATCCGCTGGACGAGAAAAATGTTGAGGACCGAAAAGCAGGCGACGAACAGTCCGGGAATCACCGGGTTCTCGCCGAAAACGAATTCCAGATACGCCGGCAGCAGCGCGAGGATCTTGAAAAAGAGATGATCCGCGCCGCCGAGCAGCACGTGCGCGGCCCCGCTGGCGTCGTGGTCGGCCAGGCGCTCAACGGCTCGCCGCGCGACGAGATACCGACTCTCGTCGGACCAGAAGAACTGGCCGCCCCGCCGAACCAGTTCGATCCGCAGCACCGCCGCGCCGAGCAGGACGCCGGCGAAGGCCAGGGACCATGGGTCGCGGCCGGGCCGCGCGGCGGTCAGTTCCGGTTCGCGTCGATCCATGGCGAGAATTCCGTCTTGAATTTCCTCCACCAGGCCGCGGGTCCGCCCGTCCCGGCGAACAGCCAGGCGGCGGCCAGCGCCGCCCAGGTGACACCACTGAGCAGCAGGCCGGCCCGGAGCTTGGCCGTGCCGCGGTAAGCCAGTGTCACGTCGTGGTCGCCGGCCGCGACCGGTACCGCCACGAGCCCGTTGCGCGAGCGTACCGCGGCCACGGGTCGCGCGTCGACGGTCGCCGCGTAGCCCGGCAGCCACTGTCGTGGTGTTTCCAAGAAGCCCGGCCCGGGGGCGCGGAGGTGAGCCCGGTACGGCAGCAACGACTCCACCCGCACCGGCGCGTCCTCCGCATGGTAGCGCGAGATGTGGAGCTTTGCCCAGGGGCCGCCGTCGCGCGGCAGGGTGTTCCCGGCATCGACCTGCATCACCATTTCATAGTGCTCGATGTGCGGACCCGAGTTGGTCACCGCGAGCACGCTCGAGGCGTGGGCCCCGACGCCGAATCCCTCTTGGAGATAGGACGGATTCAGGTAGTGCTCCTGGTACCCGCCGCGGTCGCCTCGCAGGATCAGCCAGCCCGAGCAGTTGCGGTCCGTCGGAAATTCAAACCGCAGCAGCAGCGATTCGCCCGGCTGCACGTCCCACTTCGGCTCGAAGTTGAGCCAGATCGGGTACGTCGGATCCACGCGGCTGGTCAGCACGAGTTCGTCGCTGTTGAATTCCTCCGCCCGGGCCGCCAGTTGCTGCGGGCCCACCACCACGTCCTGCCGCGCATTGAGCAGGCGCGATTCGAGCCAGTAGGCCTGCTTGCCGTCGTTGAAGTACGGCGGGATTTTCAGCATGAGGTAAGGATAGCGGCCGAGGGAAAAACGATCCGGCGAGAACGCCTGCGCCGTGGCCCCGCGCGATGCCACCATCCATCCGCTGTTGGCCAAGACCAGCCGGACCTCCCAGCCGCTCCAGAGGGTGCCGAGGGCCAGCAGGATCGTCGCGCCCGCGCTCCATCCGGTCGATCGCGACGGCCGGCCGGCCAGCACGAGGCCGGTGGCGATCACCGTCAATGCGGCGAGCGGCGGCACCACGCGGTAGAGCAGCGGCAGGTTGACAAGCGATTCGAGCTGTTCCGGCCCGCGGGCGATGAGAAATTCTCCGGCCCGCGGCACGCTCAGGACCAGCACGATCAGGAATCCGGCCAGCGAGGCCAGCAACGCCAGCGCCACGCTCCGCCGCCACCAGGCGGCGACCAGCACCAAGGCCGCCAGGCCCCAGAGCGCAAAGCCCGGCTGCAAGGCGGTGTACTTGGTCAGCTTCGGCGCGAGCACTTGGAAAAGCTCCGCGCGCCCCGCGACGTTGCGCGCAAAGATCTGCATCTCCTCGTCGTTGCTCCCCAGTCCGCGGGCCCGCGCCCAGCTTTCCGCCAGGAACAGGGCCGCCAACATCGCGACGGCCGCGAGCAGGATGCTGCGCGCCCCGGAGACGGTCGCGCCCAGCCGCCGGAGCAGCAGCACGACGCCGCCGTAGACCAGGCCCCAGGCGAGCACCCAGACTGTCCAGGCCGGCAGGGTCACCCACGCCAAGGCCGCGCCCAGCAGCCAGGGCACCAGGCCCGACCAGCGGCAATGATGAAACAGCACCACGGGACCCGTCACCGCCAGGCCCAGGCCCAGCACGAAAGCCGCCTCGCGACGCAGCCCGGGGCCGACCATCGACGGCAGGTCGCTCATGCTGAGAAAATAATAGGCGCTCAGCAGGACGAACAGGACCGCGCCGCCGGCGGCCGCCTTCCATTGCTTCAGGGCCGCGGGTTCGAAAAGGAACCGACCCGCCTGCAACGCCGCGGTGGCGAGCACACTGATGATCGCGAGCGGCGCATGCGCCAGCCAGGCGAGCGTAAGGCCGACCGCCAGCGGGATATAACCGCGCCCGTCGTCGTCGCGCAGGGTCCGCACGTTGCCGTAGAAAATCCACGGCAGCGCGAGCAGCGCGGTGAAGCTCATCTGCAGCTCGTAGAAATAGAGGAGGAAAATGACTCCGGGACAAAGCAGGTAGAGCAACGCCAGCAACGCCGCCGACCAGGCTGTCCACCCCGCCGGCGCCGGCGCGCCCGGCGCGGGCCGCGACAGGCGCCGCAGCACGACGTACATGCTGAAGGCTGCGGCGAACGCCGCCGTGACCACCGCCAGGTTCCGGATCGCGACCGGTGACAATGATTGCGCCGTGAGCCAGTCCCACACCCCGCCAAGCCAGAGGCAGAGCGGCGCAGTACGGAACAGGTTGACCGAGCCATTGAAGGAAAATTCGCCCTGCCCGACGAACACCGGGAAGACGCCGGCGCGCAACTGTTGGACAAAGTCGATGAACACGCCCGTGTACCAGCGCGCGTCCGTGCCGCCGACCTGCAGGTCGGTGAAAAAAGGCGCGACCGCGGCCGCGGCCCCCGCGCCGACGACGCCGAGCCGCAGGGCCTCGGCATGACGATCGTTCCCATCCCGCTCGGCGCGCCCGAGCAACCAGCGCCAGACCCGCCAGACGACGGCGACAAAGAGGGAGGCGTACACAATCTGCCCCATGGTCCACGGCTGCTTCAGGGCGGCATTACCGAGCGCCAGCCAGAGCGCGGGAATACCCACCTCGAGCGCGAACGTCAGGCCGGGGCGCGATCCGGCCGAATGCCGGATGAGGCGATCCGTCAGCAGCGCAACCAGCCAGCCGGCGACGGCCAGGGCGAAGCCCGCCACGGTCAGCTTGCGCCAGGCAAACGCGTCGATGACGAAGAGCGCGCCGGCTGCGAGTGCGGTCTCCACCGCCACGTCGGCCGCCGTCCTGAATGCCCGCGCCACGCCCGAGGGAGATTCCGATGCCGGGCTCACGCGCTGGAAGGCGACAACCGGGCAACCTGGCGGCGCTCCCGGGGGCGCGATGGGGAAAACGTCATGGCAGGCCCAAACCCAAGCGTCGCCCCCGGGGACGTCAACCCGCATCAAAGCCGGCGCCGGCGCGCGGAGGTCCGGTCCGCCGGCATCACCTCGGCTCGGCCTTCAGCGATTTTCCACGTCAAGCTTCGCGCCGGCTGTTGCCGGGGGCACCTGCTTGATGTCGATCAGCACAGCCTCGAGCCGATCACGCGCCACCGACGAGCCGGCGCGATTCCGGCCCACGGCGGTGTCGCCGGCGCGCGCCACAAAAAACGGCACATCCTCGCTCCAAATGGAATGATCGTCCACCCAGGCGTGCAGGCGCCCGGTGCGAATCGCGCGCGTTTCTCTTTCGTCGAGATGCGCGAAGCCCGGCGCCTCCAGTCGCACGCGATGCGGCCGGTCGTCAGGCCAGGGAAACGCGGCACTGGCCCGCGCCGCTTCACCCCAATGATCATAGATCAGCCGCGCGCGATCGCCCGACAGCCATTCGATGGCGATGGTGTCCGCGTGGCCGGCCGCGCCCGTGGCCGCCAGCGGCTCAATGCCTTCGCCCCGCCCGCCGATCAACAGATCCAACCCCGGGAATGGTCCCGGCCGCCAGGCCGGAGGCGCCGGCTCCCGCCGCCAGGCGTCGACCCGGCCCTTGAATTCGCTGGTGCCGACGCTCGAGCCAATGTCGTTGCACCCGATCGCCACGGCGGCACCGGCCGGGAGCGGCAGCGCCGTGCGCCGCCACCAAACCAGGCGCCCGTCCACCCAGGCGGCGACGCAACGGCGCAAGGCCTCCAGGGGCGATCGCTCGTCGAGTTCGAGAATGGATCCGAGGCGCAGCCGGATTTCGGCGCGGCCTCCCGCCGGCACCGCCACCGGCGCACTCTCCCAAAAACCCTGGCTCCAGCTTTCGTAACCGATGTTGAACATTCGCTCGCCCTGCGGCCGGATCGTGAGCATGTCGGCGTTGCCGGTTCGGCCGGCGACCAGCAGCGGCTCCGGCCGGTCGCTCCCCGCGGGAAGTCGCAGCGTGAGGACCACATCGCCCCCGCCCGCCGCGTGCACCGGCCGCGGCGGCAGGCCCAGCTGGCGGGCCGCGCGGATCGAGCCGCTGAACCGCCAGCCGAGGTCGGTGTCGGTGCCGATCTGCACCGTGCCGGGCGAGGCATCGGTCGTCGGGAAATAGGTCTCGAGCACCACGCGGTCGTCGAGCCGGACGGCGACCCAGTCCTTGACGGCGGCGACATCGATCGGGCTCCAGCCGGCGAAATACGGATGTTCGCGCGGCGGATAGAGCGCCCCGCTCTCGATGTGCACCCGGTAGTTCCGCCGTGGTTCGAATGGCATTTCGTCGCTGAGCACAGGCGGCTGCCCGCCATGGACTACGCCGATCCGCATCGTGGTTGGGCCCGCGTACTGGATGAACACGCGATCCGCCTCGTACGCTACCCCCGTGGTCAGCAGGGGTTCGTAGGCAGCCGGCGGTCGCTCGAGGAAGGTGAGTTCAAACTCGGCCGCGCCCATGGGCCGCCCTTGCCAGCGGTCCCAAAGGGCCACCGGCCGCTCGAAAATCCGGGCGACCCGGGCATAGCCCGCGGGATTGAGGAATTTGAAAATGCCGTGCAGCTCGACGCTCGCGCAGTACGCGACGACGAGGGAATACGCGGCGGCCAGCCCGAACAGGCCCGTGGCCAGCCACCGGATGATGTGCCGGCCTTGCAGCGCGCTTTCCGCGGTGGCCCAGCCGAGCACGCCCAACAGGACCCACCACGGCAGGAAGTCCGCCGTGTAGCGCGCCGCCGCCGTGTTGAAGCACAAAAGCAAACCGGTGAGCCCGATCGCCGCTGCGCCCAGGATGCCGACGAAGGCAGCCAGCCGACCCCGCGGCAGCCGCCCGGCTGCCGCCAATCCGGGCAGCAAAACGCCGAGCCAGATCACCGGGCTGATGACGAGAGCGCCATAAAGGAACTCGTAGCCGTAGTAGCCGGCGGGCTGCGGCCAGCGCACGGCGACCGGGTGCACGAACGGAAAGTCGCGGCCCCATTGCGGCGCCCGCCAGAAATACAGCAGCCAGTTGTACGGCGCGTAGCTGAAACTGAAATGCCGGGCCTTGGCCTCGTAGGCGCCGGTCAGCTGGTAGTTGAGCCCGAACTCCAGCACGCGGCCGAACCGCGCGTAGTTGTAGGCCAGCAGGCCGGCGACGATCACCGCGAGCGGCGCGCCCGCCGCCAGCCCCGCGCGCATGCTGCGCCGCACCCACTCGCACCCGCGACCCGGCCCGGCCGGCGGCCGGGCCACCGCGAGCACGAGGATCACCAACCCGCCGGCGGCGGCCAGGAGGTTGGGTCGCGAACCCAGCGCCAGCCCGAAACACCCGCCCGCCAGCAGCAGCCAGCGGGTCGGCCGCTCCGCGTGCAGGGCGCGGTAGGCGGCGAACATCATCGCCGCCATGAAACACTGGCCGGCCGCGATCGGCATCTCCCACACGTTGCCGCGGCGGGCCAGTGAGAGCAGCCCGCCGCACAAGCCCAGGAGCGCCACCCCGCCGACGCGCGTGACCAGCCCGGCCGCCGGGAAATAGTCATGCAGCACGCGCCGCCACAACCGTGCCAGCAAGAGGAACGCGCCAAGGCAGAAGGCCATGACGGCGTAGACGAGCGGCAGGTCGTGCCCGGTGAGGAGCTGGAACGGCCAGAACAACAACACCGCCGGCACGACGCCGAAGTAGAGATAATATTTCCCGCCGTAATAAGTGATGTCCGCTGGCGACGGTGGCCGGTGCGCCGGGTCCCACGGGTCCTTGGCCTGCAGCATTTCGGCGGACACCGGCAGGTCGACGGCCACGCTGCCCTTGCTGAACCCGTGCGCCAGCAGGTTGTAATAGTCCCGCTGCTTCTCGCCGATCGCCGGGAATCTCCAGGACTGCAGCGCGGTCCACATCAGCAGCAGCACGACCACCAGGCTCGTCAGCAGCACGGCGAGCCGGTGCCACGCCGCCCGGTCTTCGCCGTCCAGCGGCGCGGCGCGGTGCCGGAAGACGCGCAGCTGCATGAACAGAAAACTCGCCGTCATCTGCGCGAGGTTGGCGACACCGGCCGCCAGCCACGCCGGCCAGCCAAAGGCGTGCAAGGCCAGCCCGAATGCCGGCCACTGGATCAGGAACGTCACCACGACGGTGTAGAGATAATCCGCCAGGTGCCGCCCGCTGGTCGCACGCCGGTCCTCGAACGTCCAGAGTTTGTTCAGCAGGAAATGCAGCGCCAGCGCCGGCGGGTAGGCCGCGAAGAAGGCCGCCTGCGCGGAAAGCACGCGCCCGAACAGCCAGTTCAAGCCCATGAAGCTGACCATCACCACCACGCCGACCACCCCGAAACGGAAGATCCGGCGGATTGACTCTTTTGGCAGCATTGACCGCACAGCTCACGCGGAGCCGGGAGGACTGACAAGGAAACAAAGGCCGGCCGGCGGGCCGCGTCGCCGCGACCGCCAGCCCGGCGCCGGTGTTCCGGCGCGGTCTCGACAAACCCGCGGCGCCCGCCCAAAAAGGCGCCGTGACCGCCCATTTCCCTCTTCGCCTCGCCATCCTCGGCTGCGGCCTCATCGGCCGGAAACGGGCCGCGGCCCTGGCCAAGGTCCCGGGCACGGTGCTCACTGCCGTTTGCGACCTCTCTGTCACGCGGGCACAGGAGCTCGCGTCGCTGCATCCGGGCACCGAAGCGATGAGCGATCCCGAAAAACTCCTGGCGCGGGCCGACGTCGACGCCGTCGTGATCGCGACCGTGAACGGCGCGCTCGCCCCGCTGTGCCTCGCGGCCGTGCGCGCCGGCAAACACGCCCTCGTGGAAAAGCCCGGCGCGCTCAACGCCGCGGAACTGCGGCCGATCCGGGCGGCGGCAGCGGCCACCGGCGCCCGGGTCCGCATCGGTTACAACCACCGGTTTCATCCCGCGCTTCGCAAGGCCCGCGAACTCGTCGATGCCGGGGTGATGGGCCCGCTGATGTTCCTGCGTGCCCGCTACGGGCATGGCGGGCGCAGCGGCTACGATCGGGAATGGCGGGCCGATCCCAGGCTTTCCGGCGGCGGCGAACTCATCGACCAGGGCGTGCACCTGATCGACCTGGCCGGCTGGTTCCTCGGCGACTTCAGCCGCGTGGAGGGACACGCCACCACGAATTTCTGGGACATGAAGGTCGATGACAACGCCTTCGTCTCGCTGCGCACCGCGGCCGACCAGACGGCGTGGCTCCATGCGAGCTGCACGGAGTGGAAGAACCTGTTCTCGCTCGAGCTCTATGGCCGCACCGGCAAGATCGCCATCAACGGACTGGGCGGAAGCTACGGCGAGGAATCCTTGGTCTTCTACCCGATGCCGCCGGAGGCGCTGGGCAAGCCGCCCGTCGCCGAGACCTTCAACTGGCCGGGAAAGAACGACGACTCCTGGGCGCTCGAAACCGAGGCGTTCGTCGCCGACATCCGCGCCGGTCGCGAGCCGGCCCCGGGGCTCCGGGAAGGCATCCGCACCCTCGAAATCGTGGAATCGATCTATCGCAGTAGCGGTTATCCCCGGCCGTAGTGTCGTATCGGGGCGGCGGACCCTGGATTTTCCCCTTCCCGCCGCCCGGCAAACCCCATAGCACGCAGCATGATCATCACCCGTTCCCCCCTGCGGATTTCACTCGGCGGAGGCGGCACCGACCTGCCGTCCTATTATCGCGACCACACCGGCTTCCTGGTGGCCGCCGCCATCGACAAGTACGTCTACATCACGCAGCACCGCACGTTCCAATCCGAGATCATTGTCAAGTACTCCAAGCTGGAGCGGGTCCAGGCGGTGGACCAGATCGAACACCCGATCGTGCGCGAGGCGCTGAAGCTGACGGGCATCACTGATCCGCACCTCGAGCTCACGTCGATGGCCGACATCCCGGGCGGCACCGGCCTCGGCTCGTCCGGCAGCTTCACCACGGCGCTGCTGCGGGCGCTGCACGCCTACAAGAAGAGCATCGTCGCGCCCGCCGAGCTGGCGGAGCAGGCCTGCGACATCGAGCTCAACAAGCTCGGCGAGCCGATCGGCAAACAGGACCAGTACATCGCCGCCATCGGCGGCATCACGGCGTTCACCTTCCGGCCGGATGGCCGCGTCGAATACCGCCCGTGCCGGATCTCCGAGGAGACGCTCTTCAACCTCGAGGACAACCTGCTGTTGTTTTTCACCGGCTATTCCCGCAGCGCTTCGGCCATCCTGAAGGACCAGAACGAAAAGTCGAAGGCCAGCGACCAGGCGATGCTCGACAACCTGCATTTCACGAAGGAGCTCGGCTACAAGTCCCTCGAGTGCCTCGAGTCCGACAACCTCGAGGAGTTCGCCCGGCTCATGGATGTCCACTGGCAGCGCAAAAAGGCCCGCAGCTCCGGCATGAGCAACCCGCGGATCAACGAGTGGTACGACCACGCGATGGCCCATGGCGCGCTCGGCGGCAAGCTGATCGGCGCCGGCGGCGGCGGGTTCCTGATGTTCTACGCCGGCGACAAGCTGAAGCTCCGCCACGCCATGAGGGAGAAAGGCCTGCAGGAGGTGCGGTTCCGCTTCGACTTTGAGGGCACCAAGGTCGTCGCGCAGAATTGAACGGTGCAGTCCGGGACCGAACCGCCACGGCGAGCCCGCGCCCGACGTTCCCCTCCCCGGCGTCGCCCGGGCCGCGCGGCGCCTGAGTGATGATTTTCACCTCGCACTGGTTCCTGCTCTTCGCCGCGGCGTTCTTCGCCGTCTACTGGGCGGTGGTGCACCCGGTGCCGCGGCGGCTCGTGCTGCTCGCCGCGTGCGGCTGGTTCCACTGGCACTACGCCGGGCCGGCGGGCGTGCTGCCGATCATCGTGCTCGCGACCTTCACCTACCTGGTGGCGCTGACCCGGCGCGCGGGGTGGTGCCACGTGGGCGTGGCCGTGAACGTCGCGGCGCTCGCGTTCTACAAGTACGCCGTGTTCCTGAGTGCCGACGTCCTCGGCGCGCTGCACGCCAGCTGGGGCCTGGCGGCGCTCGCCCGCGTCGAGACGTGGCGGCCGGCCGCGCCGCCGCTCGCGATCAGTTTCTTCGTGTTCGAGTTCGTGCATTACCTCATGGAGATCGGCCGCGGCGGCCCGCCGCTGCGACGGCCCGATCGCTTCGCCCTGTTCGCGATCTTCTTCCCGACGCTGGTCGCCGGCCCGATCAAGCGCTATGGCCAGTTCACCGAGGCACTCGAGGCCGGGCTGGGAAACGTCGGACTGCCGGACCTCGCCGCCGGCGTGCAGCGCGTCGCGCTCGGCTTCTTCAAGAAGCTCGTGCTCGCGGACAACCTGACCGCGATCATCCAGGTTTACGAGGGCCGCTTCGCGGGGCTGACGGCGGTCGAGGCGTGGCTTTTCCTCGCCGCCCTCGGGCTGAGAATTCTCTTCGACTTCAGCGGCTACAGCGACATCGCGATCGGGCTCGCACGGATGGCGGGCATCCGCATCCCCGAGAACTTCAATTTCCCGTACCTGGCGGTGAGCTTGCGCGACTTCTGGTCGCGCTGGCACATTTCGCTCAGCACCTGGATCCGCGACTACGTGTACATTCCGCTCGGCGGCAACCGCCATGGCCGCGCGCGGCAGGTGACCAACGCGATCATCGCCTTCGCCCTGTGCGGACTCTGGCACGGCGCCGCCTGGAATTTCGTTCTCTGGGGCCTCTGGCACGGCGTCGGGCTGGTGATCAACACCGCGTACGCCACGCAGCTCGGGAGCACCGGCGTGCGGCTCGCCGGCCTGTTCAAGCGGTGGCCCGCGCTCGGCTGGGTTCCGACCACGCTGTTCGTCGGCTTTGGCTGGCTGCTCTTTTTCTACCCGCCGGCCCAGGCCTGGGCCATGACCTTGAAGCTGCTGTCTTTCCGCTGAGCCATGATCGCGACCCCTCGCGCCCGCGCCCTCGCCCTGCTCCTCGGCCTCCTCGCCGGGTTCGGCGCCGCCCTGTTCGAGGGCCATCGCGCCGCGCACTACAGCAAGCCGTCGGGCTTCCGCCGGCTGCACCAGCGCATCAGCCCGGAGAGTTCCTTCTACCCGCCGTTCGCCATGCTCGAGAACCTCGCCCTCGCACGCTGGCACCCGGGGCAGACCGTGGTGATCATTGGCGGCAACTCGGTGCTCCAGGGTGCCGGCCAGTCCGCCGAACACCTCTGGAGCCTGCGCCTGCAGCAGCTGCTCGGCGACCGCTACGTCGTGGTGAACCTCGCCTTCAGCGGCGCCTACCCCTCCGAGGGCGGCGCCCTCGTGGCCGAGGCGCTGCTCAAGCGGCACGTACCGGTCCTCTACGTCGCCAATGCCGCCAACGGTCCCCAGGCGCGGCCTTATGAAAGCACCTACGGCTGGCTGTTCTGGGATGCCCGCGCCCACGACCAGCTGCTGTTCAACCCGGCGCGCCGCACCGAGCTGGACCTGCGTTTCGCCTCGGCCCTGCCGGTCGTCCGGCAGCAGTTGCGCACGAGCGAACTCTCCGCCCGCCTCAACGCGCTCCTCGGCTTCGAGGAACTCTGGCACCACGTCGCCTACCGGCACTTCTCGACCATCTGGACCTTCGTGACGCGCGACCGCTTCTGGCGCCCGCGCCAGGATTTCCCCGACTGGGGACCCGACGCCCCGCCGCCGGACCAGCGCTACCGTGACAATTTCGACATCGAGATGCTCATCACCCGCGGGGCGTCGCAGACGTTCGCCGAGCCGGACGGCCGTGGCGGCTGGCGCGCCGCCGCCGGCCCGCTGCACCAGGCCGACATCGACATCGAGGAGATCTTCCCGCGCCTGCTGCGCCCGCGAATGCTGCTCCTGCTCAGCCAGAGCAGCCCATACTACCGCGACCGGCTGACGGCCGATGAGCGGGCGCGCGATGCCTTCGTCTTTGCCACGTACCAAAAGGTCTGGGAAAACCACGGCATCCGCTGCGCGATTGCCGGCGCGGACTTCAGCGCCGACGAGTTCGCCGATCGCATCCACCTCGCGCCCGCCGGCGGGGCAAAGCTCGCGGACCTCGTCGCCCGCGAATTGCGCCGGATCGATTCCCCATGAAAACCCTGCTCATCCGCCTCCGCTCGTTCCGCCCGCCCGGGCTGCCCGGCCCGCTGGCCCTGCTCGCCTGGTTCGCCTGGGGCGCCATTCTGGGCTTGTTTCTTCACTTCGTCTTTTATCGCGTGTCGCTGCCCGTCGAGCCGTTCATCTACGCCGCCTTCTGACCATGTCCCCGGACCAACTCCCCGTTGCCATCCTCGCTGGCGGCATGGCCACCCGCCTCCGGCCGATCACCGAGAAAATCCCGAAGCTGCTGGTCGAGGTGGCGGGCGAGCCGTTCTTCTCGCACCAGCTCCGGCTGCTGAAGCGGCAGGGCCTGACCCGGATCGTCCTCTGCGTCGGCTACCTCGGCGACATGATCGTCGACCAATATGGCGACGGCGGGAAATGGGGCGTGCACATCGACTACGCGTTCGATGGCCCGAAGCTGCTTGGCACCGGCGGGGCGCTGATCCGGGCGCTGCCGAAACTCGGTGACGCGTTCTACATCCTCTACGGCGACTCGTACCTGCCGGTGAACTACATCGAGATCGGTGACCATTTTCTCCGCTCGGGCCGGCTCGGCCTGATGACCGTCTACGAGAATCGCGAACTCTACGACGCGAGCAACGTCTGGTACGAGGGCGGCGAGATCCGCGTCTACGACAAGAAGCACAAGCGGCCGGAGATGCACCACATCGACTATGGCCTGGGGCTGATGCGCGCCGCGGCGTTCGACGGCTGGCCGCGCGACGAGGTCGTCGACCTGGCGGCCGTCTACCAGCAACTGCTCGCGAAAAAACAGCTCGCCGCCTGGGAGATGCACGAGCGCTTCTACGAGATCGGCTCCCATGCCGGCCTCGACGAACTCAACCGGCTCCTCGCCCCGCGCCGCGCCCCGACGCCGTGACTCCGCCTCCGCCCGCCAAGTCGCTGCTTGTCATCGGTGCGGGGCCAGCGGGATTGACCGCCGCCTTCGAAGCCCAGCGGGCCGGTATCGCCACCGTCGTGCTCGAACAGGACCCGACCTACGTCGGCGGAATTTCCCGCACCGTCGCGCACGACGGCTACCGCTTCGACATCGGCGGCCACCGCTTCTTCAGCAAGAGCGACGAGATCACCCGCTGGTGGCACGAACGGCTGCCCGAGGATTTCATCCCCGTCCGCCGCCTGTCGCGCATCTACTACCGCGGCCGGTATTTCGATTATCCCCTCAAGCCATGGAACGCGCTGCGCAACCTTGGGCCGTTCACCAGCGCCGCCTGCGTGTTGAGCTACGCGTGGGCCCGGCTGTTTCCACGGCGGCCCGAGGTCTCGTTCGAGGACTGGGTCTCGAATCGCTTCGGCCGGCGGCTCTTCAACATCTTCTTCAAGACCTACACCGAGAAAGTCTGGGGCATCCCGACCAGCGAGCTCAGCGCCGATTGGGCGGCCCAGCGCATCAAGGGCCTGTCGCTCTCCCGCGCCGTCCTCAACGCGTTCCGCCGGCAGCCCGCATCGGCCGGCGCCGTCATCAAGACGCTGATCGACACCTTCGCCTACCCCCGGCTCGGACCCGGGCAGATGTGGGAAAAAACTGCCGCCGATTTCCGCGCCGCCGGCGGCCGCCTGGAAATGGGCTGGCGGGTCACCCGCCTCCTCCGCTCGGGCCCGCGGGTCACGGCCGTCGATGCCGTGGACGCGCATGGCGAGAGCCGCCGCTTCGCGGCCGAACAGTTCATCGTCTCGATGCCGCTCCGCGACACCGTGCTGGCCATGGACCCGCCGCTCCCCCCGACCGTGCAAGCGGCGGCGCGGCGCCTCTCGTACCGCGATTTCCTCACGGTCGCGCTGGTCGTCGAGGGCGAAAATCCCTTTCCCGACAACTGGATCTACATCCATGAGCCGGGCGTGAAGCTGGGACGGGTCCAGAATTTCCGGAATTGGAGCGAGGCCATGATCGGCCGGCCCGGCACGACGTGCCTCGGGCTGGAGTACTTCTGCTTCGAGGGCGACGGACTCTGGAACCTCGGCGATGCCGAACTGATCGCGCTCGGCCGCCGCGAGCTCGCCCAACTCGGGCTCGCGCGACCGGACCGCATCAAGGAGGGTTACGTCGTCCGCATGCCCAAGGCCTATCCGGTCTACGACCGTGATTACCAGGACAACGTCGATTTGATCCGGGCCGCGCTCGCCGAAATCCCGAACCTGCAGCCCGTCGGCCGCAATGGCCTGCACAAATACAACAATCAGGATCACTCGATGATGACCGCGCTGCTGGCGGTGCGGAACCTCCAGGGCAACGCTTACAATCTCTGGCAGGTCAACGCAGACGCCGAATACCACGAGGAAGGGAATCACGCCGACCCTTCCGGGCGGCAGGTACCCAACCGGGTCGGCTGAAGCCCGCGCGCCGGTCGGCATGCCCATGAACGTGCCCGAGGTTCCCTGGCCGGTCGCTGAGCCCGACCCCAAATACGCCAAAAGCAGGAGCGGCGCCCGCCGGGGCGGCCGCGGCCTCCGTCCCCGCCGGGCTGAACGAGCTGGACCAATGGCCCCGCGCTTCCCAACCTCCCGCCTGAATTCACCCTCCTGAACCCGACATGTCCTATTCGATCCAACACCTGAAGGAAACGGCCGAGATCGTTTCCAAACTCAATCCCGACGACTGCGAGAAATGCGTCAAGGAGCTCGTGGGCGTCCGCGCCCGCGCCGGCCGGCTCTTCATCCTCGGTGTCGGCGGCAGCGCGGCCAACGCGTCGCATGCCGTGAACGATTTCCGCAAGATCGCCGGCATCGAGTGCTATGCGCCGACGGACAATGTCTCCGAGCTCACCGCCCGCACCAACGACGAGGGCTGGGCCTCGGTGTTCGTCGAGTGGCTGCGCGGCTCGAAACTCGGCGCGAAGGACTGCCTCCTCATCCTCTCGGTCGGCGGCGGCAACCTCGAGAAGAACGTCTCGCCGGGCTTCATCTCCGCCATCCAGCTGGCCAAGCAGGTCGGCGCCCGCGTCATCGGCATCCTCGGCAAGGATGGCGGCTACACCGGCCAGCAGGCCGACGCGCGCGTCATCGTGCCCACGGTGAACCCGAACAACATCACGCCGCACTCCGAAGCCTTTCAGGCCGTCGTGTGGCACCTGTTCGTCTCCCATCCGGATCTCAAGGTCAACCAGACGAAATGGGAGAGCGTCGCGGCGAAGCCGTGACCATGGAGGTGGGAGACGGAAGGTGGGAGGTTGGAGGCGATCCGTCGTGAGCCAGCCTTATCGTCAACTCCAAGTCTGGCAGCGCAGCAAGGCGCTCGCGATCGCGATCTACCGGCTGACCGGAGAACCACCCGTCGCCTCCGATTTCGCCCTTCGCGACCAATTGCGGCGGGCGGTGGTCAGCGTCTGCAGCAATATCGCGGAAGGGGATTCGCGGCAGGGCGCCAAGGAAACGGTTCAGTTCCTCTACATTGCCAAGGGCTCCCTCGCCGAGGTGTCGGCCCAACTGGAAATCGGGGCTGAGATCCACCGCGTCCGTGCGGAAGAACTCGCGTCCCTTGTCCAAGAATGCGACGAAATCTCCGCGATGTTGCAATCCCTCATCAATCATCGCCGCACTTGACCTCCGGCCTTCAACCTCCGACCTCCGGCCTTCAGAAAAATCGCGCCGCGATTTTTCTGGATCGCGACGGCACC
This sequence comes from Lacunisphaera sp., assembly GCA_035549095.1. GTDB lineage: Bacteria > Verrucomicrobiota > Verrucomicrobiia > Opitutales > Opitutaceae > Lacunisphaera. The sequence continues at coordinate 128,423 of DASZRV010000064.1, read as the reverse complement.
CTGAACATCCAGATCGTCCGCGACGGGAAGCCCTACCCGCCCGCCACGTTGGACGAGTTCCGCCTTTTCCCCGGTGTCGCCGAGGACTGCGCGCGCCTGAAGGCCGCCGGTTACCTCCTCGTGGTCGCCACCAACCAACCCGACGTCGGCCGCGGCTCGCAGGACCGCGCCGTCGTCGAGGCCATGCATGCCCGGCTGCGGCAGCTCATTCCGGGACTCGATGCCATCCAGGTTTGCTACCACGCCGGCGAGGCCCATGGGCAACCCTGTGCCTGTCGCAAACCCAAGCCGGGCATGCTGCTGGACGCCGCCCGCGATCTCGGCATCGACCTGGCCCGCAGCTGGATGGTAGGCGACCGCTGGGGCGACATCGACGCCGGCCACGCCGCGGGCTGCCGCACCATCTTGATCGACCACGGCTATGCGGAACGAGCCCCGGCCAAGGCCCCGGAATTCACCGTGAAAAGCCTTTCCGCCGCCGTCGGAATTATCCTTGCCGACCCCCTCGCGGGACCCATTCACTGACCCCTTAAAACGCACTCATGAAATCCCTTAACGACCTCAAGATACAGATCTATGCCGATGGCGCCGACAAGGCCGGCATCCTGGACCTCTACGCCAAGCCCTATATCAAGGGCCTGACCACCAATCCCACGTTGATGAACAAGGCCGGGATCAAGGATTACGAGGCTTTCTCCAAGGACATCCTCCAGACTGTCACCGCCAAGCCCATCTCGCTCGAGGTCTTCACCGACGATCTGAAGGACATGAAGCGCCAGGCCCTCAAGATCGCCTCCTGGGGCAGGAATGTCTACGTCAAGATCCCGATCACCAATTCCGTCGGGACCTCCTGCATCCCGCTCGTCAAGGAACTCGCCGCCGAGGGCGTGAAACTCAATATCACCGCCCTGCTCACGCTCGCGCAGGTGCGCGACGTGGCCGCCGCCCTCAATCCCGCGGTGCCGTCGGTTGTGTCCGTGTTCGCCGGGCGCATCGCCGACACCGGCGTCGACCCGATGCCCCTGATGCGCGCCTGCGGCGCCCTGCTCGAGGGCCAGCCCAAGGCCGAGCTGCTCTGGGCCAGCGTGCGCGAGGTGCTCAACATCCTCCAGGCCGAGGAGTGCGGCTGCAAGATCGTCACCGTGCCGCACGACATCCTCGGCAAGGCGGCCAAGCTGCTCGGAATGGACCTCACCGCGCTGTCCCTCGACACCGTGAAGATGTTCGCCAAGGACGCTGCCGCCGCCGGATTCAAGCTCTGAGCCGCCCGCCGCCTTCACTGGTCCGCCCCTCATGCCGTCGCTCCGCCGCCTGCCTGCCGCCCTTCTCGTTCTCGCCGCCATCCTGTCGCCCGCCTTCGTGCGGGCCGCGGAAATCGGCCCGTTTACCGGACCCGAAGCCGATGCCGAGGCGGCTCGTCTCTATTCCCGGGCGAATGCGTTCGTGCAACATGTCACCGAGGGGCAGTACTCATACTCGTACATCCAGTTCCACTGGAAGCGGGCCAGCGCCAATGTCGACCGCATCCTGCGCGCCTATCCCTCGTCGCCCACCGCGAAGGAAATCCGCGACGGCAAGCTGGAGCTCGGGTCGTTCGCGCCGGTTTATTTCAAGGAGCGGGTCCTGCCCCGCCTCGAGGAGAAAAAGGTTGCCTCGTTCGATGCGGTCAATTGCGCCATCTTCCTCTACGGCTTGGAGACGAACAAGGACGAGGCCGCCCGCAAGCTGCTCCTCGCGGACATCATCGAGACACTCTGCCGCCAGATTCGCTGGGGCGAGGCCCTCGCCTTCCCGATCCTCGACAACGAGCGCCCCTGGCTCTGGAACGAGGTGATCCGCCAGACCACGATCTACCGCAACGACAAGCTGACCGAAGAACTGCTGGGCAACATCACGGCCGATCACAAGCCGGAGCTGCTCGCCACCGTCGCCGCGGGGCTGGGATTTCGGGGGGAATCAGCCGCCGGCCTCAACGCCTTCCTCGCGAAACAAGGCGACACGCCCGCGTTGCGCGCCGCGATCCTGGCCGGGCTGACCCGCCGTGAACTGCCGATCGAGCGCGCCAAGGCAGCCAACCGCCCGCTCAAGGGCCTCTACAGTGGCGTCGACGGCGTTCAGAATCCCGAGCAGCCGTCGGTCGATCTCGCCGCCTGGCTCGAGGCGATTCCCGCCGGCGCGGACCGCGACCGGGCCAACCTGGTCTACGCGCGCTACCTCGCTGCCCTGGGCCGCCTCGACGAGGCGCGCCGGCTGGCACCGGCCGCGGCGCTGGCCGAGAGTTACGCCTCGCACCTCGTCACTGTCGGCGACTTCGAAGCGGCGAAGAAATTGCCCGCCACGTTCGGCCTCGACGCGACCCAGTCCGATGCATTCCGCCTGGCGCTGCTCGAGCAGCTCGCCGCCTGGGGTCCGGACCAGGACACCGCGGCCGTGCAGGCCCGTCTGCCCGCCCGCCTCGCCGCGCAGGGGGAGTTCCGGCGCTTCCGCGGCACGGTCACGTCGACCGAGAAACATCTCGTGCTCCACGAACACACCATCGCCGACCTGCCGCTGGACGATCCCAACCTCGTCGGCCGGCTGGTCTGCATCTGGAGTCTCACGCCCAATCGCGCGCTGCGCGGCGCCGCGCCTTGGGATGCGATCGTCTACAAGTTCGCGCCGGGCTTTGAAAATCTGCCTCCGCCGAAGGACAAGAAGAAGGTCGAGGCCGCCGGTCGCTGACCGCCGCCGCTTCCGCTCGTGAATGTTCTTTTCGTCAATTACGGCAACTTCACGACCAACAGCCTGAACCACATCGCCGGGTTCGCCCGCTGGCTGGCCGAGCAGGGCCACGCGTGTGTCGTGGCCGTGCCGGGCGAAAAGGAAACGCTGCCGGTCGTCAGCCAGCCCGCGTTTACGGCCGTCACGTACGCCGAGGTCCTCGCCCGGCCGGCCTGTTTCCCCAACCACCGGCCGGCCGACGTCATCCATGCGTGGACGCCGCGGGAAGGCGTGCGCAAGTTCGTCGCCGCCTACCAGCGGCTGCGTCCCGCCACGCGCGTGCTGGTCCACTTGGAGGACAACGAGGATTATCTTCTCGAGGCGTTCGGCAGCCGGCCGCTGGCCGAATTGCGCGAACTGCCCGAACAAAAGTTCCCTTACCCGATGGTCGACGGGCTGTCGCACCCCGTCCGCTATCACCACCTGCTGCGGCTCGCCGACGGCATCACCGTGATCAACGCGCGGCTGCGGGAGTTCGCGCCGCCGGGCAAGCCTGTCCACTTGTTGCGCCCGGGCGTGGATTTTAATTTCTTCCGGCCGCAGCCGCCCGATGCCGGCCTGCGGAGTGAACTCGGGCTGAAGCCGGCCGAGAAGGTCATCGTTTTCATCGGCAGCGTCACGTATGCCAATGCCGCCGAGATGCGCGAACTCTACGGCGCCGTCCGGAGGTTGAATGAGACCGGAGCGCCGGTTCGACTGGTTCGGACCGGCTTCACCCTGCCGGGCTTCACCGCTTCGCTCGGCTTCGACACCCCGTGGCTCGTCGAACTGGGATTTCTCCAGAAGGAGCGTCTCCCGGCGCTGCTCGCGCTGGCCGATGTCCTCGTGCAGCCGGGCCGGCCCGGCCCGTTCAACGACTACCGCTTGCCGTCCAAGCTGCCCGAGTATCTCGCCAGCGGGCGCCCCGTCGTGCTGCCCGCCACGAACGTCGGTCTCGAAGTCGCCGATGGTCGCGAGGCCCTGGTCCTGGGCAACGGCGACGCGGAGGCCATTGCCGCCGCCTGCCGGCGCGTTTTCGATGACGCGGCACTCGCCACGCGCGTGGGCGCGGGCGGTCGCGCCTTTGCGCAGGAGCATTTCGACCTTGCCGCGAATTCCGCCGGACTGCTCGCGTTCTACGCGAAGACTCTGGCCACCCCGCCGAACCCGGTCTGGCGCGCGCTCGAAGGTACGCGTGAAACGGAACTGCCCGCCATGCTCGCGCAATTGTCAGCGCAGCTTGCGGCCGCGCCGCTGCCCCCGTCGGCTGAGCGCACGGAATTGCTCGCCGCCCTGGCGGATGCGACCCGCGCCGTTCGCCAGCTCGACACCGACCTGGCCGAGCGCGCGATTACCATCCGCGATTTGCGCCGCCATGCCGCCGGGCTCGAGGAAACCCGCGACAAGCTCTCCGCCCAGTTCCGCGAGGTGCGCGCCCACGCCGCCGAACACGCCCGCCAGCTGCAGGAGGAGATCGCCAAGGGCCAGAAGGATTTCCAGCGCGCCGAGCAGGCGGTGGTGAAGCTGCACGACGAGCTCTACCAGAGCGAATACCGCGTGCTGCGGATGCGTTCGACGCTCTCGTGGCGCGCCACTTCGGTTTTTCGCTCCCTGCGCAAGCTGCTCAACCCGCTGCTTGGGCCGGCCGCGCAGCCGCCCCCGCCGCCGCTGCCGCCGAATCCCCTGGCCCCGCCGCCGGGCGCGATCGAACTGAGCCCACCGTCGCCGGCGTTCTCATCGCATCTCGACACTCCGCATCGCTGGCCGCTCGAGGCCACGGACCTGCCCGTGCGCGGCTGGGTGGTCGCCAAGACCGGCGTGATCCACGGCATCCGCGCGCGGATTGGCGAGAAGATCTTCCCCGGCGAATGCGGCCTTGGCCGCCCGGACGTCGCGCAGAATTTCAAGCACGTCGCGAAGGCCAGCCATTCCGGCTTCCGGCTCACGGTTTCGATCGCCGCGACGGACGAGACCATCGACCTCGAAGCGCAGGACGATGGCGGGCACTGGCACGTTTTCTACAGCCAGCGGCTCGGCCAGAATGCCCAGCCGGCGCTGCGCGGCACGTACGACCACTGGCTCCAGGAGTTCGACACGTTGCGGCCCGAGGCGCTCGAGGCGCTGCGCCAGCGTGCCGCGACGCTGGCCAACCCGCCCCTCATCTCCGTCCTGATGCCGGTCTACAACACGCCGGAGAAATGGCTCGTCCGCGCGATCGAGTCGGTCCGGGCCCAGGTCTACCCGCATTGGGAACTTTGCGTCGCCGACGATGCCTCGACCCAGCCGCAGGTGCGGGCGGTGCTCGAGCGCTACGCCGCGCAGGACCCGCGCATCAAGCCGGTCTTCCGCGGACAAAATGGCCACATCTCCGCCGCTTCGAACTCCGCGCTGCAGGCGGCCACCGGCGTGTTCTGCGCGCTCTTCGACCATGACGACGAACTCGCGCCGGCCGCCCTGTTTTGCATCGCGGAACAACTGCTCCTGCACCCCGACGCAGAGGTCGTCTACACCGATGAGGACAAGATCGACGAGACCGGCCACCGCTTCGACCCGCACTTCAAGCCCGACTGGAACCCCGACTTTCTCACCAGCCAGAATTACCTGTCGCATCTCTCGGTGTACCGCACCGCCACGCTGAGGACCATCGGCGGTTTCCGCGAAGGCTTCGAGGGTGCGCAGGACTGGGACCTTGCCTTCCGGGTCACCGAACGCGTCCGCTCCAGCCAGATCCACCACATTCCGCGCGTACTTTACCACTGGCGCGCCATCGAGGGTTCGACCGCGATGCAGTTCCAGGAAAAGGATTACACGAGCATCGCGACGCGACGCGCGATCGAGGAGCACCTGGCGCGGCGGGGTGCAAAGGCGGTGCTGGAGCCGTCGGTCCGGAAGTTCTGGCGCACCCGCCGGCTGCGCCCCGAGCCGGCCCCGCTCGTCACGCTCGTCATTCCGACGCGCAACCGCCGCGACCTGCTGATCTCGTGCGTCACGAGTATTCGCGCCAAGACCGATTATCCAAACTACGAGATCCTGATCGCCGACAACGAATCCGACGATCCCGAGCTGCTGGCCTTCTATGAGCAGATGAAAGCCGCCGGGCGCTTCGAGGTGCTGCCTTGCCCCGGTAAGTTCAACTACTCCGCCATCAACAACCGCGCCGTCCACCACGCGCGTGGCGAAGTGGTCGCCTTGCTCAACAATGACCTCGAGGCGATCGACGGCGGCTGGCTCGACGAAATGGTGTCCCATGCCGTCCGCCCGGAGATCGGCTGCGTCGGCGCCAAGCTCTATTATCCGGACGGACACATCCAGCACGCCGGCGTCATCACCGGCCTCGGTGGCGCCGCCGGCCATGCCTACAAGGGCTACGTGCGCGACGAGATGGTCGCGCCGGCGTTGCGGCCGCACATGGTGCAAAACCTTTCGGCCGTGACCGCCGCCTGCCTCGTCGTGCGCAAGGCGGTCTACGAGCAGGTCGGCGGGCTCGACGAGGAGTTCCTGCCCGTGTCGTTCAACGACGTCGATTTCTGCCTGAAGGTGCAGGCCGCCGGCTACCGCAATCTCTTCACGCCCTTTGCCGAGTTGATTCACCACGAATCCGCGAGCCGCGGCGCCGAGGACACGCCGGCCAAGATCGTCCGCGCGCAGGGCGAGGTCGCCATCCTGCGTTCCCGCTGGGGCGCCGCCCTGCTCGAGAACGACCCGGCCTACAACCCGAACCTCACGCTCGACTCCGAGGACTTCGGTCTCGCCTACCCGCCCCGCGTGCCGCCGCTGGGATAAACTGGATGGTTGGAGGGTCGGCCTCCCGGCCGACCGCGCCGCCCCATCCGGCCGGCCAGGAGACCGGCCCTCCACCTGAGGTTGCTCAGGAATTGTCGCCCGAGCGTCCGCTCCCGCCCCCGACAGAAGATTCGACAACGCCGACGCTTTAGCCGAATCCTAGGCGGCTTCCTCCCATGCCGCCCTCCCCGCCTCCCTCTCGTCCATTCCCCTGGAACAAGGCGGCACTCGGGGCGGCCATTGCGCTCACATTGATCCTCGCCGACCAGCGGATCCGATTCACGGCGGAACATACGTCGGACATTTTCACTTGGGACCAGTGGGACATCTACAAGCCGATGTTCGCGGGCGGGAACTGGTGGAAGATATTCGACTACCAGCACGGGCCGCATCGCCAGGGCGTCGGCTATCTTTTCACCGCGGCGCTCGCGCACTTCACGCACTGGGACGCGCGCGGCGATGCCCTCCTGACCGTGATCGTCACCGCCATCGCCGCCTTGGTGGCACTGGCGCTGGCGCGCAAATGCGGCGCGCACGACGGCCCGGCTCTGGCGGTGGTACCGGTCGTATTTCTCACGATGCGGCAGTTCGAAGCCTGGATCGGGCCGGCCAATCCTTCGCATGGTGCGTTTCCCGTGCTCCTGATGATGCTCCACGGTCTCACCTGGTTCATGCGTTCGGCCACGTGGCGCCGCGTCGTGCAGGTGGTCCTGATCCTGTTCATGATCTTCACCGGCTTTGCCCTGTTTGCGGGCGCGCTCGCGCCGTTGCTGTTCGGGTTCGAACTGTGGCACGCCCGGAGCAACGGCGACGGCCGGTCCGTCCGGGCGCTGGCGATTGCATTGCTCCTCTGCGTCGGGTTCTGGGTAATGTTTTTCGTCGGCTACAAGAATGAGCCGGCGGTCCCGAATTTTCGGTTCCCCTACGAGCACCCTTGGGAATATGGTGGCTTCGCCGCCCTCATGCTCGCGAGCTACGCCGGCTGGCAGGCTCACCTCTGGCTGGATTTTGCGGGCGGCCTCCTGCTGCTCCTGCTGGTTGCCTTCCTGGCGTTCGTGCACGGCCGCCGGCTGCTGCGCGCCGGACCCGCCGCGCAGCCGGCCAGCGCGGTCATCTTCCTGCTGGCCGCGTTCACCGTGCTGTATTGCCTCAACACCGCCGTGGGCCGGGTCATGCTCGGCTGGCGAACTGCGCCGTACGCGCCGCGCTACGTGACGCTTCTGATCCCCGCGTTCTTTGCGTTCTACTTGCAGGCCGAGTTGCTGCCGGGGCGCATGTGGCGATACGGCGCCTTGGCCGTGCTCGCTTTCGTGACCGCCTATGCCGGGCTCTTTCTCACCCCGGAGGAAAAGAGCGCCGTCGCCTGGTACAGCGGAAATCGCGCCAAGTGGCGCGATGTCTATCTCGAGACCGGCAGCCAGCAGAAAGCCGACGCGGCGACCTCGCCCGACCAGGGCTACGTTATTTACCCGGCCGATCTGACACCGCGCCTCCAGTACTTGCGCGAACATCACCTGAACCTGTTCAAGTCGGGTCGTCATGAGCCCTAGTCGGATGCGCCGGGTCGCACTCCTCGCCGTGCTGGCGGCGACGGCCGCAGCCTGCGGCGCCGCGCCCGAAGCGCGGCTAACCGGGGCGTTCGCACTGACGGACGGCACGACGGCCCGTGCGACCGGATCCGCCCCCGGCTCCGTTTGGGATTCCAATCGCCCCGAGGGCGGCGGTGTCGGCCGCCTCGAAGTCGAGCTGCCGTCGGTGGCGGACTCCCTTGCACTCGTGGTGAACGGTTTCCCCGACAACTCGGCTCTGCGCCTCAGTCTCCAGACGCCGGATCACCTGCGCGAGCTGCGGCTCGGCGTGCGCTCGGCGCCCGGCCCGGCGTGGTGCCTGTACCGCTGGTCGCTTCCCGCCGCCTGGCGCGGTCGACCGGCCGTTCTCGTGGCCGAGGATAATTCCCCCAACCTCTGGCTCGGTGTCGGGCTGCCCGCGACCTCACCGCCAGCTCACTCAGCCCATTGGTCCGCCGCGGCCTCCAGCCTGGCAGCGGTGATCCTGACCGTCCTGCCGTTCTTCGCCGCCGTCGTTCTTCTCGGCCCGCGCTTCGCGTCCGATGAGCCGTTGCGCGTGACACTCGCGCTCGCCGCCACCGGGTTGTTCGCGCTGGCTGTTTTTCTCGGCTTCTTCTTCTCGCATGTACTCGGTCTGGTCATCATTGCGGCCGGGTTGCTCGCCGTGGTCGTCGCCAGCGTGCGATTCGCAACGCAGCGGCCCGCTCTCGCCCATTTTCGCCCCCTGCTGGCGACGATCGCGCTGGCCGGGGTCGTCATCTCCACGCTCTACCTGTACGGCGGCGACGAGTCGCCCGAGGGCGTCCCGGCCGGGCGACACGATCTCGGGCTGCCCACGGACAACCTAATCCCGGACATCTTCGCGCAACGCGTATATCAGCATCAACCGTTGCACCCGTTCCTGGAGGATTGGCTCACAAGCGACCGTCCTCCGCTGCAGACCGGTCTCTTGCTGTTGTCCCGACCCGTCCTCGACGATCCCAGTGCGCGTATCGCCGCGGCGATCTCCTGCCAGTTCGCCGTCTACGCCGGCCTGTGGGTGCTGCTTGGCGCGCTGGGGATCCCGCGCCGCGCGGCGCGACTCGTGCTGCTCGCTTGCGTCACGTCCGGTTTTTTCCTGCTTAACACGCTCTACGCCTGGCCGAAGCTGCTTCCCGCGGGGTTTCTTCTCGCGGCCGCTGGACTGCTTTACCGCCTGCGGCGGGAGGCGCGCCGCGCTTCTCCGGGAGAGATTGTCGCCCTTGGCGGCTGCGCCGCCCTCGCGATGCTCGGACACGGGGGCAGTTTCTTTGGCCTCGTGGCGTTGGGGGCCGTGTATCTGGTCCATGGCGGCTGGCGCGACCGTCGGCTGCTGGTCGGCGCCGCGTTCGTCGCCTTCCTCGTTTATTCGCCGTGGCTGGCGTACCAGCGCTGGGTCGATCCGCCCGGCGATCGGTTGCTCAAATACCATCTCGCCAACCACCGCGAGGTCGACCCCCGCGGCGCACTGACGGTCATCGCCGAGGCTTACCAGCGCGCGCCAGCCACCGAAATTCTTCACAACAAATGGACCAATGTCCGCGTGCTGTTTGGCGACTTCACGAACGTCCTGCCCGGCGTGGGTCGGAGCGCGCTCGAGTTTTTCACGGGCGACTGGGCCCGCGCGTGGTGGCGGTTCAGCAATGCGATGGAGGGCGGCGAATTCTTCCATCTCTTCCAGTCGCTGGGCTTCCTTGTCGTCGGGCTGCCGTTCCTGTGGCTTTGTCGGCGTGAGTTGCTCGCGGCGCCAGCGAACTACTGCGTGGCCGTCGCCGTCACCAGCATAGTCGTCTGGTGTGGGCTGATGTTCGGGCCGGAGGGAACTGTCATCCATCAGGGCACCTACCTGACTGGCTCGCTGCTGCTGGTGGCCGCCACCCTCGGTCTCGTGGCGAGCGGCCGACCACGATTGATCCGCATGATCCTCGCGCTGCACGTTGCGCTCTGGCTCGGCATCTGGGTCCTCTCGCCGACTTGGGACCCGTGGCACGAAGTGCTGCGGCCCACGTGGTGCAGTTTCTGGCTCGTGGGATGGCTGATCTCGTCGGCAACTCTGCTCTGGATCGCCCGGCAACTCGCTGTCGGGCTCGAGGCGCCTTCGGCACCTGACTCCCCTCATGTTTGAACGCGGCCTTGGCTCGATCGATCGATACCGCCTCACCCTCGCGGCCGTCGGTCTCGCGCTGCTTGTCGCCGGCGGGCGGCTCGCGATCGTGAATCATTACGGCACCGACCTGCCGGTGCAGGATTCCTGGGCGGCTGATTCCCGCGCCTTCATCATTCCGTTCGGCACCGGCGACTTCAACCCGCTCACCTTGTTCTATCCCACGAACGAGCATCGTGTGTTCTGCACCAATTTGACCAACGCGATCCTCGCCGGTGTGAGCGGCCAATGGGACAACCGCCAGCAGACCGTCGTTAATGCATTTTTCTGCGGTGGAGTGCTCGCGGGCGTGTGGCTGCTCTTCGCGCGGCGGCTGCAGGGATACGGTTCGGTCGTGCTCTTTGCCGTCCTGATGGCGGGTGGCGGGCTTCCGCTGGTCTACGAGAATATCGTCCAAGGCTTCCAATCGCAGTTCGTCTTCGTCGCGGGCTTCAGCGTTGCCTGCCTCTGGCTGATGCTTTCCGCCGCACCCGGCACGCGCGCGTGGCACCTCGGCTGGGTCGCTGGGACCTGCGCCATGCTTAGCCTCGGCTCAGGTTTCGTCGCTCCCTTGGTTGTGCTGGCGGTGACTTTGGTACGCCTCGCGCTGGCCAAGCCGCCGGAGCGCGTGCCGCTCCTGCTGACCGTCGGCGTCGCCGGCCTGCTGCTGGTCTTTGGCTGGCTCGTGCGCAATCCCGCGCTGCAGCATGACGTACTCCATGCCCGGAGCGCCTCGCAGTTCCTACGTTATGTGATGGCGGGAATGGCCTGGCCGGGCGCCGCCTGGGTCTGCCTGGCGCCGCTGGCTTATGCCCCGCTCGCCTGGCTCGCCTGGCGATGGATGCGCGAACCGGACGGCCGCGACCCGCTCGCGACCTTCCTTCTCGCCGGCGGACTTTGGACCGGCCTGCAGATCTCGGCCATCGCGCTGACCCGCTCGAACACCACGATGTGGCCGCCAGCCAATCGCTACGGCGAACTCTATCTGTATGGCGCCATCTTCAACGTTGCGGCCGGGGTGCTGCTCGCCAGACGCGCCTCCGCGCCCGCCGGACGCACGGCCGCCCGCGTCCTCCTTGTCGCGGTGCTGCTCGCCTTTGCGGCCGGGGCCATGCAAACCACGCGCTTCGCCCTCGGCCATTGGCTGCCGGACAAACGCGCTGAATTCCGCGAGTGCGAACGCATCGTCGCCGCCTACGTGCGCACGCCGGAGCGCGCCTTGTTCGCGCAGGCGACACTGCCGTACCCCGACGCCTTCATCCTCGCCAACCTCCTCGACATGCCGGCCATCCAACGCTGCCTGCCGGCTAGTGTTCGTGACCCGGCCGAGAGCCCGTCGGAGCTCGCCCGCATGCTCGGCCGCGGCGGCTCCCGGGCGTCGGGATTGTCGCAGTTCGCCAGCCGTCTTGCCCGCTTCTGGTGGGGTGTCGCCGGTTGTGGTGCGCTGGCGACTGCAAGCGTCCTCATCCTGCCGGGCGGGCGCCAGCCGGCCGCAAGTTGACTTCGCCACAATATTCTTGGCGCAGGTAAACCGGCCGACCACAAATGGCGCAATTTGTCTTTGCATCAATCCGCTCCAGCCACGCCGCCGTCAGCGCCCTCCGCGCGCCGGGGCTGGTTCTACGCCGGCGTGGCGCTGGTGGCGTTCAAGCTCTGGCTGGTCGCGGGGCACACGGTCCTCGCGGTCGGCTTTGCGGAGTACGACGACATGCTCTTCCTCCGGCTCGCCCATCACCTGTTGCGCGGCGAGTGGCTCGGGTCCTACAGCCAGCTCACCCTGGCCAAGGGTCCGATGTATTCGATCTTTATCGCGGTGGTCTTCCTCACCGGCTTGCCGCTGTTCTTCGCCCAACACGTGCTCTATGCCGCGGCCTGCGCCACGCTGGTGCGGGCCCTCCGCCCGCTGGTGCCCCGGCCGGGCCTGCGGTTCGCGATCTTCGCCGTCCTGCTGTTCAACCCGGTCACCTACGACGCGATCATCCATACGCGGGTGTTGCGCCAGCAGATCCTGCACAGCGAGGTGCTCCTCGTGCTCGCCGCCCTGATCGCGCTGTACGCGCGCCGCGACGAGCCGCTGCGCCGGCAGCTGCCGTGGTCGATCCTCCTCGGCGCAAGCCTCTCGGCCTTCATGTTGACACGCGAGGAATGGATCTGGCTCATGCCCTGCGTGCTGCCGCTTTGGGCGGCCGTGCTGTGGCCTTTGTGGCGCCAGCGTCCTCCCGACCTGCGCGGGCGGTTGGTGACCATCCTGGCGCTGCCCGCCGCACTGTGGGCCGCCGGCCCCCTGATCGTCGCCACGCTCAACTATCGTTATTACGGCGTCTTCACCACGTGTGAGTTCAACCAGCGCGATTTCAAGGATGCGATGGGCGCGCTGATGCGGCCGCGGCCGGAGCACCCGCTGCCCTTCGTGCCCGTCACGCGCGAGGTGCGGATGAAGCTGTATCCCTTGTGCCCGACGCTGGCGCTGCTGCGCGGCGAGCTCGACGGCCCGACCGGGGAGACCTGGGCGGGCATCACCGAGTCGCTGACTGGCTTGCCGGCCGCCCGGGGCGAAATCGGCGGCGGCTGGTTCATGTGGGCGCTCCGCCGGGCGGTGGACGACACGGGTCACGTGCACTCCGGGGCGGAGGCGGCGGCCTTTTATCGGCGGATCGCCGACGAGGTGAACGCCGCCTGTGACCGTGGGAAAATCGATGCCGGCCCGCGTCGCTCCGGCTTCCTGCCTCCGCTCAATGGTGAAAACCTCGGGCGCTTCCCACGCGCCCTCTGGAACGCCATCCACATGCTCACGACCTTCGATGCCATGGATGCGTGGCCGCAGTCCGCCGGCACCGGCTCACCCGAGGAACTCGAGCTGATCCGCGACCTGACCCGCGATCGTTACAACATCCCGCGCCCACCCGAGCACCAACGCTGGCTCGACAACCTGCGCGTCGACTGGCTCGAGCAGGTTCTCGTCGCTTATCGAAGGATTGTGCCGATCACCAGCGTCCTCGGGCTCGGCCTGGCGGTGACGGCCGTCGTGACCGCCGTCACTCGTCGGCGCTGGACCTACTTCGGCTTGCTCGCCGCCAGCCTTGCCGCCTCCTGTCTCGCCATCTGCACGATCGTCGCGCTGATCGACGCCACCTCGTTCCCGGCCCTTAACGCGGGTTACTTCACCGGCACATACGCCCTGTGGATCCTGCTCAGTTTCGTGGGACCCTTGGCGTTTCTCGAGGTACGCTCCAAAGCCAGGTGAGTCCGCTCAGACTCGCTTCCGCGCCACGGCTATCACCTGCCAGCCGAAGGGCGAATCGAGCAGGTTGAGACGGAACAGGCCGCGGAAGATCGCCATGACGACGCCGGCCAGCCAGACGGCAAACCCGCGCTGGGCGTGGTCGACATCCCGCGCCAGCTGCTCGCCGCGCAGGATCACGACGCAGCGGTAGAGATTAAAGAACGGAAAGCCGCTCAGATAAGTGCGCTCGATTTCGAACCCGGCGTCGCGCACGACCCGCCCGATCGACTCGCGGGTGAAATGCTGCCGATGTCCGATATGCCGGTCGAAAGCCGACATTGGGCCGCCGGGCACGGTCACCACCAGCCGCGCGCCGGGAGCAAGATAGGTCCTGGCTGCCTTCAAGAAATCCACGGGTGAGTTGACGTGCTCCAGCACCTCCGAGCAGATCGCGCCCGTCGCCCAGCCGGCGAAGGCCGCCGCCTCGACGGGAGGCTGGAAAAGGTCCACCACCAGGAAGCGGGCTTGGGGTACTTTGCGCTGCGATATTGCCACGCCGCTGGCACTCATCTCGAAGCCGACCAGTTCCGCCTCCGGCTGGTCGCGCCGCAGCCGGATCGCCAGGTCGCCCTGGCCGCTGCCGAGGTCGAGCACACGTCGCGCACAACCTGCATCACCGGCGGCGAGCAAGCGGATCGCCAGGACATGCCGCATCAGCTGCGCCGGGTTGCGCGACGCCGCCTCGGCAAAGCTGTTCCAATGCCGGTCCCAATCGTCCGGGCGGGAATTGGCCGCGTCAGTCGCCATGGTCCCGCCGGCTCCGCCCGACGCGCTGGCTCATCTCCAGCAGCAACGTGAACCCAAAGGTCTGAAAGCCGAGGATGATGAGCAACAGGCCGAGGATGGCGCGGTATGAAATGATCGCGAGCCGCAGGCCGCCCTGGATGTAGTGCCACGCCAGCTGGCCACCGAGGAATAGACCGACCAAAACCAGGACGGCAGCGATGATCATACCGCGATCATACGTGAGGATCTGGCGCACTCGTTCCGCGCCTTCGGGACGAAGCCCGTGCATGAGCCGGGCGATCAGCCCGACCTGGATGCAGCCGTAGCCCAGCGTGGCGCAGGTGACACCCAGCAGCATCCAGTGGATCTCGAAGCCCACCCCGCCGATGAAGAGCGGGCCGAAGCCCAGCGGCACCGACAACAACAAACCAGCCAGCAGCATCACGAGCCCGGGCGCGAGCAGGAAGCTGTCGGGCGAATACACCAGCATCACCTTGAGATTGATCCAGCCGGCGATCCACGGCGACAGCCAGCCGGCGCGGCGATGATGGCTGAGCCTCCCGGCACGGTCCTTGTAGAACTTCACCGGCACCTCGGCGATGCGAAGGCCGAGCCGTGCCGCCTTGAGCACCATTTCCGAGGCGTACTCCCAGGACTGCGACTTGAGGTCGATGCGATCCAAGGCCGCGCGCGTCATCCCGCGCATGCCGCAGTGGATGTCCGTGTAGCGGCTGCCGTAGATGCGATTGAGGATCCAGGTCGTCAGCGGCGTGCCGAAATAGCGGTGCAGCGGCGGCATCGCCCCGTCCTCGATCGTGCCGCTGAACCGGCTGCCCATCACGTATTCCGCCCCGGCCCGGAATTGCGCGACGAAGGGCGCCAGCTCCCGGAAATCGTAGGTCAGGTCCGCATCGCCCATGATGATCCACTTTCCACGGATGAAGGGCCGCGCGTCGATGTAGGCGCGGCCGAGCCCGCGCTTCGGCACGCGCAACACCTCGCCGCCGTGCGCGAGCACAATGTCAGGCGTCGCATCCGTCGAGCTGTCGACAATCAAGATCTGGCCCGTGACGCCCGCGGCCTGCAGGCCCTGGCGACACCAGTCGACGAACTCGCCCACCGTGATCGCCTCGTTGAGCGCAGGCACGACCAGGCTGAGATCGACCGGGCCGGGAACCGCACCCGGCGGGAGCAGGTGCTCGACCTTCGTCGGCGCAGGCCGCGTCTCAGTCATGATCGAGCTCGGCGCGCATCGCGCTCATTGCCTCGCGCATCGCCTGGGCCGACGTGCGCCGGCAACGCCAGCCGAGCGAGTGGATCTTGGCGCAGTCGAACCGCACCACCGGCACGTCGCCCTTCCAGCCGCGGTCGCCGCCAGTGAACTCGTGCCGGACGCTCCCGCGCGACAACGCGCAGACCTCGGCCGCCAGCTCGGCGATCTCGCGCACGGTGATGTAGTCGCCGGTCGCCACGTTGAACACGTCGTAAGGCAAAGGGCATTTCTGGTTGGCCAGGAAAACGGCGTCGAGAATGTCGTCGACGTGGATGTAGCTCTTGCTCTGCGTGCCGTCCCCAAGGATGCGCAGCCGGGTCGGATCCTGCTTCAGCCGGCGGACGAAATCGTAGCCCACGCCGTGCGTCTGCCGCGGGCCCACGACATTGGCGAAGCGGAAGGCCCGCGCGGTCAGCCCGAACATATGGCAGTAGGCGCAGATCAGCGCCTCGCACGCCAACTTGCTGGCGCCGTAGGTCGAAATCGGGAGGTTCGGCCCATAGTTCTCCGCGAAGGCCACGCTGGCGTTTTCGCCGTACACGCCGCTGCCGGACATGTAGAGCAGGCGCGGGACCCGGTTGACGCGGATGGCTTCGAGCACGTTTTGCGCGAGATAGGTGCCTTCCCAGAAATCGATGTCGGGCTGCGTCACGGCCTTGGCGATGTCGGGATTGGCGGCCAGGTGGAAAACGGTGTCGGCGCCCGCCGTGGCGGCAGTAAGCTTCGCCAGGTCTTTGATGTCCGCCTCGACCACCTGGAGCCGCGGATCACCGCTGACCGGCTGCAGGTGCCGTTGCGTGCCGGAGGAGAAATTGTCGTAGACGGTCACCCGTTCGACGCCGGGGGTCCCGAGCAAGCGCGGCACCAGATGGCTGCCGATGAAGCCGGCGCCGCCGCTGACAAAGACGTTTCGCATGGGTGAAATCAGCCGGCGAGCTAAGACCGGGCGGAAAACCGCTTAAAGCAAAATCGCGCCATGACCCAGGCCCGGGCAAAACCCAGCCGAAACCACCCAGTCAATTAACCACAGATGAACACAAATGAACACAGATTACCCGAGGCGGTGGGTGAAAGCTGGGCGACTGGAGTGATTCTGAGCCCACGCCCAGCAGGCGTTTTCCATCTGTGCCCATCTGTGTTTATCTGTGGTTGACCGGTGTTGCTTCTGCTGTGGCACAGTTAGTGACAATTGAATCGTTCCGAGAAAGGCGGGCGTTTTCCTGTTGTCGGAACACGGCATAACCGGCTCCATCCTCCCATGGCCAAGACCCTCCTTGTCACCGGCTCCTCCGGCCTCATCGGCTCGGAAGTCTGCGTCTATTTCGCCGCCCAGGGCTATACCGTGCACGGCGTCGACAACAACCAGCGTGCGGTCTTTTTCGGCCCGCAGGGCGACACGCGCTGGAACCAGGAGCGGCTGAAGCGCGAGCTCAAGGGCTTCGTCCACCACGAACTCGACATCCGCGACCGGGCCGGCGTGCTCGCGCTGGTCAAGTCAGTCAAGCCGTCGGCCATCGTGCACACGGCCGCGCAGCCCTCGCACGACCGCGCCGCCGCCATCCCCTTCGACGATTTCGACACCAACGCCGTCGGCACGCTGAACCTCCTCGAGGCCGCCCGTCAGGCTTGTCCCGAATCGCCGTTCGCGCACATGAGCACGAACAAGGTCTACGGCGACGCGCCCAACACGATCAAGCTGGCTGAGCTCGAGACGCGCTGGGACTATGCCGACCCGGCGTACGCTCACGGCATTCCAGAAACCTTCACCATCGACCAGTCGAAGCATTCGCTCTTCGGCGCGTCGAAAGTCGCCGCCGATGTCATGGTCCAGGAGTACGGCCGCTATTTCAACCTGCCGACCTGCGCGCTGCGCGGCGGCTGCCTGACCGGGCCCAACCACAGCGGCGTCGAGCTGCATGGCTTCCTCTCCTACCTCGTGAAGTGCAACCTCGAGGGCCGCGAGTACCGCGTTTTCGGCTATAAGGGCAAGCAGGTGCGCGACAACATCCACTCGCTCGACGTGGCGCGCTTCATCGCCGCGTTCATCGCCACGCCGCGCGCTGGCGAGGTCTACAACATCGGCGGTGGCAAGGCCAACAGCACCTCCATCCTTGAGGCGTTCAAAATCACCGAGAAGCTCACGGGCAAGGCGCAGGTCCACACCTACGTCGACCAGAACCGCGCCGGCGACCACATCTGCTACTATTCCGATCTGCGGAAAATGCGCGCCCACTATCCTTCCTGGGACATCACCATTTCCCTCGAGGAAACCATTCGCCAGATCGTCGCGGCGTGGAAATCCCGGCCCAAGGCTGGACGGGCCTCCTCGTGATCAGGCGGTCACTTTCGATTCGATAGCGCGCGGATCACGAAAGCCGCCCCCATCAACGCAAGAAAGCCGGGATCCACCGCGCCGCCTCCGCCGCCACCCTGCGCCGAGGGCGGTCCGGCCGGTGTGGTGCCCGCCAGGGTGAGCGTGGCCGTGGTGCTGGTCACGAACCCGAGCGCGTTAGTAAACACCGCCGAGTAGTCACCGGCCGTCGAATTGTCGGCCACGACCTCTAGGCTGGCGTTTGTTGCGCCGGGCACCGGTTGGCCGTTTCGATACCACTGGCACGTCGGGGCCGGCACGCCGGTTGCGGCAGCCGAAAATTGGACCTTGGTCCCGC
This sequence comes from Lacunisphaera sp., assembly GCA_035549095.1. Taxonomy (GTDB): domain Bacteria; phylum Verrucomicrobiota; class Verrucomicrobiia; order Opitutales; family Opitutaceae; genus Lacunisphaera. Next base: position 110,221 of record DASZRV010000064.1, on the reverse strand, counting down.
TTTGAGCCGTGAGACTCGCCGGCTGGGTCACCATGGCCGGCGCCAAACCACGGCGCCCGACTCGAATCGTCGTCGAGCTTGAGACATAGACCAGCCCAGCGGCATCCACGGCGATCGCAACCGGTCGGTTGAACCGCGCCTCACGGCCGACGCCATCGCTGCTGCCGACCGCCCCCGTAAACCCACCAATCGTTGTTACCTCGCCGCCCGGGGTGATCAACCGGATCGTGTCATTGCCGGTGTCCGCGACGAATACGTTCCCAGCCGAATCCACGGCGACACTTTGCGGATTCCGAAAGCGTGCGGCCGATCCGATGCCATCCGCCGAGCCGGCCTCGCCCGCGCTACCGGCAAAGGTGCTGGCTTCGCCTGACGGCGTGGTCCGACGAATCACATGCTGGATGCTGTCGGCCGTGTAGATGTTTCCCGCTGAGTCCCGCGCCTCAGGCTGGACGGATCCAGGATCCTGGTTGGTCGTGGTCACGACACCGCCCTGACTCACGCGACGCACCACGGTATCGAAGGTGGTGCCGTTTATCAGATCAGCCCAATCGACAACCAAAAGGTCACCGCCGGGTGCGAGCACGAGCGCACCCGGCGAGGTGAATCGCGCCGCCGCGCCCACACCGTCTTTCCGCGTCTCTGCGCTCGGAATGGCCAGACCGGCGATGGTGTTTACCCAGCCGGTCGGAAAGTGACCCACCGCGCGATTATTCGGCGTATATTTTCGAATGACGTTGTTGCCATCAGCGAGGTAAACGTCGCCAGAATGGGTGGCGCAGATCCCCGTTGGATAGTGAAACGCGGCGGGGGCGTCGACGGGGCCGTCGAGATACCGGTAAGAGAAGTTCATGTTGTGATCCGCGTCGCCCGCTTCGTACCCTCCGTTCCCGTTCGGCATCTCGACGGCGAGCAGGTCGCCGAATGTCTGGTGCCGGTTGCCGTCGCCATCGAACGCCATGCCGTGGATTTCGCTCCAGAGAGGAAAAGTGTAAGTATAACGGCCGACCGTGGTGACAACACCCTCGGGCGTGATGCGTCGGATCCAGCCGCGCGTATTCCGGACATCGATCTGCGGGCCGCGGCCGTTGGAGTAGATGTTGCCGTCCGGGTCGACCGCGATGAGGTAAGGCAGATCGAAACGCGCGGCGGCTCCGGTGCCGTCAGCATCGCCGGGCACTCCCGCCAACCCGGCCAAGGTTGTGACCACGCCCGATGGTAGAACCTTGCGAACAATGTCGTTGCGGGTGTCCGCCACATAGATTGCTCCCTGCGCATCTACGCCGATTCCCATTGGCGCGTTGAATCGCGCCACCGCCCCCGTGCCGTCGACCGCGCCGCTCAGTCCGGCCTTTCCCGCCAAGGTGGAGACAACGCCGCTGTGCGAAATCCGGCGGATGGTGTTGTTTCCCGTATCGGCCACATAGATGTCGCCCTCGGGTCCGACGGCGATTGCCTCGGGGTCGTTGAAGCGCGCCCGGGTGCCGGCTCCGTCGGCGCTCCCTGGCTCACCGGCCGCACCGGCCAGGGTGGAAACGACGCCCTCGGGCGTGATCATTCGGATCGTATTGTTGCCGGTGTCGGCCACGAAAAGATTTCCGGCTGCGTCCAGGGCCACGGCGTGCGGCTGGTTGAAGCACGCGGCGGTTCCCGCGCCATCGGCGCTGCCCACGCTGGCGACCCCCGCCAGCGTGGAAAATACGTAAGGTGTCGGATACTGCGCCTGGCCCCACCCGCCGACGGTGGCCGCGCAGGACAGAAGAGTCGCGATCGCAGCCGACAACTTGGAGGATCGACCCGGGGCGGCTTGGGCTTTCATGAACGTTGCAGAAATTGATTTCCGCGAGGTCCGGCCCGAGTCCCTCGTCACCAATCATGACACTCCCCCGGCCCAAACCCACTACCTTCCCGATGATTTTTTCTTGGTCTTCCCGGTGGCGGGTTGGCTAGGCTCGCTTGTCCTCTGGGCCAGGGACGAATCACACTTCTGTTGTTACATGCTCGAGGAACCCGAGAATCCGCGCGACTTCACCAGCCTTTACCGGGCGACGGTGACGCCGCTGCGGCGTTATCTGGCCCGGATGCTCGGCAGCCGCAGCGAGGCAGAGGACATCGCCCACGACGCCTACCTGCGGGTCTATCCGCACGTGCAGGATGAATCGGCGCTGAATCCCAAGGCCGTGCTCTACACCACCGCGCGCCGCCTCGCCATCAACCGGCTCAAGCGTCGCGACATCGCGCCGATCGCCACCGCCACGGCCGATGCCGACCTGGCCGCCTCGCCCACGCCCGGCGTCGTCCAGCAAGTGATGGCCCGCCAGGAACTCGACCAGCTCGAAGCCGCCATCGCCCGCCTGCCCGAGGGCTGCCGCGCCGTGCTGCTGTTACGCAAGATCGAACTCCTTTCCCACCAGGACATCGCCAAGAGGCTCGGCATCGCCGTCAGCACCGTGGAAAAACAACATGCCCGCGCGCTGCGCCTGCTCCGGGCCATGCTCACCGCCGCGCCCGCGGCGGCACCGACCGCCCACCCATTCCCCGACCAGGAGGCCCGTTCATGAACCCGTCCACGCTGCGTCACGATCCCGCCGACGAACAAGCCTCGCTCTGGGCCGCCCGCCTCGAAGGCTCCGTCCTCACCGCCGAACAGCGCATCGCGCTCGATGCCTGGCTGGAGGCCGACTCGTCGCACCGCGCGCTCCTTTCCCGCTATTGCCAGTTCTCCGCCGACCTCGAACAGCAAATGCCGTTGCTTGCCGGCATCAGGGAGCTGTCGGCGGAGCCCCAGCCGGCTCCAGCAACTGCCCAGCCGCATCCCTGGCTGCGCCGGTCACTGATGGCCGGAGCGGCGCTGTCAGCGGCTGCAGCAGTCGCGCTGGTCGTCTGGCTGGAGCGACCGCAGGTCCAGGACGCCCGGATCGTCACACCGTCCGGGCAGCGGCAGAGTTTGACGCTTGTCGACTCCACCCAGGTCGACTTGAACGCCGGCACCCGGCTTGACGTCGCGATCAACGGCAGCACGCGGCACGTGCGCCTGGGCGCCGGCGAGGCGTTCTTTCACGTCAGCAAGGACGCGTCGCGTCCGTTCATCGTCGAAACGCCCGCCGGCTCGGTCCGCGTGACGGGCACGCAGTTCAATGTCCGCACCGAGGCCCACGGCGCCCTGGTGGTGACCGTCGCCGAGGGCTCGGTGCAGGTCCGCCCGGGCGACGCCGGCGGCCGGGCCGCCACGCCGGTTGCGCTCACTGTGCACGATCAGCTGGTGGTGCGCGGCGGCGTGGTGTCGGTGCAGACGCTCTCCTCCGCCGCCCTCGACAACGCCCTCGCCTGGCGCCAGGGCCAGGCCGTGTTCGACGGCGTCCCGCTGGCTGACGCGCTCGCCCAATTCGCCCGTTATCACGGCCGCGCGATCACCGCCACGCCCGAGGCCGCCGCGTTGCCGGTCGGCGGGCGGTTCAGCCTCGACGATCTCGATGGTTTCCTATCGACGCTGCCGGAAGTGCTGCCGGTGCAGGCCACGCGCCGGCCGGACGGTTCCGTCGAAGTCGCCCTGCGCGTCCAACGTTGATTTTCGCCACGCCGGTGCCAAAGCCTCCCTGCCCCGCGTGCGCCTGAACCTCCTCCGCCTTTACCTGCTTTTGTGTTGGATGCTCGTCTCCGCGGCGCTGGCCCGCGCCGACGACGCAGCGATCGAATTCAACCTCCCCGCGCAACCCGCGCCGGATGCGCTGCTCGCCTTGTCGAAGCAGGCGGGCGTGGAAGTCCTGTTCCCCTTCGGCGAGCTGGCCGCCATGCGCAGCCAGCCGGTGGTGGGACGCTATCCGGTTGATACGGCCATCGCCCGGCTGTTGCACGGCACCGGCTTCGCGCCGCGGCGCAGCGGCACGAAGCGCTTCGTGGTTACCGCCATCGCCGTTCCCACCGGCGAACTCCGCGGCCGGCTCCTGCTCCCCGACGGCAAACGCGCCGCCGGCATCGCGGTCCGGATCGCCGGGAGCAATCTGGCAACGACTACCGATCCCGATGGCGAATTCAGCTTCCCCAACGTTCCTGCCGGCGCCTGGCGGGTGCTGGTCACCGCCGACGGCTTCCGCCCCCTGCAGCTGACGGGCGTGGAGGTGGAGGCACACCGCACCGTCACGCTCGCGCCGCAATGGCTGCGGCCCGCCGGCGAGATCACGGTGCTCGAGCCCTACATCGTGCGCGCCGAGTCGAGCGCGCTGCGCACGGCGCGTGATGCCGCGCTGGTGCCACGCCGGGCCGCCGGAAACCTGGATCTGCCGCGCACGGAAGACGACGCCCTGCCCTATGCGGTCTACACGCGGGAACAGATCGCGCGCAGCGGCGTCGTGGACCTGAACCAGTTTCTCCAGCGCGAACTGCTCGACAGCGACACGGCGGCCAGCCCGCCGGAACGCAGCGCCAGCGCCGGCCTGTTCGTAACCGGGAGCGACTTCCTGCGCTTGCGCGGCTTCGAGACCGACGAGACCGTGATCTTCGTGAACGGCCGCCGCTTGCCGGAAACCCTCCAGGCGACCACCGGCCGGCTGGGCGCGCCCGACGTCAATGTGATTCCCCTCGGGCTCATCCAACAGGTCGAAGTGCTGCCCGTGTCAGCGTCGGCCCTTTACGGCGGCAATGCCGTCGGCGGGGTGATCAACATCGTGTTGCGACCCGACGTGGATGCCACGGAACTCAGCACGACCTACACGAACACCCTGGGCGGCTACGACGCCCCCGAATCCACCGTCTCGCTGCTGCACGGCCGGAGCCTGCTCGGCGGCCGGCTGCGCTTCCGCCTGAACCTCACGTCCGCGCGCAGCCTGCCACCGACCGACCGCGAACTGGGCTTCCTTGCGGCCCGGAGCGATCCGGCCGAGGCGGGCTCCGCCGGCCTCTTCCGCGCCACCCCCAATGTTCGCAGCGCCGACGGCGGTCCACTCTTCGGCCCCGGCACGTCCAGCTTCACCTCCGTGGCGCCGGGCGCGGATGGTACCGGGGGCCTGTCCGCCTTCGCCTCGCGCCAGGGTGTGTCGAGCCTGGGCTTGTTCGATGGCCCCGGCGGCATGGCCAGCTCGCCCGCCAGCGTCGATTATGCGTACGGCCGCCGGCAGCGACGCGACACCCTTTTCGCCTCCGTCGCGGGCGATCCGTGGCCCTGGCTTGAACTCGGCCTCGATGTCGCCCACTCGCGCGCGACGATGACCCGCGGCTACGGCGTGTTTTCGCAGGAGCTCACGTTGCGCGGATCGTCGCCGCTCAATCCGTTCGGCCGTGATGTGCTCGTCTCGCTCAACGACACGCCGGCCGCCCTCGGTCCGGATTACAACGAGGCGCAGCTGCGGATGACCTCGGCCGTGGTGGGCGCATTGCTCAAGTTTCCCGGCGACTGGCGCGCGAATTTCGACGCGCAATACTCGCGCAGCATCGCCCGGTTCCGCGGCGTCATCGCGACCGACGCGGGACGGTGGCAGCAGCTCGTCGATACCGGTGTCTACAATCCGCTGCGCGACACCCAGCTCCAGGCGCCACCCGCGGCGTTCTACGATGACGCGCTGGTGTTCCAAGGTGCACGCGGCGAGTTCGCCACGCTGAGCGACTACGACACGCTCGACGCCGCCGTGCGGGTGACCAATCAGTCGCTCGAGCTGCCGACCGGCCGCGGGGCCGTGAATTTCGGTGGCGATTACCGGCGCAACCATCTCGCGCCTTTCACGGACGTCCGGCGGTATGGCGATGGCTCCGTCGCCGGGACCCCGATGGCATGGAGCGGACGCACGCTCGCGCGGTACAGCGCGTTTGGCGAATTGCAGGCGCCCGTCCTTCCGGCCAGCCGCCGTCCCACCTGGCTCACGGGGCTCGACGCCGACCTGGCGCTGCGCGGCATTGCGTCCAACAATGCCAACGAAGCCTACCTCGCGCCCACGCTGGCCCTGAAAGCCGAATTCGCCCACGGCTTTTCCCTGCGCGGGAGCTTCACGACCTCCAACCGTTTTCCCACACCGCACATGAGCGAGCCGATCTTCGCCTCCGGCGGCACGGGCGCCGGCGGGGGCGAGGGCGTCACCATCTACGATCCGCTCCGCGACGAGCGCTACGTGGTCAATGCCTCGCAGCCGCTCACGCCGGGGCTGCGGGCCGAGTCAGCCGCCACGCAGACGCTCGGGGTCATCTATCAACACGGCCGCGAAAACCGCGTGCGCATCGCGCTCGATTACGTCGACACCCGCAAGACGAACGAGCTCTTCTCCCTCGATGCGCAGGGCGCCGTCAACCTCGAGGCGTTCTTCCCGGCGCAGGTGCGCCGCGATGCGGGCGGACGCATCACCGACGTCTACACCGGCAACGTCAATGCCGCCATGCGACGCTCGCAGAACTGGAACCTGGCCGTTGATTACTCCCGCCAAAAAATTCTCGGCGGCACGCTCGAGTGCTACGGCCGCTGGGTTTTCTTTCAACGGTACGATCGTCAGCTGCTGCCGGCCTCGCCCGTCGTGGATGAGCTTGGCCATCCGGATGGCAGCGCCACCGGCCTGCTGCGGCACCGGCTGAATTTCGGGGCGAACTGGATCGGCCGCGCCTTCGGGGGCGGGATCGATGGCCACTATTTTGGCGCGCGCATCCTGCCGGAAATCGAGTGGCCGAGCCAGGGCTCCGACCGGGTCGCCGCGAGCACGCAATTCGATGTTTTCCTCCAAGCCACGTTCCGGGCGGTGAAGGCCTGGAGCCACCTGCGCGAGCTACGGGTCCAGGTTCGCGTCAACAACGTGTTCGACGCTGCGTTCCCTCGTTACGCCAACGATCCGTCGGGCGCCGGCGTGCAACCGTACGGCGACTGGCGCGGCCGGAGGTTCTCGCTCTCGCTCGCAACGGCATTCTGAGCGGGTTGGCTTTGCCGGGAGGCGGGGCGGCGATTCCGCTCGCCGCCGGGAACGGCGCGGATCGGAGTCCACGCCCTACCGGGGTTGGGCGCGGCGCCCGTTGCCGCACAATTCTTCATGTGGATTCATCTCGGACGTCATGCCCGCCGCGCGCGGCGCCTGCCCATTTCCCGCTTTCCCTGTCTGCAGCGCTCTGTTTCTCTGGCCGGCCATGCGAGTTCTGATCACCGGCATCTGCGGTTTCGTGGGCAGCACCCTGGCCCGCAGCCTGGCCGCCGCCGGCCATCAGGTGGCCGGATTCGACAATTTCATCCGGCCCGGCAGCGAGACCAACCGGGAACCGCTGCAGCGCCTCGGCGTCAACGTGATCACCGCCGACCTGCGGGATGCCGCGGCGATGGCCGCGCTCCCCGCCGCCGACTTCGTGATCGACGCCGCGGCCAATCCCAGCGTGCTCGCCGGGGTCGATGGTCGCAGCAGCAGCCGTGAAGTCGTCGACCACAACCTGGTCGGCACGGTCAACGTGCTCGAATACTGCAAAGCCCATCGCGCCGGTTTCATCCTTCTCTCCACCAGCCGGGTCTACTCCATCGCCCCGCTCGCGGCCTTGCCGACCGTGGTGCGCGACAGGGCGCTGGCTCCGGACGAATCGCGGCCACTGCCGCCCGGGCTGTCGGCGGCCGGGGTCGACGAGACCTTCGCCACGACGGCGCCGATCTCCCTTTACGGCGCCACGAAGCTGGCCTCGGAAACCCTCGCCCTCGAGTACGGCGAAGCGTTCGGCTTCCCGGTGTTCGTCAATCGCTGCGGCGTGCTCGCCGGCGCGGGCCAGTTCGGTCGCGCCGACCAGGGCATCTTTGCCTTTTGGATCAACTCGTGGCTGCGCCAGCGGCCGTTGAAATACCTCGGCTTTGGCGGGCATGGGCACCAGGTGCGCGATTGCCTCCACCCGCGCGATCTCCTGCCGGTCCTGGAGAAACAGTTCGCCGCGCCGAAGCTGGACGCCGTCGATCGGATCGCGAATTTCTCCGGGGGCGTCGCCTCCGCGACGTCGTTGCGGCAGTTGAGCGATTGGTGCGCCCGACGCTTCGGCCCGCGGGACGTGGCGCACGATGGTGCCGTGCGACCCTTCGACTTGGGGTGGATCGTCCTCGACTCCGCCAAGGCGGCAAGACTCTGGGCCTGGCGGCCGGCCACCCCGGTCGCGTCGGTGCTCGACGAGATCGCCCGCCATGCCGAGGAAAACCCCGGCTGGCTCGAACTTTCAAACCCGCGCTGATCCGTCCGCATGTCCCACGCGCCGCTCACGCTCTTTTCCGTCATCATCCCCGCCCGCGACGAGGAGGAATCGCTGCCGTCGACGGTCACGGCCATCCACGAGACGTTCACCCGGGCGGGCGTACCGCACGAGATCGTGGTGGTCGATGACGGCAGCCGCGACGGCACCTGGCGGGTGTTGGGGGAGCTCCAGCAGACGGTGCCGGCACTCGCCCCGGTCCAGAATAGCGGCGAACACGGGTTTGGCCGCGCCGTGGTCCTCGGCCTGAATCACATGAAGGGCGACGCGTGTGTCATCATGATGGCCGATGCGTCCGATGCACCGGAAGATGCCGTCGAGTACTGGCGCCTGCTCAACGAAGGCTGGGATTGCGTCTTCGGCAGCCGGTTCATCAAGGGCTCGCGCGTCGTCGACTATCCCTGGCTGAAACTGAAGGTGAACCGGCTGGCCAATCTGCTGGTGCGAATCGGCTTTAACATCCCGCTGAACGACACCACGAACGCCTTCAAGGCCTATACGCGCGCGGCCATCGAGGGCGGCCGGCCGTATCTCGCGCCGCATTTCAACCTGACGGTCGAACTGCCGCTCAAGGCGATCGTCCGCGGCTACCGCTGGACGGTGATCCCGATCTCGTGGCAGAACCGGAAATACGGCGAGCCCAAGCTCAAGATCAAGGAGATGGGCAGCCGGTATTTCTTCATCTGCGCGTACGTGTGGCTGGAGAAGTATTTCAGCCGCGGCGATTATCGCCGGAAATAGGGACAAATTCAGCTTGTTGGCCCTCGCGCCGGCCCCTAGCAATCGCATCTCCCATGATCATTTTGCTCGGTGGCTCCGGTTATGTAGGCTCCGCTTACCAGGCGTTCTTCCGGCGCAGGGGCCTGCCCTTCCGCAGCCTCCGGCGCGCGGAGTTCGACTACACGAATCGCGCCGCCTTGGCCGAGTTGCTGCGCCGCGAAAAGCCGGATTTCCTCATCAACGCCGCCGGTTACACGGGCAAGCCGAACGTCGACGCCTGCGAACTCCACAAGGCCGAATGCCTCCTCGGCAACGCCGTCCTGCCGGGCATCGTCGGCGAGGCCTGCGCAGCCGCCGGGGTTCCATGGGGGCATGTCTCGTCGGGCTGCATTTTCAACGGCACCCGTCCGGATGGTTCGGGCTTCACCGAGGATGACTCCCCGAACTTCACCTTCCGCACGAACCACTGCAGCTTTTATTCCGGCACGAAGGCGCTCGGTGAGGAAACGATTGCCGGGTTGCCCGCAACCTACGTGTGGCGCCTGCGCATCCCGTTCAACGAGGTTGATGGCCCGCGCAATTACCTGAGCAAACTGATGCGGTATTCGCGCCTGCTCGACGCCACCAACTCGATCTCCCAGCTCGACGAGTTCGTCGCCGCCACGATCGCCACGTGGGAGCGCCGCGCGCCTTTCGGCGTCTATAACGTCACCAATCCCGGTCGGGTCACCGCCCGCGAGGTCGTCGCCTTGATCGAGAAGACGGGCGTGATGAACAAGCATTTCGAGTTCTTCGCTGACGAAGCCGAGTTCATGCAAACCGCCGCCAAGACGCCCCGCTCAAATTGCGTGCTGGATTCCGGCAAGCTGGCCGGCGTCGGGATTCGCCTGACCGAGGTCCACGAGGCCGTCGAGCGCGACCTGCGGCGGTGGCGGAAAGCTGCTTAACCGCGAAGGACGCGAAGACTCGCGAAGTTCATGCCCGACGACCTGCTCTTCCGCGACGAAGTATATCGAATTGTCGGCGCCTGTCTGGCCGTGCACAAGGACAAGGGCAATGGTTTCGCCGAACCCGTTTACCAGGATGCATTGGAGATCGAAATGGAACTCTCGAGTATTCCCTTCGATCCCCAGCGGAACTATGTCATCGCTTATCGCGGGCGTCCCTTAAAGCACACCTACACGCCGGATCTACTTTGTTTCGATAAGATCATCGTCGAATTGAAGGCCGCCAAAGTCCTCACGGACGAGCATCGGGCCCAGGTGTTGAACTACCTGAAGGTGACTGGACTCCAGCTTGGTTTGTTGGTCAACTTCGGCTCATATCCACGGCTCGAATGGGAACGAATCGTCCTCACGCACACCTAACCTTCGCGACCCTTCGCGTCCTTCGCGGTTAAAAATAAAATGAACTTGTTGGTCACGGGCGGCTGCGGTTTCATCGGCAGCAATTTCATCCGGCAGCGCCTCGGCGAGCCCCGCTCGCCGCTGCGAAAGATCGTCAATCTCGATGCACTGACGTACGCCGGCAATCCGGCCAATCTCGCCGACCTGGCCGCCGACCCGCGGTACGTTTTTGTGCACGGCGATATCGGCGATGATCCGCTCGTCGCCCGCCTGCTGGCGGACCATGCGATCGATGCCGTGGTGAATTTCGCCGCCGAGTCCCATGTCGACCGCTCCATCGATTCTCCCGAGCCGTTCATCCAGACCAATGTCGTCGGGACGCTCCGGCTGCTCAACGCGGTGCGCCGCCACTGGGCGAAGCTGCCCGCCCCGCGCCAGGCCGCGTTTCGATTCCTCCATGTCTCCACCGACGAGGTGTATGGCTCGCTGCCCCCCGGCGCGCCGGCCTTCACCGAGGACCACGTCTACGAACCGAACAGCCCCTATGCCGCCTCGAAGGCGGCCAGCGACCACCTTGTTCGCGCTTACCAGCATACGTACGGCCTGCCCACGCTCACGACCAACTGTTCCAACAATTACGGCCCGTACCACTTCCCCGAGAAGCTCATTCCGCTGATGATCCTGAACGCCCTCGACGGCAAGGAACTGCCGGTCTACGGCGACGGCCAGCAGGTTCGCGACTGGCTGTATGTCGAGGACCATGCTGCCGCGATCTGGCTCGTGCTGCAGCGTGGTCGCGTCGGGGAGACCTACAACATTGGCGGTCTCAACGAACAGCCGAACCTCGAAATCGTCCGGAACATTTGCGCGTTGCTCGACCGCAAGGCACCGCGTCGGGACGGACACAGTTACGCCACCCAGATCAAGCATGTGGCCGACCGCCCGGGACACGACCGCCGCTACGCCATCGATTGCACGAAAATCCAGCGCGAACTCGGCTGGACGCCACGGGAGAGCTTTGCCACCGGCATTGAGAAAACCGTCGACTGGTACCTTGCCCACCGGGAATGGGCGGCGGAGATCACACGGAAGAAATACGCCCGGGAGCGCCTGGGCACCAATGTCTAGGGCCATGGGCAAGAGGCGATAGGCAATGGGAACAGGATTCCATGACCTGCGCGTGTGGCAGGACGCAAAGGCACTCGCCATCGCAGCCTATCGTTTATCGGCGACGTTGTCGGATTTCGGGTTGCGCGACCAGATCAGGCGCGCAGCCGTCAGTGTGCCCTCCAATATTGCCGAAGGCGACGAACGAGACAGCGACAAGGATTGCGTTCGTTGCTTCTACATCGCCAAGGGCTCCCTGGCCGAACTTCGCACCCAATTGGAAATTGCCTCGGCCGTGGGAGCTCTGCCTGAATCAGCTGTCTCTCCCCTCTTGGAATCCGCCGCCGCTGTCGGCCGCCAGCTTGGCGCATTAATCAAAGCCCGCTCCTCTCGTGCCCAATCCATCGCCCATCGCCCCTAACCCATCGCCTGCGGGCGCCGCGCGCAAAGGGATCATCCTCGCCGGCGGCTCCGGCACACGACTTTATCCGCTGACCATCGCTGTCTCGAAGCAGCTGATGCCGGTGTATGACAAGCCGATGATCTACTACCCGCTGTCGGTGCTCATGCTGGCCGGCATCCGGGAGATTCTGGTCATCTCCACGCCGCAGGATCTCCCCCTGTTCGAGCGCCTGCTCGGGGACGGCACCCAGTTCGGCCTGAAGCTCGCGTATGCGCCGCAGCCGCGCCCGGAGGGCCTGGCCCAGGCCTTCCATATTGCGGATGACACCGGCTTCCTGCGCGGCGAGCCCTGTGCCCTCGTGCTCGGCGACAATCTCTTCTATGGGGGCGAATTCATGAAGTCCGTTGCCGACGCGGCGGCCCGGGCGAGCGGCGCCACGATTTTCGGCTATCATGTGGCGAACCCCCGCGACTACGGCGTGGTCGAGTTCGATGCTGATGGCCGCGTTGTTTCCATCGAGGAAAAACCCGAAAAGCCCAAGTCCCACCACGCGGTCCCGGGTCTTTACTTCTACGATGGCGAAGTCGTGCGCCTGGCGCGGGCGCTCCGGCCTTCCGCCCGCGGTGAACTCGAAATCACCGACCTCAACCGGCGCTATCTCGAGCAGGGGCGCCTGTACGTCGAGATCTTCGGCCGCGGCACGGCCTGGCTCGACACCGGCACGCACGATTCCCTCATGGCCGCGGCGCAATTTGTCGAGGTGATCGAGCGCCGCACGGGACTGAAGATCGCGTGCCTCGAGGAAATCGCCTTGAAGCAGGGCTGGATCGACCGCCGCGGCCTGGAGGCCAACATCGCCCGCCACGGCAAGTCCGCCTATGGCGAGTACCTCCGCGGGCTGCTGGCCTGAAATTCGGCGTGCGGCCGGCGCGCCTCGCCGCTAACTGTCGCGTCACCCGGGCATGCAGGCCTCGTTCATCATTCCGCTCTACAATTGCCTGCCGCTGACGCAGGCGATGCTGGCCAGCCTGCGCGCCACCCTGCCGGCGGATTTTCCCGGCGAAATCATCCTCGTCGACGACGGCAGCACGGATGGCACGCGCGCCTGGCTGCAGGACTTGGCTCCCCCTTGCCGCGTGCTGTTGAACGAGGCCAACCTCGGCTTCGCCGGTGCGTGCAACCGCGGCGCGTCGGTCGCCCGCGGCGACCTGCTCTTCTTCCTGAACAACGACCTCGTCCTGCTGCCCGGCTGGTTCGAGCCGATGGCCGCCGCCTTCACCCGCTTCGCCGACGCCGGCCTGGTCGGCAATGTGCAATTAAACGCCGCCACGGGCGCGTTCGATCACGTCGGGATTTATTTCAATCACAAGGGCAAGCCCGCCCACGCCACGGAGAGCACGCTGGCCGAGCGGTGGCGCGGATACCGCGTCGTGCCCGCGGTCACCGGCGCGTGTTGCGCGATCCGGCGCGACCAGTGGGTGAAGCTCGGTGGGTTCGATGACGGCTATCGCAATGGCTGCGAAGACATGGACCTGGCGCTCCGCGCGCTCGCGGCGGGCCGCCGGAATTATGTGATGCTGCGCAGCGTCGTGCGGCACCACCTCAGCCAGTCGCCCGGGCGCAAGCTGCGGGACGAGCAGAATACGCGCCGCCTCGTCGAGCGCTGGCGTGAGCCGATCGCCTCGCTCGCGGTCCGGGACTGGTGCCGGGCCTACCTCGCGCGGAACTGGGACGGCGCGCGGGACCCCCGTGATTTCGCCGTGGCCCGCCAGGCGTGGCTTTTTTCCCTCGGCCTCGCAGCCACCCCGCCCCGCGCGGCCGTCGAGGGCATCCACGCGGCGATGGAGCTCGAACTGGAGCGCTGGCGCAGACTCGAATCCGCCGCGGGCTAGCCGGACCGCTCCACCGAGCGGACCACCGATTGCGGCCGCCCGTTCACGGTGAGAAACATCCGACCGACGTATTCGCCGATCAGTCCCAGCATCACCAGCTGGGCCCCGGAAAACACCAGCATCGCGCCCATGAGCGAACCCCAGCCGTAGTCGGGCCCGCGGTTCGTCAGCCAGAGAAAAAACACCAGCAGCAGACCGATGATTCCCGCCGCGGCCATGAAGAGACCAAGCAACGTGGCCAGACGCAGTGGCATCACGGAAAAATTGACGAAGGTGCTCAGCCAGAGCCGCAGCAACCGACGCAGGTTGTAGCCGCTCCGGCCGGTGCTGCGGCCGGCGTGCGTCACCTCGAGGGCGCCAATGTTCTGGGTCACCTGAAGGATGAGGCCGTCCACATACGGATATGGTCCCGCATTCGCCGCCACCTCCCGGGCCACGAAGGCGCTCACGCAACGAAAGCTCGAGAGATAGAAACCCGCGGGCTTGTCGAGCACCCAGTCCGTGATCCGGTTCGTGAACCGGCTGCCCAGGTTGCGCCACCAGGCGTGCTGCTTGCTCGCGTAATGGCCGTAGACGACATCGAGGCCTTCCTTGCGGGCATGTTGCCACAGCCGCACCGCCTCGGCCGGAGGATTCTGCCCGTCGTCGTCGAGGTTCACCACGTAGGCGCCCGTTACGTGGCGATAGCCCGTGAGCACGGCGTTGTGCTCGCCGAAATTCCGGGCGTGATTGACGAAGGTCATCGGGATCTGCGCATCCCGCAGCAGCTCGCGGCAGATGCCGGCGGTCGCATCGCGGCTGCCATCGTTCACCAGGACCAGCTCATGTCCGCCCTCGATCTCGAGCCGCTCGATCTCCTTCACCAGGGCGGCGATCGTGTCGGCACTGTAGTACAGCGGGATGACAAAGCTGAGGGCCAGGCTCATGTGGGGTAAGCGCCATCCCGGATAGATATTACTTTCGCGCCACAGTCAGCACTGAATTGCCGAACGGCAGGCGTCCGCCGCTCGCCAGCCAGGCGTATTCGGCGGCCATCAGGGCATTGAATCCCGCCTCGATGGGCCGCGGGAACAGGAACACGTCGCTGGCCGAAGGCGGCGACGGCAGCAGTTTTCGGCGCAGCACGGCGAGCGGAAAGGGCAGCGCATTCCAATAGGTTCCGCGCGCCTCGCGAAACCCGACGGCGCGCAACAGCCCGAGCACCTCACCTCGCGTGTAGCGCCGCAGGTTGCCGACCCTTTTGTCATGGTAGGAGTACATCCACGCGTAAGCCGGCATCGTCAGCACGAGCCGCCCTCCCGGCGCGAGGCAGCGGTGAAACTCGCGCAAAGCCCGTTCCGGCGCGTCGACCTGGCAGAGTACGTCGCAGGAGGCGATCGCGTCGAACACGCCATCCGCGAAAGGCAGCGCCAACACCGAGCCCGCGACGATCTCCGCGGTGGTGCGCGCGCGGGCGAGGTCGCATGCCACCGACGAGAGATCCAGCCCGGTGGCGCGCCAGCCCGGGTGCTCCCTGAGCATCCGGCGCAGCAACCCGCCGGTGCCGCAACCCGCGTCGAGCACCCGCAGCGATGCCGAGGCCCCTTCCCCCAGCCGCCCGATCACATGCCGGTGCAGGGCGCGGTAATACCACATCGCGTCCTCGACGCCGGCCATCTTGTGATATTCGTCGATCTGCACCCGCGGACACATCTGCCGCCGCCCCAGGCGCAAAGCGACGAAAAATCCGCGGCGCGACTTCCGCGCGGCGCCCCCAGAAATGAATCGCGTGGGGGTCCGGTTCTGCCATGCTGCCGCTGCCCCACCTCATGCGATTTCCCGCCGCCGGTTCGAATGTCCTTCGCTGGCTGTCGCTGCTGGTTGTCACCGCAGCGGTCTGGCTTGTTGCCACCGGCCGGTGGCGCCCGGCGGTCTGGCAGTTTCCCGTCTCCTATAATGTAGATGCTCTCGAAGTACTGGCGCGCCTGAAGTTGTCCGGCGACCTGGGCCTCGCCTTCCTGTTCGACAAGACCATGCCGTCGCTGGGAGCGCCGTGGGGTGCCGATTGGTCAAGCTACCCGATGCCCGACGTGCTGGTGTTCGTGTTCTTCGGCAAGCTCGCGGCCGCCTTTGGCCTGGGGCCGGCCAGCAACCTGGCCCTGCTGTTCGCGCATCTCGCCGCGGTGGCCACCTTCTATCTCTGCAGCCGCGCGCTCGGTCACCGGGCCAGTTTCGCCGCGGGTGCGGCCCTGCTCTTCGGCTTCAGTTTCTTCATCTTTCACCGCGGCCTCACGCATTACTCGTTCACGCTGGCCTATGTCGTCCCGGCCCAGTTGTTGTCCGTCTGGCTGGTGGGCGGCGCCCGCCGCCTGCTTCTGCGCCGCCGCTGGCAACTGTTCTGCATTGCCACGGCGGTCGCCACCGGAATGGGCAATCCCTATTTTGGCTTTGGCTACGGACTGCTGCTCTGCCTGGCCCTGGGCTTCCAACTCGGCACCACGCACCGACGGCCCAACCTGGTTTGGGGTGGCGCGAGCCTGGCGGCGTTTTTGTTCACGCTGCTCTTCTTCAATTACAGCGCCATCCTGGCCATGTTTGAGGGCCAGCTTGGGCTCGAGCGCAATTACGCCGGCACCGAGATCTACGGCCTGCACCCAATCGAATGGCTCATCCCGCCGCAAAACCACCAATGGTCGGTGGCCGCCGACATCGGTCGGCGCTACGCCAGCGTCACCAGCCTGCGCGGCGAATTGTTTTCCCCTTATTTTGGCGTGGTGGGGCTGGCCGGCCTGGCGGTCCTGTTCGGGGACACTCTCCGCCGCCTGCTATGGCAACGGGCCGGTTTCCGTCCCGCCTATGCGGCGACCTTCGCATTGATCACGCTGTTTTTCGTGGTCGGCGGATTCAACAGCCTCCTCGCCCTGGCCGGCGTCGATCTGTTCCGGGCCGGCAACCGCTACAGCATTTACCTCCTGGCGATCTGCCTCCTGGTGCTCGCCTCCTGGGCCAGCCGCCGATTCCGCCACCTTCCCCCCCGCACGGTGTGGATCGCGACGGTATTGGTCGTCGCCTTCGGCCTCTGGGACCAGCTCCCGCGGCGCCGGGAAGTGTCGCTCGCGGAGCAACGCCGGCGCATCGATTGGGACAAGCAGTTCAGTACCGCCCTGGCCGCGCACCTGCCCCCGGGTGCCGCGATCTTCCAGCTGCCCGTGGTCGCCTTCCTCGAGCAGCCGCCCATTAATCGCATGACCGACTACGAGCTGTTCCGCCCCTGGCTCAACAGCTCCAACCTGCGCTTCAGCTATGGCCTGCTCGCACAAGACCGGGCCTTGCGCTGGGAGCGCCGGGTCGCCGCGTTGCCCGTCGAGCAGATGTGCACCCGGCTCGAAGCGGTGGGATACGCCGCGGTTTATTTGAACAAGACTGCGTACCCCGACGCAGGGAACCGCCTGCGGGCGCAACTCGAAGCTTCCGGTCGGTCGTTGCTGGCCGAGATCGGCGACCACGTCGCCTACGCCCTGCATCCGGCGGCGCAGCCGGTCCGGCCGGATCTCGACGACCCGCGCCTCGCTGATCCGTGGAATGGTCCGCCCGCGCCAGGCGAGCGCCTGCAACTCTATGCCGACCGGGGGTGGTTCGCGCTGGAACGCGACGAGCACGACAAATGGCGTTGGGCGGGCGAGGCTGCGACCCTTTCGATCTGGAATGCGGATCCGTCATCGGTCCGGGCCCGGCTATCATTCCATGCCGCCGCCCTGCGCCCGGGCCAGTTGCGGGCCAAATTCGCCGGGGAGGAAATCTGGGCATCGTCGGTGGAACCGGTCGCACACGATGTGACCATCGACCTCATTCTGCAGCCCGGAGCCAATCGCATCGATTTCGAACTCGACGGCCGGCTGAAGCAGGCCTCGCTGACGGATTCCCGCTTGCTTGGGTTCCAATTGACGAATTTACAGGTGACTCCGCATCAATAGCACCCACCACCAAGCATGCTGATCCGTTCACGTCCCAAGTTCGCCGGCCTGTATCATGACGAGGTCGCGACGGACTCCTACTGGATCCGCGACCGGGGTGAACTCGCGCTTCCGGCGCTACAGGGAACAGATCGGTTGATTATTCGCGGGGAACTCCTGCCGGCGGATCCCGCAACCGCCACCGCCCGCGGTGAGCTCGGCCTGAGAGTGTTCGTGGACGATCGGATGGTGCTGGCGCGGGAACGCTTGCCGGCCGGCCCTTTCCGGTTGGAAGTCCCCCTGCCGCCGTCCGGCGCCGCTGAGACCCGGCGGATGGGCCTGCAGCTGACCGGCGTCGCCTGGTCCAATTCCCTCGCGTGGCTCGGACGTGTCACCGGCCTGGGCTTCCTGCAGGCGTGGCGGCGCCAGGATCGCAACCGACGCCTGCGCATCCAGCGCGTCGAAGCCGGCGATGACGTCCTGTTTGACTTCGGCAACCGGGCCAGCCCTTGGAATGCGGCGTTCGCCCGCCGGTTCCTGCAGATCGGCCTGAACATCGTCGGCTTCTTTCGCGCCGATCTCGGTATCGGCGAGTCCGCCCGGTGCATGGCCCGGGCCGCCGGCGCCGCCCGTTTGCCCCATGCGCTGATCGATCTCAAGCTGCCCTGCAAGAATCCACTCTCCGACGAAACCTTTGCCGCGCGATTGCAGTTGGACGCGCCGCATCCGGTCAACGTGATCCATGTCGATCCGCCGGGCATGCGCGACGTGGACCATCACCACGGGCCCGGGTTGCGGCGGGGAAAATACAACATCGGTTACTGGGCCTGGGAACTGCCGGATTTCCCCGACGCCTGGATCGGCTGTGCCGGATATTGCGACGAAGTCTGGGTGCCTTCGCGGTTCACCGCGGAAGCCATCGCGCAAAAGGTACCCGTGCCCGTGCTCCCGATGCCGCATGCGATTGCGTTCGACCGGCCGGCCGGCGATTTCCGCGCCAAGTTCGGCCTGCCGCCTGATCAATTCCTTTTCCTGTTTCTCTATGACCTGAATTCGTATCACGAACGCAAGAATCCCGAGGCCGTCGTCGACGCTTATCGCCGTTCGGGACTCGCCGGCCGGGGTGCTGGGCTCGTCATCAAGGTGCACAATGCCGCCGGAAATCCGGAGGATTTCCAGCGCTTGTCCGCCGCGGTCGCCGACCTGCCCGGCGTCATCCTGCTCAATCGTACCCTGACCCGCCGCGAGACTTACGAGCTGGAGTCTGCTTGCGACTGTTTCGTCTCGCTGCACCGCTCGGAGGGCTTTGGCTTGGCGGTCGCGGAGTGCATGTATTTGGGCAAGCCGGTGATCGCGACCGACTGGTCAGGGACGGCCGAATTCCTCAACGCGGCCAATGGATGTCCGGTGCGCTGTTCCCTGGTCACCCTGGATCGCAACCATGGCCCGTATGCCAAGGGCCAGCAATGGGCCGATCCCGACTTGGATCACGCCGCCGACTGGATGCGCCGGCTGCAAGGTGATACCACCCTGGCCGGCGGTCTCGGCGCCGCGGCGCGGGCCGCGATCGAGAACGGACTGTCACCTGCGGCCATTGGCGCCCTTTACCGGCGGCGCCTTGAGGTCATCGCGAGCTGGTAGTCACCCGGTCCATGAATCAGATCGAAGGCCTTCTCGTTGTCTTCCTCGTTCCGCTGGCACTGCTGTTGAACGGATACTGGCTGGCGGCCACCCTTCCGCGCGCCAGCGCCCTCGAACGCTTGTCCTGGTCGATGCTCGGCGGGCTGGCGCTCCTGCTGGCGGCGGTCGCGGCCGTCAATTTCTTCGTGCCGCTCGATGGATTCTGGGCCTGGCTTTGCCTGCTCCCGACGCTGGCGACGCTCGCGCCGCGGAACCTGCGGGCCTTGGGGCGCGATCTCGGCCCACTCCGCTCGTCCTCCGGGGTAATCCTTGTGCTGGCGTTCGCACTCGTGCTCACGTTGTTGCTGTGGCCGATCCTGTCCCATTCGCAAACGCTCTTCTACGACGGCACGAGCAACCACGACAGCTTCTTCTGGATTTCCGGCGCCGAGCACCTGAAGCGGCATACCTACATGGAGCCGGTCGTCCACAGCAGCGTCCGGCCATTGACCAATCTGACCGGCGCCCTCGCCGGCTGGACCCCGCCCTGGGGACGCATGGGCGCCGAGGGCCTGCTCGCCGTGGCGTCGTCCGTGATCGGCGCCTCGCCGATCAAGATCTACGTGTATGCGGTCGCCAGCCTTTACCTGGTTTGGGTGGCCGCATGCTATCTCGGCCTGAAAACGTTCGTCGCGGAAAGCCCCGGGCTGATCGCCGCCGTGGCGCTGGCCACGCTCCAGCCCGTATTCATTTTCTTTTATGCCAATTCTAACCTCCCCAACCTGATTGGCGGGCTGATGGGGGCAGCCTTCGTCGTCGCCTTTGAGCGAGCGCTGCGCAGCCTTCTCCATGGGGATAGCGATGGGCGGGGATTCCTCGTGTTGGTGGCGTTCGCCTTTCACGGTCAGCTCTGCGCCTACCCGGAAATGGCGCCCTTCGTGTTGCTGTCGGTCGCATTTCTGTGGATTCGTCGCGCCTTTGAACACGGCCGGCCCGCCCTCCGGCCCTGCCTGCTGGTCGCCGGCGCGGTCGCGGTCGGCCTGCTGATCAATTGCGCCACCACGGTCCGCGCCGTGCATGGCTTCATCGCGTCGCTCTCCCTGGCGCGAACGGAACAGAACTGGGCCAACGTCTTCATGTCGCTCCACCCGGCCGCCTACCTCGCGGCCCTCGGCTCGTTGTGCGTGCCGGCCGCCATCAACCTCGGACCCTGGCTGGGCTGGCCGTTGACGTTCGCCCTGTTGTTGTCGCTGGGCTACGCGCTGCGGGCGGCCCGTGATCGCTATGGGCTGTGCGCAGTCTTTGCCGGGAGCGCGCTTCTGTTGCTCTATACGCTGGCGACGGATTTCGCCTATGGCTGGCAGAAGACCGTCCAGTTTTCCGGCGTGTTTGTCGGGATGGTGATGCCGGCGACTTTGATCCATGGGCTCGCCGCGGGACGGGCTGGCGGCCGGGGCTGGCAGCGGAGGCTCATCGAAGGCGCCGGCCTCGCCGTACTCGTCTACTTCGTCTTCGCCGTGACCATGGCGTTCCGCGAGTCCTATATTTGGAGCGAACGGAAGGTGATTTCGAATGACTGGTTCACGCTGCGCGACCAGTCGCGGACCACTTTCAAGGATGCGCCCATTCTCGTCGACGCCGGCTCCTTCCCCATGGCGTTTTTCCACAGCATGTGGTCCGCCTACTTCCTCGACGAGAGCCGGATCTATTTCGGCGCCCGCGGCAACCAAGGAGGCGGCTATCTCCGTCCCGAGGTGATCAACGAGGCCAGCCAAAAGATCCCGCAACCGGCGGCGATCCTGGTGGGCCGTGGCTGGGCGGACACCATCGACGCCCACTCCCCGCGCCTGCTGACGGGGAAAGAGTATGTGTTGCTGCGCCAGGCCAATCGCATCACCGATCTCAAGGGCGTTTATCCCCTGCGCGGGGTGCCGGAAAGTGCTTCGCGGCGGGTTGCCCTTGAAATCATGCCAAGCCAACCGGCCAGCTTGCGCTTCACGCTCACACCCAAGCCCATGGTCGGCGCGACGGCGGCCGCCTGGCAGGTGCGACGGGCAACGGCTTCCGGCAATGTGATTTCGCTGGTTGTCGAGGGTCCGCCACCTTGGCATTTCGAAATCCCGCTGGCGGCGCGCGAAAAGCAGTCAGTCGAGCTCGCGTTGGAAGGTAGCAGGCCAGCCGGTGAATCGTTCCCCTTTTCAGTTTCCAACCTTAGGGTCCAACCCGAGCCGATCCCGCTGTCGCCGATTGACGGCCGGATTGATTTCACCCACCGGGCCGGATGGCAGGATTACGAACTGCGGGGACTGCGGACCACGAGGGCTGGCCACCCGGTCACGGTCGCACCTGACGAGGCGACCTTGTGGTTCATGCCGGCGCCGGCCAAGAAGGATGTATACCTGGAATTGGTCGCCGAGCCGCGCTATGCGCCGGGTCCGCGGCCACCGCTTCCCACCGAACTTTGGTTCAATGACGTGCTGGTGTTCAAAAGCTTCTTCACCGAGCCCGGCGTCCTGCGGGCCCGGATCTTCAGCGAAGACTGGAACCGGCGCCCCGTCGCAACGCTCAAGCTCCGCTTCCCGCAAGCTCCCGAACCATGCCCGGAACTCCAGCTGACGAGCCTGACGGTCCGGCCGGCCGACACCCCGCGCCCCTGATCCCGTGCTCCTGATCGACACCACGCACACAAGCCATACCCGCGCCCAGACCGGCATCCAGCGCGTCACTCGGTCGCTGTTCGCCGCCGTGCGCAACCAGCAGCCCACCGCGGCTGTGTGCTACGATCCGTACGTCCAGGCCTGGCGGAAGCTGCACCCTGCCGAGCTCCGACGCCTGGAACCTGGCCTCGGCGCCGGACAATCCCGCGGCGCAAAATGGCCCTGGCATCAACGGATCGCAGGCCGCGCCCGCCGCGCCCTGGGCGTCGTCCCGCCGGCGCCGCGCGGCGAGGCGTTGGTGTGTCCCGAACTGTTCTCCGCCACGACCGGGGCGCACCTGGCGGGACTCTTCGCGGCGGTTTCCGGTCCGCGCGTGGCAATCTTTCATGACGCCATTGCGCTCAAGCTCCCGGAGCTGAGCCCGCCGGGAATGGTGGCGCGCCTGCCAGCCTACCTGCGCGAATTGCTGGCCTTCGATGGCGTCGCCGCCGTGTCGCGCGACTCGGCCGAGAGCCTGCGCGACTACTGGTCGTGGCTCGGTGTGGCCCGGATGCCGGAGGTCACGGTGATCGCCCACGGCCTTGATCCGCTCCCGCCGACCGGATCCGAGGCGGCGGCACCGGCGCGGCCGCGAATCCTTTGTGTGGGGACCATCGAAGGCCGGAAAAATCACCTGGCGTTGCTCGATGCATGCGAATCGCTTTGGGCAGAAGGGCTGGAGTTTGAACTGCAGCTATTCGGGCTGGCGCGTGCCGACACTGCCGGCCG
Organism: Lacunisphaera sp.; assembly: GCA_035549095.1. Lineage (GTDB taxonomy): Bacteria > Verrucomicrobiota > Verrucomicrobiia > Opitutales > Opitutaceae > Lacunisphaera. The sequence goes on along the minus strand of DASZRV010000064.1, from coordinate 87,598 downwards.
CGCCCTCGCCCGTTTGAAAGAATTGCAGCGCGCCGGCCGGCCTCTGCTTTATGGTGGCGTCGCCGATGATGCCACATTGCAGGCGGCTTATCGCGCATGTGCTTTCACGGTATATCCGTCGATCATGGAAGGATTCGGCCTGCCGGTGCTGGAAAGCCTGCAACATGGCAAACCTTGCGTGTGCTCGAGCCGCGGCGCGTTGGGTGAAGCTGCCTCCGGCGGCGGATGCCTGGCGCTCGACAAGGTCGACGCCGCTGGACTAGCTGCGGCTATGCGACGCCTGCTGTCCGAGCCGGCGGAACTGGCCGTCCTTGCGGCCGGCTGTCGCGCCCGAAAGCTCCGGACTTGGATGGACGCCGCCAACGATATCTCGGCTTGGATGCGGGACTTGCCTCGCCGGGCGTGATCAGGCCTTTGCGGTTGCTATGCCCCACCAAGTGCCGTGTAGTCGCGTGACCAATTTCAATGGCCCTGTCCCTTTTCACCAAGACCAAGAAGGCGATCGTGGAGCGTGCGCACGACGACTACGCGACCAAGCTCCGGCTCAAGTACAAGCCTTACTACCATGCGATGGAGGCCCAGCAAGGCACCCACATCCGCCTGCAGGGCCGCGACATGGTCATGCTTTCCAGCAACGATTATCTCGGGCTGTCGTTCCATCCCAAGGTCATAGAAGCGTGCGCCACCGGCGCGAAACAATGGGGCTCGAGCACGACGGGGGCCCGAATCTCCAACGGTTCTCGGGCGTATCATATCGAGTTGGAGGAAAAACTGGCGGCTTTTCTCGGACGCGAGGCCTGCCATATCAGCGTCGCCGGCTACATCTCCTGCCTTTCGGCCGTGGCGGCCTTCGCCCAGAAGGGCGACACCATTCTGGCCGATAAGAACATCCACTCCTGCCTCTGGGACGGCGTCCGGTTGTCGATGGCCGGCGTGGAGCGATTCAGCCATAACAATCCGGAGGACCTGCGCCAGGTGCTGAAAGACATTCCGCACAGCACCCCCAAGCTGCTTGTGATCGAAGGCGTGTACTCGATGGAAGGCCACATCTGCCGCCTGCCGGAGCTGACGCAGATCAGCGAGGATTTCGGCTGCTTCATGGTCCTCGATGATGCCCATGGTTTCGGCGTACTGGGGCGGCAGGGCCGCGGTACCGTCGATCATTTCCGTTTGAACGACAAGGTCGACATCCTCTGCGGTTCGCTTTCGAAATCGCTGGCCAGCACGGGCGGATTCGTGTCCGGCTCGCGCGAGCTCATCGAATATCTCCGCACCGGTTCCAAACAGACGCTCTTCAGCGCCTCGATCAGCCCGAGCCAGGCGGCGGCGGCATCAGCGTCGCTCGACATCATGCAGACGGAGCCCCAGCACCTGCAGCGCCTCTGGCGCAACACCAAGCTTTACCGCGAAATGCTCAAAGGCCTCGGCCTCGACACCTGGGGCAGCGAAACGCCGGCCATCCCGATCGTGCTTGGCTCCAAGGAACTGGTCTACCGTTTCTGGCAGGCGTTGCTCGACAAGGGTGTCTTCACCGTCATGTCCATCGCCCCGGCCGTGCCGCCCGGCAAGGACCTGATCCGGACCGCTGTATCCGCACTGCACAGCGACGAAGACCTGGAGAAGATCGCCAGCGCGATGGCGTACGCAGTGAAACAGCTTTAGGACGCGGCGTCGGGCTTCACGCCAATTCTTTCCGGATGAATTGGGCCGTGGCCGACCACCGCGGAAGCGGCCGGGCCATGGCCTCGGCCTGCAAGCGGCGGACAGTCTTCGTGTCGGCGAGGACCGTCCGCAGTTTTTCCCGCCAATCGGCTTCATCGTTCACCCGTGCCACGAGGCAACCGCCACCGTCCGCGTTCTCGCGCAGCACCGGGAGGTCACTGCAGACGCAGGGCACGCCACGCCACAAGGCCTCGAGCAGCGGCAGTCCGCAGCCCTCGGCGATCGTGGGAAAAACGACCGCACCGGCCCCGGCATAAAGCTGCGCCAGCTCGCGGTCCGTGGCGGCCGGATGAAAACTGAATCGCGGTTCCGCCTTCTCCAGCATCCGCATCCGCTTCGCGGCCGGCGCCCCGAAATGGGGGTTCACGCGCCCGACCACGTGGAGTTCGAAATCCAGGCCGTCGCGCCACAGCCCTTCCGCCACCCCGAGGAGAAAGTCCTGGTTCTTCCGCGGCTCGACGATGCCAACGCAAAGCAGCGACGGGTGCGCGCTCGAATCCACGGGATCCCGCTGCACCCGGGTGCCGCCGTCGAAATCCGCGCCCAGGGAGACGACGCCCGGCTCGGCCTTGGGCGTCACGCCCTGCCAGCGCCAGAAATCCACGAAATCGCGGCGGGTCGCCTCGGAGATCGCCCACGTGCGGTCGAAGAGCGCCAGCAGCTTCATGTATTCCGGATGGCGGCGCACGCTCTGCGGCCAGGTGATGTGCGGCCAGCGCACCGGGATCGCATCGTGGAACATCGCCGCCAGCCGGCAAGGCGGATGACGCAGGAAATCCGTGAAGCCGGGTCGCTCCGCCTCGCTGAACATCTCGACCGTGAGCAGCCAGTCCTCGCGTCCAAACGGCACGGGCGCCGCCGGCTTGCCGGTGACGAATGTTCCGGCCCGCCCGTCCCACCGAACCTGCGTGATCGAGGAGCCCAATTCCTCGAGCAGGCGCGAAGTCAGCCGCATCAGACCGGAACGATGCCTGGCGGAACCCATCTTGGTCGTGTCGTAATAGATCACGGTTTCATCGCCTCCGCGAAGCACGCGACCAACTGGGCCGCGCTCTTGTTGGCGTCGTAGTTCTGTTCCACCCACTGCCGGGCCGCGAGGCGCAATCGCTCCGCCAGGGCGTCGTCGGTGCCGAGCTGCCTCAGGATCCCCACCCACTGTTCCGGCGCGTTCGCCTCCGCAACCATGCCCGTAATTCCCGCGGTGATCGCCTCGGTGGTGGCCGAGGTCGGAGACGTCACGACAAGCGTGCCCACCGCCATCGCCTCCGGTATCACGTTGGGCAGGCCATCGCGGTCGCCGCTGGGGGCCACTACGCCGGTGTGCAGGAGAACATCCGCCCACGCCAGTTGCGCCCAGACCTCCGTCGAGGGGCGCTGGCCGAGGAATTGCACGCGGCCCGCCAATCCAAGCTTCGTGACGGTGTCCTCAAGCTCTCGCCGCAATGGGCCGTCGCCCAACAGGCGGGCCTCAAACTCCACCCCGCCCGCGAGCAGCGCGGCATGGATGCGAAGCTGGTGATGCAGTCCCTTCTTGGGCACGAGCCGCGCCACGGCCAGCAAGCGCAGTGGCTGGCGGCCGCGGCGCAGGGGTTTGACCGGCGGGAACGCATCGAGGCCGCGGCGAATGCACCGAACCTTCCCTGGCGGTACGCCGCGCGCGATCAGCTCCTGGCGACCCATTTCGGTCGAGGTGTGGACAAAGCGGGCGTAACGCAGCTTCTCCCGCAGCCACCAGTCGCCGCCATGCTCATAGATGTCGTAGGCGTGCGCGCCCACGCTGTACGGCCAGCCGAACATCCGCCACAACAGCCAAGCCGCGGTGGCCGGCGCCCCGGCCCAGGCGCCATGCACCAGCGCCGGCGGGTCGCGCCGCATCTCGCGATAAAAACAGCCGGCGAAGCCCGCGCCGAGCATGTTCTCCCAGAAGTTCAGCCACGAGGGCGCGCCGCGCGTCAGCACGCCCTCGAAAAGATCGCGCACGATGCGAGGCCGGCGCAGGCAGTTCCAGGGGATGACGAAAAGAAACAGCGGCAGGAGCCGCCATTTGGGAAAATTACGAACGGCCAGGCCGCGGAATTCGCCGCCCCCGCCCCAGAGCGAATACAGCTTGAGCCGGATTCCCCGGGCCTGCAGGGCGGCAACTTCCCGCTGCAGAAACGCCTCCGATACCTTGGGAAAGGTCGTGAACAAGAGGGCGATGTGAGGCGGTGGGGACAAAGCGAGGCGCCGCCAGCCAAGGCACATTGCGCCCGGCAGGAAAGCCGGAAAACGCCGCTGCCGTCAGGACACCTTGCGGGGCTTGGGCGGGAAGGCGCCCGGCTTGAGCGCCGTGCCCGAAACTTCCTGGGCGAGGTTTACCATCTCCTCGATCAACACCGTCGGGTTCTCCTCATAGCGCAGCCGGAGAAAACGCTCCCGCAACTGGTCATAGCGGGTGCGATCGGTCATCCATGAATCAATGAGCCGGCCGAACTCCGTGCCGTTCGCAATCAGCTCGGCGCCGCCGCCGTTGCGGAAAAATTTCACCGTGAGCTCCTCCTGGGGCATGACGCCGCCGATGGCGTTGAAGATGATCGGGCACCGGAAGTGCAGGGCCTTGGCGCAAGTCGTGGTGCCGCCGCGCGTGACGATGGCATCGCTCACCTGCATCAGCAGGTGCACCTCGTCGGAAAACCCATCGAGAAAACAATTGAGCGTCGGATGCTCGGCCCGCCAGTGGACGAGTTGGTTGTAGGCCGCGCGGTTGCGGCCGCAGATCACAACGGCCTGCACCCGGTCGGCATACGGCAGCAGTTTCGGCAGGAGTTCCAGGTGATTGTTGGCGCCGTTGCCGCCGGTCGCGAGGAAGACGGTGAAAAGGTCGGGCCGCAGTTCCAGCACCTCCTCAAGGTACTGGCGGCGGGTTTCCGGCGTGAATACCTCGAGATGGGCGCGGGGCTGCATGAGGTAGCCGCGTACCCGCGTGCGCTCCGCCGGCATCCCGATCTTCACGGCGTAATCGCGGGCCGTGGCGGTGCGCGACACATAGAGGTCGGCGGTCGATTCCACCCAGTTGATGCTGTAGCCAAATCCGCCGGAGAACTCGCCGCAATAGGTCGCACAGCGGACGTGTTCCGTCCCGAGGATCTTCCGCGCCAGCTGGAAATACCCGCGATTGAGGCAGTCGTGCACGCTGAAGACGAGGTGGGGCCGATACTCCCGCAGCACCGATTCGTAGTAGGCGCGGCCGAAGGTGACGGTCCGGCGGTTGAGCAGGCTCAGCAACTCCACGAACAGGAAGAAGGCCTTGTGGATCCAGGGCGACTTTTTCTGGATCCAGTTGTAGAAGTTCACGCCGGCGCTGAAGAACCCGGAGGAGTTCTCGAGCATCTGCTCGATGCGCACGTCGACGTCGTGGCGGTAGAGTTCAAAACACCATTCGGCGAAAGCCTGGGCCCGCGTATCGTGGCCCGAGCCTGTGCTGGAAGTCAGGACGAGGATGCGGACGCGGGCCATGCGGGGTGGTGAAAGGGACGGACCGGCGATGCCGGACGGGTCGGAGTTGGGTGGTCGTTCATGCCTGGAGGCCGAAGTATTTTTCCTGCACTTTCCGACGCAGCGACAGGGACCCGAACCGCGCGAGGAAGGGGCCGAGCACCGCCTGGAAGAACCGGCCTGACCGCACCGTGCCACTGCGGCCGCGCAGCAGCGCTCGTTGCAGGTCGGCGGCGGCCAGCGCCGGCGCGGGGCCGGATTGCATCATCGCGGTGAACGCCCGCCAGGCGCGGCCCATGCGCACGGCATTGATCTCGTCGGCCGCCAGCGTTGCGGTCGGTGAGGGTCGGCGGACGGATCCTTCAAAATCCGTGCGGTAATCACCGGGCCGGAAATCGATGACGATGACCCCGGTGCCCTTGACCTCGTACATCAAGCTTTCGGTGAGCGCAGACAATCCCGCCTTCACGGCGTTGTAGACCGCCTGGTATGGCATGCCGAATTCGCCGGCGATCGACGAAATGTTGACGATCGCACCCCGGTGGCGCGCCAGCATTCCCGGCAGGGCGGCGTGACAGAGGCGCGCGGTGTTCACGAGCATGACCTGAAGCTGCTCCTCCCAGACTTTGAAATCCGTGTGGGCGTAGGCGCCAAATACGCCGAATCCCGCGTTGTTGATCACGAGATCGAATCCGCCGGCCACAGCCTCGGCGGCCTTGAAACTGGCCTCGGCGCCGGGGCCGTCGGCCAGCTCGAGCGTCACCGGGTGAAAGCGCTCGCGCGGGGCCAGCCGCGCGGGGTTGCGCGCCGTGCCCCAGGTTTCGACGCCATGGTCGAGCAGCATCCGGGTGAAGGCCAGCCCCAGGCCGGTGCTGGCTCCGGTGACGAAGGCGGTGCGATAGCGGGTGGAGAGTTCAGCCGCGTTCATGCCTCACGCCGCACGGAAGACGAGGCAGACGTTCGCACCGCCAAAGCCGCAGCTGTTGCTCAACACGACGTTCGGGCGGTTTGGCAGCGTCGCACGGATGATGTTGAGACCCTCGCAGGCCGGATCGAGCTTGGTGATGTGCGCCGAACCGGGCATGAACCCCTCCTTGATTGCAAGGGCGCAGAATCCTGCCTCCATGGCCCCGGCGAGCGACAGGCCATGGCCGGTGAGCGCCTTGGTGCTGCTAACCGCCGGGCGTGTCGGCGAGTTCTTGAAGATGGCCTTCAGCGCCTTCACTTCCGAAATGTCGCCGATCGGCGTGGAGGTGGCGTGCGCGTTGACGTAATCGACCGAATCCGCGGTAAGGTCCGAGTATTCGAGTGCGTTCTCGATGGCCACCCGCAAGCCCGCCCCGTCCGGGTGGGAGATCGCCACGTTGTAACCGTCCGAAGCCTGCCCCCAGCCGGCGACCTCGCAATAGACCTTGGCCTTGCGGCGCTGGACCTCGTCTTCGCTTTCCATCACGATGACCGTGGCCCCGCCGGTGCCAACAAAACCGTCACGCCCCACGTCGAAAGGCCGCGAGGCAATCGAAGGGTCGGCCTGCAGCGACAGGGCCCGCATGCCGGCAAACGGGAGGATGCTTTCGACGTTTCCATCTTCGGCCCCGACCACGAACATCCGGTTCTGGCGGCCGAGCGCGATATCATCGTAAGCAAAGCCAAGGGCATGCGCAGATGAGGCGCAGGCGGACGAGAAGCCGGTCGAGGCCCCCTTGATCTTGAAGTGCGACACGAGGTTGAAGTTAACCGTGCCCGCGATCGAGGCCACGATTCCCAAGGGCTGGCAGCGCATCACGCCGACTTTCCGCATGCGTTCGAGGTGATGGCCAAGCAGGAAGGGCGATCCCGCCGATGCCGCATAGAGGCCGGTTCGCGTGTTGGATACGTCGCCGTCGGCCAGTTTCGCGTCCTCGATCGCCTGCAACATCGCACAATAGGAATAGACGCCGTTGGGCGCCATGCCACGCAGCGTCTCGCGACGGATGTTGTAGCGGGCGGGGAAGATCCAGTCCTCCGGATCCGTGGTATCAGTTTGAAAATCCCGGACGGGCGCCGCCACTTTGACGGGAATGTCCGGTTTTTGGAATGGCGGGTATTGCACGACGCCGTGGCGCAGGTCCCGCAGGCTTTCCGACACGGTCGGGGCATCATTTCCTATGCTCGTGATGAAACCGACGCCAGTGATGTAGACTTTCCGCATGGGAGGTTAGGTAGGGACCAGGTCGACCGCTTTCCCGACCACATTCCCGCACATAAATAGGCTTTTCGCCGGTGGGTCAACCACCGCGCCCGCGAGCCGCGGCATGCTCGGCTCAGGCGTTGACGGCCGCTTTGCGCGACTCGGGGGCGACGGCCGACGCCGGCTCCGCGGCCGGTTGCGGTTGCGCCACTTCCTCGGCAAATCCGAAAGTCAGCGTGATTTCCTCCGCGATGGCAGCCTTTTCCTGGCCAACCCGAATCTGACCCTCGAATGTTGCCAGCGGCGATTTCAACCGCTTGGGCTTGATCGAGAGGCTGAGCACATCGCCCGGCTTGCAAACCCGGTGGCAGCGGACGCCTTCGCAGGACGTGAAGAAAATGGTGCGCTGATCGACGACCTTTCCTGCTTCGCCGACCTGGCCTTCCAACAAGAACAGCACCGCCAGCTGGCCCAAGGCCTCTAGCATGATGGAGGCGGGCAACACCGGATTGTCCTTGAAATGCCCCTGCAGGAAGAATTCCTGGCCGCTGATCTTGTATTTCGCGTTTGCGCCGTGGGCGTTGACCGAGGCCTCGCTGAGAAACAGGAACGGCGGCTGGATCGGCATCACCGAGATGATCTGCTCGATCGGGATGAACTTCGTCGGCTTCGGCAATGGCAGCCCGCTGACTTTGCACTCAATGAAGGTTTTCACGTCGCCCACGGTCCGCAGATTGCGCAACTCCTCGTTGTTGATCGTCATCTGGAGCACGTCTTCCACCAAGATGACAATTTCCATCATGGTGAGTGAATCGATGCCCAAATCCTCAATGATTCGGAGATCGTCGTCTGCATCCTTTAGTTTGGCCCGCAGGTCAGGCTCGACGTACCGCTCAATGATACCAAGGACAATGGCCGGCAGGTGCTCAGTATTACCAGTTTTGCGGAACTGAGCAGCCGCCTCATAAGTCGCTGCAGAGCAACGCTTCAATGCCTCGCGCAGATTCGCATCGTCTTCGGGCGTGAAAGGTTTGAGCGGAATGCCCGAACTGGAGTTTACTGCCTGTGCCATTGTTGATTTTGTATGTTGAGGGTGCGGGGTATGTAAATCTCAAAAAATGCCTGCCCCGTTGTGACTCCAAATAGGCGCGTTTGATTCACTTTAACTTTAGGCTGTTGACTTGGCGTCGGTTGCGAGCCGACATGCGGATCCGCGATGCACGGCGCGTTCCAATCCGCGTGCCTTTTGCGGTATTTTTAAGCGATCGCTGCAAATTCAGACCATTACCGGTCCCTCGATGTCGCGCCAAGTCGTGATCGTTACCCATGAATTCTTCCCGCATCGGGGAGGGATCGCGGTCTTTGCGGCGGAAATGGCCGCCGGCGCGCGCCAGCTCGGATATGCGGTCGAAGTTTGGGCGCCTGATCTCCCGGCCGGCATGGAGGAACGCCCCTGGCCTTTCCAAGTGCTCCGCCTGCCCTTGGCTGGCAACCACAGCCTGTGGAGCCAGTGGCGGATGGCCCGGCGACTCGCCCGCCAGCGCGATCGCTTGCGATCGGCCATCCTGTATGTTCCTGAACCCGGGCCGCTGCTGGCCCTCCTCCTTTTGCAGTTCTTCGATGCGCTGGAGCCGGCGCAACTGATACTCACCTTCCACGGATCGGAGATTCAGCGGCTCGCTTCCCGGCGAATCCTGCGCTGGTGCACCAACCGCCTGTTGAGCCGGTCGACGCGGATCAGCGTCGTCAGCGAATACGCCCGCCAGCTGCTCGAAACCCATTTCCCGGCGGCCGCCAGCAAGGTCATGGTCGTGTCCGGCACCTTGCGCAGTGATATCCGGCCTTGCGCCGCTGCCGTCGTTCCCCGGGTCGATGGCAAGACCATCATCCTCACCGTCGCGCGCCTGAACCCGCGCAAAGGCCAGCTGCAGGTCATCGAGGCGCTCAAGGGCCTCCCCGCTGAACTGCGCGCACGCATCGAGTACTGGCTGGTGGGATCGCATGCCAAGGAAAACTACCACGAGGTCCTGGCCAAGGCTGCGGCCAACGCCGGTTTCCCCGTCCGGTTCCTGGGCGACGTGCCCGACGAGGAGTTGGGCGCCATTTACGCGCAAGCCGACATTTTCGCGATGACCAGCATGCCCCACCGCTTCAGCGTCGAAGGATTCGGTCTGGTCTACCTGGAAGCTGGCGCGCATGGCCTGCCGGTCGTGGCCCACGACATTGGGGGTGTACCCGAGGCAGTGGCCGACGGGGAAACCGGCTTGCTGGTCCCGCCGGGCGATCAACCCGCTCTCACCCGCGCCTTCGAGGGCCTGCTCCGCGATCCCGCGCTACGCCGCCGGCTCGGCGAAGCGGGCCGCGCCCGCGCGCTGCGCTTCACCTGGGTCGATGCGGCAAAATCGTTGTTTGGACAACCGCCGCCGGAGGCGCCAGAAAGCTCCCAATGATCGAATCGCGCACCCAAATCACGGTCCGCTACGCGGAGACTGACATGATGGGCATCGTCTATCACGGCAGCTATCTGCCGTGGCTCGAAGTCGGCCGCACCACCCTGCTGAAGGAATGCGGCATCGTCTACCGCGAGCTCGAAGCCCAGGGCTTTCGCCTGCCCGTGGTCGAGCTGGGCGTGAAATTCACGCGGCCCGCGCTTTACGACGATACCGTCACCGTGATCACCCGCCTCAAGGAACGTCCGCTGCTGCGCATCCGCCTCGATTATGAAGTCCGGCGCGGAGACGAACTGCTCGTCACAGGATTCACCGTGCATACTTTCATCAACCGGGCGGGCGAGCCCGTCCGCCCGCCGGTGGAATACGCCGCGAAAATGCGCGAACTCTTTCGTGACGGTTCTTAGCCGGCGTATTCGGCCAGCACCGTCGCCTCGTTTTCACTCGCCCGGGCGTTCGCCAGCAGGGCGCCGGCGCCCTGCCCGGCCAGCTTTCGCACGGCCCAGACCGCGTGCGCCCGCACCACCGGCGCTGCATGAGCCGCGAGCCGGACCAGCGCCGGCACATGCGCCGCATCGCCCGAATTGCCCGCCACGACACAGGCGTTGCGCAGGAGTCCCGCAAGCTTGAGCCGCTTGATGGCGGTTCCCTTGAACTGCGCCGCAAAACGCTCGGGCGTCAGGTCGAGCAGCTGCGCCAGCTCCAACTGGGCGATGTCCGCCCGGACGCTCAAGAGCACGCGCCGCGCGGCCGCCGCAAAACGGTTCCAAGGGCAGACCTCCAGGCAAACATCGCAACCGTAGATCCGGTCGCCGATGGCACTACGAAACTCGCGCGGGATAATGCCGCGATTTTCGATCGTGTGGTAGGAGATGCACCGGCGCGAGTCGACCACCCCGGGCCGTGGAAAGGCCGCGGTCGGGCAGGCGTCCAGGCACCGCGTGCATTTGCCGCAGAGCAGGCCCGCGGGCTCGGAGCCCCCGACGCGCGCCTCGTGCGGACGCAAAGGCTCGTCGGGCGCGATCCGGGCCCGCGTCAGGATGGCGGCGAGGAACAGCCAGTTGCCGTGGCGACGAGAGATCAACATGCCGTTCTTCCCCCGAAAGCCGAGCCCGCTGCGCGCCGCCCAACCGCGCTCCATGACCGGCCCGGTGTCGACGTAGTAGCGATAGTCTGCGGGTCCGAGCTCACCCCAGGCCTCCAATTCGCGGCCGGCCCGAACCAGGCCTTCCTTGACGGTGTCGTGGTAGTCGGCGTGAAGCGCATAACGCGCCCAGCGCGGGCGTTGGTCTGCCGGCTCGACCTCGGGACCGCCATAATCGATTCCCAGCACGATCACCGTTTGTGTCCCGGCCAGGACCAGCTCCGGGTCGAGGCGTTTCGCAGCCGTGCGTTCCATCCACTGCATGTCGGCGTGGTGGCCGGATTCCAACCATGGTTCCAATCCCGCGCCCACGGAGCCGACCGAGGCGAACCGAACTTCGTCAAAGCCCAAACCCCGCAGGCGCGCCCGCAGCTCCTCCCGCCGCGAGTCGGGTTCCGCACGGCCGGCGACGGTGGTCATCCCTTGAAGTGGGCCGCCTCGAGCCGGTACACGCGCAGCACATGCGCGGCGATTTCCCGCATGGGCCGGCTGTCGGTGAGCACCATCGTGCCGGTGCGACGGTAGATCTCCTCGCGCTGGGCGAACAATTCCCGCACCCGCTGCTCGCGATTCTCAACCTCGAACAGGGGCCGGTGCGTCGCATGCATCGTGCGGCGAAGAATGGTCTGGAGCGGCGCGTGCAGGCAGATCACCACGCCACGGCGGCGCAACAGGTCCAGCATGCCCGGCGGCACCACCAGCCCGCCACCACACGCCACGATGCAACCGCGCTCGGGGTGGCCGCGTTCGATGAACTCCCGCTCCAAATCGCGAAAGCGCGGCTCGCCGTCCTCGGCGAAAATTTTTGAGATCGGTTTCCCCTGCTGGCGCTCGATCTCGTGGTCACTGTCGATGAACTGAAAGCCCAGCGGCTTGACGAGCAGGCGCCCCACCGTGCTTTTGCCGGTGCCCATGAAGCCCACAAGGTAGAGGTTGATGTCCGGCTGCGTCATGCGTCGGGCCAACCGAACACCGCGAAGCTCCCGGGCGCAAGTGCGCGCTGAACTTCGCCCTGTTCAAGGCGGGCCGAACCCGGCAGCCTGCGCGATCATGCCCGCTTCCGACCGGTCGGTTCGACACGATTACACCTTCGCCAGCGATAACACGGCCGGCATGGCCCCGGAGGCGCTCGCCGCCCTCAACGCGGCCAACGCCGACGCCGTGCCGTCCTACGGCGACGACGCATGGACGCCCCGCGCCCGCGAACTGATCCGCGCGGTCTTTGAAACCGACTGCGACATCCATTTCGTCTTCAATGGCACGGCCGCCAACGCGCTCGGCCTGGCCGCCGCCTGCCGCAGTTACCACCGGGTTATCTGCCATGAATACTCGCACGTGGACATGGACGAATGCGGCGCGCCGGAATTCTTCAGCGGCGGCGCCAAGGTGCTCACAGTCGCCGGGCCTGGCGGCAAGCTGACGCCCGAAGGTGTCGAGCGCGCGATCCGCAAACGGTCCGATGTCCATTATCCAAAAGCCGGGGCGCTGTCACTCACGCAAGCCACCGAGTGGGGCACGGTGTATCCGCCCGACGAAGTCCGGGCGTTGGGCGCCCTGGCTCACCAGCACGGCCTGGCGGTGCAAATGGATGGCGCTCGCTTTGCCAACGCCGCGGCTTCGCTCGCCGGCCGCGGCGTCCGCCCGGCGGACATCACCTGGCGGGCCGGTGTCGACGTGCTGAGCTTCGGCGGCACCAAGAACGGCATGCACACGACCGAGGCCGTGGTGATCTTCAACCGCGACCTCGCCCGTGACTTCGCCTACCGGGTGAAGCAGTCGGCGCAACTTGCCTCGAAGCAGCGGTTCGCTTCGGCGCAGTGGGTCGGCATGCTCGAAAACGGCGCGTGGTTGCGCCACGCTGCGCACGCCAACGCAATGGCGCAGCGTCTCGCCCAGGCCCTCCGCCCGTCGCCGCGAGCCCGGCTGATTGCCGAGCCGGAGGCGAACGGCGTCTTCGTCGAGCTGCCGCGCGCCGCCGCCGAGGCATTGTGGGCGCAGGGCTGGCACTTCTACCGCTTCATCGGCGAAAACGGTTATCGCCTGATGTGCTCGTGGGCCACCAGCCCGGAGGCAGTCGATCGCCTGGCCGCCGCGATTGTGGCCGCCACCAGCTGACCAAAACAAAGCGCCTCCCGAAGTGGGAGGCGCTGGGATAATGCGTCGGTTGGGGCGCTTACTTGGCGGCCGGGGCCGCTTCCTTCGGGGCGTCCTTCACGCTGACGACGTCGACATCGAAGATGAGCGTGGCGCCTGGCGGAATCGCCTGGCTGCCGTGATCGCCGTAGGCCAGGGACGGCGGAATGTAGAGCTTGATCTTGCCGCCAGGGCCGACCTTCTGCACGCCCTCGAACATGCCGGGGATGAGCGCGCCTTCCTGCAGCACGAGCTCAAGCGGCTGGCCGCGCTCGACCGAGCTGTCGAAGACCTGGCCGTTGACCAGCGAGCCGGTGTAATTGATCGTGACCATCTGGCCGGCCTTCGGCATCGCGCCGGTGCCCGGCTTGACGATCTCATAACGGAGGCCGCTGGGCAGTTCGACGACGTTCTTGTTCTCCTTGAGCTTGGTGAAGAAGGCCGCGCCCATGTTCAGGTTTTCCATGCGCAGCTCAGTCATGTAGGCATCGCTCTTCTTGCTCAGGAAGGCCTCGACCTCAGGACCCATTTCCTTCGGGTCAAACGGCGGCTGCTGGCCGGCGGCGCTGGCGACCATGCCCCGGGCCATCGCCTCGACCTGATCCTTGGTGAACTTCAGCTGCTTCAGGCCCATTTGCGCGCCCATGTACCAGCCATAGGCTTCAGCGATCTGCGCTTCGGTGAATTTCGGCTTGGCCGGCGCCGGAGCCGGCGCGGCCGGCGTCGCCGCTGGCGCAGCTGCCGGCGCGGTGCTGGAGGAAACGCCGGGCACGTTGAATTTGACTGCGTCGTCAGCAGCCGAAGCGGCGACAAACGCGCCGAGACCGAACAGGCCTGCGGCAAGGGTGGAGGTAAGTTTCATCGAAGGGATGGTAGCCCGGTTGTGAAACGGCCCGGGCGGGATTGTGCCGTTAAAAATGCGGGACGTTGCCTCAGGGCTGGCAAAAATCAATCCCATAGGGGCCAATCTGCGCGCGCGCATCCCGCACGCGGGGCTTGTCAGCCCCAGCAACCTCACCCAAGCTGCCCAATCCCATGAACGAAAACCAATTCTGGCACAGCACGGATGGCCAGATTCTGACCGTGAAGAACAAGGGCGGCGAGAACGTGGCCCTCACCCTCGCCTTCTGGCCGCGCCACGGCGCCGAAATGGAATTCCTCAAGGGCCATCTCGCCGACCTCCACTTCTCCGAGCGCAGCTCTCTAGCCCGCATCGGCATCGAGATGCACCTGCACGGCGCGCCCACCGTTGATGGCCATCGTTTGCTGCTGAATGTCGACGCCTTCATCTTCGACGCCAATTTCCCGAACGCCCCCTACTGGAAAAAGCTGCTTCGCCCCGGCGTCCCGGTCGGCCGGCTCTTTTACGCGCCCGCCGCCGCCAAGCTGTCCACCGCCGAAATCTGGGCCGCGATCCAGGCCAATCACCTGAAGTTGCCCAACACGATCAGCATCGATTCGCGGGGGCGCGTCTTTCTGACCCCGCACCAGGTGAGCTACACGCTCTCGCCCAAGCTCCAGCGGCTCAACTTCGAGAACATCGTCAGCGGCAACGCCAGTCGCTCGCTACTGGACAAGGTCCAGGTTCGCCACGATGCCTCGCCGCTCACCATCCCGCCGCGCTCCGGCATTCTCACCAGCTGCTCGATGTATCTGAAGGAGCACTTCGTGGTGCTCAACCAAGGCGAAGGCAATTTCGGTCTCCACACCAGCGCCGTGCTGCTCGACCCGATCAAGACCTTTGGGTCGAATATCATGCTCGAGATCTACAACACCGGCGACCAGCCGGTCGTGAACCCGGTGGTCTCGGTCGACATCTTTCGCGCCCCGCCGTTCGCCGATCCCGAGGTCAAGGTCCTCACGAAGAAGCGCCAGCGGCTGCTTTCGACGGCCGGATCCCTCTTCAAGTGCCTCGACCAAAACCCGCCCGTTGACACCGCCGAGGCCACGCCGCGCACCAAGATCATCGTGCGGGGCCAGAGCGGCTCCATGGAGAACCGGGCCGTCGTGGTCCGGGCCAATGACGACCTCAAGAAACTCTTCGAGGGTGACGCCTGCCCGATCGGCTGCCGCACCATGATCCAGGCCCTCGACAGCGCGCCGCCCGAAGCCGACACGCTCATCATCGATTTCTTCCCCGACCTGCTCGAACACATCGAGCTGCTCACGCGCATCGGCGAGGTGAAGCTCAAGCGCATCGTCTTCCGCAAGGCCTCCCGCACGCACGGCTACTTCCTGTCCAGCAATGCCCACGCACGCCTTGATACTTACAACGCCATCGGCGTCCAGGTGTATTGGTACGACGAGCTGACGAAGGACATTTACCTGCACGTTTACAAGAAGGACCACGGGTTTTTCGTGCGCGAGGAACTGGCGCGCAAATTCCAGGAGACAACCATCCTCGCCTTCTATGGCTCGGCGGTCGGGCTGGACCAGGCCGACACCGACCGCATCACCGGTCTCGTCGAACAAGTCACCGGCTTCATCGGCCCGAATGTCGGCGTGCTCACCGGCGGCGGCGGCGGCGTCATGCGCCTCGCCACGGACCAGGCGCGCCTGAAGGGCGCGCTCACCGGCGCCTGCTTCCTCGAACTCGAGGCGCAGCCACCCGAGCTCGGCGTCGATTTCTTCAACACTTTCCAGGAAAGCTCGCGCCATTTCCGCCAAAAATGGTTCGAATCGGCTGATTTTTGCATCTTCAACGTCGGCGGCGTCGGCACGCTCGAGGAAATCGGGATCGAGATGTGCAACCTGAAGCTCGGCATCCGCCCGCGGGTGCCGTACGTGTTCTTTAATTCCAGGTTCTGGGGCGATCTCCGCAAGCAGGTTCGACACATGATCAACACCAAGCGCGCCCCGGGCTGGATCTCGGACTACATCCTCTTCACCGACGATCCCGAGGAGGTCGTCCGCTTCTACCGCAAGACGCTCCAGGTGCTTTGAGCCCCGGCCCCATGAAGGTCGACGTCACATCCCACGTCGCCGCCACCGCCGCCCGCCTGTTCCCGCCGCGCGAAGCCGCCCGGGTATGCGCCGAGTTGGCGGCCGCCGACCTGCCCCTCATCAACAACAACGGCGAGCGGGTGCACCTGGCCGTGCTGCAGCTCGGGGGCGGCGACCTCGCGGAATTTCGCCGCCACCTCGCCATCGCCTGCATCGACTGGCGCGACGTGCTGGTCGCAGCTGGACGGTGAATGACGTGAACGCGGCTTTACGGCGCGGCCGATCCGTGTCCATCTGAGCCGGTCATGGCACAACCATTACCCCAGTCCGTTCTCGTCGTCGGTTCGGGCGGACGCGAACACGCGCTCGTCCGCGCGCTGGCCGCCTCACCTGCGCGGCCGAGGGTCTGCTGCGCGCCGGGCAACGCCGGCATTGCGCAGGACGCCGCCTGCTTTCCGATCCCCGTCGACAACCTTGCCGGCATCGTGGAGCTCGCGCGACGCGAGAAGGTTGAATTCGTCGTCGTCGGGCCAGAGGTGCCGCTCGCGCTCGGACTGGCCGACCGGTTGATCGCCGCCGGCATTCCCGTCTACGGCCCAAAGTCCGCCGGCGCCCGCCTGGAGGCATCGAAGATCTTCACGAAACAGCTCCTGCTGAAACACCAGATTCCCACCGCGCCCGCCGGCATCTTCCACGAGGTGCCGCCGGCGCTCGCGTACCTGAAAACCCGCCGGGCACCGATCGTGATCAAGGCCGACGGCCTTGCGGCCGGCAAGGGCGTCATCGTCGCGCAAACGATGGCCGAGGCTGAGGCCGCGGTGCAGGACATGCTCGCCGGCAACAAATTCGGCGCCGCCGGCAGCCAGATTCTCATCGAGGACTGCCTCGTGGGCGAGGAAACCTCGATCCTGGTCGTGGTCTCGGGACGCGACTACGTCATCCTGCCGGTATCGCAGGACCACAAGCGCATCGGCGAGGGCGACACCGGTCCGAACACCGGCGGCATGGGCACCTATTCACCCGCCGAGATCGTCACGCCCGCGATGATGCAGCGGATTGAAAATGAAATCGTGCGACCCTCGGTCAACGCGATCGCCACCGAAGGCCTGGATTTCTGCGGCACGCTTTTCATCGGCATCATGCTCACGCCGACCGGGCCCCACGTCATCGAATACAACGCGCGGTTCGGCGATCCCGAAACGCAAGTGGTCCTGCCACGGCTCCAGACCGATTTGCTCGAGCTGCTTTGGGCCGCCACGCAGCGCACACTCGGCGGCTTCCAGCTCAAGGTGAAATCCGACTATGCGGTCTGCGTGGTGATCGCCGCGAAGGGTTATCCGGGGAATTTTCCCAAGGGCGATGTCATCACCCTGCCTGCTTCCTTGCCGCCGCGAACGGCAATCCTCCATGCTGGCACCGCCCGGAACGACGCGGGACTGGTCGTGACCAATGGCGGCCGCGTGCTTGGCGTGACTTCGATGGGTGCCACGCTGGCCGAGGCTGCATCCCGGGCCTACGCCGCTTGCGAAAGCGTCCGGTGTGCGTCCAAGTACTACCGCCGCGACATCGGTGCGCGGCAACTCCAGCGCCAGTGAAGAAATCAATCGTTCCCATTTTCCTGCTCATCGCCTCCCTCGCCCGGGCGGCTGCACCCGTCGATCTCGGCTCCGGCCAGGCGTATGTTCGCGTACAGGCGGTCGCAGACCTGCAAAACCTCCCGTCGGGCGCCCTCGTGCTGGATCTTCGCTATCCCGCGCTTGGCGATGACGCCGCCCAAGGATTGCGTGGCTGGCTGGCCGCGCGACCACGCACGGCCGAGCTGTTCGTGCTGGTGAGCCCGCTGACGCCGCCGCCCGTCGCAACGGTGGTCGCGCAGTCCGGTGTGGTCACGCTCGGGGCGCCAGGATCGTTGCCCGCGCCAAAGGTTTTGGTCCAGACCGAGCCTGCCACCGACCGACGGGCCTACGACGCCGCCAAGACCGGCACGCCAATTGCGAAATTGATTTCCGGCAAGGTCGTGAAGGAGCGTTATGACGAAGCTTCGCTGGTCGCTGACTTCAATAAAGGCGACCATGACGCCGAGCCGCCGGCGGGACCGGATCCCACCGCGGAAAAAGACCAAAAGGCGAAGGAGCCGCCGCTCGTCGACCGCGTCCTCCAACGCGCCGCCGACCTGCACCGCGCGCTGCAGGCCCTGCGGCCGTGATTTGACGGCCGGAGACCGGCGGCCATGGTGCATTTTCCGGTCTTGGCTCGCCCACGTCCCGCCCTTACTCGTCACCTCCCATGCCCGATCCCGGCCACATTCTCGTCGTCTGCACCGGCAACATTTGCCGCAGTCCGATGGCCGAGGGCCTCCTGCGCCATGCGCTCGCCGGCCAACCCGCGCCGCTGGCGGGGCTGAAGGTGGTTTCCGCCGGCGTCGCGACCCGGGCCGGCGAACCGGTGTCCGAAAACTCGGTGATCGCCTTGAAGAAGGCGGGCATAGACATCAGCGGCCATCGCAGCCGTTCCGTCACCCAGGAACTCCTCAACCAAGCGCTGGTGGTCTTCGGCATGACCGAATCGCACCGCGCCATCATCCAGTTCAAAGCCACGCCGGTGCCGGCCCACCTCTATTTGTTCCGTGAGTTCATGCCGCCGCCCGCGCCCAGGGAGATCGTCGATCCCTATGGTGGTCCGCTCGCGACCTATGAGGCCTGCCGGGACGAGCTGGTCGAGGCCATCCCGAGCGTGCTCGAGTTCCTTAGGACACTTGTGCCCCAAAAATAGTCTTTCCCCTTCCTCCCGCTCCGGTTGCCCTCCTGCCATGTCACTCAACGCCACTCCGCTCCCGCAGCTCGATCCGGCCGTCTTCGCCGCCATCCAGGGTGAATTCGACCGCCAGGCGCACCACATCGAGCTGATTGCCTCGGAAAATTTCACGTACCCGGCCGTGATGACGGCGCAGGGCAGCGTGCTGACCAATAAATATGCCGAGGGTTATCCGGCCAAGCGATGGTACGGCGGCTGCGAGTTTGTCGACCGGGTGGAGCTCCTCGCCATCGAGCGCGCCAAGCAGATCTTCCATGCCGAGCACGCCAACGTCCAGCCGCACTCCGGCTCCCAAGCCAACTTCGCGGTTTACACCGCCGTCCTGTCGCCGGGCGACAAGATCCTTGGCATGAATCTCAGCCATGGCGGCCACCTCACGCACGGCAACCCGGCCAACTTCTCCGGCAAGCTTTACCACTTCGTCCAATATGGCGTGCGCGAGGACAGCGGGCTGATCGACTATGATGAGCTGGCCGCAATTGCGCAGCGTGAGAAACCAAAGATGATCACTGTCGGCGCCTCCGCTTATTCGCGCATCATCGACTTTGCGAAGATGGGCGAGATCGCCCGCAGTGTGGGCGCTTACCTCTTCGCCGACATCGCGCACATCGCGGGCCTGGTCGCCTCGGGTCATCATCCGTCACCGTTCCCGCACGCCGATTTCGTCACCACCACCACCCACAAGACGCTCCGCGGACCGCGCGGCGGCCTCACGATGTGCAAGGCGGCCCACGCGAAGGCCATCGATTCCGCCGTTTTCCCGGGCGGCCAAGGCGGGCCGTTGATGCACGTGATCGCCGCAAAGGCGGTCTGCTTCGGCGAGTGCCTCAAGCCGGAATTCAAAGAGTACAGCGCGCAGGTGATCCGGAATGCCAAGGCGCTGGCCGCGGGCATGATCACCCGCGGCTACAAGATTGTCTCGGGCGGCACCGACAACCACCTCATGCTGGTCGACCTCCGGGCCAAGCTTCCCGAACTCACCGGCAAAGTCGCCCAGGAGACGTTGGATAAGGCCAACATCACCTGCAATAAGAACACCGTGCCGTTCGAAACCCGCTCGCCTTTCCAGGCCTCGGGCATCCGGCTCGGTTCGCCGGCGATGACCACCCGCGGGCTCAAGGAAGCCGAGATGGAGGAGATCGCCGCCCTCATCGATGGCGTGCTCGTTGCCATCGGCACGCCAGCCGAGTCCTCCGTTCTCGCTGCCACCAAGGAAAAGGTCATCGCTCTTACCAGCCGCTTCCCGTTGCCCTATTCATTGTAGGCGGAGTCGCCGATTCCGCCGTCAAGGGGCCCGGTACCTCATGCGCCTCGACCGACTCAAGTCCTTCGCCCTTTCGCTCCCGCAAACGAAGGTGGTGTCGCAGTGGGGCAGTCTCGTCTTCAAGGTGGCGGACAAGGCCTTCTTCCTGATCGGTCTCGATGGCGACGTGATGGATGGCGTGGTTTTCAAATGCACGCCCGATGAATTCGGCGAGTTGACTGCCATTGAGGGCATTGGGCAGGCACCTTATTTCGCCAGGCGCATGTGGGTGCGCGTGGATGACCCGTCCGTTCTGGCCGAAGCGGACCTGCAGGCCCGGATCCGGCGTTCTTATGGTCTGGTCGTGGCCAAACTGCCGAAAAAAACGCAGGTGGCTCTCGCGGCGAAGTAGGTCCGAAAAACGCGGCGAACGGTTCATGGCCGCCGAAACAGGCTTTGCGCGCCAGCGTCTTTCCCTTCAGCGTTGGATTCTTTCATCCCCGTGCGCCCCTTCCGCCTCCTTCCAGCCCAAAAGTCCAGCGACCGGACGCGGGTTGCTTTGGCGGCCAGTCTGCTCGCCAGCTTGGCGGGCCTGTTGCTTTTCGTCAGCGGCTGCGCCCTGGCGCCTCGCCGCAGCCCGGGCCGGACTTACCTGGAGACGAAGGCCGCGACCCTCCCGGCGCACATCATCTCGAATTTCTTCGTCATCGAATCCAAAGGGAACGATGGCCGCGCGTATCGGTTCATCGTCGACACGGGCTCGACCGCGACGCTGGTCACCCCCGAACTGGCCCGGCGGTTCGCCGTCAAAATGAAGGGCCCGCCGCCGGCCAAGGTGGCGGTCCGCTCCGCCAATGGGGGTCAGATTGATCTCGATCCGGTCACGCTCAAGAGCATCACTCTCGGCGAGGCGACATTCGAACGGGTTCCGGCGCTGGTCCACGACCTTTCGAGCCTGTCGAATCACCTCGGCGTCCCGATCGACGGCATCCTGGGCTTCCCCCTGTTTCGCAACACACTTCTCACCCTCGACTATCCAGGTGAGCAGATGATAATCGCCCCGTCCCCCGCGTTTCCACCCCCGCCCAAAGTGGATCCGCGCACCTCCATCATCCCTTTCAACGGTGAGCGGAACACGCCGCTCATTCCCGTACAGATGGGCACCGAGTCATTCATCGTGCTGATCGACACCGGCAGCGACGGCAGCCTGAGCCTCAATCCGTCCGGCTTGCACCCGCGCTTCGCCAGCGGACCACGCCCCGGCACGCTGATCTCCTCCCTGCAAGGCGACCGCCAGCAGCTGACCGGCCGCCTCAGCCAGAATGTCCTCGTGGGCAGCCAGGTCATCGAGCAACCCATCGTCGATCTCTCGGACCAGCTTTCGTCCCTCGGTGGCGAGTTCCTGCGCAATTTCACGATCACGTTCGACCAGCGCCACCGGCAGGTGACCTTCGTGCGCCACACGGACGGCTCGGTCACCATGGGCCCGCGGCTCAGCACCGGGCTGGCCTTTGCGCGCTCACCCGCCTACTGGCGCGTCCTGACCGTCATCCCTCAGACCCCCACCGCCGACCTCGCCGTGCAGGAGGGTGATCTTTGCGTCCGGATCAACGGCGAGACGGTCGACAAGTGGACCTTCGATCGGTACGCGGCCCTGGTCAACTCCGCGGCCAAGATCACCTACACGTTCATCACCGGTTCGAAGGAAACCGACATCGAGGTGCCGGTGTTTTCGCTGGTGCCCTGAATCGCGCCGCGCGCGTTTCAATCCGTCAGCAAAAGCTCGGCCCCGATCGGGCCCAGCAACATCAACCCGCCCACGATCGCATGCCGGGCGAGGACCCGCCCGGAACAGATCGGATCCAGGCGCCACCCGTTTGGAGTCGCCTTTGTCAGGGCAACCGCGCCCAGCGCGACGAACAGCAGAACACACGCGAGGCCCACGAGCAGATCGCTGCGGCGCTTGGGCCCATGGGCGTTCGGGTCAGACATGCGCGGACTCTAGCGAACACGCCCGTTCCAATTCCACGGCGCTGTTTCCAGCCGACGACGCGACGATCAAGCGCGCCGGAAGAGGAATACGCCGGCGCCGTCGTGGCGGTCGATCCAGGGATACGCCTGCACGCTGCGCTCGAGCCGCCATGCTGCGGACGAGGATAGAAACCGCCGGCTCACCTCGTCGTTTTCCGCCGCGTCAATGCTGCAGGTGCTGTACAGAAGCCGTCCGCCAGGTTTCACCAGGCGCGCCGCCGCCTGCAGCAGTTCGAGCTGTTGGTCGGTGTGTCGGGCGAAGTCGCCCGCTTGCAGCCGCCACTTCACATCGACGCGGTGCCGCATCACGGCGGTGTTGGAACAAGGCGCGTCGACCAGCACCGCATCGTAGGCGTCCGGCAGGTTCAGGTTGCGATAAAACGCCGTGCCGACCTTGGCCAGATCGGCCTCGACCAGGGCGACCTCGACCCCTTGCGGCGCACGCGAAAGACTCTCCTTCAAACGCCCCAGCCGCTTGTCGGTTTCGCCGGGCGCCGCCGGCAGGTCGAGCGCCACCAAGCGGCCCGTCTTCATGACGTCGGCGATATACAGGGCCTTGCCGCCAGGCGCGGCGCAGGCATCGAGAATGAGTTCGCCCGCCCTGGGAGCGAGCACCTCGACCGCCAGCCGCGTTGATGGATCCTGCAGGTAAAGGGTGCCTTCCGCGGCGAGGCGGCGAATCTCCGTCCAATGCCCCGCTTTCACTTCGTGGAACCCCGGCCACGCCGAGGGCGCCAGGAATTCTGGCGGCGCGTCCTGGCTGCGCCACCGGGCATATACCGGCGCCGGACTTTGGTTCCACTCCAACAAGGCGCGGGTCGCTGCGCTGCCAAATTGCCCGACCCAACGCTCCACCAACCACGCGGGATGGGCCAGTTCCGCGGCAAGCGTGGCGGGACGCCCGGCCAGCCGCGGAGCCATCTTGCGCAGGACAGCATTGATGAGGCCGGCTTCCTTGGGACTTGCGACTGTTTTGGCGCGTTCGACCGCGTGATGGATTACCTTGGCCACCAAGTCCGGACCACCCTCCAATAACTCAAAGCCGGCGACGGCCAGTACCGCCCGCACTTTCGTCCGGGGAGGGCGCGCCATCAGCCCCTCCATCGCCGCCTCGATCCGACTCCACCACCGCACCACGCCGAAGAAAAGCTGCTGGGCCCGGGCGCGTTCCTGGCCGGCCAGGGCTGTCGGAAGTCCTTCCAGCAAAGTGTCCACCCGCTCCGCGCGCGCCAGCCAGCGTTCGGTCAGCAGCGCGGCCGCAACCCACCCATTACGAGTGTTTTCGCCCGCTTTCCGGTCACTTTCCAAACCCTGTTTGACATCACGCTGCATTGTCCCCTCTACTAATCGGTTCACTGACTTTGCACGCAATTATGAATTCCGAAGCCATCGCCGCAACCGTCGCCAAACATCCCGCCTTGAAGGCGTCCAAGGCCAAGTTGGAGGCGATGGAACCCGGCGCCTTCGTGGTCCACCGCAGCTGGGGTTTCGGGCAAATCAAGGAGTTCGACGACGCCGACAACAAGCTCGTCATTGATTTCAAGGGCAAGAAGGGCCACCGCATGGACCCGGCGTTTTGCGTCGGCAGCCTCGATGTCCTGTCGCCCAAGCACATCCTCGCGCGCAAGGAAACCGAGCCCGCCAAGGTCAAGGAACTCATCGAGGACGACCCCGTGCAGCTCGTCATCGACACCCTTTCCGCCTACCCAAACAAGGCCGCCAGCGCCATCGAGCTCGAGATCGTCCTGAGCCAGGTGATCGGCGAGGAGAAGTTCAAGCGCTGGTTCGCCAACGTGAAGAAGCAGCTGATCAAGGACCCGCGCGTGGGCGTCCCGGCCAAGAAGACCGAGGCCTACATCGTGCGCGACGAGCCCGTTTCGGCCGAATCCGAGATCATGGAGGAGTTTTCCAACACCCGCTCGGCCCGCCGCCGCATCGCGCTGGCCGAGGACCTGCTCGCCGCCTCGATCAAGGACGAGGCCAAGGGCTCCCTCTCGCAGGTGCTCAATGGCATCACCGAGGCCGTGCGCGACAGCAACCAGCTCGACGCCTCCGAGCGGCTCTACGGCGCGTTCGTCCGCGACGAGCTCGCCCGCATCCTCGGCCACGATCTCGCAAACGTCACGCCGACGCAGCCCGAGCTCATCAAGGAGGTCCGCGGACTCTCCGCCATCGCCGAGAAGATTCCGGTCCATTTCCAGACCCGCTTTCTCGACCTCATCAAGGAGACCCATCCGCTCGAGTGGCGCGAGATTCTGTTCGCCCTGCTCAAGACTTCCCAAGGCAAGTTCACCACCGAGTGCATCAATTTCCTGATGGAGAACGGCCAGGCCGAGGAGCTCGCCGCCGTGCTCAAGCGCTGGAAGACGGAGCAGAACCTCCGCGCCCCGGTGCTCATGTGGATCATCAAGAACCGCCACTCGAAAAAGTTCTCCAAGCTCCTCAACGAGCTCGTTACGCCCCGCCTGCTCGGCGCGATCTTTTTCGCCATCGACTATGAGGCCCTCCAGTCCGCCGGCACGCGCCGCATCCCGCTGGGCGAGGTGCTCAGCGATGACCCGGAGCTCATTTCCGACCTGCTTTCCACCGCCGATACCGAGACGGCCCGCGACCTGGCCAACAGCCTGCTGCTCAACCAGGGCTTCGAGGAGCTGACCAAGAAGTCGCTGCTGGCGCGCTTCATCAAGCTCTTCCCCTCGCTCCAGTCGCTCGTTTCGGGCGATGCCGAACTCAAGGACGAGCAGCTGCTCGTGTCGCGCGAGAGCTACGAGCGCAAGCGCGTCGAGTACGAGGAGATCGTCACCAAGCGCATCCCCGAGAATTCCCGCGCCATCGCCGCCGCCCGCGAGCACGGCGATCTCAAGGAAAATTCCGAGTTCAAGATGGCCAAGCAGGACCAGTCTGTCCTCATGGGCCAGAAGGCACAGCTCGAACGCGACCTCGCCCGGGCCCGCATCACCGACTTCAACGAGGCCGGCACCGACGCCATCAGCGTCGGCACGGTCGTCGACCTGCGCGATGTTTCGAACGGCAAGGCCGTCCGCTACTCCGTGCTCGGCGCGTGGGACAGCGACCCGGACAACCATCGCATCGCCTACAAGACCCCGCTCGGCCAGGCGCTCATCGGCAAAAAGGTCGGTGAGCACGTGAAACTGAAGATCGGAACCACCAATCACGAGTTCCAGGTCGCGGGCATCATGCGTTACGTCGACGCGAAGCAAGGCTGAGCGCCGCGTGGGCGTGGCGCCGCCGCCCGGTCGGCGTTTCCCCGCGCTTGTGTTGCCCCCCGATTCCGTCCAGTAGTCTCGGGCCAGTGAACGCTTCCTGGGAAAACCTGAAGGTCCTGTCGGACTCCACACGCCTGCGCATCCTGACCCTCCTGCTGCGCGAGGAGCTTTCGGTCAACGAGCTGCAGGAGATTCTTGGGATGGCCCAGTCACGCATCTCCTCCCAGCTTGCGCTGCTGCGCCAGGCCGGCTTCGTCCAGGACCGGCGCGACGGGAAGAAGGCCTTCTATTCGCTGCGGCCGGATTTGCCCGCCCGGACGCGGGCGCTCGTCCAGGCGGCGTGCGACGCGGTCGACGCCCTCCCCGAAATTGCCGAGGATCGCACCAACCTGGAGCGTTGCCTGCAGAAGCGCCGCCAAGTCTCCGAGCAGTATTTCAACCTCATCGCCGGGCGCCTTGGCCGCCAGCACTGCCCGGGGCGGTCATGGGAGGCCATCGGCCACCTGGCGCTGCGCCTCGTGCCCGCCATCACGGTGGCTGACCTCGGCGCCGGCGAGGGCCTGATCTCGCAGTTGCTCGCCCGCCGCGCCGAACGGGTCTGGTGCATCGACAATTCCCCCAAGATGGTCGAGGTCGGCACCGAACTGGCGAAGAAAAACGGCCTCGCCAACCTCGTCTACAAGCTCGGCGACATCGAGCAGGTTCCGTTACCCGACGCGTCGGTGGACCTCGCCATCCTGTCCCAGGCGTTGCACCACGCCAACCACCCGCAGACCGCGGTGAATGAGGCGTACCGCATCCTCCGACCCGGCGGCCAGCTCCTCGTCCTCGACCTTAAGGAACACGCCTTCGAAAAAGCCCGCGAGCTCTACGGTGACCTCTGGCTCGGCTTCAAGCTCAACGCCCTGCATGGTTTTCTCAAGGCGGCCGGCTTTGCCCAGGTCGACGTCACCACCGTGTCGCGCGAGCCGCAGGAGCCGTATTTCGAGACGCTGCTCGCCAGCGGGACGAAGCCCGGCAAGTGACGCCCGGCCGGGTCGTGCGCACGCCGGCTAGAAATTGAAGTTCGCGGCGTAGGCCTCCCGCTCCGATGCCTGCGTCAACTCGCGCCATTTCGAGATGCCCCATGGGTTGCCCGTGCCGGTGGTGTTGCTGAAATTCTGCAGGGCCTCGTCGTAGCGAAAGGCGGCGTTGCCGTTCAGGGCGATGTTCCGGGCCACGACGGACCCCCAGACTTCACCGTTGCCGGTGATGCTGAAATCGGCGTTCGGCGCATTGATTGCCGCGATGGTCGTGGCATTGCCGTTCATCGCGATGGTTTGGCCGGAGCCGGTGTTGGTTCCGTAGATGAGGCAGCTCGAGGCGTTGTTGTTGTCGTTGGACATGCCGTTGCCGCCGATGGCCATGTTGCCGTTCGTGTACACCGTCAGGTTACCCGCGCTTGCAATGTCGATCTTGGCCGAGCCCGCGATGGATACGGCCGTCGTGCCGGTGTGGTTCTGCAAATAGATCACCACCTTGTCGGAGACCGTCAGCTTGTCGCCACCGGCCAGCAGGATGCCCGCACCGGTGCCGAAGTTGTAGTAGTACTTTCCGTCGGATGCGGCCGCATCGCCGGCCCGCGGCAACGAGGTGCTCGTGGTGATGCTCGTGGCCATCACGTTCACCACGGTCGGCAGGGCCGGCGCCGTCGGCGTATCGAGGTTGCTCGCGAAACCTTTGTTGACGAGGCTGGAGTCCCAGCCGCTGCCCGAGGTGGCATCGGTCAGCAAGGCGCCGGAAGTGTGCGAGACGGAGCCTCCGCCGGTGCCGATGCGGCCGTAAATGTCCGCGCTGCCGGTGTTGATGGCCCCGTCCGCGGCGCTGACCGTGCCCACGAAGGCGTTCGCGGTCTTGGCGGTGTCGGAATAACCGACCGCGGGCGTGGAGGAATCATGATCCGGGTCGGAATTCCAGCTCGAAACCTCGGTGTTGGTCGAGAAGGTGATGTTGCTTTTCGCCACGAGCCCGGCGGCGAAAATCGTGCGACGCTTCAGCGTAATCTCCACCAAGCGGCTGAGCCCCAGGCCCGAGCCCGGCAGGATGGTCGCCTTCGCCACCAACTTGGGCACCGCCGTCGCGGCCGGGTGGTAGTCGGTGGCGTAGATTTGCAGGGTGCCGGTCGCCCCGTTGTCGAGCGCGATACCGGTGTATTTGCGCGTGGCCACCGAGCCATTCAGGGTCCACCCGGTCCACGCGTCGGACGCCGTCGCCACCGCGTCAAGCTGGTTGTAGCTCTCCAGTCCTTCCTCGAGCCCCTGCTCGGCCAGGGTCAGCGCCGTCGTGTTCAGGAAGGCGCGGTCGGCCAGGGTGTAGGAATTCTGGGCGACCCGCAGGTAGCTCGTCAGGGCGATGGCGATGATGACACAGAACAGCAGGCAGGTGATGAGCACCGAGCCGCGCCCCGGGTCCGCTCCGACCCGCCGGTCAATTGGAGGGTTTGTTGCGAAGCACATAGGAAGCCGAGACGATCAGGGTGTTCTGATCGACGGTCGTCTGCGCAGTCGTGCGCAGGTTCATCGTGAGCTGCAGCCGCTTCGTGGAATAATCGTCCGTGGCCACCGCATTCGTGCGCGTGTACCGCGAGAAGGCCAGCGATGAGACGTTGCGCGCCATCACCTCCCGCGCACTGCCGGAGCTGGTGTCACCCGGCAGCCGGTAGAAGCTCCGCGCCGTCGCCCCGGAGGTGGAGCTGTCCAGGGCATAGGTGACCTTGTTGCCATTGGCCGTGTAATTGTCCGGCACCGTCAGCGTGACGGAAGTGTCGCTGTTCCAGACCACGTCCGAGGCCATGCGCACATCTTGGGCAAACTCGTCCACAGCCCGGCGCGATTGCGCCTCCATGTCGGCGTAATTCGACGAGGCGATCTCCGACCGTCCCATCATCAGCACCACCGACAGCACGCCCGTCATGACCAGCGAGCCGATGCCGCTGGAGATCATCAGTTCGACCAGCGTCAGGCCGGCTGTGCACCGGCGCTCAGATCTGGCTGTAGAAATAATCATAGAGCCCGTTGCGCGAGTAGCGCATGGAGAGGCGGCGGAACAGCGGTCGGTTGTCGGCGCCCTGCCATTCGATCCGCAGGGTGATGATGCGCGTGTCGGTCTTGGGATCCGTCACCGTGCGGGAAAGGACGAACCGTGAGCCGACAAACGGATTCGAGGTGAAGGTCGAATCCAGCGCCAGGGTGGTGGCGGCGGTCGGATAGGCATTGATGGTGGTCCAGTCCGACAGTCGCATTTTCTCCATTTCGCTCTGCAGCATTTGCGACGCGATGTTCAGGTCGCGCGCGTTCTGGAGGCTGATGAAGGCGCGCTGCAGCGTGGTGATCGAGGTCGAGAGAACCAGCGCCATCACCAACGCGGCCACGGCCACCTCGATGAGGGTGACGCCGCGATTGGAACGCCTGTCGCCGGCCGTGTGCGCAGGAGAGTTCATGGCAGAAAGGGGGGCAGGCTGATTGCGGCGATCCCCCAAGGCCGGGAGGGGTCATCCTGGACGAGCGTTGCATCCAGGCGCATCACGGTACCGTCGGCCAGCTCGACCTGTCCCGTAATGCGGCCGGTCGTCGCGACCTTGCCCTGGCCCCGCTCCAGAATCCCGAAGGACGGCGGACCGAAAATTGTCAGGCCGACGGCCGGGCCATGGGCGGCCAAGCCGGCGAGCGCGGCTTCGACGCGCTGCGTCAGCGCGTTGGGGTGAAGGGACGGCGTGCGCTGCCAGTACATCGGGTGGACGCGCGCGAACAGTGCTTCGGGCCGCCATTCCTTGCCGATGGCGCGAATGGCCTGCTCCGCGAATGCCTGCATCGACGGCGCATCGCCGCCCGTGCTCAGCGCGAGCGACTCGAAGTAGCTGGTATGTGCGCTGACGGGTTCCGGCCGCGATTCGATCCAGACGGCCAGGCTGAGCCCAGCGATGAACGTCGCACACATCAATTTTTCGCCCCGTGTGAGCGAGCGGCCTTTCGGCAGCGGATTGAATTGCCCGAGGTCGAGACGCTTCGCCTTCCGATCAACACTCTCGACCGCAAGCTTCAGCACCTCTTCGAGTGTGCGCTTGTAGCGCACCCGAATTGGCCGCGGCTTGGCCTGCTGCGGAGCGGAATAGACTGCGGAATAGTTGACCGGGGCCGGCACGAAAGAACTGTACGAAATTCGCCCTTGCTTCGCTAGTGCGCCTTGCGATCAGCCAAGGGGTTACGGCAATTTTAACGGCCGGTTCACATCCGCGATGATTCACCTAGGGTGAATCCAAAACAATCGTTCCCGCCGTTTGGCCCTAGCTCCGGAATTTTCTCAATCGCCACGCGGATCGCGCGGCTTCGTTGGACCAGATCTGTCTGACCTACTCCACCTTCACTCGTTCCTTGTAGAATGCCTCGACCATCGCGTACGTCTGCTTCGGATCGGTCTGGGCCAGCGCGTCGGCGGCCAGCTTTTTCGCCTCGGCCAGCTTCATCGCGCGGATGACATACTTGGCGGCCGGCAAAAGGGTCGGTGTCATGCTCAGTTCGTCGACACCCAAACCGAGGAGCAACGGCACGTAGATCGGATCGCCCGCCATTTCGCCGCAGACGCTGACCTTGATGTTTCGGGCGTGGCCCGCATCGACGATGAGCTTGAGCATCCGCAGCACCGCCGGGTGCGACGGGTCGTAGAGGTGCGCGATGCGGTTGTTGCCGCGGTCGATCGCCAGCAGGTACTGGATGAGGTCGTTCGTCCCGATGCTGAAGAAGTCGCACTTCGTCGCGAGCAGGTCGCTGGCGACGGCGGCGCTGGGAATCTCGATCATCGTGCCGACGCGCAGCTTCGTGTCGAAGGCCTGCCCGCGCGCGCTCAACTCCGCGCGGGCCTCGTCAAGGAGGGCGTTGGCGCGGTCGAGTTCCTCCGTGCCGCTGATCATCGGGTACATCAGTTCCACCGGGCCGTGGACGCTGACGCGCAGGATCGCGCGCAGCTGCGTCTTGAACATCTCGGCGTTTTCGAGGCACATCCGGATCGCGCGCAGGCCCATGAACGGGTTGGCCTCCGGGCCGATCAGGTGCGGGTCGCCCGGCAGCGGCTTGTCGCCCCCGACGTCGAGCGTGCGGATGGTCACCGGCGCCGGCGCGAGTCCCGTCACGATTTCGCGGTACGCGGCGTATTGCTGGTCCTCCGTCGGGAGCGAACTGGAACTGAGGAAAAGGTATTCCGTCCGGTACAGGCCGACGCCGGCACCGCGGTATTGCTTCACGAGGTCGACCTCGTCCGGCTTCTCGATGTTGGCCCGCAGGGTGATCGTCGCGCCGTCCTGGGTCTCGGCCGCCAGCTCGTTCACCGCCATCAGGTGCGATTCGAACGAGGCCTTGGCCTTCTGGATGCGCCCGTACCGGAAAAGCGTCTGCTCGGTCGGGTTGATGATGACGGCGCCGTCGTAGCCATCGACCAGCAGCCAGTCGCCGTTCTTCAGCCGCGTCGTCAGGTCGCGGGCGCCGACGACCGCGGGAATCTTCATCGAGCGCGCCACGATCACGGCATGGCTGGTATGGCTGCCGGCGTCGGTGACGATGCCCAGGGCGGCACTGCGGTCGATGCCCGCCGCCTCCGAGGGCGAGATGTCCTGCGCGACAATGATGCGCTGGTCGACCAGCTGCGTCAGGCTGTTCGCCGTCTGGCCAAGCAGGATGTGCAGGACGCGCTTGGTGACGTCCTTGATGTCCGCCGCGCGCTCGCGCAGGTATTCGTCGTCGATCTCGGCGAAGGCCTGGATGTAGCGCTCGGCAACCGCGTTGAAGCACGTCTCGATGTTCAGGCCCGTCTTCTGGAAATCGCGGATCGTCTCGCCGATGAGCGCCTGGTCCTCGAGCACCATCTGGTGGGCGTCGAAGATCAGCCCCTCCTCCTCGCTGAGGTTCTTCGACACCTGGGCCTTGATCTGCGAGATCTGCTGGCGGGTGACAATGAGCGCCTGCTCGAAGCGCGCCACCTCCGCCACGCGCTTGTCGGGATCGACCGTGTAGCGGGGGATCTCCAGCTCGCTCTGCAGGTACAAAAACACCTGCCCGTAGGCGATGCCCTTGGAAGCGGCGATGCCCTGGATGGTAATTTCGCTCTTGGCGTTGGAATCCATGGGGCGGAGTGCTCCGCCACTAAACCAACCGCCGCATACCCCGGTCAATGCGGAACTAGGCGAGGCGGGCCTCGCGGATGAAGGCCGCCGGGCCCCAGCGCGCCCGGATGAACGCCTCCACCGGCGCCGTCACGCAATCGTCACCCAGCAACGCGTAGCAGGCGCTGCCGCTGCCGCTCATGCGCGGCGCGAGCCCGAATTCCC
The DNA here is from genome assembly GCA_035549095.1 of Lacunisphaera sp. Lineage (GTDB taxonomy): Bacteria > Verrucomicrobiota > Verrucomicrobiia > Opitutales > Opitutaceae > Lacunisphaera. The sequence continues at coordinate 55,892 of DASZRV010000064.1, read as the reverse complement.
GGCGCAGTCCCGCGAGCAGCGCCGGCAGCGCGACGAATTTCTCGAAGGCCACTCCCTCCATGTTGTTCGCCAAAAGATCCTCCGCCGGGCCGGCCCCACCAAGCCAGGCCGCGAGGTGGGCCTCGGCTTCCGCTGGCGCCCGATAGCCGGTTCCCGTCGCCATCATCCGGGCGTATGCCCATGCCGTGCTGATGGAAAAATCCGGCTTGAACAGCAAAACGCGCCGGCCGCGCAATCGCGTCGCCGCCGCGATCGGGAGCGGCGTCACGCGCTCACCGCGGCCGCGCATGACCACGGGGGCATTCGCCAGGAACAGCGCGCAATCGGAGCCCAGCCCCGCGGCGAGCCCGGCCAGCGCCGCCGGCGCGAGCGGGTCGCCCGCGAGGTCGTTCAACCCGCGCAGTGCGGCGACGGCATTGCTACTGCCGCCGCCCAGCCCCGCGCCGGCGGGGATGCGTTTCGTCAGCTGGAAATGCACTGGCTGGCCCCAGCCCGTCGCCGCCGCGAACGCCGCCGCCGCGCGCAGCACGAGGTTGCTGCCGTCGGCGGGCACGGCGGGATCGTCACACGCGAGCGTGAACTGCCGGCCATCCCCGCCCGCCGCGCGCCGGGCCGTGAGCTCGTCGCCAAAATCCAACGGCGCGGCGAGCGACACGAGGTCGTGATACCCGTCGGCCCGCCGGCCGGTGACGGCGAGAAAGAGGTTCAACTTGGCCGGGCTGAAGACAGTCACTGCGCCTCCTGACGTAACGCCGAATCACCGCGAATAAACATCAAATGCGCCCGGAGCCTCGGGGTTTGTTTTTCTCTTCTATTCGTGTTCAATCGTGTCCATTCGTGGTTCTGCCATGCCCTGCGACCTGATCCTGGCCCTCGACGTCCCCACGCGCGAAGCGGCGGCCCCCCTTCTCCGCCAGCTGCGCGGGCAGTTGCGCTGGGTGAAAATTGGGCTGCAGCTGTTCACGGCGTACGGGCCGAACTACGTGCGCGAGGTCGCCGGCATGGGATTCGACATTTTCCTCGACCTGAAGCTGCACGACATCCCGAACACTGTGGCGAAGGCCGTCGAGTCGCTTGCCCCGCTGCCGATCCGAATGCTCACGCTGCATACGTCGGGTGGCGGCGAGATGATGCGCGCCGCGCTGGCGGCACAACAGCAGCATAATCCGCGGCTGCTCCTGCTCGGCGTGACCGTTCTCACCTCGACCGACGATGCCGGTCTCCGGGAAATCGGCGTGGCCTCCCCTTCGCCCGAACAGGTCGCCCGGCTTGGCCAGCTGGCGGCCGATGCCGGCTTGCGCGGCCTGGTGTGCTCGCCGCTCGAGGTGCCGCTGCTCCGCCGCCAGCTGCCCGCGGACATGCAGCTGATCACCCCCGGCATCCGCCCGGCCGGCGATGCCGGCGGCGACGACCAAAAGCGAATCATGACCCCGGCCGAGGCCGCCCGGGCCGGCTCGAGTTACATCGTGGTCGGTCGTCCCATCCTCAAGGCCGCCGATCCGGCCGCCGCCGCCCGCTCCATCCTCGCGGAACTCGGCGCTTCCTGATTTCCATCGCGCACTACCGCACCCTGCCATGAGTCGCACCGCCGCCATCCTCCTCGCCGCCGGCAGCAGCCGCCGCATGGATGGCACCGTGCCGGACAAAATCCTGGCGCCACTCGGGGACAAGCCGGTCTTCGCCCATTCCGCCGCCACGTTCTACCGCAGCGGCGTCGTGGACTTCTTCATCGTCATGTACCGCGACCAGGCGCAAATGGTCGAGTTGTCCGCGTATGCGCCCACGCCGACGCTGTTCGTCCCCGGCGGCCGCGAGCGCCAGGATTCCGTGATCGCAGCGCTGGCCGAGCTGCCCGACGACGTCGACCACGTGTTCATCCACGATTGCGCGCGCCCGCTGGTGCGCGTCGAGCAACTGATCGCGCTCTACAAGATCGTTCGCCGCGAAGGCGCCGTCGTCCTCGCCCACCGCGTGACGGATACCGTGAAGGAACACCGCGGCGAAGGCCGGCTGCGCACGCTCGATCGCCGAAATCTGTGGGCGATGGAGACACCGCAGGTTTTCAACCGCCGCCTGATCTGCCGCGCCTATGCCCGCGTGGCCAAGCGCAAGCTGACCGTCACCGACGACGCGGCCGCCGTCGAGCTGCTCCAGCACCCGGTCGCCCTGCTCGAGAACCCGCACGCCAATCCCAAGCTCACCACGCCGGCCGACCTGCCCTATCTGGAGTTCCTGCTGAACCGGGAGGAGCCATGAACCTCCGCATCGGCCACGGCTACGACATCCACCGCACCGCCCCGGGCCGGAAGCTCGTGCTCGGCGGCGTGACGTTCAACGCCGACTTCGGCCTCATGGGCCATTCCGATGCCGACGTCCTCACGCATGCCATCTGCGACGCCCTGCTCGGGGCCGCCGGGCTCCCGGACATCGGCCACCAGTTTCCCAATACGGATCCTGCCTTCAAGGACGTCGACTCGCAGACGCTGCTGCGCGCGGTCATCGCCAAGCTGAATGACCTCGGCTGGACGCCGGTGAACGTCGATGCCACCTTGATCGCGGAGAAACCCAAAATCGCGCCGAGGATTGTCGAAATCAAAGCCGCGCTCAGCCGCTCGACGGAGCTCGCCCCCGACGCGATCGGCGTGAAGGCCACAACCAATGAGGGCTCCGACGACATCGGCCGTGGCCTTGCGATCGCCGCGCATGCCGTCGCGTTGATCCGGAAAATCTAGCCACCAAAAGGCGCAAAAAATGCGCAAAAACAGGGCCGCAATCAGGCGCAGGTTCCCCTCCCTTCTTGGTGCCTTGTTGTGCCTTTTCGCGGCCGTTCAACCCGGTTGCGCCCGACACGAGTCCGAGGCCGATCGCGCCGCGCGCGACCAGGTCTTGCTCCGCGGGCTCAGCGCCGACCCGTCGGATCTGGATCCGCACCTGATCACTGGGCTGCCCGAGATCAACGTCGTCTCGACGCTCTTTGAGGGCCTCGTCGCCGAGGACCCCGTTGACTTGCACCCCGTCCCGGGCGTCGCCGCATCGTGGGAGGCGGCCCCGGACGGGCTCACCTACACGTTTCACCTGCGCGCCAACGCCCGCTGGTCGGACGGAACGCCCGTAACCGCCCAGGATTTCAGCATTGCCGTACGCCGGATGCTGACCCCGTCGCTGGGCGCCGACTATGCGACGATGCTTTACGTCCTGAAAAACGCCGAGGCGTTCAACAAGGGCTCGCTGGCCGACTTTGGGCAGGTCGGCGTGAGCACGCCCGACGGACGCACAGTTCGTTTCGAGCTCGCCCACCCCGCGCCGTACTTCCTGTCGTTGCTCACGCATCCCGCCTGGTATCCCGTGAAGTTGTCGGCGTTGGAAAAGACCGGCTCGCCCTGGCAGCGGGGAAATCCGTGGACCCGGCCCGGCAGCCTTGTCGGCAATGGACCATTCGTCCTGAAGGAGTGGCGGCGCGGCGAAGTGATCGAGGTGGAGAAGTCACCGACCTACTGGGACGCCGCGGCCGTCCGGCTCAAGGCGATCCGATTCAAGCCCGCCGCGGATGTCGACAGCGAGGAGCGCGCCTTCCGCGCCGGCCAGCTGCACCTCACCGAAGCCCTGCCGGTCGGCAAAGTGGATGCCTACCGGCGCGACGCGCCCGGCGTGTTGCAGATCGCGCCTTTTCTCGACACCTATTTCTACCGGCTGAACACGACGCGGCCGGGGTTGGACCACGTGCAGGTTCGCCAGGCGCTCGCGCTCGCGATCGATCGCGCGGCGATCGTGGAGAAGATCACCCGCGGCGGCCAGCAGCCCGCGGCGTCGCTCACGCCACCGGGCATCGGCGGCTACATGCCGCCGGCAACGCTGCATCGCGATCTCGATGAAGCCCGACGGTTGCTAGCCGAGGCCGGCTACCCCGGTGGCAAGGGTCTGCCCACCTTGGAGATCATGATCAACAGCTCGGGCAACCACCGCGCCATCGCCGAGGCGATCCAGGAGATGTGGCGACGCGAGCTCGGGGTTGACGTGCGGATCGACAACATGGAACAGGCCACACTGTTCGCGAACCGGCGGACACTGAATTATTCCATCATGCGCGCGGATTGGGCCGCCGATTACGCCGACCCCAAGACTTTCCTCGGCCTCTTTCGCTCCGACTCCACCGACAACCACACGGGTTGGAAGAACGCTGACTACGATGCGCTCCTCGCCAAATCCGACCAGGCCACGGAGCCCGCGACGCGCTTTTACTTGATGCACCGCGCCGAAGAGATCCTGCTGCGCGAGCTTCCTATAATTCCCATTTACCACTACACCAGCGTCCGCCTGGTGTCGCCGGTGGTGCATGGCTGGCATCCGACTCTGCTCGACCGCCATCCGTACAAGGGCATCTGGCTGGGCGATAAACAATGAGGCCGTATTTGGCTCGGCTCCTCTTCGTCGCTTGCGCGCTGCTGCCTTTGCTCGGCTGCACGCGGCGTGACGCCGGTGTGCGCGACGTGCTGCGGATCAGCCAGCGCAATGAACCCGCCACGCTCGATCCTCAGCTCGCGTCGCTGCCGGACGAATTTTTCATCATTCGCGCCCTCAGTGAAGGCCTGCTCGCGCCATCGCCCGTTGGCGGGGCACCGCGGCCCGCCGCCGCCAGCCGGTGGCAGGTATCGCCCGACGGCCGCACCTATACGTTCGATCTCCGGACCGACGCGCACTGGTCCGACGGCGAACCCGTCACGGCCGCGGATTTCGTGTACTCGATCCGGCGCATGCTCTCGCCGCAGCTCGCCGCCCCGAAGGTGTCGTTGTTTTTCCCGCTCCGGAACGCCGCGGCGTATTACCAGGGCCGGTTGCAGGATTTCTCGGCGGTCGGCGCCCGCGCGCTGGACGACCACCGCCTTGAACTCACGCTGGAACAGCCCGTCGCGGACTTCCCCGCCATCGTCGCCAGCGGCCCTTGGATTCCCGTGGAACGCGCCACCATCGAGAAATACGGCCGCATCGACGAGCGCGCCAGCGGCTGGGCAGGACCGGGTCGTTTCGTGGGCAACGGCCCTTTTCTCCTCGGCGCCTGGCGGCCCGGCGAGGAGATCGTGGTCACGCGCGATCCCCATTACCACGACCCCGCGCAGATCAAACTCCGGGAAATTCGCTTTATTGCCATCGACAACGGCGACGCCGAGGAACGCGCGTTCCGGTCGCGGCAGCTCGATGTCACCATGGCGGTGCCGTTCAGCAAGCTCGATGCCTATCGCGCGGCGAAACCCACGGTCTTGCACACGGTGCCGCTGTTCGAGACGCGGTACCTGGCCTTGAACACCCACCGTCCGCCCTTGGATCAGACGAACGTCCGCCGCGCCCTGGCCCTGGCGCTTGACCGACGCGAACTGGTGGACAAGGTCCTGCGCGGCGGGCAGGAGCCAGCGTACTCGTTCGTTCCGCCCGGTCTGGGTGGCTATCAGCCGGCCGAGCGGCTCGAAGAGAACCGCGATGAAGCGCGGCGTCTGTTGCGCAACGCGGGCTTCCCCGATGGCCGCGGATTCCCGCAGCTCGAGTTGACCACCTGGGTTGGCAATCCCGCCCTCGAGGCCATCCAAGCCACCTGGCGCCGTGAGCTCGGCATTGAGGTTGCACTCGTCCAGCGCGAGGCGCGCACGCACCTCGCCGCCTTGGTCGCCGGCAACTACGACCTCGCGCTGGCGACCCTGATTCCCGACTTCGACGGTGCGTCGGACGCCTTCATGTCGCTTACGACGGGGCACCCCGGCAACTACCCGCATTGGAGCAACGCCGAGTACGACCGACTCGTATCGGAAGCAGCCCGCACCGGCCCGGCGGAAGCGCGGCTCTCGGATTACCGCCGCGCCGAGCAGCTCCTCCTGACCGAGGCTCCGGTGATTCCACTCTATTTCAATGCGCAGAATTACCTCCTCCAGCCACGCGTGCGCCACTGGCGAGCCGACCGTCTTTGGACGCGGTTCTACCGCGGGGTCGAGGTCGGACCGGGACCATGAGTCATGGCGCCACGCACGGATCATTTGTTCCCGCAGGCGCGCCAACTCCGTCCTCGCCAGCCCCCAGGCCTCGGCGCAGCATTGACTCCGCTCTTCTCCCCTATGAAACCCCGCCTGCCCGTCTTGCTTAGCTTGCTCGGCGCCGCGTTGGTAGCGAACGCCGCCGAACCCACCCACGCCATCTCCGCCGCGAGCATTCTCTCGCGGGTCAAAGTCCTTGCCTCCGACGAATTCGAGGGCCGCGCGCCCGGCACGCCGGGCGAGGACAAGACCGTTGCCTATCTCGTCAGCGAATTCAAAAAACTCGGCCTCGCCCCGGGCAATCCCGACGGCACCTACATCCAGAACGTGCCGCTCGTCGGTATCACCTCGAAGCCGTCCTTGTCCTTCAACATCGATGGGCACGTGATGCCGATGGAACACATCAACGAGTTCATCGGCCCGTCCAGCCGCATCACCTCGCACGTCGAGGGCAAGGACACGGACGTCGTCTTTGTCGGCTACGGCGTCGTCGCCCCGGAATACAACTGGGACGACTACAAAGGCCTCGATGTACGCGGCAAGACGGTGATCATGCTGATCAACGATCCGCCCGTCGTCGATCCAGCGACCGGCGAACTCGACCCCAAGGTTTTCGGCGGCAAAGCCATGACCTACTACGGTCGCTGGACCTACAAGTACGAGATCGCCGCCGAGAAGGGTGCGGCCGCCTGCCTCATCGTCCATGAGACAGTCCCGGCGGCTTATCCGTTCGCCGTGCTGGTCGGCAGCAATACGCGCGAGAACTTCGAGATCAGCTCGCCCGACCTAAATGCGGGTCATGTCGGCATGCAGGGCTGGTTGACGGTCGACGCCGCCCGCAAGGTTTTCGCCGCCGCCGGCAAGAGCTACGATGCCCTCAAGGCCGCGGCCGCCCGCCGGGATTTCGCGCCCGTTGAACTCGGCGCCAAGGCGACCTTCGCGATCGACAACGTCCTGCGCAATGTCGCCTCCCGCAATGTCATTGCCCTGCTGCCCGGTCGCGATCCGAAGCTGCGCGACGAATACGTCGTCTACTCCGCCCATTGGGACCACCTCGGCCGCGACCCGAACCTCGAGGGCGACCAGATCTTCAACGGGGCGGCGGACAATGCCTCCGGTGTCGCCGTGCTGCTCGAACTCGCGCAGGCTTTCGCCGCCCTGCCGGATGACCAGAAGCCGAAGCGCAGCATCCTGTTCCTGTCGGTAACGGCGGAGGAGAAGGGGCTCCTCGGCTCGCGCTACTATGCGCAGGAGCCGCTCTATCCGCTGACGAAGACGCTTGCGGATATCAACATGGACGGTGCCAATCAATTTGGCCCGACGAGCGACATGGCCACGGTCGGCTTCGGCGCGTCGACCCTCGACGACATCGGCGTCGAGGTCGCCAAGGAACAAGGGCGTACGATGATCGCCGAAGCACACCCGGAGCGGGGCTCTTATTACCGCAGCGATCACTTCGAGTTCGCGAAGGTCGGCGTGCCTTCGTACTACCCGAAATCCGGCAAGCTCTTCATCGGCCAGCCCGCCGATTTCGGCGAGAAGATGATCAGCGATTACATCGCAAACGATTACCACAAGGTCACCGACGAGGTGAAACCGGGCTGGACGTTCGAAGGCGCGGCGCAGGACACCGAATTTCTCATGCGCGTCGGACTGCGGGTCGCCAATGGCGAGACGTGGCCCGAGTGGAAGCCGGGCAACGAGTTCAAGGCCCGCCGCGACGCAATGCTCCAGGCGCGCTGAAAGCGCCCAAATCGCCAAACGCCAAATCCCAGACGCCAAACAAGGATCCGGCATCGAGGACAGCTGGGTAATTTGAAATTTGTTTGGCGTTTGGACGTTGGCCTTTGGGATTTCTTCCCCACCATTTGGGCCGATGCTTCGCTTCGTCGTCCGCCGTCTGCTGCAGGCCGTGCCGGTCCTGTTCGTGATCATCACGGCGACGTTCTTCATGGTGCGTTTCGTGCCGGGCGGACCGTTCACGTCGGAGAAGGCCATTCCGCCGGAGATCCTCCGCAACCTCGAGGCTCACTATGGCTTGGACCAACCGCTGTGGCGCCAGTACGTCTCCTATCTCGGCCATGTCGCCCGCGGCGACCTTGGCCCGTCTTTCAAGTACGCCAATCGGTCGGTCAATGAGATCATCGGGCAGAAGCTGCCCGTGTCATTGGAACTGGGCTCTTGGTCGCTGCTTGTCGCCCTACTCACCGGGATCCCGCTCGGCGTGCTCGCGGCGAGCCGGCGCAACACCTGGCTCGACCACCTCGCCGGCACCGTCGGCATGGCCGGGATCTGCGTGCCCACCTTCGTGCTCGGGCCGCTGCTGGTCCTATTCTTCGCCATTCGCCTCGGCTGGGTGAATGCCTCGGGCTGGGACGTATGGTCCGATCGCGTGCTCCCGGCCCTCACGCTCGGTTTCGTCTATGCCGCGTACGTCATGCGGCTGACGCGCGCGGGCATGCTCGAGGTTCTCAACCAGGACTTCATCCGCACGGCCCGCGCCAAGGGCGCGACGGAGCTTCGTATCGTGGTCCACCATGGATTGCGCGGCGGATTGCTCCCGGTCGTTTCGTTTCTGGGGCCGGCGATCGCCGGCATCCTCACCGGGTCGTTCGTGATCGAGACGATTTTCCAGGTGCCGGGCCTCGGCCGCGAGTTCGTCAACAGCGCGTTCAATCGCGACTACACGCTCGTGCTCGGCACCGTCATCCTGTACGCGGCGCTGCTGGTCGCGCTCAATCTCGCCACCGATGTGGTGCAGGTGTGGCTCAACCCGAAACTAAAATTCGAATGAGCTCTCCCCGCGTCCCCGCGCCGGCGGCCGGAGAAACCGCCGAACCCGGCTCCTCCCTCGGCCACGATGCCTGGCGCCGCCTGAGCCAGAACCGCGCGGCGGTGGTCGGCGGCGCGATCCTGCTCATCCTGACCGTCGCGTGCGTGGCGGGACCGTGGCTGAGCGCCTACGGCTACGAGCAGATCGACCTTGACCATGCCTTCACCCCACCCGGCGCGGCGCACTGGCTCGGCACCGACCAGTTGGGCCGCGACCTCCTGGTGCGGCTCCTCTACGGCGGACGGATCTCCCTCGGGGTGGGCTTGTGCGCGACGTTTGTCGCCCTGACCATCGGCGTCACCTACGGCGCCGTTGCGGGCTATGCCGGCGGCAAGACCGATGCGCTGATGATGCGCGTTGTCGACATCATCTACGCGCTGCCCTTCACAATCTTCGTCATCCTGCTGATGGTGTTTCTCGGCCGGAACATCGTGCTGCTGTTCGTCGCCATTGGCGCGGTGGAGTGGCTGACCATGGCGCGAATCGTCCGCGGGCAGGTGATGGCGCTGAAGAAAATGGAGTTCATCGACGCGGCCCGGGCGCTCGGCCTCGGCCCGGCGCGCATCCTGTTCCGCCACCTGCTGCCCAACATCCTTGGTCCGATCATCGTCTACACAACGCTCACCATTCCGGCGGTGATGTTGCTCGAAGCGTTCCTGAGTTTCCTCGGCCTGGGCGTCCAGCCGCCGATGAGTTCCTGGGGCACGCTGATCAAGGACGGAGCCGAGAAGATGGAGGAATATCCCTGGCTGCTCGTCTATCCCGGCACGGTGTTCTCATTGACGCTGTTCTCGCTGAACTTCCTCGGCGACGGCCTGCGGGATGCGCTCGATGTCCGGTCGTCCAAAGACTGAATTGCAGGCCGGAGCGCAGCTGGGAGAGTCCGCCTCCGGTGGGCCACCGCTCAGTGGAAGCTGAGCCCTCCACCAATTCCATCCGCCGCTTTTCCGTCTGGCCACCCTCCTCGGTCATCTGGCATTTGTCAGCGCTGCCGATGCTCCGCCGCTTTCGCCCCTACTTCCGTTACCTGCGCTCGAATCGGGCGACGCTCGTCGCCGGGGCGTTCTACGGGTTGCTGTTTGCCGCGTCCAACAGCCTCGGCCTGCCGGTGCTGGTGAAATATGTCTTTCCGGTCATCTTCGAGCCGGCCGGCGCGCGAATGCCGCTGGGCGATGTCGTGCTGATCGCCGCCACGTTTCCCGTTCTGTTTCTCCTGCGCGCCGTCAGCAGCTTTCTCAACAGCTACTACGTGCAGTTGACCGGCGTGCGCGTCCTCGAATCCGTTCGCCTCGATTATTTCCGTAAGTTGCAGGTCTTGCCGTTGTCGTTCCTGCAGCGCAAAGCCACCGGTGACCTGCTGTCCCGGGGCATCGCGGACACCGCGCAGCTCCAGACCACGCTGACGCTTTTTGCCAGCGATGGCGTCAAGCAGCCGCTGGCGCTGGCCGGCGCCCTGGGTTTCCTGATCTGGCAGGCCTTTGCCACCGATGGCGCTTTGACCGTCCTGGTTTGCCTCGCCATCGTGCCGCTTGCCGTGCTCCCCGTGCACTACGTGGGCAAGAAGGTCGTTCATCGCGCGCGCCAGGTGCAAGACCAGCTCGGCGACGTCTCCTCCCAGCTGAACGAAAACCTCGCCGCCGCGCGTGAGGTCCGCGCCTTCGGGCTCGAGGAGCGCGAGACCGCGCGGTTCGGCACGGGCACCAGCCGGCTGGTGGTCGCCCAGATGAAAGTGGTGAAATATGCCCAGGCGCTGACGCCCGTCATCGAGCTGATCTCGGCCGCGGGCATCGCCGTCACGCTGGTCTTCGCTTACTACGCCGGCGTCAAGCTCGCGACCTTCCTCTCCATCATCGCCGCGCTCTACCTGTGCTACGATCCGATCAAGAAGCTTGGTTATCTCAACAGCGAGCTCAACCGCGGCCTCGCCTCGCTCGACCGACTCGAGCACGTGCTGCACGAACCCGAGACCATCACCGACCCCGCGGAACCGGCCGCGGTTGGCCGGTTGCGCGGCGAAATCACGTACCGGGGCGTCATCTTTTCCTACGGTGACCCCACCGCCGAGGGCACGCCGGCGCTGCGGGACATCAACGCCACCATTCCCGCCGGGACCGTCTGCGCGCTGGTGGGCCCCAGCGGCGCCGGCAAGAGTACCTTCGCCAACCTCGTGCCGCGATTCTTCGAAGTGGGCGCCGGCAGTGTGAGCATCGACAGCATCGACGTCCGCGCGATGCGCCTCGCCGACCTGCGGCGCAACATCGCTATCGTTTCCCAGGAGCCGGTGCTGTTCAACGACACCGTCTTCAACAATCTGGCCCTCGGGCGCGAGGGTGCCTCGCGCGACGCCATCTTCGCCGCGGCCCGGAATGCCCATGCCCACGAGTTCATCACGCAGCTCCCGGAGGGCTACGACACCATCGTGGGCGAGCGCGGCGCCCTGCTCTCCGGCGGCCAAAAGCAGCGCATCGCCATTGCGCGTGCCTTCCTGCGCGACGCGCCCATCCTCATTCTCGACGAGGCCACCAGCGCGCTCGACTCCGACAGCGAGGCCGCCGTGCAGGACGCACTGCGTCACCTGGTCGTCGGCAAGACTGTGCTCATCATCGCCCATCGCTTCAGCACGATTCGGGATGCCTCGCTTATCCTCGTCTTCAACGACGGCCGCATCGTCGCCCAAGGCGATCATGCTTCGCTCTACGCTGCCAACGCGCTCTACAAATCGCTGTACGACCGGCAGAGCGCCAACGGGGCGAAGTAGGAAGGTGCAGGTGACCAAGTAACAGGCGCCCGGACGGAGCAGGCCGGGTCCCCTTCTTGCCACCGCGAGGACTGGCCCTCGTCGTTTCGTTCATCATTCACCTCTTGTCACTTGGTCCTTGGTCCTTGTTACTTCTCGTCGTGTCGCACGATGAGCCGAAGGAGTTTTCCCGCGAGGTTGAGAACCTCATCGCCGGGCTGCGCGGGCTGCCGGAGGACGATCTGAAATCGAAGCGGCGCAAAGCGACCGGCCTCGGGCCGTTGATCGACGAACTGCTGGTCAAGTACCGCGTCAGCCACGATTCGCTCGAACACAGCATCCGCGAGCAGTGGCCGGCCCTGGTCGGCGTTGCGAATGCCACCTACTCGCATCCGCTCGTGGTCGAGCGCGGGCTCCTGGTGGTGCTCGTGTCACACGCGGTCGTCCGCAATGAGCTTTTCCAGCATCGCGAGCAAATCCTGGCCAAACTCCGGAAATTGCCCGGTTGCAGCCAGATCAAGGGGCTGGCGCTGCGGACCGGCTGAGCCAAGCCGTCTCACCCGGTGGTGCGGGCAAAATTTCGCTTGCAGGCCGGGAGCGCGGATTAATTAATGGCCGCTTGCGTTAGTGAGGGTCTGCTGGTCGCGGACCTTCGCCACGGTCAGTCCGGGCAACCGGACGCTAACGGTGCCGCCGGCCTTCCAAAAGCGGGTGGCACGGAACCCCACCCCGGGGATCCCGCAAACGACCGCGACATCAACAACATAAACCATGGCTCAACCCGTTAAATCCGAAGTTATCGCCCAATATAAAACCCACGAGAAGGACACCGGCTCCAGCGACGTCCAGATCGCGCTGCTCACCGCCCGGATCAATCATTTGACCGAGCACCTGCGCACGCATCGCAAGGACTTCCACAGCCGCCGTGGCCTCCTCCAGATGGCCAGCCGCCGTCGCAAGCTCCTTGATTACGTCAAGGGCGAGGACCTGGCCAAGTACAACGATCTCCTGCAGAAGCTGAATCTGCGCAAGTAACCAATTTCACGAAGGGCGGTCCACCGACGGGCCGCCCTTCGTCTTAGCCTCCCTCCGCCGAACCAGTCATCCGGGACATTTCAGCTTGCCGCCCCAACCGAAGTTGGGACCGCAATTCGAAATTTCTCGGAGCTGATTCAGAGGGTGCCACGAAAGAGGTAAAACCCACCCAGCGCTCCCGTGTGTCGGCGGGCTTCACGCCCGGCCGACGAGGATGAATCCTCACTCACGCGGCGGCGCACCCATCCAGAAACATGAATCAGAAACATAATGTCACCGTGCCCGGCTTGGGCATCACGTTCTCCACCGGCACCTACGCCAACCTCGCCAACGGCGCGGTCAACGTCAACGTCGGCGAAACCAACGTCTTCGTCACCGCCTGCGTCGCGCAGACCATGAAGCCCGGCCAGGATTTCTTCCCGCTGACCGTCGACTACCGCGACAAGTACGCCGCGGCCGGCCGTTTTCCCGGCGGCTACTTCAAGCGCGAAGGCCGTCCGTCCGAAAAGGAAATCCTCACCTCCCGCCTGTGCGACCGCCCGTGCCGCCCGCTCTTCCCGGAGGGCTTCCTCAATGAGGTCCAGATCATCGGCCAGCTGATGTCGGCCGACCAGCTCAACGACTCCGACATCCCGATGGTCAACGGCGCCAGCGCCGCGCTCGCCATCTCCGACATCCCGTGGAACGGCCCGATCGCGGCCGTGCGCGTCGGCCTCATCGACGACCAGTTCGTCGCCAACCCGACCATCGAGCAGATGTACAGCTCGTCGCTCGACCTGATCTACGTCGGCAACGAGAAGGACATGCTGATGATCGAGGGTTCCGCCGACCAGCTGCCCGAGGAGAAGTTCATCGAAGCCCTCGCCTTCGGCCACCAGGCCATCCAGCCCATCATCGCCGCGATCCGCGAGCTCCAGAAACTTTGCGGCAAGCCGAAGGCCACCTTCGCCCTCGTCGGCGCCACGCCCGAAGCGCGCGCCATCATCGAGCGTGTCGTCCCGCACGATCGCATCGTCGCCGCCATCTTCGGCCATGAGAAGGCCGTCCGCACCGCCAACGTGAAGGCGCTCAAGGAGGAGGCCAAGGCCGCCCTCACCGCCGAACTCGGCGCTGACAAGTTCACCGATGTCGACCTCAACGTCGTGTTCGAGGACCTGCAATACAAGGCCTACCGCCACAACGTCCTCTCCAAGGGCGTCCGCGCCGACGGCCGCGGCGAGAAGGACCTGCGTCCGCTCAGCGCCGTCGTGGGCGTCCTACCCCGCGTGCATGGTTCCGCCAGCTTCCAGCGCGGCGACACCCAGAACATCGCCATCACCACCCTCGGGCCGACCAAGGAAGCCCAGGACATGGACGGCCTCACCGGTGGCGCCACGTCGAAGTCGTTCATCCTGCACTACAACTTCCCGCCGTTCTCCGTGGGCGAAACCGGCCGTTTCACCGGCCCGGGCCGCCGCGAGATCGGCCACGGTGCGCTCGCCGAGCGCTCGCTCGTCCCCGTGCTCCCGCCCGAGGACGTCTTCCCCTACTCCATCCGCGTCGTCTCCGAGATCATGGCCTCCAACGGCTCGACCTCGATGGCCTCGATCTGCGGCGGCTGCCTCTCCCTCATGGACGCCGGCGTGCCGATCATCGCGCCGGTCGCCGGCATTTCCTGCGGCCTCATGACCGAGAACGGCGCCGACGGCTCCATCGCGAAATGGAAGACCATCACCGACATCCTCGGTGAGGAAGATCACTTCGGCGACATGGACTTCAAGCTCGCCGGCACGACGAAGGGCATCACGGGCTTCCAGCTCGACCTGAAGATCAATGGCCTGCCCTTCGAGATCGCGAAGACCGCCATCCTCCAGGCGCGCGATGCCCGCATCGAGATCCTCAAGGTCATGCTCGCCGCCCTCCCGGCCCCGCGCAAGGACCTCAGCAAGTACGCCCCGCGCATCCAGACGATCCAGATCGACCCGGAAAAAATCGGCCTGCTCATCGGGCCCGGCGGCAAGACCATCCGCCGCATCACCGAGACGACGGGCGCGCAGATCGACATCGCCGAGGACGACTCGGGCAAGGTGTTCATCTACTCCAACAATGCCGACGCGATGAACCGCGCCGTGCAGGAGATCGACTCCCTCTGCGGCGGCGGCGCCCAGATCGAGGTTGGCAAGATCTACACCGGCCGCGTCACCGGCACCAAGGAGTTCGGCGCCTTCGTCGAATGCCTGCCCGGCAAGGAAGGCCTCGTGCATATCTCCGAGCTCGCGGACTTCCGCGTCCGCCGCACGGAGGACGTCGTCAAGGTCGGCGACTCCATCACCGTCAAGTGCGTCGGCATCGACGAGCGTTCCGGCAAGGTGCGCCTCAGCCGCAAGGCCGCGATGAAGGAGCTGGAGGCCCAAAAGCAGGCCGGCGACAACGCCGCGCCGGCCGAGACCGCCGCTCCGGCCGCTCCCGCCCAATAAGGTGGAACGCGCTGACCTCAGCGCGTTTTATCCCCTTTCAAGCCGCGCCCCCGGGGCGCGGCTTTTTTCTTTGCCCGCCGGCAGTCTCCACTGCGCGGTGTCGGCGTGGCTTGCCGGCCGGCACCAACACGGCTGCCATTTCTTTTGGCCCCCATTCGGGCCCGTGCTTTCCCAGCCTGCGACGGGAAATTTCCTTTCCGCGGCCGGAAAGGTATCTACGTTGGCCGGCTCGTGAAGCCTGTCGCCCACAAGGCCCTTCGTCCCATCGCCGCCCTTGAAGCTTTCAAGGGATTCATGGTGCTCGTCGCCGGTTTCGGCCTGCTGAGCTTCCTCGACCGGGACAACGAAGTCTACGCGGAGCGCATCATTCGCGTGCTGCACTTGAATCCCGCGCACCATTACCCGCAGATCTTCATCGCGGCGATGGCCAGGATGGAGGATTCCCACCTGCTCGCGCTCGCCGGGCTCGCCGCGCTGTATTCGCTGGTGCGGTTCATCGAGGCCTATGGCTTGTGGTTCGAGCGCCGGTGGGCCGAATGGCTCGCGGCCCTCAGTGGCGGCATCTACGTACCCCTGGAAATTTACGAGCTGATCGTCCGCGCCACCTGGCTGAAATTCGCCGCGCTGGTGATCAACCTCGTCGTCGTCGCCTATATGGTCTGGCTGCTCACCGAGACGATCCGCAAACGCCACCTGGCGCAAAAGAAGCTGACAGCCCCGGCCGGATCGTAGTTAGTTCGGCCTTTATGAAGCTTCTCGTCACGAACGACGACGGCATCCACTCGCTCTTCCTGCATGAACTCGTCGCCGCCCTGCAGGCGGCCGGCCACGAACTCTTCATTGTCGCCCCGGCCAACGAGCAGAGCTGGACGGGTGCCTCCAAGACCCGCACGCGGCCGGTCAAATCCTGCGTCGTCGACCACGGCTTCGGGTGTCCCACCTGGACGACGGACGGCACGCCCTCCGACTGCGTCAACATCGCCATCGCCCACCTGCTGCCCGTTGCGGTCGATGGCGTCATCAGCGGCATGAACGTCGGCTTCAATTGCACCGTCGGCTTCATCCTCGCCAGCGGCACCGTCTCCGCCGCCCTCGAGGGGGCCTTGCACGGCTTCCCGGCGATGGCCGTCTCGCAGGATGTCCCGCAGCAGACCTACGACCGCCTCAAGGAGCGCGGCGCGCGACCGTCGCCCGAGTTGCACGACTCGTTGCGCTGTTCGGCCGGACACGCGGCTCGCCTCGCGGGCGAACTGCTGCCGGGCACGCCGCGGCGCAGCTTCACGGTGCACAACATCAATTTTCCCTTTCCCTGCCGGCCCGACACGCCCGTGAAACGCGCGATCCCCGCCCGGCTGCTGGCGCCCGGACTCTACAGCCCGGCCGACGTCCATGGCGACCACCGGCTCCTCTGGCACATCGGCGAGGACCTGTCGCCCGCCGGCGAATTGACCGATGTTGCCTGCCTGAACAGCGGCTGCATCAGCCACACGGTGCTCGATTATCGAACGCTGGGCCGGGTTTGAGTCGTGCTAGTCCCGTAGGCCTGCACCTTGGTGCAGCCGTTCCCGGATACGCGGCACATCGCCAGCCTTCGTTGGTGGAGCCCGCACTCCGTGTGGGCTGCTGAACCTGCACGGAGTGCAGGTTCCACCTGAATTTGTTCCGGCTCAGCGCCGGCGCCACCCTCACTTCCCGGCGTCGCTGCGCACGACGACTCCGTTCTGGAACACAACCTCGCTCTCGTCCTCGACGGGTTCGGACCCACCGCCGCCCAGGCTGCCCAGGTTGCTGGACGTGCCGATGCCAACGCCACCGAGGCCGCCGCCGATGCCAATGCTCGTGTTGCGAAGCACGTTGCCCATGCTGGAGCTGCCGCCAGTGCGGTAAACCCACACTTCCTCCGGTCCCTTGCGCCCGTTGCGCGCGGTGATCTCCGTCGGCTCACCGAGGCTCATGCGCACCTGCTCGCCAGTCATCCCGGCGATCACCTTGCCGTTGAGCACCGCCTCTTGCACCTCGAAAGGCCACGATTCATACAACGCACGATTCGCGTCGATGCGATTGATCGGGGAACTGGTGCAGCCAGCGACCACCAATAAAGCCAGCACCGCCAGGGTAGCGCGGAGAACGGTGTTGATCATGCGGGCGACCATACACCTAAAGCATTTCCCGTCAAACGCCCCGCCGGTCACCTTTCGCACGAGCGCAGGCTTGGCGCCAATGGCGCCCCCACCTTCAGGTCCGTCGTGCTTCGTCCACGGCGCGCACGAGATCGTCGAACTCGTACGGCTTGCTCAGTTGCGTGCGGAAGCCGTAGGCGTGCGGGTTGGCCATGATGGGATCATTGGAATAGCCGCTCGACGCGATCGCCCGCGCCTGCGGGTGCGCTTGCAGGAGCGCTTCGAGCGCTTCCCGGCCGCCCATGCCGCCCGGCACGGTCAGGTCGAAGATCACCAAGTCGAACGGGCGGCCGACGCGGGCGGCTTCATTGTAGAGGCGCAGGGCATCGGCGCCGTCCGCCGCGAACGCCGTCTCGTGGCCGGCGAGCGAAAGCATTCGCCCGGCCACGCGCCGGATCACCTCCTCGTCATCCATCACCAGGATGCGCGCCGGCCCGTTCGAGACCGGTGCTTCGGAACCCGGCGCGGCGGAACCCATGGCTGCAGCCGCCGGCAGCCACAACCGGAAGGTCGTGCCCCGGCCCGGCTGTGACTCCACCTCGATGTGACCCTTGTGTTTCTTCACGATCGAGCGGATCGTCGCGAGGCCGAGCCCGTGGTTCTTGGTCTTTGTCGAAAAATACGGGTCGAAGATCCGCGGAAGGTTTTCCGGCGCGATGCCGGCGCCCGTGTCGGAAACCGTCAACTCCAGGTATTGGCCCGCCGCCAGCTGGTCGATTTCCGCTTCCTTCAGGTCCACGGCCTGAAGGCCAATCTTCACGAGGCCGCCGCCCGGCATCGCCTGGACGGCGTTGATCACGAGGTTATGCACCACCCGCGAAATCTGGCTGGCGTCGACATCGCCCGGCGGCAGCGCATGCGGGAAATTGAATTCGAGCCGGACGTTCGAACCGTGGCGGGCGAAGTTGGCGGCCTCGGTGATGATGTCGGGCAGCAGGACGGCGGCGCGGATCGGGTCGCCGCCCTTGGCAAAGGTCAGGAGTTGCTGCGTGACGTCGCGGGCGCGCCGCGCCGCACGTTCGGCCTCGCCCAGGCAGTCGCCCGCCGCCGCCATCACGCGCGGGTCCATCGCCGCCAACCCGAGGTTGCCGAGGATGGCGGTGAGAAGGTTGTTGAAATCGTGGGCGATGCCGCCGGCGAGCACGCCCAGCGACTCGAGCCGCGACGATCGCTCCAGCTCCGCCTGCAACTTCGCCTCGTTCTCCATCTGCTGCCGGATCAGTTCCGTCTGCCGCCGCACCTGCCGCCGCAGCGCCAGCACCCAACCCAGGACCAGCAGCGTGCACACAAGGAGCGCGGCCACGGCGTACAGCGTGCGTTGCACCGTCCACCACGAGGGCCGGGCGAGGAGCGCGATGTCGTCGGGCGAACGCAGCTCGAGGTGGAAGTCGTGCGGGTGGCGGTATTCGTCGTATTCGACGCTGTACACGCCCGTCAGGGCAAGGCGACTGCCCACTTCCGGCCAGCTCCAGGCACCAAGCTCATTCGGCAGCGTGGCGTCGAACACGGTGTCATTTGCCTGCAGGACCAGCTTGCTTTCGGTCCCTTCGCGCACCGCCTGGCGCAATGTCGCCTGAACCCGGACCAACCGGGCGTCGGCACCGAGCGCCGGATTCGCGGTGGGGTTCAGAGGCTGCGGCTGCACGTCGGGCACGTCGGCCCCCGCCTGCCAGACCGCCTCGCGCAGGACGAGCCGGTTGCCGGCTCGTCCGGGGATCCCTACGACCGAAACCTGGAGCCCCGGCACTATGTACCGGATGTCGCGCGTCAGCACGAACAGTCCCTGATCGCCGTCCTGCAGGTAAAGAAACCGACCGGGTTTGGACAACGTCGCCGTTCCCTGGACGTGCACGCGCCGGTTGGTCACGTTGGTCGCGGCCAGTTGCCGGACGGCCATGATCGATTGGACCGCGATCCCGAAAGGATCCTTCACGGCCGGAGCCACGACTTGGATCGAATCGCGGGTCTGGCTCCAAAGGCGGACGTTGGGCAGGCCGGACCCGGGATCCGATTGCAGCTCACACACGCCCCGGACCGAGACCACGGCCCCCTGCAGGTCGGCCAGCGTTGCATCGGCGGGCAGATCAGCGGTGAATTCGCCGGTTTGCGCCGTCAGCTCCAGGCGCGTCTGGCCTTCGTTCGTCTCGGCCTGCCGTACGTATCCGCTCATTTCCACCAGCCGGCCTTCGTCCGCACCGGTCAGGGCCTGTTCGAGGCTGATCCGTCGCGCCGGCGGTGCTTCGATCATGCCCCTCAGCTCCACCTGCTGCGCGTCCACGGCCGGGTGAGAGCCGCCGGACCGGGTCGTGCCCCTCACCACGGCCTCGGTTCCAAAAAACACGGATGCGCCCGGCGGCAGGTATACCGCAATCCCACCGCTCGCATCCTGCAGGTAGCACTCGCCGGCGCGGGTGCCGGTGACCACGCCGTGCAGGGTCACGGGCATCCGTTTTGCCGCCTCCTCCTGAGCAAGTTGCAGCACCTGGTCAGCGAGCCTCAGTCGTACGGGCATGCCGTGGCCTCTGCCGCCGGCCGCGTTGAGGCCGGCCCCGCTCCGGAAGAGCGTTTCCGTGAGCGTCCAGCCCGGGCCGGCGCGGGTCGGTCGGCCGATCACCTCGATAGGCGCGCCGCGGGCCACGATGCCGGGTTGCAGGGTGGCGATTTCAATTTGTCCGGTCTCATCGCGCACGGTCAGCGAACTGCCCGGTTCCTGGGCGTTCACCCGGCCGACGATCCGCACCCATGGCTGGCTCGCGGCCTCCCCCAACATATCCAGCGGCGTGGGCGGCAGCCGGAAGCGGCTGTCGTCGCCCAGCCAGCCAAGTAGTTCGCAATCCGATGCATTCGGGGTCCAGAGCTTTCGTGCCTGAATGGCGCCCGCTGAACTCAGGCTCACGTCGTAAGCGCCGCGCACCCGCAGGCGCGCGCCGGTGAACTGGGGCACCGGGTCGGTGCTGGCGATCTGCACCGTCAGGTTTACGAGGCGCCCTTCGCTCCACAAGCGAGCCTCCACGTGGGTGAGGTCCGGTTCGTTCTGGCCGAGCACATAGCCTTCCATCTCGACCCACCGGCCGTTGAGTTTTTCCAGGTCGTCCATCCGGCCGGCGGTGGCCTGCGGCTTGGGCCATTGGTTTTCGCCCAGGAGCGTGGCCTTCACCTTCGCGCCGTCGAACCCGACGGACTGCACCACGGTTCCCGTCAATTTCACCCGCTGGCCCGAGCGGATCGCCAGCGGCTGGCCGACCGCGGGCAGATAGGATGACACGCCGTCGATTTCGCCGTAGAGGAGCTTCCAAGCCGGGTCGTAGTAATAAACGACGAGCCCCACGTCGACCGCCAGCGGGCGCTGCTGATCCGCAGCCGTGAGGTTCCAGAATTCCGAGACCGAGGTGATGACCGGCCCGCTGGCCACGGCTGGTTCCGCCGCCAGGCCGCGGACGCCGGCGGCTCCCAGCGCCAGCGCGGCGCCTACGGCCCCAAGCGTGCGGGCCCACATTGATCGCGGCGGCAGCGCGGCTGCAGATGGGAGCAAACGGCTCAAGGACTGGAGGGGATGGAAGGTGACTGACGGTACCCGCATGCTGGCCGGCGGAGTATCGGATTAAAGCCAAACACTCCCCGGGCGTGAGGCAAGTCGCGGGATGTTGTCCCGTCGGGAATTTGCCCCGTTTCGGGCAGGAAGCGCGATTGCCTTCACCCCGGTTTCGTGTTCATTCCGCGCCTCGAATGATCGAAGTCGACAACCTGACGCGGGTCTTTCGGACCTACAAAAAGAAACCCGGCTTCTGGGGCGGCGTCAGCGGCCTGTTCAAGCGCGATTTTGAGGAGACGCGGGCGGCCGACCGAGTGAGTTTCAACATCGGCGAGGGCGAGCTGGTCGGTTTCCTCGGCCCGAACGGCGCCGGAAAGACGACGACGCTGAAGATGCTCTCGGGCCTGATCTACCCGACTTCCGGCTCTGCCCGGGTGGCGGGGTTTGACCCCACCAAGCGGGAGAACGAATACCGGCGGATCTTCGCCCTCGTGCTCGGCCAGAAAAACCAGCTGTGGTGGGACCTGCCCGCGACGGAATCATTCACCCTGCTCCGCGCCATCTATGGCCTGCCGCAGGCGCAATTCCAACAGACGCTCGACGAGCTCGTCACACTGCTCGGCGTCGGGCCCAAGCTGAACGTGATGGTGCGCGAGCTGTCCCTCGGCGAGCGGATGAAGATGGAGCTGATCGCGGCGCTCATCCACCGGCCGCGGGTGCTCTTCCTCGACGAGCCGACCATCGGGCTCGATGTCGTTTCGCAGAAGGCGGTGCGGGAATTCCTGCGCGACTACAATCGCCGCTACAAGACCACGATCCTGCTCACGAGCCACTACATGGCGGACATCTCATCGCTCTGCGAGCGGGTGATCGTCATCGACCATGGCAAGAAGATCTACGATGGCGCGCTCGATCGCATCGCCGGCGCCGGCGCCCGGCAGCGGATCATCAAGTTCACGCCCCGCGACAATGCGTTCCCGTCCGGCTGGCAGCCGGCGCACGGCACGGCCAAGGTCGGCGACGATGGCGACTACACGCTGCATGTCCCCAGCGAGTACGTCACGACCGTCTGCCAGCAGATTCTCAACCAAGGCCCGGTCGACGATATCACGATCCATGACGTCCCCCTCGAGGACATCATCACCGAGATCTTCTCGCGCGGTTCGGCTTAGAGCCAAACTCGTCTCAAGTTTCTCATCAGCTTCTGGTCTGGGGATAATCGGCCTTTTTGACGGCTACGCATATGACGCCACTCGCGAATCCCCCGTTGAGCGTCGAATGCCGCGCAATCCTTTACCTGCTTTTCTGCTCGAAGCCCTCGAGAATTCAAAATAATTAGCACGTCAGTCAGCAATTCTCCTCCATGCCAGCTGCAGTCCTAGTTTCCACCCAAGCCCGCGACACCCTGGCCCAACTCCTGCGAGCAGAGCTGGGAACTAAGCGACCTCGGGTCGTCGGGATTGCTACGGCATATTTCTCTGTCTGGGGAGCGCAGACTCTGAAACATATCTGGCACGCGGCCGGGTGCCCAGAGTGCCGCCTAATCGCTGGCGTGAGTCAGTTCATTACCCATCCTGAAGCACTGAAAATCGCCATAGAGACCGGGTGGAATCTTAGGCTCGGACAAACAAATCCTGGAATTTTTCATCCGAAACTTCTTGTCGCTGGAAATAGATTTTCGGCCCAAGGAGCAATTGAACCCGTTTCGTTCGCATACGTCGGATCATCAAATTTTACCAAGGGGGGACTGCAGCGAAATACTGAATGTGGAGTCTTGAGCGATGGAGCGATTGATGGAGCTTCCGACTCTTTTTCTCACTTGTGGACCAGTTCAACTACTGCTGATTCGGCAGCCGTTGACAACTATGCCGCCGCATTCGCTGAGGTTAATCGAAATAGGCCAGCCGCTGAGTTGAAGGATCTAGGGGTTAGCGAATATGAGGATCTCGCCGCCCCGCACCCTCAAATGCCGCGCATTCGACCTCCAGACCGTCCGGTAGTTGCAGACACTTTTGCGAGCGCTTCTTGGACAGGATTGCAGTCATTTACCGGTGATTTTCGGTTTCAAGTGGAATTCCCTCGCTCGGCAGGCTTAGTTGTTCGGCGCCTCGCAAGAAAAGCATCACCGACTGGACGAATTAATGTATATTGCACTGATGACCGCCAAATAAGGGAGATGCAGTTTAAGTTTTATCCACAGAATGACATGTTCCGGCTCAATATCCCGAACGACGTTCCGAATGTCGCTTGGGTACGCCGGCATCACGATGGAGTCGCTCTTGTGCAACAAGGTTTGCCAGGGGGCGCCCCTCTAAGATTGACGATTATGCTGCCAGGTAACGACGCGAATGAACTAATTGCTCGCTCAAAGGCAATGGACAGTTGGGGGCAAACTCCTACGCGCCTATACGGCTGGTTCTGACATCTTTCCTGTGAACGCGCTCTATTACGGCGACAATCTTCACGTACTGCGGAAGGAGATTCCTGATAAATCGGTAGATCTAATCTACCTGGATCCTCCCTTCAATTCTAAGCGAGATTACAACTTGCTCTTTCATTCTCCGAGAGGCGATGCGAGCGGTGCTCAGATCGAAGCGTTTGAGGACACGTGGCACTGGAATGCGCAGGCGGAAAATGAATTCGATGAGCTCCTCCACCAGCAGAATGTTCACGTAGCCTCAGTGATCCAAGCTCTCCGCGGCTTCCTTGGAGAGAATGATATGATGGCCTATCTAACAATGATGGCCAATCGCTTGCTGGAATTGCACCGGGTACTGAAGGAAACCGGAACTTTATACCTTCATTGTGATCCGACTGCATCTCATTACCTGAAAATCGTATTAGATGCAGTTTTCGGGATTCAACATTACGCAAATGAGATCATCTGGAAACGGTCTAATCCCAAGAGTCACGGCTCGATTAATTTTCCTACATGCTCGGATACGATTTTCCGATATACTAAAGGTGACAATTTCGTCTTTCACCAGCCCTACGAGAGCCACGATCCTGAATATGTAGAATCAGCGTACAGGTACTCTGACAGCAAAGGACGTTATCGCCTTCTTCCACTTCTGAATCCTAACGACAATCGACCGAATCTCACTTATGAATTCTTAGGTGTAACTAGAGTTTGGCGTTGGACAAGAGAACGAATGCAACAAGCACTAGCTGACGGTCTCATCGTTCAGACTCGTCCCGGTGCCGTTCCGCAATACAAGAAATATCTTGAGGATTCTAAAGGGCGAACGGTGACAAACGTATGGGTGGATATTGAGCAGGCGGCCGGTAACGAGGCTCTGGGGTATCCAACCCAAAAGCCGTTGGCGTTATTGGAGAGAATAATTGAGGCTAGCAGTAATGAGAAAGATATAGTCCTCGACCCATTTTGTGGATGCGGAACCGCAGTGCATGCGGCTCATAAATTGAGACGCCACTGGATCGGTATCGATATAACGCATCTTGCCATTTCGTTGATTGAGAAACGCCTAAAGGACGCGTTCGGTGCACGATGTCATTATGAGGTTCACGGTACGCCAAAGGACATTGATGCAGCCGCTGACTTGGCGAGGCGCGACAAGCATCAATTTCAGTGGTGGGCCGTTTCGTTGGTGGACGCTCAACCTTATCAAGGGAAAAAGAAAGGCCCCGACTCCGGAATCGACGGCATCAAGTTCTTTCGTGATGTCGACGGCAAAGGCGTGAGAAAGATAGTTGTTAGTGTGAAAGGTGGAGCCAATCTAAAAGCTGACGATGTTCGATCATTGATGGCAGTTAGGGAGAGAGAGAAAGCAGAAATTGGCATCTTTATTTCGCTTGAGCGGCCGACAAAAGGAATGGTTAAGGATGCGGCCACTGCCGGATTCTACGAGAGTGCAGCAGGCAAGAAATTCGCGCGAATACAGCTTTTAGCGGTCGCCGACATCATTGAAGGCAAAGTGCGGGCCGAGCATCCGGATTATGCTCCCGACCTGAATTTCAAGAAAGCGACCAAGGAAAGTGATTCACAGCAGCGGGAATTAGTTCTGTAGCTCGCTCGAGCCTCACCTAACCTTCGGATTGCAAAAGCAGGCATCGCCGTCCACCTTGCCCGCATCCCTGCCGCCATGCTCGATGCGCCCCTGACCTCCTCCCCCGCCACCGCTGCACGACCCAAGGTGCTCGTCATCGACGACGAACTCGGCCCGCGCGAGAGCATGAGTTACTTGTTGCAGGATGAGTTCGAAGTCCAGACGGCGGACCGCGTTGATCGCGGTCTCGAGTTGCTCAAAGGCGATTCTTTCGCGGTCGTAATCATGGACATCAGGATGCCGCAGAAGAATGGCATCCAAGGCCTCGAGGAACTGCGGAAGCTGGATCCCGATGTCGCGGTGATCATGATGACCGGCTACGGCGCCCTCGCTTCCGCGCAAGCGGCCATGAGCCTGGGTGCAAACGAATATCTCAAGAAGCCCTTCGACGTCGACGTTCTGCAGCAGACGGTCCGCCGGCATGCGGGCGAAGCGCTCGAACGCCGGAAGAAATCAGCGCTGCTCAAGCATCTCGAGAGCGTCTACGAGTCCGTCAAACTGGAACAGAAGAAGCACCAAATGCAGGTTGGCTATGGCCAGGCCGCGGCCGAGATGGTGCATGACATCTGCAACCCGCTTGTCGTGACCATCGGCTATTCCAACATGCTGCTGGATGAGGCCCGCCATCTCTCCGATGGCACACCCTCGATGGCTCGAATCCTGCACTATGCCGAGCGACTCGAGAACTGTTCTTCGTTCTGCCTGCACCTGGCCGAGTCGTGGCGGCAAAGCTCGCGGCACATCGTGAAGAGCGAGACATTTGACCTGCGCGAGGCGGCGCGCGAGGCGCGCTCAGTGCTCTTTTTCGATTCGCCCCGCATCGAAGTCGAGGGCGATGAAGGCGGCATGATTGTCGGCGTGCGCTTCGAAATCATGCGGGTGCTGCAGAACCTCATCAAAAACTCCCTGGAAGCAGGCGCCACGCGCGTGGTGCTCAAGGTGGAAAAGAAATCGGCCCACGTGGTTCTTTCAGTAACGGACAACGGTGCCGGGCTTCCGCCCGAGACAATGGCCGTGATCTTGAAGAAGCCGGTCGCTTCGACCAAGGCTCACGGTACGGGCCTCGGCCTCACCATCTGCCGCCATATCGCCGCCGCGCATCATGCCGAAATGAAGGTCGATTCCAAACAGGGCGGCGGAACGGTGTTTACGTTCGAGTTCCCGCTCGCGAAAGATTAGCTTAGATTCGGCCGTTATTTGTCGCGTAGGGTTTTAAGTTCGCGCACAGCCAGGTGTAGATCTCGTCGTACGCCTGCAGATGGAACCCGCATCGATTGGCGACCGACATACTAGTTTGTTTGAACAGCTCCATGTCCCCGAGAAGCGCTTGTGAAAGAACAGCCTTATCGGATGCCACTGCCGTACCCGTTTGCCGGAGTTTGTCCGCGGCAAGCCAGTGTTCTGCCTGCCGTGCTTCTGGCCGCGGCCGCCGACCGTCTAGCTCTGCGTCCATTTCGAGCACTGCCCATAGGTGATCGCGCATTTCGACATAGAACCAGCGTGCCGACGCCCGCAGCTCGCCGCGCATAAGTTTCTTAGCTGTCCAAACTGCGTGACGCCAGAATCCGGCGCAGTGAAATTCGAAGTCATTCTCTTGAATGCCAGCTGCTGGCCACGACGACGCTAACGCTGAATATCTTCTCTCCCATGACTCTTGACCCAAGATAACGCGGTATCCTCTCCCAGCGACCATTCGCTGGTTCTCAATCCCGCGACGCAGCGCCCTCGGATAGAGTTGCCTCGCCCACGGACAGCGCATTGCGAAAAAGACTAGCTTCATTTGCCACGATGGCAGCAAAACGAAATCTGCTTCGTAACCATTTTCGAAAACTGCGCTGACCTTCGTCACCATGCGCTCCGTACGTTCGAAATGGGCCGACCAGCATTTCGAGATCATGCTTGGCCAGCCTCGGTTTAAGTATGGTCCAACCGATTGGACGATCATCTGAAAGTCCCAATCTGACCACTCATCCACGGTCGCCCGCTCTTGCGCTCGCGATCCAATCAAGACAAGGCCACTGAGTCCGCGTTGGCGTTTCGCCCAGTCGATAACTCGCGATTCGAAATCCAGAGCGGTCATACCGAAACGTTATCTGTGACGCGTGAAACTCCGCATGCAAATGTTTTTGCGATTCTGAAGCTTGCGATGCCTGGCGATCTCCGTCAAACGGGAGGGAAGTTGCGCATCTAGCCGCAGCGTTGCGACGACTTTCGTTGTATCGCCCCGTTACCGCCGAATCTACGCCCTCTTGAACATTTCCATGCGCAGTTCCAACCGGCCGCTGGTCGCCCATGCGTCGTCGCGTTAAGATCACAGGCATCGGGCCGGTTACTCCGGCCGGCATTGGACGCGAGGCATTCTTCCG
This sequence comes from Lacunisphaera sp., assembly GCA_035549095.1. Classification (GTDB taxonomy): domain Bacteria; phylum Verrucomicrobiota; class Verrucomicrobiia; order Opitutales; family Opitutaceae; genus Lacunisphaera. Next base: position 28,669 of record DASZRV010000064.1, on the reverse strand, counting down.
TGGCATCAATGAATCGGTTAGTCGGGTGCGGCTCCTCAAGCACCTCGATCAAGAGGCCGGACCGTTTATCGGAGCCGATATCGAAGCGTTCGATCTGACTGACTATGCTACGGAGGAGAATCCCAAAAGACTTTCACGGCATACCCAATTCGGTCTTGCTGCCGGCATTCTAGCATTGGCCGATGCGGGGCTAACGAGGGAAACAGCCGCACCTTACAATCCCGTTGTCGTGACTGGGACTTCCCTGATGGATTTTGATCGGATCAGCCGCGAAATTGAAATCGTATCCAAAAAAGGTCCGCGCTACGCGATGGCTCGAAATCTGTACGAGACCTCGCTTGTGAATGTGCCGGGAAAAATCTCTGAGCTGCTCGGTCCAACCACGCGAATGTTTTCTCTGCAAAGCTCCTGCTGCTCTGGTCTGGATGCCCTTGGTCAAGCGGTCGAATTGGTCGCTACCGGGCAGACGGATTTGGCCATAGCCGGAGGCACGGAATGTCCGCTGACTTTCCATCCACTCGTTGAGTTCAATGCCGCCGATCTGAACCCTTCAAATAAGGAGTTTCCCGAAAAATCGTGCCGACCATTCGACCTCTGGCGATCGACGGGTGTACTGGGCGAAGCTGCAGCCATGCTTGTATTGGAACCGGAAGATAGTCCGCGCCCGGCGTACGCTTGGATTACCGGTTACGCTTACGCCAATGACACCAACGGCATTACTGCGTCCGGAATTGCTGAAGCGATCCGTGATGCGTTGGCAAACGCCTGCCGCCGGCCGGACGAAGTAGATTTCATCAATGCCTGGGGTCCTGGCCACCGCGTGATCGATGCAAGCGAAGCTCTAGCGCTGAAAAGCCAATTTGGCCAACGCTTGGATGAAATTGCAGCTACATCCATTAAAGGGGCGATTGGAACTCCGTTAGGCGCTAGCGGCGCGGTCCAAACTGCAAGTGTCGCGCTGACTCTGAAGACCGGAGTGGTTCCACCTACGGTGAACTGGGAACACCCAGACCCGAATTGCCCGTTGAATTTGTCTCAGCAAAGCCGGCGACTTTGGCCAGCAATCGCCATCGTAAACGCACACGGGCTGTCCGGAACCAATTCATGCGTCGTACTGCAAAGGGATAATCTATGATGATCCTGCTCGCCGCGTGTATGACAATTGCGATAGGTGCGAGCGTTATTTGGGTTAATCCCCAACGCTTCGTTAACCGAATTTTCGCGCTGTTTTCGCTCACTGCGACGCTGTGGCTGCTTTTCTCGTTCTTTGCAGCACGCGTCGGAGATCAATTCCATATCAACCCGCATGCGAATCCCGTGCCTTGGCTTCGCGCGGCATCTGCAGCCGGTGCGTTCTTCCCATGGATAATCTGGTTACTGATGGCCTCCATTTCGAATGAAGATGGTCACAAAGCGAAGATTCTACAACAGTCGTGGCCATTATTTCTGATCAGCCTAGTTTTGGCCGCCTTGAGCTTCACAGACTATTTCATTCCGGCCACTTCGACGCCGGACAATCCACGGCGAGGCTCAGGCTACATTGTATATACATCTTTGAGTTTTATATTATATGCGTTCTTGGTGGCCGCTTCTTATCGCAAGATGCGGCGCGCCCAAGGTGTCCGCAGGATTGAACTCCAATTCTTATCGTTCAACAGCGGCTTAACCTGCCTCACTATTATCGCGTTTACCGTTGTCGGAAGCTACCTTGATATACGGTTCTTGTCCCGCCTTGGCGCATTTGCTGGTCTGGTTTTCTATGCTTTGGCAGCGTGGGCGATTACCGTTCACCGGATTTTTGATGCGAGGCAGGTTTTTCTCTCTATGGGTCACCGCCTCGGGATGGTCGCCATTTTATGTATTGGAATACTTGGGGCGACTCGCCTGCTCCAGCCATGGATGCCAGCTCCGCTCAATCTGGTGGTGAGCGTCGCGATATTGAGCTCCGCAGCATTTGTCCTAGAGCGCAAATCCAAGGATCTTTTCCGCCTCAGTTCCGAACAAAACGTCGCCGCGACGCGGCGCGCGGTCATCGAGCTGGCGCGGAGCGAGCCGAGCCCGGACAAGCTGGTGGCCGAGTTCGAGAAACTCCTGCGCGCCTGGGGCCAGACCCCGAGCGCCAGGCTGCTCTTCGACAGCGGCGAGGTCTATGCCTCGGGCGATCTGGAATTTAACAAGGACCGTCCCGCCTACGCCGCCCTCTGCAAACATGGCTGGAGCACGCCGGAAAGCCTCCAGCGCCAGCGGGCCGAGCCGGGCCTCGTCGACCTGCGCCAATTCCTGAACGAGTTCGATCTCGGCGTCATCGTGACCGCGCCGCGCGGCAGCCCCGCCCCCTCGCTCCTCCTCGCGCTCGGCGTCAAGGTCAACCACCGCCCCTTCACCTACCCGGAGGTCCAGCAACTCCAGGAAATCGCCGAGTTCATGGACAACATCCTCGCGCGCTCCCGCCTGTCGCTGCAGGCGCGCCAGTCCGAACAGCTCGCCACCATCGGCTTCCTCGGCGCCAGCCTCGCCCACGAGATCCGCAACCCGCTCGTCTCGATCAAAACCTTCGCTCACCTCCTGCCGACGCGTTTCGACGACGTCGAATTCCGCCGCCGGTTCAACCTGCTCATCCCGGCCGAGGTCGATCGCATCGACAGCCTGACGCAGCAACTCCTCGACCTCTCCAACCCGCGCCGCCACCAGATGGAGCGCATCTCGCTCCATGCCCTCGTGCGCGAAACCGTCGAGCTCATGCTGACGCGCGCCAACGAGGCCCGCGTCTCGATGTCGACCGTGTTTCACGCCACGGACGACACCGTCTGGGCCGACGCCAGCGCGATCCGCCAGGTGCTGCTCAATCTCCTCATCAATGCGTTCCAGGCCCTCGAACATACCGAGGGCGAACGCACGGTCGACCTGCGCACGCGCAGCTCGCCCAACGGCAGCATCATCCTCGAGGTATCAGACAATGGCCCGGGTATTCCACCCGAGCAGCGCGCCCGGTTGTTCCACCCATTTGTATCCACCAAGACCAAGGGCATGGGCCTTGGGCTTGCGGTCTGCGCCGATATCCTGCACGAACATCACGCGACCATCATAGTCCCGGACGTCGGCCGCCCCGGGGCTACTTTCCGCATAACCTTTCCATGCCCGCCACACTCATCCTGACCACACCGGATCCAGGCCTCGAGGCCGCATGGAAAAAACAACTCCTCCCGCGCGAGCCTGTCGTGTTCGCCCGCCCCGCCGACCTCCAGCGCGAATTGCAGCGCTACGGTTCGCGCGTCTGGGTGACCGACATCAACGACCCGCGGACGCGCCTCTCGGGCGGAGCGGGAACCCTGACGGTCCTGGTCGGCCAGCCGCACAGCGTCCCATTCGAGCAGGCGCGCCAAAACCGGGCCGCCCGAATCTTTCTGAGCTACGACGAGAGCCGCGTGCGTCTCAGCGAAGTCGTCGGTCTCCTCGAGGAGATCACTGACAAGAACGCCCAGCTCCAGAGCGCCCTCGAGCGCACGCGGCGCAGCGAATCGCCCTTCCCGCGGACGGTCACCACGCCCCCAGCCGAGTCGGTCGAATCCTGGGATTTCCTCGAAAGCGCCCTGCACCACCTCGCCGATCGCGACCGCCTCCTCGAGGAATTCCGCCGCGCCGGCCGGTACAACCTCAAGGCGAGCAAGGTGCTCTTCTTCTTCCGGCGCTTCGATGCGTTTGTCTCGGACGACGAGGATTTTCGCTGCGAAGCCGGCCATCCGCTCGCCCTCTGGCTCGAGGACCACCCGGCCGCACTCGACCCGTCGCACTTTGCCGCCCCGGACGACCCGACCGTCGACGCTCCCGTCCGCCAGCAGCTGCAAAGCTGGGGCGCCCGGCTGGTCATCCCGCTCCACACGCGCGGCCAGCTCTTCGGCTGGATGGCGCTGGGCCCGCGCGCCGACGGGGCGGCCTATCGCGAGACCGACGTCTTCCGCGCCGTCCTCCATGGCCGCCTCCTCGAACGCTGCCTTGAGCGCTCCGCCGAGATCGAGGAACTCCGTCGCGCCGAAACCGCCGTCCATCTCCACGCGAAATACCTGTCCGGCTCCCGCGTCCTGTCCCGCACCGAGCTCACCAGCACGGACCTGCCGGTGGAGGTACGCGCCGTCGCCAGCGAGGCCCTGCATCTGGGCAAGCTCGTCGTCCAGCCGGCGCGCACGCCGTATCGCTTCCGCGTCAAGGCCGGCCCGGCGCCCGAAGTCGACGGCGTCTGGGTCCTCTGGGAGGAGGCCGCTCCCGAAATCGAGCGCATCCGCGCTGAATACGAGCAGCACCGCCGCGACCTGTTCCGGAATCTCAGCCTGACGCTCAGCCACGAGATTTCCAACCCGCTCGTCTCCCTCGTCACCTTCTCCCAGCTCCTCACGCGCAACAGCACTCCGCCGCTGCCCGCCGCCGGCGCCGTGGGCGCCGCCGCGACCACCGCGGCTTCCCTGGCCAACGAGGTCGCGCTCACGGCCGAGGTCAAAAAACTTGAGCGCCTGGCCGAGCATGCCGCCCTGTTGGGCGAGGTCGCCCAGCCGCAGCCCGCGGCGACGAACCTGACGCCGCTCCTGACCGAGCTGGCCAACGCGCGCAACATGAGCACGCGTTTCTCCGAGGAGGAGGTCGTGTTTCAGATCGATCCCAACCTGATCAAGTTCGCCTTCGGCGCGATCCTCGACGCCATCGGCGCCAACCGACCGGACGAAGGGACGAAGAATCTCATCCTCACCCTGCGCACCGTCGGCGAGGACGGCTCACCGCAGCGCATGGCGGTCATCACGATCGAAGGCAAACACATGGAGCTCGACGGTACGCTGCCGCTCCCCCAGCCGGGCACGACCCCCAACCAGGGCCGCCTCTCCGTCTTCCTCGCGCGCGAGATTCTTCGCCTCCACGGCGGTACCTTGCAGGCCGGCCCCGGCATCCGGGGCACCGATATCCAGATCTCGTTCGGCTCCCTGCGGTAGGGCGCTGACTCCATTCACCGCCGCTTTGCGAGAAGGCGGCCGTGTCGGGATTGAGCGGGCTTGCCCGGGCGGCGTTTCGCGGCATTAATCCCGCGCATGGAGATCGCGTACATTCTCGTCGGCCTGGTCATCGGCGCGGCCCTCGGCTGGTTCATCGCCCGATCCAAATCTGCCGCGCTGGGCGAACGCGCCCGGCTTGCCGGCGACTTGGCCGCGCAGGCCCAAGCCGACCTGACCGAACTCCGCGGACAACTCGCCACGCTCCAAGCCGAAAAGGCCCGCCTCGACACCCTCCTCGGCGCGGAACGCGACGCCCTTGCGAAGGCGCAGGCCCAGTTCACCGACACCTTCAAGGCCCTCGCCGCCGACGCCCTTCGCGACAACCGCACCGAGTTCATCAAGCACGCCGGCGATTCGCTGGTGAAGCCGATCAAGGATTCGCTCGAAAAGGTCGACACCAAGATCGCCGCCCTCGAAAAGGCGCGCGAACAGGCTTACGGCTCCCTCACCGAACAGTTGAAGGGCCTCGCCGTCACCAACGCCTCGCTCCAGTCCGAGACGACCAAGCTCTCCCGCTCCCTCCGCTCCACCTCGACCGCCGGCCGCTGGGGCGAGATCCAGCTTCAGCGCGTGGTCGAACTGGCCGGCATGCTCGAAAATGTCGACTTCGTGCAGCAGACCGCCACCGGTGAAGTCCGCCCCGACCTGGTCGTCCGGCTCCCGGGCGGCAAATCGATCGCCGTCGACGCCAAGGCGCCGATGCAGGCGTACCTCGAGGCGCTCGAGGCCAGCGACGAATCCGTGCGCAAGGCCAAGTTCGCCGAGCACGCGCGCGCCGTCCGCACCCATATCGACGCCCTCGGCAACAAGGCTTACTGGAAAAGCATCCAGCCGGCGCCCGAGTTCGTCGTGCTGTTCATTCCCGGCGAAGCGTTTTACAGCGCCGCCCTGCGCCACGAGCCCGACCTCTTCGAGCGCGGCAGCAGCGTCGGCGTCATCCTCGCCTCCCCGGCAACATTGATCGCCCTGCTCAAAGCCGCCGCCTACGGCTGGAAACAGGAGAACCTCTCGAAGAACGCCGATGACATCCGCAAGCTGGGCGTCGAACTGCACGAGCGCGTCGCGACCGTGGCCGAAAACCTCGACAACCTCGGCCAGCGCCTCACCCAGGCCGTGACCGCTTACAACAGCACCGTCTCCTCGGTCGAAGGCCGCGTCCTTGTCACCGGCCGCAAGCTCGAGAAACTGGGCGGCGGGTCCGAGAAGAAGGTTATCGAGCCGCGCCTCGTCGACGAAACCCCGAAGGCGCTCACCGCCCCGGAGCTGAAGGCGCCGGACGCATGAGCGCGCCGCTCGCCGGCCGCTGGGAGATGATCAAGGCCGAGCTCGCGGGCGAGAATGCACCCGAGATGCTGGCGCTGCGGGTCGAGCTGGAGCTGACCGATTCGACCTACACCGTGCGCTTCGCCGGCCAGGTCGCGGACCAAGGCACCTATGTGCTCGATGGACCCACGCTGACCCTAACCGGCACCCGTGGCCCGAACGAGGGCCGCGTCATTCCGTGCATCCTCCAGCTCGCCGGCGATCGCCTGCGGGTTTGCTACGGACTGGATGGCACCGCGCCGATCACTTTCACCACCACTCCCGGCGTGCAGCACTACCTCGCGACCTATCGCCGAAAAGCCTGAAACTTGAGGGCCCGCGTCCCTGCGGGCCGGTCGGGGGATCTGCGAGGCCAAGACAGTCCAACGCTTCGGCGGCCACGCACGGATTCCGGCATTCCCTTTTCGCGGGTTTTCGTGCCTCTTCGTGGCACCGCCCGTATGCACGTCTCCGGCCTGTTCATCTACCCCGTCAAATCGCTTCGCGGCTACGCCGTGCCGCAGACGGACGTCGATGCGCTCGGGTTCGTCGGCGACCGGCGTTTCCTGGTCGTCGATGCCAATGGCAAATTCCAGACGCAGCGCGCCGCGCCGCGCATGGCCCGCATCGCCACTCGGCTGCTCGATGGCAAGCTGACTCTCTCCGCGGACGGCGTCGGAGCGATCGACGTGCCAACCGCATCCGACCCCATGGCGACCTTGCGCACCGTCACGGTGTGGAAAAGTGAAGGGCTGCAGGCCGAGGATTGCGGAGAGCCCGTGGCGGCCTGGCTGAGCGACTTCCTCGGCTTTGCCTGCCGGCTGGTCCGCATCGGCGGACGATTTTCGCGTCCGGTCCTGAAGGCCGCCGCTCGCCCGGGTGATCTCGTTACCTTCGCCGATGCCGTACCGGTCCTCGTCATCAGCGAAGCATCGCTCGCCAATCTCAATGATCGGATCCAGGAAAGCGGCGGCGAGGCCGTCCCGATGGACCGCTTCCGCCCCAACCTGGTCGTCGCGGGCTGTGAGCCTTTCGCCGAGGACAACTGGTCCCGCGCGCGCGTGGGCGACATCATCCTCCGCAGCGCCGGGCCCAGCGCGCGTTGCGTCATCACGACCACCGATCAGCTCACCGGCGAACGAGGCAAGGAGCCACTGCGCACCCTCGCGACGTTTCGCCGCGATCCGCGGGATCCGACGGACGTGATCTTCGGCACCAACCTCATCCACGAGACCAAGCGCGGTTCGATCCGCATTGGCGACCGCGTGGACTTTCTTCCGTGATGGACCGCGAGACGCTGCTCGCCGTCGGGTTCTGCCTTATTGTGGCGGGACTGGTGCTCCGCGGATTCGCGTCCGATGCCCGCCGCCGGCTGGCGCGCCACCGCCAGCACCTGCTCGACGAGCGCAAGTCCGAGGCCGCCGGCCGCGCCGGCGAGATGGAAGAGGCCCCCGGCTGGGTCATGCGCAACGCGGGCAAGGTGGCGAACACCGTCCTCGCCGCCGGCACGCTTACCATCGTGGTCGCGTTGTTTCGTCGCTGATCCGTCGTCGCTGCCTAATAATCGTCGCCGACGCGCCCACGAGCAGACTTGTGCTTCGCGCGGTGACGCTTGGCTTCGATCATCCTCAGCTTCTGGCCGCGGGACTTCTGACGCTTCTGCCGCCGGGCCAGTTCGCGCGCCGCCTGCGCTGCGTTCGCCGCCTCCCGCCGGCGTGCCGCCAATCTCTCGGCCAGCTCGGCCCACGCGAGGAGGCGGTTCACCAATTGGCTGCGTTCGCGCTGGCAGCGCACTTCGATCCCGGTCGGCCGGTGGCGCAGCCAGACGGTGGAGGAGGTCTTGTTGATCTTCTGGCCGCCGGCGCCGGCGCCCCGGACAAAGCGCTCGTCCACGTCGCCAGGATGCACTCCGAGCGAGACAAAACGCGCCCGCAGCGACGCTTCGAGGATGTCGGGGAATTCAGCCATGATTTCGCCGGTCCGAGTGAAACCAAACGGGCATTCCGCAGTCAAACAAACCCCCTGCCCCGGGGTGGCCTCGGCCTTTTGCATGCGGCTTGCCCCTCGGCACTTGTCCGCCCTTACTTTGGGGCTCCTTCTTTCCCCATGATCAACGGTCCCTCCTGGTCCCAGAAACTCCGCACTGAAATCGGCAAGGCTGTCATCGGCCAGGAAGCCATCGTCGAGCGGATGCTCGTCGCCCTCCTGGCCAATGGCCACGTGCTGCTTGAGGGCATGCCGGGGCTGGCCAAGACCCTGCTCATCAAGTCCCTCGGCGCGGCCCTGGGGGTGCAGTTCGAGCGCATCCAGTTCACCCCGGACCTGCTGCCGAGCGACGTCGTCGGCACGATGATCTTTTCGCCCAAGGACGGTGGCTTCACCACGCACAAGGGGCCGATCTTCGCCAACCTCGTCCTCGCCGACGAAATCAACCGTGCGCCGGCCAAGGTCCAGTCAGCGCTGCTCGAGGCGATGCAGGAGCGCCAGGTCACCATCGGCGGCAACTCGCACCGATTGCCGAGCCCGTTCTTCGTCATGGCCACGCAAAACCCGGTCGAGCAGGAAGGCACCTATCCCCTGCCCGAGGCGCAGACCGACCGCTTTCTTTTCAAGCTGCTGGTCGATTATCCGAGCGCGCAGGAGGAAGCGCAGATGATGGACATGTGGGGCCAGGTCACGCGCCAGCCCGAGGTGACGGCCGTTTCCAGCGGCGAGGAGCTCCTCAGCCTCCGCACCCAGGTCGACACGATCCACGTCTCGCCCGCCGTCCAAGCCTACATCCTCGCCCTGGTCCGCAGCTCCCGGGATCTCGCCGCGCAGGCCGAGGGCGCCGCCGGGGGCGCCAAGCGCCTGCTCAACTTCGGCGCCTCGCCGCGTGCCTCGCTCGCCCTCTTCCAGGCCGGCCGCGCGCTCGCGTGGCTGCGCGGCAGCGATTACGTCTCGCCCGCGATCGTGCAGGAGGTCTTCCACGACGCGCTCCGCCACCGCGTCGGGCTCACCTACGAGGCCGAGGCCGAGGGCTTGGACTCCGACAAGATCCTCGACCAGGTGCTCATCCGCACGCAGGTGCCGGGCAAAGTTTGACCTTGGGAAATTCCAAACGCCCAACCTCCCAAGGCCAAAAAATCTGACGATGGAAAATTCCGAAGCTGCCGCCGGGCTCGGTTCGGATTTAAGGAGTTCCCAATTGTTTGGGATTTGGCGTTTGGGATTTGGAGCCTAGTCACGCCATGGCGAATTCCCTCCAGGACCATACTTCCCTCGTGACCTCCCAGCTTGCGCTGCTGCGCCAGCTGGAATGGCGGGTGCGCCACGCGGTGGAAAACGTCTTGAGCGGCGAGTATCGCTCCGCCTTCCGCGGCCGCGGCATGGAGTTCGACCAGGTCGTCAAATACACCTTTGGCGACGACATCCGCGACATCGACTGGAATGTCACCGCCCGCCTCGGCGAGCCCTACCGCAAGAAGTTCATCGAGGAACGCGAGGTGTCCCTGCTGCTCGTATTCGAGGATAGCGTCAGCCTGCAATTCGGCTCCGGCGCGCAGTCGAAGCGCGAGGCGCTCATGGAACTCGCCGGCCTCGTCATGATGCTCGGCGCCGTCAACCGCGACCGCGTCGGCTTTCTGCATGCCGCCCCCGGCGGCTACCTGCTCAAGGAACCGGTCCGCGGTCGCGGCCAGATCCTGCACCTCGCCGCCACGCTGCTCGGCCAGTTGCCACCGGAACTCGAGGCGGTGCCGCCGGCCACGGCGAACTTCATCCCGTGGCGCCTGCTGGCCCGCGCCGCGCCGCGCCACAGCATCCTGATCTGGCTGGGCGACTTCCCACCGCGGGTTGAACCGGAGGGCTGGTCGGTGCTCACACGGCGCTACCAAACCATGGGCTTCCGCGTGGACGATCCCTGGGAACGCGAGCTGCCGTTCGAGCGCACGCTCACGACCTACGATCCCGTGGGCGGCCGGCTCGTGACGCTCAACGGCACCTCGGCGGCGCAGCGCGCCGCCCATGCCGACTGGGTGAAGCTGCGCGAGCAGTCGTTCCGCGAACTTTTCCCCGCGCCGCTGAGCCGCCTCGTGGTCCGCACCGACGAGGAGCGGCTCGATGCGCTCGTGCGTTTCTTCCATGCCCGCATGGCCGCGGGCCGACGCCGGTGAACGGCACAGCCGCAAAACTCCAAATGCCAATGTTCAAACGCCAAACTGGTTCGAAGTTAGACGCGTCAGCCCGGAGTTTCGGCCATTCGGGTTTGTTTGTGATTTGGACTTTGGCGTTTGGGATTTCTCTTTACTGATGAGTGGCGGCGACTACACCTTTCACGACCCGCTCTGGCTGCTCGCGCTGCTGCTGGTGCCGCTGGTGATCTGGATCCGCGGCCGCCGGGGAGCGCCGGTGCTGGTTGTGCCGTTCGCCGCCGCCTGGCACCGGCCGACAATGATTCCCACTTCCCGCTGGCCGGCCGCGCTGGCGATGGCCGGCCTGGTGTTGCTCGTGCTTGCCTTGGCGCGACCCCAGCTGGTCGAGGACAAGCGCGAGGTGAAACAGCAGGGCTATGACCTGATTCTCGCCATCGACCTCTCCGGCTCGATGCTCGCCGAGGATTACGAGCGCGACAACGAGCGGATCAATCGCCTGCAGGCCATCAAGCCCGTCATCCAGGCCTTCATCAATCGCCGCAACAGCGACCGCATCGGGATCGTCATTTTCGCCGGCCGCGCCTACACGCTGGCGCCACTCACCTTTGACCATGACTGGCTGGGCCGGCAGATCGCGCGGCTGAAAATCGGCATGATCGAGGACGGCACCGCGATCGGCGATGGCCTCGGCGTCGCCCTGACCCGGCTCGAGCAGGCCGGCCGCGAGGAAGGCAACAAGCGCAAGGGCGCCTTCGTGGTCCTCCTGACCGACGGCGCCAACAACCGCGGGCTCCTGACGCCCGACCAGGCGACCGAGATCGCCAAGTCCCGCGGCATTCCCGTGTACACGATCGGCGTCGGCCGCGAAGGCCTCGTACTCATGCCGGCGTTCGATGACAACGGCAACAAGGTGGGCTACAGCCGGCGCCTTTCCGATCTCGACGAGGGCGCGCTGATCCGCATTGCCGACGAGACCGGCGCGAAGTTCTTCCGCGCCGTCGATTCCGATACCATCGAGAAGACCTTCGCGGCGATCGACCAGGCCAAAAAGATCGAATTCCAGGCGAAGTCGTACCTCCTCACGACCGAGCTGTTCCATTGGTTCGCCATTCCCGGCGCCGTCCTGCTCTTCCTCGGCGCCCTCCTGGCCCTGCCGCCGCAGCTGCCGAGGCGCGGTAGGGTGCGGACTCCGCTCCGCGCCGGAGACACGGCGGCGAAGGGACTCGCCGCCCTACCCCGGACACCGCCCGCATGACCTTCCACGAACCACAAGTCCTCTGGCTGCTCGCGCCGCTCGTGCTCCTCTTCTCGTGGGAGCTGGCGCGGCACACCGCCCGCGCGGCCACCACCTTCCCGAAGATCGCCCGGGCCTGGGCCGGCGCCTTCGATGTGTCGCTCGGCACGCAGCACACGACCGCCGAGACCCGCCCGCGCATCTGGCTGTGGTTCGGGCTCGCCTGCTGCATCATCGCGCTGGCGCGGCCCCAGTGGGGTGTGGTCGAGGAACAAGTCTTCGACCAGTCGCGCGAGGTGCTGATCGCGGTCGACCTTTCGAAATCGATGCTGGCCCAGGACGTGAAACCGTCGCGGCTCGACCGCAGCAAGCTGCTCATCCAGTCGTTGCTCGACGGCCTGAAGGGCGAGCGCGTCGGCCTGGTGCTGTTCGCCGGCACCGCGTTCCTCCAGAGCCCGCTGAGCTCCGACTATGAGATCCTGCGGGAATTTCTTCCCGCGATGACGCCCGACTACCTGCCGGAGGGCGGCACCAACTACAAGGCCATGCTCGAAACCGCGATCCAGGCCTTCGGCACCTCGACCGCCGACCGCTACCTGATCGTCCTCAGCGATGGCGAGAGCACCGACGACGACTGGAAGGGCCTGACCGAATCGCTCAAGACCAAGGGCATTCGCGTGATCGGCCTCGGCGTCGGCACCAGCCAAGGCGCCTTCATTCCGGACGCGAGCGGCGGCTTTGTGAAGGACGAGCGCGGGGCGGTCGTGTTGTCGCGCCTCAACAGCTCGACCCTCCAGGAACTCGCGCAGGTCACGGGCGGCGCGTACACCGACGCCAGCGCGTGGGTCGACCTGGCCGGCCTGCTGCACAAGACCGTCGACGCCGGGCGCAAGGGCGACTTCTCCGAAAAGAACACTGCCCGCAAGATCGAGCGCTTCCAGTGGTTCCTCGGCCCCGGCCTGCTGCTCCTGCTCATCAGCTACTGGGCCGAATTCCCGGTGCGCCCGCGCGAACGCGCGCTGCCGCTCGGCAAACCCCGCGGCCGCCGCTCCGCCGCCACCCGTTCCGCCACCACGGCGGTCGCCGGAGCCTTCCTGCTCGCCAGCATGCTCGCCCACCCGCCCTCGGCCCGAGCCCAGGAAGCCTCCGCCGATACGATCGCCAAGCCGCTATCGACGACCGTGGCCCGCCTCTCGGCCCAGGATGCCCTTTCCGCCAAGGATTGTTCGGACCTGGCCCAAACCACGATCACCTACGGCCAGCGCTTCAAGGAGATGAAACGGCAGCCGCAGGAGAAGGTCGTCCGCGATGCGCTGCAGGCGGTCGATGTGGGTGAGAAGCTCGACGCCAAGGCGGCCGACTGGCCGAAACTGCGCCAGGAACTCGAAGACCTGCTCAAGAAGGACGAACAGAAGCAGGACCAGAAAAAGCAGGACGAACAAAAGCAACAACAGCAGCAGCAAAACCAGCAGCAGAAGCAGGACCAGCAGAACCAACCGCAACAGCAGCAGAACCAGCAAAACTCCGACCAGCAAAAGTCCGACCAGCAGAAGCAGGACGAACAAAAGCCGCAGCAGCAACAAAAGCAGGATGCCTTTGGCGACATGAAGGATCAAAAAGACCAGAAGCCGCAGGCGAGGAAGGAGCAGCCGCAGCCCGGCACGCAGAAGGTCGGCGGCCAGCAGGACCACAAGGCCGATGAGAATCCCACGGATCCCGAACTCGCCATGCCGTTGCAGAAACTCGAACAGGTCCGCAACCAGGACTCACCCGCCAAGCTCCAGCAGATTCTCCAAGGCCAGCAGGAAAAGCCCAAGCCGGTCGGCAAGGACTGGTGATCATCATGCGTCAGCCAAGAATCCTTCTCGTTCTCTTTCTCGTTCTCTTTCTCGTCGGCAGAGCCCGCGCCGAGTCCGTCCATTGGGACCCGCCGGGCGGACAACTGGGGTTCAACCAGGTGTCGGACTTGTCACTGGTCTTCGAGGACTGCGAACCCGACGGCGAACCGCGACTCCCGCAGGTCGACGGCCTCGACTTCGGCCGGCCATCGCAAAGCAGCCAGACGAGCATCGTCAATTTCAAGGTCAGCCGGACGTTCTCGTACGTCTATCCCGTCCGTCCCAGCAAGCGCAGCGATATCTCGATTCCGACCTTCACCGTCCAGACGGACAAAGGCACTCTGCGCGTGGCGGCGGCAACCTACTCGGTCGGCAACGCGCCCGTTGGCAATTCCGGGCTGTCGGTCGATGACATCTCCAGCGCCACGCTGACCACCAACAAGGATACGTACTGGGTCGGCGAGGTCTTCCCGGTCGTCTACAACCTCAGCGTGGTGCGCCGCTATTTTCACTCCCTGGCCTCAAACATCGAGTGGCAGCCGGCTCCGCTCGTCGCCGAGGACTGGACCAAGCCCGATCCCAGCGAGACGCTCGTGCGCGGCGAACGGCGGGTGATCTCCACCCAGTCCACCCGCGCCTACGCCAAGCAGCCGGGCACGTTTTCGATCAAGCCCGCGGGCCAGATGATCAACCTCATGGTGGGCCAGACCGGCTTCGGCATCTTTTCACAGGCGACGGTCGAGCAGCGCCAGCTCAACACCAACTCACTCGACCTCACCATCAAGCCGTTGCCGCCGGCCCCGGCCGATTTCTCCAAGGCCGTCGGCGAATTCAACTTCACGTCCAAGGTCGTGCCCACGACCGCGGCCGTCGGCGAACCCGTCACCTGGACGCTCGAGCTGAGCGGCATGGGCAACTGGCCCGATATTGGCGGTCTGCCGCAGCGGGAGGTATCCAATGACTTCCAAGTCGTGCAGCCGAAATCCAAGCGCGCGATGAAGGACGGCTCGCTGTTCGACGGCACCCTCAGTGAGGACGTGGTGCTCGTGCCCACGAAGCCGGGCAGTTACCGGCTCGCGTCCGTTCACTTCACCTATTTCGACACCAAGACCGGCGCCTATAAGACCGTCGCCACCGATCCGGTCACGATCACCGTCGGCGGCGCCGCGCCCGCCGCGACCGCGCCGACCACCCCGAGCGGCCCGGTCCAATTCTCGTTGAACCCGCCCGCAGCCACGACCGCGACCTCGCCCAACTTGCCCACCGCGGTGGCTCCGGCGCCGCCCGAGAACCTGCCGAGGGATCCGCTGCCGGAGCCCGCCACCGGCCCGGCACCGCTGCCGATGCGCACGCTCGTGCTCGTCGCGAGTTGCGCGGCGGTCGCCAGCGTGCTCGCCGCCTGGCTGATATTGGCGGCGTTGCGCTCCCGGCAAAATGACCCGCAGCGCCGGCGCCGTGAGGCCCGCGCCAAGGTGGCGGCGACACTTGCGGCGCTTCGCGACCATGGCACCAAGCCCGAGCTGCGCCAGGCCCTCCTCAAGGATTGGCAGCAGCAGGTCGCGGCGCTCTGGGAGATACCGCATGCGGCTCCAGGAACACCGCTGGTCCACGGCTGTGTCAGCCGGCGCTCGCCGGACGCCGCCCCCGCCTGGGCCAAGCTCTGGTCCGAGACCGACCGCGCCCTCCATAGCCGCGAACCACAACTACCCACGGATTGGATGGTTCGTGCCGAAGGAGCGCTACAGGCGGTCCGGGTACCGGGGTGGCCCCCGACTTCCCTTTTCGCCGCGCGCAACCTGCTGCCGTTCCTCGCGGTCCTGGCGGTCGCGTTGGCGCCGGTGGTTGGCCGGGCCGACGCGGCGGCTGATGCGTATCGGCGCGGCGATTTTGCCACCGCCGAAGCGAGCTGGAGCAAGATGGTCGCCACCACACCCGCCGATTGGACGGCGCGCCATAACCTGGGCCTCGCGCTCGCGCAGCAGGACCGGTGGGCCGAGGCGACGGCGTACTGGACCAGCGCCTTCCTCCGCGACGCCCGTTCGCCCGTCACCCGCTGGGATCTCGCCCTCGGCCTGCAACGCTCCGGCATGGCTCCCCCGCTGCTGGTCGACCTTTCGCGCGGCGAGGGCCGCTTCAAACTCGTGCGCCTCGCCACGCCGGGCGAATGGCAGGCCGCCATCGTCGTGGCCGCGCTGCTGCTGGCAACCGCACTGATCCTGCTGCTGCTGCAGGGCTACAGGCGGATCGGCTCATGGGCCCGACCGATTGCCCTGACGGCAAGCCTGCTCGCCGTGTTGCTGGCCGCCGCAGCCACCTTGAGCCTGCGTGACTATGGGCTCCTCGCCGACCCGGCCGTCACCATGGTGTGGCGCAGCTCCACGTTGCGCAGCATCCCGACGGATGCCGACACCACCCAGAAGTCCTCGCCGCTCTCGGCCGGATCAATCGCCGTGGCCGAGAAGGCGTTCCTCGGCTGGACTCGCCTGCGCTTCGAGGGCGGCCAGACCGGGTGGACCCGCACCGAGGACCTGATTCCGCTGTATCGGTAGCGGTTGCAGGGCCGGATCGCGACGAGGGCGATCCCTCGGCAGCCAACGCCGCCGACAAGTGATCAACCAAGGCGGGATCAGCGATCCCGCCCTACAGCGTGCTGCCTAACGCGTCTGGAACCACTTCGCGTCGCCGGGCTGGTCGGTCCAGTTCTCGATCAGGGGAAAGACCTCCTCGACCGTGGTCGCCACGGCGAACTTGCCGCGGATCGTGGCGTGCATGAATTTCTCGCGCACAATGCGGTCGCACAACCGCAGCAGGTCGTCGTAGTACCCATCTTGGTTGAAAATCACGATGGGTTTGTGCAACGCCTCGAGGTGCGCCAGCGTGAGGATCTCCAGCAACTCCTCCAGCGTTCCCCACCCGCCGGGCAGCGCGAGGAAAGCGTCGGCCCGGGTTTCCATCAGCATCTTGCGCTCGCGCATCGTGAGCACCGAAACCAGTTCGTCCGCCTCGGTGAATTCCAGCTCGCGCGCCTTCATGAACTCCGGGATGACGCCGATCACGCGCCCACCCTGCGACTTCGCCCCGCGGGCCACCGCACCCATCGAGCCGGTTTTGCCGCCGCCATAGACGAGCGTCCAGCCCTGCCGCCCAATGGTTTCCCCCACCCGCTTGGCCGCTTCATAGTACTTGGGCTCGAGGCGGTCGCTGGACGAACAGTAGACGCACAGGGAATTCATTCGGTCCAACCACGAATGGACACTAATGAACACGAACTCAATGCCGGCCTCGCGGGTATTTTGCCGTGCCTCGGCCATCCATTCGTGTCTATTCGTGTCCATTCGTGGTTGATTCCCCTTCAGGCTATCGCGGCCGGCTGGCACCCTCCCCGACCGGGCTGTTGCACCTCGGCCATGCCCGAACCTTCTGGACGGCCCAGCAACGCGCCCGTGCCGTCGGCGGCCGGTTGTGGCTGCGCAATGACGACCTCGACCGGGTCCGCTGCCGGCCGGATTTCGTGGCCGCAATGCGCGAGGACCTGGCGTGGTTCGGCTTGGAGTGGGAGGAACCAATGGTCTCGCAAAGCGAGCGCATTCCCCTGTACCGCGCGGCGCTGGAGCGGCTGCACGCGGCCGGCGCGATCTATCCGTGCCACCGTTCGCGTCGCGACGTGCTTGCCGCCGCCGGCGCTCCACACGAGGAAGCCGAGGAGCCGGTCTACCCGCCCGAATTCCGACCCGCGCCCGATGCGCCGCTGCCGCCGCTCGGCCGCAAAGTTTCAACGAATTGGAGAGTCCGCGTGCCCGACGGGACCGAGCTTTCCTTCATCGATGGCGCACTCGGCCGGCAGTCGGCCGTGGCGGGACGGGATTTTGGTGACTTCCTGGTGTGGCGGAAAGACGACACACCGAGCTACCAACTCGCCTGCGCGGTCGACGACGCCGACATGGGCATCACCGAGGTGGTGCGCGGTGCCGATCTCGTCCGATCGACCTTCCGGCAACTGCTGCTCTACCGCGCGCTGGGGCTCATGGTTCCGCAGTTCTACCATTGCGCACTGGTAAACGATGAACATGGGGTCCGGCTCGCCAAGCGTCACGATGCCCTCGCGCTGCGCACGCTGCGCGAAAGCGGGCGCACCCCGGAGGAGCTCAGGGCCGGGTGGTAGGCGCCGGTCGCTTTGACAAGTGCCCTGGCTTTGTTTCGATGACGGCGTGGCCACGTACGTCTACGAAACCATCCCCGCAAAGCCCGGCGACACGTC
Organism: Lacunisphaera sp.; assembly: GCA_035549095.1. GTDB lineage: Bacteria > Verrucomicrobiota > Verrucomicrobiia > Opitutales > Opitutaceae > Lacunisphaera. Next base: position 10,868 of record DASZRV010000064.1, on the reverse strand, counting down.
CCGCCGGTTCGAAGTGGTGCAAAGCATGAAGGACGCGCCGCTGCGGCGGCATCCGGACACCGGCGAGCCGGTTCGGCGGGTCGTCACAGGCGGGTTTGGCCTGATGGGCGTGGGCGAACGGAAGCCAGCAGCACCCGCCCCCGCGCCCGCCGGCGGCTGCGCGCCGGGTTGCGCCTGTCACAGCGGCCCCAAGATCCCCCAACCCTGACCTTTCAACCCAACATCCCACCATGGCCGATCTCAAAAATGCCTACATCAATCCCACTGGCGCCCAAGGCGGCGCCGTGAATCTCTTCGCGCCCGACCTGACGCGTCACCCGCCGCGCAGCCCGCGCGTCCGCCTGGGCGGCTTCGCGCACCTGCCGCGACTGATCGACAAGGCGCGCGCCGTCGTGGCCGGCAAGCAGGGCGATTTCCATTACAACTGCCCCGTCGACCAGCGCTTCCTCGCCTACACGGGCCTGAATCCAGATGCCCTCTTCGCCGAGATCAAGGCGGGCAAGAGCGACAGCGAGATCCTCGCCTACATCATGGCCAACATGCAGCCGAAGCGTCACCCGGCCGAGATCGCCGCCTGGTCGGCCTGGATGGAGCAACTGACACCGACGCCACCCGACACCCGAGCCTTCTTCAACGACGTGCACCGCAAGAATGCCGCGAACCGCGACGACATTGCCACGTGGTTCGACTGGCTGGACCTTGACGATTACGTGACCTACGGCGGCAAGCCGTGAGCCGGTTGCGGACCTCGGATTGCTGATTGCGGATTGCCGGCGGGCGAAAGCCCGCCGTTTTCATTGCCGGAGACGTGTTCGGCCGATCCGCGATCCCAAATCCTCAATCCGCAATACCTACAGCTCCGTGTACTTCTCGGCGCGACCACGCGCCTTCTCGACCGGGTATTTCTTGGCGTTCGCCTGCATCTTCGCCTCGACCGCCGACGCCAGGTCGATCCCGCAGATGTTGGCGAATTCGAGCGCGTAGATCACGACATCGGCGATCTCCGCCTCGATCGCCGGCCGTTTCTTCGCGTCATGGGCCGCCGCCAGCGAAGCCTTCGATTCGGTCCAGAGGAAATGCTCCATGAGTTCGCCCGCCTCCGCGGCGAGCGCCATGCTGAGGTTTTTCGGGGAATGAAACTGTTCCCAATCGCGCTCGTGGACAAAGCTCAGGACCTTGCGCCGCATCTCCGCGACAGTGGTGGTCGAATCGGTCATGGGTTTCATGGCGGCGCAGCTTAGCCCGCGGCAATGGTTTGCGCAAGGCTCGCGAGCCGGCACAGTTGCCGGCGATTCGAGACCGGCGGTGATTCGTCATAGCGCGAGAATATCGTTGGCGGCTGGCATAAGCTCTGCATGATTCGCCGCGTATCCAGCCAATGTCACTAGCACGCCAACAGCAGCGCTCCCAGCGAGTCCGCACTTCGCATACGAAGGCGGTCCCGCAGATTGGTCGCGTGCTTATGTGCTCGTGCGCCTCCAATTGGCGGAAACAGCCCACCGGCCAGGACTGCCACTGCTGAGCGAACCGTAACCCGGTTTCCCTTTCAGCTCCCGGAGTCCCGGCGGTGTCCCACCGACGAGAAAGGAACCAACATGCATACCATCATCCATCGTTTGAACAACAGTCGCTTCCCGGCCACGGAACCCAAAAAGGCCTTCCGTTCGCCGCACTATGACTGCATGGACCTCTCCTCGGCGCTGAAGCTCGTCATCTACGTGCCCGGCGTCGACGCCAGCGGCGTCGAGATCACGACGCAGGGACCCGATCTCTTTGTGACCGCCCGCAAGACCCACCTCGTCCGCACCAACTGGCGCGCGTTGCACCTCGAAAGCGTGCAGCGCGACTACCAGCTGAAGCTGCGGCTCGGCGTGAGCTTCGATTACGAAGCATTGCAGGCGTCCATCACCCGGGGCGTGCTCACCATCGTGTTGCCGAAAAAGCACCTGGTCTCGGCCAGCATGCCGCTGCGGCAGCGCCAGGTGGCGTAGCCCCGGCCGGGACTGGCGCGCGCGTTCGGGGTAGGCGCGCGCGCCAGCTTCCAGTTTTTTTTGGAACAAATCGATTCCCCCGGGGTTCTTAATTCCAGAACCTGCGGCTCTGACCAAGCCGGACCCAATCTAACACCATGACTCACTTCCCGCACAATTCCCTGAAGCCCCGCTTGGGCGTGACGCTCCCGGCGTTTGGGGCAGTGCGGCCGGCGATCCTTCGCGACATCCTGTGGAACAAGCCGGTCTTCAAGGCCCCGGCCTTGCCGAACCCGCGCATCGCGTTCGATCCCCTGCCCTTCACCGCCACGCGGATCACGCACCGCTGAGCGGTGCTTTGCTGGCGACTTAGCGATCGGCCACGATCCAGGTGCAGCGCGCCGCGGCGCCTTCGCCGGTTCCCAGACGCTTCGCCAACTCAGGCAGCAATTCCCGGAATTCGCTGTCGATCCGCCACGGCGGGTTGAGCACGAGCAGCCCGCAACCCTTCAGGCGCATGGCCGCCTCCGGACCGGCGACCATCAGCTCCGCCGCCACCGCCGGCGTTTGCCGCGCCGCGATCTCGTGGAGGAAGGCATCCGCCCCGGCGCGTTCCGTGATCGGGTACCACACCGCCACCACCGCCCCGGGCAGCCGGCGCAAGGCAGCCTCGAGCCCGGTCAGGATGGCAACGAACTCACCCTGGTTTTCAAACGGCGGGTCGACCAGGACCAGGGCGCGTTTCTCCGGCGGCGGCAGCGCGCCTTTCAGCGCGTTGTAGCCGTCGCCCGCTTGGACGCTGACGCGCGACTCCCGGCCGAACTCAAACTCGAGCGCCTCGACATCATCCGGGTGCAATTCGAACAGCGCCATGCGGTCCTGCGGGCGCAGGGCGAATTTCGCCAGCCAGGGCGAGCCCGGGTAGTATTTTAGCTCCCCCCGTGCCACCCCTTGGCGCTCGTTGAATCGCCGGACGAGTTCGACATACTCGGCGACCGGCGCGGGCCAGGCCCGCTCCAGCCACAAGCGCCCGATTCCCTGGGGGTACTCCGGCTCGCGCGTCCGGCCTTCCGGCAGGATCGCGGGCACGCTCAAGTCGTATCCGCCTCGGCCCGCGTGGGTGTCGAGATAGAGAAACCCCTTCTCCTTGCGCTGCATCGCCGCGATCAGGCGCAGCAGCAGCACGTGCTTGAAGACATCGGCGAAATTGCCGGCGTGAAAGTGATGCCGATAGTTCATCCGCTGGGATGCCGGGGTGTGCGGGACCGCGCCGCGGGGCGCAAAGCCCACATTACACCGGCACCTTCACGACCGTTTTCCGCACCAGCACCGGTTCACCGACCGCGTGCGACATGTGGCCATCCTCCGGGAAAAACACCTCCACCTCGCCGGGATGCGCGTGCAGGATCGAGGCGCCGCGGACGTCGTGGTATTTGACCAGGTCCTTTTCCGCATCGTAGGGAACGTCGATCGCCAGTCGCGACCGGTCGACGATCTCCATCGATTCCTCGCCTTCGATCACCGCCTGCACGTCGATGTACTTGCGGTGCGTCTCGAAGAATACCTCCGCCCGGCGCTTGCTCAGGTAGGCGGCGTCGATGGCGAACATCCCGCCGCCCAAGTCCACCTTGGCCGACTCGCCCGCCCGCAATGCGTCGAGGCGGGCGCGCTCGGGCGAACCAGGCTGGAGCAGCCGTTCGACATAGCCCCGCGCCATTTGCAGGTGCGGATTAGCCGCCAGTTGGGCGCGCATTGTTTCGATCGATCCGAATATTGCCATGGAAAGGGTGACGTTGCATACGCCGCGCCCCCACGCAAGCCGGCAGGTGGAACGCGCTGACCTCAGCGCGTTGCCGGGCGATTCGCCTTCGGCCGTGGGGGCGTGGCTTGACCACGCCCGGGCGCGCACCAGGCGCGCCCCTACGTCCCCAGCCACGGTATCATTTGTCCCATCGCTCCGCGCTTCAGCGCACGAGCTGCTGGGCGCGGGCGACGAGGTTGATGAACTCGTTGCGGTATCCGCCGGAATCCTGACCGAGCCCCTGTCGGGCCCAGCCGGCCACATTGTCCAGCGTTGCCGTGCCGCGGTATTGCGACTCGCGCAGGACCATCCCGAACGCCGCCACCGCCGTGGCGAACTTGAAGTCGACGCTCGCCTGGGCAAACGTCTTGCCGATGTCGTGCAGCGGAAATTCCAGCAGCTTGCTCGTATCGCCCGCCGGCTCCTTGTAGCGCACCTTCACGGTGAGCATTTCCGGGAAGTCTTTTCGCAGTGGCGGGCGGCTGACAATGGGTGGCGGCCGCTCCACGGTCTGGTACTTCAGGGCGTCAACGTCCGGCACGTTCTCCGGCATCGGCACGCCGACCGGCACGACCTCGTACAGCGCGGTGACGGTGTGCCCCGCGCCTACCTCACCGGCATCGACCTGGTCGTTGTTGAAATCCTCCTTGGCCAGCAACCGGTTCTCATAGCCGATGAGCCGGTAGCCCTGGACCACCGCCGGGTTGAATTCGACCTGGATCTTCACGTCCTTCGCGATCGTGACGAGCGTGCCGCCGGCCTGCTCCACGAGGGACTTCTTCGCCTCGGCGAGGGTGTCGATGTAGGCGTAGTTGCCGCTGCCCTTGTCGGCGAGCTGCTCGAGGGTGGCGTCCTTGATGTTGCCCATGCCGAAGCCGAGCACCGTCAGGAACACCCCGCTCTTCGCCTTTTCCTGCACAAGCCGGACAAGCTCGCCCTCGCTGGTCACGCCGACGTTGAAATCACCGTCGGTCGCGAGGATCACGCGGTTCACGCCACCGGGAATGAAATTTGCCTTCGCAATGTCGTAGGCAAGCTGGATGCCCATCGCGCCGTTGGTCGAGCCTGCGGCATTGAGTTGCTCGATGGCATCGAGGATCTCGGCCTTGTGCGCGGCCGGGGTTGACGGCAGCGCCAGTCCGGAGGCGCCGGCATAGACCGCGATCGCCACGCGATCATCGGGCCGCAGCTTGTCCACCAGCAGCCGGAGCGATTGCTTCACCAGCGGCAGCTTGCTCGGCTCGTCCATCGAGCCGGAAACGTCGAGGAGGAACACCAGGTTCGCCGGCGGGCGCGCCGCTTGCGGGACATCGCGACCCTTCAACCCGATTCGCACCAGCCGGTGCGACGGCGCCCATGGCGCGGAGGCCACTTCCAGGTGCGCCGCGAACGGCGTCGCGTCCGGCGGCGATTCGTAGTCGTAGGGGAAGTAATTCACGAGCTCCTCGACGCGCACGGCATCCGCGGGCGGACGCTCGCCCGCCGTTAGGAAGCGCCGGACGTTCGCGTACGACGCCGTGTCGACGTCGACCGAGAAGGTTGAGAGCGGCTCGTCCTTGACGCGCTTGTAGTCGTTGTCCCGGCGGTAGTCGTAGGCCTCGGTGTTGCCGTCGCGGAGGGCCGCGAACGATTGCGTCCGGAGCTCTTTCGCATCGGCGCGCCAAGTCCCGCCGGGGTTCTGTCGGGTTCCCGCCCGCGTGGAGGCGCCCGCATAACCCGCGGACCGGGCCGACGCCGAAACCTCGAACGGGCTCAGGACGACCGCTTCGCTTTCGGCCTTCAACGTTCCAGCAGCAGCCGCCGCTGGCCGGGCCGCCTGATTTTGCGCCGTGGTGGGGATGGCCGCGGCCGGCCGGCTGGCTCCGAATACATCAGCCGCCGCGACCTTGGGTGCCGGAGCCGCGGCCGACTTGAATTGCATCGCCGCGTCCTTGTTCAACTCGGCCGCCTTCACCTCCTCGATCTCCTTGCGCCGCTCGTCGTTCGTCTTCTGGTCGGCGCGGCGTTGCGCCGCCGTGGTGTCGTATTCGATGCGGGTCCCATCGTCGGGCGATGTCGCCGGGGCGGCAGCCTTTTTCGCCTCGTCCGTCGCCTTCGCTTCCGGCTCGGCCGGCGGGGTCAACGGCACTTCGATGTAGTTCTTCGCCGGCGCCAGCATCTCCTGCCGCTGCCAGTAAATGAAGAACAGGGCGAAGCACGCGGCCGCCAGACTGGAAATCGTCCAATACGGAAACCGCACGATCTTGGCCAGCGGGGCGGGCTTCGGCGCCGGTTTCGGCGCCACCTCGATCGGTTCGTCGTCCAGCGCGGTCTTCAGCAGCGAGGCCGTCGCGGCGATGTCGTCGACCGCGGACCGGGCCGCGGGATCCTGCTCGAGCAGTTTGTCGAATTCCGCGCGCTCTGCCGCCGGCATTTCGTTGAGGGCGTAGGCGGTCAGCCGCGGATCGTCGGGTGAAATCTTGTTCGCGTCCATGGGTCTTACTCCGTTTGCGCGGCCATGTGCTGGCGCAGCGTCTTGATGGCGGTGTGCAGGATGAAGCCGACGTTCGTCACCGACAGTGAGGTGATCCGGCTGATTTCCTGGTAGCTGAACCCGTTCTGGAATTTGAGACGAACGACCTCCTGCTGGTTCGGGGTCAGCTGGTTGATGAGCTTGAGCACGGCGGCGTGCTGCTCGGCGCGCTCCAAGGCGCTGCCGGGCCGCGGCTCGGGGGCGGTCAACTGCTCTACTTGCCCTTCGGCAAATGCTTTCATGCGCCCCTCCTTGCGCATGACGTCATGCGCGCGGTTGCGGCAGACCGTGAACAACCATTCCGCCACGTGGCCGTCGACGTCCGCCGGGGGCTGGGCCATGAGCCGGACGAAGGCGTCCTGCACGACATCGCGCGCCCGGTCGATGTCCCCCCCGAGCAGGCGGGCAGCGTAACGTTGGAGCGGTGCTTGGTGCCGTTCGACGGCGTCCCGCACCCAGGAGCTGGCATCATGGCTGGCATGGGGCTGATTCGGTTCGTTGTTCACGTTCCTGCTCCGATGACGCACGAATGCCGGCTTTATTAGGGAATGCCCACAGAATTCTTGCGCCCTACCTTGCCAGCGCCGGCCAACGGCCTTAACTCCCCGCGATGAACTGGCGTCGCCTCCCCCTCCTGCTCCTGGTGCTGGCGCTGGCCGCTTCGTGCAGCCGACGCGAGACTGCCGTTGCGCAAGGGAGTCGCGAGGGCATCCTGCACGTGGGTAACGGCGCCGAGCCCGGCACGCTCGATCCGCACATCGCCGACGCCTACACGGACCTGCGCCTCATCGCGGCTTTGTTCGAGGGTTTGACCGCGATCGACGAGCGCACTTCGCAGGCCGTGCCGGCGGCCGCGGAAAGCTGGTCCTCGTCCGCCGACGGCCTGGTGTGGACCATTCACCTTCGGCCGGGCCTGCGCTGGTCCAATGGCGAACCGCTCACCGCCGCCGACTTCATCGATTCGTGGCGCCGCGCCTTGTCGCCCGAACTGGCGTCATCGTATGCCTATTTCCTTTTCCCCATCAAGAACGCCGAGGCGTTCAACGGCGGGCGCGTCACCCAGGCTTCCGCGCTCGGCCTCGCCGCCCCCGACACCCGCACGCTGGTGATCACGCTCGAGCGACCGACGCCTTACCTGCCGCTGCTGCTCGCCAATGCCGCCTATTATCCCGTCAACCCGCGCGTCCTCGCCCGCCTCGGCGGTCTGTCCAACCGCAACACGCCGTGGCTGACGCCGGCCAACTTCGTCGGCAACGGCCCGTTCGTCCTGAAGGAGTGGATTCCCAACGCGCACCTCACCGTCGCGCGCAACCCGCTCTATTGGGATGCGGTGAACGTGCACCTGAATGCCATCGTTTTTCACCCGATCGAAAATCCGGATGTCGAGGAGCGCGAGTTCCGGGCGGGCCAGCTGCACCTGACCAACAATCTCCCGATCGCGAAGATTCCCGCGTACCGCCAGTCCGCACCCGGCCAGCTGCGGATCGATCCGTTCATCCAGACGCTTTTCATTCGTTTCAACACCACCCGCCCGCCGTTCAACAATCCCAAGCTGCGCCGGGCCCTGGCGCTCGGGATCGATCGCGCCGCGATCGCGCACAACCTGCTCCACGATTCGAATGCCCCCGCGCACGAACTGGTTCCACCCGGGCTCGGTGGCTATGAGTCCAGCGCCCACGTGGCGGATGACTTCGCGGAGGCGCGCCGGCTGCTGGCGGAGGCCGGTTACCCCGGCGGCCAGGGTCTGGCTCCGTTCGAGCTCCAGGTCCGAAACGACGAACTCCAACCCAAGATCGTCGAAGCCGTGCAGGCGATGTGGGAGCGCGAACTCGGGGTGCATGCCACCATCGCGCAGCTCGAGCAAAAGACCTCGATTCAGAACCAGCGCGTCATGGCCTACGCCGTCGGGGCCAATGGCTGGGTGGCCGATTATCCCGACCCGAGCGCCTTCCTGGAACTTTTCGTCAGCGACGGCGGCAGCAATTGGACCGGCTGGGGTGATCCGGGCTATGACGTCCTGATCCATCGGGCCGGACGCACGGTTGACCAGCGCGACCGCTTTGCCCTGCTGCAGAAAGCCGAGGAAATCCTGCTCGAACAGGCCCCGGTCATCCCGCTCGTGTTCGGCGTGAGGACTTATCTTATCCAGCCGTCCGTCAAAGGCTGGGAACCCTCCGCCATCGGCATCTATCAGTTCAAGAAGGTTCGCCTCCAATAGGGCCGGCTTTGACCGGTCGAATCCCAAACTCGATCTTGCCTGCCATCCTCGCGCCGCGAACAATCCATCCGTGTCGACCCGCGCCATCCTCGGTTTGCTGCTTGTCCTGATCTTCGCCGCCGTTGCCTCGGCGGCGCAGCCTGCGGGTGTTACGATCGTGCGCGTCTTTCCCGGCTGGCGCGACGCCTCCTCCTTCAAACGCATCTCCGAGTATTTCACGGGCCGGGAAAACACCGATGGCCAGGTGGTGCTTCGCACCCACCCGGACGAACGCAGCGGTTATTATTTCCTGGCACGCGTGAAGAACCCGGCCGCGGCGCAAGCGGCGACGGCAACATTGGATATCGTGCGCGCCGGCAACGCGGGTACCCAGACCTACTCGTTTCAAGTTTCGCTCGGCGCCGGCGACACCGTCTTCAATCTCGGCCTGACCGGCCCTGACTGGGCCGACCCCAAGGTGGATCCGGTCGCCTGGCGCCTGACCTTCAAGGGCGCCGATGGCCAGACGCTCGCGACCGAGCGCAGCTATCTCTGGGAGAAGCCGGGCGGTTCCTGAGCGATGAACCAGCCGTCGTGGTCCGACTGGCAGGCGTTTGTGCCGGGCCTCGAACTCGAGCCAGCGGTCCTCGCCGAGATCCTCGACGGCGGCCAGGCTTTTCGCTGGGTCCGCGTCGACGGAATCTGGACCGGCATTTGGTCGGAGCACGTCGCGCAACTACGCCTGCAAGAGGGCCGCCTTGAGTGGCGGTCGCCGCACGGGCGCACGGAGGCGACCGGAGCTGCGCTCGTCCGTCTGTTGGGCGCCGACCTCGATTGGCGTGCACTGACGGACTCGCTGCCCTGGCGCAGCGATCCGCATCTGGCGAAGTGCATCGCGGCGTTTCCCGGCCTCCGGTTGCTCCGCCAGCCATTCGGCGAAACGCTGCTCTGTTTCCTTTGCAGCGCGACCAAACAAATCGTCCAGATCAAGCAGATGGTGGCGCTGCTGGCGGAGCGGCACGGTGAGAGGATCTGTAGGGCGGGGTCGCTGACCCCGCCGTGCGGCGGCATCAGCGATGCCGCCCTACATTTCCGCCTCCCCACCTGGCCCGAGCTCGCGACGATCCCGGAAAAAAATCTGCGTGATTGCCTGCTGGGATTTCGCGCACGGTTCATCCACGAGACGGCACTTTCCCTGGCCGCCCGGCCAGGCTGGCTCGACGAGACCGAAGGGCTGCCCTACCCGGCCGCGAAGGCGCGGCTGCTCGAACTGCCGGGCGTGGGGGAGAAAGTCGCCGACTGCGTGTTGTTGTTTGGCGCGGGACAGCTTGAGGCCTTTCCGGTCGACACGTGGGTGCTCAAATCCCTCGCGCATCGCTATGGCCTGCACGGCTGGCGTCCCGCGCAGGTTGCCCAGTTCGGCCGGACCCATTTCGGTCCGCTCGCCGGCCTGGCCCAGCAATATCTCTTCGCCTGGGAGCGGCGTCACGGAAAGTCGATCGCTGCAGGGCGGGATCGCTGATCCCGCCTGGTTCGCGGCGGGGTTCGGCGACCCCGCCCTACAAAGCCGGCGCCTGAGCCCGGCGGACCATCCGCCACGGGAAGAAATACACCGCATACACGACCGCGTAGACAAGGAAGTTGTCGAGCTTCGCGAAATGCGCGAACGCGAAAAAGAAGATCAGCATATGCAGCCGCACCACATTCCGGTACGGCGCCATCATGCCGCCGAAGCCCTGGCGCCCGGCGGCGAGCCGGCGGTTGACGTCCGCCGCCCTGACCGAGGTGTCCGCGGGGGCTGACTCCGCCGCCTGCGGCAGACGAAAGGCCTGGCGCTCCGCCACCGCGGCGACGAGCACGAAAGGCCAGTACGCGGTCAACACCGACCAATACAACGCCGGTCCCGGCCAGCTCTTAATCCCGGGTCGGAGGGGAAAGAAGGAGTTCAGGAACACCGAGTGGACGAAATGGAACATCCCGAAATGTACGGTGAAGAAGGCGAGCAGGAACAACCCCCCGATCAAAAGCACGGCGCCGCCCGCCGCGGTGTTTCCCAGCGTCGCCTCCCGCAGTTGATCCCGTCCCCTCCAAGCCTGAGTGGCCAGAGCGATCCCGGGGCCAAAGATCGACCACACGATCATCGCGTAGCCGACGAGCAGACTCGAGAGCCAGAGGCTCCACACGAGATCGCGCGTCTCCCAGTGGCCGAACCAGGCGAGCGCCAAGCCGCCGCCGAACGCGAGCAGGTCCGGCCACGCCGCCGTCCAGCGAGAATCACCGGCGGCATCGGCGGCAGACGACATCTTGAAGTGGAATTGATTTGGAGGGCTGGCCTCCCGGCCAGCCGTGGCCGGTCCGGAGACCGGCCCATCAAAGACAAGCCAGGTC